>CAVRED010000008.1:0-266877 GCA_963719975.1 uncultured Alphaproteobacteria bacterium
CAGCACCTTCAGCAGCCGCTTCTCCAGCCGCACGCCCGTCTGCACCCTCTCGATCTGCATGCATTTTATGGTACACCGGTACCAAGGTAACATCAACCCTTGCGACGCTGCGCTCAGGCCGAGATCCGCGTCAGCAAGTGTACGGCCCGCTCGAGCAGGCTCAGCCTGCCCCTGAATACCGCAGGTCCAGACGAGCAGGTAGTAGGTCTGGAACAGCGGCTTGGAACGCGGCGTAGCTCGGGTCGATCGGCTTCAGCCCCGCGTAGGCGTCCCAGAACGCCGGGTCGATCGGTAGGCCATAGAACAGGCGGGAGAACTCGCTCGAAGCCGGCGAGCACGAAGCGCTGGTCAGTGAACTGATGGTCCTCGATGTCGATGACGCCAAGCAGCGTCCAGCCGCCGGCGTTCTTCTGGACGCCCTGGAAACCGTCTGTGTGTGAAAACACGAACTGCGCCGGCTCGCTCAGCGCCTCGAGCAGCGGTTCACACCGCAGCGCGACGGCCGCGCGCAGATTTGCCGCCAGGTGGCCCTCGCCGCGGGCCAGCCAACCGCGGAAGCTCGTCGCAAATGCGCTGGGCCAGCGCACGGCGTCCGCTGGGTCCATGCCGACCCAACCGTGGTGCGCGCGGGTTATCGTATGCAGCCGGCCCAGCACCGCGCCCACGCAGGCGGCCCATGCGGGCGAGCCGTCGTCGGGATCGCCGTCGAGATAGTCGAGAACCGCGTAGTGGAGACCGGCGTCGGCGAGCGTGCCCGACGCCTGCAAGACGGGGACGGCGACGCCGTTCGCGCGCAGGAGGTCGTAGGCCGGAACGAGGTTGCTCCAGCGGGAGCCGTAGACGCGGTCATCGATCCGCTCGGCCGCGAACGGCGGCTCCGGGCTCGCGTTCACGAACTTGACCACGAAGGACGCGCCGCTGGCGTCGACGCGGAAGACCCGGCCAACCTCGCCGCCGATCAGCGGTCGGATCGCGGCGGCCTCGACGCCGAGTTCGCGCCGCAGCAGCGGGCCGATCAGGTCTTCATGCATGGCCGTCCGGGCCTTCGCCGTTTTTCGGAGGCTTGCCGTCTTCGCGCTGAGACCGCAACAATCGACCGCGATGAGCACAAGCGAGAACGACAAGACCGCCCTGGGCGGAATCCGGAACTCGGAATTGGGGACGGGCAGCGGCCGTCGCCTATTGCGGCAAGCTGTTCGCCGACTTCGGCGGCGACGTCGCCAAGGTCGAGCCGCCGGGGCGGCGACCCCGACCGCACGATCTGGCCGCCTCTTTGTGGACGTGGGCGGCGGACGGCAGGGAGAGCGCGCTCTTCGCCTGGTTGAACACGAACAAGCAGAGCGTGATTCCTCGGTCGAAGGACGCCGAACGGCTCCGCGCGATCGCCGGCGCCGCTCGACGTTCTGATCGACGCCCGCCACGGCGCGGGCTGGGACGAGGGCGCGACGGGGCACGCGGCCCTGCGCGCGGCCTTCCCCCCACCTGCCACATCGTCTCGCTGAGCTGGTTCGGGGAGAGCGGACCCTACCGCGACTACGCGGCCACGGACGCAACGGTGCGGGCGCTGGCAGGCTTGGTGCGGCAGGTCGGCAACCTCGGCGAGACCCCCGTGGTGCAGCCGCAGAGCCAGGCCTACCTGCCGGGCGCGCTCTCGGCGTTCTCGGCGGCGGTGGCGGCGTTGATCGGCGATTCCCGGCGGGGGCGGAAGTTCGAGGTCAGCATCCACGAAGCCAACGCCTGCGAGCCCGAGTTCCAGGCCGCGGTCACGCTCTCGCTCGGCGCCGAGGAGCGACGCTGGGGGGTGAACCGGTTCTTCCCCGTCTTCCCTTGTGGAATTCATCCGACCGCCGCGGGCTGGCTCGGGGTGACCTCGTTCTCCAACGACCAGTGGCGCGGCTTCTGCGACATGCTCGGCTGCCCGGAGCTCCCGGCCAACCCGACGTATGCGACCGCGCCCCAGCGCTTTCTGGCCGCCGATGAAGTCGACGCCGCGATCGGGCCGGCGCTGATGGTGCGGACGGCGCGCGAGTGGTTCGCCGAGGGCCTGCGCCGGCGCGTGCCGCTGGTGGAGGATTCCCTGTACATGGCGCGGCTTTCTGGCCTACGCCCGCGCACCGCGTCCACGGCGCCTTCGGCAAGGTCCAGCATCGGCGAGGCCTCGCGAAGCGTCCGTGCCGCCCCAGCACCTGAACGACACGCCGCCGATCGCCGAGAGCCGCGCCCCGCTGGCCGGCGAGCACACCAGCGCCTGGCGCCCGCAGGCCCGGCGCCAGCGCGGCGGCAAGTGAATGGGCGGCTCTGCCGCTGGACGGCGTGCGCATCGTCGACCTCACCATGGGCTGGGCCGGCCCGCTGACCACCCGCCAGCTCGCCGACCTGGGCGCCGAGGTGATCAAGGTCGAGGGCCGCGCCTATCCGGACTGGTGGCGCGGCGGCGACTACAGCGAGGCGGCTATGGCCGACTGGCTGCACGAGAAGGCGCTCTACTTTCAGTTCGTGAACCGCAACAAGACCGGCATCACCCTCAACCTGACCCAGCCCGATCTCGCCGACCTCTTGCGCCGGCTGGTGCGCACGGCGGACGCGGTGGTCGAAAACTACGCCCAGGACGTCTTGCCCAAGCTCGGCCTCGACTACGCCGGCCTCAGCGCGGAGCGGCCGGACCTGGTGATGGTCTCGATGCCGGCGTAGGCTCCAACACGGCGTGGGCCGAGCTGCGCGGCTATGGCTCGACGCTCGAGCACGCTCCGGGCTGCCGAGCATGACAGGCTTCCCCGACGGGCCGCCGACGATGAACCACGTGGCCTACGGCGATCCGATCGGCGGCCTGAACGCCTGCGCGGCGGTGCTGACGGCGCTCTTGCACCGCAAGCGCACGGGCGAGGGGCAGTTCGTCGACCTGAGCCAGGTCGAGTGCATGTTCCCGCTGGTCGCGCCCTGGCTCATCGAGCAGTCGGTCACCGGCAAGGTCGGCCCGCGGCTGGGCAACCGCCACCCGGTCTTCGTCCCGCACGGCGTCTTCCCGTCAGACGGCGACGACGCCTGGATCGTCGTCGCGGCCACTGACGACGCGGCATGGCGCGCGCTGTGCGAGGTGATCGATCGGCCGGACCTCGGCGCGGACCCCGCGCTGGCCACGGCGGACGGCCGGCGCGCTGCCGAGGACAGGCTTGAAGCGGCGATCGCCGCCTGGACGAGGCAGCGCTCGCCTGACGAGGCGATGGAGGCGCTGCAGGCCAGCGGCGTTGCGGCCGGCGTCGCGCGCGGGTTCCACGAGTTCATGCTCTACGAGCCGCAGCTCACGGCCCGCGGCTACTGGCAGGACGTGCCACACCCGCACCTCGAATGGACCATGCAGCCCTCGCCCGCCTTCCGCGAAGACGGAGAGCCCTATCCGGTCCGTTTCCCCGCGCCGACGCTCGGTCAGTCGACCCGCGAGGTGCTGAGCCGCATCCTCGGCGTCACCGACGTGGAGATGGATCGTCTTGAGGCCGCGGCGATCATCGGCGAGACGCCGATCCCCATGGCCGAGCGCCGCCCGCGCAGCTCCGCCCTGTTGCACGAGGCGGCCGCGGGCGGCGGAGACTAGGCTGGCGCCGAACAGGCAGTGAATTCTCCAGACATGAATGACAGCACAGCCGATTTCAGTTCCGTCATCCGCTGCTTCCGCGTTTGATGCGGCCAGCGACCCGACGGAGGCCGGCATGATCGACGCACCTGACGAGCGCCACCGGCAGCTCGACCGGCTGCGCCGCGAGCACCCCGCGCACCTCGACGAGGCGAGCCGGACGTTCGTCCTCACGCGCATGGCGGACGCCCGCGCATGGCTGAGCGATGCGAGCCAATGGAAGGACGCCGACCAGGCCGAGGAGGGCGCGCTGATCCGCCTCTTCAAGCCGCCCAACATGAACCGGCCAGGCGACCGCAACAGCGGCATCGGCTGGATGGACGACCCCGACGGCGCCCGCGTGCGCCGGCCATCCAGGCGGCGCTGGTCGCCGCCGGCGGGCTTAAGACCGGCCGTCGAAGCGATCGTCGCCGCCCAGCTCGAGCGGCTGGACCCACAAGGCTTCGACGTGCTCGCCGACTTCGCCATGCCGATCCCCGTCGCCGTGATCGGAACCTTGTTCGGGGTCGACACCGCGGACGTCCCGCGCTTTCGCGCCTGGTCCGAAGCGGTGCTGAGCATCTTCGATCCGAACCGGACCGAGGCGCAGAGCGCCGCGGGGGCCCGCCATCGAGGGCATCTGCGACTACCTCGACCAGGCGATGGCCGAGCGCCGCCGCGCGCCGACCGACGACCTCATCTCCGACCTGATCGCCGAACAGGCCGCGTCCGGCGCCCTCAGCGACAGCGAGATCCGCGTCAACTGCTTCAACCTCATCCTCGGCGGCAATGTCACCACAGCCGACCTGATCGCCAACGGCGTCAACCTTCTGCTGCGCAATCCGGACCAGCTCGCCGAGCTCAGGGCCGATCCGGCCCTGGTCAGCTCGGCGGTCGAAGAGATCCTGCACATGGAGCCGCCCACGGAAGGGACCCAGCGGGTCGCCGCGCGCGACCAGGACCTCGCCGGGTGTCCGATTCGGATGCGGCAGGTGGCGGCGGTAATGATCCCCGCGGCCAATCGCGACCCGTCGGTCTTCAAGGACCCGCACCGTTTCGACATCGCCCGCCGCGACGGGCCGCACATGAGCTTCGGGTCCGGCGCGCACATCTGCATCGGCGCGCCGCTCGCCAGGCTGGAGGCGCGCGTCGCCATCGCCGCGCTGTTCGAGCGCTTTCCCGCGCTCAGGCTGGCCGACCCGACCGCCCCGCCCCGCTGGCGGCCCATCCCCACTTCCGCGGCCTCGAAGCGCTGCCGGTGACAGCGGCCGGCCCTGGCGATGGTCGCCAGCCGATCGGGCGGCAGCCCGCCAAAGCCGGCGCGTGATGGCCATGGACGCCGCCCTGCCCGACGAGCGCGCCGCGCCCCTCGCCGGGTTCGCCCGCCTGCGCCCGATCTTCACGCTCGGCGCGCCCCTTGTCGGGTGGTTCCTGATCTACAACGTCATGAGCATCGTGGCGGTTGGGGTCCTCGGCCACCTCGGGAACGCCGCGATCGCCGGCGTCGGCGTGGCGGGCGCGATCTACGCGGCCATCAGCGCCCTCCTGAACGGGGTCGACACCGGCGTGCAGGCGATCGTCGCGCGCACCACCGGCGCTGGCCGTGCCGGCCGCATCGCCGACGTGCTCGCCGCCGCTCACGCCGGAGCGATCCCGCTCGCCCTTGTCGTCGCCGCCGCCACCTGGGCGTTTGGCCCCGCGCTGGTCGCCCTCCTCCTCCCCGACCACGCTGCGGCGGCGGCCGGCGGCGCGTGGATCCGGGCCGCCGCGCCCTCCGCCGTCCTGCTGGCGGTCACGCTGCCGATCAACGCCGCCTGGATCGGCTCGGGCCGCCCGGCGATCGCCATGGCGGTGACGGCGGTGACGGCTCCGCTGCAGATCGCTCTGACGTTCGTTTTCGTGCTGGGCCTTGGGCCGCTCCGCGGCTTCGGAGCGGCGGGGTCCGCGCTTGCCATGGCGGCGACCATGCTGGCCGGCGTCTTCGTCCAGGTCGTGCTCGCGTTTCGCCTCATCCCAGCCTTCATGCGTGTTCGTCCCCGTGCGGCGGGGGTGGCTGAGATCGCCGGCATCGGCTGGCCGATCAGCGCGCAGCAGAGCCTTTCGCAGGTCGCGCTGATGGCGGTGTTCGCGGTCATCGCCCAGCTGGGCGCGGCCCCCGCGGCGATCGCCAACGTGCTCCTCACCTTGACCGGCTTTCCCGCCCAGTTCGGGACGGGCCTCGGGATCGCGGCGGCGACGTTGGCCGGCCAGGCGCTCGGCCGCGGCGACGCCGGCGCAGCCCGCGCCTGGGGCTGGCGGACGACGGCGGTTTGCGTCGCGCTCACCGCGCCGATGGGCCTTGCGCTGGCTCTCGCGCCGCACGCGCTGCTGGCGCCCTTCCTGCGCGATCCGGCAACCCTGGCGGCGGCGATCCTGCCGGCGCGGATCGCAGGTTATGGCGTCGCGATCGGCACGGCCTCGACCGTGCTGGGCTTCGCGTTCCGCGGCGCCGGCGCCACGAAGATCGCCGCCCTCGTGCCGTTCGTCAGCCTCTGGTTCATCCAGCTGCCGCTCATGGCCTGGATCGGGATTGACCTGCATCAGGGCCTGGTCGGCATCATCTGGGTGCTGACGTTCGTGACGACCGCCGACCTTGTCGTGCTGGCGCTGTTGTGGGCCGGCGGATCGTGGACCCGCGTGTGGATCGCCACGGCCGCCGGGCCGGTCGCGCTGCCCGCCAGGGTTCGGCGCATCGCGGTCCTCGGCGGCGCCGGCGCCGGCAAGTCGACCCTCGCGCGGCGGCTCGGCGAGGCGCTCGGCCTGCCCGTCATCCACCTCGATCGGCTGGCCTATGGCCCTGGCTGGAAGCGCCGCGACGGCCGCGCGCTCGCCGCCGACCTCGCGCCAGCCCTCGAGCCGGACGGTTGGATCGTCGAAGGGACCTACGCCGAGGCGAGCGCGCTCACGCTTCCCCAGGCCGATCTTGTGCTCTGGCTCGATCAACCGGTTTGGCGGCGGCTCTATCGCGCCTGGCGCAAGACCGTGATCCACCGAGGCCGGCCGCGCGCCGACCGGCCGGACGACTGCCAGGAGGCCTTCGGCTGGCGCTATGCCTGGATGGTGCTCAGCTTCGGCGGCTGGACGGCGCCGCTTGCCGCCCGCCTCGAAGCCGCAGCCGCCGGCCCGGTCCTTCGCCTGAGCGGCGACGCCGAGGCGCGCCGGCTCGTCGACGAGGTCGCGCGCTCACACGGCGACGGCCGCTGAGAGCTTCTTCATCAGCCAGTCGAGGCCGGCGTCGGGGGCTTGCCGTCGAACCGCCCGCACGGTGAACCGGAACGCGCCGAACGGCTGGTCGAGCACCTGCAGGCCGAAGCGGGCCGCATAGCGGGTGGCGAGGCTGCGCGGACAGTCGGCCATCGCGTCGGTGTTGGCGGCGATCAGCATCGCCGTCTCCCAGCTGCTCACGTAGGCGTGGGTGCGGATGACGTTTGGCGGCGGAATGCCGCCGTAGCTGGCCTCCATCGCCTTGCGGTCCACCGGCGGCTGGTCGGCGAGCGGCCCGTCCGGGCTGCCTATGAAGATGTGGCCGGCCATCGCGTAGGTCGCCAAATCGACGCGGCCCTGCGCCAGCGGATGACCCTTTCGCGCGATCACGCAGTACTCGTCGTCGTACAGCGGAGCCACCGCCAAGTCGGGCGCGGCATGGTCGAAGACGCCCAGCGCCATGTCCACCTCGCCCCGCCGCACCGCGCGCAGCGCCTGGTCGAGGACGACCCAGCGGGCCGAGAAGGTCGCCAGCGGCGCCTCCTCGCGAAACGCTTCGACCAGGCGCGGGCCGATCAGGCTTTCGATCGGGTCCGCGCAAGCGAGCCTGAAGCGGCGGCGGCTGGTGCGCGGATCGAACGCGGTTTCGCCGCTCATGGTCTGGCCGATCGCCTCGATGAGGGCCTCGATCTGCGGACCGAGTTCCAGTGCGCGCTGGGTCGGCTCGAGCCCATGCGAGCGGCGGATGAACAACGGGTCGGCGAACACGTCGCGCAGGCGCGTGAGCGCATGGCTGATCGCCGATGGGCTCAAGCCCAGCTGCTGTGCGACGGCGCTCGCCCGCCGGCGGGCGAGGAGCTCGCGGAAGATCAGCAGAAGCCCGCCGTCGAGCTTCCTGATTTGCAGCTGGTCGAATTCAGCCATGGCTCATTTGAGCACACCGGCTCATCCCCGCGAAGCGGGACAGACCGGCGTGGTCGAAGCGGCGGCGCGTCAGGACTTAACCACCAAGCACACCAAGCACACCAAGAGGCTGCGACTGGCCGCAGCTGCTGAGCTCTCTCAGAACCCTTGGTGTGCTTGGTGTGCTTGGTGGTTGAAAACGCCTGGGTCCCCGCTTTCGCGGGGATGAGTTCAGACCACGGCCTCGCCGTTCAGGAACGCTTCGGCCATGGCGCAGTGCATGGCGACGCCGCGGGCCATGACCCGCTCGTCGAGCACCATGCGGTTGGAGTGCAGGCCGCAGCAGCTGTGGTAGTCGCCGCCCTCGGGCACGGCGCCCAGGAAGGCCATCGCGCCCGGCATCTGCTGCAGCACGTAGGCGAAGTCCTCGGCGCCCATCATCGGCGTCGGCATGGTGCGCCAGGCGTGCTCGCCAAAAAGGGCGATCGCCGTGCGTTCGGCGAGATCGACGATCCGGCCGTCGCAGACGGTGACCGGGAAACCCGGCGAGATCTCGACCTCGGCCTTCGCGGCGTGGGCGAGCGCCACGTGCGTCGCCACCCGCGCTATGCCCTCGTGCAGCAGCGTGCGGATGCGCTCGTCGAGCGCGCGGATGGTGCCAAGGAGCGTCGCCGTTTCGGGGATGACGTTGTCCGTGGTGCCGCTCTCCATCTTGCCGACGGTGACGACGGCGGACTCGTGCGGCGGCGCCTTGCGGCTGACCAGGGTCTGCAGCGCCAGGACGACCTCGGCGGCGATCGGCACCGGGTCGATGGTCTCGTGCGGCATGGCGCCATGGCCGCCCTTGCCGGTGATCTTGATCTCGAACTCGTCGGCGGAGGCGAGCAGCGGGCCGGTGCGGCTGGCGAACATGCCGGCCGGCATGTTGGGCGAGATGTGCAGCGCGAAGGCCGCGTCGGGCCGCGGGTTGTCGAGCAGCCCGTCCTCCAACATGTACTTCGCGCCGTGCCAGCCCTCCTCGCCCGGCTGGAACATGAAGACGACGGTCCCGTTCAGCTTGTCGCGCTGGGCGCACAGCGCCCGGGCGGCGCCGGCGAGCATGGCCACGTGCGTGTCGTGGCCGCAGGCGTGCATCGCCCCCTCGATCCCCGAGGCGAAGTCGAGCCCGGTGTCCTCGCGCAGCGGCAGCGCGTCCATGTCGCCGCGCAACAGCACGGTGCGCCCATTTTGCGGACCGCGCAGGATGGCGATGAGGCCGGTGGTCGACGGGCCTTCGCGCAGCTCGAGCGGCAGGCCTTCGAGCGCGCGCTTGATCTTGGCGGTGGTCCTTGGGCAGTCGAGTCCGAGTTCGGGCTCGGCATGGATGGCGCGGCGGAGCGCGATGGCGTCCCCGAGCAGCGCCTCTCCGCTCGTCGTCCAGAGCTCGCGATCGATCACCACGGCGTTCATGGGGGTCCCCTCTACCGGCCGGTGAAGGCCGGCGCGCGCTTCTCAATAAAGTGGGCGACGCCCTCCTTGAAGTCCTCGGAGGTGAAGCTCGCCACCATGTCGCGATTGGCGCAGTCGATCGCCTCGCCCAGGCCCTGGAACTGCGCGTTCCAGATCTCCTTCTTCATCTCGCGCAGGGAGCGCGGCGAGACCTCGCGCGCCAGCATGGCCGCATAGCCCATCACCCCGTCGTGGAAGGCGTCGCGGGAGAAGACCTTGTTTACAAGGCCGAGCTCCTTGGCTTCCTGTGCGGTCACCCGGCGGGAGGAGAAGAGCAGGTCGGCGGCGTTCGCCATGCCGACCACGCGCGGCAGGAGCCAGCTGATGCCGTGCTCGGCGATCAGGCCGCGGCGGGCGAAGGCGGTGAGGAAGACCGCGTCCTCGGAGGCGAAGCGCATGTCGGCGTAGAGGCTGATGACCAGCCCCAGCCCCGCGCAGGCGCCGTTGACGGCCGCGATGATCGGCTTGGGCACCGTTGGAAAGTAGGAATAGGTCTTGGTGAAGTCGGGCCGCGCCTCGGGATCGAACGGCTGCGGCGCCGCGGCGCGCGGGGCCTGCTGGCCGCTCGACTGGACGCTGACCAGCGTGTCCATGTCGGCGCCGGCGCAGAAGCCGCGGCCGGCGCCGGTGAGCACGATCACGCGCACCGCCGCGTCGTCGGCGGCCATGCGCATGGCCTCGCGCACCTCGCGCTCCATCGTCGACGTCCAGGCGTTCAGCTTGTCGGGCCGGTTGAGCGTAACGACGGCGACGCCGTCCTGAACCGCGTAAAGGATCTCGGTGGTGGCCATGGCGTTTGTCTCCCTGGCCGAACGGCCTACACCCTCTCGCGGCCGGCGGGGAGAGGGTTGCGAGCGGCTCGCATGCGCCGATCAGTCCTGCCGGCGCCCCCAGGGCGCACAAAAGCGCCGCCGAACGGCGAAGCGCCGCGGCGTCCGATTGAGAAGATCCCCGTTCGGAGTGGTGGTGGTGGTGGTGGTGGACTGCTTTTTGACGAGCGCAGTTGCCCGCCGAACAGGGTACTCTAGTCAATCGAACGCGCGCGGAACTCGACCAGCATTAGACCACGCCCAACCACCCGCTCAGCAAAACGCTTAGCAAGCGGCTCGCCGCCGGGCGGCAGGCGGCGAGTCCAAGCAAGTTAGACTGCCCGAAAGCGGACCTTCCCAGAGTCCGCTATGGGGGGAAACCGGACATTGGCGCAACCGGGCTGGAAAGAGCCGCTATCTGCCGCGAGCCGGTGTCGCGCAGGAGGGTGGACGTCCCTCATCACGCGCGCGCGACCCTCATCACGCGCGCGCGAAATGATCATCATCACGCGCGCGCGTGATGATCATCAGCGGCCACCTGGACGCAGTCGCTCCAACCAATCCAGCGCTTGTTCGAGGCCCGCCGCCATCAGGAAGCCGCGACGCTTGGGCAGCGTGCGGACGAATGTTGAGCTGATAGAGGTCGGTCAGCAGGGGCTGTTCAACAGATCCATCGGCTCGTCCGCTTTCAGTATCTGGGCGTCTCGGCCGCGATGTCCGGCTCGTTGACGTGGGCGAGGATGTCAGCCCGGGCCGCGTTCTTGAGCGCGAGCGCCGCCTCGAAGTCTGAGCCCGTCGGCGCGATCGCCCTGCCGACATACACCTCGACATTCCCCCGGCGGGGAAACCAGCGGCCATCGTGGCGCAGGATGTGGCGGTCGCCCCGGATGGTGATCGGGACCACGGGCGCGCCCGCCTTGGCGGCGGTGACGAAGGCGCCCATCCTGAAGTCCAAGAGGCCCGGCATAGGCATGATCGTCGCTTCCGGGAAGATCACGAGCGGCCGCCCGGCGCGCAAGAGCTCCAGCGCCTTGGCGGCGTCGGCGACCGCGCCTGTCGGATCGAAGCGCTCGACGAAGATCGCCCCGAGCCGGCGCACGAACGAGCCCTGGAACCAGTCCTGCACAAGTTCGCCATAGGCGGCGAACGCCAAGTCGCCGGGCAGCAACGCGCAGAGGACGACGTTGTCCATGTAGCTTTCGTGGTTTGCGACATAGACGACGTCCGCGCGCAATTCGGGGATCGCGCCGGTCACGGTCACGCGATGGCCGAGCAGCGACAACCCGACGCGGCACAGCGTATGCGCCACGCCCCAGCGCCAGTGCAACCGAGGCAGGGTCATCACCAGGGGCCAGAAGACGACTCCGATGACGCCCACGATTGTCCACCAATAGAGCGCATAGAGCCGCTCGCGCAGGCTCCGCGTCGCTCGCCGGACCCGGCCGAGCGCTGCCGTCGCCTCGAGCCTGAGCACCTGCCGTTTCGCGGAGACCGGCGTGCTGCTGGCCTCGCCAGCCAGATAGAGCTGTCGCAGCGCCGGGCGGCGCACTTTGCCGCTCTCGGTGCGGGGAATGGCGCCCGGCGGCATGAGCACGATGTCGTCGACGGCGCTCTCCAGGCGCCCTGTCGCCGCCTCCTGCGCGCGGCCGACCAGGGCCGCCCGGCGCGACGGCTCGGCGACCGGGGTTTCGATCGCGAGCACGAGGCGCTCGCCGTGTTCGGGATCGAGGACGCTGAACAGCGCTGCGCCGTTGGCCACGACGTCGGGCAGCGCCTCGATCGCCGACTCGACGTCGACGGGATGGATGTTGCGTCCGGCGCGCTTGACGATGTCCTTGGTCCGGCCGGTGACGTACAGCTCACCGTCCGCGACATAGGCCAGGTCGCCGCTCTCCAGCCAACCGTCGGGGCGGACGAGCTCGGCCGTCTTCTCCGGCGCGTTGAAGTAGCCTTTTGTCGCCGATGGACCGCGGAACTGGAGGCGCCCTTCGCGGCGCGCGGGCGCTTCGCGACCGTCGAGGTCCAGGATACGCAGCTCGTGGCCCGTGAGCGGTGAACCGCAGGAGACGATGGCCTGCGCGCCTGCGGCGTCCGCGGCGCAGGGCCTGGCCTCGCCGGTAAGCGCCAGCCCGTTGGCGTTCACGTGGTCGATCCTGGGCGCGCGATCGGGCGGGCACATGGTGAGCGCCGCCGCGCACTCCGCCAGTCCATACACCGGCAGGAAGGCCTCGGCCCGAAACCCGTACGGGGCGAACCGGCGCGTGAAGTCGGCCACCGTCCGTTCGGCGATCGGTTCGGAACCACAACCGGCCACCCGCAGCGCGCTGAGATCGAGGCCGGCAAGCCGCGCGCCGGGAATGGCGAGGCAGAGATCGAAGGCGAAGTTCGGCGCCGCGGTGATCGTCGCGCGGTTGCGATGCAGGGTCCAGAGCCAGCGCTCCGGGCGCGCCATGAAACTCAGCGGATTCATCACAACGAACGGCGACGCCTGGTCCATGCAGGCCAGCCAGGCCGCGATCAGGCCCATGTCGTGATAGAGCGGCAGCCAGCTGACAGTGACGTCGTCCGGCGTCGCGTGGATCACCCGCGAGATTCCGCGCGCATTGGCGAGGATGTTGGCGTTGGTCAGCATGACGCCCTTGGGGTCCGCCGTGCTGCCGGAGGTGAACTGCAGCAGCGCCAGGTCATCGGGCGAGCCGGGCAGCAGGCGCGGCGGGCCGGGACGAGCCTCGACCTCGGAGACGGTGGCGATGAAACCGAGGCTCGGGACATGCGCCTCGAGGAGGCGCGCGAACGGCGCCGCCTCGGGGAAGGCGATCAGGCCGGCGACCTCGGCCGCATCCAGGATCCTGCCTTGCCGGCGAAGGTGCTCCTCGATCTGAGACATGCGCCAGGGCGGGTAGATGGGCGCCGGGGCGCCGCCCGCCGCCAGCACGCCCATGAAGGCCGCGAAGAAATCCGCTCCCGTTGGCAGCATCAGCCCGATGCGCGCGCCGGGCTCGATCCCCATCGCCGTCAGACCGGCGGCGACCTTGCCGGCGCGAGCGAAAAGCTCTCCGTAGGTGATCGGCGGCTGCTCGCGGTCTCCATCTGAGAGGTAGATGTGCGGCCGATCGGGCTGGCGGCGGGCATGCCACGCGAGGACGTCGATCAGCGTTTGCGCCGTCGCCGGCGCGGCCTGTGCGCCCGACGCGGCGCGCGCCTCCACGCGGCCAATGCCGGCGCCGACCGCTCCGGGCCTGGCTTTCGCGACGGCCTGAGCGAGATCGGCGGGCGTCGCGGCGTTCGCGAAGAGCGTGTCGGGAAGCCGGACGTTGAACGTCGCCTCGAGGCGCTGGATGGCCTCGACCCGGCCCAGGCTGTCCAGGCCGAACCCTTGGTCGAGGTCGCTTTCAAGGCTAAGCGGGGTGAGCCCCCGCCGGTGCGGATGCAGCTCGTCAGCAAGCCGGCTCACGACGTCCAGGACGTCGCTGGCGATCTGCGGCGCGGTCGGCTCGGCGGCGCCGTCTGGGTCTGGCTGGCCGGCAGGCATGGTGGCGACAGCTGTACGAGGGGCGGCCTGGCGCGACTTTGACCAAGGTCAATTGCGCGCGGCGGCGGGTCGCAGCGTAGCCAGCGTGTTGGTTGGAGACGGGCGGGGACGATGGCCTGAGCGGGACGCGGTTTGATGCTCCTCAATGCGTCGTCGCGGGTCGATACCTAGGTTGCCTCAAACTTGGTGGAGCCGACGATGAAGATTCCCAGAACCTGGTATGTCGTCACCGACGGCGGGCGCGCCCGCTTCCTGCAGAAACGAGATGCGCCGAGGGCGTTTGCCGCCGCCGGCAGGGCGTTCAACACCCACCGCGAGTTCGTCTCGACGCACGTCCACGAGCGCTCGCGCGATCTCGGCGCGGAGCGGCCGGGCCGTTCGCACGAAAGCGCGGGATCCGTTCGCCACGGCCTGCAGCCGCGAGAGGATCTTCATCGGACCGAGAAAAGGACCTTCGTTGACGAGGTGGCGGCTGCGCTGAACGACGCTAGCGCGCGCGACGAGTTCGACCGCCTGATCCTCGTGGCGCCCGCTCACGCGCTTGGCGAACTCCGCCAGGCGCTCGACGCGAACACACGGCGGAAGATCGCGGGAGAGCTGCAAAAGGACCTCACCCACGTGCCCGAAGCCGATCTCGCAGAGCACTTCACCAACCTCGACGGCGCCTGAGGTCAGATAGGTGAGGACCGCTTGGATGGAGCATCGAATATGCAAGTTCCACTGAAGGTGACGTTCGAAGGAGGGCTGGAGTCGACTCCAGCACTGGAGGCGCGCATCGAAAAAGAAGCGCGCAAGCTCGAGCAGTTCGCCGAGCGCATCACCGCCTGTCGCGTCGCCCTAATCGGCCGCAGCCACAATCGCCGCAAGGGCGACCTCTACCAGGTCAGAATCCACATCAGCGTGCCGGGGCGGGCGGATGTCGTCGTCGATCGCAACCCCTCCGCGGATCACGCGCACGAGGACCCCTATGTCGCTGTTCGCGACGCCTTCGCCGCCGCCCGCCGTCAGCTCCAGGACCACGAACGCCGCTTCGAGGGCAAGCTCAAGGTTCACGAGCCCCCGCCGCACGGTCGCATCTCGGAGATGTTCCCAGAGCAGGACTACGGGTTAATCGAGAGCGCCGACGGCCAGGAGGTCTACTTCCACCGCCACGCGGTCGTCGAAGGCGACTTCGACGCCCTTAGGCCGGGCGACGAGGTTCGATTCGCGGAATCCGAGGGCGACAAAGGCCCGACGGCTTCGGCGGTCCACAAGATCGGCAAGTCCCACATCGTCGCGCCTTGAACCGTACGCGGGTCATTCCGCGGCCCCAGCGGCCGGGTTGGTGAAGTGCAACCAGCCGGCCAGGCAGAGGCTGACGACCACCAGGCCCCCGCCCAGGACAAGCACACCGTGCACGCGGCCGTCGCTAACCACGCGCGACGCGATCAGGGGCCCCAGTGCGCCGCCCGACAGCTGGGCCGCGCCAATCTGCATGGCGGCCCGGCGGGTTGGGTCGGCGTCAACGGTCATCGGCACGAAGAAAGGCGAGACGAAGACGGCGGCAAGGCCGAAAAGGGCGGTCGCGCTGATGAAGATCCAGGCCGGCTCGTGGAAGCCGTAGACCGTCCAGGCGACCAGGAAGGACGCGGCGCCGGCAGCCAGCGCCGGGACGTAACCGACGCGGCCGGCTAACGAGAGAGCCAGCGCGCCGCCAAGCACCTGCGCCCCCAGCGATATCGCCGTTGCGGTCGAGGCCACGCCCAGCGAGAGCCCCGCCTGGTGCGCCAGCGGGACGAGGTAGATGCCGACCGCCCCCGACGCAGCCACCAGGATAAGGACCGCCGAGAGGGCGATCCAGCCGCGCGCCGGCAGGGAGAATGGCGTCCGGCCGGCGTCCGGCAGCGGGGCGTAAGCGTCGGGCAGCAGCACGGCGATGGGCGCGGCCAGGAGAACACAGGCCGCCATGAAGGCGAATCCGCCGCCAGCATGCAGGCGCGGCAGGACCTGGGCCGCCAGCGCCCAAGCGGCCGCGAACTGGGCGAGCGGGGTCGCCGTCACCAGAACGGCCGCCCAGCGTTCAGGCGTCCGCGTTCGGGCGATCATGCCAATGCAGACCCAGAGCAGGATGCCCTCGGGCACGCCAGCCAGGGTCCGACTGATGACGACGCCGGGCCCGCGCGCGCCGCTGGTGGCGAGATCGCACGCGGCCAGCACGAGCACCGCGGTGATAGTGATCGCCTTCAGCCGCCGGGGCTGGAGCACCAGGCCTGCGAGCCCGGTCGCCGCCCCCATGCTGAGCGCCTCCAGCGTGGCGCAGACGCCGATCCCGGCGACGCTCAGGCGACGCTCGTCGGCGAGCGCGCCCAAGAGCAACGCGAGCACGCCAAACAGCAGGAGCGAGACAACGCCGATGGCGATCGCCGATCCCGTCTCTAGCGACGTGAGCGGCGGCCCGACGGCCACCCGCTCGCCCGGCCCGTGCAACGTCATGGTGACCTTCCGCCGCTATCCGCGCCGAGCTTGCGCGCAGCCGACCCCTCAAGCCAACTCCACTCCGGGCTGGCGGTGCAGACCGACCTGGCTGAGACGAGCCCGAGGACCGCTGCGCCCGAGCAGTCCTGATCAGGACGCCGGCGATCGCATGAGATCGCACGGCCGACGACGGCGCGCGTTGACGCACGGCAAAGGACGCAGACGCCCTAGCGACTGGTGCAAAGTCTCAGCGGTCGTTTGGTGGTCGCGGGGCGCGCGCTCGCACTCTTGCGCCTAAAGGGACAAGCCATAGGAGCGCAAGGACATAGACGAAGAGTGCGATGTAGGCGGCGGTGAACGCCCACATCGGCAACGGCCAGAAGATCAGGGCGTTGACCCAGCGCATGATCAGCGGTGCGTGCGACGGGTCGCCGACGACGTCGGCCTCCCAGTCGGTCAGAAAGCATGCCCGACCCAGGAGCGCCTGCAGCGCGACCACGCCGAGAGACGCCAGATGCACGAGCCGCCAGACGCGGCCGTGCACGAAGGGCCATCGCCGCCAAGCGCCGAGCGGGATTGCGACCAGCCCGAACAGGTTGAAGCCGATGATCGCGACGTGCGCGGCAAGAATGACTTCACCCACGAGCCACCGCCCCGACGAGACCTAGACCGCAAGCGCCGCTGCTTGGCAATTGCCGGCCTGCGAAGGCGAAAGGCCGCCTGCAGCGATCGTCCGCTCTGGGTCGAAAGCGGACACGGGCGCCCTGCCGAAAAGCGGACAAAGGCGCACTGGTCGAAGACATGCCGTCCGGTGACGCATACGCTGACCCAAATGCATTCAACGGCGGGGGCCCGATCAGAAAGGCTTGCCGCCAGGCTGGGTGGACCAATCGGGCTGCGGCGCCGGCGGGATGGCGGGCAGGCCCGCAGGCGGGACGGCGACCTCGAAAGTCAGCGGGCCCCGGCTGACCCAGTAGCGGTGGCCGCCGGCGACCTGGCAGGCGACCAGCTGGCGCGCCGGTTCGAGTTTGCTCTGCAGCGTGAAGCAGGACGTGCTGGCGACGCGGGCGAGGTCGGAGACGGTGTAGACGGCCGGCGGGTTCGGCGGGCGACGCCCGCGTATTCGCCCGGCTGTGGCGCCAGCATGGCCGCCATTCGCGCATGCAGCTCGGCGTCGGTCAGCCAGCGATGCTGCGTCGGCAGATAGAGCTGGCCGTCGGCAGGCTCTACGCCCTGGATCGTCTCCACGATACCGAGGACGTGCATGTAGTAGCCGCTGTCCACGCCGCAGCTCGCCGTCACCCGCTCCCCTTGCGCCGTCAGGCCGACGTCCACGCTATAGGGTTCGTGGTAGACGCCCGTGACCTGCGGCGGCCCCCAATGGGGATCGAGATACTCGCCGGCCTCGCTGGCGCAGTCATGGATCATCTGCTGCGCTTTTTCCTGCGGCGAGGCCTGGTGGCAGCCGGCGAGACCGGCGACGAGCGCCGCGACGACCAAGCGCTTCGCCCTTCCGCCGCCGCTCATCGCGACCCCTCCGGCGTCAGACGGCGATCGACTTCGGCGAGGAATTCGAGCAGCGCGGCGGTCGATCGGGGACCGAAGGCGGTCAGGCAACTGTGCCCGGGGCCTGGGAGGATGCTCAGCCGGCGGCCCGGGCAATGACCGCGGGCGCGCACTTTTGACAAAGGGCATGGTCACCTCCCCTGCAGCGGAAGACCCGGCGCCGCCAGCCGCACACCTTCGAACGATTCCGGAAAGTCGTTGACACGCCACGAGGCGGGCGTGTTGCCTTACAACTTCACGGCCGAGTGCCAGACGCTGGCAGGTTAGGTTCGCTATGGCCGCACTTCCTCCAACGCTGGACATTGATCCTTTCTCTGACCAGTTCCTGGCCGAGCCGTATTCCGATCATGAAGCTCTGCGAGAGGCCGGGCCGCTGGTCTGGCTGGAAAAATACCAAATCTACGCCTCGGCGCGCCATGCAGAAGTCCAAGCCGCGCTCCAGGACTGGCGCACGTTTTCGTCGGCGGCGGGCGTCGGGCTCGCCGATTTTCGCAAGGAGAAGCCCTTCCGTCCGCCCAGCCTGGTTCTGGAGGCCGACCCTCCTCTGCACGAACGCACGCGGCCGGTCTTGGCCCTCGCCCTCTCGCCGGCGGTCTTGCGTGAGCTGAGGCCGACCTTCGAGGCCGAAGCCCAGTCGCTCGTGGAACGCCTGGTATCGCGCGGAGAGTTCGACGGAGTCACCGACTTGGCCGAGATCTATCCGATCCGCGTCTTCGCAGATGCGCTCGGCCTGCGTGAGGACGGTCGGGAGAACCTGCTGCCCTATGCCGCGATGCTGTTCAACGCTTTCGGACCACGGAACCGGCTCTTCGAGGAGACCATGCGCAACGCGGAGGCGCCGCGCGAGTGGGTCATGGCGCAGTGCAGTCGGGCGGCGCTGAGGCCCGATGGCATCGGCGCCCGCGTCTTCTCGGCGGCGGACCGCGGCGAGGTCTCAGAAGAGGAGGCTGGGCTCCTGGTCAGGTCTCTGCTTTCGGCCGGACTGGACACCACGGTCTACGCGTTGGGCAATGCGCTGTTCGCCCTCGCGACCCATCCAGAGGCCTGGGCGCGGCTGCGCGCCCAGCCAGAGCTGGCGCGCTCGGCTTTCGAGGAGGCGTTGCGCTTTGAGTCCTCAGTGCAGACCTTCTTTCGCACGACGACAACCGCAACGGAGCTCGGCGGCGCGGAGCTGCCCGCCGGCGCGAAGATCCTGCTGTTCCTAGGCGCGGCCAACCGAGACCCGCGGCGGTGGGAGGAGCCCGACAGCTTCGACATTGCGCGCAGGGCTGCAGGCCATGTCGCTTTTGGGTACGGAATCCACAGTTGCGTCGGTCAGATGGTCGCGCGGTTGGAAGGCGAGATCATGCTGACGGCGCTGGCCGAGCGCGTCGAGCAGATCGAGCTGGCTGGCCCACCCGTGCGGCGGCTCAACAACACCCTTCGCGGGCTCTCGCGCCTCCCCTTGCACGTAACACACGGCTGAGACGTGCCGCCAATCCGGCGGCGATGTGAGCTTGACGATCGGCCAGCTAGTCATACGGCTCTAAGACCGCTCGAGGGAGGCCCCAGAGATGACCGAAGCTCATGTCCCCCATCCGCACATCGCACGCCGCAAGGCCCAGGGCGCGGCTGTCACCGCCGGCGAGCACGTCGGTTTCAACGGATGGCTGGCCGCTGGCATCACAAAGGGCTTCGGCTCGATGTGGGCGTTCTATGTCCTGGTGTTCTGGATGTTCGCCTGGATGTTCCTGGCGTCGGTGGGGTTCTCGATCTTTCGGTTCGACAAGTATCCGTTCACGTTCCTTCTGTTTCTGTCGAACCTCGTTCAGCTCTGGGCGCTGCCAGTCCTTGCCGTAGGCCAGCAAGTTCTGTCGCGGGCCTCGGACAAGCAGGCGCTACAGACCTATCAGGACGCCGAGGCCGTGCTGGAGCTGACCGACCAGATTCACGGGCTGGTCCAAGCCAACAACAAGCTGACCGATGAGATTCACGGGCTTGTCCAGGTCAACAACGGGCTGACGGCCGAAATCCACCGCATCGTCGCAAAGTCGTAGAAGGTCCGCTTCCGGGTCGATGGCTAACTCTCTCGCCGGCCAGCCTCCGGCGACGTCCAACGGCTAGCTCTTGGGCCGATGCAGAGTCTCGACTTGCGTTACTCCGCCGCGGCGCCTCGCGTCGTTTCTAGCCTTCCCAACCTTCGACGAACGGGAAGCGGCTAGCCCAAAAGCGGTCGAGACGCGGGTCGGCGTCGACGAGCCTGACCACCTCCGCCATCCTTGGCGCCTCGCGGTAGAAACGGCTGCGCTTATGGGCCCACCGCGAGATGACGGCGACGTAGAGATCCAGCACGCTGATTTCTTCACCGACGATATAGGGGCTGGGCCGGACCTGGCTGTCCATCTTGCGCCAGCAACCGGCGATGCGCTCTGTGAGCTGGTCGAGCAGGTGACGCTCGGCCGCCTTGCCCTCGACGAGCAGCGAAGGCTCGTCGCCGATCCAGAACAACGCGTAGATCGCCGCCGAAACGAAGTTCATCCAGCGCAGGAACGCCGGCCGGCGAGCGTGTCCCGGCGGCGGCGCCAAGCGCGCGTTCGGGTAGGCGTCGGCCAGCCAGGTCAGCATCGCCGCGCTCTCGGTCATGATCTCCCCGTCCGGCAGGACCAGCGTCGGAATCTGGGCCATTGGATTGACCCGCGCCAGCGCCTTGGCGGCGCGCTTTGACTCCCACGGTTTGCCTTCGCGCACGACGTAAGTCGCACCGACCAACGTCAGAGCAGCTTCGACCGGCACCGAGCCGGTGCCTTGGGCGCCATAAATGGTATACCGCTTCGCCACCTACCCATCCGCCTTCCACCGCGGGAGCTGCGTGTCAACGTCGGGAGCCGACCTACACCGTCTGTCCGACATCCCCTTTGGGTCGGAGCAAACCCTAGCTGCCCGCCGCGGACATTTGTCCCGGTCCGATGTCACTTTCCGTCAACGACACTTCCGCGCCGGCGCCAGGATGCGCTCGCCGTTCGCGGGGGCGCGAAATATCCAACGCTCATTGCTTATCGCTGCAGCCACGATCTTCGTTGTGGCCTGCAATCGTGGCGCCGCCCCCGCCGGCCACGGTCAGTCGGCCGCCAGCGCCGCCGAAGACAATTCCAGCGCGCTTCCCGATCCCTATTCGTGGGGTTACGTCGATGACACCGATCGCCTGACCCACGCGATGACGCATATCGCGTGCGCCTCGTCGACGGATGTGGTCCAGTCAGGCGCCGGTCCGAGCAGCGTGTCGATCTGCGTTGATGTTCAGGAGAGCGGCGGTCCGGTGGCGCTTGAGTTTACGGCTCACCCAGCCGCCCTCACCTGCGCGGGAGAGGTCTGCTACTTCAGGGTCACGCTCGACCACGGGAAGCCCTGGGACGTCTATGCGGAGCGCACCGGTTCCTCGACCGCCAAGACCATCACAGATGTCGGCGGCCTAGTCCGTCAGATGGCCAGCGCACGCCAGATGCTGGTTGAGGGAGCATACGACGGCTCGGACAGACCCCAGATCAGTTCGTTCCAGATGGGGGCGCTCGACCTAGCGAAGCTGCACGAGCCCCCTGCGCCGGCTGCAGCCGCCGAAGGCGCGAACACCACCACCGAAGCGGCGAGCGTCGCTCACAACGAGATCGACAGTTCATCCAAGAAATGATCGACGCCACTGACCCAGACACGTCGAAGTCTAGATGCGCGCGCCCGCGAAAGGGCCCATGATCGGCCCTCGAGGCGGCCCGGAGGTCGGAATGAAGCTTGCGATCATCGTCCCGGCGGCCATCGCGATCCTGTCGGCGACGGGCGCGCACGCCCAGGCGGTCTCGGCCGACGAGGGCCATCGGCTCGTCCAGCGCGACTGCGCCATGTGCCATGCCGTGGAGCGAACCGGCCCGAGCCCCAACCCCGCCGCGCCGCCCTTCCGCAACCTGCACCTTATCTATCCGCTCAATCAGATCGCCCAGGCCCTGGCCGAGGGAACCATCGCCAGCCATCCGCCGATGCCGCCCTACCACCTCCGCGCCAGCGAGATCGCCGACATCGTCCGCTACCTTAACAGCATCCAGACCGACCAACAGTCGCAGAACGCGCGACCCTCCAAACCGGCGTAGGGCGAGCCCAGGACGGCCGCGCGTCCTAGGGGCCGACCCCGTACCCCGCGACCAGCTTCACCAAGTCCGCTTGCCGTTTGGTCTCGGTCTTTTCGTAGATGTGATGAAGATGGCTCTTGACCGTTTGATCCGAGATGCCGAGCACCGGGGCCACATCGGGCACGCCGCCGATCTCGACGATAGCGAAGAGGACCCGCAGCTCAGCCGGCGTCAGCTTGAACTCATTTGCGATCGCTTCGGGCGGTGACGGCAGATCGAGCCCGGCTTTCCGCACGAACATCGCGGTCGTCGCGGCATAGGAAACACCGGCCTTGCGGCGCGCGCCTGACGTCAGCGGCAAGAGGTGGGCGACGTAGCGCTCGCCGCTGCGCGCCATCAGCGGCGCCGCGATGCCGCGCTTGCCGACCGCCGCATCGCCGTGCTCGGCGGCCGCGAACGCCTCGTGCAGGAGCCCGTTGCCATCTGGATCGAAGGCGGCGATCCGGCCGCCCGCCGCGCGCAGCACGTCGGCCTCATTGACCAGCCGATGGCCTGAGACGTTGGCGTGGATGATGCGACCTGTCGCGTCGACGATGAACACGGCCGAGGCGAGTTGATCGAGCGTGTCGGCGAGCGCCGCCGCCTCAACGCGATGAAGGTCGATCACCTTGCCGATGAGCATCGCCCGACGCACGTGCGGCACGACGAGCTCGAAGCGTTGGCGCATGCGCTCGTCGACGGGCCCTTCCTTGGCGTGCCGCATCGCGGTGAACAGCGCGCAGCTCGTACGGCCCTTCTCCAGATTGGAGAACAGCCCGTCCAAAAGCTTCTGCGGCGCCAGCCACTCGCGGAAGAACCGCGTCTGAACGAACTCGTCGCACGCGATAACGTCCGGAACGGCGACCGGCATCTCGAGGTCGAAGAAGACGACCCCGGGAAAGATCGGGTTGATCCGGCCGTACCCCTCCAAATAGGTCTGGAAATAGTGCTGCGCGCTGTCCTCTCGTCCCCACCAGAACAGCGCGTCGGTCGCTCGGCTGATCGAGTCCTGCGAGTGCAGGCTGGCGGACGCGGCGCCGATATAGCCGCAGACGCTCTCGATGGCGTCCGGCCACAGCGCCGGATCGAGCGACGCGTCATAGATGTCGCCAACGACGCGGGAGAACGCCTCCGCTTCGCGCATGCCGATGGCTCCGGCCCGGCTATCCTCGCGGAAAGTTAGCACGCGCCGGAAACGATCTCCATCGATCGGGTGATGCGGCCGCCGCCGACGGCCCGGCATTCTCGCGCCTCCAACGCCCAGGAGGACGACGGTGAGCAACAAGGCCACAACGCAATTTCGTGAAGAGCTGCGCGGGACGCTGATCGCGCGCGGCGACGCGGACTATGACGAGGCGCGCAAGCTCTACAACGGCATGATCGACAAGCGGCCGTCGCTGATCGCGCGCTGCGCCGATGTCGCCGACGTGATCACGGCCGTGAACTTCGGCCGCGAAAACGACCTGCTCATCGCGATCCGCGGCGGCGGCCACAACGGGCCCGGGCTGGGCAGCGTCAACGATGGGCTGGTGATCGACCTGTCGCTGATGCAAGGGCGTGCGCGTCGATCCCGATCGCACCGCACCGCGCGGGTCGGCGCGGGCTGCACGCAGGGCGACGTGGACCATGCCACCCACGCGTTCGGGCTGGCGGTGCCGGCCGGCATCATCTCGACCACCGGCATCGCCGGGCTCACGCTGGGCGGCGGCCACGGCTATCTGTCGCGCAAGTACGGCCTGACCATCGACAATCTGCTCGAGGCGGACGTCGTGCTGGCCGACGGCAGGTTCGTGACCGTCGAGCAGGGACCAGCAACGCCGATCTGTTCTGGGCGCTGCGCGGCGGCGGCGGCAACTTCGGCGTCGTCACCAGCTTCCTGTTCCAGCCTGCATCCGGTCAGCATGGTCTTCGCCGGCCCGATCGCCTGGGACTAGCCAGCACGCGCGGACAATCATGCAGCGCTACCGCGAGTTCCTGCCGGCAGCGCCGGAGGAGCTCGGCGTCTTCCTCGGGCTCAAGACGGTCCTCTCCAGCGCGCCGTTCCCGAAGGAGCTGTGGGGCAAGCGGATGTGCCTCTTGATGTGCTGCTACACCGGGCCGGCGGAGGAGGGCGGCAAGGCTTTGGCGCCGCTGCTCGACGCGCTGCCGCCGCCCTGGTTCAACTGGATGGGCACGATGCCCTATCCGGCGGTGCAGAGCATGTTCGACGGGCTCTATCCCAAGGGCATGCAGTGGTACTGGCGGGGCGACTTCGTCAAGGCGCTGCCGGACGCGGCGATCGACGCTCATCTCGCGCAGGCCGGCAAGACGCCGAGCGAGCTGTCGCTCATGCACCTCTATCCGATCGACGGCGCCGTCCATCGCGTCAAGGCACGGCGATACGGCCTGGAACTGCCGCGACGCGACCTGGTCGATGGTCATCGCCGGCATCGATCCCGAATCCGCAGAAGGCGGGGCCGATCACGCGCTGGGCCAAGGCCTATTGGGACGCCGTGCATCCGTTCGATCTCGGCGGCGCCTACCCCAATTTCATGATGGACGACGAGGGCGACGCTCGGCTCAAGGCGACCTACGGCGACAACTATGCGCGCCTGGCCGCGGTGAAGAGCAAGTACGATCCCGCGAACCTGTTTCGCGTCAACCAGAATATCGAACCGGCCGCCTGACCCCGTGCGGGGCGTTCGTAGCGCTCTCAGGTGACCACGTAGACGTTGTGCAAACCGTGCTGGTCCCCGTAAGCTTTCGCTCTATCGATCGCCACTGTCCGATCGGCATCCGAGATCGGATAAGCTGAAAGGGGCTCGCCTCTTTGATAGCCGGCCTCAGAGGTGGTCACGTAGAAGCCGCCAGTCACGTCACGCGCGACGATCAGGCAACTCTCGCCTTTCGGGGGGTCTTGGCCCACGTCCAGATGGATCAGGTTAGTCATGGTCGCTCCTTTCCTGAGCGTCACCGCGGCGCTTCCGGCTCAAACGTCTAAGAACACATGTCGTTCGGTGATGGCGTCCGGATCGGCGCAATCACCGTCCCGCTGGTCGGGGGCGTCTGTGAGCTTGCCGATCACAGCCGGCCCGAGCCTCTTGGCCCGCTCCTCCGCCATGAGCGACTGCAACATCTTGCGCCGGGCGCCATTGGGAGTGATCGAAAGTTCCTGCTCGTAGCGTCGAACATTTTCTTTGCTGACGAACTCGGTCTGAGAAAGAGACATTGCAAGCCACCTTTCGGGTCGCCGCCACGGGTTTATCTACCTGGTCAAGTCTCGGAGGAGGATTTGGTTCCCGGTAATTTGTCTTAATTCAGAGGTCGACGTAGGCGATATTCTGCAAACCCGTTGCGGACTGTCCCAATGACCGGCTCAGAGTTGGTGCGATGGCGCCGATTTACGGCAGGGTCTTCCCGCGTCGCGGGGTCGATGGCGCACGTTGTGTCCCAGTCCGAGACCGACATGCGGGTGACATGAAGAGCCCTCCGAGAGCGGGGCTCTTCGGAGGGCTCTGAGGCGGCGTGGTGGGCCGGGGGGCTGGCCCGCCGCCTGCCTGAGTCAAAGGCATGCCCGCCCAATTGGTTCCACTACGGCGATGGGTCTTCCCTGCGGGTGCGAACAACCGGGGCGCGTCGGCGAGGGCGCATCAGCCCATGAACAGCAGCGCCGGGTGCTCCAGCCTGGCCTTCACCGCCTGGATGAAGGCGGCGGCGTCGTAGCCGTCGACGACGCGGTGGTCGAACGAGGCGGAGACGTTCATCATCTTGCGCACGTGGACCTGCCCGTCGCGGACGACCGGGCGATCGACGATCTTGTTCGGGCCGACGATGGCGACCTCGGGCGCATTGATGATCGGCGTCGTCGCGATCGCCGCCGAGCAGGCCGAGGCTGGTCAGCGTGATGGTCGAGCCGGAGAGCTCCTCGCGCGTGGCCTTGCCGGCGCGCGCGGCGGCGGCGAGGCGGCCGATCTCGGCCGCGAGGTCCCAGAGGTCGCGGCGCCTCGGCGTGGCGGACGACCGGGACCATCAGCCCATCGTCGGTCTGCACCGCGACGCCCATGTGCACGGGCGCCATGGCGGTGCACGACGCCCGCCTCGTCGTCGTAGGTGGCGTTGATCTGCGGGAAGTCCGGCAGCACGCGGACGAGGGCGGTGATGAGGAAGGGCGGCAGGCTGAGGCGGCTCGCGGGCCGCGTCGCATTCAGGTGCGCGCGCAACGCCTCGAGCTCGGTGACGTCCACCTCCTCGACGTAGGCGAAGTGCGGGATGCGCCGGTAGGAGTCCATCATCCGCTCGGCGATCCGCCGGCGGAGCCCGATCACCTTGACGTCGGTCACGCCCTCGCGCCGGGCCAGCGTCGGCGACCTGCGCGGCGGCGAAGTCGGCGTCGACGCACCCGCCCTTCCGGCCCCGACCCCTGCACCGCGGCCAGGTCGACGCCGGCCTCTTTCGCGCGCCGCCGCGTGGCCGGCGAGGCGAGCGGCTTGGCGGCCGGCGGCGCGGCGCGCTGGGCGGCCGGCAGCGGCGGCCTTGGCCACGAGCGGGCGCGGCGCTTCGCGCGTCGCCTCGGCCGGCGCGGCGGCCTCGGTCTCCAGCACCACCAGCGCCTCGCCGACGGCGAGCTCCTGGCCCTCCTCGCCGCCGCGCTCGACGACGACGCCGGCTGACGGGCGAGGTGAGCTCGACCGTGGCCTTGTCGGTCATGACGTCGACCAGCGGCGCCTCTTCCTCGACGTGGTCGCCGATCGCGACGTGCCACTCGACGATCTCGGCCTCGGCGATGCCCTCGCCGACGTCCGGCAGGCGGAAGACGTAGCGCGCCATCGCCTCTAGGCCTCCAGAACCCTGTGCATCGCCGCGGCGACCCGCGCCGGCCCGGGGAAATAGTCCCACTCGAAGGCGTGCGGATAGGGCGTGTCCCAGCCGGTCACCCGCTCGATCGGGCGCCTCGAGATGGTAGAAGCAGCGCTCCTGCACCAGCGCCGAGAGCTCGGCGCCGAAGCCGGAGGTGCGCGTGGCCTCGTGCACGATCACGCAGCGGCCGGTCTTCTTCACCGAGGCCTCGATGGCGTCGATGTCGACCGGCACCAGCGTGCGCAGGTCGATGATCTCGGCGTCGATCGCCGGTCTCTTCCGCCGCCGCCAGCGCCACGTGCACCATGGCGCCGTAGGCGAGCACGCTGACCGCCGCGCCCGGCCGCGCGATCGCCGCCTGGCCGAGCGGGACGGTGTAGTGGTCGTCGGGGACCTCGCGCCGCCGGGTGGCCGGCCCAGGACTTCACCGGCCGTTCGTGGTGGCCGTCGAACGGGCCGTTGTAGAGCCGCTTGGGCTCGAGGAAGATCACCGGATCGTCGTACTCGATGGCCGCGATCAACAGGCCCTTGGCGTCGTAGCGGGGTGGACGGGATCACGGTGACCAGCCCGGCGACGTGGGTGAACAGCGCTTCGGGGCTCTGGCTGTGGGTCTGGCCGCCGAAGATGCCGCCGCCGTAGGGCGCGCGGATGGTGATCGGCGCGGTGAAGTCGCCGGCCGAGCGGTAGCGCAGCCGCGCCGCCTCGGAGACGAGCTGGTCGTAGGCCGGATAGATGTAGTCGGCGAACTGGATCTCGACGACGGGCCTGAGGCCATAGGCGCCCATGCCGATGGCGACGCCGACGATGCCCGCCTCGCCGATCGGCGTGTCGAAGCAGCGGGTGACGCCGTGCTTCTTCTGCAGGCCCTCGGTCGCGCGGAAGACGCCGCCGAAGTAGCCGACGTCCTCGCCGAACACGAGCACGTCCGGATCGCGGCCGAGCATGACGTCCATCGCCGAGTTCAGCGCCTGGATCATGGTCATCTGGGTCATGGCGCCTCGCCGCCCATCGCCTTGCCCTGCTCGGCGAGGTGCCAGGGCATGTCGCGCATAGACGTCGCTGAACATCGCATCGGCCTTGGCCGCGGGATCCGCCTGAGCGAGGGAGCCCTCGGCCTCCGCCTCGCGCTGGGCCATGCGCACCTCGCCGTCGAGCTCGGCCGCGAGCGCCTTGTGCTGCTCTTCGCTCCACTCGCCGAGCGCGATCAGGTGGTCCTTGAGCCGCACGATGGGATCGCCGAGCGGCCAGGCCTTGGCCTCGTCGGCCGGCCGGTAGCGGGTGGGATCGTCGCTCGTCGAATGGCTCTCGGCCCGATAGGTGAAGAGCTCGATCAGCGTCGCGCCGAGGTTGGCGCGGGCGCGCTCGGCCGCCCAGGCCGTCGCCGCGTAGACCGCCAGAAGATCGTTCCCGTCGACGCGCAGCGCCGGCAGGCCATAGCCGATGGCGCGCGCGGCGAAGGTGGTGCGCTCGCCGCCGGCCAGGCCCTGGAACGACGAGATGGCCCACTGGTTGTTGACGATGTTGAGGATGACCGGCGCCCGATAGACCGACGCGAAGGTCAGCGCCTCGTGGAAGTCGGACTCGGCCGTCGCGCCGTCGCCGATCCAGGCCGCGGCGATCGTCGTCGCCGCCGCGATAGGCCGAGGCCATCGCCCATCCCACCGCCTGGCTGTACTGGGTGCCGAGGTTGCCGGAGACGGTGAAGAAGCCGTGCTCGCGGCTGGAGTAGAGGCAGGGCAGCTGGCGGCCGCGCATCGGATCGCGGCGGTCGGAGTAGACCTGGTCGATCATCTTCCGCACCGGATAGCCGCGCGCGATGAGCAGGCCCTGCTGGCGATAGGTGGGAAAGCCCATGTCGCCGGGCCGAAGCGCCAGCGCCTGGCCGGCGGCGATCGCCTCCTCGCCGGCCGACTTGGCGTAGAAGGTGACCTTGCCCTGCCGCTGGGCGCGGTACATGCGGTCGTCCAGCGCCCGAGTCATCAGCATGGTGCGCAGGCCGATGCGCAGCTGCTCGGGATCGAGCTTGGGGTCCCAGGCGCCGACCGCCGCGCCGGTGTTGTCGAGCACGCGGATCAGGCCATAGGCCAGGTCGCGGATCTCGCTCGCGTCGACATCGATCGGCGGCCGCTCGACGCCGCCGGCCGGCGGCGGGCGCACGTTGGAAAAGTCGGCCGGATCGCCCGGACGACGGGAAGGCTGCGGGATGTAGAGACTAAGTCGAGGCTGCTCGCTCATGGGCTCCAGGCGGATAGGCGGCCGCTCAAGCCGCCGTTCCCTACACCCGCGCGCTTCGAGTCGCCATCAGACCGTCCGCATCGCCCTGTCCTTCTCGTTGGCGCCGCGGATCTGAGCGCGCGCCTGCTCCCACTGGTCGTCGGTCCAGTTGCGCAGCGTCGAGAAACCGCCGCCGCCGGCGAGATAGGCGCCCCCGTCGATCGCGATGGTCTGGCCGTTGATGTAGTCGGCCCCCGGCCCCATCAGCAGCACCGCGAGGTTGGCGAGCTCGGGCATCCGCCCGACCCTGCCCATCGGGTTGCCGGGGCTGGACTCGCCGCGGCCGCCACCCGGATTGAGCCTGGCCCAGGCGCCCTCGGTCGGGAACGGGCCCGGCGCGATGGCGTTCAGGCGGATGTTCTTCGGACCCCACTCGACGGCCAGCGACTGGGTCATGACGTTCAGGCCGGCTTTCGACATGGCCGAGGGCACCGTGTAGGGCCCGCCATGCCAGATCCAGGTGGTGAGGATGGAGAGCACCGAGCCGGGTTTCTTCTCGGCGATCCAGCGCTTGCCGCAGTCCAGCGTCACGAAGAAGGAGCCGCGGAAGACGATGTTGGCGATGGCGTCGAACGCGCGGCTGGACAGATCTTCCGTGCGGCTGATGAAGTTGCCGGCGGCGTTGTTGACCAGGCCCGTGAGCGCCCCGCCGTCCGACCAGATGTGGTCGAGGGTCTCGGTGATCGCTTCCGGCACGCGGATGTCGCAAGCCTGGGCGACAACCTTGCCGCCGTGGGCGTCCATCAGCGCCTTGGCGGTGTCTTCAAGCACCCCGCCGCGTCGGCCCCAGATGTAGACCTCGGCGCCGAGCATCAGGAAGGCCTCGGCCATCTCCTTGCCAAGGCCGGTGCCGCCGCCGGTGACCAGAATGCGCTGGCCCTTCATCAGGCCGGGTCTGAACATCAAGTCGTCGAGCTGCATGGAGGGCTCCCGCCAAAAGAGGTGGGCCACACTCGGCGACTGACGAAAGGGAAGGTCAAGCGCTGATGCGTCGCCCTGTCGCGCCCGCAGTCACCGCGAAGTGATCGCCGCGTCGTTGACCCTTCGTCGCCTGGGGCGTTTCACTTTGATCATGGACGGCAGGCGAATCGACTATTGGCCGGCCCACCTCCAGTCCGTCTTCGCGGCGGTCGGGAAGACGATGGGCGACAGGCGCCTCGTACCGGATATGCTGGCCGCGATCCCCGACGCCCCCGGCAGGGTGGTCGCCGCCCACCGGCTCGCGATCGAGTACGTCACCGGCAAGCGTTCAGGGCCCCGGGCCGGCCACTACATCGTGACCATACTGGGTCCCAGGATCAACGCGTGCTGGAAGTTCCGGCCGATCGAGCTGGAACACCTCGCGCGCCTTGTCACCGACTTCTCGCCCGCTCGCACGGTCCCACCGGACGCTACGAGGTCGGCGTCGAAGTCTGGTGATCGACGACGATCGTCACGCCAGCCGGATCTCCTTGCAGCCGCTCGGCGAGGTAGGCGCGCGCCGTGATGGGCTCGCCGTAGCGGTCGGGCGCATCGGCCGTCACGCAGCCCGCCAGCGTCTCGATCCTGTAGTCCGGGTGGAAGTGCAGGAAGAACGGCATGGAATAGCGCGCCACGCCGCGCCGCTCCGGCGCCGGGTTCACCACGCGGTGCGTCGTCGAGGGCAGACGGTGATTGGTCAGCCGCTGCAGCATGTCGCCGATGTTGACGACGACGGCGCCCGGCGCCGGGTTCACCGCCAGCCAGCGGCCGTCGCGGTCGAGCAGCTCGAGCCCCGCCTCCTCGGCGCCGAGCAGGAGGGTGATCGCGTTGATGTCCTCGTGCGCGCCGGCGCGTATGGCCGCGCCCTCGCCCGCGACCGGCGGATAGTGCAACAGCCGAAGGATGGAGTCGCCTTCGGCGATCGCCGCGTCGAAGTGGTCGCGCGGCAGGCCAAGGTGGACGGCGATGGCCGAAAGGAGCCTCGCGCCCAGCGCATCGAACGCCGCGTAGAGCCCGCCGACCGACGCGCGAAATCCAGGAACCTCGGCGGGCCAGACGTTGACCAGACCGCGCCCCGCGGGATCGGGCTCGCGCCCGACGTGCCAGAACTCCTTCAGGTCCGGGTGCGGCGCGTCCTTGGCGGCCTCGACGCCGAACGGCGTGTAGCCCCGCTGGCTGGCCGCGCGCGGCACGACGTAGCGGCGCTTGTCGGCTTCGGAGAGGGCGAAGAAGGCCTTCGCGTCGGCAAGGGCGCGATCGATCAGGCCGGGCGCGAGCCCATGGTCCTCGACGACCGCGAAGCCATAGCGTTCGAACGAGGCGCCCAGCGCTTGGACGAAGTCGTCGAAGCGCGCCTCGTGCAGGCGGAAGGAGACCGGCTGGATGCCCACGCGCGACTCATGGCGAAGGTTTCGCCGGTCATACGCGCAGGCTGGGAAAAGGCGAAGCGGCTAGAGCGCGCGCACGCGCCTCAGCGTCTCGGCGCACTCGAGCTGGGCGCGGCGCTCGGCGATCTCCTCGTAGAGGTCGCCACGCTCGACCTCTCCGCCGTCGAATGACCCGGCCAGCGTCGAGTCAAACCGCGCAAACAGCGCCTCGGGGGTCGGGGTCGGCTCAAGATCCATCGGATGATCCATCGCGGTTGCCCTCCTTGCACCTGTGCTTAACGGAGAATTAGCGCATTTTATCTTCGCCTGCCTTGCTGAGGCGAACAACGTGCTTCGCGCGAAAAGTGTCTGAGTCTCACGAAGACTTGACCGTTGCAGGGCCGTCGCATGCGATGCGAATACGACTTATCAACAGTCAGATTGCCTATTGGCCATAGCATCACGACGGCGTTACCATGCGTTCGGACGCCGCGTCGGGGCGGGCGATCCGGCCGTCCTTTTCGATAGACGGACACCGGGATCGGCCCGTGCGGGGAGTAGAGCGTCGCAGAGGAAGCCGTCTTGCAGCGTACGATTACCGAGGGGCCGGACTACTTCCACAAGGTCGTCGATTGTCAGTGGGCGTGCCCAGCGCACACGCCCGTGCCCGAATACATCCGGCTAATCGCCGAGGGGCGCTACACCGACGCCTACATGATCAACTGGAAGTCCAACGTCTTCCCCGGAATCCTCGGACGGACGTGCGACCGCCCTTGCGAGCCGGCCTGCCGCCGCGGCCGCGTCGAGGACGAGCCGGTGGCCATCTGCCGCCTCAAGCGGGTCGCGGCCGACAACAAGGACGACATCACCGGCCTGTTGCCCAAGCCGGCCAGGGTCAAGAACGGCAAGCGCATCGCCCTGGTCGGCGCCGGCCCGGCGTCGCTGGCGGTGGCGCGCGACCTCGCCCCGCTGGGCTATGAGTGCATCCTGTTCGACGGCGACAAGACCTCCGGCGGCATGATCCGCAGCCAGATCCCGCGCTTCCGCCTGCCGGAGTCCATCATCGACGAAGAGGTCGGCTACATCACCGGCCTCGGGATGGAGCTTAGGCTGGGCCACCCGATCACCAGCCTCAAGGCGCTGTTGGCCGAAGACTATGACGCGATCTTCGTGGGCTCGGGCGCGCCGCGCGGCCGCGAACTGGACATTCCCGGCCGCCAGGAGGCCGCCGCCAACATCCACATCGGCATCGACTGGCTGTCGAGCGTCTCGTTCGGCCACGTCGAGAAGATCGGCAAGCGCGTCATCGTGCTGGGCGGCGGCAACACCGCCATGGACTGCTGCCGCACCTCGCGCCGCCTGGGCGGCGAGGACGTAAAGGTGATCGTGCGCTCCGGCTTCGAGGAGATGAAGGCGTCCCCCTGGGAGAAGGAGGACGCGATGCACGAGGACATCCCGATCCTCAATTTCCTGAACCCGAAGGCGTTCACCCACGACAACGGCCGGCTGACCGGCGTGGTCTTCGAGCGCGTGGCGGCCGAGTACGACGCCAAGGGCCGCCGGCGGCTGGTTCCGACCGGCGAGCCGGACGAGCATTTCGAGTGCGACGACGTTCTGGTGGCCGTCGGGCAGGAAAACGCCTTCCCCTGGATCGAGCGGGACCTGGGGCTCGAGTTCGACGAATGGGACATGCCACGCGTCGACCCGGTCACCATGGGCACGAGCCTGCCGAACGTCTTCTTCGGCGGCGACGCGGCGTTCGGACCGAAGAACATCATCTGGGCCGTGGCGCACGCCCACGACGCGGCGATCTCGATCGACAAGTTCTGCCGCGGCGAGGACGTGACCGAGCGGCTGCTGCCGGGCGTCACTCTCGTCAGCCAGAAGATGGGCATCCACGAGTGGAGCTACGACAACGACATCGTCAACGACGCCCGCTATCGGGTGCCGCTGCGCGACAAGGCCGAGGCGCTGGGCAACGTGCGGCTGGAAGTCGAGCTCGGCTTCGACCGCGGACTGGGCTACCGCGAGGCGGAGCGCTGCCTGAACTGCGACATCCAGACGGTGTTCGCCGACCCGCTGTGCATCGAGTGCGACGCCTGCGTCGACATCTGTCCGATGGACTGCATCACCTTCACCGAGAACGGCGATGAGCCGGACCTGCGCGAGCGTCTGAACGCGCCGGCGCTGAACCTGACCCAGGACCTCTATGTGTCGGGGCCGCTGCCCACCGGGCGGGTGATGGTGAAGGACGAGGACGTCTGCCTGCACTGCGGCCTTTGCGCCGAGCGGTGCCCGACCGGCGCCTGGGACATGCAGAAATTCTTGCTCGACATGACCAATGCCAAGGGCGCACCCGAGCCCGTGCCGGCGATCGCGGCTGAATGAGCGCAAGGAGATGAGTCCGATCGCCCGCGTCAACGACTTCGTTGTCAAATTCGCCAATGTGAACGGCTCAGGCTCGGCGAGCGCCAACGGCCTGTTCGCCAAGTCGATCCTGCGCATGGGCGTGCCCGTCGCCGCGCGCAACATCTTCCCATCGAACATCCAGGGCCTGCCGACCTGGTTCGAGGTGAGGATCTCGGAGAGCGGTCACCTCGGCCGGCGCGGCGGCGTCGACCTGATGGTGGCGATGAACCCGCAGACCTGGGACAAGGACGTCGCCGAGATCGAGCCCGGCGGCTACCTCTTCTACGATTCGACCAAGCCGCTGCCGCAGGGAAAGTTCCGCGACGACGTCAACGTCGTCGGCGTGCCGCTGACGGCGATGTGCAACGCCGCCTACACCGACCCGCGCCAGCGGCAGCTGTTCAAGAACATCATCTATGTCGGCGCGCTGTCGGCCCTGCTCGACATCGACATGGCCGTGATCGAGCAGCTGGTCGGCGAGCAGTTCAAGGGCAAGGACCGGCTCATCGCGCCGAACATGGACGCGCTGCACATGGGCCGCGACTATGTGACCCAGAACCTGAAGCCGATCGGGCTGCGCGTGAAGAAGGCCGACGCCGTCGGCGACAAGATCTTCGTCGAGGGCAACGCGGCCGCCGCGCTGGGCGCGCTCTACGGCGGGGCGACCGTTTGCGCCTGGTACCCGATCACGCCTTCGACGTCGCTCGCCGAGGCCTTCACCGGCTACTGCGAGCAGTTCCGCACCGATCCGGACGGCAAGGCGCGCTATGCGATCATCCAGGCCGAGGACGAGATCGCCTCGATCGGCATCGTCGTCGGCGCGTCGTGGAATGGGGCCAGGGCGTTCACCTGCACCTCGGGACCCGGCGTCTCGCTGATGACCGAGTTCGTCGGCCTGAGCTACTTCGCCGAGGTTCCGGCGGTCATCTTCGACGTCCAGCGCGGCGGGCCATCGACCGGCATGCCGACCCGCACGCAGCAGGCCGACATCCTCGCCGCCGCCTATGCGGGCCACGGCGACACCAAGCACCCGCTGCTGCTGCCCGCCGACCCGGGCGAATGCTTCGAGATGGGCGCGCTCGCCTTCGACCTCGCCGACCGGCTGCAGACCACCGTCTTCGTCATGCTCGATCTCGACATCGGCATGAACGAGTGGCTGACCAACCCCTTCGAGTGGGACGACAACCGTCGTATCGACCGCGGCAAGGTGATGTCCCACGACGATCTCGAGGCCGGCAAGGACTTCGGCCGTTATCTCGACGTCGACGGCGACGGCATTCCCTATCGCACCTATCCGGGCGTCCACCCCTCGCGCGGCGGCTACTTCACCCGCGGGACTTCGCGCAACCCCTACGCCCGCTACTCCGAAGAAGGCGCCGTCTACGTCGACAACATGGAGCGGCTGCTGCGCAAGTTCGAGACGGCCAAGACGCTCGTTCCCGCGCCGGTCCGCCGGGACGCCAAGCGCTCGACGAAGAGCGGGGTGATCTACTTCGGCTCGACGACGCCGGCGCTGCACGAGGCGCTGGAGATGCTGGAAGCGCAGGGGCGCCACCTGAACGCGATGCGCCTGCGCGGCTTCCCCTTCGCCGACGCCGTCGCCGACTTCATCGCCGAGCACGAGCAGGTGTTCGTGGTCGAGCAGAACAGGGACAGCCAGCTGCGCACGCTGATCATGAACGAGATCGGGATCGACCCGGGCAAGCTCGTGCCGGTGACACACTACGATGGCACGCCGATCACCGCCCGCTTCGTCGCCGGCGAGATCGCCGCCAAGCTTGCCGCCCGCCCGATCGTCGAGGCCGCCGAATGACCTACATCACCAAGCCCCGCCTGCATCACCCGAATCTGCCGACCAACGCCCTCGGGTTCACCCGCCGCGACTACGAAGGCGCCGTCTCGACGCTCTGCGCCGGCTGCGGGCACAACTCGATCAGCGCCTCGGTGATCCAGGCCTGTTACGAGCTGGAGCTGCCGCCGCACAGGATCGCCAAGCTTTCGGGCATCGGCTGCTCGTCGAAGACGCCTGACTATTTCCTCGGCAACAGCCACGGCTTCAACACCGTGCACGGACGGATGCCGTCGGTGCTGACCGGCGCCAACCTCGCCAACAAAGACCTGATCTACCTAGGCGTTTCCGGTGACGGGGACTCCGCCTCCATCGGGCTCGGCCAATTCGCCCACTGCATCCGCCGCGGCGTGAACATGGTCTACATCGTGGAGAACAACGGGGTCTACGGACTGACCAAGGGCCAGTTTTCGGCCACTTCCGACTATGGCTCGAAGTCAAAGCGCGGCGTGGTCAATCACGACGCCGCCGTCGACCTGGTTTCGCTGGCGCTGCAGCTGGGCGCGAGCTTCGTCGCCCGCAGCTTCTCGGGCGACAAGCGGCAGCTGACCCCGCTGATCAAGGCGGCGCTGACCCACAACGGCGCGGCGTTCATCGACTGCATCAGCCCGTGCGTGCAGTTCAACAACCACGTCGGTTCGACCAAGAGCTTCGACTATGTGCGCGAGCACAATGAAGCGGTGAACCGGCTGGACATCATTCCGCCGCGCACGCCGATCGAGATCGACCACGCACCCGGCACGCTCGAGATGGTGACCCAGCACGACGGCTCGGTGCTGGCGCTGCGCAAGCTGGACGCGCACTACGACCCTTCAGACCGGGCGGCCGCGCTGGCCTTCCTGCAGGAACGACAGGCGCTGGGCGAGGTCGTCACCGGCCTGCTGTTCGTCGACCCGACGCCCAAGGACCTGCACGATCACCTGGACACGGTCGCGACGCCCTTGAACGCGCTGACCGACGCAGAGCTGACGCCGGGCTCGGCGGCGCTCGCCGAACTGAACGCCTCGCTGCGCTAAGGCGCCGAACTTTCGCAAAAAAGCCGTTGACCCCTGACGGGGTGATTGATTTTGCTGTCGCTTCGGGGAACAGCGTTCTGGGCTCGCCCATTTCGACCGGCGGGTTTGACGGGGGAGGCGCACGTGAACTTCCAAGAAGCGATCATCAGCGACTTCAAGCGCTACGTCGACTTCAACGGGCGCTCGGCCCGCTCGGAGTATTGGTGGTGGGCGCTGATGTCCTTCGGCATCGGCTGCGTCTTCAGCCTCCTGGAGATCATCGTCGGCGGCTCCACCTCGCCCATGTATGGGGCGGTGGCGGCCCTGAGCTATCTCGTCGACCTCGGCCTCTTCCTGCCCGGCCTGGCCGTGGCGGTTCGACGTTTGCATGACACCAACCGAAGCGGATGGTGGTACCTGATCGCGTTCACCATCGTCGGCCTCATCCCGCTGATCATCTGGTTCGCGACCCAGGGCACAATCGGCGACAATCAATACGGACCGGACCCCCTCGCGGGCGGCTCGGCCGTCCCGCCGCCGCCGGCGCAGACCACCTGGGCCAACTGAGCGGCCGCCGCCTCGATTAGGAATCGCTTGCCATGGCCGCCACGGTTTTTCTGAGCCACGCCTCGAAGGACAAGAAGATGGCGGAGACCATCTGCCAGTCCCTGGAGTCGCGGGGCGTGGAGTGCTGGATGGCGACGCGCGACATCCACCCCGGCGAGAACTTCCAGGAGGCCATCGTCCGCGCGATCCGCGCGGCGAAGGTGATGATCTTCGTCTTCTCGGCGAACTCGAACAATTCAGACGAGGTGAAGAAGGAGATCGCGCTCGCCGGGTCGAACAAGCTGTTCGTGATTCCGGTGCGGGTCGAGGACGTGGCGGCGAACGAGGCCTTCGCCTACGAGTTCGCGACCCGGCAGTGGATCGACCTGTTCAACGACTGGGAGACCTCGCTCGACACGTTGATGACGCAGATCAAGGCGGTGACCGCGATGCAGTCGCCGGCGGAGGCCGACGCCGACGCGGACAAGCCGCGCCGGACCCGGCGCACCGCCGCCGATACGCCCTCGCCGCCCTCGTCGGAGCCGGAGTTGCCGACCATCGACGTGGACGCCCTCTACGAGCAGGCCAACACCCACGCCCGGGCTGGCGAGTACGACGCGGCGATCGAGCAATACAATCGGGTGATCGGTGCGAAGCCCGACCACGCCAACGCGCTGAACAACCGCGGGAACGCGCTGCTGGCAAAGGGCCAGCAGGAGCCGGCGATCTCGGATTTCGACCGGGCGATCGCGCTGAAGCCCGACTTCGCCGCCGCCTACTGCAACCGCGGCAACGCCTTCCAGGCCCGCGGCGAGTACGACCGCGCGATCCGCGACTATACCGTCGCCCTGCAGCTGAAGCCCGACCTCGCGGCCGCCCTCAACAACCGCGCCGCGACCTACGACCGCAAGGGGCTGCACGACATGGCGCGCAAGGACCGCGCCGCGGCCGCCGCGCTGGGCGCCCCCGCGAGCGCGACGCCCGCCGCACCGGCCGCAGCAGCAGCGGCCGCCGCCACGGTCCCCACGCCGACTGTCGTGTCGCCGGCCAACAACAACAACCGGCTGATCCTGATGATCGGCGGGGGCGTGCTCGGCCTGCTTCTGGTTATCGCCATCGCCGCCAGCCTCATGCGCGGCGGGGGGCAGCCCCAGAGCGGCGCGGTCGCCCAAAGCGGCGCCATCGCCCAGAGCGGCGCGCCCGCGACGAGCGTGGGTTCCTCTGCATCCACGACCTCTATCGCCGACGCCAACTCCAAGGGCGACGCCGCCTTCCAGCAGAAGGACTACGCCGGCGCAATGCAGTGGTACATGATCGCGGCCAATCAGGGCGATTCCAGCGCCGAGTACAATGTCGCCTGGCTCTACGACAACGGCGATGGGGTGACGCAGGACTATGTCCAGGCGCAGCAGTGGTATCTGAAGTCGGCCAACCAGGGCGACAAGGACGCCCAGAACAATTTGGGCGAGCTCTATTACTACGGCCACGGCGTGACGTCGGACTACGCGACCGCCTTCCACTGGTACCAGCTCGCCGCGAACCAGGGCGAGGAGAACGCCGAGTTCAATCTCGGCTGGCTCTACGCCAACGGCCAGGGCGTCACCGAGGACGACGCCGCGGCGCGGATGTGGATGGCGCGCTCGGCCGCGCAGGGCAAGCAGGACGCCATCAACTGGCTGCAGCAGCACCCGGGCTAGCGCCGCGAGCGCGACCCTCCCCTCAGCGCGCCATGACCGAACGAGTCCTGATCCTGGGCGCCGGCATCGCCGGCCTTTTCACCGCGCTCGCGCTGGCCCCGGGCGAGCACGACGTCGTGCTGGTCGAGCGTGACCCGCCGCCGCCCGACGGCGGAGCGGACGATGTCTTCTTCGATTGGAAGCGCAGGGGCGTCGGACAGCTGCGCCACAGCCACGGCTTTCTGGCCCGCATGCGCGAGGTGATCCGCGCCCGGCACCCGGCGCTGCTCGACCAGCTGCGCGACGCCGGATGCCGCGAGTTCGGCCTCACCGAGATGATGCCGGCCGGCTTGCGCGGCGCCTACCAGCCCGAGCCCGGCGACGAGGCGATGGTCATCCTGACCAGCCGCCGAACCACGTTCGAGCTGATGCTGCGCCGCTACGTCGAGGGCTTGCCTGGCGTCTCGGTCATCTCCGACGCCTTCGTCCGCGCCTTGATGATCGACCCCGGCGACGGCGCGCTGCGGGTGGTTGGCGCGTCGGTCGAGCAGGGTGGGGAGGCGCAGGACTGGCCGGCCGCCATCGTGGTCGATGCGCAGGGGCGCCTGTCGGCGTGCGCCGAGCAGCTGCGCGCGGCCGGCGGCCACATCAGCGAAGCGGGCGAAGATTGCGGCATCCTCTACTTCACCCGGCACTACCGCCGGACGGCGGCCGATCCGCCCCCGGCGCGCGCGACCGCGACCGGCGACCTCAGCTACATCAAGTACGGCCGTTTCCCCGGCGACAACGGGTGCTTCTCGATCACCCTGGCGGTGCCGGAGGCGGAGACCGAGCTGCGCACCGCGGTCGTACGGCCCGAGGTGTTCGACCACATCTGCGCCCTGTTGCCCGGGATCGCGGCCTGGGTGGACCCGGCGGGGCCGAGCCAATCAGCCCGGTCTATGGCATGGGCGACCTGAAGAACCATTGGCGGCGGTTCGTCAGCGACGACCAGCGCGCGATCCTCGGCTTCTTCGCGGTCGGCGACAGTCTGGTGCGAACCAACCCGCTCTATGGGCGCGGCTGTTCGTTCGCGGCCGTGCAGTCCGAGATCCTGGGGCAGGTGGTGCGAGAGACCACGATGCGGCCGTGCGCGCGCGCCTGTACGACGCCCGCGTCACCGAAGCGCTCCGGCCCTTCTACGACGACATGTGCGGCATGGACCGCGACGCGATCCGCCCGCGCGCAGGCGACGCGAGAGGGCGATGGGCCAGCGTCCCTCGCCGAGCGCGTGGGGCGCAGCTTTCGCGACGATGGCGTCGCCATCGCCGTGCGCTCGGACCTTCCGCTGCTGCGCGCGGCCCTGCGCGAGTTCAACATGCTGGATCCGCCCCGGGCCTGGGTCCGCCAGCCGGCGACCTTGGCGAAATCGCTGCGGCGCATGGGCGCGCGGGCGCGCGGCGAACGCGCGCTTCTATCCGCCGCCGCTGGGACCCGGGCGAGCGGAGATGCTTGCGGCCCTGGGGCTGCGCTGCCTAAAGTGCGGGGCGGAAAAGCCGAACGAGGGACATGCCATCGCCTGCGCCAACGCTGGAGGTCTGCCGGCCGCGCGCGCGTCTGAGGGTCGGCGTGACCGGGCATCGGCCGGGCTCCAAGTTCCCGCCCGAGGCCGAGCCCCAAGGTGCGCGCGACGGTCAAACAGCTTCTAGAGGCCATCGGCCGCGACCTCGCCCGCGTGCGAACCGAGCACGAACCCATGTTCGCGCCGGAACCGGCCGAGGTGGTCGTCGTGTCCTCGTTGGCGGAAGGCGCGGACCGCATCGTCGCAGAACTCGGCCTCGCCTGCGGCAGCATGCTCGAGGTCGTCCTGCCCGGCCCGCGCGCCGAATACGCCCTGGACTTCGAGTCCGCTGCCTCCAAGGCGGCGTTCCACGATCTGCTGGGCAAGGCCCATTCGGTGTTCGAGCTCGAGAGCGCCCCCGGCGATCTCGGGCAAGCCGCGCGGCTATGAGGCCGCTGGCCTGATCATGCTGGCCCACTCCGACCTCCTGATCGCCATCTGGGACGGCGGCGAGAGCGGCGGCATCGGCGGGACCGCCGAGATCGTCGAGCAGGCCGTAAACGGCGGCTGTCCGGTCATGGTGATCAGCCCCTCTGCGCCGGAGCGCGTGCGACTGCTGTGGACCGGCGATGATCCCCTGCCGCCGCACAAGACGCGCGTCGAACAGATGCCCGACCGCGACGGATTGCACGCGTTGCCGAGCCTGATGACGCTGCTGGCGGCCCCGCCGCGCGAACGTTCCGCGCGCGCGGAACTGAAAGCCTTCTACGACGAAGAACCCGGTCGGCGGCGTTGGACGCCGGTCTACACCCTATTCCTCGCCCTGCTCGGCGTTCGGCGCCTGCGCCCAGACGACTTTGGACCCGTCCCACAGACCGATCTGGCTGGCGAGACATGGCGCGCCCGCTTTCCTTCCGACCACGGCGAGGACGGACTGACCCAAACGGTGCTGGCCAAGCTGTCGCCGGTGATCGCGGGCGCCGACGCGCAAGCGGTGCTCTATAGCGAGTTCTATCGCTCCGCGTTCGTGTTCAACTACCTGGCGGCGGCCGTGGCGGTCGCCTTGGCGCTGACCGGGCTGCTGCCCGAGATCAAGCTGCTGCACGACATCCTCGGCAACGCCGGTTCCAGCCGCGTTCAAGGCCGCGCTCGTGTCGAGTGAACTGGCCCTGATCGTCAGCATCCTATGGATCTGGCGCCGGGGCGCCGCGCGCCAATGGCATCGCCGCTGGCTGGACTACCGCCGCCTGGCCGAGAACCTCCGCCACCTGCGCATGCTGACCCTGGTCGGCGCGCGGGGGACCGCGCCGCGCCCGCGCGCGCCCAGCCACCACGGCGTCTTCGAGACGCACCAGGATTGGCTCGACCGCCTGACCGCCGCCGTGCGCGGCGCGCCGGCCGAGGCCGTGACGGCGTCGGAGGACGGGCGGCCGGTCGAGGCCCTCGACAAGCCGGATTGGGTGGAATGGATGCTGCGCGCCCACGAGCGCCTGCTGCCGCTGCCCAACCGGGCGATCACGGCCGGCTACGTTGCGGCCGTCCGCGACGCGGTGACAGACGCCGAACTGCAGGATCAGATCGAATGGAACACGGCCAACGCCGAGCGAATGGAGGCGGCGGAACACCGGCTGCACACCGCCGGCAACATTCTGTTCGGGACGCCGGCGCTGGTCTGCACGGTCTTTCTGGTCGTTCTTCTGACGATCGACGTGCCCTTCGGCCATGACTGGGCGCACAGCGGGCGCTTCTACGTGACAGCGCTGAGCGCGGCCTGTCCCGGCTTCGGGGCGGCGCTGAACGCGATCCGCATGCAGGGCGATTTCGAGTCCGTGGCGCGCCGTTCGGCGACCACCACGGCCAGGCTCGAGGCGATCCGCAGGGAACTGCACATCGCCCACCCGCTGGACTTCGCGCGGCTGGCCGACCTGGTGCAGAAGACGGCCGAAGTCCTGGACGCCGACGTCTCGGAGTGGCGCACCCTGTTCCGCACGCGCCCGCTCGAGCCTGCCTGCCTGATGATCACGCCATGGGTGCGACAGAGGCCGCGCTTGACGTTGCCCGTTCGCGAGCCTTTTCTGAGTTGAAACATCTTTCGGGGGGAACGATGCGGACACTCTCACGCACGCTTGCTGTGGCGGCCGCCGGGCTAGCGCTGAGCGGCTGCCTGTCGATGGGTTCGGTGGACAAGCGGGGCACCGCAATCGACGAGAGCATCGGTACGCTGCAGAATCGGACGATCCTCATCAACCTCGCCCGCGCGAGCAAGGGCGAGCCGCTCTACTTCATCTCGCCCGGCGCCGTGTCCGGCTCGATGACGACCGACCTCAAGCTGGGCAACCCAGCCTTTCTGGAGGGACCGGCCGGGCTGCACAACGACGTCGCGGCGCAGCTGACGTTCGGCTCTGGATCGGACATCTTCGACAACTCGACACAGACCAGCCTGGCGGTGAGCCTGGACGCGACCAAGGACTTCTACACGGGCATCATGCAGCCCTTGGGTCTGAACGATGTTGACCTGCTGCTGCACCAAGGTTTCTCGCGCGAGCTGGTTTACTATATCGTTATCGATCATGCCAAGTTCACGCGAATAGACCCAAGATCAGGAAAGCGTCTGGACAAGAATGGGACGGAAGCCGAGGCGGCGGGAACGACTCCCTATTCTTTCGTGGTTTACAACGACCCGCGGCTAAACCAGTATCCATTCCTTCCACCGACGCTTGGATATAAGCCTACCTTCGCGGCCTTCCCGTTTGTGATGCAGTTGGCGATGGAGACGGGATTCACGACGGAGGCGCCACAAGGCGGCGCCCCAGACTGTAGCAGTCAAAAGGCCGGAGCGAACGCAGACGCCGGCTCGCAGGACTGCGGGCCTCCGCCGGGCCCTCAAGAGATCGCCGGCATTCCACCTGCAGCCAACGGCCCGAGCCAAACCAAGGGTGGTGTCAACTTCGTTCTGCAGGAGCCCGCAAGCAAAGCTCCCGGTGCTCGCCTCTGCTTCGAGAGGGACATGACCACCGACCAAGGTGAAAAGCTGCTCTCCACCGCTGAGGGCGACATGGGCAGCGCCAGCAGCAAGTCTCGGCCGATTTTCTGCGGGGAGATGGGGAGCGTTAAGGGCAACAAGCAGTATGTTGAGCTCCCTTGCCCATCCGTTAGCCCAAACGGTGTCATCCAACCTGACGCAGATGGGCGGTTCACACTCGCGCCCTGCCCATCTGCTTTCAAGCAGTACTATCAGATCGAAATATACACTCGGTCAATATACGGTATATTCACGTATCTTGGCGAGATAATGCGCCAACCTCAGCTGACACCGACTCTGAATGACTATAATGTGCCGGGAGAAATCACGCAGCCCGGCCAGATACTCACGGTAAGTTCACACATAGATCCGCAATGCTTCACGGCTGTGCGGTATGGCAACGAGCAATATTGTGTTCCTCGCGAAGGAGCGCCGAACACGCTTCAGCTGTTCAACATCATGAGCGCCCTCATCGCGCTGAAGCAGTCGCCGGGCGACGTTCCGGTGTCGCAGACCGTGCTGGTGGGCGCCGCGCCCTAGCGCGCGAGCGCCCCTAGTCCAGCCGTCGTCGGTAGCAGACGATGGCGATGGTGAAGGCGACGACGGTGAAGGCGAGGATGGGCGACCATGTGGCCCCAGACCGCGCCCGGGCCGGCGCCGCGGATGAGGACATCGCGCGTGGCGCGGATGTAGTGGGTGAGCGGGATCGTCTCGCCGACGACCTGCGCCCACTTCGGCATGCCGTCGAAGGGGAACATGAACCCCGACAGCAGCACCGAGGGCAGGTAGGAGAAGGCCGACGCCTGCACCGCCTGGATCTGAGTGTGCGCCAGCGCCGAAAACGCGAAACCGAGCACAAGGTAGGAGCTCACGAACAGCGGCGTCGCCGCCACCAGCGCCCAGGTCGAGGCGGGCAACGGCACGCCGAACAGCGATGTGCACCACCCCCAGAAGGCAGACGGTCTGAGTGAGGCCGATCACCATGTAGGGAGCCAGCTTGCCGACCAGCGCCTCGGCCGGGCGCACCGGCGTCGCCAGCAGGCTCTCCCAACTGCCGCGCTCGCGCTCGCGCACCAGGGTCAGGCCGCCCAGGAAGAGCATGGTGATCATCACGATGGCGCCGACCAGGCCGGGCGTGATGTCCCAGGTCGTGCCGCCGGTCGGGTTGTGCAGCCAGTCGGTGACGACGCTGGGCGCCTGGTCCTCGGCATAGAGCTGGGCGGCCCTTCGCCAGACGCCGAGATTGAGCGCCGCGACCACGGGGCGGACCTCGGGCGGGTCGCCCGCGTCGGCGATGATGCGCACCTGGACGGCGCGGGTGGCGGGATCGCGCCCGACCTCGACGCCGATCAGCGCCCGACCCTGGCTGACGGCCGGCTGGCCGAGCCCGACGGCGCCCACGCCGCCGACCAGGGTGACCGAGGGATCGGCGCGGATCGTCTCGAGCATGGGCTGGACCAGGCGCGGCTCGCTGGTCGCGATCGCGATCGGCACGTGCTTGGGCACAAGGCTGATGGCGTAGCCGTAGAGGAGGATCTGCAGCACCGGCAGCACGAAGATCAGGACCAGCGCCGCTCGATCGGCGATCAGCCCCAGGGCCTCGACCCGGGCCACGGCCAGGCATCGTCTGAGATGGAAGCTCATGCCGCCTGGCCCTGCACGCTCTCCTTGGCGAGCACGAAGGCGATGTCCTCCAGCCGCGTCGGGGAGGGCTCGGCGCCGGAGACCCGCCGACGCCGCGCGGCCGAGCACGTCGGCATGGGCGTCCGGCTGGAAGAGCACGCGCAGGCGCCGGCCCTCGACATAGGTGGCGACGACGCCGGAAAGCGCGTCGAACTGGTGCGCGGCGTTGTGGGCGTCGCCGCCCTCGACCAGCACCGCCTCGAACGGCGCGGCCGCGGCCAGGGCGCGCGGCTCGCCCAGCGCCAGGACCCGCCCTCGCGAGAACAGCGCCACCCGCGTGCATTGCTCGGCGTCGGCCAGGTCGTGGGTGTTGATGATGACGCTGCCGCCCTGGCTCGCGAGACTGGCGATGCGCCGCCAGACGTCCTGCCGGGACTCCGCATCGAGGCCGGCGGTGGGCTCGTCGAGCAGCGCCAGCGCCGGCCGGTGGATGAGCGCCGCCGCCAGTTGCAGCCGACGCGCCCAGCCCCCGGAGAGCTTCGCCGCCTGCTGACCGCGGAAGGGGCCGAGCTCGAAGTCTTCGATCGCCGCCGCCGCGGCGTGCTTGGGGTTCGGGAGTTCGTAGACCGACGCGCGGAAGCGCAGATTCTCGGCGACGGTCAGGTCCGGATACAGCGCCAGGCGCTGGGGCATGTAGCCGACGAGCCGGCCCACCGAGCGCCCGGCGGCCATCACGTCATGCCCGAGCACGTGGCCGGCGCCGGCATCGGCGCGCAACAGCCCGGCCAGGATGCGAAGCGTCGTGGTCTTGCCTGCGCCGTTGGGCCCGACGAGGCCCACCACCTCGCCGGCGCGCGAGGTCGAGGGAAACATCGACCACCGCCGGGCGGCCGCCGAACGCCTTGGCCAGGCTCCGCACCGCGAGCACGCCGCCCGCGGGCGGGGCGGCGACTTCACGGCCACGCGCCGCCTCAGCCACGCGCGAGCCCTCCCAGGCCGGCGAGCGCCACACCGCTCATCCCTCAAAGCCTCCCGCGCCCGGCGACGCCGCCGCGCCGGAGCGCGGACTTAGGGCGCAACCATAGGGTTCTGCAACGCAAAAGGGCGACCGCCAGGGTCGCCCTTAAGTTCGGCTCTGCCTTGATCCGCGGCCCGGACAGCCGGCGGCCGAAGCCGCCTGCTCTCCGGGAGCCTCCCGCGGGACTCCCCTACCCCCGACAGTGGCGGCCGCGCCGCCACCGCGAAGCTAAATTCCATGTAATGTTGTCCGATCCTAACCCTGTCGGGAAGGCGCCACGCGCGGCACGGGTTTGCAATGCCGGCAAACTGTTGCGCCGCGGGCACAGAGCCAGAGCCGCGAAATGGCCCCATTCCGGTCGCGCCTCGGCCCCATGCCGCTTCGATAACCCACCCGTCGGCTGATTGGTTGTTCTTGCGGGTCCTGGATCCTGAACAGCCCCCCCAGCCCCCCTGGATCGGCGGACGCCGATCGGCCGACACCCTTTCCCCTAGCGAATCAATGACCTTGGCCGCGCGCGGTGTCGCGTCCGCGCGCGAAGTGTGCCATCTAGGGCCTGCCGCGCGTCGCGCGCTCTTCGAAAAAGGATCGCCGACTTGCCGACCGCCGACAGCCAACATCGATGGCCTGACGACCGCCGCCGGCGTCAAGGCGTCGCTGCTGAAGAGCCTGGCCGCGGCGGAACGCGGAACGAAGCGCCCTATCGGCACTGGACGCTGACGAACGTGCTGCCGGACGCGGTCGTCGACGCCCTCTTGGCGCTGCCCTTCGCGGCGCAGGACGTGGGCGGCGTCTCCGGCGCGCGCGAGATGCACAACGACACGCGGACCTACTTCGACCAGGCGAACATCGATCGCCATCCGGTGTGCGAGGCGGTCGCCAGCGCCTTCCACGACGCCGAGACGGTGCAAGCGTTCGCACGACGCCACCGGCTCGGACCTCGACGGCTGCCTCGTTCGGCTCGAGTACGCGATGGACGCGTCGGGCTTCTGGCTCTGGCCCCACACCGACCTCGGCGTGAAGCGGCTGACCTTCCTCTTCTACCTCGCCCAGGATGGGCAGGAGGACCTGGGCACCGACATCTACGCCGCCGAGGACAAGTGGGTGAAGCGCGCTGCGTTCCGCCGCAACGAGGCGCTGATGTTCGTGCCGTCGGACAACACCTGGCACGGGTTCGAGCAGCGGCCCATCCCCGGCGTTCGCCGCTCGATCGTCATGAACTACGTCACCGACGCCTGGCGCGACCGCTGGCAGCTGGCCTATGCCGATGCGCCGGTGCGCGCGACCAAGAGCGCCCGCAGGGCCTGAGCGGCGACGTCGAGGCCCGAAACGGGCGGACCCCGGCGCTGGGGCGGCGGGCCGCCCGTGAACGGCGCGATCTGACCCTCAGCCTCCAGGCCCAGGAGGAAGCGGCGATGGCGAGCGTTGTGCGCCTGGCCGAACACCTCGACGGGGTGCGGCGTCGCCAGCGCCTCGGAGATCATCGAGACGCTGTCGCTGGTGACCACCAGACGATCCGCCAGCGCGAGCGTCGCCAGGTAGGGGTTGTCGCCCTCGCGGTCCCAGACGAAGACGCCGGCATCGCCCGCGAACGCCTGCGTCAGCGCGGCGATCACCGCCTCGGGCGTCCGCCGCGAGGCAACGATCGCAAGCCGCGTCCCGCTGGCGCGCAGGCGCCGCAGACCGGCGAGGAGCGCCTCGCCCGCGAAGCGCCCGCCCCGCGTCGGGCCGCCGAGGATGACGCCGGCCAACGGCCCCTCGCCAACCGGCAGGCGTCCCGCCCAGGCCCGGCCGGCCTCGGCGAGGCGCTGAGGCGTCACATCGTGCAGGGCCGTGGCAACCTTGACCACGTTGGGGCCGGTGATCGCGTCGTGCGCCATGGCGACGACCAGGTCGAAGCCGCTCGCCGGCGCCAGTGGGTCCTGGATCTGCACGGTCAGGGTCCGCCCACCGCTCGCCTTGCGGATGGCCATCGACAACGCCGCCGTGCGCCGGCCACAGCTGATCAGGACGTCCGGCCAAGGCGGCGCCGGACGATCGCGCGTTGGATCGAGGCGCCGCAGCGGGTCGGGGGTCCAGGCGGCCGGCAGCCGATCCCACGGCGCGGCGAGGCCAACGACGAGCTCGCGCGGCGCGTCGAACACCGCGTTGGCCAGGCTGCGCGCCTGCGTCCGGAAGCCGGCTTCGCCCGTCGTCATGAACCATGCGGCCGCGGTCGACGTCACCCTGACAGAGCCTCCCCGAGAAAAGAACGCCGCCGCTCCAGCCTATAGCCAAAGGAATTGCGGTTGCGATATGGAGCGGGCATGGGTTTCCTCGACATCGAGGCGCTGAGGACGGCGTCGGTGAGCCACGAGCCGTTCGACTACCTCGTGCTCGAGGGCTTCGTCCGCGAGGACGCGCGCCCGTCGATTTCGGCCGACTACCCGCTCATCGACAAGCCCGGCTCCTTCGCGCTCGAGGACGTCGAGGTGAAGGGCGCGGTGGCCGCGCTGATCGAGGAGATGAAGGGCGAGCCCTTCCGCCGCGCGATCGAGGAGAAGTTCGGCGTGGCGCTCGCCGGCAAGGCGACGACCTTCACGCTGCGCGGCATGTGCGGCGACAAGGACGGCTACATCCACACCAACTCCAAGACCAAGATCATCACCATCCTCGTCTACCTGAATGACGAGTGGGCCCCGGACGGCGGGCCGGCTGCGCCTGCTCCGCAACGGCCGCGACCTCGACGACTACGTGGCGGAGGCGCCGCCGAACTTCGGCTCGCTGGTCGCCTTCAAACGCTCTGCGCGCTCGTGGCACGGGCACAAGCCGTTCAAGGGACCAAGGCGCGTTCTGCAGATGAACTGGGTGACCTCGGAGGGCGTCGCGCAGTGGCAGCACCTGCGCCACCGCGTTTCGGCGGCGGTGAAGCGGCTGACCCCGGCGCGAGCGACCGGCGGGATGTAGCGGGGTCAACGCCCCGCCACAGGTCATGAACAAGCCGCCACGATCGCTGATCGTCTTTGTGCTCGCCGTCACGCTCGTGCGGCTTGCGGCGGCGGCGATCATCCCGCTCAGCGAGGACGAGGCCTACTACCGGCTTTGGGCCGAGCACCTGCAGCTGGGCTACTACGATCACCCCCCGATGATCGCCTGGTGGGTCCGCGCCGGCATGTCGGTCGCGGGCGACACGGCGCTTGGCGTGCGCCTCGCACCCGCGCTCTCGGCGGGCGTCGCCAGCCTGATCGTCTTCGATCTCGCCAGGACCTTGGGCGCCGTCGAAGCCACGGCCTCGCGCGCCGTGATCTGGTTCAACGCGACGCTGCTGGTCGGCGCCGGCGGCGCGCTGGCCGTGCCCGACGCGCCGAACATCCTGTTCTGGACCGCGAGCCTCGCCTGCCTGGCCAGGACCGACCGACCGCGGGCGGGCGGATGGTGGATCGCCGCCGGCGCCGCCGCGGGCCTGGCGACGCTGTCGAAGTACTCCGCCCTTTTCATCGCGCCCGGTGTTCTTCTCTGGTTGCTCGTCAAGCCGAAGGGTTGGCGAGTGTTGCTCACGCCCTGGCCGTGGGCGGCCGGACTGGTCGCGGCGGCCCTGTTCGGGTTCAACGTCGCCTGGAACGCCGAGCACCACTGGGTGACCTTCATCAAGCAGTTTGGCCGCGCCGTTCCCACCGCGCTCTCGCCCACGAACCTGCTCGTCTTCCTCGCCAGCCAAGCGATCCTGATCACGCCGTCGATCGCCTGGTTCGCCGGCGCAGGCGCGGTCGCTTCCCTTCGCCGCCGGGCGCCCAAGCCGCTGTTCGACCTTTCGCTGCCCCTGGCGACGATCGCGCCGTTCCTCGCCTACCTCCTGATCCACGGCCTGCACGACCGGGTCGAGGCGCACTGGCCGGCGCCGCTCTACCCCGCCATCGCGATCGTCGCCGCGGCCGGGGCCGAGATGGCCGGCGCGCGCGGGTATCTGCATGGGCTGAGCGAGCGCGCCGCGCCGATCGGGCTTGCGATCTCGGCGCTGATCCTGCTGCACCTGGCCTGGCCGGCGAGCGACCTCTTCGGCCCGGCCGATCCGGCGCTGGGCTTTCGCGGCTGGCCCGACTTCGCCCGTCGCATCGAGGCCGTGCGCCTGGCCAATCACGCCGCCTGGGTAGGGACGCTGAGCTACGGGACCACCGCCGAACTGGCCGCGAGCGGCCAGATCCACGCCCCGATCATCGAACTGCGCGAGCGGGACCGCTATCCGCCGAACGACGCCTCTTGGCGAGCGGACCTCTCCCAGCCGGGCCTGGCGGTCGACCTCGCCGAGCGTGTGGCCGCCGCGCGGCTCGGGCGCTGTTTCGACAAGGCGCAAGATCTCGCCGGCGAGACGCGCGGCGATCCGGGCAAGCCGGGCATCGGCTATGCGGCGCAGCTTGTGAGCGGCGGCGCGCCGCCAAACGGCGACTGCGGGCCAAGGATCGCCCCCGGCGCCGCGCTCGCGCCCTCGGTCTCGGGCTGACGCATGGCGATACGCGAAACCGCAGGCACGGGATGGCGGGACCTGGTGTCCGACGGCCGGCTGCCTCGGTTCGCGCTGGTCTGCGCCGGGACCTGGCTCGCCGCCGCCGACGAGCTGGTCACCGCAACCGTCATGCCCAGCGCCGCGCGCGACATCGGCGGCTATTCGGCGTTCGGCTGGGCGGTTGCGATCTTCCTCTTGGGCTCGATCCTCGGCGGAGCCACGGCCGGGCGCCTCGCCTCTGCGATCGGCCTGAAGCGCGCCATGGCCATCGCCGGCCTGGTCTACGCCGTAGGCTGCGCGGCCAGCGCCGCCGCCCCGGACATGGGGTTCTTCCTGGCCGGCCGGGTGGCGCAGGGATTGGGCGGCGGCTGGGTGGTCGGGCTCTCGTACGTCGCCTCGACGTCGCTCTTCCCCGAAGCGCTGTGGTCCAGGGTCTTGAGCGGCCTTGCCGGCGTATGGGGCGTGGCCACCCTGTTCGGCCCCTTGATCGGGGGCCTCTTCGCCCAGGCCGGGTTCTGGCGCGGCGCGTTCTGGATCTTCGCCGTCCAGGGCGTCGCCTTCATCGCCGCCACCGCCGCCCTGGTGCCGAAGGGCGCGAGCGCCGGCGACGGCGCATCCGCGCGCCTGCCGCTGGCGCAGATTCTGGTGCTGGCGCTCAGCGTCGGCGCCATCGGCGCGGCGGGCCTTCTGCCATCGCCAGGTGAGAAGGGCGCCGCGGCCGTGGCCGGGATCGTCCTCCTCCTGCTCTTCATCCGGATCGACAGCCGTGCGCCGGCGAGCCTCTTGCCGCGCGACGTCGCCCGCGTCGGGAGCGCGGCGGCCGCGGGCCTCTTCATGGTCTTCGCGCTCAACGCCGCCACAACCGCCTTCGCCGTCTACGGCAGCGCGCTGATGCAGAAGCTGTACGGCGTGCCGCCCATCGTCGCGGGCTATGTGCTGGGCGGCGGGGCCATGGGCTGGACACTGACCGCGCTGGTCGTCGCGGGACGGGGTTTTGCGCGAGGCTTCATCCGCATCGGCGTCGGCATGATCGCGTTTGCCCAGGCGGCGATGATGGTCGCCGTGCCGCACGGCTCGATCGCGGCCATCGCCGCCCTGGTGTTCACCTCCGGGGCCGGATTTGGCCTGATGTGGGCCTTCGTGGCGGCGCGGATCGTCGCCAACACCGTCGAATCCGAGCGCGCGCTGGCGTCGGGCGCGGTTCCCACGGCGTCCATGATCGGCGCGGCGGTGGCCGCTGCGGCGGCGGGGTCGATCGCCACCGGTCTCGGCGTCGGCCGCGGCATGAGCCTCGACGTCGCGCGAACGGCAGGCTTTTGGCTGTTCGCCGCCTTCACGCCGCTGATGATCGCCGCCCTGGTAAGCGCATGGCGGCTGACCTCGACGCGGTTCGTCGAGGCGGCCTGAGCCTGAGAAGGGCGACAACGCCGGCGTGTTAAGGAGATCGGAACCGGCGACGCCGAATCTGGCATTCATCGCCGGCGCCGGAGGAACGGAGCGGCCTTGGACGGCAAGCGCGATCTCGATCCGACCGACTGGCGCGCCACGCGCGCGCAGGGCCACCGGATGCTCGACGACCTGTTCGACCACCTGGAGCATCTGCGGCGCGTCCCCGTCTGGCGACCGATCCCGCCGGAGGTCCGGCGCCGGTTCCGCGCCGGCGTCCCGGCAGAGCCGACGTCGCTGGAAGAGGCGCACGCGATCTTCATGCGCGATGTCCTGCCCTATGGCGGCGGAAACCTGCATCCCGGCTTCATGGGCTGGGTCCAGGGCGCGGGCACGCCGGTGGGCATGCTGGCCGAGATGCTGGCCGCGGGCCTGAACGCCAACCTGGGCGGACGCGACCACATGCCGATCGAGGTCGAGCGGCAGGTGATCGACTGGCTGCGCGAACTGGTCGGTTTCCCAGAAGGACGCGGGCGGCCTGCTGGTCACCGGCGCCTCGATGGCCAACTTCATTGGCCTGCTGGTCGCCCGCCAGCGCGCCCTGGGCGCTGACGTTCGGCGCAAGGGGCTGAGCGGCGCGCGCCTGACCGGGTACGCCTCGATCGCCACGCACAGCTGCGTGCCCCGCGCCTTCGAGATGGCCGGGCTGGGCAGCGAGGCCCTGCGGCGCCTGCCGATCGATTCGTCCCATCGCATCGACCTTGGCGCGCTGCGCGCCGCGATCGCGGCGGACCGGCGCGCGGGGCTGACGCCCTTCCTCCTGGTCGGCAATGCCGGGACGGTGGACGTGGGCGCGATCGACGACCTGGCCGCGATGGCCGAGATCGCGCGGAGCGAGGGCCTCCACTTCCACATCGACGGGGCGTTCGGAGCGCTTGGCGTGCTTGCGCCGGAGCTGCGGCCGCTGCTGGTCGGCCTCGACCGCGCCAACTCGCTGGCCTTCGACCTGCACAAGTGGGCGCAAGTTCCCTACGACGCCGGCGTCATCCTGGTCCGCGACGGCGCGCTGCAGCGCGCGACATTCGCCACCGACGCCGCTTATCTGCAGCGCGACCGGCGCGGGATGGCCGGCGGCGACTGGTGGCCCTGCGACGACGGGCCGGAGCTGTCGCGCGGCTTTCGCGCGCTCAAGGCCTGGTTCACGCTGAAGGTGCTGGGAACCGATGCGCTGGGCGCGGCGATCGCGCGCAGCTGCGCCCTGGCGAAGGACCTGGAGCGACGCATCGCCGCCACGCCGCAGCTGGAGCTTCTGGCGCCCGTGGCGCTGAACATCGTCTGCTTCCGCTATGCGTGCGACGACGCCGACCGGGTCAACCGCGCGATCGTCGCCGACCTGCAGGAGGCCGGCGAGGTGGCCCCGTCGCTGACCGTCATCGACGGCAAGGTCGCCATCCGCGCCGCCCTCTTCAACCACCGCAGCGACGAGCGCGACATCGAGGCGCTGGTGCGCGGGGTGCTCGCGTTCGGCGACGCCGCGCGGAAGGGCGTTGCATGAGCGCCTCGCCCGCCGAGGTGATCGGCGTCGCCCGCCTCGCGCGCATGGTCTTCGAGGGCGTTCCGGTGGAGCCGCTGTTCGAGCGGCTGAAGGCCCGCGCCCAAGCCGCGCCCGACGACGCCGGGGCGCTGATGGACCTGGCCACCCTGCTTCTGCTCTCCGGACAGCAGGACGTCGGCCTCGGTCTGCAGGCGCAGGCGCTGGCCATGCAGCGGACGTTCGTCCGCCGCGCCCGCGCGGGCGGCGACCTGACGCTGCTCGCCATCGTCGCGCCTGGCGACCTGATGGCGAACACGCCGCTCGACTTCCTCATCGAGGAGGCCGCGATCGACCTCGTCAGCCTGTACGCGGAGCCTGACGGCGGGCTTGCCGACGCCCCGCCGCACGACGTCGCCTTCCTCGGCATCGGCGAGTCGGAGGCGAACCGCACCGTGCTGGAAGGCGTCGCGGCGGCGCTAGCGCGCTGGCCGAGGCCGGTGCTGAACGGCGATCCGCGCCTGATCCAGCGCCTGAGCCGCGACAGCGTCAGCGCGGCCATGGCGGAGACCCCCGGGCTGGTCGCACCACAGGCCGTGCGCGCGAGCCGGGCCGACCTGCAAGCCCTGGCCGGCGGCCGCTGTCCGGCAAGTCCGTTCCCTGTCCTCGTCCGGCCGATCGCCTCGCACGCCGGCGCCGGCCTCGCGCGGATGGACGATGCGGCGGCGATCGCGCCCTACCTCGCCGAGCGGACGGAAGAGGTGTTCTACGTCTGCCCGTTCGTCGACTACGCAGGCCCCGACGGTCTCTATCGCAAGCAGCGCATCGCCCTGATCCGCGGGCGGCCGTTCGTCTGCCACCTGGCGATCTCCGAGCACTGGATGGTGCACTACCTGAATGCGGGCATGGCCGAAAACCCCGGCCGCCGCGCCGAAGAGGCGGCCTTCATGGCCGGTTTCGACGAGGGCTTCGCGGTGCGGCACGCCGATGCGTTCGCCGCCCTGCACGCGCGGCTCGGCCTCGACTACATGGGGATCGACTGCGCCGAGCTGCCCGATGGGCGCCTGCTGCTGTTCGAGGCGGACACCGCGATGATCGTGCACGCGATGGATCCGCCGGACCTGTTCGCCTACAAGGCCGCGCCGATGCGCAAGCTGTTCGCCGCCTTCGAGGCGATGCTGCGCAGCTAGCCCCGCGAGCCGACCGCCCGCGACACCCGATCGAGCGCCGCCAGCGCGCGCGAGAGCACCGCCGATGCGTCTCCGCCGGGCGCGAGGGCCTCGGTCACCAGCCTTGCGCTGTTGCAGAGGCGCAGCGCCGCCACCGGCTGACCGTCGCGCTCGCCGCAGCGAACCGGCTGGCCGAGCCGGGTGCGCCCGACGCCGGCCAGCGAGCGATAGATCGCATCGGTCTCGGCCAGGCCAAGGTAGCCCTGGCGTCCGGCAACGGTGTGACGGAGCAGGAAAGGAAGGATGGTGGCGCTGCGGTCCCAGCTGGTGAAGGCGCCGATCGCGCTGCGGTCGAGGCGGCGCGCCGGCAGCGGCTCGAACGCCGGGTCGTCGGCCAGGCGCTGCCGGACGACGCGGGCGAAGGTGCGCATGAAGCCCTCGACTTCGGGCTGCGGCAGCGCGCGGAAGGCGGCGAGCTCGGCCAGGGCCGCCTCCCAGCGCAACAGGAGGCCGAAGTTCGCCGCCTCGGGCAGGCTGGCGGCGGCCACCCAGCCTTGCGGCCAGTCGGCGCGCGCGGAATAGGCGCCGAGGCCCTTGGGCAGGAGCCGGCTGGAGAGACGCTCGGCCGCGCTCGCGGGCACAAGGAGCGCGCCCGAGAAGGTGGGACCGGTGAGGAACTTCGAGCCCGTCACCGCGACCATGAAGTCCTGCGCCAGGTAGGCTCTGAGGGTCTCGGGCGAGAGGCGGAACTGGCAGGCGTCGACCATGATCTCGAGCGTGCGCGGGAAGCGCCGCGCGAGGGCGAGCGCGGTCTCCGGGCTGGGCGAGATCAAGCCGGTCTTCGACACATCGGCGATGCTGAGCAGGGCGCGCCGGCCCGCCTTGGACGCGGCGTGCACGGCGGCGTCGAGCGCCGCCTCGATGTCGGCCGCCGGCCTGAAGTCGCCCGTCGGGCTCGCGGGCGGGGACGGCGAGGAACTCCGCGTGGGCGCCGAGCGGGGCCCCCTGCACGACGCTGTCGCCGAGCGCGGTTACGGTCGAGAAGTGCCGGCCGGCCAGCGCCGCCGGTACGCCGCTGCCCGTCTCCTCCGGCTCGACATCGAGGCAGAGCAGCGGATGCTCGGGCGTGCCGCCCAAAAGGGCGGCGGCCAAAAGGTGGAGGTCGGTGCCGGAAGCGGCGAAGACGACGCCGAGCTCCGGGATCGATTGAAGCCCGCAGAGCCGCACGAGCCGCTCGCGGATACGCCCGAGTTCACGGGCGTAGACCAGGCCCGGCCGTTCTCGGCCGATCTCGCCGGCCAGCCGGTCGCGCAGAGCCTGGGCCGCCACATAGCCGCGCGCCGAGACGCTCGAGGCCGTCGACGACCCGAAGTCGCAGACCCCGTCCTCGGGCGTCGGCGAGCAGCCGTACTGGTTGAGGCCGGTCGTCGGATCGAGGCGGATGCGCGCATCGCCGCCGTCGACGAGGAGAGCCTCGACGGCGACAAGGCCGGACGCGGGTCGGCCGGCTTCATACGCCGGCTCGGCGCCTGCCGCGTGGTCGAACGCCTCCGTCATCGGTAGCCCGCGCCCCAGCGATGCATCGCGCCGAACCTGCGCCGCGGGTGCTTGCGAGACGATTAATCCATCGCGTGTGCGCGAGCGTAACTGGGGTGACGTCTCGCGGCATGGCCGACTAGACTGGCACAACCGAAAGCGGTGGAGAGCAAGCGATGTCGGCGAGCGAGGCGACCCTGCCGGCGGCTCCGGCCAAGACCAAACGGCCGCGCGAAGTGATCTACCGCCACAGCCTCATCGTGCGCGTCACCCACTGGATCAACGTGCTCGCCATCAGCCTCCTGATCATGAGCGGCGCGCAGATCTTCAACGCCCACCCTCGCCTGTACTGGGGCGCCTATGGCGCCGACGCCGACAAGCCGATCTTCGAGATGTCCGCCGCGAACGGCCCGAACGGGCGGCTGACCGGCGCGACCTCGATCGGCCCGCTCAAGTTCGACACGACCGGCGTCTTCGGGGTCTCGAGCGGCCCGGGCGGCGGTCAGGAGGTGCGCGGGTTCCCAGGCTGGCTGACCCTGCCGAGCTGGCGCGACCTGGCCGTCGGCCGGCGCTGGCATTTCTTCCTGGCCTGGCTCTTCGTCGCCAATGGCTTGATTTATCTGGTGTTCGGCTTCCTGAACGGCCACTTCGGACGCGATCTGGCGCCCGGCCGCGACCAGATCCGCCCGCGCCATATCGTGGCGAGCATCTGGGACCACATCCGGCTGAAGCACCCGACCGGCGAAGAGGCCAAGCGCTACAACATCCTGCAGAAGCTGGCCTATCTCGGGGTCATCTTCCTGCTGTTGCCCCTCATGGTCGCGACCGGGCTGACGATGTCGCCAGGCGTCGACGCCGTCGCGCCCTGGCTGCTCACCCTGTTCGGCGGACGGCAGTCGGCGCGCACCATCCACTTCATCTGCGCCAACCTCATCGTGCTGTTCGTGCTCGTGCACGTGGTCGAGGTCTTCCTCGCCGGGGTCGTGAACGAGATCGGCTCGATGATCACCGGCCGCTATGCCGTGCCCGAGGACCATGCATGAAGAGCCGGCTCATCCTTTCCCGCCGCGGCCTGATCGCGACGGCGTCGGCCGGCGTCGGCGGCCTGCTGCTGGCCGGCTGCGACCGTTTGTCTCGCGCGCCGACGTTCCAGAACCTGATCGGCTCGGCCCAGGGCCTGACCTATCGCGCGCAACGGCTTCTGCAGATCGACCAGCCGCTGGCCCACGAGTTCTCGGCCAAGGACATCTCGCCGGTGTTCAAGCTGAACGGCTCGATCCAGCCCGGCGGCGGCGCCTACCACGCGCTCGTGGCGGACAATTTCGCCAGCTACAGCCTGACGGTCGGCGGCCTTGTCGCCCGCCCGCTGCAGCTCTCGCTCGCCCAGCTGAAGCAGATGCCGGCGCGCACGCAGATCACCCGCCACGACTGCGTCGAGGGCTGGAGCGCGATCGGCCAATGGAGCGGCGTGATGCTCGGCCCGTTGCTCAACACGGCCGGCCTCATGCCCAACGCCCGCTACATCGTGTTCAACTGCGCCGACGAACTCGCCCCGGGATCGCCCTACTACGAGAGCATCGATCTGATCGACGCCTTCCACCCCCAGACGATCCTGGCCTATGCGCTCAACGGAGCGCCGCTGGAGGTCGGCCACGGCGCGCCGCTGCGCCTGCGCGTCGAGCGGCAGCTGGGCTACAAGCAGGCCAAGTTCGTCATGGGCATCCAGGCGGTCGACCGGCTGGACAACATCCAGGGCGGCAAAGGCGGCTTCTGGGAGGATCGCGGCTACGAATGGTACGCCGGGATTTGACTTAAGCCTCGATCAAGCCGTTTTACGGCATGAAGCTACCAGCCCAAATCGAGGAGTAGACGACATGGTCAAGCGGGCCGGCGCGATCGCCGTGGCTTCCGTTGGCGTGGCGGCGTTGACGGCGTTCATGGTCGCAGCGGCGCGGCGCACGCGCCCTGGCGCGGCGATGGCGACGCTGGACACAGGCCGCGTCGAGGGGGTGGTCGACGAAGGCGTCGCCGCCTTCAAGGGCATCCCATACGCCGCCCCTCCGGTCGGACCGCTGCGCTGGCGGCCGCCTGCGCCCCACCCCGGCTGGCGCGGCCTGCGGCGATGCGACGAGATGGGTCCGATCGCGCTGCAGGCCTACAAGCCGGACGACAACGGCGTCGGCCCCCTGCCGATGAGCGAGGACTGCCTGACGCTGAACGTGTGGACGCCGCAAACCCGCGCCGGGCGGCTGCCGGTCATGGTCTGGATCCACGGCGGCGGCTTCGTGAACGGCTCGGCGACCGCGGCGCTCTACGACGGCGCGGCGCTGGCGGCGCAGGGCGTCGTGGTGGTCGGCGTGAACTATCGGCTGGGCCGGTTCGGCTTCTTCGCCCACCCCTTGCTCAGCGCCGAGGACCCGGACGAGCTCAAGGGCAACTACGCCCTGATGGACATGATCGCGGCGCTGGAATGGGTGCAGCGGAACATCGCGGCGTTCGGCGGCGATGCGGAGGATGTCACCATCTTCGGCGAGTCCGCCGGCGGAATGGCGGTCAACCGCCTGATGATCTCACCGCTGGCCAAGAGCCTGTTCCACAAGGCGATCAGTCAATCCGGGGCGGGGCGCGATGCGTCCATCCCGCTGGCGAAGGCCGAGGCGGACGGCGCATCCTTCGTCGAAGGTCTCGGGGTGGAGGCGGACAGCCCCGAGGCGCTGCGGGCCATCCCGGCGGAGACCATCCTCGCCGCCGGCGATCCCGACGTCGGCCAGGGCTGGGGACCGATCATCGACGGCAGGCTGCTCACCGGCGACGTGGCCGACGCCTTCGCTGAGGGCACCCAGGCGAAGGTCCCCTACATGGCCGGCTCGAACGCGCTGGAGTTCCCCATTCCCCAGCGGGTGTTCGAGCCCGCGTTCAAGCGCATGACCCGGTTGTCGGACGCCGATCGCGACGCGCTCAAGGCCGCCTATCCGAGCGAGGGCGCCTTCAAGGCGCGGGTGGTCAGCGACTTCATCTTCGGCGAGCCGGCGCGCCACCTGTGCGCCCTGCACGCCAAGACAGGCGCGCCGACCTTCCTCTACCGCTTCTCGGTGCTGTCGAAGTCGCTGGCCTCGACGCTGCGCGGCGACGCCGCATGCGGCCGAGCGCCAGTACGTGTTCAAGAACTCTGGCCGCCTCGACCTGGCCGACAAACGAAATGGACGAGACGGCGGCGGAGATCGTGAGCGCCTATTGGGTCGCGTTCGCCAAGGAGGGCGACCCCAACGGCTACGGCCGGCCGGCCTGGGATCCATACGACGCGAAGAAGGACCGGCTGCTGGAGTTCACCAACAAGGGCCCAGTGCTCCGCAAGACGCCGGACGCCGCGGCGCTGGACGCGGTGGCGGCGGTCAGGGAGAAGGCGGTCGCACCGCCGGCGGCGAAGGCGCCGCCACTCAAGCCCCGCACGGCGAAAGCTTCGCCGCCGCCAAGAGCGCCGCGCGGCGCCTCTTCAGGTCGCGTCCGTCGCGCGCGGTCGGAAACGCCGCCTCGCCCTTGAGCCCCAGCCAGAGGGCCCGGTTGTAGGCCGCCGTGTCCAGATGGTCCTCCAGGCTGAAGTTCTGGCCGGCCATGGCCTTGGCCCACCAGGCGGCCGAGCGGGTGGGCGCGGTCGGGCACCCGGCCTCGGCGCTCGTGGCCGGCGGCAACGGCAGGGCGCTCGAGCGGAGCACGGGCGGCACGCGGACCTGATAGGTCCAATCGGACTTGTGGGTATCGAACACCGCGCCCATCGGCTCGGCGAGGGCGTCGTTCAGGCCCATCGGCCCAATGCCCAGCACCGTCTCCATCGTCTTCAGCATGCTGACCGTCGTGTACTTGTGCGAGACCACGGCGCCCTGGCGCACGTAGGGGCCGACGACGAACGCCAGCGAGCGGTGGGCGTCGACGTGGTCGGGGCCGTCCTGGGCGTCGTCCTCGAGGACGAAGATCAGCGTGTCGGCGGCATAGCGGCTGTGGGCCAGCTTCTGCACGACGAGGCCGAGCGCATAGTCGTTGTCGGCGAGCTCCGCCTCGACCGTGTTCACCCCGTCGATGGCTTCCGCGAAGCTGCCCGTGTGGTCGTGCGGGAGGCGAAGCAGCGTGAGGCTCGGCAGGTCGCCGCGGGCCACATAGCCGTCGAACTCGCGCTCCCACTCCTTGTAGCGCCAGTAGTCGGGCAGGGCCTGATTGAAGCCCCAGAAATAGGGGTCGGTCAGCGGCATGAGCGCGGCCTTGGCGACGTAGAACACCTGGTGACCGGTCTTGTACGGCTCGCGCTCGAGAGGGATCTGCGCTGCGCCGGCGCGGGCCTCGTAACGCGACAGGTCGCCGTAGACGCCGTAGTTGCGCACGCTGAGGCCGGCGCGGACCGCGGCGTCCCAGAGGTAGCCCTGGCCAGCTGCGCCGTCCGGACCGTCCGGCGCGGCGACGTCGTTTGCGCCCGGCAGCACGTCCGGATCCGCCGGCGAGAGCGGATTGGCGGCCATGCGCTCGGCGGAGGTCGCATAGCCGACGTTGATCTGGCGGTTGTCGCCCTCCTGATCGTATTGCAGTCCGCGATCGCCGTAGTTCACCGGCGCCTCGCGCTCGGTGAAGTCGTTGGTGCGCGCCGCCGTCGACCAGTTCCAGCCGGTGTTGCTGCTCTCGCCGGAGTCGAAGAAGGCGTCGAGGTCGACGAACTGGCGGGCCAGCGCGTGCTGGTTGGGGGTCATGGCGCGCGGGAAGACCGCCAACCTCGGGTCGCCGTTGCCCACCTCGAGATCGCCCAGCACCTGGTCGTAGGTGCGGTTCTCCTTGATCACGTAGATCACGTGATGGATGTGCTGGCGCAGGAAGGCGAACGTCGCCGCATCGGCCGGATCGGGCGCCGCGAGATAGCGGTTGTTCTCCGCCGCCTGGCGCGTGAGCCGGCCGAGCTCGGCCGCCGAAGGCGTCGGAACGCGTGAGGAAGCCGGCGACCTCCTTTTGCCAGACGTACTCGTTGGTCGCCTTGCAGGCGTTGTCGTGGTCGGGATCGATCCCGAGGTTGACGCGGCAGGCGCCGGGGACCGGGCCGGTGTTGCTCTTGCCGTTGACGACGAAGATTCGCCCGCCGTCCGCCGCCATGGCGACGGCGGTCGGATACCATCCGGTTGGGATGAGCCCGATCACCGACGAGCGGTCGCTTGGCCGCCCCAGCCCGATCGTCATCGTCCCCATCGCCGTCGGCATCCTCTCTGGGCGGCGCGGCGACGCCGGCCGCGGCCGCGCTCAGGCGGACGACCGCAACGTCGTTCTCGGCGCCATTGGTCACGAGCAGCGTGCGGCCATCCGGCGCCAGGGCAAGGCCGTTCGAACCGGCGCCGCCAAGCCCGCGCGCCGAGGCTGGCCTGACCGCGGCGGGCGCCAGCGTCGACGCGCGCTCGATCGCCCGATCGGTCGCGGTGTCGAGCACGATGAGGCCGTCGGTGTCGTCGGTGGCGACATAGAGACGCGAGCCGCTGGGGTTGCGGGCCAGGGCGATGGGCTGGCCGCGCGTGCGCACGCGCTGCGCAACAGCGATCCGGCCCCCGGCGATCCTGAGCGCGATGATCTCGCGGTCGCGCTCGCTGGTCACATAGGCCTTGTCGTCGGAGACCCAGACCACCGCGCGGGGGAAGCTGCCGCCAGGCTGGCCCCGGCGGGCCGCATCGATCGCGCCAGGCCGCAAGTCCTGCTCGGCGATCTGGCCGCTGGCGAGGTCGATCAGGCTGACCGAATCGTTCTGGAAGTTGGCGACCAAGAGGCGCGTCCCATCGGGGCTGACCGCGAGCTCGCCGGTCTCGGGCTTCACCGCGAGGCCGAGGCCCTCCTTGTGGCCAAGCGCGAACGTGCGCGCGAGCGAATAGGCGCCGCCGGCCGGCGGCGTACTCAAGCACATCGTCGTCGACGCCGCCGGAGACGTAGAACCGCTGGCCCGACGGCGCCCACGCAAGTCCGAGGAAGCTGTTCGGCAGCCGGATCACCTGCCGCTTAGCCGGCGCGGGTCCGCTCACGTCGTAGACGAAGACGTACTCCATCGAGGCGTCGGGGATGGGCTTGCCGTCGACCCCGAACATCAGGTTGTAGCCGCTGGTCAGGATCAGCAGGGTCTTGCCGTCGGGGGACAAGGCCAGCGCCGAGGCCGACCCGGCCGCATGGCCGGGGAACTGCGGCAGCTCAGCATCAAGCGGCTGGAACAGTGCGCCCGCGGCCGCCGTCGGTGTGATGACCTGCCCGGTCGGCGTCGCCTCACCGGCGGCCGAGGCTCGTCCCGCCAGAGCAAGGGCGACGATCACCGTCGCCGCACCCGTCAAGCCAACTCGCCCCACGCCCCGCCTCCCTTGTTATGGTCTCAGGCAGTAGCGAGGTTTTGCAACGACTTGACTACGCCCGCCACGCCTGGACGGCGGAGGATATCAGTGCGCGTCCGGGAAACGATCGGCGGCTAGGACGCCGGCCGCACGGTGAAGCGGGTCAGCTCGTCGCGTGGCGGCTCCCAGGTCGGCTTCAGCTGCGCGGCCTTGGTGTAGTCGTAGTAGGCGGCCGTCTCGTTATCCATGGCCTCATCGGCCAGCGCGCGGTTGTAGTACGCCTTCTCGGGCTCCTGCGGTCCGAGCGCCAAGCCCTTGTCGATGTCGGCGATGCCGGCGGCGAATTGATGGTTGGCGATCTTGAGCGCGCCCAGGTTCACCCAGGCTTCGCCCAGGCTGGGATCGATCGCGATGCTCTTCTCGAAGTCGGTTTGGGCGGCGCCGAATTGGTTCACCGCCATGAACAGCACGCCGCGGTTCACGTAGGTCCCGGCCAGGTCGCGACCCTGCAGCTGATCCTCGATCAGCGCCTGGTTGCAGTCGGCGATGCCCGCGTAGAGGTCGCCGCCGTCACGCGCGACGTGGAAGCACTGCTCGGCGAAACCAGAGCCGTAGACCGTTACGGCCGCCTTGGCCGAGCCGGCGGCCATGACGCCGATCCCAGCGACCGCCACCGCCGCGACGCCCGCTAAGGTTGCGATTCTAAACATGATGCGGCCTCCTCTCGCCTTATGCGCGATCATACGCCCTTTCATGACCCTAGGGAATGGCCGCGCTAGGTGAGTCCGAGCGGCGGGTAGGGCCCAAAGCAGAGCTGCTCGAACACGCCCATGCCGTCCTGGTCCGGCCGGCCCTCCTGGCTGAGCTTGAGCTTGGAGAGGGCCTGGATGTGCAGGTTCTCCATCGACGCCAGGTTGAGGTCTTTCAGCCCGATGTCCTCGCGCTCGACCTCGAGCGCGCCGTGCAGGCGGCCGTGGCCCCATTTCGGATGGGTGTAGCCGATGCCGCGCATGAGGAAGGTCTGCACCGGGGTGAACGCGATGCGGACATCCGGCTGGTTGGGCAAAGGGATGGTCAGCGTCGCGCCCTTCGCGTGCCGGGTCCCCTCCTGCAGCACCACGGCCATGTCTGCGTGCTCGATCTCCTGGAGTTCGGCGACGCTCGCGCCGTCGGGGGCGATGACGGCGCGGGTGTTCCACGGCACGCCCGAGGAGTCGGCGGTGAAGTGGAAGAAGACGCTTCGGTCGGCGAAATTCAGCGGCGTCCATTGCCAGAAGAACCCGGGCGGGGCGCTGTTCGGCGTCGGCTGGGAGTCCGGCGCGCCGATCGGTCGGACGCCCCACGAGCGGTCGCGCGTGCCGACGCAGCCGGGCGCCAGCGCTTCGCGCTTGCCATCGATTTCGATCCAGCCGGTGTAGCGGCCGTTCTGGGTCAACCGGGTGTAGTCCATGAAGGTGCGCGGGCCGTTGCGGCGGATGAAGCGCGGCTCCTCGATCGGGAAGGCGCGGCCATCGAAGTTGAACTCGGCCGCGAGGCCGTCGGTCGGCTTCAGCGTCACTTTCAGGCGCTTGAGCGGCTCGACGACCTCGATCCTGATCGGCCCGACCTCGAGGTCGAACCGCTCCATGTTGAGGATGCGCGAGGCGTGGACGCAGTGCTCGACGTCGTTCCGGATCACAGAGACGTGGGCGTCGACGACGTTCAGGTGCGGATAGGTCCCGAACGCGACCGCGAAGAAGCCCGAGCCGTCGGGATTGTATCCGTTGAAGAAGTAGCGGTCGTAGAAGTTGCGGTCGGTGCCTGCGTACGCGATCGGCTCGGGCGTCTGGTGGATCGGAAAGTCGTCGGCCTTGCTAAGCACGGGCGGTCTCTTCCTCTTTCTTGAACATCGCCCGACGCGGCCCGAGGTAGCCGAACAGGAACGCCCCCACCTTGCGCATCTGGATCTCTTCCGAGCCTTCGGTGATCCGATAGCGGCGATGGTGACGGTAGATGTGCTCGAACGGCTTGTGCCGTGAGTAGCCGATGGCGCCGTGCACCTGCATGGCCCGGTCGGCGGCCTCGCAGCAGAGCCGGTTCGCCCAGTAATTGCACATCGAGACCTTGTCCGAGATCTGCCGCTCGACCTCCTTGTGCGGCATGCGGTCGATGTCCCAGGCCGTCTTGCGGACGAGCAGACGGAGCATCTCCGCCTGGGTGTGCAGCTCGATCAGCGGCCACTGGATCGCCTGATTGTCGGAGAGCGGCTTGCCGAAGGGCTTGCGATGGCGGGCGTACTTCACGCTCTCGTTGATGCAGAAGACGCCGGCCCCGAGCGAGGAGGCGGCCTGGCGGATGCGGTTCTGGTGCACGAAGCTCTGGCCGAGCCCGAGGCCCCGCCCCTCGACGCCCCAGATCGCCTCCTCGGGAACCCAGACATTGGTCAAGCTGACCCTGGGGTGGTCGGTCGGCATGTTGAAGGTCCAAAGGTACTCCTCGACCTTCAGCCCCGGCGAACTCGGCCGGCACCAGGAAGACGGTGATGCCGGTCGCATCGCCATCGTTGCCCGAGGTGCGAGCGAACACCATGCAGTAGTTCGCGGCATGCATGCCGGTGGTCCACATCTTCTCGCCGTTGATCAGCCAACCGTCGACGCCGTCGCGCGTCTCGCGCACGGCGCGGGTTTCCATCCAGGTCGCGTCGGAGCCGTGGTTCGGTTCGGTCAGGCCGAAGCCGGTGCGAATCTGGCCCTTCTGCAGCCGCTCGGAATAGAGCTCGTACTGGGCGTTGGTCGCGAACTCCTTGAACATGATGATGAAGGGGTTGTTGCCGACGATGGAGTGCTCGGTCTGCAGGTCGTTGTGCAGGCCAAGGCCCTTGGCCGCCAGGTGCTCGCGGATGATGGCCATGGCGAGGTTGGTGCCGCCCTTGCCGCCCCACTCGACCGGCCAGGCGTAGCGCAGGTGGCCGGCGGCGTCGGCGCGCCGGCGCGCCTCGCCCAAGAGCTCCTCCCAATCCTTGCGCGGCAGGCCCTGGTTGTCCCAGTCGGTGCGGGCGTGCTCGCGCCGATGGTCGAAGAAGCGGATGTTGTCGTCCTGCTGCTCCAGCGGCTTGATCTCCGCCTCGATGAAGGCGTCCAGCTCGTCGAGGTATGCGGCGACGTCTTCGGGGATGTCGAAGTCCATGTCAGTCCTCCTTGGGCGCCCGCTTGGCGAGCTCCGCGCGATAGGATGCGTAAGTCGGCTGGTCGACGGCGAGCTTGGCCATCGTCGTCGCCCAGAGGTGTTCGATCAGCGCCGGCGAGGCGGTGTCGATCTCGCCGGCCGCGATGCGGCGCGACAGCTCGACGTTGAGGTCGAACAGAGCCCCGTCGGCGCCGAGCAGCGCCTTCAGCCGTTCATGCTCGGCGGCGTCCTCGCCGGGCGCGAGGTCGAGCTCGCGCTTCATCATCTCGAGCGCGTTGGCGGCCACGCGCGCCTGGAACGAGGTCGCGCCCGTGGTCTGGGCGGCGACGGTGGTCTTGAGGAACGCGGCGACCGCGCCGATGACTTCCGCTGGGGTTGGGCGGTCCTGCATGGGGTCAGCTCGCGATCAGCCTGAGGAGATCGATCTCGTTCTCCGAGCTCCGCCGCGCGATCACGCCGCGCTCGACCGACGGGTCGGCGCCGCGGAAGGCCGCGATCATGGAGGCGCACATCACCCCCCAGCGCATGGAGCCGAACACCTCCCAGAAGAGGGCGTGGGCGCGATCGACCGGCGCGCCGCCGGCGGCCTCGTAGCCGTCCCAGAGATCCTCCCGCTCGCCGAAGCCGCCGACGGGCTTGTCGAGCGCCCCGAACCGCCAGCAGGCCGTGCAGAGCCAGCCCAGGTCCTCCATCGGATCGCCGACGTGGGCGATCTCCCAGTCGAGCACCGCGCGCACGCCGTCGTCGGGGCCGATCATCAGGTTCCCGTTCCGGAAATCGCCATGCACCAGCTTCATCGCCTTCGGGTCCGGCGGGCAATGCGCCTCCAGCCAGCGGAACGTGAGGTCGAACACCGGCCTCGGCCAGCCGGTCGATTGGTAGGTCGCCTTGTACTGCGCCACGAGCTCGGCGGGGGTCGAACGACGCAGGCGCGGGAAGGCGTCAGGGTCGAGCGTGTGGATACGGGCCAGGATCCCGCCGCACTGGCGCGCCAGCCGGGGCCTGACCTCGGCGAAGGCGTCGCCGCGCGCGATCCGCCCGCCCAGGGTCTCGCCCTCGACGAAGCCCATGACGAAGCCGTGGCCGAGGCCGTCGCCGGGCTCGAGCACGTAGCGCACCGGCGGCACGGGCACCTCGACCCTGCCGGCGGCCAGGATCAGCTCAGCTTCGGTCTCCAGGCCGACCGCCGTCTCCGACACCCGCGTCCCGCCCGGCGCGCGGCGCAGGATCAGCGGCGTGCGCGCCTGGCCCTCGACCAGCTCGAAGCGCCAGACCTCCTGCGTCGCGCCGGCGGTCATGCGGCGCAGGTCGGCGATGCCGCTCGCGCCGGCCGCGATCTTCGGCGCGATCGCGCCCAATCCGCGCTCAAGCTCGCTTTCAGCCGACCCGGTCATCTGGGCGTGGTGTCTCTTCCCGAACGCGCGCCGATCGTTGCTCTTGGCCGGCGCCTCGCCTATCAAAACAGCCAGAAAATATAAGGCAAGGAGGAGACGCGGACCCTGCCGTAGAGGAAGGCAAGCCTTTCTTGCATGGGCCGCGGGAAACGCCATGGCGGCCGCCGACATCACCATCCCCAAGGACATCGCCGAGACTCTGGTCGACGCGCCCTCGTACGCCGACAACCGCATTCACGACGCCTACACGTGGCTGCGCGCCAACGCGCCCCTGGCTGTCGCACGCCCCGAAGGCTACGAACCCTTCTGGGTCGTGACCCGCCATGCCGACATTCTGGAGATCAGCCGCCAGAACGAGCTCTTCCACTCCGGCGACAAGTCGACGACCCTGATCTCGACCGAGGGCGACGCCCGCATCCGGCAGATGACCGGCGGCAGTCCGCACCTGGTGCGCAGTCTGGTGCAGATGGACGCGCCGGATCACCCGAAATACCGCGTGCTGACCCAGGCCTGGTTCCTGCCGCAGAACATCCGGAAGCTGGAGGATCGCATCCGCGAGATCGCCCGCGCCGCGGTCGATCGCATGCTGGCGACCGGCGGGCAGTGCGACTTCGTGCGCGAGATCGCGCTGCACTATCCGCTGCACGTGATCATGGAGATCCTCGGCGTGCCGGAGAGCGACGAACCGCGCATGCTGAAGCTGACGCAGGAGCTGTTCGGCGCCGCCGACCCCGAGCTCGGCCGCCAGGAGAGACGCGGCGCCGGATGAAGATCGAGTCGCTGCCCGGCGTCCTGGCCGACTTCTTCCAGTACTTCGCCCGCCTCTCCACCGACCGGCGGGAGCACCCGCGCGGCGACCTCGCCAGCGTCATCGCCAACAGCCAGATCGACGGGCGGCCGATCTCCGAGTTCGAGGCGATGAGCTACTACGTGATCGTCGCCGCCGCCGGCCACGACACCACATCGTCGACCACATCGGGCGCCATGCTGGCGCTTTGCCAGAATCCGGACCAGTTCGCCTGGGTGAAGGAAGACTTGGGCCGCGTGCCTGGGCTGATCGACGAGGCCATTCGCTGGACCACGCCGGTGAAGACGTTCATGCGCTCGGCGACCGCCGATGCCGAGGTCGCCGGCCAGCCGATCGCCAAGGATGACTGGCTGATGCTCTGCTACGCCTCGGGCAACCGCGACGAGAGCGTGTTCGAGGAGCCCGACCGCTTCCGCCCCGGCCGGACGCCGAACAAGCAGCTCGCCTTCGGTTACGGCGCCCACCTCTGCCTCGGCCAGCATCTGGCCAAGATGGAAATGCGCATCCTCTACGAAGAGCTGTTGCCAAGGCTGTCGTCGGTCGAGCAGGCCGGCGAGGCGCGCATGACGTCAGGCGGTGTTCGTGAACGGGCTCAAGTCGCTGCCGCTGCGGTTCCAAGCGGCCTGATCCGCGTGGGCGCGCCGCTGACCGAGGACCGTATCGCGGCCTATATCGCCACGCGGCTGGACGGCGCGCGCGACGTGTCGGTCTCGGCGCTGCGACGCATCACCGGCGGAGCCTCCCGCGAGACCTATCGGCTGCGTCTGGCCTATGTCGACGCGGCTGGACGCGCGGTCGACCGGCCGCTGATCCTCAGGCGCGATCCGCCGGCCAGCCTCATCGACACCAAGCGCGACATCGAGTTCGCCGCCTATGGCGCCTTCCATGGCTCGGCGGTGCCGGTGCCGGAGATGCTCTGGCTGGAGGAGGACCCCGGCCCGCTCGATTTCCCCTTCTTCATCGCCGAGGAGCTGGTTGGGTTCGAGAGCAGCCCCACCGGGCTCCTGAGCCCGCCCTATTCGGACAAGGCCGAGACCATCGGCCTGCGCAAGTGGACCATCCTCGGCGAGATCTCCAAGGCCGACCCCTTCGCGCTCGGCCTTGACCGCGTGATGGAGGTCCCCGCCCCCGACGCCTGCTGGAGGCGCGAGCTGGACTACTGGGAGGGGGAAATCGACAAGGACGAGGTCGAGCCGCAGCCCATCATCCGCGCCGCGATCCGCTGGCTTCGCGCCAACCCGCCGCCGCCCGCGCAGAAGATCAGCGTGGTGCACGGCGACTATCGAAGCGGGAACTTCCTGTACGACAAGGACGGCGAGATCCACGGCATCCTCGATTGGGAGATGGCCCACCTGGGCGATCCGCTGGAGGACCTCGGCTGGGGGTTGAACCGTATCTGGTGCTGGGGCGGGGACGACCGTCGCGGCGGCCTCTTGCCGCGCGAGCGGGCCATCGCGATCTGGGAGAGGGCCTCGGGGCTGACGGCCGACCCCGCCGCCCTCCACTGGTGGGAGCTGTTCAACTGCGTGAAGGGCCAGGGCATCTGGGTCTCGAGCGCCAAGGCGTGGCTCGACGGCGAGAACCGCGACCCGATCCTGATTTTCTCCGCCTGGCGCATGCTGAACGCCCAGGATCGCGCGGCGCTGGAGCTGATGGGCAAGCTATGACCCCGAACACCCGCGCCATCATCTCCGACCTCGCCCAGCGCATGGGCATGGTCTACGCGCCGGACCTGAAGTCGCCCTACCTGGCCGGCTCGGCGGGCCTCACGGCCGCGGTCCTGATGATGGTCGCCGAAGAGGGCGATCGCACCGCCCATCGCCTGGTCGAGGAGAACCGCGCCATCCGGGCGATCTTCCGTCAGGCCGCCGGGCTCCCGGCGCCGGCGGCGCTGGCCGAACAGCTTAAGACCCTCGCCGCCGGCGACGACGCCGACCTGCACGTCTCGGCGCTGCAAGCGTCGAACGATCGGCTCCGCCGCGCGCTGACCGACCTGCACGCCTACGTCGAGGGCGAGACCGGCGAGGCCGCGCGTGCGATCGAGACGGCGATCTGGCGGGAGCTCTCCGCCTCGACCGATCGCCGCGCGTTCTCGAGCCTGCGGTTCTGAGGTGCCGGAACCCAGCGCATTCACGGCGATCGGGCGGGGCGTCGCCGGAGGCGATCCAGGCCCACTATGACGTGGGCAACGACTTCTTTCGGCTCTGGCTCGACCCGACCCTGACCTATTCCTGCGCGCTCTGGGCAGGGCCGGACGACACGCTGGAGGCGGCGCAGCGGCGAAAACTGGACTACATCGCCGGCCCCGCGGTCGAGCGCGGCGCAAAACGGGTGCTCGACATCGGCAGCGGGTGGGGAAGCCTGCTCGCGCGGCTCAGCGCCGGCGGCGCCCGGAGCCTGGTCGGGCTCACCCTCAGCCAGCAGCAGCTCGACCATGTCGCCGCCCTTGGCCTGCCCGGCGCCGAGGTCCGCCTGGAGAGCTGGCGCGACCACAAACCCAGCGAACCCTACGACGCCATCGTCTCGGTGGGCGCGTTCGAGCACTTCGCCGACCTCGACCTCAGCGCCGCCGAGAGGCTGGCCATCTACCGGGAGTTCTTCACCGCCTGCCACGGCTGGCTCACGCCGGGCGCGCCGCTGGTGTTGCAGACCATCGCCTACGGCCCCGTCCCGGCGCCCCGCGGCCGCGAGATCTTCCTGGACGTCTTCCCCGAGTCCGACCTGCCGCTGCCGCACGAGATCCTCAAGGCGTCCGAGGGGCTGTTCGAGATCGGCGAGTTGCGCAACGACCGGGAGCACTACGTGCGCACGCTGCGCGCCTGGCACCGCGCGCTCCGCGCGCGGCGGGCCGAAGCAACGGCCATCGTCGGCCCCGAGACGGTGCTGTTCTACATCCGCTACCTGGCGGTCTCGGCCGCCATGTTCGAGGCCAGAAACACCATCCTCTTGCGCCTAAAGATGACCCGCTCGCCCTAGAGCGCCTTCCCGCGCTAGCGGGGACTTAGCTTCTTCCTCTGCGTGCTCTGCGGTTAAATGCAGGCGCGCCGCCGCCTCGGCGCCGGCAGGAAGCCACCCGCGCCTAGAGCGCCATGGCGGCGAAGGCGACGCCGCCGTCGACCACCACCGTCTCGCCGACCACGTAGTCGCCCGCCCGTGAGGCCAGGTAGATGGCGACGCCCGCCATGTCTTCGTCGCGACCGATGCGGCGGGCGGGGATGCGCCGCGCAAGCTCGTCTCCGTGATCGCGGGCGTTGATGTTCATGTCGGACGCGAACGCGCCGGGCGCGATGCCCGAGACGCAGATGTTGTCTGCGATCAGCGTCGCCCGCCAGCCGCTTGGTGAGGTGGATCAGGCCGGCCTTGCTGGCGTGATAGGAATAGGTCTCCTGCGGATTGGGCCGGATCCCGTCGATCGAGGCGACGTTGATGACCTTGGCCGGCCGCTCGGCGGATGCTGCGGCCTTGAGCGGCCCGTGCAGGGCCTGGGTCAGGAAGAACGGCGACTTGAGGTTCAGGTTCATCACCTTGTCCCAGCCGTTCTCGGGGAAGGCGTCGAACTCGGCGAGCCAGGCGGCGCCGGCGTTGTTGACCAGGATGTCGAGCTTGGCTTCGTGCTGCGCAAAGGCGCCGGCCAGGGCCTGGCAGCCTTCGATGGTCGAGACGTCCTGCGGCAGCGAGACGCAGCCCGCTCCGAGCTCGGCGGCCGTTGCGTCGCAGGCGGCGGCCTTGCGCGAAGAGATGTAGACCTTGGCGCCGAAGGCGACGAAGCCGGCGGCGATCATCTTGCCGATGCCGCGCGAGCCGCCGGTGACGAGCGCCGTGCGCCCGGCGAGGGAGAAGAGGTCGGTCGAAGTCATGGGGTTTCGGGGTTCCAATTGGGTGACGGCGCGACACTAGCGGCGTTTTCGCCGCGAGCGAGCCGCTCCGCTCGATTTTCGCCTATCATCGGCGGATGATCCCGCACGACCGCCCGGCCAGGAGACTGTCCGATGATCGGCGCCGCGATCGGCCTGGCCGTCTACTTCCTGCCGACCATCGTCGCGCTCGCCCGTCACAAGCGGAACGCGCTCGCCATCTTCGCGCTCAACCTCCTGCTCGGCTGGACCTTCATCTTCTGGGTCGTGGCGATGGTCTGGAGCCTGATGGCGGACCCCTACTGACGGCGGGCCGCCCCAGCCGTTGAGCTGCATCAAATCCGCAGCGCTGCAATGCCGCTATCAGGCTCGGCCGGGTCAGAAGGGTTCGGCCGCGTTGCGCCGGGGTTGCGAATGATTATCAAAAGCGATAGGTCAGCGTCCCGCTCATGACCGCCGCTTCCTCGCGCACCATCCGCCTGCCCCGCCCGCGCCACTGGCTGGCGATCGTCGGGCCGGGTCTGCTCGTCATGCTGGCCGACACCGACGCCGGCAGCCTGATCACGGCCGCCCAGAGCGGCGCCCAGTGGGGCTACAAGCTGCTGGCGCTGCAGCTGATCCTGATCCCCATCCTCTATCTGGTGCAGGAGCTGACGGTGCGGCTCGGGCTGGTGACCGGCAAGGGACACGGCGAGCTGATCCGCGACCGGTTCGGGCGCGGCTGGGCCTGGCTCTCGGTCTCGACCCTGATGCTGGCCTGCGTCGGCGCGATCGTGACGCAGCTGGCCGGCATGGCGGGGGTCGGCGCCCTCTTCGGCATCCCGACGCCGGTGATGATGGCGGTCGTCATCGGCCTGATCCTGCTCATGGTGTGGACAGGCTCGTACCGGTCGGTGGAACGGGTCGCGATCGTGTTCGGCCTGTTCGAACTGGCCTTCATCATCGTCGCCTGGCGGGCCGGGCCCGCATGCCGGCGAAGTGCTGCGCGATCTGAGCCAGGCGCCGCTGACCAACTCCAAGTACCTCTACCTGGTGGCCGCCAACCTGGGCGCGGTGATCATGCCGTGGATGATCTTCTACCAGCAGTCCGCGGTGCTGGATAAGAAGCTGGGGCCGGAAGACCTCAAGGTGGCGCGGATCGACACCGCGCTCGGCGCGGCGATCACCCAGGGGGTCATGATCGCCGTCCTGATGGCGACCGGCGCGACCATCCACCGCGCCGGCTCGAACGCCTCCTTGAGCGACGTCCAGTCGATCGCCCACGCCATCATTCCCTTCCTGGGCGACACCGTGGGACGGCTGGTGTTCGCGGCCGGGATGACCGGGGCCGCGCTCGTGGCGACCGTGGTCGTCTGCCTGGCCGCGGCCTGGGGCGTCGGCGAGGTCGCCGGCTACAAGCGATCGCTCGAGGATCACCCGCGCGAGGCGCCGTGGTTCTACGGCATCTTCACGGCCTGCCTGATCGCCGGCGGACTTCTGGTCGCGTCGGGCGTCAACCTGGTCAACCTCTCGATCGCGGTCGAGGTGATGAACGCGCTGTTGCTGCCGATCGTGCTGGGTTTCCTCTACCTTCTGGGCCTGAAGGCGCTGCCCGAGCCCTACCGGGTGAAAGGCCTCTACGCCTGGGTGATGGGCGCGGTGGTCGTGGTCACCGCCGGCTTCGGCGTCTACGCCGGGCTCACCGGCGCGATCGGCGGCGGCTGATCACCACACCGCCGCGGCGGTCGAGACGTAGTTCCACAGCGCGCCGAAGCCGGCGCCGGCGGCGCTGGCCGTCCACCAGATCGGCCAGATCTGGTACATCTTGGACGCCACGGCGACGTTGGCGGCGAGCCCGATCGAGCAGAGCGCGCAGAACTTCAGGTAGCCGGTGACCAGCGCCCAGCCCGCCTTGCGCCGGTCGCGATAGGTGATCTCGTTGTTGATGAGGTAGTTCGAGGTCATCGCGACCATCGAGCCGAGGAACTGGGCCAGCGAGAAGCCAAGCCCCAGCACGAGAAAGCCCTTCACCGCGGCCAGCTGCACGGCCACGCCGGTCGCGCCGACCAGGCCGAACATCACCGCGCGCGTGGGGATCAGCCCGCCGGTCAGCTTGTGCAGGAGCAGGCCCAGGTAGTCGATCACCATGCGCCGATCGAGCTTGGACCCGCCGGCCGCGCGCTCGCGGAAGACGTAGGGCAACTCGACGATGCGGATCGGCGCGTCCTGCGATGCGATGATATCGAACAGCACCTTGAAGCCGACGGTGGTGAGGCGCGGCGCGACGCGCTCGACGCGAGCGCGATCGATCATGAAGAAGCCCGACACCGGATCGCTGAGCTCCTGGCGAAGCACCAGCTGTCCAAGCCAGTTGGCGAAGCGGCTGCCGAGCCGACGGACCGGGTCCAGCGCCTTCACCTCGGCGGCGCCGCCGACGTACCGGCTGGCCACGACCAGCTCGGCGCGGTCGGAGCGCAGCACGTCAAGCATCTTGGGCAGCAGCGCCTCGTCGTGCTGGAGGTCGCCGTCCATCACCGCCACGTAGGGCGCGGCGGACGCCAGCACGCCCTCGACCACGGCGCCGGCCAGGCCGCGGCGGCGCACGCGCCGCAGGCATTGCACGCGGCTGTCCTTGGCGGCGATGGCCTTGACGGCCTCGGCGGTGCCGTCGGGCGAATCGTCGTCGACCACGATGAGTTGCCAGGCCACGCCGGCGAGCACGGCCTCGAGCCGCTCGACGAGCACCGGCATGTTCGGCCGCTCGTTGAAGGTGGGCACCACGACGCTGAGCTCGTAGCCGTGGCGCTCGATCGCCCGGCCGCGCGGCGCGGGCGGGGCCTTGCCCTCATCGGCGCGCGTTCGTTCGAGCAAGCGGAACTCCTTGTAAAGGCGCGTCGTCGCGCCCCGGCGAGCGCCCGCGCCTAGCACACACCGGCCCCGGTGTCGCGGACCCCGAGAGCGCCATTGCCGTCGGCCGGCTTTGCGGCCATACCGAAAATGGCATGACCGACCAGCCCGACCGCGCGCCGGACGAGTACTCGATCCCCGAGAACATCGGCGAGATCCGGCTCTTTCCGCGTCCCGTCGTGTGGACGGCGGGCATGGTCATCCTGGCGCTGGCGGTCATCGGCCTCGCCCAGGGGATTCGCGGCGCCATGACCGGCGGCGCGGCCGGCAGCGGCCAGGAAGAGGAGACGACCACGACCGGCGCGGTTTCGGCCCAGGCGGCCCAGCCGCTGTCGGGCGCGGCCGCCGTGGTCGGCGCTGAGCGGCGCCGCCATGGCCTCGTCCAGCGCAGCCAGCGCCGCACCCGCGGCGCAGGCCGCCAGCAGCGACGAGAATCAGTCCGAAAGCAGCGACCAGACGCAAGCGCCGGCGGCTGCGCCGCCGCCTCCGCCGCCTGCGCCCGTGAGCCCGGCGCCGGTCACGCGCGACGCCTGCACCGGCGCCGCAGTCATCTGGGCAAGCCGATACGATGCCGCCGACCTGAAGGGTCGTGGTTCAGTTCGTGCTGGGCGCTGAAGAGTTCGGCGTCGCCGGTCCGCGAGCGCGACGTCATGCCGGCCGCCGCGGCGTCGTCCTGCACGTCCTCGTGGCTCAACTGGCTCGTATCGGTGCTGGCGACAGCCGGCGCGGCCGACGGGGGCGGCGCGACAGGCGCCGGGTCGACCCGAGGCGCCGGCGCCGGCGGCGTCACCACAGCGACCGCGGCGCTGGTCGGCGCCGGCTCGGTCGCCGTTTCATGATGGCTCATCAGGGTTTCGACGGCGAGCGTGCCCGCGACGCCGACGACCATGCCGAGGATCGTCCAAAGGAAGGCGCCCCCGCCTCCACCGCCTTCTCGCGCCATCTCTATCGTTCTCCGGTCGTCGTCTAGCCGTACCAGGTGCGGACCGGGCCCACGTCGACGTGGACAAAGTTCGAGTAGGGGTAATAGCCGACGCCGCCGCGGCCCAAGGCTGAGCGCGGCCGCATGCAGCCGGTCGAGGTCGACGTCCGGCAGGCGGATATCGATCGCCATGCCCGACATGTGGAAGCTCTTTTTCGCCACTTCTTCGCTGCGTTCGCGCAGCATGGCGTTGGTCGCCGCCGACCGGTAGCCGGAGATGACCTCGAACTTCGACTGTGTGCCGGTCAGGGTGTTCACCGCGTCCAGCAGATCCAGCAGCTCGGGCGCGATCGGATGGATGTCGCCGGTGCGGAAGTCGCGCAACTGGACGTTCACCGCATCGAGCACGTCGGGGATGTAGTCCCCGTCGGCCCAGTAGACGGCTTCCATTTTCTCGCCCGTGTGCAGGTTGTCGAGCGCCACCGTTCGCATGCTGGCGTCCGTCAGAGATTGAGCGAAGCCGATCAACGGCGAGGCGGTCAGGCTGGCGCCGACAGCTACGCCAAGGCCAGCCCTGAGGAGGGTTCGTCTCTCAAACAATACACTAACCCGCTTAGATTCGTCCCCCGACATTGGGGATAAGGGGTTAAGCCGCCCTTTACGTCAAGTCACGGAGTGGGGAGCTGCGTCCATCCGCTGCATCAGCGCCCGATCCCAGTCATAGGGGTCCGATCGGAAGCTCACCTGGCCGTCAGCGCTGGCGAAAGCGGTCCAGTAGAGCAGGAAAACCGAGATCGGTCTTGGGATCGGCGCGCGCACCGTATCGCCCGAGGCGATGGTCTGGTTGATCATGTCGGGCGTCCATTTCGGATCGCCCTCCATCACCGCATCGGCAAGCACCACCGGCTTCTCGAGCCGCACGCAGCCATGGCTGACCATGCGCGCATTGTGGCCGAAGGTGCTGTGGCTGGGGGTGTCGTGCAGATAGACGCTGTACTTGTTGGGGAACTCGAACTTCACGTGTCCCAGCGCCGACATGTCGCCGGCCTTCTGCTGCAGCCGGGTGCCGCCGTCGGGGGTGTGGATGACGATGAACTGGTTGCGCGCGAAGTAACCCGGGTGGGCGCGCTCCTTGGGCCAGAGCTCCCTGGCGGCGATGTCGGAGGGCACGTTCCACGGCGGATTGAACAAGACGCTCGAGATGACGCTGGTGAGCATCGGCGTCTCGTCGCCCGGGCGTCCCGTTACGGCGCGCATCGCCAGCGTCGGTGTGTCATTATGGAACACCGTCAGGATCGCCGCCGCGATGTTGACCTGGATGCGGTCGGCCGGCAGCTCGCGCGGCAGCCAGCGCCAACGCTCCATATTGGCCAAGATCTGCGCGACCCGCTCGGCGACGGGCACGTTCAGGGCCGCGATCGTGGCCTTGTCGAGCGCCCCGCTCGGCTCGAGTCCGTAGCGCTTCTGGGCGCGCGTGACCGCCTCTTGCAGACCCGCGTCGTAGAGGTCGCCCGTCGGCGCGACCGAGGGATCCTCGAGGGAAAGGCGCGCACGAAGCGCCGCAACGTCTGGGCCGCGCGCGCCTGCGCTTGAGGGGCCCCGAGCTCAAGGGCTGCCAGCCGCCGTGCGCGGCGATGCCGCGGTAGACCGCCAGGCCGCGCTTGAGGGTATCGTAGCCGGTATAGGGCGGCGGCAGGCTGTCGAGCCAGGCCCCCAGCTTGTCCTGAGCGACCGCCTGGGTGAACTCCGGCGCGGGGTCGTAGGCCGCCGGGCGCAAGCCCCATTCGTAGAGGAAATCGCCAGCCGCGAGGCGGCCCGAGTGGACGTCGTGGGCGTACCGCAGGAGCGCGGCGACCAGCTGGGCCTGGCCCTGCCCTTTGGGCGCGAAGGCGTCATGGGCGAAGCCTTGCGTCTCGGCCTGGGCGAGCGTGCGCTGGATGAGCGCGATCTGGTCGGGCCGAAGCGCGACCTGTGTCGCCTGAGCGGCCGGCGTGGCCCCGGCCAGCGGCGCGCCGCTCTGGGCGATGGCCAAACCGCCGGCCGAACCGAGCAGAAGAAGCGACAGCGACACAGCGGCGGCCGGCGCAGCCATGCCCCGCGTTCGAGCCCGACCGTTTGCGTTCACGTGCGCCCCGCGCTCTCTTCTGTCCCTAGGCCTTCTGCCCCTAAGGCCGTTCTGATTTAGGTTTGCATAACGAGATTCCCTGACGATTTCGCCAGGGATTGGCGGGCGCGTTTGCATTTCCCGAGGGTGCGGCTTTTTGCGCACATCGCCGACCGCAGGTGGGCGGCGAGCGACGGCCGACCCTTCATGGTCGAACAGTGCTTGCCGCTGACGCGGCGTCGGCCTCTAGGATACGCAAAACGGAGGAGCCGCCATGGCCGAAGAACCGATCCTGCTCGTCGACGATCCGCGCCCGCACGTGCGGCGCCTGACGCTGAACCGCCCCGCCAAGCGCAACGCGCTCTCGAACGCCCTGCGCGGGGCGATGTTCGAGGCGCTGGAGGCCGGCGACCGCGACCCGGAGGTGCGGGTGATGATCATCCGCGGAGCGGGACCCTGTTTCTCGTCCGGCTACGACCTCGCCGGCGTGGGCGCGCTGCCCTACCAGACCTCGGGCGGCCAGGGGCAGTGGGCCAGGCATGTCGTCGAGGGCTGTTTCAAGGTCTGGGACCTGGCCAAGCCGGTGATCGCCCAGGTGCACGGCTGGTGTCTGGCCGGCGGCTCCGAACTCGCCGTGGCCTGCGATCTGGTCTACGTCGCCCATGACGCGCAGATCGGCTACCCGCCGGTGCGCACCATGTCGCCGCCGGACAACCAGTACCACGCCTGGCTGATGGGCCTCAGGCCCGCCATGGAGATGATGCTGACCGGCGATTCCATGGACGGCGACGAAGCGGTGCGGCTGGGATTCGCCAACCGCGCGTTCGATGTGGGCGCGCTGGAGGGCGAGGTGCTGGCCATGGCCGAACGCATCGCCAAGGTCGATCCCGAGCTGGCGCAGCTGAACAAGCGGCTGGTGCACCGGCAGATGGAGGCGATGGGCCTGCGCGCCGGCTTGCGCGCGGGCACCGACCTGCATGCGCTGGGCTGGCACACGGCCGCGAGCCGCGCCTACATGCAGCAGATGCGCGAAGGCGTCCGCCAGGCGCTGGACGCGCGGGACAAGACCTTCGGCGACTATCGCACCAAGGAGGGGGCGGGCTAGCGGCCGCCCCGGCGTCAACGGCCGGCGTGTGCTAGGCTGCGGCTCGGACCTTGAAGGGAGCCCCCGCTTGCCGCTCATCGACACGCTCGCCCTGCCGATCAACGAAAAGCGGCCGGGCTGGCGCGGGCGGGTGTTCCACGCCGAAAGCATGACGTTCGCCCACTGGGACTTCGATGCGGGCGCAACGATCCACGAGCACGGGCACGAGCAGGAGGAGGTCTGGCACCTGCTCGAGGGCGAGCTCGAGATCACCATCGACGGCAAGGCGCAGGTTGCGCGCGCAGGTATGGTCGCCATCGTGCCGCCGAACACGCCGCATTCGGTGAGGGCCCTCTCCGCCGGCAGGGCGATCGTCGCCGACCACCCCTCGCGGCCGGACTTCTAGCGGACCTTCAGGACCAGGATCACCAGCAGCGCCGAGACGCCCAGGTGCAGCAGCATGAAGCGCACCAGGACCTGGGTGTTCGACCAGCCGAGCTCCTTTCGGCAATGGTCGTGCAGCGGGAAGCGGATGGTCGGGAACAGGTTGACCTTGAAGAAGCGGAGCAGGAACACCTTGGCCAGCCCCGTCGCCCCGTTGAGCAGGATCACCGAGCCGACCAGCAGCAGGAAGAGCGGGTTGTTGGTGGCGGCGACCAGCATGCCGATGAGCAGTCCGAGCGGCCGCGAGCCGGCGTCGCCCATCAGGACCTGACTCGGCGGGGCGTTGTACCAGAGGTAGCCGGCGACGCAGCCGACCATCAGGAAGGCCATGATCGCCCAGTTCGCCCCCTCGCGGTTGACCGGGATGTGCAGGTGCGGCGCGACGACGTCGTTGCCGATCACCGCATAGAGCAGCCCGCCCAGCACCATGATCGCGGTCGCGGTCAGGCTGCCGGAGACGCCGTCGACGCCGTCCGAGCAGTTGGTGGCGTTGATCGAGAGCCAGATCACGCCGGTGGCGAGCGGCGTGGCGAGCCAGGGACTTAAAGGGATCACCGACTTCCACAGCGGCAGCCACAGATCTGTCGTGTGGAAGCCGCAGATGGCGAAGGCGGCGCCGGCGGCGACGATGAGGTCGAGGACCGCCAACGTGTACTCGCTGAACCCGCCGCGACGATCGTCCAGATACCCGACGATCATGGCGGCGACCACGAATGGCAGGGTGTAGAGGCAGCGTGCGCCGAACGGCACGAAGATCAGCGAGGCGATCACGAAGATCGACACGAAGATCACCCCGGCGCTGACCGGCTTGCCGACGCTCTGCTCGGCGTTGACCGCGAACGCGCGGCCTCGATCGGTCGGCAGGTACTTCCAGAGCCGGGGGAGCAGGATCCAGGTGACGATCGCGCAGACCGCGAAGCCCGTCGCCGACAGGAAGAAGAAGGATTGGAAGAGCCGCAAGGGCCCCCACAGGCGCCCGTAGGTCAGATCGATCCAACTCAGCATGCGGGCCGCGCGTGATTCGGGATGACGGAGAGGGCGAGCTTGTCGCAATCGCGCGCGGGCGTCCACGCCACCGGCGGCGGGCGCGCAAGATGGGGCGGAACCCGGCGTGACGCAGGGCGTTGCGCTGTTACGGGGGATGAGCGGCCGCAGCGCCCCGAAAAGCCTCGCGCTAAGTCGGAGAGCGGCGATGAACCCGGTCGGCTTCACGGCCGAAGCCGTCTATGAAGCAGCCAGGGTTCAGCTGGAACGGGACACGCGCCGATGACCAATCCGCTGCTTCAGCTCGGTGACGCCGGGCAGGCCGTCTGGCTGGACTTCATCGAGCGCAAGATCCTCGAGAACGGGGACTTCACGCGGCTGATCGGCGAAGACGGGCTGAAGGGCGTCACCTCCAATCCGTCGATCTTCGAGAAGGCGATTGGCGAGAGCGAAGACTACGACGCCTCGATCGCGCGCGCTCTCGCGCGTGGCGACGCCGACGCGGGCGCGCTGTTCGACGAGCTGGCGATCGCCGATATCCAGGCGGCGTGCGACCAGCTGCGCCCGGTCTTCGACCGTCTCTGCGGCGCCGACGGCTATGCCAGCATCGAAGTCTCGCCGTACCTGGCCATGGACACCGAAGCCAGCGTCGTTGAGGCGCGCCGCCTGTGGCAGGCCGTCAGCCGCCCGAACCTGATGATCAAGATTCCCGGCACGAAGGCCGGCGTCCCGGCGATCCGCCAGCTGATCGGCGAAGCCATCAACGTCAACGTCACCCTGCTGTTCGGACTCGACGCCTACCTTGCCGTGGCCGAGGCGCACCTGGCCGGGCTGGAGGCGCTGCACGCAAGCGGCGGCGACGTCTCGCTGATCGCCGGCGTCGCGAGCTTCTTCGTCAGCCGCATCGACACCCAGATCGACAACGCCATCGACGCCCGCATCAAGGCCGGCGACGCGGCGTCGGCCGCGCTCGCCGGGCTGAAAGGCAAGGTCGCGATCGCCAACGCCAAAATCGCCTATCAGCGCTGGCTGGAGATGATGAGAGGCGCGCGTTGGCAAGCCATGACGGCGGCCGGCGCACGGCCGCAGCGCCTGCTCTGGGCGTCCACCGGCACGAAGAACCCAGCCTACTCCGACGTGCTCTACATCGAGGCCCTGATTGGGCCAGACACGATCAACACGATACCGCCCAAGACCATGGACGCCTTCCGCGACCACGGTAACGTCGCGCCGACGCTGACCGAGGGCGTGGGCGAGGCCGACGAGACGCTCGCGGCGGCGGAACGCCTGGGCCTGGACCTCGGGGGCGTCACCGACCGGTTGGTCGACGACGGCGTCAAGCTTTTCGCCGAGGCGGCCGACAAGCTCTATGCCGCGGTGGCCGGCAAGCGCGCGGCCTGTCTGGGATCGAAGCAGAACGGCCAGGCGATCCGGCTTTCCGCCGACCTGGAGGCGCCGGTTCAGGCCGCCCGCGAGCGCGCCACCGCCGAGGGCTGGGCCCGCCGGCTCTGGGCGGGCGACGCCGGGCTTTGGACCAACGCCGACGAGGCGACCTGGATGGGCTGGCTCGCCGCCGCGCACGGCAAAGCCGTCGACGTCGCCGCGCTGGAGGCGTTCGCCGCAGAGGTCGCCAGCGCCGGCTTCATCCACGCCGTCGTGCTGGGCATGGGCGGCTCGAGCCTTGGGCCGGAAGTGCTGGCCGAAACCTTCGGCTCGCGGCCGGAGCATCCGAAACTGATCGTGCTCGACTCCACCGACCCCGAGCAGATCGCCCGCGTCGAGGCGGAGATCGATGCGGCGCGCACGCTGTTCATCGTCTCCTCCAAGTCGGGGACGACGCTCGAGCCCAACATCCTTGCGGCCCACTTCCATGCCCGCGTCGAACAGGCCGTGGGCGCGAACGCCGCGGGCGGCCACTTCGTCGCCGTCACCGACCCGGGCTCGACGCTCGACCGGCTCGCGGCCGAAAAGGGCTTCCGGCGGGTCTTCCATGGCGATCCGGCCATCGGCGGGCGCTATTCGGTGCTCTCCAACTTCGGGATGGTCCCTGCCGCCGCGATGGGCCTCGATGTGCGCGCCTTCCTGGAGGACGCCGCGGTGATGGCCAACGCCTGCTCGGCCCATACCCCGCCGGCCGCCAATCCCGGCGTCGAGCTCGGCCTCGTCATCGGGGCCGCCGCGAACGCCGGTCGCGACAAGTTGACTCTCATCCTCTCCCACGGCCTTGCCGACCTCGGCGCCTGGCTCGAGCAACTGCTGGCCGAGTCGACGGGCAAGCTCGGCAAGGGCGTGATCCCGATCGCGGCGGAGCCCTTGGGCCGGCCTTCGGTCTATGGCGCCGACCGGCTCTTTGCGTATCTGCGGCTCGACGGCGCCGACGATCCGGCCATGGATGCGGCGGTGCGGGCGCTTGAGGACGCCGGACAACCCATCGTCCGCATCACGCTCGCCGACCGCGACCGCCTCGGCCAGGAGTTCGTGCGCTGGGAGGTGGCCACCGCCATCGCCGGGGCTGTCATCGGCATCAATCCGTTCGACCAGCCGGACGTCGAGGCGCAGAAGGTGAAGACCCGGGCGCTGACCGACGCGTACGAGAAGACGGGCGCGTTGCCCCCGGACTCCGCGACGGCGACGGACGACGGCCTTGCCCTCTACCTCGATGACGCCAACCTCGACGCCCTCATCGCGGACGGCGCGACCGTCGCGCTCGATGCGTTGCTGGGCGCGCACATCAAGCGCGCCAACGGCGGCGACTACATCGCCCTGCTCGCCTACGTCGATCGCAACCACCACACGACCGAAGCGCTGCAGAAGCTGCGCAAGCGCCTGCGCGACCACACCCATGCGGCAACCGCGCTCGGCTTCGGGCCGCGCTTCCTTCACTCGACCGGCCAGGCTTACAAAGGCGGACCAAACAGCGGCGTCTTCATCGAGATCACCCACGATGCGGCGCGCGATCTGCCGGTGCCCGGCCGCGCGTTCAGCTTCGGCGTGGTCGAACGCGCGCAGGCGAAGGGCGACTTCGACGTCCTGGCCGAGCGCGGCCGGCGACTGCTGAGGGTGCACATCGGCGCCGATGTCGATGAGGGCCTGAAGCGCCTCGCCGACGCCATCGAACGGTCGCTGGTCTGAGGGTCGGGGAGGGGAGCGCCATGCGGATCGGCATGATTGGACTGGGCCGCATGGGCGGCAACATGGTGCGACGGCTGTTGAAGGCCGGGCACGAGTGCGTGGTCTACTCACGCAGCGCCGACACGCGCGATGGGCTCGCCAAGGAGGGCGCGACGGCCGCCGCCTCCATACCCGACCTCGTGAAGAGGCTGGATACGGGGCCCCGCGCTGTCTGGGTCATGCTGCCGGCCGGGGCGGTCACCGAGGAGGCCGTGCAGACGCTGAGCGACCTCGTCGCCGCCGACGACATCATCATCGACGGCGGAAATTCCTTCTACAAGGACGACATCCGCCGATCGAAGATGCTGGCCGAGAAGGGCATTCGCTACGTCGATTGCGGCACCTCGGGCGGCGTGTGGGGCCTCGAGCGTGGCTATTGCCTGATGATCGGCGGCCCGCAATCGGCCGTGGATCACCTGGATCCGATCTTCGCCTCGCTCGCGCCCGGCATGGGCGACATCCCGCGCACGGCCGGGCGCCAGGGCAAGGACGCCGACCCCCGCGCCGAGCGCGGCTACATCCATGCCGGCCCGTCCGGCGCCGGCCATTTCGTCAAGATGATCCACAACGGGATCGAATACGGGATGATGCAGGCCTTCGCCGAGGGCTTCGACATCCTCAAGAACAAGGCGTCCGAGTCGTTGCCCGAAGGCGAGCGCTACACGCTGAACCTTGCGGACATCTCCGAGGTTTGGCGGCGCGGCAGCGTGGTTTCCTCCTGGCTTCTCGACCTTAGCGCGGACGCGCTCAACCGCGACGCGGGCCTCGCGCAGTTCACCGGCGACGTCGCCGATTCGGGCGAGGGCCGTTGGACCATCGAGGCGGCGATCGAGGAGGCCGTGCCCGCTGAGGTGCTGTCGGCGGCGCTCTACGCCCGCTTCCGGTCGCGCGTCGCGCACACCTTCGGCGAGAAGCTGTTGTCGGCGATGCGGTTCGGCTTTGGCGGCCATGTCGAGCAGCCCGAGCGCGGCTGAGCCTGGCGCCCCGCCGCACGGGGCCGTGCGGCTGTTGGTCTCCGACGTCGACGGCACGTTGGTCACGCCGGAAAAGACCCTGACGCCCGCCGCGGTCGCCGCCGTCCGCCGCCTGAAGGAGAGCGGAGTCGGCTTCACGCTGGTGTCCAGCCGCCCGCCGCGCGGGATGGCGAGCCTGATCGAGCGGCTGGAGGTCGACCTGCCGTTCGCCGCCTTCAACGGTGGCAGCCTGGTCGGCCCGGACATGGCCCTCATCGAGGCCAAGCGGCTCTCGGCCGACGCGGCGCGCGCGGCGATCGACCTCTTCCGCCTGCGCGGGGTCCAGACTTGGGGCTTCGCAGACAACGAGTGGCTGGTGACCGACGCCGACGGCCCTTACGTCCCGCGGGAGCGGCGCACGGTCGGCTTCGAGCCCACCGTCGTGGCGGACTTCGAGGCGGTGATCGATCGCCTGGACAAGCTGGTCGGCGTCTCCGAGCACCCGGCGCTGCTCGCGACTGTCGAGGCGGAGGCGCAGCGGCGGCTGCGCGGCCAGGCCAACGCCCGCCGCTCGCAGGTCTACTACCTCGACGTGACGAACCCTGAGGCCGACAAGGGCCATGGCGTGCGCGCGCTCTGCCGGCGGATCGGCGCGCCGGCGGCCCACACCGCGGTGATCGGCGACCAGGCGAACGACATCGCGATGTTCAAGGTCGCCGGGCTCTCGATCGCCATGGGCCAGGGGACCGCCGAGGTGAAGGCGAGCGCCCGCTTCGTCACCGACGCCAACACCGAAGACGGCTTCGCCCGCGCGGTCGAGCGCTTCGTGCTGCCGCCCAAACCCCTCCCATAGGGAGGGGGCGGACCGCGAGCCGAAGGCTGGCTGGACGGGGGGTTACGAGGCTTGCGATCAGCCTGAAGCGCTGTAACCCCTCACCCTCCCCTTCGCTGCGCTCGGGGCCCCTCCCTCTCCCTGTGGGAGAGGTGTTAAATCACCGCATCAATTTGATTTGCGGGATTTGAGATGAGCGATTTGGGGGCGGATGAGCTGGAGGCCGAGGCCCAGCGGCTGGTGGAGAGCATGGGCCGGCCGGTGCGCCGCGTCCGGCCCAGGCTGGCGCGCGGCCTTCGCGACGGCGAGGACCTGGAGGTCGCGACCCCGGCCGGCGGCGTCATGGCCTGGCGGCTCGGCGTCGGCCCGGCGACGCTGATGGTGCACGGCTGGGAGGATGACAACGCGCTCTGGAGCCCGCTGATCGACGTGAACGCGCAGAACCTGCGCGCCTCGGTCGCCTTCGACCTGCCCGGCCACGGCTGGTCGCCGGCGGAGACCTGCTCGATCCAGGACGCCGGCCAGGCCGTGCTGGCGGTGGCCGAGGCGTTCGGCCCGATCAACTCCGTCGTCGCCCACTCGTTCGGCTGCCCCTCGACGATCTGGGCGCTGGCGCACGGGCTCTCCGTTCCCCGCGCGGTGATGATCGCTTCGCCGGTTCCGCGCAGCAAGGCGCGCGGCTGGGACATGAACGACTGGAAGAACCATCAGATCGAGCGCGGCGAGGACCCGGCCGTCGTCGAGCGCGCCATGGCCATCATGGCCGAGCGCCCGCCGCGCAACGACCGCGACTACGACGTCGAGGCGGTGCTGCCGACGCTGACCGCCAAGGCGCTGATCATCCACTCGATGGACGACGAGTCTTGCCCGGTCGGCAACTCCCAGCGCATGGCCGAGCTCTGGCCCGGATCGGAGCTGATGCTGCTGGATGGCCTCGGCCACCGCCTCGTCGCCCAGGACGACGACGTGGTCGCGCGGATCACCGAGTTCGTCGAGGGGTTTGGCTAACCAACGGTGTAAGTAAGAATTCCCTTTTTTATTCTGCTGGTTAACCCGCATTCACCTTGCGCCCCGGATCGGCCCTCCGGACTCGCCTTGCACGCGCGATCAACTACACTAAACCCAACGCGTTCAAGGGAGGGTCGCCATGCGTGGCGTGTTCAACATCGTGTTCCGGATCATCAGTTCGCTGCTCGGGGTCCTCATCGGATTGATGGGGTGCATCTGGATTCTGCAGGGCCTCGGCATGGCGAGCGGACGGATGGCGCAGAGCTTCATGGAGAACGACCGCATGTGGGCGGTCTGGGGCGTGATCGCGCGTGCTGGTCGGCGTCGGCCAGGTGATCTGGAGCAACACGCGGCAGGGCACGGCGGCCTGACGAGGCGTTGACGGACACGCCGTCTTCAGGGTTTACCTGACTGTCAGGCGCTGCCTGACAGACGGAGGCCGTCATGGCCGAAACGCGCACGCTGCACTGCTCGTTCTGCGGCAAGTCGCAGCACGAGGTGAAGGCGCTCGTCAGGGGACCCGGTTGGATCCACATCTGCGACGAGTGCGTCGCGCTCTGCACTCACTACATCGGCGGCGGCGAGCTGATCGACACGGGGTTTCTGCCGATGTCGAAATGGTCGAGCGAGAAGCTGCTCGGACTGCTCGAGCCGACCAACCTCACCGTCGATGGCTATCGCGAGTACCTGCAGTCGATGGTCGACGAGCTGCGCGGCCGCAAGGTGAGCTGGGCGGCCATCGGCAAGGCGCTCGGCATCTCCCGCCAGTCGGCCTGGGAGCGGTTCACATAGAAGCTCCATCCCCGCTCGCGGCGGAGAGTGTTCTCAGACCAGCTCCGGCAGGAACGGCAGCACCTTGTCCGGCGTGATCGGGTAGTCGCGGATGCGGGCGCCGCAGGCGTTGTAGACGGCGTTCGCCACCGCCGCCCCGGCGCCGCAGATGCCCACCTCGCCGACGCCCTTGATCCCGAGGGGGTTGGCCTTGTCGTCCACCTCCGGCAGGAAATAGGCGTCGAGGTCGACGATGTCGGCGTGCACGGGCGCGAGATAGCCGCCGAGGTCCTGGTTGATCAGGCTGCCGTAGCGCGGATCGATGGCGTTCGAACTCGCTCAGAGCCGCGCCCACCCCCCAGATCATGCCGCCGGTGATCTGGCTGCGCGCGGTCTTGGCGTTCAGGATGCGGCCGCAGGCGAAGGCGCCCAGCATGCGGCGCAAGCGGACCTCGCCAGAGACGATGTTCACCCCGACCTCGACGAAGTGGGCGCCATAGGCGTGCTGGGAGAAGCTGCGCGACTCCGCGACCGGCGTCGAATCCCCCTCGACCTCGACGCCGGCGGGCTGAAGGCGTGAGACCAGGCTCGCCAACGTCTCCGACTTGTTGGAGGCGGTGATCAGCCCGTCACGGAAGTCGATGTCCTCGACTGGCGCGCCGTAGAGCGGTGAGGCCAGATCGCCCGCGGCCATGCCGGCCAGGGTCTTCCGCATCACCATCCCGGTTTCGTAGACCGCCGAGCCGGCGCTGGCCGCGCCGAACTGGCCGCCGGAACCGGGCGCCGGCGCGAAGCCGGAATCGCCGATCTCGACCACCACCTGCTCCAGCGGCACGCCCATGGTCTCGGCGGTGATCTGGGCGATGATGGTGTAGGAGCCGGTGCCGATGTCGGTCATGCCCTGGCGCACGATCACCCGCCCGTCGGCCTCGACGCGGATCGCGGCCTTCGCCGGCAGGAGGAAGTTGCCGCGGATCGCGGCGGCCATGCCCATGCCGACCAGCCATTCGCCGTCGCGCGCCTGGCCCGGTTCCGGGTTGCGCTTGTCCCAGCCGAAGCGCTTGGCGCCGTCGGTCATGCACTCAACCAGCTGGCGCGCGGAATGCGGCGCGCCGGTCTCGGGGTGGGCGTCCGGTTCGTTGCGAATACGCAGCTCGATCGGATCGAGGCCAAGCTGTTCGGCGAGCTCGTCCATGGCGCATTCCAGGCTGAGCATGCCGGGCGCTTCGCCCGGCGCGCGCATGGCGCTGGCCACGGGGAAGTCGACCCGCTGGAGGAAGTGGCCGGTGAGGCGGTTCGGCGCGGCATAAAGCGCGCGCGAGAAGTTGGCCGCCCGCTCGACGAACGGCGAGTGCTTGGCGCAGTGGGTGGTGGCCTGCAGCGCGAACGCCGAGAGTCGCCCGTCGCGGCCCGCGCCGAGGCGCACGCGCTGGACGGTCGCAGGCCGGTGCACGGTGGCGAGGAACATCTGCTGGCGGGTCAGCGCGATCTTCACCGGCTGCTGCAGGTCGCGGGCCGCGAGGGCCGCCAGCTCGAGGTCCTCGTAGGTCGAACCCTTGCCGCCGAAGCCGCCGCCGATGTAGCGCGACAGCACATGCACCTTGCTCCGGTGGATCTGCAGCGTCTCGGCCAGGAGGTGCTGAGGGGGCTTGAGCATCTGCACCGAGGTGTGGACGACGAGCTCGTCGCCGTTCCACCAGGCCGTGGTGGCGCAGGGCTCCATCTGGCAGTGGTTCTGGATCGGGGTCGTGTAGGTGAGGTCGATCTGCACCGGCGCGGCGTCGAACGCGCCTTCAAAGTCGCCGGTGCGCGCCTCGTCGTTGGGCACGGCCTCGGCCTTGCCCGGATCGAACACGAACTCGCCGGCCGAGGACTCGTAGCGCACACGGATCAGGTCTGCGGCGGCCTGGGCGTTCTCCAGCGTGTCGGCGGCGACGAAGGCGACCGGCTGGCCGAAGAAGGCGATGTCGGCGGTGGCGAACACCGGCTTGGCCGCGGCCTGGCTGCCGACGTAGCTGCGCGCGCCCTTCTCGGCCTGGCCGGGCGGCGGGTTGAAGGCGTGCCAGATCAGCTGGACGCCGGGCGAGGCGCGCGCGGCCGCATCGTCGACGCCGCTCACGCGGCCGGTGGCGATCTCGGCCCCGATGACGACGCCGTAGACGGGCGGCGCCGGTGTTTCGACCTCGTAGGCGTAGGGCGCGGTCCCGGTGACCTTGAGCGGCCCTTCGTAGCGGTCGACAGCGCGGCCGATGACGCCGGAGCGGTTGCGGCTGATCGGGTTGGGCGCGGCGTAGTCTTCCAGCGTCGTCGACATCAGGCGGACGGGTCCTTCAGCGCCGCCGTGATCAACCGGCGGGTCAGGTGGATCTTGAAGTCGGAGCCGCCATGGCCCCTGGCGTCGGCGAGTTCGACCTCGGCGGCGGCGACGGGCGGGGCGCCGGCGGCGAGCGCGGCCTCGGCCCGGTGCGCGCGCCACGGCTTCAGCGCCACGCAGCCGAGCGCGATCGCATCGCCGGCGACGGCGACGCTGGCCAGGCCGCCGGAGTAGGCGGCGCGGTCGCGCACCTTGCGATAGCCCTGCCGCCCCTTCGGCGGCGGCGGCAAGACGACGGCGGTGATCAGCTCGCCTTGCACGAGACTGGTCTCCTGTTCCGGATGCTCGCCGGGCAGGCGATGCAGCTCGTCGATCGGAATGGCGCGCTCGGCGCCGTCGGGCCCGACCGTCTCGACCATCGCCTCGAGCGCGCTCAGCGCGACAGCCATGTCGGAGGGGTGGGTGGCGATGCAGGCCTCGCTCCAGCCCAGGATGGCGCTCATGCGGCCAAGCCCGCCCAGCGCCGCGCACCCGGCCCCCGGCTCGCGTTTGTTGCAGGGTTTGGCGGTGTCGTAGAAGTAGGGGCAGCGCGTGCGCTGCAAGAGATTGCCGCCGGTCGTGGCCTTGTTGCGCAGCTGCGGCGAGCCGCCGGCGAGCAGCGCCTGGGCCAGCACCGGGTAGCCGCGCCGGACGCGCGCGTCAGCCGCCACTTCGCTCGCCGTCGCCATCGCCCCGATGCGCAGGCCGCCGCCCGCCGCCGCGATCTCGCCCAGCGGAAGGCGGCCGATGTCGATGACGTGCCCCGGCCGCTCGATCTCGAGCTTCATCAGGTCGAGCAGGTTGGTGCCGCCGGCGAGGAACCTCGCGCCCGCCTGTTCGGCGGCCGCCCTTGCCGCCTCGGCCGGGCTGGTCGCGCGCGTGTAGCTGAACGGCCTCATGCCGGCCCCGCCACGTCGCGGATCGCGTCGAGGATCTGCGGATAGGCCGAGCAGCGGCAGATGTTGCCGCTCATCCGCTCGCGGATCTCGGCGTCGCTCAGCGTAACCGGCGCCGTCAGATCGGCGGTCGCCGCGCTGGGCCAGCCCTTGGCCGCCTCGTCGAGCAGGCCGGCGGCCGAGCAGATCTGGCCGGGGGTGCAATAGCCGCACTGGAAGGCGTCGCGATCGAGGAAGGCCCGCTGCAGCGCGGCGAGCCGGTCGGGCGTCCCGATGCCCTCGATGGTCGTCACCTCATCGCCGTCGTGCATGACGACCAGCGACAGGCAGGCGTTGATGCGCACGCCATTCACCAGGACGGTGCAGGCGCCGCACTGGCCGTGGTCGCAACCCTTCTTCGACCCCTTGAGGTTCAGGTGCTCGCGAAGGGCGTCGAGCAGGGTGGTGCGGACGTCGAGGGTGAGCGCGTGGCTTGTCCCGTTCACGGTCAAGCGGATCGGGGCGGCCTGAGCCCCCGCGGATGTCGTTGCCATTGCTGTTGAGAGACTCTTCGAGGCGGCCGTGAACTTGACGGCCGCCTATCATCAAGCCATCGCCGGTGCGGGACAAGCGCGCGCGGGCCGTTTCGGCCAAAGAAATCGCGCTATCGGGAGGGTGCGTGGCAGCGGAGCGTAACGAAGCCGGCGCCTGGTCGGTGGTCCGCGTGGCCAGCGGCAACTTCCTGGAGATGTACGACCTGCAGGTGTCCGGCTACTACGCCGCCGCCATCGGGGCGACCTTCTTCCCGAGCCGCGATCCCTTCGTCTCGGTGATGGCTGCGTTCGTGGCGTTCGGCGTGGCGTATCTGATGCGGCCGCTGGGGGCCGTCGTGCTTGGCGCCTACGCCGATCGGCATGGCCGCCGCGCCGGGCTCTTGCTGACGCTGACCCTCATGGCCGTCGGAATCGTCACGCTGACGCTGATGCCGGGCTATGCCGTGCTCGGCCTGCTCGCGCCGGTCGCCGTGCTGGCTGGGCGGCTGCTGCAGGGATTCTCAGCTGGCATGGAGCTGGGCGGGGTCTCGGTCTACCTGGCCGAGATCGCCCCGCCGGGGCGGCGCGGCTTCTACACGTCTTGGCAGTCGGCGAGCCAGCAGGTGGCTGTCGTGCTATCGGCCGCGCTGGGCGTTCTGCTCGCCAACCGGCTGTCCCCAGCCGCGATGACCGCGTGGGGCTGGCGCATCCCGCTGGCCGTCGGCTGCCTGATCGTGCCGGTGCTGCTGATGCTTCGTCGTTCCCTGCCCGAGACACGCGCTTTCGCAGAGCGCGCCCACCGGCCCGGCTGGCGCGAGATCTTCGCAAGCCTCGCCGCACACTGGCGGCGGATCGGGATCGGCGTCCTGATGACGATGCTGACGACAGTCACCTTCTACATGATCACCGTCTACACCCCGACGTTCGGGACCCAGGTCTTGCACCTGCCCGCTCAACCGGTCTTCGTCGTGACGGCGGCTGTCGGCGTCTCCAACTTCGTCTGGCTGCCGGTGATGGGCGCGGTCTCGGACCGGGTCGGGCGCAAGCGCGTGTTGCTGTCGACCGGCGCGCTGATGCTCGCCTTCGCCATCCCGGTCATGCTGTGGCTCGCGCAGGCGCCTTCGTTCGGGCGGCTGCTCGCGGTCGAGCTCTTCTTTTCTTTCGTGTTCGGAAGCTACAACGGTGCGCTCGTCGCCTACCTCACCGAGATCATGCCGCTCCACCTGCGCGCATCCGGCTTCTCGCTGGCCTTCTCAGGCGCCGCGGCGCTGTTCGGCGGCTTCACACCGACAATCGCGCACCTGCTCGTGCAGGCGACGGGCAACAAGGCCGCGCCCGCGCTCTGGCTGACCGTTGCGGCGGTCGTGAGTCTGATCGCCGTCTTGCTGGCCAGCCCAGCGCCTTCGCCGGCCGACGCCGACTAGGTCTGCAGCGCGAACGCGCGGTCGGCGCGGTCCTCGCCTTCGCCCGGCATGTCGTCGAAGGAACCGTGGCTGGAGGCGTAGAGGCTGGCGTAGAGACCGTTCTGCTTCATCAGCGCGTCGTGCGGTCCCTGCTCGACGATCTTGCCATGCTGCAGGACGATGATGTCGTCGGCGTCGCGCACGGTCGCCAGCCGGTGGGCGATGACCAGGCAGGTGCGGCCGGTCATCAACACCTTGAGCGCCCGCTGGATCTCGAGCTCGGTGAAGGAGTCGATGTTGGCCGTGGCCTCGTCGAGGATGAGGATCTGCGGGTTGATGACCAGGGCGCGGGCGAAGGAGAGCAGCTGCCGCTGGCCGAGCGAGATGTTGCGCCCGCGCTGGCCGAGCGGCGTCGCGTAGCCCTGCGGCCACCGCATGATGAAGTCGTGGGCGCTGACGGCCTTGGCGGCGGCGACCACCTCGTCGTGGGTGGCGTTGGAGGAGTAGCGGATGTTCTCCTCGATGGTGCCGGTGAACAGGAAGGGCTCCTGCAGCACCATGCCGATCGTTCGCCCAAGGCTCTCCAGCGTCACGTCGCGCACGTCCTGGCCGCCAACGAGCACGCGTCCCTCGTCCACCTCGTAGAAGCGGCGGACCAGGGAGATGATCGAGGTCTTGCCGGAGCCGGTCGGTCCGACCAGCGCCACCACTTGCCGGGGCTTCACCTTGAACGTGATGTCCTTCAGCACCGGCCGGTCGGGATAGTAGCCGAAGGTCACGTGGTCGAACTCGACGGTGGGCTCGATGTCGTGCAGCTCGATCGCGTCCGGCTTGTTCTCGATGGTCACCGGCACGTCCAGCACTTCGAAGATGCGGTAGCCGGCCGCCATCGCCCGCTGCAGCGCGGTGTACTGCATGGAGAGCATCTGCACCGGCTGGAAGAAGCGCTGGACGAAGATGACGAAGGCGACCATGGCGCCGACCTGGATCTGGGCGTTCAGCACCTCCGAACCGCCGACGACGATGATCACCGCCATGGCGAAACCGGTGAGGATGGAGACCGTCGGCGACATCAGCCCGGCCAGCGCCGCGGAGTTGACGGAGGCCTTCATGTTGTCGCGCGCCTTCTCCTCGTAGAGCTCGAAGTTCATCGCCTCGCGCCGGGTCTCCTGCACCGTGCGCACGCCGGAGATGTTCTCGGCCAGGGCGCCGTTGGCGATCGAGGAGGCGTCGCGGGCGCGGCGGAAGGTGATCTTCGAGTAGGGCAGCCAGATCGCCCGCACCCCGATCAGCGCCGGGAGCACGAGCAGGGTGAGCAGCCCCAGCTTCCAGTTCAGCCACAGCATCATGAAGACGGTGCCGAACAGGACGACGATGTCGCCGAGGGTCGAGGTCGTGCTCTCGAGGAAGTCCTGCAGCGCGTTCACGTCGCCCTGCAGCCGGGCCATGATCCGGCCGACGTGGGTCTTGTCCATGAACGACAGCGAGACGACCTGGAAGTGGTCGAACATCGCCCGTCGGACGTCGAAGATGACCTTCTGCGCCAGTCGCGTGCTCATCCACTGCGAGAGCAGCGAGGTGATGGTGAAGACCACGACCGAGGCCAGGAACTCGATCACCACCACGTCGATGCGGTGCGGGTTCATGTGCACGGTGGTGGCCGCGCTGACCGCCTGACCGATCATCAGGGGCTGGATCAGCTGCGCGATGGCCGAGACCACGGTCGCGACCAGGGCGCCGATCAGGAATCGCGGATGCGGTTTCAGGAAGGCGGAGAACCGGCGCACGATCCGCGTATCGAACGCCATGAAGATTTCTTCGGCCTCGTTGCTGCCGAGGTTGGCGTTCCGCTTGCGCGGCGGCGGGGCGGGCATGGGCGCCTCGCGATCAAAGGCGAAGTCGCTCATCCGCCTACGCCCCTGACGGAGCTTCGGCGCGACGGGCCTGCCGCGGCGAAGCACGAAGTGCGAAGACGGTTCATTCCGCGGCCTCCGTCACGCGGCGCTTGATCCTGGCGTCGTGGATCGAGAGGCCCTGCTCGGTGCGGGTCTGCAGCTGGTAGAGGTCGTAGTACTCGCCCTTCTGCGCCAGTAGCTCGGCGTGGGTCCCGCGCTCGACGATGCGGCCTTCCTCGAGGACGATGATCTCGTCAGCGTGCATCAGCGAGGACAGCCGGTGGGCGATGATGATGGTCGCCTTGGTGCGGGTCGCCTCGGCCAGGGCGTCGCGAACGCGCTTTTCGGTCACCGCGTCGATCGCCGCGGTGGAGTCGTCGAAGATCATGATCCCCGGGCCAGGAACGACGCCGCGGGCGATGGACATGCGCTGGCGCTGGCCGCCGGAGAGGGCCACGCCCCGCTCGCCGACCCGCGTGCCGTACTTCAGGGGCAGGTGGTCGATGTAGTCGTGCAGCTGCGCGGTCTTGGTCGCGCCGACGATGCGCACCTCTTCCGCCCATGGGTCGGCGTAGGCGACGTTGTTCGTCACCGTGGAGTCGAACAGGAAGGCCTCCTGCTGCACGAGCCCGACGTATTCGCGCAACGAGGCCAGCGTCACGTCGCGGATGTCGACATCGTCGATGGTGATGCGCCCGCCGCCGACGTCGTAGAAGCGCGGCACGAGGTTGGCGATGGTCGACTTGCCCGAGCCCGGCGAACCGACGATGCCCAGCGCCTGACCCTGGCGGACCTCAAAGCTGATGTCGTGCAGGATCGGCTTGCCTGGGTCATAGCCGAAGTCCACGTGCTCGAAGCGCAACGTGCCGGCCGTCGGCGCCAGAGGCTTCGCGCCGGGCTTGTCGTCGATCAGCGGCTTAAGGTCGAGGATCTCGAACAGGCGCGAGCCGCAGGTCGTCGCCCGGGCCGCCGACATCACGATCATGATCACCTGCCTGACCGGTCCCTGCAGGATGGTGAGGTAGAGGATGAACGCCGCCATGACGCCCGGCGTCATCTTGCCGTCGGCGACCTTGTGCCCCCCGTACCAGAGCACCAGCGCCATCGAGACGTAGAAGGCGAGCGTGGTCGTTCGCATGGCGCGCATGCGCAGGATGATGCGCTGGTAGGCCTGGCGCAGCGCCTCGCTGGCCGCCCTGTCGAACTTGGCCAGCTCGAAGGTGCGCGAGGCGAACGAGCGCACGACGCGGATGCCCTGCAGGTTCTCTTCCATGGTGAGCGTCAAGACGCTCATCAGGGTCTGCACCCGCATCCAGGCGATGCGCAGCAGAAAGCCCACGCGCGCCAGCGTGAAAATGCTCACCGGCACGAAGGCGAGCGCCAGCAGCGCCATGATCGGGTCGGCGGCGAACATCATCCAGGTCGCGACCACGACCAGAAGGACGAGGGTCAGCGACATCATCATCCCGTTCTGGATGAACATGCGCGTGCCCTCGAGGTCGATCATGCCCCGGGTGATCAGGTCGCCGGAGTGGATCTTGTCGTGGAAGCCGAACGAAAGGCGTTGCAGCTGGCGGAAGTAGTCCAGGCGAAGCTTGTAGGCGACCTTCTGGCTGACCCATTCCGCCTGGAAGCCGCTGAGACCCGTCAAGATGCCCTGGACGATGCCGACGCCGATCACCAGCGCGGCGCCGACCCACAGCGCATTCAGCGCCGAGCCGTGCATCGCCGCCTGCGCGGCGGCGCTTGCGTGGGCGGTCTGCGCCCGGTCCAGCGCGACCAGGCGGTCCCGCACCTGGTCGACGGCGTGGCCGAAGATGCGCGGCTGGAGCAGGCTCGCCACCGCCGAGCCCAGTGAACAGCCCACCGCCAGCAACACCTGCAGCGGATCGGTCTTCCAGCCCATGAGCACGATGCGCCGCAGGATGTGCGGCATGGCCTTCACGTCGATCTCGGGACGCAAAGCCTCACTAACCGACGCGCTAAGGGGCGCGCCCTGGGAATCAGACATCGAAAAATCCGTCTTCGGTAATGGCCTTATTGTGGACCGGCTTGCCGTGGGGTGCAAATCGGCGCGAGGCGCTTCCCAACGCGGGACCCGGCATTCTAGAACGCCCTCTTGCGCCTTGACCGGCGCGGCTTGAACACACGCATGAGGAGAGGCCCGACATGATCGGTTACGCCACCATCGGCAGCAACGACCTGGAGAAGGCGAAGGGGTTCTACGACGTGGTGTTGCAGCCGCTCGGCGGCCGGCGGGCCTTCGCCAGCGACCGCATGCAGGGGTATGCCGGCGCGGCCGGCGCCATGCTGGCGGTCTGCACCCCCTATGACGGCGAAGCCGCCCAGCCCGGCAACGGCAACATGGTGGCGCTGTCCTCGCCGTCGACGGAGCTGGTCGACCAGACCTATGCGCTGGCGCTGAAGAACGGCGGCTCGGACGAGGGCGCCCCGGGCGCGCGTTCGGACAGCTTCTACGGCGCCTACTTCCGCGACCTCGACGGCAACAAGGTCTGCATCTTCAAGATGGGCTGATGCCCACGTCCGACCCTCCGCCGGGCTACCAGGCGGTGGTCGAGCGCCTGATCGCACCGCTCGCGGACCACATCGCGGCGGCCGCGGACGGGCGCGGGCCGGGCTATGTCGTCGGCCTTTGCGGGTCGCAAGGGTCGGGCAAGACCACGGCCGCGGTCGCGCTCGCAGGCCAGCTCAGGCAGGCGGGCCTGACGGCGTTCGTGCTCTCGCTGGACGACCTCTACCTGCCGCTCGCGGACCGGGAGCGGTTGGCGGCCGAGGTGCATCCGCTGCTCCGCACCCGCGGGGTCCCGGGCACGCACGATCCTGCGCTCGGCCTCTCGCTGATCGAGCGCCTGGCGGGGCCTGGCCAGACCATCGTCCCCCGCTTCGACAAGGCGGTGGACGACCGGGCGCCGCCCGAACAGTGGCCGCGCGTGGCGGGCCCCATCGACGTGATCCTGTTCGAGGGCTGGTGCGTCGGCGCGCTCGCGCAGGCGCCGGAAGCGCTCGAGCCGCCGATCAATGCGCTGGAGCGCGAGCAGGACGCAGACGGGGTCTGGCGGCGGTTCGTGAACGCCGCGCTGGCGAGGGCCTATCGGCCGCTGTTCGACCGCATCGACATGCTGGCGCTCATCGCGGCGCCCAGCTTCGATGTCGTTCTCGACTGGCGCCGCGAGCAGGAGCGGGCGCTGCGCGCCGAGCGCGGCCCGGACGCCGGCATGAGCGATGCAGCGCTTGCCACATTCGTCCAGCACTACGAGCGCCTGACGCGCCACATCCTCGCCGAGATGCCAGCCCGCGCCGACGTGGTCGCCAAACTCGGGCCCAAGCGCGAAGTGCTCGACGTCGCGTTCCGATAGGCGGATCTCGCAGGGTGGGGTGGCAGGCCCTTCTCCCCTCGAGGGAGAAGGTGGCCGGGCGAATGCCCGGTCGGATGAGGGGCCGCGCCGAGCGGGGTGACTATCGAGCGGCGAGAGGACCGACTCGAGCTAGCCAAGCGTGTTCCGCGGACTTGTTCGTCAGGCGCCCGGATGACCAATCACCATCGCCGGCGCGGCCCCTCATCCGTCTCGCTGACGCGAGCCACCTTCTCCCTCGAGGGGAGAAGGGACCGGGTAGGAACGCGGGCGATTCACCGAAGAAGAAACCGGCGCAGAGGGGAGCAGCTAGTCCATCAGCCGCTCGGTGAAGTAGGTCATCTCGAGGGCGGTGGTGCGGGCTTGTTCTTCCTGGTTCGCGCCGGAACCGTGGCCGCCCTCGATCACCTCGTAGAAGAGGTAGGGCTTGCCCAGCGAAGCCAGCATGGCGGCGAACTTGCGAGCGTGCTGGGGACCCACGCGGTCGTCCTTGGTCGTGGTCCAGATCAGCGGCATCGGATAGTCGACGTCGGCCTTGAGGTTTGCGTAGGGCGAGGTCTTTTCGAGGAAGGCGCGCTCGTCCGGATTGGCCACCGACCCGTACTCGCCCACCCAGGAAGCGCCGGCGGCGATCTGCTCGAAGCGCAGCATGTCGAGCAGCGGCACCTGGATGTCGACGGCGCGGAAGAGGTCCGGATGCTGGGTGAACTCGACGCCCATGAGAAGGCCCCCGTTCGAGCCGCCCTGGATGCCGAGCCGGCGGGGACTGGTGATCCCGCGCGCGATCAGGTCCTTGGCCACAGCGGCGAAGTCGTCCCAGGCGAGCTGGCGGTGGGTCTTCAGCGCCGCATCGTGCCAGGCCGGACCGAACTCGCCGCCGCCGCGGATGTTGGCGACGACGAACACCCCGCCGCGCTCGAGCCAGAGCTTGCCGATCGTGCCCGAGTAGGCCGGCGTCAGCGACACCTGGAAGCCGCCGTAGGCGTAGAGGATGGTCGGGTTGGAGCCGTCGAGCTTCATCCCCTTCGGGTGGACGACGAAGTAGGGAATCTTGGTCCCGTCGCTCGACGTCGCCTCGTACTGGTCGACGGCGTCCTTCGAGGAGTCGAACCGCGGCGGCAGCGCCTTCACCTCGCTTGCCGCGCCGCCCGTCGCGTCGGCCTGGAACAGCGACGGCGGGTCCAGGTAATTGTCGACGCCATAGTAGAAGGCGTCGCTGGTCTCGATCGCCGCGGCGAGGTTGACCGAGGAGTCTGGCCGCGACCGGCATCGACGTCGCTCGCCAGGCGCCGTCATCGCCGCGGTCGAACGAGAAGAGGCCGCCGCGCACGTTGTCGAAGATGGCCGCGACGATGCGGGTCTTGGTGTTGGCCACCTGCTCGATCGACTGTCGCGGGCCGGGCGCATAGACGAGCGGGTCGGGCGCAGGGTCGAGGTGCCGCCGTTCAGGAACCGCGGCGCGACCGCCAAGAGCGAACCGGCCTTGTAGGCGTGGCCCTGGAAGGTCCAGTCCTCTTCGATGGTGAACAGGAGCTGGCCGCGGACGTAGCCCTGCAGGCTGACCTTCGCCGGCAGCGCGAGCTTCACCGCGCCGGCGTCGGTCAGCCGGTAGATCTCGGCGTGGAAGAAGTCGATGGCGCGCGTGAGGAGGGGCAGCACATCGCCGTCGCCGTCGTGCATCACGCTCATGCCGACGGGGACGTCGCTCGGCGTCCCGCGGAACACCTCCTTCGCCTCGCTCGAGCGCCTGGCCGCGCTTCAGCGTCCTTGACCACGAAGGGATAGCCGGAGGCGGTCATCGTGCCCGGGCCCCAGTCGCGGGCGACGAGCAGTGTGTCGTCGTTCAGCCAGTCGACGTTCTGCTTGCTGCGCGGCAGGACGAACCCGCCGGAGACGAACTGGCCGGTCGTCAGGTCGAACTCGCGCGTCGGTGCCGGCGTCTTCGCCGCCGTCCGAGAGGCTGACCAGGCAGCGGTCGTAGGCGGGCGAGCGGCAGTTGTCGCCCTGCCAGACCCAGTTGGCGTTCTCGGCCTTGGCGACGGCGTCGAGGTCGAGGACGGTGCGCCAGTGGGGGTTCGGCCGTTGCGTAGTCGGCCGGCGTCGTCACCCGCCAGATCCCGCGCACGTGGTCGGCGTCGCGCCAGAAGTTGTAGATCTTGTCGCCGACGCATCTCGGGGCGCGGGGATGCGATCCTTGGCCTGGGCGATCCTCAGCGCGTCGGCGAACAGGCCGGCGAAGCGCGGGTCGGCTTCGAGCACGCCGGTGGTCTTGGCGTTCTCCGCCTTGACCCAGGCCATGGCCTTGTCGCCGTTCAGGTCCTCGAGCCACACGAACGGATCGCCCGCCTGGGCCGCGCGGGCGACGCCGGCGCCGATGCCGAGCAAGAAGGTGATCGCCGCCAGAGTCGCGATATGGTGCACTGATGAACTCCCACTTCGGGTTTGCCGCACCCATAGCACGCGGCGCCCGTCCTGCTGGAAGTCGGCGATGACAGAGACCCACGGATACAGCGTCTTCTCGACGGCGATCGGCGAATGCGCGGTGGCCTGGAGCGCCAATGCCCTGACCGCGGTGCAGCTGCCGGAGGGCGATGCGGCGGCCGCCCACGCGCGGATGCGGCGCCGCTTTCCGAATGCGTCCGCAAGCGAGCCGCCGGCGTTCGCCCGTGAGGCGATCGCCGACATCCGCGCGTTGGTCGCCGGCGAGCGGCGCGACCTGACCGGCGTCCCGCTCGACATGGAGGGGCTGAGCGCTTTCGCGCGCGAGGTCTACGCGATCGCCCGCGCGATCCCGCCGGGCGAGACGATGACCTATGGCGAGATCGCCGCGCGGCTCGGCGATCCGGCCGCGGCGCGGGCGGTCGGCGAGGCGATGGGGCAGAACCCCTATCCGATCGTCGTGCCCTGCCATCGCGTGCTGGCCGCAGGCGGAAAGCTCGGCGGCTTCTCGGCCCACGGCGGCGCTGCGACCAAACTGCGCCTGCTCGAAATCGAGGGCGCCGCCATCGGCGAGCCGGCGCCCCTGTTCGGCGACCTGCCCCGGGCGATCAGGCCGCAGCGGCGGTAGTCCAAGCGGCCAAGCTTTCCCTTGCCTGGCGCTTTGGCCTCAATAGGCTGCGCCGTGTCGAGGGACGAGGCGCGCCACGCGATGTGGCCGTATCCCACTGACGCAAGGCGCCTCGGGCACAGGCGCCCAGGAGGGAACAATGGACATGGCGCATACGCCGCATGAACGGATCGCGGAGCGGAAGAAACACGGCGTCCATACCGTCGCCAAGGAGCACACCGGCTTCAACGGCTGGCTGGCGGTCATGATCACCAACGGCGTGGCGACGATGTGGTGCGCCTACGCCTTCGCCCTTCTGGCGTTGATCAGCCTGCCCGACGCGATCAGGACCGGAACGGCGGCGCTGATCGCCTGGATCGCGCAGACGTTCCTGCAGCTGGTCCTGCTCTCGATCATCATGGTCGGCCAGAAGGTCGCGGCCGCGGCGTCCGACAAGCAGGCGGAGCAGACCTACAAGGACGCCGAGGCGCTGCTCGAAATCAGCAACGACGTCCACAAGCTGCTGAAAGTAAACAACGATCTGACCGAGCAGATCCACGCACTGGTCGACAACAAAGCTCCCGCTTGAAAGGCGCGCCGGCCGAGTCCGACTAGCGCTCGAGGTGATGCACCTCGAAGACGGTCTCCTGCGTCGCCTCGCGAGTCGACTCGCGCGGTTAGCCTATCCCGGCGGCGGGCGGGTTGGCGGCCACGGCGGCGCGAAGTTCGCCGAGGACCTTGGCGATCGCCGGGTGGCTCGCCACGCGGTCGGCGTAGCTGGCCAGTTTGGGGAACTGCGCCAGGAGTTCGGGCTCGCCCATCATGCCGCTGAGCGCCCGCACGCCGAAGAGCGCCGGGCCGAGGACGCAGTCGGCCTGGGACAACGTCGCCCCGATGGCGTAACCGCCGCCGGCGACGAAGAACTCCACACGGCCTAGGCCGGTCCTGAGGCTCGCGAGCGCCGTCGCGCCGGCCGCCGGCGCGCCATCGCGCAGGTCGTGGAAGAACTGGACGATCGGGCTGAGGACCGCGCCGTCGGCGAGGCGGATGACGGCAAGGACCTTGGCCCGGCCTTCCGGATCATCGGGCCTCAAGGGGCGGTCGGGGAACTTCTCATCGAGATAGGCGAGGATCGCGACTGACTCCGGCAGCGGCGTTCCATCGTCGAGCATGAGGCATGGGATCGTCCCCGCGCCGGTGAGGCGCCGGTAGGCGTCGGACTGGAGGCCGCCGGGCGGCGGCTCGATCGGAATCGCCAGCCCCTTGGCGTAGATCGCCGCGCGCACCGGCGCGCAGTAGGGCGAGGTGTCGTCCGAATAGAGGATCATTGGCTCTCTCTACGCTCCTGGCTCGGCATCGGTCTGTCGTGGGCCTCCGCGCGGACGAACCGAGACCCGGCGCACGCCCACGAAGAACAGCGGCACGAAGAAGACCGCGATGACCGTCGCCGCCAGCACGCCGCCGATCACGCCGGTGCCGATGTCGTGCTGGCTCGCCGCCCCGGCGCCTGACGCGATGGCCAGCGGGAACACACCGGCCATGAAGGCGAGCGATGTCATCAGGATCGGGCGCAGCCTGAGCCGCGCCGCCTGCATCGCCGCCTCGCGCGGAACCGCGCCGCGCTTCTCGGCGACGTCGGCGAACTGCACGATCAGGATGGCGTTCTTGGCCGAAAGGCCGATCGTGGTCAGCAGCCCGACCTGGAAATAGACGTCGTTGTAGAAGCCGCGCAGCGTCGCGGCGAGGACGGCCCCGAGCACGCCGAGCGGCACCACCAGGATGACCGAGAGCGGGATCGACCAGCTCTCGTAGAGCGCCGCGAGGCTCAGGAACACCACGAGCACAGAGAGGGCGTAGAGGAACGGCGCCTGCGAGCCGGACAAGAGCTCTTGGTAGGACAGCCCGGTCCACTCGTAGCCGATCCCCCGCGGCAGCTCGCCGACCAGCTTCTCCATCTCGCGCATCGCAGCGCCCGAGCTGACGCCGGGCGCCGACTGGCCCTGGATCTCGAGCGCCGGCTGGCCGTTGTAGCGCCCGAGCTGCGATGGCCCGACCGTCCAGCTGGACGTTGCGAAGGCGGAGAAGGGCGCCATGGTCCCTGACGAGCCCCTCACGTACCAGCTTCCGACGTCCTCGGGCCTGGAGCGGAACGGCGCATCGCCCTGCAGGAAGACCCGCTTCACCCGTCCGCGGTCGACGAAGTTGTTGATGAACGAGCCGCCCCAGGCCAGGGCGAAGGTGTCGTCGATGTCGCCAAGATTGAGGCCGAGGGCGGTCGCCTTGGAAGAATCGATGTCGAGGTGGAGCTGCGGCGTGTCGGCCTGATTGTTGGCCCGCACGCCGGCGAGGATGGGGTCCCTGGCGGCGAGCGCCAGACAGCTGGTCCTGCGCCGCCATCAGGCGCTCATGGCCGAGCCCGCCGCGGTCCTCCAGCTGCAGGTCGAAGCCGGACGAGCTGCCGAGCCCGGGCACGGCGGGCGGCACGAGCATGTAGACCTGGCCGTCGCGGACCTGCTGCGACAGCGCCCGGGTCGCCCGCTGGGCGATCGCCGTTGCACTGTTCTCAGCCCCTGGTCGGTCCTTCCAGTCGGTGAGGTGGATGAACGCCTGGCCGAGGTTCTGCCCGTTGCCGCCGAAGTTGAAGCCGGCGACGGTGAACAGGGCCTCGATGTTCCGCTTCTCGTCGCCCAGCAGGTAGTGCTCGATCTGCTTGCCGACGGCGACGGTCCGAGACTGGGTGGCGCCGGCCGGCAGCGTGTAGAGGCCGATCATCGAGCCCTGGTCCTCGACGGGCAGGAAGGCGCTGGGCAGGCGCACGAACAGCCCGACCAGGGCGACGATCAGCACCGCGTAGAGGATCAGCGCCGGCAGCGGGCGACCGATCACGCGGCCGAGCGACGCCTGGTGGCGGCTCACGGTGGCGGCGAACGTTCGGTTGAACCAGCCGAAGAAGCCGCGGGCGTGCTCGCGATGGCCCTTTTCGACGGGTTTGAGCAGGTTGGCGCAGAGCGCCGGCGTCAGGACCAGCGCCACCAGGATCGACAGGGACATCGCCGCGACGATGGTGATCGAGAACTGGCGGTAGATGACGCCGGTCGAGCCGCCGATGAAGGCCATCGGCAGGAACACCGCCGCCAGCACCAGCGCGACGCCGATCAGCGCGCCGGTGATCTCGCCCATCGAACGGATCGTCGCCTCCTTCGGCGGCAATCCCTCCTCGCTCATGATCCGCTCGACGTTCTCGACCACAACGATGGCGTCGTCGACCAGAAGGCCGATCGCCAGCACCATGGCGAACATGGTCAGCGTGTTGATCGAATAGCCGAACGCGGCGAGCACGCCGAAGGTCCCGAGCAGAACGACAGGCACCGCGACGGCGGGGATCAGCGTGACCCGCCAATCCTGCAGGAACACGAACATCACCGCGATGACGAGGGCGATGGCCTCGATCAGCGTGACGACCACCTGTTGAATCGAGAGCTTGATGAAGGTCGTCGAGTTCCACCGGAAAGCTCAGCTTCAGCCCAGGCGGCAGGCTCGCGGCGAGCTGCGAGGCCCTCTGCTTGACCAGGTCGGCGGTGGTGAGCGCATTGGCGCCCGGCGAGAGCTGGATGGCGACGCCCCCCGCCGGGAGGCCATTGAGGCGAGTGGTGGTGGAATAGTCGTCGGCGCCGAGCTCGACGCGCGCGACGTCGGACAGCCGCACGACCGAGCCGTTTGGCTCCGTCTTCAGGATGATCGCCTTGAACTGGTCGGGACTCGTCATCAACGACTGGGCGGTGACCGTGGCGTCCAGCTCCTGCCCGGGCGGCGAAGGCAGGCCGCCGACCTCGCCGCCGGTCACCTGGACGTTCTGGGCCAGCACCGCCGCTCGCACGTCGGACGGCATGAGGCCGTAGGTCTGCAGCTTGTAGGGATCGAGCCAGATGCGGATCGCGTACTGCCCGCCGAAGACCCGCACGGCGCCGACGCCGTTGACCCGCGCCAGCGGGTCGACGATGACGCTCCGCAGATAGTCGGCGATGTCGATCGAGCTGTAACGCCCGCTGGTGTCGCTGAGCCCCACGACCATGAGGAAGCCGCCCTGGGCCTTGGCGACGCCGATGCCTTGCTGGGTGACCTGCGCGGGCAGCAGCGGCAACGCCGACTGCAGCTTGTTCTGCACCTGCACCTGGGCGATGTCGGGATCGGTGCCCGGCGCGAACGTCACCTGGATCTGGACGCCGCCGTCCGAGCTGCTGGTGGACGAGAAGTAGAGCAGGTGGTCGAGGCCGGTGAGCTGTTGCTCGATGACCTGGGTGACCGAGGTCTCGACGGTCGCCGCCGACGCGCCCGGATACTCCGCGAAGATGGCGACCGACGGCGGCGCGATCGTCGGGTACTGCTCGATCGGCAGGGTGCGGATGGCGAGCGCGCCGGCCACCATGATCACGATCGCAATGACAGTCGCGAAGATCGGCCGTTCGATGAAGAAGCGCGACAGCAACGCCGGCCTACCGGACGTTGTCGGCGGGGACGGCGCGGACTTGCGCTCCAGCTTCGGCTGACTGGGTCCCTTCCACGATCACCCGGTCGCCGGCGTTCAGACCCGAGGTGACCAACCACTTGTTCCCCACCGTCTGGCTGACCGCGAGCTGGCGCAGTTCGACAACGCCCATACCGTTGACCACGAGCGCGGTCGGTTGGCCCTTCTGGTCGTGGCCGACGCCTTGCTCGGGCACGAGCAGGCCCGCGGGGCTGACGCCCTCGGCGATCGTCGCGCGCACGAACATGCCGGGCAGCAAGAGCTCGGAGGGGTTGGGAAAGATCGCCCGCAGCGTCACGGCGTCGGTGGCCTGGTCGACGGTGACGTCGGTGACCTGGAGGCGGCCAGCGAGCGGATAGGTCGTCCCGTCGTCGAGGGTGATGTGCGCCTCGGCGCTCGCCGGCGCGCCCGCGGTGACCTGCCCCTGCTCGACCTGGCGGCGCAGCGCCACGAGCTGGGCGACCGACTGGGTGACGTCGACATAGATCGGGTCGAGCCGCTGGATGGTGTCGAGGGCGGTCGGCTGGTTGGCGGTGACCAGCGCGCCTTTGGTCACCGTCGAGATGCCGATCCGCCCGGTGATCGGGGCCGTTACGCGGGTGAAGGCGAGGTTGATCCGCGCCGCCTCGCGTCGCCGCGCGATCCTGCTGGACGGTGGCCTGCGCCTCTTTGAACGCCGCCTCGGCGTCGTCGTAGTCCTGGGCGGCGACCGAATCCTGCTTCATGAGCGTGGCGAAGCGCTCGGCCTTCGCCCGCGTGGCGGCGAGGTTGGCCTCGGCGCTGGCCAGCTGCGCCTTCGCCTGGTCGTAAGCGGCGCGGAACGGCGCCGGCTCGATCTGATAGAGCACCTGCCCGGCGCGCACGAGCGAGCCTTCGCTGAACAGGCGCGCCTCGATGATCCCGCCGACCTGCGGCCGCACGTCGGCGGTCTCGTAGGGGCTGGTGCGTCCGGGGAGCTCGGTGGTCAGCATCACAGGCTGCGGCTCGATGGTGACCACGCCGACCGTCGGCGGCGGCCGCTGCGCGCTGGCCCTGGCCGCCACAGCCCTCGCCAGCGCCGCCAGCAGCGCGGCCAGACTCAAATGGCCCAGGCGCTCGGTGAATGTCGGCTCGTCGCGCAAGGCCTCGCGTTCTACTTGTCAAACGAACGTCCGCTAACCCCCATTGCGGACGTTCCGATCTCGGCGCCCTGAAGGGGCGGGCCGCTCGCTGGCGAGGGGTGAGCGATCTTACTGGGCCAGGCGTCCGATCGCGTCGGCGACCTGGTCGGTCTTCTCGAAGATCACCATGTGCCCCGCCTCCGGGATGGAGACCAGCTGGGCGCCGGCGATCTTGCGCTTGAACTCCTGGGCGTAGACCGGCGCGATCAGCTTGTCGGAGTCGCCCCAGACCAGGATGGTCTTGGCCTTCACCCGATAGAGCCGCCCGGCCAGTCCGCGCTCGGGGATCGGGAACAGGATCCGCCCGGCCATGCCGAGCTGGCGCGCGTTGGTGACCAGGTAGGTCTGCAGGAAGTTCGGGTCGGACACGTCGCGGCCCGCCGTCATCATCTGCGCGCCGGCCGCCGCGTCGTGGAACAGCAGCGCCGGCATCTCGAACGGCAGGGTCGAGAAGAAGTCGGGGATCGGATGGTCGTCGAGCCAGAGCCCCGCCGGGCAGATCAGCGCCGAGGCGGCTGACGTCATGCGGCGCGATCGCCGCCATCTCAGCGGCGATCATGCCGCCCATCGAGTGGCCGACCAGGATCGGATCCTTCGAGCCCAAGCGCTTCGACCACGTCCCAGGTGTGGAGCGTGAAGTCGAGCATGTCGCGCAGCTCGGGGCACTCCTGGCTCTCGCCGTAACCCGGAAGGAACGGCGCATGCACGTGGAAGCGCTGCGGCGAGCTTGGCCAGGAACGGGTCGTCGCGCGGTCATGCCGCCGGCGCCGTGCAGGAAGACGAGCGGCTGGCCCGATCCGCCTTCCAGGTACTGGACCGGAACGTGCGCGGTCTGAACGGTCTTGAGCTCCATCGCCTATTCCCCCGGGACCAGGGCCGCTTCGCGCGCGGCTGCGAAGGCGTCGCGCTCGGACGGCAGGCGGCCGGCGCTGACCGTCTGGTTCAGCGGATGGCACCAGAAGCGGCTGTCGTCGGCGAACTCGGGGAACATCCCGCGCAGGTGCGGCAGCACCTTGTCGGCGAAAAGCTTGGTCGAATACATGCACTTCTCGGTCGGCATGTTGCCCACGTGCATGAGGCAGAAGATGTTGCCGACGTGGAGGCCCTTGATCATCTCCTCCATGCGCTGGCGCACCGTCTCCGGGCGAGCCGGCGATGACGTGGCCGCCCTCGATCAGGTCCTTCCAGGTGAGCTCGGCGAAGCCGCCGCGCGGCGGCGCGTATTGCGACAGCGCGCCCGACTGGATGGTCTTGATCGTGCGGTAGCCCGGCGCGTCGGCGAAGCCCGGATAGACGTGCAGGCAGCGATTGTAGAAGTAGTTCACGTGCGGCCAGTAGAGGCGCTCGGCCTCCTCGTCGGTCTCGGCGACGCAGATGGTCTGGGCGAAGCCGGCGCGGTAGGGCGAGGTGTCGGGCGCGTTCCGCTCCGCGACGCGGTCCCAGTAGCCCTGCATCAGCGCCTTGGCGCGGATGTAGCCGGTGAAGCTGAGGTAGGAATACGAATAGGTGTTGTCGATGCAGAAGTCGTAGGTCTCGACCGAGCCGCCGCCGGGGATGTGCACCGGCGGATGCGGCTGCTGGATCGGCCGCGGCCAGATGTTGACGTGGCGCAGCTTGTTGTAGCGGCCGTTGAAGGCGAACGGCTCGCGCGTCGTCCAGGCCTTGATGATCAGGTCGTGCGCCTCGGCGTACTTCTCGCGCGTCAGCGACGGGATCTGGCCGTAGCAGTAGTTGGTGTCCATCGAGGTGCCGACCGGGAAGCCGGCCACCAGCCGCCCGCCGGAGATGCAGTCGAGCATGGCGAACTCTTCGGCCACGCGGACCGGCGGGTTGTAGAGGGCGATGGAGTTGCCGAGCACGACCAGCGCCACGTCCTTGGTGCGGCGCGCCAGCCCGGCGGCGATGATGTTCGGCGACGGCATGATGCCGTAGCCGTTCTGGTGGTGCTCGTTGACGCCGATGCCGTCGAACCCGACCGTGCCGGCGTATTCGAGCAGGTCCATGTAGGTGTTGTAGACCTCGTGGCTCTTGGCCGGATCGAACAGCTTCTGGTCGATGTCGACCCAGACCGACCGGTTCTTCTCGCGGAAGTCGTCCGGCAGGTAGGGCCAGGGCATCAGGTTGAACCAGGTGAACTTCATCGGGGTCCTCCGGCCGCGTGCGCGCGGTTCCTTATCGGCGTTCAGCTTGAACCCTAAGCCGGGAGCGGCGTCGAAGGCAATGCACCTGGACGCGCATTGAGCGTCGCCGCGCGCGCGCAATTCGGCTAGGCATCGACGCCCGGGGGGAAGTCCGAGCAGTCCATGTCGGCGTCGTTTCAGTCGAAGTACGGCCCGTGGGCGATCGTGGCCGGGGCGTCCGAGGGCTTGGGCGCGGCGTTCGCCGACGGCGCTGGCGGCGCGCGGGCTGAACCTGATGCTGCTGGCGCGCCGCGCGGACAAGCTCGAAGAGGTCGCACGGCAGCTGCGCGCCGAGCGCGGGCGTCGAAGTGCGCACCGAGGCGCTCGACCTGGCGCGGCCCGACCTGGCGGATGCTCTCGAGCGCGCTGATCGCCGACGTCGAGGTCGGGCCTCGGCGTCTACAACGCGGCGTTCGCGCCGGTGGGGCGCGCTGGTCGAGCGGCCGATCGAGGACCTCGCCCGCGTCGTCGACGTGAGCGTGCGCGCGCCGCTGGTCTTCGCCCGCACGCTGGCGCCGGCCATGGTCGCGCGCGGCCGCGGCGGGCTGGTGCTGATGTCATCGCTGGCCGGCTATCAGGGCAGCCCGCGCATCGCGGCCTACGCCGGCGCCAAGGCGTTCAACATCGTCTTCGGCGAGAGCCTGTGGGCCGAGCTCAGGCCGCACGGCGTCGACGTCGTCGTCTCGGCCGCCGGCGCGGTGCGCACGCCCGGCTACGCCGCCGCGGCGAGCGGCGATGCGCCGGGCGACGCTCGACGCGCAGCGTGGTCGCGGAGCGGACGCTGGACGCGCTGGGCAAGGGGCCGGTGGTCAGCCCGGGCGCGACCAACCGCTTCGCCCGCTTCGTCATGGGCCGCCTGCTGCCCCGGCGCATGCAGATCGCCATCATGGCGCGCTCGACGGAGGGCCTGTCCTGAGTTCGTTCACCGGCTTCCTCGCGCCGCTCGCCGTCTATGCGGTGATCACCGCTGCTGCACCTCGTCCTGCCGGCGCGCACGGTCGACGGCTACGTCGCCGATCCGGCGACCGGCCGGCCGTACCGCTATCGGCTGAACGGGCTGCTGGTCTTCGTGGCCACGATCGCGCTCTGGGCGTCGGCGTGCAGCTGGGCTGGCTGCCCTGGGACTACTTCTGGACCACGCGCTGGCAGGGCCTGGCCGGCGCCTGCGTGCTGGGCCTCATCTTCACGCTCGCGCTGGTGCTGCCGGCGCCGGCGAGCGGCAAGGGCCTGCTGGCCGACCTCTTCCTCGGCCGGCTGTGGAACCCGCGCTGGCTCGGCGGGCGCATCGACGCGAAGATGTGGCTCTACATGGTCGGCGCGACGATGCTGGGCCTGAACCTCTATTCCTTCGCCGCCCACCACCTGCATGGCGTTCGCCAAGGACCCCTCGCCCGGCGTCGTGCTCTACGTCGCGCTCTTCAGTTCTTCCTCTGCGAGTACCTCTTCTTCGAGCGGGTGCACCTCTACACCTACGACCTGTTCGCCGAGCGGGTCGGGTTCAAGCTCGGCTGGGGGTGCCTGGTCTTCTATCCCTACTTCTACGCCGTCGGCCTGTGGTCGACCGCCGACCTGCCCAATCCGCACGCGCCGGCCGCGCTCCTCATCGGCGCTGCGATCGTCTTCTTCGCCGGCTGGTCGCTGGCGCGCGGCGCGAACATGCAGAAGTACGTCTTCAAGCGCGACCCGGACGCGAAGTTCCTCGGCCTCATCGCGCCGGAGGCCCTGGTCGAGGGCGACAAGCGCCTCCTGGTCAGCGGCTTCTGGGGCGCCGCGCGGCACATCAACTACCTGGGCGAGGTGTTGATGGCGACGGGCCTGACGCTGGCGCTGGGCTATCCCGAGCGCATCGGCCCCTGGCTCTACCCGCTGTTCTACGTGGCGCTGCTCATCCCCCGCCAGATTGACGACGACCGCCGCTGCGCCGCCAAGTACGGGCCGCTCTGGCGCGCGTACGTCGCCCGCGTCCCCTACCGCATCGTGCCGGGGGTGTTCTAACTGCTCGCTCGGCCCCTTTGGGCCAAGGGAGGGCGCAATGACCCGAGACCAGAGGATCGTCGCCATCGGCGCCGCCAGCGGCGTTGCGGCCATGGTCGCAGCGTTCGCGGTCATCTACCGGCTCTGGCCGATCGACCGGTCCCTGGTCGATCCAGCGCATCGCCTCGCCTATGCGCTGCAGCTCGACGCGTTCGCCGCGCTGCCGTTGCTGGTCGCGGTGATCGTGGTCGGCAACAACCGGTTTCTGTCCATGGCCGCGACCGGCTACCTCAACGTCGGGATCATCGCGTTCGCCCTATGGACGATCGTCCAGCCCCATTGATGGCCGCCGCGCCGCCTGCCGGGGCCTTGGCGATCAGGCCCCCCGGCTGGCGAGCGTCGCCAGGATGAAGTCGCGTCTTCGCTTCGGTGTAGGCCTCGCGGTCGTCGCGGTGCTCGGCGGCCAGGCGGAGCTTCAGGTCGCGGTAGGCCGCGCGGACGCCCGCGTCGGCGCGCAAGCGGTCGCGGAAGGCGAGGCGCTCGCGCCAGAGCGGGCTCTCGAACGGCACCAGATGCAGGTGGTGGGTGCGCACCTGGTCGCTGGGCTTGCAGAACCAGTGCATCACATCGCCCCTGTAGTCGAACCAGCAGTAGCTGAGCGGCTTCAGCGCCTCGATCGCCGGCCGGGACGAGGCGAGGTCGCGCACGCCGGCCATGATGTCGATGACCGGCTTGGCCGGCAGGCCAGGGACGGCGGTCGAGCCGATGTGCTCGATCGGCCCGGCCGCCCAGGGCGCGAGCACCGGCGCGATGAGGTCGCGCTCGGCCTCGAACATCGCCGGCCAGGCGGGATCGTAGGGCGCGATGACGACGGGCGGCTGGCCGTGCATCGCTCAGCCCTTGCCGAGCCCGAGCCACAGCAGGACCGGCACCACGACCGCGACCATGGCCTCGCCGGCGATGAGGCCCGACGCGAGCGGGATCAGGTAGCGCTTGGCCGAGGTCGGGGATCGCGCGCCTGCCAGATCGGCGCCGGCCACGCCGCCGATGAAGAGCGAGAGCACCGAAGCGAAGGGCAGCAGGATGCCGAGGCCGAGCCCGGTCGGCGACGGCGTCCAGCGGCGCAAGCGCCGGCCGCGTCTCGCAGATGGCGAAGACGACGCCGAGCACCGCGGCGATGGCGGCGGCGATCAGCGCCGAGTGGGAGATCTTGTCGAAGCCGCCGCTGAGCAGCTCGGCGAGCGCGGCCGTCCGCCGCGAGCCCGGCGCGGCGAGCCCGGCGTGGTCGCCGACGATGCCGTAGGTCTTGACCAGCGCCGGGTAGGTGACGGCGAGCGCCGCGGCGCCGATCGGCGCGCCCATCAGCTGGGCGATGGTCATCGAGCGCGGCGTCGAGCCGATCAGGTGCCCGGCCTTGTAGTCCTGCATCAGGCCTTCCGAGGTCACCGCGATCGTCCCGGTCGTCCCGTGCCCATGACGTTGGCCAAGCACGTTGCCGGGCGCGAGCAGGGCGAACAGGCCCTGCATCAGGTTGGAGAGCGGTCCGATCGGCCCCCAGTTGGTCTCGCCCAGCGCGCGCAGGCCGACCAGCATCAGGGGAACGGAGAGCGCGATCGCGACCGCGCTCATCCACAGCGGCAGGCCGAAGAAGACCCGCTGGATCACGCAGAGCGCCACCGCCAGCACCGCGGCGCCGACGCCGACCCAGAGCAGCGGAAACTCCTCCGCCCCGCTGCGCGCGTCGGCCAGCCCGCGGAAGGCCTCGATCAGCATGCGCCAGCGCAGGAAGAGGGCGGCCAGCCCGCCGGCCATCATCATCGCCACGCCCGGCCACATCACCCAGTAGAGCACCAGGCTGCGGGTCGGCATGTTCGGCAGGACGCCGTGGGTGATCAGAAGCCACGGCGCGACGATCCAGCCGAGGATGCAGCCGGCCAGCATCCAGGTGTTGATGCGCAGGCCGACCAGCATGCCGGAGCCCAGGCTGAGCAGGCTGTAGGCGGCGCCGACGCCCATGCCGGCGAGCGCGAACGACGCGCCGGCCGCGCCCAGCGTGAGCGCGCCGGGCGTCCAGGCCTCCGGGATCAGGTTGAAGATGCGGGCGTCGTTGCGGAACAGCATGACGAGGCCGGAGGCGAGCATGCCGACGCCCAGCACCATCGCCGCGCGGCGCGCGAAGGCGCGGCCCTCCTCGGACTGGGTCTCCGCGCCGTGCCGGGGGTCGAGCACGATCAGGGTCTCGGCCGCGGCCATGCCGTCCGGGTAGGCCAGCTTCTCGTCGACGACGAAGTGGCGGCGCATGGGCGCGGCGAGGAGCACGCCCGAGCAGCGAGGCGGTGGTCAGCCAGATGAAGACCTGCAGCGGCGTCGGGTTCAGGGTGAAGTGCACGACCTTGGACGAGCGCAGCATGTCGAAGGCCGCCAGCACGCCGCACATGAAGGCGGTCTGCGCCGCCGAGGTGCCGGCGGTCTGCACGATGTTGTTGCGCCAGCGGTCGTAGCTCTTGCGCGCGATGATGCTGAGCAGGATGAAGCCGAAGAAGGCCGAGACGATCGAGACGTTCGGCCCGAAGCCCAGCTTGAGCACCATGTAGGGGTAGGCGCAGCCCATCACCGCCGCCACCAGCGCCCCGGCGACCAGCGCCTGCCAGGTCAGCTCCGATCCGCGCGGAGCGGCGGCCGCGAGCGCCGCGCCGTCGAGCTCTTCCGAGACCGCTTCGGCCATCCAAGCCTCCCCCGGCAACCGAGGAACCCTACCGCGACGGGGCGGACGCTAGACCAGATGCCGACCGTGCTCATCGGTGGCCGAACACTCGGCCATGACGAGAGCGGCTTGACCGCCCCGACGGCAGGCTGGAAGGGTCGCGGCCGCATCAGGGGAGGGCGGCATGGCCGACCACGACATCATCGTCTACGGCGCGACCGGCTACACCGGCCGCCTGGTCGCCGAGCACATGCTGAAGACCTACGGCGCCGCCGGCGACGTGACCTGGGCGATGGCGGGTCGCAGCGCCGCCAAGCTCGCCGAAGTGCGCGGGCTGATCGGCGCGCCGGAGAGCGTGCCGCTGGTGGTCGCCGACGCCGCCGACGCCGCATCGCTGAGCGCCATGGCGCGCTCGGCCAAGGCGATCATCACCACCGTCGGCCCCTACCAGCTCTATGGGAGCGGGCTGGTCGCCGCCTGCGCGGAGGCGGGACGCGACTACGTCGACCTGACCGGCGAGTCGCACTGGATCGCCGCGATGATCGGCGCGAACGAGGCCAAGGCGAAGGCGTCGGGCGCGCGCATCGTCTTCTCCTGCGGCTTCGACTCGATCCCCTTCGACCTCGGCGTCTTCTTCCTGGAGGAAGAGGCGAAGAAGCGCTTTGGCGCGCCGGTGGCGCGCGTTCGCGGACGCGTGCGGGGGCTGCAAGGGAGGCCTCTCCGGCGGCACGCTGGCCAGCGGCATGGCGACCATGGCCGCCATGCAGAAGGACGCCTCGCTCGGCGCGGTGATGGCCGACCCGTTCGCGCTCACCCCCGGCTTCAAGGGTCCGGCGCAGCCCGACGGAGAGACGCCGTACGAAGACAAGGTGACCGGCTCGTGGGTCGCGCCGTTCATGATGGCGGGCATCAACACCAAGGCCGTGCACCGCTCGAACCTGCTGCTCGGCCACCCCTGGGGGGCGGATTTCCAGTACGACGAGATGCTGATGGTCGACGGGCCGCCGGCGGGCGGGCCGCCGCAGACCGGCTTCGACTTCGGCGCAGGCCCGATGCCGCAGCCCGGCGAGGGGCCGAGCAAGGAGGAGCGCGAAGCGGGGTTCTACGACATCCTGTTCGTCGGCGAGTCCAGGGACGGGCGCACCATCCGCTGCTCGGTCAAGGGCGACATGGATCCGGGTTACGGTTCGACGTCGAAGATCCTGGCCGAGAGCGCCGTTTGTCTCGTGCGCGACGCGCCCCGGTCGGCGACGCCGGGCGGCTGCTGGACGACGCGCCTCGGCGATGGGTCAGCCGCTGATCGACCGGCTGCAGAAGAACGCGGGCCTTACGTTCGCCGTCGAAGCCTGAGCGATTGGCCCGGGCGCGGCGCCGGCTCGATTTCTGCGGCAAACCCGCCGCGTTGATCTGCATCAAGGTCAGCCTCCGCCCACCTGCGCGATCCCCTCGGCGACTTGCAACGCGAGGGGCGGGATGGCAATTCAGTCCACCACCGACGACGGCTGGCCCACCGAGGGCTCGATCTATCTGGTTGTCTGCGTGCTCGGGGCGTTGCTCTGGGCGGTCTGCGACCGCGGCCTCGAAAGACCCGCTCTTCCAGTTCCAGGGCTACATCTTCACGGCCGCCTTCGTGATCGGCGGCTTTGCGCTTTTGATGGGCCTCAGCGACGGCCGGTTCAAACCCAAGCCCGACCAGTACATGGACGGCGTGATCAAGGCCGGCGTCATCGCGACGCTGTTCTGGGGCGCGGCCGGCATGCTGGTGGGCGTGATCCTGGCGGCGCAGCTGTCGTTTCCGCGCATCTTCTACTTCCCTGACTTCGGCTTCCTGAACTTCGGCCGCCTGCGGCCCGCTGCACACCTCGGCGGTGATCTTCGCCTTCGGCGGCAACGCCCTGATCGCGACCTCCTTCTACGTCGTGCAGCGCACCTGCCGCGCGCGCCTGTTCGGCGAGCGTGACGCCCTGGTTCGTCTTCTGGGGCTACAACCTGTTCATCGTGCTGGCCGGCCTCGGCTACCTGGTCGGCATCACCCAGAGCCAGGAATACGCCGAGCCGGAATGGGTCTGCGACCTCTGGCTGGCCGTCGTCTGGGTCGCCTACCTGATGGTCTTCCTTGGCACGCTCTGGAAGCGCAAGGAGCCGCACATCTACGTGGCGAACTGGTTCTACCTGTCGTTCATCGTCACCATCGCCATCCTGCACATCGTCAACAACCTCGCCGTGCCGGTGAACTTCCTCAATCACCGCAGCTACGAGGTCTGGTCAGGCGTGCAGAGCGCGCTGGTGCAATGGTGGTACGGCCACAACGCCGTCGGCTTCTTCCTGACCGCCGGGTTCCTCGGGATGATGTACTACTTCATGCCCAAGCGGGCGGAGCGGCCGATCTATTCCTACCGGCTGTCCATCATCCACTTCTGGGCCCTGATCTTCATCTACATCTGGGCCGGCCCGCACCACCTGCACTACACGGCGCTGCCGCAGTGGACCCAGACCCTGGGCATGACCTTCTCGATCATGCTGTGGATGCCGTCCTGGGGCGGGATGATCAACGGGCTGATGACGCTGTCCGGCGCCTGGGACAAGCTGCAGGACCGACCCCGTCATCCGCATGCTGGTCGTGTCGCTGGCCTTCTACGGCATGTCGACCTTCGAGGGCCCGGTGATGTCGATCCGCGTGGTCAACGCGCTGTCGCACTACACCGACTGGACCATCGGCCACGTGCACTCCGGCGCGCTGGGCTGGGTCGGCTTCATGACCTTCGGCTCGCTCTACTGCATCGTGCCGTGGCTGTGGCGCAAGGAGCGCCTCTACTCGAACACGCTGGTCGAGTGGCACTTCTGGATCGCGACCACCGGCATCCTTCTCTACATCACCGCGATGTGGGTCGCCGGGATCATGGAGGGCCTGATGTGGCGCGAATACACGCCGCAGGGCTTCCTCGCCTACAGCTTCGCCGAGACCGTTTCCGCCCGCCACGTCGAGAACGTGGTCAGGCTGGTCGGCGGCGGCATGTACCTCTCGGGTGTCCTGATCATGATCTACAACGTCTGGCGGACGATCCGTTCGCCGCAGCTGGCGCTCGCCGCCCAGCCAACGTCCGCGGCCCTGCCCGCGGCGGCGACGGCCTGATCCGATGGCGCTGTTCTCCTGGAAAGCCCACGGCAGGCTCGAGCGGCACTCGCTGCTGCTGCTGATCGGCATCATCATCGTGGTCGCCATCGGCGGCCTCGTCGAGGTCGTCCCGCTGTTCTACCTGCAGAACACGATCGAGCCGGTGAAGGGCATGCGCCCCTACACGCCGCTCGAGCTCGAGGGGCGCGACATCTACATCCGCGAGGGCTGCTACCTCTGCCACTCGCAGATGATCCGCTCGCTGAAGGACGACGTCGAACGCTACGGCCACTACAGCCTGGCGGCCGAGAGCATGTACGACCACCCCTTCCAGTGGGGCTCGGAGCGGCAGGGCCCGGACCTCGCCCGCGTCGGCGGCAAGTACTCCGACGGCTGGCACCGCGACCACCTGATCGATCCGCGCTCGGTGGTGCCGGAGTCGGTGATGCCGCCCTACCGGTTCCTGGCCGAGACCGACCTCGACTACCGCGACATCGAGGACAAGCTGCGCGCGATGCGGACGGTCGGCGTGCCGTACACCAACGACATGATCGCCCACGCCGCAGACGATCTGCGCGCCCAGGACGATCCCTACGCCAGCGTCACCGGGCTGAAGGCGCCGCTACGGGACGAAGGTGGTCAACCGCAACTTCGGCGGCGATCCGGACCGGATCACCGAGATGGATGCCCTGATCGCCTACCTGCAGATGCTGGGCACGCTGGTCGACTTCTCGACCTACCAGCCGCAAGACCCGAACAATCAGAGGTGATGGCCATGAGCTACGAAACCGTGGCCAGGGCCGTGCAGCAGGGCGGGACGGTCTACTTCGTCCTGATGTTCCTCGCCGCGGCCGCCTACGCCTTCTGGCCGAAGAAGAAGGCGGAGTTCGACAAGGCCGCCCGCGCCACGCTCGACGAGGCGGACCGTCCATGAGCGAGCGCGAGGTCGACGAACACACCGGCACCGAGACCACCGGCCACGAGTGGGACGGGATCAAGGAGCTGGACACCCCGCTGCCGCGCTGGTGGCTGTGGATCTTCTACGCCTGCATCGCGATCGCGGTCGTCTACTGGATCCTGATGCCGGCGTGGCCGGGCCTGCGCAGCTCGACGCCCGGCATCCTGCACCAGTCTTCGCGCGCGCAGGTCGATGCAGGACCTGGCGGCCATGGCGGCCCAGCGCGAAGGCGGAGAGCCGGCCAGCTGGACCAGCGCGTCGCTCGAGCAGATCGAGACGCGATCCCGGCATGCAGAGCTATGCGCTGGCCGTCGGGCAGTCGATCTTCTCGCGACAACTGCGCGCCCTGCCACGGGCCAGGCGGCACGGGCGGCAAGGGCTATCCCAACCTGCGCGACGACGTCTGGCTGTGGGGCGGCTCGCTGGAGGACATCCAGCGGACCATCACCTACGGCGTCCGCTCCGGCGATCCGAACGCGCGCGATGTCCGCGATGCCGGCGTTCGGCCGCGACCAGATCCTGCAAGGCCGACCAGATCGACGACCTGACCGAGTATCGTGGTCGCCCTGTCGCACCGGCCGGCGGACATCGCCGCCGTGCGTCGCGCCGGCGCCCGTGTTCGAGGCCAACTGCGCCGTCTGTCACGGGCCGACCGGGCCAGGGCAACCAGACCATCGGGCGCGCCGAACCTGACCGACGCGCGACTGGCTCTACGGCTCCGACCGCGCCTCGATCCACGACCAGATCTGGAACGGCCACGGCGGCGTCATGCCGGCCTGGGGCCATCGCTTCGATCCCGCGACGATCAAGGCGCTGACCGTCTACATCCACGTCAACGCCGGCCGGGTCCTGACGGGAGCCGCGGGCGCGCCATGACCATCGTCATCGATCGGACCCGCGAGCACCCCGTCGCGGCCAAGGCCGGCCCGGTCTCGGCGGCGGCGGCCGCGCGCGAGAAGGCCAAGCGCGGCGTCGGCCTCTACAAGCCGCGCACGCCGATCTATCCCAAGCTGGTCCACGGCCGGTGGCGCACGATCAAGTGGATCGTGCTCGTGGCGACGCTGGCGGTCTACTACGTCATCCCTGGGTCCGCTGGCCCCGGCCCGCCGGCGCGCCGCAGCAGGCGGTGCTGGTCGATTTCGCCGGCCGCCGTTTCTACTTCTTCTTCATCCAGCTCTGGCCGCAGGAGGTCTATTTCATCACCGGCCTTCTGGTGATGGCGGCGCTGGCGCTGTTCCTGGTCACCGCCCTCTTCGGGCGGCTCTGGTGCGGCTACACCTGCCCGCAGACGGTCTGGACCGACCTCTACATCGCCGTCGAGCGGCTGTTCGAGGGCGACCGCAACGCGCGCATGCGGCTCGACGCGGCGCCCTGGTCCTTGGACAAGGTCTGGCGCAAGGGCGGCAAGCACCTGACCTGGCTCGCGATCGCGGTCGCGACCGGCGGCGCCTGGATCTTCTATTTCGAGGATGCGCCGACGCTCTGGGGGCAGGTCTGGATCGGGACCAGGCGCCGGTCACCGCCTATTTCTCGGTCGCCCTCTTCACCTTCACCACCTACGTGCTCGCCGGCACGATGCGCGAGCAGGTCTGCACCTATCTCTGCCCCTGGCCGCGCATCCAGGGCGCGATGCTGGACGAGCACTCGCTGCAGGTCACCTACCGCCGCGACCGCGGCGAGCCGCGCGGTCCGCACAAGAAGGGCGAGAGCTGGGACGGCGCGCGGCGACTGCGTCGACTGCAACCAGTGCGTCGTGGTCTGCCCGACCGGCATCGACATCCGCAACGGCAGCCAGCTCGAGTGCATCAACTGCGGCCTCTGCGTCGACGCCTGCGACGAGATCATGGACCGCGTCGGCCGGCCCGCGCGACCTGATCGCCTATGACACCGACTGCGCCGATCGCCGACCACGCTGGCTGGGCAGCAAGCCGGTCTACAAGTTCGTCCGCGCCGCACGGTCTACTACGGCGACGGCGCTCGTGCGTGGTCTCCGGCCTGATGCTCTGGGGCCTGGCGACGCGCAGCCCGGTGGTCTTCGAGGCGCTGCGCGACCGCAATCCGACCTTCGTGCGGCTGCACGACGGCGCGATCCGCAACGGCTTCACACTGAAGATCGACAACCGCAGCTTCGAGCCGCGCGCGTTCACGGTCGCGCGTCTCCGGCGTGCCGGACGCCATCCTGAAGACCCCGGGCGCCGCGCCGACCACCGGGCCGATCGCGATCAACGTCGACGCCGAACCAGGTGCTGCGCGGTGCGCCTGCTTCGTCACCGAGCCCGCCCAGGACGTCAGCGGCGATACGGCCGATCAACTTCAAGCTCAGCCAGGGGCCCAGGAGCTGGACCGTCGCATCCAGGTTCCTGACCGCCGACCAGGTGGTGCAATGACCGCCGAGACGCCAAACCCGATCCTTCCGCCTGAACGGCTGGCACGTGCTGGCCGGCTTCGTCGTGTTCTTCGGCGTCACGCTCGCGGTCGACACGATCATGATGGTCGACGCCTATCGCACCTATCCCGGCGAGGCGGCCGCATCGCCCTACGAGGAGGGCCTGGCGTTCGACAACGAGATCGACCAGCAAGCCCGCCAGCAGGCGCTGGGCTGGCGCATGACCGCCGGCGTCACCAGCGCCGGCGCGCTCGCCGTCACGGTGACCGCCGCCGACGGACGCCCGGTGAGCGGGCTCGAAGCTCAGCGGCGGCCTCGAGCGCCCGGCGACCGCAGATGGGCGGCGCGCGCTCGCCTTCCGCGAGACGGCGCCCGGCGCCTATCAGGCGCCAGGCCGCCGGCCTGAGCGGGGCCTGGGACCTCGACCCTGCGCGCCGAGGACGCCAAGGGCCGCCGCTTCGACGCCGCGCGCCGGCTGGTCCTATGAGCGAAGCGGTCGCCGACTTCTCGGGCTTCCTGACGCCAGGATCGCGAAGGGCGGGGCCGGCTGGAGCTGCTGGTGCGCGGCGCGAACTGCGCGACCTGCCTGGCCAAGGTCGAGAAGCCGCGGCCGGCGGCGCGCCCGGCGTCGAGCAGGCGCAGGCTCAACCTCACCACCGGCAAGCTCTCGGTGCCGCTTCAAGGGCCCGGCCGGCGATCCGGCCGCGGTCATCGCGCGCGGTCGAGAAGGCCGGCTACCGCGCGAGCCTGTTCGATCCCGCCACGGCGCGGGCGGCGGAGGACGCCGAGGGCCGCCGCCTGACGCTGGCGCTGGGCGTGGCCGGCTTCGGCGCCGGCAACGTGATGATGTTCTCGGTGCCGATCTGGGCCGGCCTGTTCGGCCAGGAGCTCGACGCCTCGACGCGCGCGATCATGTACTGGCTCTCGGCCATCGTCGCGACGCCCTGCGCGCTCTACGCCGGCCGCATCTTCTTCCAGTCGGCCTGGCGCTCGCTGCGGCGCGGCAAGGCGAACATGGACGTGCCGATCTCCATCGGCGTGCTGCTCACCCTCATCGTCAGCTTCTCGGAGACCATCCAGGGCGGGCGCGCACGCCTATTTCGACGCCGCGGTCAGCCTGGTCTTCCTGCTTCTGATCGGCCGCTGGCTCGACCATCAGCTCCGCGCGCAAGGCCGCAGGCGCCGCGCGCGACCTGCTGGCCTGCAGGCGCCCGGCGGCCCGGCGGCTCGACGCCGGCGGCGCTCGAGCACATGCGCGCCGGTCGCGCAGGTCGCCGTCGGCGACCGTATCGCCGTGGCGCCGGGCGAGCGCGTGCCGGTCGACGGCCTCGTCATCGAGCGGCGCCTCCAGCCTCGACAACGCCCTGATCACCGGCGAGACGACGCCCTGGCCGGTGCGCGCCGGCGCGGTCGTGCGGGCCGGCGCGCTGAACCTCGACGGACGCCTGGTCCTGCAGACGCTGGCGCGCGCCGAGGACTCGGCGCTGGCCGCCATCGCCCGGCTGATGGAGGCCGGCGCGCAGTCGAAGTCGACCTATGTGCGCCTCGCCGACCGGGCGGCCGCGATCTACGTGCCGGTGGTGCACAGCCTGGCGCTGGCGACCTTCGTCGGCGCCTGGGCGATCGGGCTCGGACCGCGCGAGGCGCTGCTGCGCGCCGCCGCCGTCCTCATCATCACCTGCCCCTGCGCGCTGGGCCTGGCCGTGCCGGCGGTGCAGATCGCCGCCTCCGGCCGGCTGTTCAGGAAGGGCGTGCTGGTGAAGTCCGGCGCGGCGCTGGAGCGGCTGGCCGAGGTCGACACGGTCGTCTTCGACAAGACCGGCGTGCTCACCGAGGGCCGGCCCGAGCCGATCGATCCCAGCCCCGCGCGCACCTCGTCGTCGCCGCCGAGCTCGCCCGCGCCTCGCGCCATCCGCTGGCCCAGGCGCTGGCCCGCGCGGCCGGTCCGGGCCCGGTGGCCGACGGACGCGCAGGAGACCGCCGGCCTCGGCGTCGCGGGCCTGGTCGACGGCCAGCCGGCCAGGCTCGGCCGCGCGGCGTTCGTCGGCGTGGCCGACGCGCCGGCGCCCGAGACCGAGCTCTGGTTCGCCTTCGAGGGCGAGACGCCTGATCCGCTTCCGCTTCGCCGACGCGCTGCGGGCCGACGCCGGCCGAGACCGTCGCGGCGCTGAAGGCGCGCGGGCTGACGGTCGAGGTGCTGTCGGGCGATGTCGCGCGCGGCGGTGCAGGCCGCCGCCGAGGCCGCCGGCGTCGCGCAATGGCGCGCCGGCGTCACGCCGTTCGAGAAGTCCGACGCGATCGACGCGCTCGAGGGCGCAAGGGCGCAAGGTGCTGATGGTGGGCGACGGGCTGAACGACGCAGCCGCGCTCGCCGCGCGCCAACGCCTCGATGGCGCCCGGCGCCGCCGTGGACGCGAGCCAGAACGCCGCCGACCTGGTGTTCGAGGGCGAGGGCCTGATGGCCGTCGTCGACGCGATCGACGTGGCGCGCGCCGCCCGGCGCCGCGCGCTGGAGAACTTCGGCTTTTCCGCCGCCTACAATGCGGTCGCGGCGCCGGCGGCCATCCTCGGCCTGATCAACCCCTTCATCGCCGCGATCGCCATGTCGGGCTCCTCGCTGGTGGTGACGCTGAACGCGCTGCGCATGAACCTGGTGGCGCGGCGATGACCATCATCCTGGTGCTGGCGCCGGTCTCGCTGTTCCTCGCCCTGATCGGGCTCGGCGCCTTCTGGTGGTCGGTGCGCAGCGGCCAGTACGACGACCCGGCCGGCGACGCCGCCCGCATCCTCAGCGACCGCTACGACCAGTCGCCGGAAGGAGAGCCATGACCCAGACCCTCGCCAGAGCGCCGGATCGCGCCACGCTGCTCAGCCGCTATGGCGGCCGCGCGCCGCGCTACACCAGCTACCCGACGGCGGCGCAGTTCACGCCCGCCATCGACGCCGATGCGTACGGCGCGCTGGCTCTCGGCGCTGCCGACGACCAGGCCGGTCTCGCTCTACGTCCACGTCCCCTTCTGCGCCCGCCTCTGCTGGTACTGCGCCTGCAACGCGCGCGCGGTGCATCCGTCCTCAGACGATCAGCGACTATGTCGGGCTGGTCCGCGACGAGCTCGCCCTGGTCGAGGCGCGTCTGCCGGCGCGGCTCAGCGCCAACAGCCTGCATCTGGGCGGCGGCACGCCGAACATGCTGTCGCTGGACGACCTCACCGCCCTCTTCGGCGCCATCCGGCACGTGTTCGACCTGCAGCCGGGCGCGAGATCGCCGCCGAGCTCGATCCTTCGCAACTGACCCGCCAGTGGGTGCAGGCCGCCGCCTTCCACGGCCTGACCCGCGCCAGCCTCGGCGTGCAGGACCTGTCGCCCGCCGTGCAGGCGGCGGTGAACCGGCCCGAGCCGTTCGAGGTGGTCGCCCGCGCCGCCGGCTGGCTGCGCGAGATCGGCGTCCGTTCGCTCAATCTCGACCTGATGTACGGCCTGCCCCGGCAAACGCAAGGCCGACGTGCTGGGCACGCTGGACCAGCGTGCTGACGCTGGCGCCCGAGCGGCTGGCGCTGTTCGGCTACGCCCACGTGCCCTGGATGAAGCCGCACCAGAAGCTGATCGACGCCTCGACCCTTCCCGGCGAGGCGGAGCGTATCGAGCAGAGCGAGGCGGCCGCCGAGCGGCTGGCCGCGGCCGGCTACGTGCGGGTCGGCCTCGACCACTACGCCCGCGAGGACGACGAGCTGGCCTGGGCGGCGAAGCACGCGCGCCTGCACCGCAACTTCCAGGGCTACACCACCGACGAGGCCGAGACGCTGATCGGCGTCGGCGCCTCGGCCATCGGCCGTCTGCCGCAAGGCTATCGTGCAGAACACCGCCGTCGAGGTCGAATGGCGCAGGGCGGTGGCGGCCGGCGTCCTGCCCACCGCCCGCGGCGTCGCGCTGAGCGACGACGACCGCTTCCGCGGCGGAGATCATCGAGCGGCTGATGTGCGATCTTGCGGTGAACCTCGCCGCCGTCTCAGCCAGCTGGGGCCGCGACCGCAGCGAACTCGCCCCCGCCATCGAGCGGCTTCGCCCGCTCGAGGATGACGAGCTGGTCGTGATCGCCGGCGACTGGGTGGTGGTGACGGAAGCCGGGCGCCCCTTCATGCGCGCCGCGTGCGCCGTGTTCGACGCCTACCTCGAGCCCGAGGCGAAACGGCACTCCAGCGTGGTCTGAAGTATCGCCGTCCTGGGGTTGCGCGCGGCCCGGCTTGACGCGCGAAGCGACCGCCCGCAATGGTCGCGCCCCATGAGCGCACCCGCCCCGCAGCACGACCCCTACACCCGCGTTTCCCACCGCTTTCAGCTCGCCGGCAAGCTCGACGGCGCCCGCTCGATCCTGGGATGGGACGCGCAGACCAACATGCCGCGCGGCGGCGCCTGGGCGCGCGGCGAACAGATGGCGGCGCTGACCGAGGTCTCGGTCGATCTCATCGGCTCGGAGGCCGCCGGCGCCGAGATCGCCGAGGCGGAGGCGATGGCGAGCGCGCTCGAGCCCGCCGAGCAGGCCGACGTGAAGGAGATGCGCCGCCACTGGGTGCACGCGGCGGCCGCGCCGAAGGATCTGCAGGCGGCCAAGTCGCGGCTCGCCGCCCGCCTGCAGTCGATCTGGGCCCGGGCCAAGCCGGAGAACGACTTCAAGAGCTTCGCCGAGCCGTTCACCGAGCTGCTCGGCGTCATCCGCGAGATCGCCCACGCCAAGGCCGAGGCCCTGGGGACCACGCTCTACGGCGCCATGCTCGACGAGTACGACCCGGGCGTCAGCGAAGCGATGATCGACCCGATCTTCGCCGATCTGGCCACGTTCCTCCCGCCCCTCATCGCCGAGGTGCGCGAGCGGCAGGCCAGATGGCCGGGCCGCATCCACTTCCCGCCGGTCCCGGTGGACAAGCAGGCGGCGCTCTCGCACCAGCTGGCGCTGAGCGTCGGCCACGACCCGGATCACTTCCGCATCGACCAGGCGCCGCACCCCTTCTCCGCGCCGCACAGCCCGGGCGACGTCCGCTTCACCACCCGCTACGACGTCGAGAACGTCGCGTTCTCGATCCACGCCACGCTGCACGAGGCGGGGCACTCGATGTACGAGTACAACCTGCCCCGCGCGCTGGCGTTCAAGCCGGCGGGGCAGGCGCGCGGGATGACCGTGCACGAGAGCCAGTCGCTGTCGCTGGAGATGGTCGCCGGACGGAGCCTGGAGTTCCTCACCTACCTCGCGCCGCTGTTGGCCGAGCACCTGGGCGGCGATCCGGCGGTCTGGTCATTCAAGAACGTGCTCAACAACTGGCGGCGGCTCGACGACGGCTACGTGCGGGTCGAGGCCGACGAGATCTCCTATCCGCTGCACGTGATCCTGCGCTACCGGCTGGAACAGGCGCTTCTTGCGGGCGACCTTGCCGTCGCCGACATCCCGACCGCCTGGGACGAGATGTTCGGGAAGATGCTCGGCCGCACGCCGCCCGATCTGGCGCACGGCTGCCTGCAGGACATCCACTGGTCGGCCGGCCTGTTCGGCTATTTCCCGAACTACGCCATGGGCTCGATGCTGGCGGCGCAGTTCTTCGAGCGCGCGACGCTGGACAGCCCGGAGATCCTCCAGGGCCTCGGGCGCGGCGACTTCACGCCCTACTTCGCCTGGGTGCGCCCGCGCGTGCACGAGCGCGCCAGCCTGGTCGATTTCGCCACCCTGGTCCGCGAGGCCACCGGCGGCCCGCTCTCGGCCGACGCCTACAAACGCCATGTCCGCCGGCGTTACCTGGAAGAAGCGGCGCCCTAGCCCCCGCGCTCAACTCCGGTCTGGTTCCTCAGATCTGCTTGTCGCGGCCGGCCCAATAGGGCGCGCGCACCTGGCGGCGCTGAACCTTGCCGGCCTCGGAGCGCGGAATCTCGTCAACGAAGTCGATGCTGCGCGGCATCTTGTAGCCGGCCAGGTGCGGACGGATGAAGTCGAGCATCTCCTTGGCCAGCTCCGGCGAGGGCGTGTGGCCGGGATGCAGCGCGATCACCGCCTTCACCTCCTCGCCCCACTCGTCGTTGGGCACGCCGACCGTGCAGACGTCCTTCACCGCCGGATGCTTGGTGAGCTCGTTGTCGATCTCCTGCGGATAGATGTTCACGCCGCCGGAGATGATGCACTCGGCCGTGCGGCCGGTGAGGAAGAGGTAGCCGTCCTCGTCGACATAGCCCATGTCGCCGACGGTGAAGTGCTCGCCGCCGGGCAGCTCGGCCGCCTTGGTCTTCTCCTTGTCGTTGTAGTACTCGAACCGCGCGATCGGGCTGTGCGGGAAGTAGATCACGCCCACCTCGCCTTGCTTCACGTCGGCGCCGTGGTCGTCGACGATGCGGGTTCCCGAGCCTGGCAGGAGCCGCCCCACGCTGCCGGGCTTCTTCAGCCACTCGTGGGAGTCGATCATGAAGTTCCCGCCGCCTTCGCTGGCCGCGTAGTACTCGTAGAGGATCGGTCCGACCCACTCGATCATGGCCCGCTTGACCTCGGGCGGCGTCGGCGCGGCGCCATGCAGGATGTGGCGCAGGCTCGAGATGTCGTACTTGTCGCGCACGGCCTTGGGCAGCGCCAGGATGCGCTGGAACATGGTCGAGACCATGTGGGTGTGGGTCACGCGGTATTGCTCGACGGTCTTGAGGAAACCCTCCGGGTCGAACCGCTCCATCAAGACGATGGTGATGCCGCTGTTCAGCGGCTGGGCGATGTCGAAGGCCAGCGGCGCGGCGTGATAGGCCGGCCCGCAGCACATGTTCACGTCCTCGTGGAACTTGTAGCCCTTGGGCGAGCCCTCGCCCCAGGACGGCGGCATGGCCATGGTGCGGGCGCGATAGACGCCCTTGGGCCGGCCCGGTCGTGCCCGAGGTGTACATCATGGTGTTGCCGTGCACCGGATGCGCCAGGTCGGCGTCGCTTTCGCGCCGCCAGCGCCGCCTCGTAGCTTTCGAAGCCGTCGATCGGGCCGCCGATGGCGAGCTTGCACTTCAGATTGTCGTTCAGCGACGCCGTCGCCGCGGCTGCGAAGTCCGCATGGGCGATCAGCGCCTTGGCCCGGCAGTCGCTGACGATGTAGGCGACCTCGGGCGGGCTCAGGTGCCAGTTGATCGGCGTGAGCCTGAGGCCCGAGCGCCAGCCCGCGGCGAGCACTTCGACGAACTCCGGCGTGTTGCCGCACAAGAGCGCGATGTGGTCGCCGGCGGTGACGCCGGCGCGGGCGAGCGCGGCGACGATGCGGTTGGCGTTGCCGTTCAGCTCGGCGAAGGTCCGCTGGCTGCGCGCGCCGTAGATGGCCACGGCGTCCGGCTTCAGCCTGGCGTAGAGCGACGGCAGCATCCCCACGGCGGCCAGCTCGGCGATCTTGCCCGCATCGGGCAGCTCGATCGTTTCGGTCATTCTTGTTTCACTCCCGTCCCGGCTCTTAAGCACGCGGGCGCCGGCGGCTCAAATCGAAGATGCGCTCGCGCGCAGGCGTCCGGTCTAAGCAGGGAACTCCAGACGGCAGCAGACGCCGCCCTCGACGGTGATGGCGAGCACGCCGCGCACCTGGGCGCAGAGCCCCTTGACCAGCCAGAGCCCGAGCCGGGCCGTATCGACGCTTGCCGGGTCGTAGCCGACGCCGTCGTCGGCGACGACGAGGGCCGCGCGGCCGTCGGCCAACCGTTCGAGGCCGACGCGGATCGCGCCCGCCCGACCGTCGGGAAACCCGTGCGCGAGAGCGTTGCCGACGAGCTCGTTGACGATGAGGCCGAGCGCCGAGGCGTGGCTCTCGTGCACGACGACCGACTGGGCGGCGACATCGACCGTGATCGGACGGCCGGCGCAGCGCCGGCGCCAGTGATCGGCCATGTCGTCGAGGCAGAGCGCGAAGTCGTTTTCGTCCGGCGACAGCAGGCGATTGTGGACGAGCGCGAGCGCGGCGACATTGTCGAGCAGCCAGCCCAACTGGCGGCGGCTCTCGGCCTCCTCGGCGCGCTGCAGGCGCAGGCGGGTCAGCGTCGACAGGAGCTGGAAGAGATTGGCGACCTTGTGCCTGACTTCGTCCAGGCACGCCGGATCGCCCCCATCCGTCTGGGCCACGAAGCGGCTCACACCTCCTTGAGGTCGTCGGCGGGTTCCGGCCGCGGCGGGCCCTTGGCCGGAAAGTGCTCGGCCAGCGCCGCGCCGCACCGCTCGATGGCGGCGATAAGGCCGCCGGCCGCGTCGCCGGCGCGGATTTTGGCCAGCGCCGCCTTGACCGCGTCGTTCCACACGCCGTCGCCGGTCTTCTGATGGATCGCCTCGTCGGCGACGATCTCGACCCGCCGCTCGGCGCTCGAGGCGTAGATCAGGACGCTGGCCGGCGCGCCGCTGACGTGGCGGCGATGCGCGAACTGCTCGAGCGCGCGGGCATGCACGTGGTTCCGCTTGAGGAAGCCGGGCGTGAGCAGCCGACGCACGGGCGGGATGGCGACCAGCAAGAGCGCCAGCGCGAAGAGGACGAGCCTGGACGATGGCGTAGCCGATCGCCGCGCGTGGTCAGCGCCGCCTCCGATCGCCTGTTCATGCGCGGCGATCCATCCGCCTTCGAAGACGGCGAGGACATGGCCCGGACGCAGCCGAACAGGAGCGCGATCGGCGGCCCGAGCGAGCGCCACGCCGGCGGCCCAGGCCAGAGGGACCTCGCGGTAGGAGGCGCTTTCGGGCGCGACGACGCAGAAGAGGTCGCCCGTCGGTCGCGGCCTCCGCCGCGGCGATGGCGGCGTGCACGCGCTCGTGGTCCGTCGGGGCTCAGCATCTCACCAGCTTCCCGATGCGCCGCCGCCGCCGAACGAGCCGCCGCCGCCGCTGAAGCCGCCGCCGAACCCGCCGCTGCCGCCGAACCCGCCGCCGCTGAACCCGCCGCTGCGGCCTCCGCCCATGAACAGGAACGGCGCCGCCATCCAGAAGCCGCCGCCCCGCCGGCCGAACAGGGCGCGGATGAGGAAGAAGAACAGCACCAGCATGATGATGATCGGGATCGGGTTCGGCCGCTGATAGGCCGGCGGCGCCGCGGCCGCCTGCGCGATGCTCTGCGCCTGCGCCGGGTCGAGCCCGAGCTGGTTGAGGATGGCGTTGGTCCCGGCGACGACCCCGCCCTCGATGTCGCCGGCGCGGAACTTGGGCAGGACTTCGCTCTGCAGGATGACGCTGGACATCGCGTCGGTCATCACCGGCTCGAGGCCGTAGCCCACCTCGATCCTGACCTGGTGCTCGCTGGGGACGACGATGAAGATAAGGCCGTTGTCCTTGCCCTTCTGGCCGATGCCCCAGGCGCGGCCGAGCTGGTAGCCATAGTCCTCGATCGCATAGCCCTGCAGGGATGGCAGCGTCACCACGACGACCTGGTCGCCGTTCTTCTGCTCGAGCGCGGCGAGCTTGTTGGTCAGGTCGGTGACGGTCGCCGGCGAGAGCACGTGGGCGTCGTCGACGACCCGCTGGCCGTTCAGCGCGGGGAAGGTGGGCGCGGTGCGACCCGGCGCCCCGAGCGCGAAAAGCAACGCCGCGGCCAGGATGATGAACGCCGCGCAGCATCGGCCTATTGCGACGACGACGGCGCGGGCGGCGGCGGGAAGTTCACGGTGGGGGCGGTCTGCGCCCCCTCGGCCGCCGCGAACTCCTGCATCGGCTTTTCGGACGTGTAGAGCGTGCCGGCCCAGATCACGCCCGGGAAGGTGTGCAGGTCGGTGTTGTAGACGCGCACCGCCTCGTTGTAGTCGCGCCGGGCGATGGCGATGCGGTTCTCCGTCCCCTCGAGCTGCGATTGCAGCGTCAGGAAGTTCTCGTTCGACTTCAGGTCCGGGTAGTTCTCGGTGATGGCCAGCAGGTGGCCGAGCACGCCGGAGAGTTGGTTCTGGGCCTGTTCGTACTGTTGGAACTTGGCCGGATCGGTGAGCGTGGAAGCGTCGACCGTCACGTGCGTGGCCTGGGCGCGGGCCTGGGTGACCTGGACGAGCACGGTCCGCTCCTGCTGGGCGTAGCCCTGGACCGTGGCCACCAGATTGGGCACGAGGTCGGCGCGGCGCTGGTAGTCCGCCTGCACGTCCGCCCAGGCCGCCTTGGCCTTCTCCTCGTCGGTGGGGATGGTGTTGACGCCGCAGCCGGCCAGCATCACCGGCGCGGCGAGCGCAACCAGCCAGCCCCTGCCCTTCAATGCCTTCACGCCCGCCTCCCTAGCTTGCGCTCAACGATGGACCTTAGCAGGAAACGCCCGGACGACGACAGGCCTACGACTTCGGCAGCTCGCTCGCCGACCAGCCGCCGCCCATCGCCTCGATCAGGCTGACGGCGGTGGTCATCCGCTGGACGCGGAGGTCCAGCAGCGTCTGGCGGGCGCTCAGCGCTGCGTTCTGCGCCGTGACGACCGTGGTGTAGTCGACGGTCCCCGCGCGATACTCGTTCAGCGCAACCGTCTCTTCCTGGTCGGCCGCCTGCGAGGCCGCCAGCCTGAGCGGCTCCTCGGCCTGCAGCACGCGGGCGGCGGCCAGGTCGTCCTCCACCTGCTCGAAGGCGGTGAGGACGGTTTGGCGGTAGTTGGCGAACGCCTGGTCGCGCTGCGCTCTCGCCTCACGGACCAGGGCGGTGGTCTGGCCGGCGTTGAACACGGTCTCGGCCACGTTGGCGCCGATCGACCAGAAGGCGTTGGACGCGTTGAACAGGCCGTCGAGGCTGCTGTTGGCGGCGCCGTAGGCTCCGGAAAGGGTGATGGACGGGAAGTAGCCGGCGGTCTGCACGCCGATCTGCGCGTTGGCGGCCTGGGCGTTGCGCTCGGCGGCGGCGATGTCGGGCCGTCGCTCGAGCAGGGTCGACGGCACCTCGATCGGCGTCTCCGGCACGCTGGGGCCCCAGGTCGGATCGGGCGCGATGGTGAGTTCCGCCGGCGGCGCGCCGGTGAGCACGGCGATCGCATGCTCGGAAGCGGCGCGCTGGCTGTCGAGGTCGGTGAGGCTGGCCTGGGCGTTGAACAGCGTCGTCTCGGCCTGCAGCTCGGCGCTCTTGGCCGCCGTGCCGGCGTTGTACTGGTTGCGCACGATGGCGAGCGCCTTGGCGTCGGCATCGGCGGTCTTCTGCAGCACCGCCTTCTGCGCGTCGAGCAGCCTGAGATCGAGGTAGTCGACGGCCAGCGTGCTCTGGGCCGAAAGGCGGGCGTTGGCGAGGTCCGCGGCCGAAGCCTGCGCCGAGGCTTTCGCGCCCTCGATCTGGCGGCGGATCTTGCCCCAGACGTCCAGCGCCCAGCTGCCGCCGATCTGCAGCTGGTAGTTGGTGATCGCCTTGCCAGCCCCGCTCGTCCCGTGGCCGCCCTGCTTCGACTGGGTCGCCGACCCGGTCAGGTTGACGGTCGGAAAGAGGTTGGCCTGGTCGGCGGACACGACCGCGTGCGCCTGCTCGTAGGCGGCGAGCGCGGCGGCGAGGTTCTGGTTGGAGACCGCGACCTTGGCCTCGAGGCTGTTGAGCAGCGGGTCGTTGAAAAGGGTCCACCAGTCGCCGCGGTCGACCCCGTCGGCCGGCTGGGCCGCAGTCCAGCCCGCCGCCTCCTTGAACGCCGGCGGGGTTTCCACCGGCGGGCGCTGGTAGTTCGGACCGACCAGGCAGCCGCTCAGCATCGACGCGGTAAGAAGGCCGGCAAGCGTCGCCGAGGCGCGGGCGGGGCGGAGCGAACGAGGCTGTCTGTGCGAGGGCGAAAGCATGCGGGCGTCCTTACTATACAGGCTCCGGCGCGGGCGGCGCCACGCCGACGGCGCGCTCGAGCTCGAGCTCTGCGCTGGAGCGGCGGCGGAAGCGGTCGAGGTAGAGGTAGACCACCGGCGTGGTGAGCAGCGTCAGCACCTGGCTGACGAGCAGGCCGCCGATGATGGTGATGCCCAGCGGCCGGCGCAGCTCCGCGCCCTCGCCCCATCCGACCGCGAGCGGCAGCGCGCCCAGCATGGCGGCGAAGGTGGTCATCATGATCGGCCGGAACCTGAGCAACGAGGCCTGGTAGATGGCGTCGCGGGTGGAGAGCCCGCCCTCTCGCTCGGCGTCGAGGGCGAAGTCGATGATCAGGATGGCGTTCTTCTTCACGATGCCGATCAGCAGGATGACGCCGATCAGCGCGATGATGCTGAACTCGGTCTGGAAGATGAGGAGCGCGATCACCGCGCCGACGCCGGCGGAAGGCAGGGTCGAGAGCACGGTCAGCGGATGGATGTAGCTCTCGTAGAGCACGCCGAGCACGATGTAGATCGCGACCAGCGCCGCCAGGATCAGCACGCCCTTCGTTGGCGAGCGACTCCTGGAACACCCGGGCCGTGCCCTGGAAGCCGCCGTGCACGCGTCGCCGGCATGCCGATCGCCGCCGCCGCCTGGTTGATCGCCTGCGTCCCATCGCTGAGCGATTTGCCTTGGGCCAGGTCGAAGGAGATGGTGGTGGCCGGCGATACGTCCTGATGGTTCACCGAGGTCGGCGCCGAGGTCTGGCTGAATGAAGCGATCGCCGACAGCGGTACGATCTGTTCCGCCGTCGAGGTCACCGCAACGCCGCTGGAGGCGGTGCGGCCCGGCGGGGCGACCGGGCCGCTGAGCGCGCTGACCGGGGCGGCGCCCGGAGCGCCGGCGGCGACGACCGCCGTGCGCACGAGCGCGAGCGTGTTGGCCGCCGCGACCGCGGTCGCGCCCTTGGATGCGGCCGTCGAGGTCGTCGTCTTCGCGGCGGCCGTGCCGGTCGATGCGTAGACGTTGGCGAGCGCTGTCGGGTCCTCGGCGTCGGCTTGAGGGACCTCCATGATCACGTGGTACTGGTTGAGCTGGTTGTAGATGACCGACACCTGCCGCTGGCCGAAGCTGTCGTAGAGCACGTTGTCGATGGCGCCGCTGGTGAGACCCAGCCGTGATGCGGCGTCCCGTGTGACGTTCACGTAGGCTTGCAGGCCATGATCCGACTGGTCGGTGTTCACGTCGGCGAACGTCGGGTCCTTCTTCATCTCGTCGGCGAGCTTCGTCGCCCAGGTGCGCAGGTCGGCGAGCAAGTCGGCCTCGAGCGTGTACTGGTACTGGGCGCTCGACTGCCGCCCGCCAAAGCGGAAGTCCTGCACCGACTGCAGGAAGAGGTTGGCCCCGGTGATCGTGGCGAAGCGCAGGCGAAGGCGCGCCATGACCGCATCGGCGCTCGGCCGCTGCAGCCTTCGGCAAGAGCTCCATGAACACGAAGCCGCCGCTCGAGCCGCCGCCGCCGGTGAAGGCGACGACCGACCGCACGGCCGGGTCCTGGTGGATGATGTTGACGAACTGCTGCATCCGCGACCGCGACACCTGGAAGGAGGTGCTCTGGTCCATCTGCATGCCGCCCTGCAGCAGGCCGGTGTCCTGTTGCGGGAAGAACCCCTTCGGCACGACGATGAACAGGTAGACGTTCAGCACGATGGTGGCGGCCAGGATGACGAGGATGATCGGGCCGGAGTCCAGCGCCCAGCGCAGGCCGCGCTCGTAGACCGCGGACATGCCCGCGAACGCCCGCTCCGCCAGCCTCGACCACCACGGCTGGCCGGACCCGCTGGACGGGCGGCCGATGAAGTAGGCGCACAGCATCGGCGTCGTGGTCAGCGAGATCGCCAGCGAGACCATGATCGCCGTCGACAGGGTGATGGCGAACTCGCGGAACAGCCGCCCGAGGATCGATCCCATCAGGAGCAGCGGGATGAACACCGCGATCAGCGACAGGCTGATCGACACCACGGTGAACGCAACCTCGCCAGCGCCCTTCAGCGCCGCCTCGAACCGGTCCATGCCCGCCTCGAGATGGCGGGTGACGTTCTCGAGCACGACGATGGCGTCATCGACCACGAACCCGGTCGAGACCGTCAGCGCCATGAGCGAGAGGTTGTCCAGGCTGAAGCCCAGGAGGAACATCACCCCGAGCGTGCCCAGAAGCGAGACGGCGACCGCGACCGCCGGCACCACGGTGGCGCGACCGTTGCGCAGGAAGACCGCGACAACTCCCACGACCAGGATGATGGCGATCAGCAGCGTCCGCTCGACGTCGCCCAGCGAGGTGCGGATGGTGTTCGTGCGGTCGACGGCGACCTGCATGGTGACGTCGGCCGGCAGCTCGGCCTGCAGGATCGGCAGCTCTTTCTTGATGGCGTCGACCGTCGCGACGATGTTCGCGTTCGGCTCGCGCGTGATCTGCACGATGACGGCGGGTTGACCGTTGAAGAGGCCGAGGTTGTGGATGTCCTCCTGGCTGTCCGTGACCTGGGCGACGTCGCTCAGCCGCACGGCCGCCCCGTTCCGGTAGGCGATGACCAGCGGCGCGAAGTCGGCGGCCACCGTGCCGGAGTCGTTGGTGTAGATCTGCAGCCGGCGATCGCCGTCCTGCACCAGCCCCTTGGGCCGGTTGGCGTTCGCCGAGGCCAGCGCGGCGCGGACGTCCTCCAGCCCTATGCCGTAGCGGGCCAGCGCGAAGGGATCGACGTCGACGCGCACGGCGGGCAGCGAGGCGCCCCCGATGGACACCTGGCCGACGCCTTTGATCTGCGACAGCTGCTGCTCGATGATGTTGGTGGCGAAATCGTAGATCTGCGGCGGCGTTTTGGTCTTGGACGTCATCGCCAGGATCAGCACCGGCTGGTCGGCCGGGTTGGCCTTCCGATAGCTCGGGTTCGAGCGCAGCGTCGCCGGCAGGTCGACGCGCGCGGCGACGATCGCCGCCTGAACGTCGCGCGCGGCGCCGTTGATGTCGCGGTCGAGATCGAACTGCAGCACGATCCGGGTCGAGCCGACGCCGCTGTTCGACGTCATCTCGTTCACCGAGGCGATGTGGCCCAGGTGGCGCTCGAGCGGCGTCGCCACGGCGCTCGACATCGTCTCAGGGCTGGCGCCGGGCAGCGAGGCCTGGACCTGCACGACAGGGAAATCGACCGACGGCAGCGGCGCGACGGGCAGGAGGAAGTAGGCCCCGACCCCGGCGAGCGCGACGCCAAGGGTCAGGAGCACCGTGCCGATCGGCCGGCGGATGAAGGGCTCGACCAGGTTCACGTCGGCGCGCCTTCCGGGCCCGAGCCCGTACCGGGGGCGGCCTCGCCCAGGGTCGGGTCGGCCTCGCCCTTGCGCTTGTTGATCCCCCAGCCGAGCCGGCGGGCCTGGCGGTCGAACCAGAGATAGATCACCGGCGTGGTGAACAGCGTCAGCAACTGGCTGACGATCAGGCCGCCGACGATGGAGATGCCGAGGGGGTGGCGAAGCTCCGAGCCCTCGCCCCAGCCGAGCATCAGCGGCAGGGCGCCGAAGATGGCCGCCAGCGTCGTCATCAGGATCGGGCGGAAGCGCAGCAAGCGCGGCCTGGTGGATGGCCTCGCGCGGCGACTTGCCCTCCATCCGCTCGGCGTCGAGGGCGAAGTCGATCATCATGATGGCGTTCTTCTTCACGATGCCGATCAGAAGGATGATCCCGATGATGCTGATCACCCCGAGGTCCTGGCCGGCGAGCATCAACGCCACCAGGGCGCCGACGCCCGCCGAGGGCAGCGTCGAGAGGATGGTCACCGGGTGGACGTAGCTCTCGTAGAGCACGCCAAGCACGATGTAGACGCAGAGGATCGCCGCCACGATCAGCCAGATCTCGTTGGTCAGCGACGCCTGGTAGGCGCGCGCGGCGCCCAGGAAGGCGGTAGTGAGGTCGGGCGGCATCGCGATAGTGCGCTCGGCCTTTTCGATGGCGCGGACCGCGGCGCCCAGCGAGACGCCGGGCGCGGTGTCGAAGGAGAGGTTGGCGGCGGGGAACTGGGCGACATGGTTCACCTGCAGCGCCGCCGGCTGCACGGTGATGGTGGCGAACGAGGAGAGCGGCGCCGAGCCGCCGCCGGTCGTCGGCACATAGATCTGCCCGAGCGAGCTCGGATCCTGCAGGTAGCTTTTGTCACCCTCCAGGATGACCCGGTACTGGTTGGTGTCGGTGAAGATGGTCGAGATGATGCGCTGGCCGAAGGCGTCGTAGAGCGCCTCGTCGACCGTCTCGGCGGTGATCCCGAGCCGGGCGGCGGTCTCGCGGTCGATGTTGATGACCGCCGAAAGCCCCTGACCCTGCACGTCGGCCGAGACGTTGCGCAGCTCGGGCGTCGTATTCAGCTGGGCGACCAGCTTGTCGGTCCACTGGTTGATCTCGTCCTGGTTCGAGCCCTGCAGCGCGAACTGGTACTGGGCCGGGCCGACGTTGGCGTCGATCGTCAGGTCCTGCACCGGCTGCAGGTAGAGGGTGATCCCCGCGACCTGCCGCGCCCGGGCGGCCAGGTCCTGCATGATCGTGGCCTGTGAGCCCGTGCGCTGGCCGCGCGGCCGGATGTTGATCAGCATCCGCCCGGCGTTCAGCGTGTTGTTCGTGCCATCGACGCCGATGTAGGACGAGAGGCTGGCGACGTCGGGATCCTTGACCAGGGTCGCGGCCAGCTGCTGCTGCAACGCCGCCATCCGAGCATAGGAGATCGACTGCGAGGCCTGGGTGACGCCTTGCAGCAGGCCCGTGTCCTGGGTGGGGAACAGGCCCTTGGGGATGATGACGTAGAGCGCCACGGTGAGCACCAGCGTGCCCACCGCCACGAGCAGCGTGGCCGGCTGGCGGTCGAGCACCCATTGGAGCGCGCGGTCGTAGCGGTCGATCAGGTCGTCGAACAGCTCGCGCGAGCGCCGCTGGAAGTCGAACTCGTGCGACTCCGCGCGCGAGCGCAGCCAGCGCGCGCCCAGCGTCGGCACGAGCGTCAGCGAGACGACCGCCGAGATCACGATGGTGATCGCCAGCGTGATGGCGAACTCGCGGAAGAGGCGCCCGACGACATCGCCCATGAACAGCAGCGGGATCAGCACCGCGATCAGCGACACGGTGAGCGAGATGATGGTGAAGCCGATCTGCTGGGCGCCCTTCAGGGCCGCGGCCATCGGGCTTTCGCCCGCCTCGATGTAGCGGGAGATGTTCTCCAGCATGACGATGGCGTCGTCGACGACGAAGCCGGTCGCGATCGTCAGCGCCATCAGCGTCAGGTTGTTGAGGCTGAAGCCCAGGAGGTACATCGCGCCGAACGTGCCGACGAGCGACAGGGGCACCGCGACCGATGCGATGAACGTCGCCGCGATCGAGCGCAGGAAGATGAAGATCACCGCGACGACGAGCGCGACGGCGAGCATCAGCTCGAACTCGACGTCGTGCACCGACGAGCGGATCGAGGTGGTGCGGTCGGTCAAGACGTCCACCTGAACCCCGGCCGGCAGCGCCGCCGTCAACGTCGGAAGCTGCTTCTTGATCTGGTCGACGGTGGTGATGACGTTCGCGCCGGGCTGGCGCTGGACGTTCAGGATGACGGCGGGGGTGGTGTTCTTCCAGGCGCCGAGCTGGGTGTTCTCCGGCGCATCGAGGGCGGTCGCCACGTCGCGCAGCCGGATCGGCGCGCCGTTCTTGTAGGCGACGATGAGGTTCATGTAGTCGTCGGCGGTCTGCAGCTGGTCGTTGGCGTTGATCGCGAACGAACGGGTCGGCCCGTCGAAAGAGCCCTTCGCGCCGTTGGCGTTGGCGTTGCCGATCGCCGTGCGCAGCGTCTCCATGCTCATGCCGTAGTTGGCGAGCGCCTTGCCGTTGACCTGGATGCGCACGGCCGGCCGCTGTCCGCCGGCGATGCTGACCAGGCCCACGCCGCCGATCTGCGAGATCTTCTGCGCGAGCTGCGTTTCGGCGATGTCCTCGACCTGGGTCAGCGGGACCGTCGTCGAGGTCATGGCCAGCGTCATGATCGGCGCGTCGGCGGGGTTGACCTTGGCGTAGACCGGCGGCGCGGGCAGGTCGGACGGCAAGAGGCTGCCGGATGCGTTGATCGCCGCCTGAACCTCCTGCTCGGCCACGTCGAGGTTGAGGTCGAGGTTGAACTGCAGCGTGATGACCGAGGCGCCGCCGGAGCTGATCGAACTCATGCGGTTCAGATCGGTCATCTCGCCGAACTGCCGCTCGAGCGGCGCGGTGACGGTGTTCGCCATCACCTCGGGGCTGGCGCCGGGATAGAAGGTCTGGACCTGGATGGTCGGGTAGTCGACTTCGGGCAGCGCCGACAGCGAGAGGAAGTTGAAGGCGATCGCGCCGGCGAGCATGATCGCGGCCATCAAGAGGCTGGTGGCGACCGGCCGTAGGATGAACGGGCGAGAGGGGTTCATGCGCGGTTGGCGTCCCGGCGCGGGCTCAAGCTAGCCCCCGCCGTTTCCGCTGCTCCGGCCCTGGGCCCTGAGCGCGGCGAGCTTGGCCTTCTGGTCGGGCGTGAGGATTGCGTTCAACTTCTCGAACGCCTGTTGCATCGCCGCGCGCCGGGCGTTGGGATCGGTCGAGCCCTGAGCCTGCGCGCGCGCCGCCGCGAAGATCTGGTCGGCCTGCGCCTTCTGGGCGGCGCTCAGCCCGAGCGCTTCGATGAAACGGCCGCGCCCGGCGCCGGGGCCGCCCTGACCGCCGGGACCCGCTGGAGGCGTGGCGCTCGCCGAAGCCGTGACCGGCGCGGGCGGCTGGCCGGACGCCGGCGGCGGACCGCCGCGCCGGCTCGCGTGCGGCGCCGAAGAGACCGACGCCGGCGCGGCGGGCGCAGCGCCGCTCGTCGGCGCCGCCGAAGACCCGGTCGCGCCCGGGCGAGCCTGCGCGCGCGCGGCTTCGAACTTGGCCTTCTGCTCCGGCGTGAGGATGGCCTCCAGCTGGTTGTTGGCGTCCTGCATGATCTGCCGCCGCGCCTGGGCGTCGTCGCCCGCGGCCTGCGCCTTGGTCCGCGCGTCGGCGAAGATCTGGCTGGCCTTCGCCTGTTGGTCGGCCGAGAGGTTCAGGCTGGCCAGCAGCGCCGCCCGCCGCGCCGCGCCCTGCCCGCCGGCGCCGCTCGGCGCGCCGCCGGTGTTGTCGGCCGCCTGGCCGGAGTTCGCGCCCTGCGCCGGCGGTTGCTTGACGCCGAACAGACCCTCGATCCAGCCGAGCAGACCGCCGGCCGGCTTGCGCTGGCGCGCCTGCATCTGGGCGAACCGCGCGGCGTCCTGGGGCTGGATCACGTGCGCGCCGTCGCTCAGGCGATCGCCGCCCTCCGTGACGACGACGTCGCCGACGTTCAAGCCCGACTGGATGGAGGTGGTCTCGCCCTGGGCGGGGCCGACCTTGACCGGCGTCACCTTCACCGTCGAGTCCGGCTGAACGACGTAGACAAAGTCGCCCTGCGGCCCGTGCCTGACCGCGACGGCCGGGACGGTGACGACGCCCGTGAGCGTGTCGACGAGAACCGTCACGTTGACGAACTGGTTGGCGAACAGGACCCCGCTGGGGTTGGCGAAGCGGGCCCGCGCCTTCACCGTCCCGGTCGAGGTGTCGATCAGGTTGTCGAGCGTGTAGAGCTCGCCCTGCGCCAGCGCGGTCGCCCCGGTCCGGTCGTAGGCGGTGGCCGGCAGTCCGCCGGCCGCCGCCATGCGCTGGGCGACCTGCGGGATCGCGTCCTCGGGCAGGGTGAAGATGACGGTCGCCGGGTCGAGCTGGTTGATCACGACCAGCCCGTTCGGCTCGTTGGTGGTGATCAGGTTGCCTGGGTCCACCTGGCGCAGGCCGACGCGGCCGGCGACCGGCGCCTTGACGTGGCAGTAGCTGATGTTCAGGCGCGCGCTGGCGATCGCGGCCTGATCGACCTTCACGACGCCCTGGTCCTGTTTGAGGGTCGTGACCGCCTGGTCGTAGGTCTGCCGCGCCACCGAGTCCTGCGCGACCAGAGTCTTGTAGCGGGCGACATCGAGCCGGGCCTCGTCGAGGGAGGCCTGGTCGCGCAGCAGCTGGCCCTGCGCCTGCTGGAGGTTGATCTCGTACGGGCGCGGATCGACCAGCGCCAGGAGCTGGCCTTTGCGCACGGCCTGGCCCTCGGTGAAGTACACGGCCATCAGCGGCCCGTTGATCTGCGATTGCACCGTCACCGCCGCCTGCGGCGTCACGGTGCCGAGCTCGCTGAGCTGGATCGGAATGTCGCCGAGCGCTGCGGTCGCGATGCCGACCACGGTGGGCGTGCGCGCGCCGGCCGCGCCGGCCGATGCGCCACTCCGCCCGCCGCGCCCGCCCGCCGCGGCGCCGCGGCTGCTCGAGGCGCCGGAGCGGCCCGCGCCGGACTGGCCGTGGGGGGTGAGGAGAAATGCGACCGCCAGCGCGACCACGATGGCCGCGAAGATCCAGACGGTCGTGAGCCAGAGCGGCCTTCGCCTGGGCGGCGGCGCTCGTCGGGGTCGGTTCGCGGGCCCGATGCCCGATGGCGTGTCGCTCAAACGGCTCTCCTGGCCTCGTACGCCTGCCGCCTCCAGGCGCCGCCCCGCTCCTTAAGGTCCTCTACGGCGCCAACCGCCCCGTGATATCTCCAAGCTGAAACGTAAAGGCAAGCGCGCGCGCCGCCGGGTGGCCCGCGGCGACGCGACGGCGATCACCACACCTGCGGGGACGGCGCCCAGGCGTGCTGGCTCGGCGGTTCGGGGTCGATCGGCGTGTCGCTGCTGGGGTACGGCGTGGCGCTGACGTAACCCCAGACCTTCGGGGCGGGCGGCTGCGGGCCGGAGAACAGCTTGGCGAGGGCGGCGTAGAACTTCGAGGGATCGGCTTGGCCCCAATCGGCCAGCGCTTGCGCGCCGCCCATGGAGTTGAACGCCTTCAGGAAGGCCTCGCGCAGCGCCTCGGTGTCCGAGGTGGCGTTCGTCGAGTCTGCAAACATTGGGGGCTCCGTTTCCTGCTTTGTTGGTTGGGCTCACGGACCTTGGCGGCATGGGAAATCGCGTTCCGCCGCAGGGCATGGCCCACGGGGAAGGATGGTCAGCGAACTTCGTGGTGGTGGTGGTGGTGGTGGTGGTGGTGGTGGTGCGAAGCCCGCTGACCATCCTTCCCCGCGGGGGTCAGGAGGAGTCGGGTTGCTTGTCGTCGCCGCTGGCGAGTTCGAGGGCGTCCAGCTTGACGAACATCGTGCGGGCCGCGCTCCGCGCGTCGATCCAGATGCAGTGGGCGTAGGGAAGCTCCACGCGATGGTCGACCCGCTCGGCGGTCATCCGCGGTCCGCCGGACTTCAGCCGCACCACGTCGCCCGCCTTCACCTTCGACGGCTCGCTGCTGATGGCCATCAGAGCAGCTCCGTCGCTCCAGGCGCCGTCGACTGCGCGTGGAGAAGGGTGGAGGAAGGGACGCGTGGCGTGACTGGCCGCAGCTGCGAGGGAGCAACGCTGTGCGAACGGATCGATCGGCGGACGTCTCGGCCGTGACGGTTGAACATGCGGGCTCTCATGCGGTTGCGACGAGCGGAGAATAGCGCCGCCGCGGGAGCGCTCAGGGAATGGCTTAGCGTCGGCGCCCTTTGACTAGCCCGGCTCACGCCCAAGCCGGCCGGCGACCGCCCTCGGCGACCGTTAGCGCGCGCGGCCATGTCGCACGAATTAGTAGTCGGTCAACGCTGCCCTGCCACCATAGCCTGTAGCCCGCTCCTACCGTTCGGAGGACCGAATGCGATCGCCAGCGAACTCGCTGCGCAGCCTGGCGCTCCCCGTTTCGGCGGCGACGCCCGACGGCGACACGCGGCCGCGAGAAAGATGGATGCGCCATGTCTCGGCCTCTCCAGGCCGGGTCGCGCTGCTTTGGGCGATAGCGACTGTCCTCATCATCGCCGATACCGTCCTGTTTCCGGGCGACGATCCGCGTTGGGTCAGTTCGACTCTCGATCTTAGCGGCGCCCCGATTTTCGCGGGGCTGCTTGTCGGGTGGGTGCTTCGCCTGGGGCGGTCGACGTTCCATCTCCTGGGCGCGCTGATCTCTTTGAGGCTCATTGCGAGCGTGGCTTCGATCGTGCTGAAGCTCGCATTGCCTTCCGCGCTCGACGGATACGTCGCCGCGACGATCGACGCGCTGTACCTCGTCGCCACCGCTGCCCTAGTCGCCTTCGTCTACGGAGCCTCGCGGAGCAGGCGGCGACGCATCGCGGCCATGCTGCTGGCCGCTGGCGTCTGTGTCGGCGCTGGCGCCCTGTTGAATTTGGATGACGCCTTCTGGCGGGTGTCCGCGGAGGCGGGACCGTTGCTGGGCAGGCAGGACTCCTCCAGCCGGGTGGACGACCAGTCGCCGGACATCGACGATGATGTCCTCTGGGGCGCCCAGCCCGCGTTGATCGAGCAGGAGCGAATGGCGCTTCCACCGCGCGCTGCTGGCAGGACAAATGTCTATGCAATGGCGGTCGCCGGATCGGGGAGGCAGGCGCTGTTTTCGCGAGAGGCGCATGAAGCCCTTCGTGTCGCGGCCCTGCATTTCGGGAGCTACCGGGGCGGCGCGCTATTGTCGAACGGCGCCGCAGACCTGATGCAGTCGCCGCTGGCGACCCGCGCCAACATCGCAGCTGTCGCCCACGCTATCGGCGAGAAGGCAGACCGCAAACAGGACCTCCTGTTCGTGTACCTGGTTTCACACGGCAGCCAGACGGCTGAACTTGAGAGCGACCTGTCCAACGATCGTTCGGTGCAGCCTATTTCGTCCGTCACGACCGCCGAGGCGCTACAGAAAGCAGGCGTTGCGCGGCGGGTGATCGTCGTGTCCGCGTGTTTTTCGGCGACGTGGATCCCTGCGCTCGCCGATGAGAACACGATCGTGATCACCGCGGCCGCAAAGGATCGCACCTCGTTCGGTTGCGATGATACCCGCCGTCTCACCGTCTTCGGCGAAGCCTTTCTCGGGAGCATGGCGGCGAGACGCTTGTCCCCCTACGACGCCTTCGAAGACGCCAAGCGCAAGATTTCCGCGGAAGAACTCAAGGAGGGCGTGACACCGTCCCTGCCCCAGGCTTTCGTGGGTCGCAACATGGAGTCGTTGTGGCTGGGCCAGCAAGATGGCGCTCTCGCCAGCAGCAAGAGCGGTTCCTAGGAACCACACCTGAGACCCTATCGAGTCGTGCCATAGTCGTGGAGGAACGTTGGTCCTCCAAGAACTTCTCTCCCTGGTTGAGATCGAATAGCGTGGCCAGAGATCCGATCATGGTCGAAATCGGCGCCGCGGGGCTGTTGCTGCAGGGCGGCGATCGCGCCAGTGCGAAGCCGCGCTGATCGCCCTTCGCGGCGACAGGCGATGCGGGTTGTCGCCGCCCATTAGCGGGTCTCTCTCTCGCCCCAGAGGGACTCGTCGGCGTTGATTGGGAAGAAGCCGAACTGACGCAACCACTCGTGCACCGCCGCCTGGCGGGACTTGCGGCCTATCGACGGCCCCGCCATGGGATCTATCTCGCAGTGAGCGCGCCATAGACCGGGCTCGTTCATTTCATCAGAACCCAGGCTGGCTTGAGGATCGGGAAGGCGATCAGGCCGATCAGCGCCGCGGCGGCGATGAGCGCGGGGTTGCTGTTCTTGAACCGGAAAAGGAGGGCGAGCGCGCTGAGCGCCATTGCGCCGGTCAGCAAGTCGCCGATGGCGATCCTGCCCAGCAGCACCGAGGCGCCGAGGATCGTCCCGATGGCGGCGACATAGGCGCCCTTGATGAAGCCCTGAACGTTGGCGTTCCCGCGGTGGCGCTGCAACAGCGGAGCCGCGACCAGCACAAACAGGAACGACGGCAGGAAGATCGCCACCGTGGAGACGAGCGATCCCCAGAAGCCAGCGACCAGGAACCCCACGAACGTGGCCGTGATGACCACCGGTCCAGGGCTGAGCATTCCAACCGCGACCGCAACCAGAAAGGCTCGAGGCGAAAGCCAGCCGTTCTCCTGCACCAGGCCCTTCTCCAGGAAGGGCACGATCACCAAGCCGCTACCGAAGGTCAGGCTCCCGGCCTTCAGGAAGAACAGCGCGAGCTTGCCGAGGGTCGAGGCGGAGGCTGCGTGCGACGCCGCTACGGCCGGCGCCGCGGCGGCCAGGCCGGGGATCGCCGTAGGATCGAGCCATAGTAGAGCAGGCCGATGAGCCCCGCGCCGATGAATACCAGCGCCACCTCGGCCTGCAGGATCACGGTGACTCCGAACGAAGCCGCCGCGATCGCCCACTGCAGCCAATCCTCCATGCCGAGTTTGGCCAACCGCCAACAGGAGTGCAGGATCAGCGCGATAACGACCGGAGCGACGCCATAGAAGACCGCCGTCATCCAGCGGCAGGTCGCCGAAGTGGACGTAAAGAGCGCCAAGGGCCGCGACGAGCAGAAAGTTCGGCAGGATGAAGGCCCAGCCGCCTGCCCAGGCGCCCCAGAACCCGCCGCGCATGTGGGCGGCGAAAATCCCCACCTGGATCGCCAGCGGGCCGGGCATCGATTGGCTGACTGCGATGGCCTCGCGCATCTCCGTCTTGGAGAGCCAGCCTCTTCTCGTCGACCAGCTCGCGCTCCATCTGACCGCACAGCGCCACCGGACCGCCGAAGCCCAGCGCTCCCAAGCGCAGGAAGTAGGCGACGATCTGAACGAGAGGCACGCGCCTCGGCGGGTCGGGCGGGGCCTCCGCTGTTCCAAGGTCTGCGGACTCTCTCTTCCGGGCCATGCGTCGCTCCGCGCCCCGGGGCAGGGCGGCTGGAGCGGGTCTTGGACGGCGGACCGTCTGACCGGGCGCCCGCGTGAGCCCGACAGGGGCAACCTAACGCCAGCCCAACGCCTTGAACAAGCCCCGGCGGCCGAGAGAGGCGTTGGGCATGGACGTTCGTTCCGCATCGCCCGGCGCCCGCACAAACGCGGGCAGGAGTCAGGTCGGTCCCTAGGCCCCTCGGGGGCCCAGGATCAAATTAGGTCGGTTTCGGAGCGACCATCAGGCCGCTTTGGCGGCTGCGGCCTTGGCCAGCGCCGATTCGATGGCGGCGTGGAGCTTGGAGAGCTCGATCGGTTTGGCGACGTGGCCGTCCATGCCCGCCGCGAGGTAGTCCCTGACCTGGTGGGCCATGGCGTTCGCCGAGACGGCGATGATCGGTGTCGGCGCGCGGCCGGCCTCGGCTTCGGCGGAGCGGATGGCGCGGGTCGCGGCGATGCCGTCCATCTCGGGCATCTGGATGTCCATCAGGACCAGGTCGAAGGGCTGGGCGAGCCACGCCTCGACCGCCTGGCGGCCGTTGTCGACCATGGTGATGTCGACGCCGAAGCTCTGCATGATCGTCTTGAGCACCAGCTGGTTGGTCGGGATGTCCTCGGCCGCCAGCACGCGCAGCGGCCGGGTCTCGTCGAACTCGCCGCGCGCCGGCCGCCGGCGCCTCGGCGCCGGCCGACGCGGCCAGCCGCGGCGCGGGAAGGGTCACGGTGAAGATCGAGCCCTCGCCCTCGGTGCTCTCGACCTCGATCTGGCCGCGCATGAGCTGGGCGAGCTCGCGGCAGATGGCCAGGCCAAGGCCGGTGCCGCCGTAGCGGCGGGTGTTCGACCCGTCAGCCTGGCTGAACTTCTGGAACAGCAGCGGCAGCTTGTCGGCCACGATGCCCGGGCCGGTGTCGGCGACCACGAGCCGAAGTCCGTCGCGGCCGTCCACGCCGATGCCGTCGATGGTCACCGCGACATGGCCCTCGGCGGTGAACTTGATCGCGTTCGACACCAGGTTGTTGAGGATCTGGCCGATCCGCAGGGGATCGCCGCGCCGCGGTCCGCGCGCCTCGGGCCGGACCTCGACCTTGAACCTGAGGTTCTTCTTCGTCTCGGCCAGCGGCGCGAACGTCGCCTCGACGTTGCCGCCAAGCACCTCGGCGTCCACCTCGCCGATCTCCAGCTCCATCTTGCCGGCTTCGATCTTGGAGATGTCGAGCACGTCGTTGAGGACGTTGAGCAGGTCCTCGCCCGAGCGGCGGATCACCTCGACCCGCTCGCGCTGCTGCGGCGTCAGCTCGCCCAGCGCGATGATCTGGGCCATGGCCAAGACGCCATTCAGCGGGGTGCGGATCTCGTGGCTCATGTTGGCGAGGAACTGCGACTTGAGCACATTGGCGGCCTGGGCGGCGTCGCGCGCCTCGACCAGATCCGTCATCGCGCGGTGCAAGGCGCCGTCGTTGGCCCGCAGCTGGGCCAGAAGGTCGTTGAAGCTGTCGGTGAGGAGGCCGAACTCGTCACTCGCCCACTTCGGCACCCGCTGCGAATAGTCGCCGGAGTCGGTCACCTCGCGCATGGCCTGCGACAGGCGGTTCACCGGTTGGATGACGAGGCCCGCCAGCCAGCGGCCCATGAACAGCGCCAGCCCGGTGGCGGCGAAGAACAGGGCGCCGCAGACCGCCAGATAGCGCGGCACGATCGACCATCGATTGAAGGCGTAAGAGCTCACGACCAGCCGGCCGAGCCGCTGCCCGCCCAAGGTCACGTCGGCGGCGGTGTCGAAGGACTGGTTCGCGCCGGGACCCGTCCCGGGCGCCTCGTCCACGTGCAGCAGGCGCCGCCCCTGGACATCCAGGAGGTCGGCGGACTTCACCTCGGGCGCGGCCACGAGCTGGGCGAGAATCTTCTGCTCGCCGGCGAGATCGCCGCGGGACTGCGCTGAGGCGACTTCGCCGGCCATGATCTGGGTCAGGGCGGCTTCGTGCTGGCGCAGGTCGACCTGACCGCTCTGCCATTGCTCGACGATGAAGAGCACGCTGGCGGTCACCAGGACGACGACCGCCGTCACCAGCGCGGCGATCGCGATCCGGTTCTCGAACGACACGCCGCGCGCGCCGACGCCCGACCCCGTCTCCTGGCCCTGCATGCCGCCTAGGTCCGCCCTGAAGCCCCTTACACGCATGGCTATAGCGGCCGAGTTCCTAACGCTTCACTTCACGCGGGTAACCATTTCGAGCGACCCGGCGCGGCGGCCCTCTCGCACGCGGGCCCGATCGGCGTTAACCATAATCGCAGTCGCCTGCCCCCGGGTTAACCAAGTCAAGGGCAAGTCGACGGCCAGGACGGCGTAAGCAATTGCTTCGTCGGGACGCCGGACGGGGCGTCGGGGCCGAGCCGCGGTCTGACCTGGCCATACCGACGAAAAATGTTATGTTTGAACGCCTTGCGGCGCCGCAGGTGGGCGACGCGGCGCCGGTTTGTGTCCGCACAACCACAGGTGCGACACTTTTTCACCTTCCCTTAACCACAACCCCCTAGCGCGGCAGTTAGGATTATGTTTACGTTAATCTAGCCGTACAGGTTTGGAGAGGGACTTATGGACAAGGCGTTTGTTGCGAAGCGTGTGGTCGACAAGCTGCATGCGACCGAAAGAACGGTGGATTCCGCCATTCTCGAGGTGTCGGAGCTGGTTTCCGAGCTGATCACCGCGCGCCGCGAAGTCGGCCTGTCCACGACGGTCGGCGACAAGGAACTCGCCGCGGTCGTCGACGCGCTGAACGCGCTGAACACCGCGCGGGCGTCGCTCGTGACCAGCCACAAGGGGCTGGGCCGCATCGCCAAGGCGCTGCGCATCCCGGTGAAGATGGACGGCAAGCCGAACATCTCCGAGGAAGACGACGACCGCATCCTGCGCGTCGCCTCCTAACCCAAGTCCCTCGTTTCCCTGATATTAAGGGGAGCTAGCGTAATCGCGCCTCAGCCTCTGGGGCGCGATTATGCATTTGCTGGTCATCAAGAACGTCATTCATTTGACGGCCATGTGGGCGACGCCCATCTGCGGCGCCATCGCGATCCTCAAGGGCGGCAAGCCTGAACGCCTTGGCGCAGCGGTCTTCATCGGCGCGATCCTGCTCACCGACCTGTTCTTCGCCTTCGCCGGACAGAGCGGGCACGCGCATGCCGCCACAACCGCCTATGCGGCGATCGCCAGCCCCGCGGGCTACGCCAACAGCACCAAGATCGCCTACATCGACCTGGCGTCGACGCTGTTGCTGTCGTGCTTCTTTCTCTTCCTCGCCATCCGCTACGCCAGTCTCTGGCTTGCCGGGGCGATGATCATCCAGGCCAGCGAACTCTACTTCGCCCGCGACTACATCGACACGGAGTTCAGCAACTACACGCTCTACGCGATCGAGCTGAACTCGATCTGCGCGCTCGTCCTGTTCACGCTGGCGGGCGCCGCGTTGTGGTCGTGGCGAATGCGCGTGGTCAAGCAACGCCAGGAAGCCAAGCGAGCGAGCCTGATGAACCAGCGCCGTGAAGAGCAGGAGCGGCGCTTCCAGGCCATGTTCGAGCACCGAACGCCGGTCGCGGCGCCCGCAGGCGCCCCTTCCGGCCGCGTCGCGCGCCTCATAATCGAGCCGCCGCCGATCTGAGCCGGCTTCTGAGCCAGTCGATGGCGGGCGAGGGACTTGGATTCTTGCGCCAGAGCGCCTCGAAATCGATCACCGGCGAGCGGTAGGGCGGGTCGAACAGCTTCAGTCCGTATTGCTGCGCGAACGTCGTCGCCAGGCGTCGCGGCGCCAGCGCGGCCATGTCCGAGCGGCTGACGATGGCGAGCGCGCTCTGGGCGTCCTGGACGGTCAGGGCGACGCATTTGGTGCGGCCAATGCCGGCCAGGGCCTCGTCGAGGGCGCCGCGGTCGTCCCAGATGACCCACCGCTCGAGCCCGCCTTCGACGATGCGCCCATCGATGGCGCGGTCCTGCGGTCCGGCCATCAGCACCTGGGGCAGCGCGGCGAGCGTCTCGAGGCTCAGGTGGTCGCCGCTCGCGGCCGGGTGGCGGGCGCTCATCGCCCAGACCGCCGTCTCGTGGAACAGGACCTCGCGTTCGAAGCGCGGCGTCGCGTGGCCGAAGGAGCCGATGGCCATGTCGATCCGGCCGCTGTCCAGATCCTCGCCCAACGAACGGTCGATGGCATGCACGCGCAGCTCGGCCGCGGGCGCCTCGCCACGGACAAGGTTCAGCACTTCCGGCATCAGCACGGCGCCGATGTAAGGCCCGGCGGCGATCGTGAAGCGGCGGCTGGTCAGCCCGGGATCGAACGCGGTGGGGCTGAGCGCCTCCTGCAGCTGCGCCAGGCCCTGCCGGAGCCGGGGCGCGATCTCCTGCGCCCTTGCCGTCGGCCGCATGCCGTCGGAGCCGCGCACGAACAGCGGATCGTCAAGGATCAGGCGCAGTCGGCCAAGCGCATGGCTGATCGCCGACTGGCTGAGCCCCAGGCGCGAGCCGGCCCGCGTGACGCTGCGTTCCTCCGCCAGCGCGTCGAACACGCGCAGCAGGTTGAGGTCCAGACGGGCTAGATGAATTTCCTGCATTTGACCGGTGATAACTTATCATTTGGCGCATGTCGGACCAACGGTCTAAACCGAAGCGGTAAAACCGGCGCCAGGCCGGGAATCGTTTCAGTCTCGCGGACGCGCCTGAGAGACCCTGGCGCGGCCGCGAGATCGTTCGTATCTGGGCAGGAGGGCGACGCCGCCGGCCCGGACAAGGTAACCGATGAGCCCTCCCGACTCTTCCGAAGCGCCGATCCGGGCCGCCACTCCAGAGGCGACCTATGCGTCCGCGCCCGCGCCAGCGCGCAGCGGATGGCTGCGACGCCTGCGCTGGCCGTTGATGGTCGGCGCGGTGGCGCTGGCGGTGGTGATCGGCCTTTTCGTCTACCTGACCGGGGGCCGGGAGCAGTCGACGGACGACGCCCAGGTGAATGGCGCGCGCGTGCAGGTGAGTTCGAGCATTTCCGGCCGCGTCGTCGCCATCGACGTGCACGAAGGCCAGCTCGTCCACGCCGGCCAGCTGCTGTTCCAGCTGGACGGACGCGCCTACGAAGCAGCCAGCGCCGAGGCCGAGGCCAACCTCGCCCAGGCGCGCCTGCAGGTGACGGCGCTGAAGGCCACCTACGAGCAACGGATCGCCGACCTTCGGGCGGCTCAGGCGAGCGCCGCCTACACGGCAGGCGAAGCGGCTCGCGCCAAGGCCCTGGTCGCGGCCGGCACCGGGACGCTTTCGCAGGCGGCGCAGGCGACCAACCAGGCCAACCAGGCGCACGCGCAGGTCGCGGCCGCGCAGGCGCAGGTGGCCAACGCGCTCGCCGCGCTCGGCGGCGAGCCCAACCTGCCGGTCGACGAACATCCCAGCGTCCGCACCCAGGCGGCGCGGGTGGCGTCCGCGTCGCTGAATCAGGGCTACATCGACATCTACGCCTCGCAGGACGGCGTGGTGACCAAGGTCGACCAGCTGCAGGTCGGCGACTACGTGAACGCCGCCCAGCCGGTGTTCGCCTTGGTGTCGAACAGCTTCTGGATCGACGCCAACTTCAAGGAGAACCAGCTCGAGTACATGCGGCCCGGCGAGCCGGCGCGCATCAGGCTGGACGCCTATCCGCATATGAGCCTGTGCGCCCACGTGACGGCGATCAGCCCCGGCACCGGCTCGGCCTTCTCCCTGCTGCCGGCCGAGAACGCCACCGGCAACTGGGTGAAGGTCACCCAGCGCGTGCCGGTGCGGCTCGACTTCTGTCAGCCGCCGCAGGTTCCGCTCGCCGCCGGCCTCTCGGCCACCGCGATCGTCGACACCGGCCACCGTCGCCATCTGTTCGGCGGCGATCAAGCCCAGTGACAAGCGCGCCGCGCGCGATCGCCGGGGCGGCCGCCGCCGCCCTGCTGGCGGCCTGCACCGTGGGCCCCAACTTCCGTCCGCCGGTCGAGCCGGCGGCCGCGTCCTACCCGATGCTCGGCGACGACCCCAACCAGGGCGCCGTCCGCGCCGCGATCGGCGAGAAGGTGGTGAGCGACTGGTGGACCCTGTTCCGCTCGCCCGAGCTCGACCAGGTCATGCGCCAGGCCATCGCCGGCAACCCGACGCTGGAGGAAACCCGTGGCCGGCTCGCGGCCGCGCACGAAGCGGTGACGGCGGGGTCGGGACGGCTGATGATCGACGCCAACGCCGGCGCCCAGAGCGAACGCGCCAACCTCGCCGCCTTCTCCGGCGGCGCGTTCTCGAAAAGCATCCCCGGCTTCCCGACCTTCCCGACCAACCCGCAGTTCAACCTGTACTCGGTCGGCGGGGCGATCTCTTACAACCTCGACCTCTTCGGCGGCGTGCGGCGCCGCGCCGAGTCGCTGAGGGCCAGCGAAGAGGCGCAGGCGCGCGAGCTCGACGCCGCCTACCTGACCCTGACCGGCCAGGTGGTCTACCAGGCCTTCACCATCGCCGACGCGAACCTGCAGATCGACGAGCTGAACGCCGTCATCGCCAACGACCAGTCGGATCTGACCATGGTCGAGCGCGCGCATGCCGCCGGCGGCGCCTCGGACGCCGACGTGGCCGGTCTCGAGAGCCAGCTCGCGCAGGACCAATCGATGATCCCCGGCCAGCGCCAGCGAGCCGAGGCCGCCAAGCATGCGCTGGCGATCCTGCTCGGCAAGGCGCCGGCGAACTGGACGGCGCCGGACTTTACCGCCCGCTCGTTCACAATGCCTCTGACGCTGCCGGTCAGCGTGCCGTCCGAGCTGGTGCGCAATCGGCCGGACATCCTGGAGGCCGAGGCCAAGCTGCACGCGGCGATCGCCGAGGTCGGCGTGGCGACCGCCAACCTCTATCCGAACATCAACCTGACGGCGTCGCTGGAACAGACCGCGCTGTCGCCGCAGAACGTGTTCTCATACAGCTCGACCGCCTGGACGCTGGCGGCCGGCCTGAGCGCGCCCGTCTTCCACTCCGGCGAGCTGAAGGCCAAGCAGCGGCAGGCGGAGGCGAACGCGCGGGTCGCGCTCGCCGAATACGAGCTGACCGTCCTGCAGGCGTTCGGCCAGGTCGCCGACGTGCTGAGCTCGATCGCACACGACAGCCAGGCCTACGAGGCCCAGAAGCGGGCGCTCGACGCCGCCCAGGCGCGCGTGACGATGATGCGCAGGGGCTATGCCTTGGGCGGGGTGAGCGAGCTTCAGCTGGTCGACGCCGAGCGGACCTGGGCGCGCACGCGTCTGCAGGTGACCCAGCAGACCTACAGCCAGGCCGGCGACGCCGCGGTGCTGCTGCTCGCAACCGCCGACGTGCCGCCCGGCGCGGCCGCCGGAGCGCAGACTCCCTAGCAGACCGGGCAGTGGTCGCCGCGGGCCTGCTCGATCTGCAGGGTCGCATGGCGCACGCCGAAGCGATGCTCGAGCTCGTGCGCGAGGTCGGCCCTGAAGGCGTCGGCTCCATCGTGCGCGGGTCGCACCAGATGCGCCGTGAGCGCCATCTCGGTCGTGCTCATCGCCCACAGATGCAGGTCATGCACCTCGGTGACGCCGGCGCTCTTGGCGAGGAATTCGTGAATTGAGTCGATGTCGGCGCCCGCGGGCGCTGCGTCGAGGGCCAAGTCCGCCGCCTCGCGCAGGAGCCCCCAAGTCCCCCAGACGATGAAGGCGACGATCGCGAGGCTGACCAGAGGATCGAGCCAGGTCCAACCGGTCAGGATGATCGCGCCGGCGGCGGCGATGACGCCGAGCGAGATTCCGGCGTCGCCCGCCATGTGCAGGAAGACGCCGCGGACGTTCAGGTCATGGTCTCGGCCGCGCGCGAACATGAGCGCGGTGATGGAGTTGACCACGACGCCGACCCCGGCCGTCGCCATCACCAGGAGCGAGCCCACCGCTTCGGGCCGCACGAGCCGGTTGACCGCCTCCAGCGCGATCCCGCCAGAGACGAACATCAGCACAACGCCGTTCGCGAGGGCGGCCAGCACCGTCGCCTTGCCGAAGCCGTAGGTGCGCCGGCCGCGGGCTGGGCGGGCGGCGAGCCAGCTGGCGCTGCCGGCGAGCGCCAGGCCGAGCACGTCGGAGAGCACATGGCCGGCGTCGGCCACCAGCGCCGTCGAGTTCGCCAGGAAGCCGCCGATCGTCTCGACCGCGACGATGGTCAGGCTGAGGCCGATGGCGATGAGATAGCGGCGGTCGCCGGCCCGCGCGGGCGCATGATGGTGGGGGTGACCGCCGTGCTGGTGGTCGGCGCCGCGGCGATGCTGGTGGTCGTGCGCGTTCATCGGAAGCGACGCTTAAGGTAGATCAGCGGCGGGTGTTTCGCCAGCGCGGCCGCGTTCGGTTGCGCGCCCGGCCCTCAGTAGAGCACGTCGGTCAGGCAAAGGCCGGCGGCCGGCGCGACGGGCCCGCAGGCCGCGCGGTCACGCGCTTCAAGCGCCGCCTTCAGGTCGGCCGCCGACCACTTGCCGAGGCCAACCTGCGCCAGCGAGCCGGTCATCGAGCGCACCTGACGGTGCAGGAAGGAGCGGGCGGAGAAGCTGAGCTGGACCTCCTCGCCGACCCGCGCGACCGCGACGACGTCGAGGGTCTTCTCCGGCGACTTGGCCTGGCAGTCGATGTCGCGGAAGGTGGTGAAGTCGTGATGCCCGACCAGCGCCTGACCCGCCGCGTGCATCGCCTCGGCGTCCAGTGAGGTCTTCACGTGCCAGACGCGGCCGCGCGTCAGCGCCGGCGGGCTCTTGCGGTTGAGGATGCGATAGAGGTAGCGCCGCTCCCTGGCCGAGAAACGGGCATGGAAGCCGGGCTCGGCCTGGGTCGCTTCGATCACTGCGATGGGCTCGGGGACCAGGTGGGCGTTCAGCGCGTCGCGCACCACGGCGGGGTCCCAGGCCTTGTCGAGGTCGATGTGCACGACCTGACCGGTCGCGTGCACGCCGGCGTCGGTGCGGCCGGCAGCCTGCAGGCGAAGCGCCTCGCTGGAGAAGGCCTTGACCGCGCGTTCGAGCGACCCCTGCACCGAGGGCAGGTCGCCCTGGGCCTGGAAGCCGTGGAAAGGCGCGCCATCGTATTCGATCAGGAGGCGGTAGCGCGGCATCAGCCCAGGCTCGCGCCGGCGGGGAGCGGAAAGCCGCGCAGGAGATCGTCAGCCGACTGGCCGGCGCGCCCTTCGCGTTGGGCCCTCAGGATGCGCACCGCGCCCTCGCCGCAGGCGACCAGCAGGCGATCATCCAGCACCCGGCCCGGCGCCCCCTCCCCGTTCTCGGCGCGCGACAACAGCGCCTTGATGCGCACCGGCCCGCCGCCGCCGTCCGACGTGAACCAAGCCCCCGGGAACGGCGAGAGGCCGCGGATGCGGCGATCGACGACGGCGGCTGGCGCCGTCCAGTCGATGTGGGCTTCCGAGGGTTTGATCTTCTTGGCGTAGGTCACCCCATCGGCGCTCTGCGCGGTCTCGCGGACCACGCCGCGCTCGAGACCGGCGAGGGCGCGCGGCAGGAGCTGGGCCCCGACCGTGGCCAGGCGGTCGTGCAGCGTGCCCGCGGTCTCGGCGGCGTCGATGCGAACGGTCTCCGACAGCAGGATCGGCCCCTCGTCCAGGCCTTCCGTCATGCGGACCACTTCGACGCCGGTGACGCGGTCGCCCGCCATGATCGCGCGCTGGATCGGCGCCGCGCCGCGCCAGCGTGGCAGGAGCGAGGCGTGCAGGTTGAACGAGCCGAGCCGGGGCGCATCGATGACGCCCAGGGGCAGGATCTGGCCGAAGGCCACGACGACGGCCGCGTCCAGGTCGAGCGCGCGGAAGGCCTCGATCTCGGCCGGGTCGCGCATCGACTTCGGCGTGCGCACGGCAAGGCCCTGTTGCTCGGCGAAGGCCTGCACCGGCGAGGGCCGAAGCGCCTGCCCGCGCCCGCGCGGCGCCGGCGGCTGGGCGTAGACGCAGGCGACATCGTGGCCGGCGGCGATCAGCTCCGCCAGGGAGGGGACAGCGAAATCGGGCGTGCCGAGGAAGGCCAGGCGCATGGCAGGCGTTTAGCGGTGCGGACGGGCGCGTGAAAGCGCGCGCAAGCCTACGCCGCTTCCTGCTCCTTGGCCTTCTTGACCTTGGCGATGGCGCGATTGCGCTTCAGGCGCGACAGGTGGTCGATGAACAGCACCCCATCGAGGTGGTCCATCTCGTGCTGGATGCAAACGGCGAAGACGCCCTCGGCGTCCTCCTCGACGACCTCGCCCTGGTAGTTCAGGTAGCGCAGGCGCACGTGAGCCGGCCGCTCGACCTCGTCGTAGATCTCGGGCACCGAAAGGCAGCCTTCCTCGTAGGGCTGGGTCTCTTCCGACGCCCACAGGATCTCTGGGTTGACGAAGTAGCGCGGCTTGCGTTCGCCGTCCTTGTGGTCGAGGTCCATGACGATCGCGCGTACGGGTTCGCCGACCTGAATCGCCGCCAACCCGATGCCAGGCGCGGCGTACATGGTCTCCAGCATGTCGTCCAACAGCGCACGCAAGGCGTCGTCGACGCCTGGCGCCGCCTTGGAGATCAGCTTCAGGCGCTTGTCGGGCACTGTGATGATTTCGCGGACGGCCATGGCCGCGAGGTAGGTTAGCGGGCCCTGAGCGTCAAGGCCGGCGCCCGTTCAGGCTCCGGCTCGTCGGGCTCCAGCTTGGCCAGCGGGCGAAGGCCGGTCTCGATCGGCTCGATCAGCGGCATGGTCTTGGCCTCGTGGTCGACGGCGAGGTCCTCGAACCGGCGGGCCTGGGTCAGAACCTGGCTTTCCAGCGAGCCCACGAAGGCGTTGTACCGCTTGATCGCCGCGTCCAGCGCCTTGCCGACGCCGAGCACGTGGTCGCCCATCACGGAGAGGCGCTTGTAGAGTTCGCGGCCGAGGATCGCGATCTGGTCGGCGTTGGCGGCCTGTTCCTTGATCCGCCAGCCGTAGGCGATCGCCTTGCAGAGCGCGAAAAGCGTGGTTGGCGTGACCAGCACCACCCGCCGCTCCATCGCCTCGGTCATCAAGTCGGGCAGGTGGTCGAGCGCGGCGGCGAGGAAGCCGTCTCCGGGCACGAACATGGCGACGAAGTCGGGCGAGGCGTTGCGCGGGAACTGGTCCCAGTAGGCCTTGGACGCAAGGCCGGCCATATGGGCGCGGACGCTTTGGGCGTGGCGGGCCAGCGCGGCGTCGCGCGCGGTGTCGTCGAGAGCGTCCTGCGCCTCCAGGAAGGCGTTGAGCGAGCACTTGGCGTCGATCACGAAGACGCCCTCGCCCGGCATGTGGACGACGACGTCGGGCCGGCGCCGGCCTTCCTCACCGGGCAGGTGCGCCTGCTCGACGAAGTCGAAGCGCTTGGCCAGGCCCGCGGCCTCGAGCACGTTGCGCAGGGTCTGCTCGCCCCAGCGCCCCTGCACCCCGGCGCCGCGCCTCAGCGCCGTCGACAGCTTGCGCGTCTCGGTCTGGGCCGCGGCCGAAGCCTGCAAGAGGGCGGCGATCTGCGCCTTGAGGCTCCCGGATTCCTCGGCCCTCGCCTTCTCGACGGCGGCGACCTGCTCCTGGAACTTCGCCAGCGTCTCGCCGACCGGTCTGAACGTCTCGGCCGCGCGTTTGATCATCTCGTCGGCGGCGAGCTGGGCGGCCTCGGCCGCCCGCGCCGGCACGGCGTCGCCCGATGCGCTGAGGCGATCGCGCGCCACGGCGAGCTCGGCGTGCGTGCGCGAAAGGGCGAAGAGCGCCCAGGCCAGGCCGCCCGCCAGCGCGAGCGACAGCAGACCCAGAATCATGGCCGCGTTCATGGTCCGTTCGCTTTAGCCGGAGTCGGCGCCGCGGCCAAGCGGCGCGGGTTTCAGTCCGACGCCGGCCGGCGGGCCCTCAGCGCCTGGACGATGGTGCCGTCGTCGAGCCAGTCGAGCTCGCCGCCCACCGGAACGCCGCGCGCGAGGCTGGTCACGGTGACCCGGGCATCGGCGAGGCGATCGGCGAGATAGTGGGCGGTGGTCTGCCCCTCGACCGTCGCCGGCAGCGCCAGGATGACCTCGCGCACGGCCTCGCCGCGGGCGCGCTCGATGAGCTCGTTCACGCGCGAGCGCCTCGGGACCGCGCCCCTCGAGCGCCGAGAGCAGCGCGCCCAGCACATGGTAGCGGCCGCGATAGGCGCCCGCCCTCTCCATCGCCCAGAGCGCGCCAGCCTCCTCGACCACGCAGATCAGGCCGGCGTCGCGTCCGCCGTCGAGGCAGATGGCGCAAGGGTCCGTGGTGTCGAGCGCGCCGCAGATCGAGCAGGCCTTCACCCGCTCGGCCGCATCGGCCATCGCCTGGGCCAGGGGCCTCAGCAGCTGGTCGCGCTTCTTCAGGAGCGCGAGCGCCGAGCGCCGCGCCGAACGGGGGCCGAGCCCTGGCAGCTTGGCGAGCAGGCTGATCAGCCGCTCGATCTCGGGTCCGGCGGATGAGGCCAAGTCAGGCGACGCCCGGGAAGCCCGGCAGGCCGGCGAGCGGGCCCGCGATGGTCCGCATCGCCTCGGCCTGAGCGGCGTCGAGCTTCTTCTTCGCCTCGGCGTGGGCGGCGATGACGAGGTCGGCGACAATCTCGCCCTCGCCGGGGTTCATGAGCGACTCATCGATCGTCACGCGGACGAGCTCGCCGGAGCCCTTCAGCGTCAGTGTCACCATGCCCCCGCCGGATGCGCCGTCCGCCGTGGTCTCGGCCAGCCGGGCTTGCGCCTCGGTCAGCTTCTGCTGCATGGCCTGGGCCTGCTTCATCAGTGCGCCCAGATCCTTCATCGGCCATCCTTCCGTCGCTCGAACCGCCATCATATCGGGCTGGGCGGGCGTGAGGAAAAGGCTTTCGAGACGGAGACGCAGAGACAATGACGCTCGCCATCGCGCTCCTGCGGGCCGTGAATGTCGGCGGCCGCACCCTGAAGATGGCCGACCTTGTCACGCTGGCCGAGGACCTGGGCTTCGAGCAGCCGCGGACGCTGTTGCAGAGCGGCAATCTGGTCTTCGGGACGGCCGAGACGCCCGACGCGGTCCTGGAGCGTCGGCTGGAGGCCGAGGCGGCGGCCCGGTTCGGCTTCGAAGTCGACTTCATCGTCCGATCGGGCGTCGAGTGGCGGGACGTGATCGCGAACAATCCCTTCGGCGATGCGGCGCGGGACGACCCGAGCCACCTGCTGGTCATCCCGTTGAAAGCGGCCCCGCCTGACGGCGCGCTCGAGGAATTGCGCGCAGCGATCACGGGGAGCGAGACGGCGGCCCTGTCCGGCCGCGCGGCGTACGTCGTCTATCCCGACGGCAGCGGTCGCTCGAAGCTGACCCTCCAGGTCATCGAGCGGAGGCTCAAGACCCGCGGGACGGCGCGGAACTGGAACACGGCGCTGAAGCTGGCCGCGATGGCGGAAGGTTAGTCGTCCGCTTCGTCGTCGGCCGTCGCGGGCTCGGGCGGCGGCAGATTTCGCACGCCGAGGATCTCGGCGCCGGGGAAGGCCGCCATGACGGTGCGCACGAAGGGGTCGCCGGCGACCTCGTCCAGGACCGTGCGCTCCTCGCGCCGCTGCCGCTCCCAGGCGGTCTCGGCGCCGCCGCCGCCCTCGGCCGCGACCAGCCAGGGCTCGCCGGTCCACTCCTTCAGGCGCGCGGCGAGCCGCGTTGCGAGGTTCGACGGCGCGCCAGGCGCCGGCTCGAAGGTGATCGCGCCGGGCCGGAAGCTGACCGGGCGCATGTAGCGTTCGACATCGTACTTCAGCGCGATGTCGCGCCGCCCCTCGATGAGGGCGACCACGTCCTCGAACGATTGCGGCGCGGCGAGCGCGGTCGGCGCGCTGGCCGGTTGCGGGGCGATGGCGCGCGCGGCGGCTGGCCCGCCGCCGCTTCCGGCCGGACCCCCATGCGCGGGCGAAGGTCCACTCGCGGCCGGTAGCGCCTCGCCGTCGCGCAGGGCCTTCAGCGCCTCCTCGGGTCCCGGCAGGTCGGCGGCGTAGCAGAGGCGAATGAGCGCCATCTCGACGGCCGCCTTTGCGTCTGGCGCGCGCCGGGCCTCGTCCTGCGCCTTCATCAGCATCTGCCAGATGCGGCTGAGCGCGCCCGCGGACGCCTGGGCGCCGATCGCGGTGAGTTGCGCGGCCTGTTCCTTCGGCAGGCCGAGCACGTCGGGGCCGAGCGCCTTGGCCAGCGACGCGGCATGGGCGTGCTCGAGCAGGTCGAGCAACACGACGACCGGGTCGGCGCCCAGGCCATAGAGCTCGCCAAAGGCATGCAGCGCCTCGGCCGCGCGGCCGCGCATGGCGTGCTCGAAGAGGGCGATGGTCTGGGCGCGGTCGGCGAGACCCAGCATGTCGCGGACGGCCACCGCGCTGACCAGCGCCCCGTCATCGGCCTGCACAATCGCCTGATCGAGCAGCGACTGGGCGTCGCGGACCGAACCCTCGGCGGCGCGTGCGATGAGGGCCAGGCCCTCCGGCTCGATGCGGGCGCCCTCGTTCTCCGCGATGGCGGCGAGGTTCTTCGCGATGACCTCGGCCTCCACCCGGCGCAGGTCGAATCGCTGGCAGCGGGAGAGGATGGTCACAGGGACCTTGCGGATCTCGGTGGTGGCGAAGATGAACTTGGCGTGCGGCGGCGGCTCTTCCAGGGTCTTCAAGAGGGCGTTGAAGGCCTGCGTCGAGAGCATGTGCACTTCGTCGATGATGTAGACCTTGTAGCGCGCCTGCACCGGCGCATAGCGCACGCCGTCGATCAGCTCGCGCATCTCGTCGACCTTCGAGCGGCTTGCGGCGTCCAGTTCGAGCACGTCGATGTGCCGGCCCTCGATGATGGCGCGGCAATGGACGCCCTCGACGCCAAGGTCGAGCGAGGGCTCATGGATGTCGTCGCGCTCGTAGTTCAGCGCGCGCGCAAGCAGACGTGCGGTGGTCGTCTTGCCCACCCCGCGAACGCCGGTGAGCATGAAGGCGTGGGCGATGCGTCCGGTGGCGAAGGCGTTGGTCAGCGTCCTGACCATGCCCTCCTGGCCGATCAGATCATCGAAGGTCTTGGGACGGTACTTCCGCGCCAGGACCTGATAGCCGGACGCCTCTTCGACCGGCCCTGCGCCGCCGAACATGTCTGACGTGGCCGTGTCCGGCTCTCGCCGGTCGACCGTTTCGGGATTCGGATGGTCGTCCATTCAGCGTCCGGCGCGGCGAGGGTGGAGACTGGACGGCGACCCGGAGCGAAACTCGTTACGGCTGCTTCCTTCCGGACCTGACCGGGTTGGCGAGGACTCCGCCCGCCGCCAGCCTCCAAGCGCAATATCGCGGCCGGGGCGGCACGACGCAAGGGTCGCCCTGTCGCGGCAGCTTTGCTAAGCAGCCGGAATGCCTCTCGACGCTTTCCAGAACACCTTCGCCGGCAACCCACTCGATCGGGCGAGCTACAAACGGGCCGACGCCGATTGGCTCAAGGGCAAGATCGCCGACCCGGACACGCTGGCCCTCGCGCTTTGGAACGGAAGGCCGCTGGTCGAGGACGCGCCCGGCGCCGACAAGGGCCTGCGCATCGCCTACCTGCCGATGGGCCTCGCCCGCGAGACCGCCGGCGGCGACGAACGGATGCTGTTCATGGGGCTCTGGAACGAGACGGCGGTCTTCGCCATCGACCTGGAGAGCGCCATCGACCCGGCCGAGGGGCCGCTGAACGGTTTCGGGCGGTTCGAGGACCTGCGCGCCTGCGCGCTGCGTCTGCCGGGCGGCGACGCGGCCATCTGCGCCACGGCCAAGGGCGTGTTCGAGTGGCGCCGGCGGCACGGCTTCTGTCCCGCATGCGGGCAACCCAGCATCGCCGTCGAAGGCGGCTGGAAGCGGGTCTGCGAGAGTTGCCGCACCGAGCACTTCCCGCGCACCGATCCGGTCGTGATCATGCTGCCGACGTTCGGCGAGAAGTGCCTGCTCGGCCGCCAGGCCGTCTGGCCGCAGGGGATGTATTCGGCGTTGGCCGGGTTCCTGGAGCCCGGCGAGACGATCGAGGAGGCCTGCGCGCGCGAGGTGAACGAGGAGGCGGGCCTGAGCGCCGTGCGGGTCAGCTATCACTCGACCCAGCCCTGGCCCTACCCGTCATCGCTGATGATCGGCCTGATCTGCGAGGTCGAGGACGACAACGCCGAGCCCGACCTGAACGAGCTCGAGGAGGTGCGCTGGTTCACCCGCGCCGAGGCGAAGTCGCTGATCAAGGGCGAGCTGAACGACGCCCGCGCGCCGGGCGGCATGGCCATCGCCTTTCAGTTGATCAAGGCCTGGGCGGACGCCGGATAGGCCGATGTCGATGACGTCCGAGGTGCGCGGGCTGGACCGCCATCAGTGGAGCGCGGTCGCCGCCAGCTTCCTCGGCTGGACGCTGGACGCCTTCGACTTCTTCCTGATGGTGTTCATGTTCAAGGCGATCGCGGCGGAGTTCCACGCCGACATCGCCCAGGTGGTCGTCGCGAGCACGCTGACCCTGGCCGCCCGCCCGTTCGGCGCGCTGGTGTTCGGCATGGTCGCCGACGCTTTCGGCCGCCGCCCGGTGCTGATCGCCAACGTGGTTCTCTATTCGGGCATCGAGCTTGCGTCCGCCTTCGCGCCCACCCTGGCCGCGCTCCTGATCCTGCGCGCGCTGTTCGGCTTCGCCATGGGCGGGGTCTGGGGCGTCGGCGCCTCGCTGGCGCTCGAATCCATTCCGCCCAAGGCGCGCGGCCTGATCTCCGGCCTGCTGCAGGAAGGGTACGCGGCAGGCTATCTGATCGCCGCGGCCGTCTTCTTCTTCCTGTTCGACCGCATCGGCTGGCGCGGGATGTTCATCGTGGGCGCCGCGCCGGCCCTGCTCGGCGTCTTCATCCAGCTGTTCGTGCGCGAATCCCCGGCGTTCGAGGCCAGGCGCGCCGAGCCGAAGACGCGCAGCATCGCGACGATGCTTGGGCTCGGGGTTGCCGCGCTGGCCATCGCTGTCGGCCCCGCCACGCTCGGGCCGATGCTGAAGGTCCCGGCGCTGACCTGGATCTACGCCATCGACGTTCCGCTGGCGCTGGCGGGCCTGTGGTTCTTCCGCAGCCACTGGCGAATGGCGCTCTACGTCATCGTGCTGATGACCGCCTTCAACATGTTCAGCCACGGCACCCAGGACCTGTACCCGACCTTCCTGCAAAAGGGGCGCGGCCTGGGCACCGGGCCCACGGGCCTCATCACCATCATCGGCAACGTCGGCGCGATCGGCGGCGGGCTGTTGTTCGGCGGGCTTTCCGAGCGGTTTGGCCGCCGGCGCGGCATCGTGGTCGCCGCCCTGCTGTCGGTGTTGGTGATCCCGCTGTGGGCCTTCTCGCACGGCGCGGCGATGCTGGCGGCGGGCGCATTCGTCATGCAGTTCATGGTCCAGGGCGCGTGGGGAATCATTCCAGCGCACCTGAACGAGCTGTCGCCCGGCCACGCGCGGGGCGCCTTCCCAGGGTACGCCTACCAGGTCGGCAACCTGCTGGCCTCGGGCAACGCCGTCTGGCAGGCGCAGATCGCCGAGGCGCGCCACAACGACTATGGACTGGCGCTCGCGATCGTCGCGGCGGTCAGCGCCGTCGCCATCGCGGCCTGGACCATCTTCGGCCCCGAGCGGCGCGCGATCGGCTTCGCCGAGCGCTAGCGGCCCGCCTGCTCGCGGTAGGGGTCGGCGGGATAGACGCCGAGGATCTCGAACTTCTCGGAGAAGAAGCCCAGCTCCTCGAAGGCGTTGGCCAGCGCCTGGTCCTCCGGTCGGCCGTCGACCTCGGCATAGAAGAAGGTGGCGGTGAAGGCCCCGTTCTCCATGTAGCTCTCGAGCTTGGTCATGTTGACGCCGTTGGTCGCAAAGCCGCCGAGCGCCTTGTAGAGCGCGGCCGGCAGGTTGCGGACGCGGAACACGAAGCTGGTGACGCATGCAACGCCGGCCGGCGGCCGGGGCGGATTGCGGTCGGCGGTCATGACCAGGAAGCGGGTGGTGTTGTGCCGCTCGTCCTCGACGTCGCGCATCAGGATGTCGAGGCCATAGATCTCGGCCGCGAGCGCGGGCGCTATGGCCGCGCGGGTCGGATCGGGGTGTTCGGAGAGCGCTTTGGCGGCGCCGGCGGTGTCGGCCGTGGCCTCGGTGGCGACGCCCAGCTTGCGCAGGGTCTTGCGGCACTGGCCGAGCGCGATCGCCATCGAGGCGACCGTGCGCACGTCCTTGAGCTTCACGCCCGGATTGGCCATCAGGTTGAAGCGGATCGGCTTGAACCGCTCGCCGATGATGAGCAGGCCCGAGTCGGGCAACAGGTGGTGGACGTCGGTGACCCGGCCGGCGATCGAGTTCTCGACCGGGATCATGCCCAGCGCGGCGGTTCCGTTGCGGATCGCCTCGAACGCATCCTCGAACGCCGCGCACGCCATGGGCTCGTAGTCCGGATAGTAGTCGCGCGCGGCCTCGTCGCTGTTGGCGCCCGGCTCGCCCTGGAAGGCGATCTTCGGCTTGTCGGTCATGCCGCCTGCTCCGCGCGCCGGCGCGCGATCGCGAGCTCGGCCGGGGTGTTGACCTCGATCGGCATGGCGTCGGCGACCACGGCCCAGATGGAGAGCCCCAGCTCGAGGGCGCGGAGCTGCTCGAGCTTCTCGCGCTTTTCCAGCGGCGAGGGCGGCGCGGCGGCGAAGCGGTCGAGCGCCTCGCGGCGATAGGCGTAGACGCCGATGTGTCGCCAGACCGGTCCCTCGCCATAGAGGGTCGAGCGGGTGAAGTAGAGCGCCCGCGCGCGCCTGGCCCCCGGCTGCATGGCGACGATCGCCTTCGGGCAGTCGGGATCGGACCGCTCGGCCACGGAGCCCTCCGGCGCGATCAGCGTCGCGATGTCGCAGGCCGGCTCGTCGTCGAGCAGTCCGGCGCAGGCGCCGACCAGGCCAGGGTCGAGGAACGGGATGTCGCCCTGCAGGTTGACCACCGCGTCGTGACGCCGGTCGCGGATCGAGCCTCGCCAGCGCCGCCAGGATTCGATCGGAGCCGGAGGGAAGCTCGGGATCGGTCAGGACCGCCCGGCCCCCGGCCCGTTCAACCGCCGAACAGATCTCCTCATCGCCCGCCGCCACGGCGACCGGGCCAATGCCGGCGGCCTCGGCCTGGCGCAGCACGCGGACGATCATCGGCAGCCCGCCGATGTCCGCGAGCGGCTTGCCCGGCAGTCTTGACGCCGCCATCCGGGCCGGGATGAGCACGATCGGGCGCATGGGTTCCTTGAGTGTGGGCAGGCGCGAAGTCGGCTCGCCGGCGCGCCATTTGGTCGGTTGCGTGCGCGCCGGTAGCGTGTCAGAGACGCGAGCGCAAGGTTGGGGGCGCGAGAGGCCTTGGCCTTGGCAGGCGCTAAGACCCGAGGGGCTTCAAGGACGGCATGAGCGACCAGTTGGGGTTCAATAAGATCGCTGGCGCTGCGCTGGCGACCGGACTGGCCATTTTCGGCCTCGGCGAGCTCGCCAACATCATCTGGGAATACCATCCGCCGGCCAAACAGGGCTACGCGATCGACATCTCGGCCGAGGAGTCGAGCGCGCCCGCCGCGGTGGCCGATGTTCCACCCGACTGGGGCACGGTGTTGCCCAAGGCCGATGTCAGCGCCGGCTCGCAGGTCGCGCAGAAGTGCCAGTCCTGCCACAACTTCCAGCAGAACGGCCCGAACATGACCGGGCCTGGCCTCTACGGCGTCGTCGGTCGTTCGATCGGCTCGCACCCGGGCTACGACTACGACCAGCCGATGAAGGACTTCGCCGGCAAGAACCCGATCTGGACCTACGACCTGCTCTACACCTACCTGAAGAGCCCCGGCACCATCGTGCCCGGCACGAAGATGACGTTCGTCGGGCTGCCTTCGCCAGCCGACCGCATCAACATCATCGCCTACCTGCACTCGCTGGGCTCGACCCTGCCCGTGCCGGCGCCGCATCCCGTCGCGGCCGCCGCCGCGTCGAGCGCGCCGGCGAAGGGAGCGCCGGCGGCGGGAGCGGCCGCGGCCGCCTCATCGGCCCCAGCGGCCGCCGCCTCTTCGGCCCCCGCGAAGGCGGGCTGACCCAGCCCTAACCGAATCGCGCTTTCAGGACCGCGTAGGCCGCGCGGATCGATTGCGCCTCGGCGCCGACCGGGCGCCCCGGACCCGCGCGCGCGATCCAGGCGAAGATGTCGAAGTGCGCCCAGGCGCCCCGCGGTGCGAAGCGCTTGAGAAACAGCGCCGCGGTCACCGAGCCGGCCTGCGCCCAGGCGTCCGGGTCGTTCTTCACATCGGCGATGTCGCTGTCGAGCGCCGGCTCGTAGCCGCTCCAGAGCGGCATGCGCCAAAGCGGATCGGCGTTCGCTTCCGCCGCCCGCGCCAGGTCGGCGGCAAGCGCCTCGTCGTCGGTGTAGAAGGGCGCGACCTCCGGCCCGAGCGCCGCGCGGGCCGCTCCGGTCAGGGTGGCGAAGTCGAGGGTCAGCACGGGATTGAGCTCGGCGGCGCGCGCAAGGGCGTCGGCGAGGATCAGCCGACCCTCGGCATCGGTGTTGCCGACCTCGATCGTGAGCCCCTTGCGCGAGGCGAGCACGTCGCCGGGGCGCATGGCGTCGCCGGAGACCGCGTTCTCGACGACGGGCAGGAGGGCGACCAGGCGGACCGGCAGTTTCGCGGCCATCACCATGCGCGCGAGCGCGAGCGCGTGGGCCGCGCCGCCCATGTCCTTCTTCATCAGCCGCATGCCCGCCGACGTCTTCAGGTCCAGTCCGCCACTGTCGAAGACGACCCCCTTGCCAACCAGGGCGACGAGCGGATGGCGCGCCTTGCCCCAGGCGATCTCGATCATCCTGGGCGCGCGCTTCGGATCGGCCGCGCGACCGACCGCGTGCACAGCGGGGTAGCCGGCGGCCAAAAGCTCGTCGCCGACGACGACGCCGATCTCGCCGCCGAAGGCCTCGGCCACCTCGCGTGCGGCCATCTCCATCTCGACCGGCCCCATGTCGTTGGCCGGCGTGTTGATGAGGTCGCGGGCGAGCGCGAGCGAGGCGGCGACATGGCGGACCTCGGCGAGGTCAGCGTCCTTCGCCGCAACGAGGCGGGCCTGGCCTTCCTTCGCCTTGCGGTAACGCTCGAAGCGATAGCCGCCCATGGCCCAGGCGAGCGCGATGGCTTCGAACGTCAGCCCCGCCGGCGTCGCGGCCAGCCGGTAGTCGCCGGACGGCAGCCGCACCGGGGCGGCGCGGAACGCCTCGGCTCTCGCCGGGTCGCCGAGGCCGAGCACGGCCACAACGCCGCCGCTGTCGGCCGGGACGACGAGCGCCTGGCCGGTCTTGGCCTTGAACCCGTGCAGCGCGGCCGCCTGGGCGACGGCGTCTGGCTGGGCGGCGATGAAGGCCTCGAGGTCGCCTTCGGCGACGGCGTGCAGTGTGCGGACCTCGCCCGCCGGCTTGTCCAGGATCAGCTCGCTCATGGGGGGGCCTTATCGACGGGTAACAATTCGTCAAGCTTAACGCTTCGTTGACGAGCGCGGTCGATCCTTCGAGACGCCCAACCCGCAACGGGAGCCCGACGCCCATGTCCCGCACATACGCCCTCGCCACGACCGCGCTCCTGGCGGTCCTGCTCGCGCCCGCGCTTGGCCACGCCGCACAGCCCGCCGCCGCCACGCCGAACCCGCCGGCGCCCGCGCAGGCCGCGCCGCAGCCCGTGAAGGCGACGCCGGCGGAACGAGCCGCCGCCGATCGGCTGGCGCCGCTGGCGCAGGCCGCCTTCTGGGGCCGCGAGACCCAGCTCGACCCCACCGACGCGGAAGCGGGCGTGAAGCTTTCGGCGGCGTTGCGCGCGCTCGGCCAGTACGACGCCGCCATCCAGTCGGCCGGACGCGTCCTGGTGCTGGACCCGAGGAACTTCGACGCCCTGATGGAGACCGCCCGCGCCAACGTCGCGTCCGGACAGGGCTTCTACGCGATCGATCCGCTGCAACGCGCCGAGGCGTTGGCCCCGAAGGACTGGCGGCCGCTGTCGCTGCTCGGCGTCGCCTATGCCGAGGTCAAACGGTTCGACGATGCCCAGGCCGCCTGGCGCGCCGCGCTGGCGCTGTCTCCGGACAACCCCTCGGTGCTGTCGAACATGGCGATGGAGATGGCCGCGAACGGCGACGCCGCCGGGGCCGAGACGCTGCTGCGTCGAGCCGCGGCCCAGCCGACCGCCAGCCTGACCGTTCGGCAGGACCTGACGTACGTTCTCGGGCTCGAGGGCAAGCTGGCCGAGGCCGAAGCGCTGCTGCGACAGGACCTGCCGCCGGACCAGGCGGACGCCGACCTTGCCTATCTGCAGGCCGCCTACGCCGGCCGCGGGGCGGCGGAGCCGCCGGCCACGCCGTCGCGCAGTTGGGATGCGGTGAAGGGCGGCGGAAGCTAGGCCGTATCGCCGCGAGCCTCCGCCTGGCCGGAGCGGACGGGCTAGCCCTTGTGCGCCATCACGTCCTGGACCCGGATGATCGAGGGTCCGAGCACGACGATGAACAGCACCGGCAGGAAGAACACGATCATCGGCACGGTCAGCTTGGCCGGCAGCGCGGCGGCCTTCTTCTCGGCCGCAGCGATCCGCAGGTCGCGGTTCTCTTTCGCCATCACCCGCAGCGCGGTTCCGAGCGGGGTGCCGTAGCGCTCGGCCTGGGTCATGGCGGTGGCGACGGACTTGATGCCGGGGTGGTTGGTGCGCTTGGCGAGGCCCTCGTACGCCTGCCGGCGGTCAGGCAGGTATGAGAGCTCGGCCACCAGCAGCGAGAGCTCCTCGGCGAGCTCGATCGAGGCCGCGCCCAGCTCCTGGCTGACCTTCTGCAGCGCCGCTTCGATGGACATGCCCGACTCGACGCAGATCAGGAGCAGGTCCAGCGCGTCGGGGAAGGCGGCCATGATCGAGGTCCGCCGACGGGTCGCGACGTTGGAGATGTAGACGTTGGGCGCGTAGTAGCCGAGCGTGAGCCCACCGACGCAAACGCAGAGTTTGGTCAGCCCCGGCAGGTTGAAGGGGTTGAGCGTGTAGAGGTAGACGCCGAGCACCACCGCAAAGACGAACGGCGTGATCAGGCGGAAGAAGTAGAAGGTGGTGATCGGCCGCGGTCCCCGATAGCCGGCCTGCGCCAGCTTGTCGGCCACCTGCGGATCCTCGAGCAGCCGGCTGAGCTGCAGCCGCTCGACGATCGTCTTGAACATGCCCTCATCGGTCTGGCGGATGCTGCTGGCCTGGTGCTTCTTGGCCAGGGCCTCTCGCGAGCGTCGCTTGAGCTCCTCGCGCCGATTGGCGACCGAGTTCAGCCTGCTCTCGAGAGTCGAGCGCCTCATCAGGGGCGAGGCGAGCGTCACGATGGTGGCGAACGTCAGCACCCCGACGAACGCCATCAAGAGGTTCGAGGGATCGGTGAGGATCGTCGAGAGCGAGCTGAAATCCATCGGTCCCGCGCGCCCCTAGTATTTGAAGTTGATCATGCGGCGCATGACGAAGATGCCGACCATCTCGACGACGGCGCCGGCGATCAGCATCAGCTTGCCGCGCGAGTCGGTGAGCATGACCAGCATGTACGAGGGGGTGGTCGCGATCACGAGCAGCATGACCGCGATCGGCAGCGAGCCGATGATAAAGGCCGACGTCGTCGCCTCCGACGACAGAGCCTTGATCTTCTCGCGCATCAGCTTGCGGGCGCGGAGCACGGCCGAGAGGTTGCCGAGCGCTTCGGCCAGGTTGCCGCCGCTCTTCGCCTGGATCGCGAGCACGATGGTGAAGAAGCGCAGCTCCGGCGTCGGCATGTGCTCGTACATGCGCTCGAGGCCCTGATCGATCGTCATCCCCATGGAGATGTTCTCCACCAGCCGGTGGAACTCAGGGCCGAGGGGCGCCGGGCTCTCGCGAGCGATCACGCGCAGGCAGTCGTGCACCGGCAAGCCGGACTTGATGCCGCGGACGATGATGTCGATGGCGTCCGAGAAGTACTCCGTGAACTTCTTCGTCCGCTGCCCCGCCATAAAGCCGATTCCCCAGCGCGGCAGGCCGAGCGCGGCCACAAGGCCAAGCAGCAATGCAGCCCAGGGCGGCGCGCGAAGGAAGAAGGCGACAATGACGACCACGACGCCAAGAATGCTGCTGGCGATCCAGAACTGGGTCACGCTGATGGTGAGGCCGGCCTGCTTGAGCCGGGCCGTCAGCGACAACGAAGCCTTGCGTTGCGCCCGCTCCTGGTCCTTCAGGGTCTGCAGCAGCTGTTTGCGGCGGTTGCCGGCATCCTGCTGGGCGAGCTTGGCGCGCGAGGCGCCCTTCTCCGGCTGGCCGGCGATCGCCCTCGCCCGCCGAGCCACGCGCACGTCGCCTCCGCCGGCGCCAGCCAAGACAAAGCCAAGGCCGCCGATGGTCAGGAAGCCGAGGACCGCTACAAGGATGATGAGCGGGCTCATTCGGCGGCGTCCAGCGCTTCGGCGAGCTCGCGCTCGAGGCCATAGTAGCGGGCGCGGTCCCAGAACCTGGGCCGTGCGATGCCGGTCGAGCGGTGCCGTCCAGCGACGCCGCCGTGCTGGTCCTCGCCGGTGATCTCGTAGACGAAGAGATCCTGGGTGATGATCACCTCGCCCTCCAGTCCGACCACCTCTGTGACGTGGGTGATCCGGCGCGAGCCGTCGCGCAGGCGGGCGGCCTGGATGATCACGTCGACCGAGCCGACGATCATCTCGCGGATCGTCTTCGAGGGCAGGCCATAGCCGCCCATGGTGATCATCAACTCGACACGGCTCAGGCACTCGCGCGGGCTGTTGGCGTGCAGCGTGCCCATGGAGCCGTCGTGGCCAGTGTTCATCGCCTGCAAGAGGTCGAACGCCTCCGGTCCGCGCACTTCGCCGACGATGATCCGTTCAGGACGCATGCGCAGGCAGTTCTTGACCAGGTCGCGCATGGTGACCTGGCCCGAACCTTCGAGGTTGGGCGGCCGGGTCTCGAGACGCACCACGTGCGGCTGCTGGAGCTGCAGCTCCGCGGCGTCCTCGCAGGTGATCACCCGCTCGGTCGGGTCGATGAAGGCGGTCAGCGTGTTCAGCAGCGTCGTCTTGCCCGAGCCGGTGCCGCCGGAAATGATGACGTTGCAGCGCGAGGCGCCGATCACGCCCAGCACGCGCGCGCCTTCAGGACTGATCGAGCCGAAGTCGACCAGGTTGCGCATGGTGAGCTTGTCTTTTTTGAACTTCCGGATGGTCAGCGTCGGGCCATCCAGCGCAAGGGGCGGCGCGATGACGTTCACGCGCGAGCCGTCGGGCAGGCGCGCGTCGCAGATCGGCGAGCTCTCGTCGACCCGGCGGCCGACCTGGCTCACGATGCGCTGGCAGATGTTCATCAGCTGGGCGTTGTCGCGGAAGCGGACGTTGGTCAGCTGGACCTTGCCGGAGACTTCGATGAAGACCCGCCCCGCCCCATTGACCATGATGTCGGCGATGTCGTCCCGCGCGAGCAGGGGTTCGAGCGGGCCATAGCCGAGGACGTCGTTGATGATGTCCTGGACCAGATGCTCCTGCTCGGCGACCGACATGGAGACGTTCTTGATCGCCACCAGCTCGGCGACGATGTCGCGGATTTCCTCCCCCGCCGATTTCAGGTCCAGCTGGGCCAGCTGCGCCAGATCGATGGTGTTGATCAGGGCGTTGAAGATCGTGGTCTTGGTCGCGTGGTAATAGTCGCTCTGCTCGCGAACGATCTCGGCGGTGGTGGTCAGGCCCTGCGCGGCGCGCAGCTGTTCGAAGGCGGACGTGAGCTTGGGGCCGCCCGTCGCGGCCCCGGCCTGGGCGCTGTGGGTGGCGGACAATCGATCGGCCGCGTCCGGCGCATTGGGCGGTCGGGCGGGAGAGAGCGCCTGGCGCGTGGTCGCCGCCTCCACCCGCTGTGGGCGGGTGGCGATCGGCGCGCCTCCCTTGGGCGGCGGCGGCGGGGCGTCCGCCGGCTTGGTCGGCTCGCCGTCCCCTGAGCGTTTGCCGAACACAGACCCCGCCTATTTTTTGAACTTGAACAGATCGGCGAGCGGCGACTTCTTCGGAGCAGGCGGCGGGTCGCGGCGCGTGATCAGCAGCGCGAGCCGCTGGAACGCTTCCGCGGCCTTCGACTTTGGCCCGAGCTCTTCGATCATCTGGCCGTTGTTGGAGGCCTGGCCAAACAGCTTGGCGTCGAAGGGGATGACGACGGTGGTCTCGAGGCCGAGCGCCTCTCCGAAGTCCTTGACCGGGATCTCGGGCCGCCCGGGCGAGCCCACCATGTTCAACACCAGCTGCGGCGGCGAGTCGTTGGGCCGGGCCTGGCGCACGAGGTCGACGATGTTCTTGGCGTTGCGCAGCGAGGCCAGGTCCGGCGAGGCGGTGATCACGACGTCGTCGGCGCCCAGCAACATTCGACGCATCCACCCGGACCAGAGATGCGGCAGGTCGAGCACGACGTAGGGCGCGGTCGCGCGGATCTTGCTTGTGACTTCCTCGAAGGCGTCGGCGCTGATGTCATAGTCGACGTCGAGCGTGGCCGGCGCGGCGAAGAGGCTGAGGCGCTCGCCACAGCGCGCCATCATCCGGTCGAGCAGGACCGGGTCGAGACGGTCGGGCTGGCTGAGCGCGTCGGCCACCCCCTGCAGCGGGTCCTGGTTGAAGTCGAGGCCCGCCGTGCCGAACGGAAGGTCGAGGTCGACGATGACCGTGTTCGTCCGCATCGTCTCCGACAGCAGGAAGGCGAGGTTGTGGGCCACGGTCGAGGAGCCGACGCCGCCGCGGGCGCCGACGAAAGCGATCTGCCGGCCGACGAAGGGCGCGGCAGGGTCGGCGTAGAGGGTCGTGATGGCGCCGATCAGCTGCAACGGCTGGAGCGGCGGCACGAGGTACTCGCTCACCCCCCTCCGCATGAGTTCGCGGTAGAGGGCGATGTCGTTGTGCGCGCCGATGACGACGACCTTGGCGCCGGCGTCGCAAACCTGCGCCAACTGGTCGAGCTGCTCGAGCAGCACGGGGCCGGCCGCGTCGCTCTCGACGATGACGAGCGGCGGCGTCGGCTGGTTCTGATACAGGGCGATGGCCGCGGGCAGGCCGCCCTGCTTCACCTCGGTCGTCGCGCGCGCCATCCGGCGGTCGGCGGCGCACGTCTCGGCGATCTCCGCCGTCTCGCTCTTCTCCCAGAAGATGTGGATGCCGATGTGCGGCACGCTCGCTTCGCCGAGCACCGCCTCGGCCCCGGCGATCAGGTCGCCGACCGGGTTGGGGGCGGGACCTGCGGCCGGGTGACCCTCGTCGGCGGTGTCGAACGCCTCGAGCGGCTCCTGCGGCGTGAGGAATGAATCGTCGGCGTCGAGCAACTTGCTGCTCTCGGCGGACGGCTGCCAGCGATCGGCCGGCGCGGCGAAATCGTCGTCTGCGTCGAAGCCGCTGGTCAGGCTTTCAGGTTCGGTTTGAGGAATAGCCAAGAGCCTGCCCTATTGTATCGCGCCCGAGATCGCCCCGTTGGCCTGTGGATCCGGGGGCGTCGAGGAGACGACGCCCTGATGGTACTTGCCGATGATCGTCTCGCGCCGGGTGGAATCGGAGGAGTCCATCGGCCTCGGCGCCATGAGGTCGCCAGGGTTGGCGATCATCGCGGCGACGTTCGCAGTGACCGCGCAACCGAAGTTCTTGTTGACCCTGTTGTCGCCGGTCTGGGTGTAGTCGTTCCAGTTGCGCCCACAGTCAGGGCCCCGCGCCTGATATCCCTCGAAGCCCACGCCGATCGGCGCGCCCGCGCCGCCGTCATAACTGGTCAACTGGATCTGTTCGGGACGAACGCCCATCGCTTCGAGCGCGCTCTGCACCCTCGCCGTCGCCCGGTAGGTCGCCTCGGCGCCGCTGGCCGGCGCGCGGATGGCGATGACCGATGCACCGGCGTCGCGCCAGCGGCCGACAAGCTGCACGAGTGCTTTCGCCTGTGCGTCCGAAACGCCGTCTGGATGCGGGTCGAGCAGGATCTCGTCACGCCCTTGGCTCACGGTGATCGAATATTGCTCAGTGGGCGTGACCGGCTGATGCCGATCCTTCTTCGCAAAGTCGAGCGGGTCGACTTGCGAGACGCAAGCGCAAGTGAGAAGAGCGATTCCGGGGACGATCAGCCTGCGGATCATGGCGTTACCCTCAGTCGATGACATAGCCGACAGGCCCCTGATAGGTCTTGCCGGCCGTCGCGTCGGGGTGGGCCTTGTAGACCTTGTTCATACGGCCGAGCAGCGTGGTCTCGGCGTCTGTGGCGAGCTGGTAGCCGTCCGCTGGCGTCTGCAGGTTGGCGGGGCTGGTGGGGTTCACCAGGTAGGCGGTGACGATCACGACAAGCTCGCTCTCGCCGGACTGGTAGTCGCGGGAGCGGAAGAGTGCGCCGAGCACCGGCAGGTTCATCAGCCCGGGCAGCGAGTCCAGGTCCTGCTTGGTCTCCTCGTTCAGCAGGCCGGCGATCATCATCGACCCGCCGGAGGGCAGCTCGACCATGGTCTCGGCGCGGCGGACGGTGAGGCCAGGGATGGAGAGCGCCGCCGCGCCCGCGCCGTTGGAAAGCGTGAAGGCGCCCTGGTTGGTGAGTTCCGAGACCTCGGTCGAGATCTTCAGCGAGATGCGGCCGCCGGAGAGCACGACCGGCGTGAAGCCGAGACCGACGCCGAAGGTCTTGAAGTCGATCGTGACCTGACCCGACGAGCTCACGCCGGTCGGCACCGGGAATTCGCCGCCGGCGAGGAACTTGGCGGCCTCGCCGGAGACGGCGACGAGGTTGGGCTCGGCCAGCGTGCGCACCAGGCCGACGCTCTCGAAGGCGTCGATCGTGGCGTTGGCCTTGTTCAGACCGTTCGACCCGATGACGTTCTGCTGGGTGGCGGTGTTCCAGTTGGAGACGCCGGTCGAGCCGTTCTTGATGATCACGGGGCACAGCGCCCCAGTGGGGAAGCCAGGCCCGCAGGGCTCCTGCATCTCCGGCTGTGTCGTGGTGTCGACCTGGTAGCCGGTGCCTTTAAGTCCGCCGAGGACGGCGCCGTTGACGCCGAAGGTGGCCGCCTCGCCGAGCAGGAATTGCGGGCTGCCGGCCTGGCCGATCAGGGCGTTGATGTTGAAGCCGAGCTGCTTCACCACGGTGCGTTGCATCTCGACCATGCGCACCTTGAGCAGCACCTGCTCAGAGCCGCCGATCGAGAGCATGTCGACCACGTTCGTCGGCAGTGCGGTGAACTGTTGCGCGATCTGCACAGCCTGGTCGGCCGACTTCAGGTCGGGCACGTCCCCGGACAGGATGAGGCTGGCGTTGACCGACTCCACGTGGACGTGGGCGTTGGGGATGAGCCGGTCGATGGTTTGCTCGACGGCGCTGAAGTCCTGATCGACGCGGATGTTGAGCGCCAGGATGCGGCGCCCGGTGGCGTCGAAGAAGGCGGCGTCGGTCGCGCCGGGCGACAGGCCGACCACGTAGATTCGCCGAGGCGAACGCAGCACCGCGTCCGCGACCTTGGGATCGGTGACGAGAACGTCGCGCGCATCGACCGGCAGGTCGACGATCGCCGACTTGCCCTTGGGGATCGAGATGCTCTGGGCGTTGGTCGTGGCCAGGGCGACCCGCATGGGGTCCGGCGCCGCCGCCTGCGCGCGCGCCGAGGGCGACGCGAGCAAGACGGCCGGGAGCGCGAGAGCCGCGACGGCGAGGATGGATCTGATGAAGGGCTTCATTGCAGGGTCACCGTCTCGGCGCTCTGGCCGCTGCGGAAGATGCGGACCTGACCGGTGTCGCCCTGATCGGTGGCGCGCCCGGAAGGCTCGTTGGCGTCTGAGTAGGGCCGCAGCGCGAGGACGACCTCGCCCTGGGCCTTGGCGCGGGCGATGACCTCGGTGTCGGCGGCGGCCACCTCGATGGTCGCGGTGCCGCCGATCTGCGACTGCTGGCCGTTCTTGGGCGGCTGGCTGCTCTGGTCGATCGCCAGCACGCGGACATTGCGCAGCAGGACCGCGGCCGTGTAGCCGGCGCGGCCGCTCGAGTTGTCGGCTGGCCGCGCCTGGACGACGTCGACGCGATCGCCCGGCAGGATGAAGCCGCCGGCCGCGTCGGACGCCGTCACCGGAACCGCGACGGCGCGCATGCCTGGCTGCAGGACCACGGCCATGTAGCCGCCCGCTCCGCCGCGCACGAGCTTGGCATCGGTGATCGGCTCGTTGGCGAGGATCGCCTGGCGGACGATCGAGCCCGAGATCTGGTCCATGGGGTTCTGGCCGCCCGCGACCACGGCGCCCGCCGCCCTGACCGTCTGATTCGCCTGCTCGGCCACGGCGCCGGCGGCGCCGGTCGGGGCGATGCGCGCGCCTTGGCCATCGGTGATGAAGGCGGGATTCACGGCCGTCGAAGGCCAGTCCTGCCAGGTCAGGTCGTTGGAGGTGAGGCGCGAGCCCACCGGCAGGTCGTGGCGTGCGACCAGCACGCGGGCCATGGCCTGGGCCGGCTGTGCGGCGACGACGGGAGGCGGCGTTTTGTGCCGCGTCATCATTCCGACGATGAGGGCCAAACCGATCGCGCCGACGGCTGCGATCGCAAGGACGATGAAGATTCTGGCTCGACCCATCGCTGGCGGCTTTCTCGATGTGTGGGTCGAGCTTGCTCAGGCCATGGTTAACGACGCGCTAAGCGGCGTGATGAATGGTCAAAAACTTCCGTGCAGGCCGCTCACAAGCGGACTCAGCGGGAAGGCGACGAGCGCGCCGACGGCGATCGCGACCCCGTATGGGACCGCCTCGCCGGTCGTCGTGAGGCGCGCGAGCCAGGGCGGGGCGCCGGCAAGGTACGGCTTGAGCCATGCCGCGCGCACGTTGAGGAGCAGGAGCGCGAGCGCCCCGCCGACGAGCGCCGTCGCCATCAGGAAGGAGGCGATGGCCGGCAAGCCGAGCCAGAGCGCCACCGCCGCGAACAGCTTGGCGTCGCCGCCGCCGATCCACCCCGCGGCGAACAGGCCCATGGCGACAAGCAGGGCGCCCACCCCGAGCGCCAGGCAAACTCCGATCTCGTTGGGAGTGCGGCCGAGCAGCAGCGCCGCGGCCGGATACGCCGCGACGAGCGCGAGGTTCAGACGGTTGGGGATGGTGTAGCTGGCCATATCGGTCAGCGCCGCAGCGATGACCAACGCTGGGAAGACGCTCAACGCGGCAATTTGAAGAAGGGTCACGTGGCGGTCTTCTCAGAACGTATCCGAGGCGACGATCGAGGCTAGTGGTGAAGGAAGGGTTGCGGGGGCCGAGGCTTCGCGCCGGCGGCGCGCCCAGTCGAGGACTTGCAGCAGGCCGGCAAAGGGGAGCAGCCAGTCGACGCGCGCCTGGTAGCGGCTGTAGTCGCCGACCGTGGCGCCGCACAACAGGGCGTTGGCGAAGACGAGGGCGAGGATGAGCGCGCTGAAACGCGTCAGATTGTCTTCGCGCCGAGCGCGGTCGCGCAGGAGCGCCGCCAAGACGATGGCCAGCGCGAGCCATTCGATCGCCGTCTGCATCGGGCCAAGCAGGCCCAGGTCCAGCGCGCCGCAAGCGAGCGCCCGGCCGCCGGCGGCGCAATGCGCCGCGCCGGGGGTGATCGTCTCGGTCTGCAGACGCCGCTCTGTATGTTCGGCGAGGAGGCCGCTCAGGCTGTCGAAGTCATGGCCGACGCCGGAGTTGAACACTTCGACCGCGCCGGCCGCCAGACGGCTGGACACCTCCCGCGGGCCGTCGATCGTGAGCGCGCCAATGACCAGCCGCGGCTGTTCGGCCACGAACCGTTCGCGGTGCGCGGCCTCGGCGTCTGTCACGCCGCGATACTGCAGCTGATCGTAGGCGCTGGCGCCGGCGCTCGCGGGCGGCGGCGGCACGAGCGGATAGAGGCCCAGATAATATTCCGGATAGTCCGCCTTGACCGCGACGAGGTCGCACGACGCCAGGTGCGCGTCCGGACAGACGTGTCTGAGGTAGGTCTGTCCCGCGCCGTCGGCGAGGACGCGGCTGGCCAGGAACGGCGCCGCGACAGGGGCGCGCCCGAACGCCGCGGTCAGGACCGCCTGGCCCCCCGCCGCGACCAAGAGGCTGAGGGCCAGGACGCCCGCGACCGGCCCGACGCGGGCAGCGGCTTTCGGCAGGCCTTCGCCGGCGTACAGCATGACGCCCGCGAGGAGCGCGGCCGCCAAATTCAGGCCGTTGGCCGAGTGGGCGAGCGCCCCGTAGAGAGCCACCGCCCCAAAGCGCGACGCGGCTCCCGCGCCCGATCCCGGGCGGCCGCGTGATGAGCAGAGCCCCCGCCAGGATCGCCAGCCCGCCAAACAGGTCGGGCATGACGTAGGCCGCCTCGAACCCGAGCGTCGAGAGCGCCGCGAGCGCGACGACGAGCCCGAGATAGGCCCAGTCCGCCGTCGGGATGAGGGCTCGGACCGCCAGGTGGAGCACCCAGGCCGCAACAAGGGCCTGGACGGCGGCGACCAGCCAGAGGCCCCCAACCGACGTCAGCAGGTAGACGGGAACCGCGTAGAAGGCCGAGCGCGCCGTGAGCAGCGTGAGCGTGAACCGCAAGTCGCCCGCGCTGGCGCCATGCGCTCCGATCTCCCAGCCGTGCAACGGCCGGCCCGGGATCCAGGGTTGGCCGGCGGACGGCCACGGTCGAAGAACCGCCTCCACGATGTCGCGACCCCAGCCCCAATAGGCGGGCGTGTCGTAGAAGACGAACGGTCGGCCCCAAACCAGCGCGGGCGCGAGCAGGACGCCCGCGCCGAGCAAGATCAGGAAGACGCGTTGTGCAGCCCGCGGGGCCATGCGCCAGACCCTTGCGACAATGAAAAGGCCGCGGCGATGAAGCCGCGGCCGATTCTTTGTCTCTTCGCCTGCGAGCGAGTTAGATGCTCGTGGCGACCGTGTTGAACTTGGTCGAGAGGTTGGTGCCGACTGCGGTCACCGCACCGATGATCACGACCGCGATCAGGGCGACGATGAGGCCGTACTCGATGGCCGTGGCGCCCAACTCGTTCTTCGTAAAACGCGAAACGAACTTGGACATTGCTTGATCTCCTAATTCAGCAAGCATGGACTGGAGGATCAAGCCATCCGGCCTGCTCGCCCCCGATTACGATGGGCACTTTGCGCGGCCGCACTTAATACGCAGTAAACAGCAGAGTATTGCTGAGAATATTTGTTGGTTTACGGCTATTTACAATGACTATCGATTAACCAATGCCATAGAACGATGATCGGCAGGTGCTGATCCACGCATTATGACTCACGCGCGCGTGAGTGCGCGGTCTTTCAGGATTTGTTGACCATTCCGACCCAGTCTCGGCTGGACATTCGTCCGACTGGGAGCGCCTCCGATGCGCCGTGCGATCGCCTTCTTCGCCTTGGTCCTGGCAGCGACGCTGTTCGCCGAGGCGGCGATCGCCGCCCCTGGCGGGCTGGCGATTGAACTCAACCGCAGCCAACGTGTCGTCCTGGCCGGGACGCCCGCCAACATCTCAGTGGCCGATCCTGGCATCGCCGACGTTGCGATCATCGACACCCACAGCATCGTGGTGATCGGCAAGTCCTTCGGCGTTACCGACATTGTCGTCAGCGACCACGCCGGGCGGCTCCTGATGGATAGCCGCGTGGCGGTCGTGCCCTCGGAGGAACAGCGCGTCACCGTCTATCGCGGCGTCCAGGGCACCGAGTACAGCTGCATCGGCCGCTGCGGAAACGACGGCGCCGCCGGCGCCGCTGGTTCGAGCGGCTCCGCCTCGGCGGCCGGCGGCCCGTCGCAAGCCACCAACGCGGCGGGAATCGCGCAGTCCCCGGTGACGGTTACGACGGCGACGGCCTACGGCCCGCCGCACGCCTCGCAATAGGCGCCGCGGCGGCTGAATCCGATTCCAGCTTAAGCGTCGATTAGGGACGGCGCGCATAAGCTGGCGGCCATGCGGGGACTCTCAACAGGTTTAGGCTCGCTCGGCCGCTTCGTGCGGCGCTTTGCGCTCGGCCGCCGCGGCGCCGCGGCGGTGGAGTTCGCCCTGGTCTCGATCCCGTTCCTGATGCTGACCTTCGGCATCATCGAAATCGCACTGATCTATGTGGTTTCGATCTCGCTCGAGAACGCCACCTACCAGGCGGCGCGCGAAATCCGCACCGGCCAGCTGCAGACAGCCGGGGGCTCGACCGCGACGTCGTTCACGACCCTCGTCTGCAACAACATGAGCTGGATGGGCGCGGGCTGCACGTCGAACCTCAGCGTCAGCGTGCAGACCTTCTCGACCTTCGGCGGGGTGACATCCGCCAATCCGGTTTCGGGCGGCACGGTGAACAAGGCGAGCCTGCCCTACCAGATGGGCGGACCCGGCGACATCGTCCTGGTGCAGTCCTTCTATCAGTGGACCGTCCTGGCTCCGGCGCTTGACAACATCGGGACGCCTTTGACCGGCGGCCAGATGCTGCTGCAGTCGTCGGCCGTCTTCCGCAACGAGCCCTACAGCTCCTCATGAGCCGCAAGCCGTCATCCCTCGCGCGCCTGCCCAAGGACAAACGGGGCGTCTCGGCCATCGAGTTCGCCTTCATCGCGCCGGTCCTGATCCTGGCCTATTTTGGCTTGGCCGAGCTGTGCGGCGCCATGCTGGCCGAGCGGAAGGCCAGTCACGCCGCTTCGGCGATCGGCGACCTCGTCGCCCAGGCGACGTCGATCCACGACAGCGATATTTCGAACATCTTCGCGGTCGGCGGCATCATCATGGCGCCGAACTCGAGCGCGACCCTCGGCATGCGGGTCACCAGCGTCCAGGCCGGCGCGACCGCCACCGCCACCACTGTCGGCTGGAGCGACGCCAGCGGCACGATGACCGCCAACACCGCCGGCGCCAACATCTCGATCCCGGCCAACATGATCGCGGCCAATCAGAGCATCATCCGCGCCGACGTGACCTACACCTACAACGTGCCGGTGGCGTACCTGCTGCCCAGCGCCTTCACCTACAACTACACCTTCTACCTTAGGCCGCGGATCGTCGATCCGATCCCGCGCGTCAGCCCTTAGTTCCGGCCGACCTCGCTAGCTCGCGAAGTCGCGGTTCCCGCGCCTCAGGAACAGCAGTCCGACAAAGCCGATCGCCAGGAGAACGGTGATCATGGCGAATCCGCCCTGCTGGCTCTTGAACAGGCGCGTGCCGATGTTGACCATCATCGGCGCCAGCCAGACGGTCGCCGTTCCCGAGACCGCGTAGGCGCCGAAGAAGGCCCCGGTCTGATCCGGAGGCGTCAGACGCGTGAGCAGGGTTCGGCTCGAGGCGTAGTGGGCGGTGATGAAGATCGCATTGGAAAAGCCGATCAGAGTGAAGATCCACTCCGGCAGGGTGCGGAAGAACGGTCCGTTCCACATCGGCGCGTGAAGGGCCGGATTGTAGTGCCAGAAGAAGAAGATGCGGTCCGGCCCCATGCCGAGCAGCGCGATGATGCCGAGCAATGACATCAGGATCTCGAGCTGCACCGCGCGCCTCGGCCCGAAGACGCTGTCGAAGAAGCGGGCGAGGAAGCCGCCGATGACGGCGAGCACGGTCAGGATGATGCCGATCACCAGCATCTCGAGCGCGCCCCAGTGCATCACGCCGGTGGCGTAGATCCCGAAAAAGGTGAGCACGGCGGTCATCCCGTCGACGTAGAAGCTGCGAGCGACCAGGAAGATGGCCGCGTCGCGGAAGCGGCCCACGGTCGTCACCATGCGCCAGAGCGAGCGAGCGCCATTGGCGAAGGCGGCCGGCACGGAAACCGCCGAGCGGGCGGCGTCGGGGGTGAACAGCAGGATCGGAATCGTGCCGAGCAGAAGCATGACGGCGGTCATCGGCCCGACCAGACGTTCGGGCTGGTGCAGCGCCTGGCTGATCCCGAACAACGGGACCTTGGGCACCCACGGCCAGTTGGTCTTCCCCGGCAGCATGAAGGCCCAGGCGAGGAAGAGGAAGAGAATGAGCGCAAACGCATTGCCGAGCGCGAGCGCCAGGCTGGAAGCCTTGTGCGCCCCGCCCATCCCCGCCGCGCGTACGAGCAGCGAGTTGTGGATGACCTCGGTGTAGCTGAACAGGATGGCCACGATCGTGGTCATCAGCATGACCACGACAATGGGCAGGCCGGAGCCGTCCGGTTTGGCCCACCAGAGCGCGAACATCAGCGGCAGCATCAGCGCCACGGCCAGCGCCAACCAGCCCTTGCGGCGACCGAGCTGGTCGATCGAGGCGCCGAGGAAGGGTGCGGTGGCCATGGTCAGCCAGCCGGAATACTGGCTCCACTGGGAGATGACTTCCTGGCCGGCGGTCGGGTTGGAGTGGGGCCAGCCCACCATCACCGAGCCCACGTAGGGCATGAAGATGTAGATGATGATGAGGATGACGTACGGGTCGCGCGCGCCTTCGAAGACCGACCAGGACACCGCGCCCAGCGACAGGCGCCCCGACGTCTCCGAAGACGTCTCGACGTCCGGCCGCAGATCCGCCTCGGGCAACGGCATCAGCTCGGTCAAGCGCGCACCTCCCTTATGTTTTCGTTGAGCGGCAGCGCGGCCGCCGAGGGACCCTAGCGGGTTTCAAACACTTGTCAGCCGGAAACCCGGCTCGGGTCTAGGCGAGCAGTCGCGCCGCGATTGCCGCGCGGGCTTCGGCGTCGACGCCGAGCACGTCTTCGAGGTAGGCCACGACATCGCCGTGGGCGGCCTCGATGGCCTCGAACGCCGCCTTCAGATACCCCGCTTCGACGGCCATGGCGGTCCTGACGGCCTCGTCTGTCGGGGTGCGGCCGGTGTGTTCGGCGATCACGTCCGCGACCAGATGCATCCGCTCTTCGATGCGCGCGGCGGTGTTGGTGAGCAGATAGTCCTCAAAGATGTCGTCCTCGCCGACCCCGAGCAGGCGGTGGGTGAGCGCGGCCAAAAGACCGGTGCGGTCCTTGCCGGCCGCGCAATGGATCAGAATGGGCCCGTCGACCTCGGCCAGGGCGCGGAAATAGCGCGAGAAGAGATCAACGTGGCGCGCTTCGAACGGCGCGGCGCGCATGTAGTCCATCAGGTAGCCGCGGAAGGCGTCGGCGCTGGCGTCGGAGCGTTTGATGAACTCGATCCAGGGATCGGACGTCGCCTCGTTGGTCGGGTTCTCGATCACCAGCGCGGCGAAGCCCTCGTGCCTGCGCGACGGCATGCGTTCGCGCTCCTCGCCGCGGCGCAGATCGACGACGGCGGCGAGCCCAAGCCCGGCGATCGCGTCCAGGTCGGCGTCGGTGGCCTGGGCGTGATGGGCCGAGCGGTAGAGCCGCCCGTGCTTGACCCGCCGGCCGCCGCGAGCCGCATAGCCGCCGAAATCGCGGAAGTTCCCAACGCCCTCGAGGCGGACAATTCGATCGTGCATGCGGCCTCTGTTAGCCGCCTTATGTGACGATTGCGAGGAGCTGCGACCGTTAGTGCGTCGCCTCGGCCCGCTTGGCCATCAAGCGGTCGAATTCCGCCCAGACGCCGCTGTGGCCGTCCCAGCTGCCGGTGGTGGCGGCCTTGGAATACTCCGTCGCCCGCGCCTCGAAGAAGTTGGCGTGTTCGACGCCGGAGAGCAGAACCTGGAGCCAGGGAAGCGGATTGTCTTTCACGCCGTAGACCTCGGGCAGCTCCAGCTGGCGCAGGCGCCAGTCGGCGATGAAGCGGATGTAGCGCTTGATGTCGTCGGCGGTCATGCCCTGCACTGGCCCCAGCTCGAACGCCAGGTCGATGAAGCGGTCTTCCATCCCGACAACCGTCTTGCAGCAGTCGACGATGTCGTCGGCCACCGCGCGGGTCACGCAGTTCGTCTCCTTGTTGAACGCATGGTAGAGCTTGACCATGCCTTCGCAGTGCAGGCTCTCGTCCCGCACGCTCCACGACACGATCTGGCCCATCCCCTTCATCTTGTTGAAGCGGGGAAAGTTCATCAGCATCGCGAACGACGCGAACAGCTGCAGGCCCTCGGTGAAGCCGCCGAACATGGCCAGGGTCTTGGCGATGTCGGCGTTGTTGTTGACGTCGAAGGTCTGCATGTAGTCGTGCTTCGCCCGCATGGCGTCGTACTCGAGGAAGGCCGCGAACTCGCTTTCCGGCATCCCGATGGTCTCGAGCAGGAGGGCGTACGCCGCGATGTGGATCGTCTCCATGTTGGAGAAGGCGGCCAGCATCATCTTCACCTCGGTCGGTTTGAAGACGCGCCCGAAGCGTTCCATGTAGTTGTCCGCCACCTCGATGTCCGACTGGGTGAAGAAGCGGAAGATCTGGGTGAGCAGGTTGCGCTCGCCGTCGTCGAGCTTGGCCGCCCAGTCCTTGCAGTCCTCGCCGAGCGGAATCTCCTCCGGCATCCAGTGCACCTGTTGCTGCCGCTTCCAGAAGTCGTAGGCCCAGGGGTAGCGGAACGGCTTGTAGGCGGCCGAGGGCGTGAGCAGGCCGGGCAGGGTGCGGATGTTCGACATGACTTCGAATCGGCTCTGAAGGACTAAGGTTGCGCGAGGCTACCAGCCCTGGAGCGGGTCGCCACAACATCTGGTGTAATCGACCAGGAAATTCACAAGATAAGGTTAGTCCTGTGGACAAGCCAATCACGATTTACGGCGAGAAAGGCTTCGGTTCCGTGCCGGTCGAAGCCGCGCTGACCCTGATCGGGATTCCCTACCAGGTGCTCTCGCCGAGCAAGCCGTTCGACGTCGCCGACGACGCGGCGATCGCAGCGGTCAATCCGCAGCGGCAGGTGCCGGCGCTGGTGTTTCCGGGCGGCGAGGTGATGACCGAGAGCGCCGCCATCCTCATCTGGCTTGCCGATCGCTACCCGGACGCGCGGCTCGCCCCGCCGCCGCTCCACCGCAAGCGAGCCGCCTACCTGCGCTGGATGAGCTTCGTCTCGTCGGCGATCTATGCGCTGTTCTGGATCCGCGACGACCCTTCGCGGGTGATCGAAGGCGAGGCGGAAGGCAAACGCCTGCGCGAGCGGCTGGCCGAGCGCATCGCCGGTTGCTGGCAGGTGATGGACAGCCAGATCAACCCCGGTCGCTATCTCCTGGGCGGCGAGCTCAGCGTGCTCGACCTCTACGTTGCGGTGGTCTCCAGGTGGGCGCCGCGGCGCAAGCGCTTCTACGCCGTGGCGCCGAAGCTGGCCGATGTGGTCAGGCGCGTGGACGCCGAGCCACGACTCGCCGCCTTCTGGGCCGAGCGGTTTCCCTTCGAAGACGGGTGGGAGGGCTAAGCCGGCGCGGCCGCCGTGAGTCAGCGGGGCGTGATGGTGAAGGAGAAAGCGACCATCGAGTCATGGTAGTTGGCCGGGCCGGCGCCGGTAGTGAGCACGGTCTGGTTCTTCACGTCGCGGTGCACGTAGCCGATTGAGGCCTGCAGGTCGCCCCGCCGCCAGCCCAACCCGGCCTGGGCGTCGCTGACCAGCGTGGTGACCGGCTCGTTGGACCAGCCGGGACGGGGCGGGCCCCCCTCCGCCGACGGCGTCATGTTCACCCCGACGGCGCGGCCGCTGGCCGCCGCGAACAGGAACCAGCTGCCCCGGCCATCGGCCGTCGGCGCCTCGCCGGTTCGGAAGCCGAGCCGCCGGGTGACGCGATCCTGCAGATCCTGACCGAGCCGGACGAGCGCCCCCGCCTCAGCCGATCCGCCGGTGTCGCTGAAGCCAACTCCGGCATGCGGCGAGACATCGATCGCGTAGCGCCCGGCATGCAGGCTCCAGGCGGCCGGCCAGCCGCGGGTGAAGCTGACGTCGAAGGCCCGCGCATCTGGCGCCATCAGGGCGTCGGGCCTGGCCGTCACCACCCCGCCCGGTCCGCGCGCCACGCCGCCGAGCGAGACGCGCAGGGTGTCGACCGCCCCGCCCCGCGCCGGAAAACTCACTTCCTGGGTCCGCCAGACCGCAAGGCCCTGGCCCTCGATCAGCCGCTCGGTGTTCAGCAGATGCGTCTGATCCAGGCTGGAGCCGGTCACCGGCGGCAAGGCGAACACGGCGCCCATGGCAAGGGTGGACCGGCTCGTCCCACGAACAGCGACGGGCGCGGCGACGAAGGTCTGGGTCTGATGCTGGGTCTTGGATGGCCGATGCGCGAAAACGTCGTCGAGCAAAGCCCTCTGGGCCGGCGTCAGGTGCGTCGGCTGCGCGTGTGATGGAGCGGCGACGGCGATCGCCGACATGGTCAGAAGCAGACCCGCGATGGGCCGCATCTCGCCTCCCCCGGTCCCGACTCCTTGACCCCGCCGGTCGCCCGACCGGCCAGAGTAGAGCCTGTGACTGTGTCAATCTGGCGACCGGACGGCGATGGTGTCGTTGGGGCCGCCCCGGTCAGGCCTTGTGGCCGAGCGGTCGCGGACTGTTCGCGGCCGCCGCCGATTCTCGGCGTGATCTCATTAAAGCAAGTTCCGAGCCTATTGGCAGGCCAGGCACTCTTCGTAGTCCGTGCGTTCCCCGGATATGGGCGCGATCAGGATCGGCGCCTCGGCCGCCGACCCGGCGAACGACGCCCGCTGCACGGACTTGGACCTCAGGTAATACAACGACTTAACACCCCGCTCCCACGCCATGTAGTGCAGCATGTGCAGGTCCCATTTGTCGACGTCGCCAGGGAGGAAAATATTGACGGACTGGGACTGGCAAACCTCGGGCGTCCGGTCGGCGGCGAGCTCGACCACCCAGCGCTGATCCAGTTCGAAGGCTGTCTTGTAGACATCCTTCTCGTCCTGGGAGAGCTCGCTGAGGTGCTGGACCGATCCCTCGTTCTCGAGAATCGAGAGCCACACCGCCTCGGTGTCCAGGCCCTTCTCGGCCAGGAGACGCTCGAGGTAGGGGTTCTTCACGGCGAACGAGCCGGACAGCGTCTTGTGGGTGTAGATGTTGGCGGGGATCGGCTCGATTCCCGCCGAGGTCCCGCCGCAAATGATCGAGATGGACGCGGTCGGCGCGATCGCAAGCTTGTGCGAGAAGCGCTCCATCACGCCGCGGTCTGCGGCGTCCGGGCAGGGGCCGCGCTCTTCCGCCAACGTACGCGAAGCCTTGTCCGCCTCGCGGCGCAGGTGCTTGAGCAGCCGCATGTTCCACGACTTCGCCAGCGCGCTCTCGAACGGCACGTTCTGGCTTTGCAGCAAGGAGTGGAAGCCCATCAGGCCAAGCCCGACCGACCGTTCGCGCGAGGCGGCGTAGCGGGCGGTCTCCATCGCCGGCGGGGCGCGGTCGATGAAATCCTGCAACACGTTGTCGAGGAAGCGCAGCACGTCCTCGACGAAGGTCGGGTGGTCGCGCCACTCGAGGAACTTCTCGGCGTTGACCGACGAGAGGCAGCAGACGGCGGTGCGCTCGACGCCGAGGTGGTCGGGGCCGGTGTGCAGCATGATCTCGGAGCACAGGTTCGACTGGCGGACCTTGAGGCCCAGCGCCCGCTGGTGCTCGGGCATGAGCCGGTTCGCGGTGTCGGCGAAGATCAGGTAGGGCTCGCCGGTCGCCAGCCGTACGTCGAGAATCTTCTGCCAGAGCGCGCGGGCGTCGACCCGTCGAACGACCTCGCCTGTCTTCGGACTCTTCGAGCGCAAACTCCGTCCCGTCGCGCACCGCCTCCATGAACGCGTCCGTCACCGCCAGGCCATGGTGCAGGTTGAGCGACTTGCGATTGAAGTCGCCGGAGGGCTTCCTGATCTCGAGGAACTCCTCGATCTCCGGGTGATGGATGTCGAGATAGACGGCCGCGGACCCGCGGCGGAGGGACCCCTGGCTGATCGCCAGGGCGAGCAAATCCATGACCCGGATGAACGGAATGATGCCGCTGGTCTGGCCCTGGCCTTTCACGGCCTCGCCGATCGAGCGCACGCCGCCCCAGTAGGTGCCGACGCCGCCGCCATTGGCGGCCAGCCAGACGTTCTCGTTCCAGGTGCCGACGATGCCTTCCAGGCTGTCCGACACGGCATTGAGGTAGCAGGAGATCGGCAGCCCCCGGTCAGCACCGCCGTTCGACAACACCGGCGTCGATGGCATGAACCAGAGCTGGGAGATGTAGTCGTAGATGCGCTGTGCGTGGTCGGCGTCGTCGGCGTAGGCGGTGGCCACGCGGGCGAACATGTCCTGGTAGGACTCGCCGGCCAGCAGATAGCTTCGCTCGAGCGTCGTCTTGCCGAAGTCGGTCAGCAGCGCATCGCGCGAGCGGTCGACCTCGACCTTGCGCACCAGGTGCAATCGGGGGCTCTCCGCCGGCCGCGTCGCCTGGAATTTGGCCTCGCGAGCCTCCGTTGCGGACGGCATCGCCTGGCTGTGCGCAGTAACCATGGTTGACCCTAGCCCCAATCGTATGACAGCGCCCCCGCTGTCTTACCCAATCTATATATAGTGGGCGAAGCACCCCACTGACGGCAGATATGGGGACATAGGGTTGATGGACCGTCAACGGCCGTCCGCGCCGCGGGCGACATTTTTTCCGTTAACAAGAATGTGACCGGCGGTGTTCAGGCCGCCGCCGCGGACTCCGCCGACGCCGCGGCCCTAAGCACCGCCTTGATCAACGTCTCGGCGCGCACCGGCTTTCCGATGTGGTCGTCGGCCCCGGCTTCGGCCGAGGCCGCGACATGTTCGCGCATCACATTGGCGCTGAGCACGATGATCGGCAGCCGCGGCAGCCCCGCGCCGGTCTCGCGCACCCGAATCGCGCGGGTCGCCGACAATCCATCCATCACCGGCATCTGCAGGTCCATGAGCACCAGATCGAACAATTCGCGCTCGACCGCGGCGAGCGCCTGCTGGCCGTCCTCGACCGCGACCGTCTCCGCCCCGATGGCCTCCAGGATGAGCTCGGCCACCTTGCGGTTGGTGGCGTTGTCGTCGGCGACCAGCACGCGCAACGGACGGGCGAGGGACTCCCGCGCATCCCCTGCGTCCTCAGGCTCGTCCCTCGCCGCCAGCGGCAGGGGCAGGATCAGGGTGAAGCAGGCCCCGCGGCCGGGACGGCCTTCGGCCGAGATCTCCCCGCCCATCAGCTCGACGAGCTGCCGGCAGATGGAGAGTCCAAGCCCGGTTCCGCCGAAGCGACGCGTGATGGAGCCATCGGCCTGCTCGAAGCGGTTGAACAGCCGCTCCGCCTCGGCCGGATCGAAGCCGATCCCGCTGTCGCGGACTTCGACGATGTAGCGATCGCCGCGACCGGCGCGCGCGAGCGTCAAGGTGACTTCGCCCGCGTCCGTGAACTTGATCGCGTTGCTCAAGAGGTTGGTGATGATCTGGCGAAGGCGAACCGGATCGCCGACGACCGCGCCCGGCGGGCGATCCTCGATCTTGGCCACGAAGCCCAGGCCCTTCGCCTCGGCGGCGGCGGCGAACGGCGCGGCCGCCTGCCCGACAAGCTCGCTCAGATCGAAGCTCACCGCGTTGACGGCCAGACGCCCGGCCTCGAGGCGGCTGAAATCAAGGATGTCGGCAAGGATGCCGTCGAGGGCGCCGGCGGAGGCCACGATGGCGGTGAGCATCTCCCTCTGCCGCTCGTCCATCGGGGTGCGGCCGAGCGCCTCGGCGAGGCCCAAGACGCCGTTCAGCGGCGTCCTGATCTCATGGCTCACGTTGGCGAGGAAGTCGCTCTTGGCGCGACTGGCCGCCTCGGCCCGGTCGAGCGTCAGCCTCAGCGCCTCGGCCTGTTCCTTCATCTCGGTGATGTCGACGCGCAACCCGATCGTCCCGCCGTCGCTGGTGCGGCGCTCCTCGATCATCACCCATCGCCCGTCGGCCAGAAGCTGCTGGTGGCGCTGGCCGGGGTTGTCGAGCAGCGCCATGCGGTCGGCCAACCAGGCGTCCTCGCGGCCGACGGCCTCTGGATAGTCGCCGCGGGCGACACCGACCTTCAGCGTGTCCGCCAGCTTGACCCCTTCCCGGAACAGATCGGCGGACCGGTGATAGATCTCGGCGTACCGCTCGTTCCACAGGACGTAGCGCCCCTCGGGATCGAGGAACACCAGTCCCTCGGGCAGGACGTTGATCGCCTCGCGCAGCCGCATCTCGGCCCGATGCGCCTGTTGTTCCGCCACCTTCAGCGCGCTCGCGGCGTCGCCCTGGCCAAGCCATGCCCTCAGCCGTCCGAGCAGGCGCGGCAGCCACGCGCGGCGGTCGTTTTCGCTCGCTCCCGATAACCCGGCCATGCCGTCCCACACTCCGTCCAGATTGCGCGGGGCGAGGGCGCCCTATCCCGGTTAACCCCATCTTATCGGCGCGCCGGAAAGGCTCTGAGCCTTGGAAAATAAGGCCTGGGCGCCCGCCATTGCGGCGCCGGGCGCCGGCGGATTGGGCGACTTGGCGCTCAGGCTTCCGTGCGGTACCCGGCCTCGCGCCAGGCCTGCATGCCGCCGTCGAGGGCGACCGCGCGGGTGAACCCGAGCTGGCGAAGCGTCTGCGCCGCCAGCGTCGAGATCTTCCCGAACTCACAGCAGGTCACGATGCGGAAGGTCGGATCGGGGATCTCCTCGTTGACCCTAAGCTCGAGCTGGCCGCGCGGCAGATGCCGCGCGCCTGGGATATGGCCGGCCTTGAAGGCGGCCTCCTCGCGCACGTCGAGAACCATCAGATCGTTCGGGCGCGACGTGATCCGCGCGTCGAGCTCCGCCAGCGCTATGAAGGGCACCTCGGCCGCGGCCTCCGACAGCATCTGGCTGACCGTCTTGCCGCCGCTCATGTTCGTCCGCAGCGCCTCGGTCAGGTGCGTCGGCGCCGCCAGGTTGAGCTCGCGCATCATCTGCACGAACGCCTCGCGGTCGCGCTTCTGCAGGCGCGGATTGTCGGCGATCTCGGCGCCCAGCGTCGAGTGCGAGCGGCCTTTGTAGTCGTGCGCCGGGAAGACCAGCAGCGCCGGGTCGAGCTTGAGCAGGCGGTCGAACAGGCTCTCGTAGAGCTGTTCGGGATCGCCGGTCGGCAGGTCTGTGCGGCCCGTCCCGCCGATCAGCAGCGTGTCGCCGGTGAAGACGCGGTCCTCGACGACCAGGCACATCGAATCGCGGGTGTGCCCGGGGGTGTGGATCGCGCGCACGCGGACTTTGCCGACCAGCAGCATATCGTCGTCGTCCAGCCTGAGGCTGGCGAAGGGCGTCGGGCTGGTCTGGTGCATGACCATGGGCGCCAGCAGCATCTCGGAGAGTTGTTTTGCCGCCGAGAAATGGTCGGCGTGGGTGTGGGTGTCGATCACATAGCGGATGTGGAGTCCGTGGCGGGCGGCGAGCGCCTTGTAGCGGTCGACCTGGCTGATCTCCGGATCGATCAGGGCGGCGCTCAACGTGTCCGGACAGCCCAGGAGATAGGACTGACACCCGCCAGTCGGGACCTGTTCGAAGATCATCGGCTTGCCCCTCGCGCGGCGGGATTGCGCCCCCGTCGCGCCGCGCCGTCAAGCGTTGAGGTCCTCAGCGCGCCGGAACGGCCGCCTCGAACGCAGCTTCGGTCTTCGCGCGCACCTCCCCGAGGCTCACGCCGCTCGCGAGCTCGCTGAGGCGCGCCCGGCCCGCCCTGCGGTCGATCTCGAAAACGGCCAGGTCGGTGATCAGGAGATCGACGACGCGCGCACCGGTGAGCGGCAGGCTGCAACGCTGGAGGAACTTGGCCGCGCCCGACTTCTCCGTGTGCTCCATGACCACGACCACGCGCTTGACGCCGGCGACAAGGTCCATGGCCCCGCCCATGCCCTTGACCATCTTGCCCGGCACCATCCAGTTGGCGAGGTCGCCGTGCTCCGACACCTGCATCCCGCCGAGGATCGAAAGGTCGATGTGGCCGCCGCGGATCATCGCGAAGGAGTCGGCCGAGCTGAAATAGCTCGATTGCGGCAGCTGGGTGATGGTCTGCTTGCCGGCGTTGATCAGATCGGGGTCGGCCTCGCCCGGATAGGGGAAGGGCCCCATGCCCAGCATGCCGTTCTCGCTTTGCAGGGTCACGTGCATGCCGGCCGGGATGTAGTTGGCCACGAGCGTCGGAATGCCGATGCCGAGGTTGACGTAGAAGCCGTCGCGCAGCTCGAGCGCGGCGCGCGCGGCCATCTCGTTGCGGGTCCAGGCCATCGTCTAGCCCTCCGCCGCCACGCGCGGCCGCGTGGTCTCCTGCTCGATGCGCTTCTCGTAGACCGGGCCCCTGAAGATGCGATCGACATAGATGCCGGGCGTGTGGATCTGGTCGGGGTCCAGGCCGCCGAGTTCGACCAGAGTCTCGACCTCGGCGATCGTCACCTTGCCGGCCGTCGCCATGATCGGATTGAAGTTCCTGGCCGTCTTTCGATAGACGAGGTTCCCTTCGGCGTCGCCCTTCCACGCCTTGACGATGGAGAGGTCGGCGGTCAGCCCGCGCTCCATCACATAGGGCTCGCCGTCGAACTCGCGCACCTCCTTGCCCTCGGCGACCAAAGTGCCGACGCCGGTTTTGGTGAAGAAGGCGGGGATGCCGGCGCCGCCGGCGCGGATGCGCTCGGCGAGCGTGCCCTGCGGGTTGAACTCGAGCTCGAGCGCGCCGGAGAGGTAGAGCTCGGCGAACAGCTTGTTCTCGCCGACGTAGGACGAGATCATCTTGCGGATCTGGCCGCCGGCGAGCAGCACGCCGAGGCCGAAGTCGTCGACGCCGCAATTGTTGGAAACGACCGTCAAGTCCTTCACGCCAGCGGCGCAGATGGCGGCGATCAGGTTCTCAGGGATGCCGCACAGGCCAAAGCCGCCGGCCATGATGGTCATGCCATCGAACAGCAGGCCCGCAAGCGCTGCAGGCGCGTCAGGAGCGATCTTCTCAGCCATCGGCTGGAAGTAGGCTGGCTTCGGCTCGCGGTCTAGTGGACGCGGCCGCGGAGGGACTCCATCTCCTCCTTCAGCTTCAGCTTGCGGCGTTTCAGCTCGCGAATGCGCAGATCGTCGGCGGCGGGGCGCGCCGCCTCTTCCTCAATGGCGCGCTCGAGGGTTTCATGCCTCGAACCAAGCTCGCGGATTCGCGCTTCTATCGCCATGTCCGGGCCTCCATACTGTTCGTCCAATGAGATTTAAACACCCGCCGACGAGTCGCGTCAGATCACAATCACTTGCGATCAGTGAGGGCGGACGGGTGCTGTTTTCGTTGGCGAATGACCGAGGATGAGGCGGGAGCGCTGAGGTTGGCGGCAGCGCGGGCGAGGCTGGTGGTCGGCGTGACGGGGGCTTCCGGCGCCGCCTATGGCGTCCGCGTCCTGGACGCGTGCGCCGAGCTCGGCATCGATACCCACCTGGTCGCTTCGCGCGCGGCCGCGCTCACGCTGAAAGCGGAAACGGGCCTCTCGGTGGCCGATCTCGCGGCGAAGGCGGCGGTCTCCTACAAGCCGAGCGATATCGGCGCGGCCATCGCCTCCGGGTCATACCGCACGCTCGGGATGATCATCGCGCCGTGCTCGATCCGAACCCTGTCGGAGATCGCAAGCGGCGTGACGTCGTCGCTGATCAGCCGCGCGGCTGACGTGACCCTGAAGGAGCGCCGGCCGCTGGTCCTGATGGTCCGCGAGACGCCGTTCCACCTCGGCCACCTCAGGAGCATGGTCGCGCTGGCGGAGATGGGGGCGATCATCGCCCCGCCGCTCCCGGCGCTGTATGCGAGGCCACAGTCGCTCGAGGCCATGATCGACCAGTCGGTTGGGCGGGCGCTCGACCTGTTCGGCCTCGATTGGAGCCGCGTCGAGCGCTGGGGCGAGACGCTCGCCCCGATCACGGGCTCGGCCGATTGACCCTCTGGGCGCGGGTGCTGCGGGCCTATGCCGCGCCCGATGTCGAGCGGCTCTGCCTGCTGTTGCAAGACGAAGACGGCCAGTGCGTCTCCTACCTGCTATGGGCGCTCTGGGCCGAGGAGGAGCAACGGCCGATCGACGAGGCGACGGCGGAACGCGCGGCCGCCTTGGCGCGCACGTTCGAGACGGGCGTGCTCGGTCCGCTGCGGACGGCGAGGCGGTCGCTGAAGGGCGGCATCGCCGGCGTCGCTGGCGCAAGGTGGGCCGCGTCGCGGGAGCGCATCAAGAACGAGGAGCTGGCAGCGGAAGAGCTCCTTCTTGCGTTCGCTCGAAGCGATGACCCCGACAGCGGCCGCGAGCTCGCCGGGCTCGCTCGCCGCCGCCGGCGCCGCCTGGACTCCGCGCCCACCGACGGCGCGATTGGGCGAGCTGGCGAGCGCATTTTCGAAGACCGCGTTATCTGCTAGAGTTTCGGTCGATATGGCTATCAGCGAAGATACGCCGCTCGCGAACGACGAAGCGATCCACGCCCGGATCGCCGAGCTTCGGCAAGCCCATCAGGATCTGGACGATGCGGTGAACGCGCTGAGCGCGAAAACCGTGCCCGACCAGCTGCAGATCGCGCGATTGAAGAAGCAGAAGCTGGCGCTCAGGGATCAGATCACGCGGCTCGAAGACCGGCTGACCCCGGACATCATCGCCTAAGCCGGGTCGCGGTCAGGTCGGAGCGCGCTCGAGCAGCTGGTCTACGACGCCTTCAAGACGGGCTAGCCGGCCGCGGCGAGGCGACGGCGCGCGTACATCGCCCGGTCGGCTTCCGAGACGACCTGCTCCGCCGTGGCGCCGGACAGGATTTCGCCGACGCCATAGCTGATCTTCAGTGGAACCAGCCAGTCGCCGCAGGCCACCGGTTCGGCCTCGACCAGGCCCGCCAGGCTCTCGGCCTTGGCGAGCGCGGTGGCGTGGTCGGCGTGCACCAGAATGATGGCGAACTCATCGCCGCCGAGCCGGCCGACGATGTCCGATTCGCGCACGTTGGCGGCCAGCCGCTCGGCCACCGCCTGCAGCGCCATATCGCCGGCGGCATGCCCGAACCGGTCGTTCACCGCCTTCAGGCCATCGAGGTCGAAGTAGATCAGGCTGGCCGGCCCGCCGTAGCGCTGGACGAAGGCGAGCACGCGGCGCAGCTCGCGCAGGAAGGCGCGGCGGTTCATGAGCGGCGTCAGCACGTCCTGGTCGGCCAGCTCCTCCGCTTCGTTGAGGCGGGCTTTGAGGCGTCCGACCTCCTGCCGCAGATCCTCGATCTCGGCGAGCAGGGTGGCGAGCGCGGCCTGCACCGGACCGGTGAGGTCGGTCTCTCCAAGACCAAGGAACGCGGCGCTGTCGACGGCCGTCGCCTGCCGGACCGCGGATTGCGCTTCGGCCCTCGGCGCCGGGGCGCCGCCGCGTATTGCGCCCAATGCGTTCAGTCGAACGCCCAGTATCTTCATGGAAGCCTTCGCCCGCCGCCAGCTCCAGCGTGAACGCGCAAATCGCCCCCCGGCGGCTCGGCCGAATCCTAGCGCCATCGGTTGCGGGCGCAAAGCTGGGCTCTATACTTCCCGGTTCCCCTCCAAGGCTTGGGAGCCGCCATGGCCGATGCAAGCGCGTCCAACGCGCCGGTCGCGATCATCATGGGCAGCCGCTCGGACTGGCCGACGATGCAGGCGGCGGCGGCCGCGCTCGACGAGCTGGGCGTTGGCTACGAGAAAAAGGTGGTCTCCGCGCACCGAACGCCCGATCGCATGTACGCCTTCGCCAGATCGGCGAAGGCCAACGGCTTCAAGGTCATCATCGCGGCCGCTGGCGGCGCCGCCCACCTGCCGGGAATGACGGCCTCGATGACCACGTTGCCGGTGCTCGGCGTTCCGATCCGCACGCGCGCGCTGGACGGCATCGACTCCCTGCTTTCGATCCAACAGATGCCGGCCGGCATCCCGGTCGGGACGCTGGCCATCGGCGAGGCCGGCGCCCGCAACGCCGGCCTGCTCGCCGCCCAGATCCTCGCCCTCAGCGACGAAGCCCTCGCCGCCCGGCTCGACGCGTTCCGCGCCCGCCAGACCGAGTCGGTTGCGGAATCCGTAGCGGACTGAGGGGCGATGCCCGCGTTTCCGCTCCCGCCCGGTTCGACCATCGGCGTCTTGGGCGGCGGGCAGCTGGGCCGCATGCTGGCCCTGGCGGCGGCGCGATTGGGCTTCCGGACGGTCGTGCTGACGCCCGAGACCAACTCCGGCGCAGCGCAGGTCGCCACGCGTTGCATCGAGGCGCCGTACGAGGACCAGTCGGCGCTGACGGCGCTGGCCGAGGCCGCGGACGTCATCACATTTGAGTTCGAGAACGTGCCTGCCGCGGTGGTGGCGGCGCTCGAGGCGCTCGGTGCGACCGTGGCGCCCGGCGCGCGCGCTCTGGCCGTGGCGCAGGATCGCGTCGACGAGAAGATGTTCCTCAACGGCTGTCGCGTTCCGACAGTGGCGTTCGCCGCATGCGACAGCGCCGAGGACGTCACCGGCCGCCCTCGACCGCCTCGGCGCGCCGGCGCTGCTGAAGACCCGCAGGCAAGGCTACGACGGCAAAGGCCAGACCTGGGTCGAGAGCCACGCCGAGGGCCGCGACGCCTTCGCCCGGGTCGGCGCCGCGCCCTCGATCCTGGAGGCGCGCGCGGACTTCGTGCGCGAGCTTTCCGTGATCGCGGCGCGTGGACGTGACGGCGACATCATCAGCTATCCGCTCGGCGAGAACCACCACGAGGGAGGCATCCTCCGCCGCACGCTCGCCCCGGCCCGCGTGTCGTCTCGGGTCGAGGAACAGGCCGAGGCGATCGCGGCGCGCATCCTGACCAGCCTCGACTACATCGGCGTGATGGGCGTTGAGCTGTTCGAACTCGCCGACGGCAAGCTGCTGGTCAACGAGATCGCGCCCCGAGTGCACAACTCCGGCCACTGGACGCTGGACGGATGCGAGGTCGACCAGTTCGAGCAGCACGTGCGCGCCATCGCGGGCTGGCCGCTGGGGCCGGTGACGCCGGTCGCGCAAGTGGAGATGGAGAACCTGATCGGCGACGACGTGCACCGCTGGCCGGCGCTGATCGGCGAGGAAGAGGCCAGGCTCTGGCTCTACGGCAAGGGCGAGGCGCGCCCCGGCCGCAAGATGGGCCACGTCAACCGCCTCCGCCCCCTGGACCGGAGCTAGGCGCCGCCGCCGTACCGCATGCGGCCGAGGGCGGCGGCGAGGTCGCGGGCGAGGTCCGGGGCGCGGACCTTGGCTTTCCAGCGTTCGTAGGCCATCACCCGGTCGATCTGGGCCGCCAGATGCGCGCGCGCGGCATCGGGCCCGCCGTTGAGGCGGACGGCCAGAGTCGAGACCAGAATGCCGGCCAGGATGGCGCGCTTGGAGTAGTGATTCTCGTCGGTGGAGCGGTCGCCGGCCCACCGCCAGAGCTGGTCGGCGCTGGCCCACACCAGGCGCATGGCCAGCGCGGCGTTCTGCGGCAACGCCAGGTACCCGGCCCACCGCCGCGTCGCCTCCCCGTCCAAGGCTGCGGCGTCAAGGCGGGCCTCGACGGCGCGGGAAATCCGCTCCCGCACCTTGAGCGCGCCAGCCTCGACGCTGGCCAGCGCCGTCAGCGCCGCCCGGTCATGGCGCTGGGAGAACAGCGCCGCGAGGTCGCGCGCGCCGTTCGGAACGACCAGCATCGCCTCGCCTTGACTGAGGCCCGCGCCTCGCGCGGCGCGGTCGACCAAGCGGCTTGTCCAGCCCACTTCGGGCGCCAGCGGGATCGCCGCGGTCAACAGGCGCGCCTCTGCGTCTTGCGTCCAATCTGTCTCGAGCACGGTCATGGCCACAACAGCTTACACCGCCTGGAGCCGGGGCGTCTCGCCGTGGACATTCGGGGCGCCTTCTGGTATCTGGGCGCCGAAGTCCGCGAGCCCCCCTCGCGGATTTTGATTTGCTGCCCGCGTCCAGGAGGACTCGTCATCGTTCAGATTTTCGTGCGCGACAACAATGTCGACCAGGCGCTCAAGGCCCTGAAGAAGAAGATGCAGCGCGAAGGTTCGTTCCGCGAAATGAAGCGGCACGTGCACTACGAAAAGCCCTCCGAGAAGCGCGCCCGCCAGAAGGCGGAAGCCGTGCGCCGCGCCCGCAAGCTGGCGCGCAAGCGCGCCCAGCGCGAAGGCCTGATCGCCGCGCCGAAGAAGCCGACCCGGTCCTAAGGGCCGCTCGCTACTCGCCCGTCCGCCGGACGAGGCTCGCCAGAAACGTTCGCATCTCGAAACGGCCGGTCGCCAGCGCGCCGGACTTGAACGCCGGCCCGGCGACCCAGAGCTCGATCGCGGTGGTCGCGAACATCAAGAACGCCGTCCCAGCCACCTGCCACAGCGGCGGATCGCTGGCCGCGCGCGCGGCCATCATGAACGGGGTGAAGACCGGGATCCACGACAGCGTGGCCAGCACCGGCGCGTCCGGGTGGGCGATCGCCTGCGACATGAAGATCATCGGCAACGACAAGAGGATCATCATCGGCCCGAGCAGGGTCTGGGCTTCGCGGGTGGTCTCGCAGAACGCCCCAACCGTCACGTAGAGCGTCGAGAACATCAGGTAGCCGCCGACGAAATAGAGGGCCAGGTAGGCGATCATCCCCTTGGCGAGCAGGATGTCGACCAGGTCGCCCGCGACCTCCGGCGAGGCGATGGCGAGCGCGGCGCCGCCAATGGCGAGCCAGACCCCCAGGACCGTCGCGGTCACGCAGGCCACGCCGAGGATCTTCCCGGCCATGATCTCGGGCACCGAAGCCGAGGTCAGCAGCACCTCGAGGATGCGGCTCGATTTCTCCTCGATGACGCTGTTGAGCAGCATGCCGGCGCCGGTGAACACAACCATCCACAACAGCATGCCCATGCCGAAGCCAGCGACGCCGCGCACAGTCTCGCGCAACGACGCCTTGGCGCCGGCGGCGGCCGAATAGTTGGTCAGGTGCGGGCTGAGCTGGTCGATCTCGGCCAGCGCCTGGGCGCTGACGCCCGCTTTGGCCAGGTTGGCGCGGCGCATCGCATCGGCCACGGCCTGCTGGGTCGCGAAGGCCGCCGCGCGGTCAGCGACGTTGCGGCTCCAGTAGTCGACGTTCACGCCCTGACCAGAGGGCTCGATGATGACGGCCGCATCGAGCCTGGGCTGGCCTGGCGCCACATCGCGCGACGCGACATAGGGGCGAAGGCGCCTGGCCGCATCGGCGGGGCTGGTGAACGGCGAGCCGGGCGCGGCGACGACGTGGGCGATCGCCCGACCCATGCCGTCGGGGGTTTCCAGCGCCTTGGTCACCGGCGCGGCAAAGCCCTGGCCGGTGAAGTCGACGACGGCGACGACGGGGATTGGCGTCGTGCGGGCCATGAGCGCCGACGAGCCGCCGAACACCATGATGCCGACCGGCACGAGGACGATCGAGAGCCAGAAGCCCGGCGTGCGGACATAGGCGATGTAGTCGCGAAGCGCGATCTGGATCAGGCGGCTCATGACTCGCTCGTTCCGCCGGTGAGGACGATGAAGGCATCGTGCAGGTGCGGCTCGCGCAGCTCGAAGCGGCGGATGTCGAGGCCGAGATTGAACGCCGCCATGAGAGCGGCCTGGGCGGGCGCGCCGGGTTCAAGCGCCGCGGTGACGCGGACGGCCCCGTCGTCGGCCCGCTCGATCGTGCGCTCGCCGAGGCCGGGCAGCTCGCCTAGCGCGGCGGGATCGAACCCACCTTCGAGCATGAGCGTGCGCGGCGCGGCCGCTCGCGCCTCCTCGACCGTGCCGTCGAACACCTTCTTGCCCTCGGCGAGCAGGACCACCTGGTCGCAGAGGCGCTCGGCGTGCTGCATCACGTGGGTCGAGAAGACGACCGTCGCCCCACGGGCCGCGAGATCGCGGATCAGCGTCTCCAGCGACTGCTGGTTGACCGGGTCGAGGCCGGAGAAGGGCTCGTCGAGCAAGACGAGATCGGGTTCGTGCGCGATCGCTGAGAGAAGCTGCACCTTCTGCGCCATCCCCTTGGAGAGGGAACGGATCTGGCGACCGGCGGCCTCGCCCAGGCCCTGCGCCTCCAGCATGGCGCGCGCGCGCCGCCGCGCTTCGGCTTTCGGCACGCCCTTGAGGCCAGCCAGGAAGGCGATCGCCGCGACCGGGGTCATGCGACGGTAGAGGCCGCGCTCCTCGGGGAGAAAGCCGATGCGGTTGCGCACGGCGCGCAGGTCGCTGGCGCCAAGGACCGAGATGTCGCCCGCTGTGGGGGCGATCAGGCCGAGGATCATGCGGATGGTCGAGGTCTTGCCGGCCCCGTTCGGGCCGAGGAAGCCCAGAATGCGGCCGGGTTGCACGGCAAAGCTCAGGTCGCTGACGGCGGTGAACCCGCCGTAGCGCTTGGTCACGCCCTGAAGGTCGAGCGCCGCCTGCATGCCTTGTCCCCGGATGCCCCGTCTTGGGCCGCATCAAGCCGCAACAGCCTTAAGGAGCCCTTTCTCGCGCGCGGCTAGAGGGCCTTCAGGATTCCCTCGACCATCTTCTTGGCGTCGGAGAACAACATCATGGTGTTGTCGCGGAAGAAGAGTTCGTTCTCGACGCCGGCATAGCCCGAACCCATGCCGCGCTTGACGAACAGCACCGTGCGCGCCCGCTCCACGTCGAGGATCGGCATGCCGTAGATCGGCGACTTGGGATCGGTCTTCGCGGCCGGGTTGGTGACGTCGTTGGCCCCGATGACGAAGGCCACGTCCGTCGAGGGAAACTCGGCGTTGATGTCGTCGAGCTCGAAAACCTCGTCGTAGGGCACGTTGGCTTCGGCCAACAGCACGTTCATGTGGCCGGGCATGCGGCCGGCGACGGGATGGATGGCGTACTTCACCTCGACGCCCTCGGCCTTCAGCTTGTCGGCCATTTCGCGCAGCGCGTGCTGGGCCTGGGCGACCGCCATGCCGTAGCCGGGCACGATGATGACCTTCGACGCGTTCTTCATGATGAAGGCGGCGTCCTCGGCCGAGCCTTGCTTGACCGGCCGGGTCTCCGGGCCGCCGACCGCGGCCACCTCGCCGCCGAAGCCGCCCAGGATCACCGAGACGAAGGATCGGTTCATGCCCTTGCACATGATGTAGGAGAGGATGGCGCCGGACGAGCCGACCAGGGCGCCGGTGATGATCAACGTGGTGTTGGCGAGCGTGAACCCGAGGGCCGCGGCCGCCCAACCGGAGTAGCTGTTCAGCATCGAGATCACGACCGGCATGTCGGCGCCGCCGATCGGGATGATCAGGGTGACGCCGAGCACCGTGGCCAGCACGACGGCCCCCCAGAACGCCACCTTGGCGTCACCGCCGCTCAACACCAGGACGACGACGAGGGCGGCGATGGTCGCGGCCAGCGCGATGTTGATGAGGTGGCGCGCCGGAAGAAGGATCGGCGCGCCGGTCAAGTTGCCGTTCAGCTTGGCGAACGCGATCAGCGAGCCGGTGAAGGTCACCTCGCCCACGACCATGCCGATCGAGAGCTCGATCAGACTCTCCAGGCGAACGTGCCCGCCCTCGGCGATCCCGTAGGCGGCCGGAGCGTAGAGCGCCGCCGTCGCGACGAAGCAGGCGGAAAGGCCGACGAGGGAGTGGAAGGCCGCCACGAGCTGCGGCATCGCGGTCATGTGCACGCGCCGGGCGATCAGGGCGCCAACGCCGCCGCCGATCGCGACGCCGCCGGCGATCAGGGCGAGGGTGAGACCGTCGAGGCCATGCTGGGCCCAGAGCGTCGTGAGCGTCACGGTGACGGCCAGCGCCATGCCGGCCATGCCGAGCAGGTTGCCGCGACGGCTCGTCACCGGGCTCGAGAGCCCGCGCAGGGTCAGGATGAAGAGGACGCCCGACGCGAGGTAGGCGAGGGCCGCGAGGTTGGCGTTCATGCGATGCGGAGGTCTTGGTCCGTCGCGCGGCTCACTTGCCCCTCTCCTTCTTCTTGTACATGGCCAGCATGCGCTGGGTGACGAGGAAGCCGCCGAAGATGTTGACCGAAGCCAGCGCGACCGCCGCCACGCCGACCCCCTTGGAGAACAGGACCTGACGCGCCGTGCCGGCGAGCGGCGCCGATGCGGCCAGGAGGGCGCCCACGATGATCACGGACGAAACGGCGTTGGTGACGGCCATCAGCGGCGTGTGCAGCGCCGGCGTCACGCTCCAGACCACGTAGTAGCCGACAAAAATGGCCAGGACGAAGATCGCCAGGCGAAACACGAAGGGGTCGACCGCTTCCATGGGCTCTCGTCTCCTCAGGCGGCCTTGAACGCCGGGTGGGCGACTTCGCCCGCGTGGGTGATCATCGCACCCTTCAGGATCTCGTCTTCCAGGTCGGGGGAAAGCGCGCCTTCGCCGTTCACCAAGAGGCCGACGAACGACAACAGGTTCCGGGCATAGAGGTTCGAGGCGTCGGCGGCGATGCGGCTCGGGAGGTTCTGAAAGCCGATGACCTTGACGCCGGCGAGCTCGGCGATCACGTCCGGCCTGACGCCCTCGACGTTGCCGCCACGCTCGACCGCGAGGTCGACCACCACGGCGCCCGGGCGCATGGACGCCAGCTGCTCTGCCGACACCAGCCGGGGCGCCGGGCGGCCGGGGATCAGAGCCGTGGTGATGACGATGTCCTGCTTCTTGATGTGGTCGCTGACCAGCGCCGCCTGCTTGGCCTGGTACGCGGCGCTCATTTCCTTTGCGTAGCCCGCGGCCGTCTCGGCGGCCTTGAACTCCTCGTCCTCCACGGCGATGAATTTGGCCCCCAGGCTCTCGACCTGCTCCTTCGCCGCCGGGCGCACGTCGGTGGCCGTCACAACCGCGCCCAGCCGGCGCGCGGTCGCGATCGCCTGCAGGCCGGCGACGCCGGCGCCCATGATGAACACCTTGGCGGCAGCCACCGTCCCCGCGGCGGTCATCATCATCGGCAGCGCCCGGCCGTAAGCCTCCGCCGCTTCGATCACGGCCCGATAGCCCGCCAGGTTGGCCTGGCTGGACAGCACGTCCATCGCCTGCGCCCGGGTGATCCGCGGCACGAACTCCATCGCGAAGGCCGTCACCTGCGCGTCCGTCAGCAGGGTGCGCAACGCGTCGTTGCCGTAGGGGTCCAAGAGCCCGATCACGACGGCGCCGGGCTTCAGGGCCTTGACCGCGGCGGTATCGGGCGCGCGCACCGCGAGCATGATGTCGGCCCCCGCCAGCGCGGCCCCGCGGTCGGCGACCACGTCGGCGCCCGCAACACGATAGTCCTCGTCGGGATAGGACGCCGCCTCGCCAGCGCCGCGCTCGATCGCCACGCCAAGGCCGAGCGCGACCAGCTTGCGCACGGTCTCCGGCGTCGCGGCCACACGGCTCTCACCCGGCCAGCGTTCCCTCAAGACGGCGACGCGCGCGCCCATAGCCTCTAACACCCTCTCCAGCCGCCGGCGGCGCGCTTAAAAGGTCAGTGCGCCGGCGAGCGCTCGCGCAGGGCGAAGATTCCCACGGCCAGGATGATCACCGCGACAACGAGGGCGTTGAAGAACCCCGCGGCGGTGCAGAACCAGATGGTCAGAAAGGTGATCAGCGCGGCCAGAGCCAGGATGGCCCACTTGGTCGCGATCATGGCGTCGTGAAAGGTCGCTTGCTGCTCGCGGATGTCCTGCTCGCCGTGATGATACTCGGAGGCCTGTTCGGCCATGGGGACGCCTCGCGCACTGACGGATTTTGACGAGGCGACTATACCAATGCGCCGACTCGCTCAAGGCATGGGCCGGCTTGACCTCGCGTCAGCGGGACTTATGGCCAGGCAATGAGCAGCGAGCGGATCGCGGCGACCAGAGCCAGCGGCTGATCGACCATGATGTGGTGCTCGGAATCGGGGATCACGACAGCCTTCAGGCCGCGCAGCAGCGACTTCGGATCGGCGTGCTGCATCCGCTGTACGATCTTCGACTTCTCGCCGACGATCTGCACCAGCGGGGTCGGGCTCTCCTCCATCGCCAGCGCCTCCATCGCCGTTCGATCGAGCTTGTGCCAGAGCTGCGGGTCGAACCGCCAGGTCCAGCCCTCACCGCCCTCCGGCAACGGCGCCCGCTTGAGCGAGCGCCGGGCGATGAAGTCGGCGATGAAGAGGTTCTGGCAGCCCTGCGGCGGCATGAAACGGAAGCGGCCGAGCGCGGCGGCGAGCGTCGGATAGACGCGGTTGGGGCTCGTGCGCCGCTGCGGTTGGCGGAAGCCCTCGGCCGCCGGCGGCGGGCCGCCAAAGCCGGTGTCGACCAGGATCGCGCCTCGCATCCACTCTGGATACCGACGCGCCGCATGGAACACCTGCGATCCGCCGAACGAGTGGCCGATGAACACCGGCTTTAGCTCCGACTCGTAGAGCCCGGCCGCCTCGGCGCCGGCGCGCAATTCCTGGGAGAAGATCTCGAAGGAATAGGACTCGCGCCAGTCGGAGGCGCCCATGCCCGAGAGCGAGACCGCCGCGACGCGATAGTCCTGCGCGAGGTAGGGGGCGAGGAAGCTCCACCAGTCGGCGTGGGCGCTGTTGCCATGCACCAGGATAAGGCCGGGGTCGCCTCGCCTGCCCCACGCCAGGAGCTCGATCTTCGCGCCATCCACGGTGACAAACGAACGCTCGGGCGCCTGGCCGATCGCCCACTTGAACCAGTCGGGCGCCTCGGGCTCGGCCCCTTCGAAGGCCGCCAGGGGCGTCTCGCCACGCTCGTTCCACGGCTCAAATGGAGTTTGGTCGTCGGCCATTCTCAATCCTCAACACGTCAATCGGCGCAAGCCGCAAGACCCGGCTATCGCGCCCATGCAAAGAAATCGTCAGCGTCTCAAATCAGCGCTTCGAATTCGTCCACCAGCCGCTCCAGCCTTGAGCAGCCGGAGTCCCAGAAAGCCTTGCGCCGCGGGTCGAGCCCGAACGGTCGCAGCGCTTCGACATAGGTGCGCGCGCCGCCGGACGCCAGCAAGTCCTGATAAAGCGGCGCGAAACCCTGTGGGTCATTCCGCCGCGCCTCCACCAGCGCTTCGACCAAGAGGTTCCCGAACGCGTAGGCGTAGACGTAGAACGGCGCGTGCACGAAGTGGCTGACGTAGGCCCAGTAGACCTCATAACCGGGGTCCAGGCGCACGGCCGGCCCCAGGCTTTCCCCCATCACGCCGAGCCAGATCTGGCCGATGTCGGCGGCGGCGAGCTCGCCGCGCCGGCGCATCGCGTGGAACCGGGTCTCGAAGCGGTGAAAGGCGATCTGGCGCACGACCGTGTTGAGCCCGTCCTCGATCTTGCCGGCGAGCAGCGCGCGCCTCCCCTCGGGCGCGGCCTCGGCAAGCAGGCGGTCGAAGACCAGGCCCTCGCCGAAGATGGAGGCGGTCTCGGCCAGCGTCAGCGGCGTGTCGGCGAGCAGCGTTCCGAGCGGGGCGGCCAGCGTCTGGTGCACGGCGTGTCCGAGCTCATGAGCCAGCGTCAAGACGTCGCGCCGCTCGCCCATGTAGTTCAAGAAGACGTAGGGGTGGCGATCCGGCGTCACAGGATGTGAATAGGCGCCGGAGGACTTCCCGGGCCTCGGCCGCGCGTCGATCCAAGGCTGCTCGAAAAAGCGCCTGGCGTTGTCGGCGAAAGCCGGCGCGAGGCTCGCATAGGCGTCCAGCACGATCGCCCTTGCCTCACCCCAGCCGTAGCGCCGCTGTTCCCCGCCGCCCAGAGGCGCGTTGCGATCCCAGTGGTTCAGCGCCGCCTTGCCCATCAGCCGCGCTTTCAGGGCGTAGTAGCGGTGCGAGATCGACGGGTAATGCTCAACGACGGCATCCTCGAGCGCTTGCACCGCCTCGGCGTCGACCTCGTTGGCCAGGTGGCGGGCGCCGGCGGGGTCGGCGAACCGGCGCCAGCGGTCCTCGACCTGCTTTTCGAGCGCGACGGTGTTGAGGCAAAGGCCGAGGACGGGCGCCTGGCCCTCGAGCGCGCGGGCGAGGCCGTTGGCGACCTGTCTGCGCCGTCGCTCGTCGGGATCGGAGAGACGGTTCAGCGCCTGCGCCAGCGTGAGCGCCTCCCGTCCGGCGCGGACGCGCAGTCGCCCAAGCGTCTCGTCGTAGAGGCGCGTCCAGTTCGCCAGAGCCGGCGCGCGATCGAGCAACATCCGCTCGAGCTCGCCGTCCAGCTCGTGCGGGCGGCCGAGGCGCACGCGCCTGAGCCAGGGCCGGTAGCGGGCGGCCGCCGAGTTCGACCGCCAGCGCCGCCTCGATCTCGGCTTCATCGAGGGCGTTCAGCTCGAGCGTGAAGAAGAGACTCTCGGCCGCGATGTCGGCGCTGCGGGCTCGAAGGTCGGACTCGAACTTCGACCAGAGCGGATCGTCGCGGGCGACCGAAGCGGCGAGCGAGGCGTAGGCGCCGACGGCCCAGAGCCGGGTCGTCGCGCGCTCATAGAGGTCGACGCCCTCGGCGATGAGCGCGCCAAGGCGCTCCGGCTCACCGCGCGCGGCGACGAAGGCGCCCTTGAGCGCGGCAAGCGCCGTGTTGGCTTTCGCCGCCTCGGCGAGCTCGGCTTCGATGCGCGGATCGTCGCGGCCCGAGAACAGATCGTCCAACCGCCATTCGGGCAGAGTCTCGTCGCGGGAGCCGACCTTGGCGTGAGCGGTCATGCCGCTCCTATGCCGCGCCGTCATGTGGCGGGCAAACGAAACGGGGGCGCCGGCCCCCGTTAACCTCCCGCTCAGGTCTCCGAAACCCGCCCTTTACCTGCGTTGGCCTAAAACGGGACAAAGTCAAAGCTGTCCCGATGCAGGACAGCGCCATTTCTGGTGGGTGTGCTTCCGATGGCCAAAACGGTTCTCGTCGTCGACGACGACCCGACGCAACGACGGCTGATCCAGGCGGTGCTCGAGCGCGAAGGCTTGAGCGTCGCCCATGCCGAGACCGGCGAGCAGGCGATCGACCTCCTGGTCGCCGGCGGCGCCGCCGACGCCATCATGCTCGACCTCAACATGCCAGGACTGGGCGGGCTGGGGGCGCTGAAGGAGCTGCGCAGCCGCGGGTTCGGCCAGCCGGTGATCGTGCTGACGGCGACGGGCGGCATCGACACGGTGGTCAAGGCCATGCAGGCCGGCGCTCAGGATTTCTTCGTCAAGCCGGCTTCGCCGGAGCGGATCATGGTCTCCATCCGCAACGCGCTGCAGATGGGCGACCTGAAGGGCGAGGTCGATCGGCTGAGCAAGAAGGCCAGCGGCCGCATCACCTTCTCCGACCTCATCGGTTCGTCGCCGGCGATGGCGCACGTCATGCGCCTTGGCGAGCGGGCGGCGAAGTCGCAGATCCCGATCCTCCTCTTGGGTGAGAGCGGCTCTGGCAAGGAGCTGATCGCGCGCGCCGTGCATGGGAGCTCTGAGCGCGCCGGCAAGCCTTTCGTTGCGGTCAACTGCGGCGCGATCCCCGAGAACCTCGTCGAGTCGATCCTGTTCGGCCACGAAAAGGGCAGCTTCACCGGCGCCACCGACAAGCACCTTGGCAAGTTCCAGGAGGCGAATGGCGGCGTGCTCTTCCTCGACGAGATCGGGGAGCTGCCGCTCGACATGCAGGTCAAACTGCTCCGCGCGTTGCAGGAGGGCGAGATCGACCCGATCGGGTCGAAGCGGCCGACGCGCGTCGACGTGCGCATCATCTCGGCCACCAACCGCGACCTCGCCCAACAGGTCGCCGAGGGCCGCTTCCGCGAGGACCTCTACTATCGCCTGAACGTCTACCCGATCGACCTGCCGCCGCTGCGCGCCCGGCGCGAGGACATCCCCGGCCTGATCGACCACTTCGTCCGCCGCTTCAACGTCGAAGAGGGCAAACGGGTGCAAGGGGTCAGCGCGGAGACGATGGCCATGCTGCAGGCGCACGAATGGCCGGGTAACGTTCGCCAGCTGGAGAACGCCGTCTACCGCGCGATCGTCCTGGCCGACGCCCCCTATCTGCAGCCCTACGACTTCCCGGCCATCTCGGGCGTGAACGCCCCAGCGCCGGACGCCGCCGAGCGCGCGGCCGCGACCGGCGCCCCCGATCTTCTCGCCGACCTGCCCGCCGACTCGCCGGTTCGGATCCTCGACGACCGCGGACACCTGCGCACGCTCGAGGAGATCGAGCGAGATCTCATCCAGCTGGCGATCGAGATCTACTCCGGCCACATGAGCGAGGTCGCACGGCGCCTCGGGATCGGCCGCTCGACGCTGTATCGCAAAGTGCGCGAGCAGGGCCTGGACGTGGCGCTCGACGAAGCGGTCTAGGCCGTCAAAGTCCGAGCACGCCGGCCAGCGCCGCGACCACGCGTTCAGGGTCGGAGTCGGCCATCGCCGGATAGAGCGGCAGGCTGAGGCAGCGCGCATAGTAGGCGTCGGCGCCCGGCAGATCGATCTCGCCATACCGATGGCGGTAGTAGGGATGACGGTGCACCGGGATGTAGTGCACCTGGCTCCCGATCCCCTTGGCCTTAAGCGCACCCATGACCGCGCCGCGGTCCAGGCCAAGCTGCTCGAAGTCGATGAGCACGGTGAAGAGGTGCAGCGCCGGGTCGCATCCGGCCGGCGGCGCGACGGCCTTGACCATCGGCGCGTAGCGGGCGAGCAGCCGCCAGTAGTCGAACGAAAGCGCACGGCGGCGGGTGGCGAACCGCGAGAGCTTGGCCAATTGGCTTAGGCCCAGCGCGCAGAGCACATCGGGCAGCCGGTAGTTGAAGCCCAGCGCCTGCATCTCGTAGGCCCAGGGCTCCGGCCTCGCGCGCGGGGTTTCGAACGCGACCGGATCGCGCACGATGCCGTGGCTGCGGAAGATCCGGAGTCGATCGGCGAGCGCGGCGTCCGGCGTGGTCACCATGCCGCCTTCGCCGGTGGTGATGGTCTTCACCGGATGAAAGGAGAAGCAGGCCAGCGCGGCGTGACGTCCATCGCCGACCTGCTCCGTCAGGTTGCCGAAGGTCATCGTCGTGCCGAGCGCATGGCAGGCGTCCTCGACGAGCGGCGCCGGATCGGCGAGGCGGCGGAGAGCGGGAAGATCGACGACGTTCCCCGCCAGATGCACCGGCAGCACGGCCGCCAGCCGCCGACCGCCGAGCCGCCGCAGCGCATGCTCGAGCGTCTCGGGCGTCATCAGCCCGGTCTCGGCGTCGACGTCGGCGAACACCACCTCCGCGCCCTGGTAGCGCGCGCAGTTGGCGGTGGCGGCGAAGGTGATCGCGGGCGCTATGACCACGTCGTCAGGACCCACGCCCAGCGCCAGCATGGCCAGATGCAGCGCCGCGGTGCCGCTGGAGCAGGCGACGGCGTGACGGGCCCCCACCGTCTCGGCGAAAGCCTGCTCGAACGCCTCGACGCGCGGGCCGGTGGTCAGGAAGTCGGCGCGCAGCGCCTCGGCGACCGCGGCGACGTCGTCGTCCTCGATGGTCTGGCGCCCATAGGGCAGGTCGTCAGCCATGGCCGGCCAGCAGCGCCTTCAGGCCGGCGGCGTCCAGCCACTCGCGGTTCGTGTCGCTGGCGTAGACAAACCCGTCAGGCACGGCGCGGCCCTCCGCGGCGCTGAACGGCATGCGCAGATATTCGACAAACTCGGGCTCGATCACGTAGCGGTCGGCAAGCTCGCTCGTCATCCGCGCGTCGTCGCCGGAGATCATCATCTCGTGCAGCTTTTCGCCCGGGCGGATTCCGACCGTGCGGTGCGGCAGCCCCGGCGCGAGGGCGGCCGCCACGTCGGTCATCTTCATCGAGCCGATCTTGGGGACGAAGATCTCGCCGCCGCGCATGAGCTCGAGCGATGAGAGGACGAAATCGACCCCTTGGTCGAGGGAGATCCAGAACCGGGTCATGCGGGGGTCGGTGATGGGGATCTCGGCCGCGCCCTCGGCGGCGAGCTTGAGGAAGAGCGGCGCGACCGAGCCGCGCGAGCCGGCCACATTGCCGTAGCGCACCACCGAAAAGCGCGTTCCGATGTCGCCGGCAAGATTGTTGGCGGCGACGAAGGTCTTGTCCGACGCGAGCTTGGTTGCGCCGTAGAGATTGATCGGGTTGCACGCCTTGTCGGTCGAAAGCGCGACCACGCGTCGAACACGGTTGGTGAGGCTGGCCCAGACCACGTTCTCGGCGCCCAGCACGTTGGTGTGGATGCACTCCGACGGATTGTACTCGGCCGCGGGCACCTGCTTGAGCGCCGCGGCGTGGATCACGACGTCGACGCCGCGTAGCGCCAGCGTCAACCGCTCGCGATCGCGCACGTCCCCGAGGAAGAATCGCATCCGGCCGTAGTCCGCCGTCGAGAAGGCGGCGCGCAGCTCGGTCTGCATCTCGTACTGTTTGAGCTCGTCGCGGCTGAAGACGATCAGCTTGCGCGGCGCCTGCTCGGCCAGGACCCGCCGCACGAACTGGCGGCCGAACGAGCCGGTTCCGCCGGTGACCAGCACAACCTGACCCTCGAGGACCTGGGTCCTGGGTGCAAAGGAGCGGAGCGAAACGCCGCTGTCGGGCAAGGACGCCATTCCTCCGGCGCGCGAATCACTCGCGGCCCCGATGAGCTTACCCTGGCGCAACGGCCGCTTCCCCGAAACGTTCTGGGCGCTAGATTGGCCGGATCGGTGGGAGGATCATCATGCGACGTCTGGCTTGCGCGGCGATCACCGTCGTTCTGGGCCTTGGCGGAACGGCGCTCGCCGCCGTGCAGACTGTCGCGGTCGTGCACAGCGCGTCCGCGACCTTTGGCGCCAGGCACACCATCGTCGTTCGCGCCACGGTCGACCTGCCGAATTCGTGTTGGTCGAACCCGCGTTTCGCGGCGCCGGCGCGCGGCGTGCAGCCCGACGCGGACGGCGTCGTCTCGATCAGGATCGTCGCGGACACCGAGGAAGCTCCCGGCGTCATGTGCTCGATGATCTTTCGGCCCGGCGTGGTCGTCCCTGCGCTGCGCTGGACCCACTATCCGGCGCACGGTCTGAAGGCGGTGAGGTTGATCGGGTCGCGGACCCCGCTCGTCGCTGCTCTCGCGGAACGAGGGCGCGCCCGGAAGTTAGGACGTTCCGGCGCTCAGCCCGACTCGGATTAACCAGTCGCGTGGACCGGACCTTAACCCTTGTCGTTGAGATTGAGCGGTTGACGGCGTAAATGTTCGCCGACGCAACGGCCGCCGACGCGAAGGCTCGGCGGCGACATCCCGAGGGAGTTTGCATGTTCCGCTTCGCGTCAGTGGCAGGCTTCGCCGCCGCCCTCGCCTTGGGCGGCGCCGCTTCGGCTCAGGTTTTCGTGTCCGGCAATGTGTTTCACGTGCGGGCCTGCCCCGAGGCCGCGCCCGGGATGGCGCGCTGCCATGCCCACATCGTGAGCGATGCGCGCGGGAGCCACCTGCTGAACCGCTTCATGCCGAACCGCTTCATGGCGGACCGTTTCATGCCGAACCGCAGGCGCGGGGGCTCGCCGCCGCCCGGCACCGCCGCCGCCGCCGCCGCCCGTGGTGCCGCAGGGCTACGGCCCGGCCGATCTCGCTTCGGCTTACGGCGTCACCACCTCCGGCAGTCCCAGCACGATCATCGCGATCGTGGACGCCTATGGCTACACGAACGCGGAGGCAGACCTCGGGGTCTATCGCTCGACCTACGGCCTGCCGCGCCTGCACGTCGGCCAACGGCTGCTTCGCGAAGTACAACGAGAGCGGCCAGAAGGGGCGCTATCCCCAGCAGAACACCGGCTGGGCCGAAGAGACGGCGCTCGATCTCGATATGGCCAGCGCCATGTGCCCGAACTGCAGGATCATCCTCGTCGAGGCCAATTCCGCCAGCTTCAACGACTTGGCGGCGGCGGAGAACATGGCCGCCGCCCTTGGCGCGCACGTGATCTCCAACAGCTACGGCGGCGGCGAGTTCGGGCTCGCAGGGCGTTGAGTCGGCGTACAATCACCCGGGCGTCGCCATAACGGCGAGCACGGGCGACAGCGGCTACGGGCGGGTCGCGATTCCCCGCGACCTCGCCGCACGTCACGGCGGTGGGCGGGACCAGCCTCTCGCGCGCCTCCAACGCGCGCGGCTGGACCGAGACGGCCTGGTCCGGCGGCGGCAGCGGCTGCAGCAGAGTGTACGCCAAGCCGAGCTGGCAGAACGGATCCGCTGTGCACGATGCGCATGGAGGCGGACGTCTCGGCGGTCGCCGACCCGAACACTGGCGTCGCGGTGTATGCGCCGGAGAACGCCACGAGTCTCGGCCTGGATGGTCTTCGGCGGCACCAGCGTCGCCGCGCCGCTGGTCGGAGGTCTCTACGCCAACAACGGCGGCGCCGGTGAGCTACGGCAGCAACCCCTACGCCAACACTCCGGCGCTCAACGACGTCACCAGCGGCAGCAACGGCCGCTGCGGCGGAACCTACTTCTGCACCGCCGGCGCTGGCTACGACGGCCCGACAGGGCTTGGGACGCCGAAAGGCGACACGGCCTTCTGATCGACGCGCCTTCGCCGCCCCAGCGGCGTTTGCGCGCGGAGTGCGCGGTCAAGACGACATCGCGACCGAACGGCGCCATAGTTCCGATTCGATCGCGGGTGCGTCCAACCATGCTTCCTGAACGCCGCCAAGCAGGGCCGCGCGGGCTCGGGGCCGCCGCACGCCTCCTGGCCGCGCTCGTTGGCTCTGGTCGCTCTCTGGCCGCGCTCAGCGCGCGCGCGCCGAGACGCAGCCGCCGGCCGTGCCGGCCGTCCTCACCGCCGTGTCGGCGGCCGAGCAGCCGGGCGGCCAGGCGATTGTGCTGCTGACGTTCCAGCCGCTCGCGCCGCGATTCTCGATCATCGACAACGACTCGACGCGGCCCTCGATCGCCTTTGCGCTCTCGTCGCGCGGCGTGACCGCGGCAGCGCCGCAGGGCCTGCACGGCCTCCTGCGGGCCGTCGCCTTCGATCAGCAGGACACCGTCGAGATCCTGCATTTTGCGACCGCGGCCAAGGTGCGGATCACCGCCACGCCGGTCGGGCCGAATGCGATCAGCCTGACGTTCGCGCCCGCGCCGGGGGCCGCCGCGCCGACGCCGGCCGCCGTCCAAGCGGTCGCGCAAACCACGAGCATCGAGCGCCCGCCGGGCGAGGACGGGTTCGAGGTGGTGTTCCTGAAGTATGCGGACGTGAGCGAGGTCGTCGGCCTTTTGACCGAGGGCCTGAGCGTAAAGTCCAACGATGTCTTCTTGCCGCACGAACCGGCATTCGGCTCCGCCGGCATGGGCGGCGCCACCTTCGCGCCGGCCCCCTCGCAGGGCGACGAGGCCTCGACCGATCCGCTCGCTCAATCCGTCGACGACACCATCGCGATCGACCGCCGGCTGAACGCCATCATCCTCAAAGGCTCGCCGGAGCGGATCGCGCGCCTGAAGGAGAAGATCGCCGAGATCGACGTGCCCGTTCAGAGCGTGCTGCTCGAAACCGTCTTCGTCGAACTGGACGAGTCCGGCGCGAAGAACGTCGGGCTCGACTTCAACAACACCAACAATCAGATCGCCATCGCAACGTTCCAGACCGGGGCCTTCATCCCCGCGGGCGCGTCGACGGGTCACTCGCTGAGCAGCGTATCCTTGCAGGCGGCGATCTCCGCCCAGGTGCAGGCGGGTCACGGTCGGATCGTGTCGAAGCCGCGCATCTCCGCGCAGAGCGGTTCGACCGCAAAGATCCTCACCGGCGATGCCCTGCCGATCCTGACGTCCATCGCCCTCTCCGGCGTGAACGCCGTCTCGCAGCAGGTTCAGTACGTGAACGTCGGTGTCACGCTGCAGATCGCGCCCCGGGTCAGCGACGACGGCTTCGTGACCTCGCATGTGTTCTGCGTGGTCTCCAGCGTAACCGGCACCTCGCAAGGCTATCCGACGATCAGCCAGCGCGAGGCCGAGACGTCGGCCACCGTGCGCGACGGAGAGACGTTCGTCATCGGCGGCCTGACCGAGGAGAGCGAGATCACCTCCAACCTCGGACTGCCCGGGATCAACAAGGTGCCGATCCTGTCCGACCTGCTTGGGCTTGCGCACGGGGACGCGGTCGAAGACCGAGCTCTACATCGTGGTCACGCCGCACATCGTTGGCCGGCCCGGAGCGGTGGCGATCCCGGCCGCCGTCGCCGCACAGACCAACTGACGCGCGGACGCCGGTGGATCAGGCCAGATTGTAGGCGCCGCCCTTCTCCAGCGAGCGTTGGAACGCTGGCCGCGCGTGCAGGCGCGCGAGGTAGGCGTCGAGGTTCGCGTAGTCGGCAAGCTTGCCGAACGCGCGCGCGACCTCCATCACGAAGCTGACCTGCACGTCGGCGCCGGTGAAGTCGCCGAGAAGATACTCCCGCGCGCCCAGCGCGCCCGAGATGTAGCCGAGATGGTTTGCGGTTTCGCTCTCGATGCGCGGATGTAAGGGTTCGCCCGCCTCGCCCAGCCGCAGCACGTAGAGCCGCATCATCAGGGGCAGCATCGCCGAGCCCTCGGCGTAGTGCAGCCACTCGAGATAGGCGACATGGTCCTTGGACTTGGCCGCCGGCTGCAGCCGGCCGCCGCCATAGCGGTCGACGACATATTCGACGATCGCGCCGGATTCGGCGATCCGGTTGTCATCGTCCTCAAAGACCGGCGACTTGCCGAGCGGGTGAACGGCCAGGAGCTCCGGCGGCGCCAGGTTGGTCGTCGCGTCGCGCTGGTAGCGGACGATCTCGTAGGCCAGCCCGAGCTCCTCCATCAGCCAGAGGATGCGCTGAGAGCGGGAGTTGTTGAGATGATGGACCTTGAGCATAACGAGCGCTTCCTGGGTGGCGTATCGCCGCTAGGCTATCCACCCCGAAGCCGCCGCGCGCAAGCGCGCTGGCTTAGGGCAGGAACCGTCTCGGCAGCGCGGCGATCTCGTCCGGCGTGAGCTTGTGAAGGCCGCTGACCGGGCAGCGCTGAGGCATGCCGATGTCGTGGATGCTCACCTCAGCCTGGATCGGCTCGCAGATCCAAGGGTCGCCGCCGGCCGACCGCAACCGGAACCCTTGCTTGAAGCTGAGCCCGACGCAGTCGGTCATCAGATCCATGCGCCAGACATCACTGACGCCAACCCGCACGTAGATCGTGCGGTCGTTCGGCGCGTTGAAGCCGTTGATGTTGTGGACATAGAGGCACTGTTGCTGGTGCGGCGGCGTCTGGGCGCTGGCGAACGACGACGCCAAGGCCGCAATCGCGAGCGCGAATGCCGCAAGGCCGAGCCGGATCGGATTTGTCTGAGTGCTGGACACGGGGACGGTCTCCCTCAATCTCTGGTGGCGCGGTGCGCCGCCAAGCCTATCTCAAGGCGTCTGCCTGAACCCTGGCTGAACGCGCAAGCGCGCCGTTCTCGCCGCATGGCGAAGCGCCCGGGATCGACGAGTCGCTGCGAGCGCGGCCGGCAACGGCGAGGGCAGCGCCCAGTGCGATCGCCGCCACGTGCTCGGCGAGCAGCGGCGCGGCGCAGAATCCCCTCGAACCCAGCCCGCTAAGAACGAACAGCCCGCCGGCGCCGGCCGCGCCCGCGATGGGCAGGAAGTCGGGCGTCACCGCGCGGACGCTGGCGCGTCCCGAGAACCCCGCCGCTTCCAGGCGGCGGGCAAGCGACCGGCGCGCTCAACGCGAGACGGTCGAGGTTGCGCCGGTGGTCGCGGCGGCGGACGTCGACGCCGGCGTCGTCGCGGTCGTGCGTGGCGCCGATGAGGACGCCCTCGCGCGTCGGAATGGCGTAGCCCGCGCCGATCAGGGCCGGCGGCGGCGCAACCGCCGCCATGCTGACCTGGCCCCTCAGCGGCGCGAGCGGCGCGCCGGGGAGCAGCTGCGCCGCGTCCGGGCCGTTGGCGATGAACACCAGCTCCGCGGTCGCGATCTCTGACCCCGACAGCGTCGCGAAGACGCCAGACCGCGCCGTGGGGCTCGATCGCGTGCACGGCGGCCCGGGCGTGCTCGGCCTCGGAGAGCCAATCGGCAAGCACGAGCGCGCGGCTCGACCACGCAGGCGTCGCGCAAGAAGAGGCCGCCGCCCGAGACCGGCTCGCCCAGCGCGGCCGACAGCGCCTCGACGCTCAGGCGCTCCACCGCGCCGGGTTCGAACAGCGGGCTTTCCGCGACCTTGTCGAAGCGGCCGGCGATCCTTCGGGCCGACCTCCAGCTGCAGCACGCCGCGCGCGATGCACCGCGCCAGGGGTCAAGGCGAATAGGTCCGCGGCGCGCGCCAGGGCCTGTGCGTAGAGCGCGCCGATCGGGCCGCTGCCGGCGTCGAGCCTCGGCATGACCAGCGCGGCCGGGTTGCCGGACGCGCCGGCGCCCGGTGTAACCGCCTCGACGACGAGCGGCGTGACGCCAAGCCGGCGCAGCGCCCGGGCGAGGGCGGCGCCGGCGACGCCGGCCCCGATGATCGCTGCGCTGGGTCCCCGCCGCCGCCGGGCCGAGGGCGAAGCCGTCAGCCTGGCCTCCAGCCGCTCCCGCTTGGCCCCGAAGCCGGGCTTCTTCTCGACCGCAAAGCCGTTCGCCTCGAGCCCGCGCCGCACCACGCCGGAGACCGTGAAGGTGGCGAGGCGCGCGCCGGGCGCGGACCTGCGCGCGACCGCGGCGAGCACCGCGTCCGACCACATGGCCGGATTGCGCGACGGCGCGAAGCCGTCGAGGAACCAGGCGTCGGCGACGCCCGGTCCAGGCGGCGAGCGCCGTCTTCGACGTCCATGACCGCCACGTCGAGAACAGCATCGAACGCCGGCAAGCTCGATGCGGTGGAAATCCTTGGGCCCGCCGCGGCCACGCGGCCAGAAGCGCGGACGCGGCGTCGCCGACCTCGGGGAAGGCGGCGAGGGCGCGGCGGGCATCGTCGCGCGCAAGGGGGAACGCCTCGACGGAGAAGACGTGCAGGCGCGCGCCGGGTGGTCGCCTACGGCGCCAGAGATCGAGCAGGGCCGCGACGTTCAGCCCGGTCCCGAATCCGAGCTCGCCGACGACGAAGGCGTCCTTGCCCGCCCAGGCCTCGGGCAGGCCGCAGCCGGCCAGGAAGACGGCCCGCGCCTCGGCCAGGCCGCCGGACCTGGAATGGTAGAGATCGTCGAATCGGAGCGAGCGGAGGACGTCGCCGTCCCAGGCGACGCGCGGCGCGGAGGACGGGCGGGTCATGGGGCGAGCCAACGCCGCCGGACGCCCAAACGCAAGAAGGGCCGCCCTGTCGGGCGGCCCTTCGATCGGCTTTCGAGACGAAAGCGGAAGCTTACTGGTTCGCCGGAGCGGAGCTCGCGGCGGCCGAGGCCGACATCGCGGCCGAAGAGGCGGCCATGGCGGCGTCAGAGGCGGCCGAAGACGCGGCCGACGGCGGCGGAAGCGGCGGCGCCGGCGTCGGACGCTGCGGATTCGGCGGCGTTTTGGTCGTTGTTCGCGGCGCCCTTGCAGGCCACGACCGAGAGGGCGGCGACGGCGGCGCCGGCGACGAGGATCTTACGAAGAGCTTCGGAGGTCATTGTCCCTGGTCCCCTAGAAGGAGGTTGCTGCGCCGATCAGCAAGCCCGTCTCTGCGTGGTCGCCCGTGGGAATCACGGCCGAACGCCAGCAACGCCTCGCCTGCGCTGCAGCCTGATTATGCCGTCTTGTGCCCCGAGGGCAAGCGCCAACTTCACGACAGCGTGATCAAAGCGACCGATTATCCTTCGGCCGGGATCGAGCCCAGGGTTTCCTCCAGCTCCAGGAAGCTCGGCTGCGCCGTCGACGGCACGCTGCCGCGCCCGATCTCGACGGAAATCTGCGCCGCGTTGCCGTGCAGGTGGGCGACCAGCACCGACTGGATGATGCGGTAGAACGACCCCTCTTCGTCCACCACGCTCTTCATCCGCGCCGCCATCGGCCCGACGAGGCCGTAGGCGAGGAAGACGCCGAGGAAGGTGCCGACGAGCGCGCCGCCGATCATCATGCCGAGGATTTCCGGCGGCTCGGTGATCGCGCCCATGGTGTTTATGACGCCCAGCACCGCCGCCACGATGCCCAGCGCCGGCAGCGCATCGGCCATGCTCGACAGCGCGTGGGCCGGGGCCTGCGCCTCGTGATGGTGCTTCTCCAGCTGCTTTTCCATCGCGTCCTCGACCTGGTGCGGGTCTTCGAGGTTCATCGTCATCATGCGCAGGGTGTCGCAGATGAAGTCGATCGCGAAGTGGTCCTTCATCAGGTTGGGATAGCGGTTGAAGATGCTGCTCTCGGTCGGCTTTTCGATGTGGCTCTCGAGCGCGATGACGCCCTTCGACTTCATCGTCTTGGTCAGGAGGAAGAGCAGGCTGAGCAGGTCGTTGTAGTCCTGCGCCTTCCACTTCGGTCCTTTGAACACCTTGGCGAGCCCGCCCCCGTCGCCTTGATCGTCGCCATCGAGTTGGAGATCAGGAAGGCGGCGACGCCTGCGCCGAAGATGCACATCAGTTCGTGCGGCAGGGCCTCAAGCACGACGGCGATCTTGCCGCCCGAGATGATGAAGCTGCCGAACACCATCGCGAAGAGCAGCACGATGCCGATAATCTGGAACAAGGCTTTGCGGCTCCCCGGGGCCGTTATGGTCGGCGTGAGGGCGGATCGTCGGTGTTAATGCTTAATTCGACGGTTTGCGCGGCGCCGCAGCCGGACTCAGTGACCTGGCCGGCCTGGGCGACCAGCAAGCCCGGCCACATGCGGCGAGAGATAGCCGTCGGCGGGCAAGCCTTTCGAACGCTGCCAGGCGCGGAGCGCGATGCGGGTCTTCAGGCCGATCTGTCCGTCGGCGGGACCCACGTCGTATCCCAGCTTGGTCAGAGCGGCCTGGGCGCCGATCCGGTCGGCGATCGAGAGCGGCAGCTCGTGCGGCCAGGGCTGGACGACCCCCGCGCGGCCAGCGATGCGGTCGGCGAGGAGGCCCGACCCCGAGCGCGTAGGCGATGGCGTTGTTGTACTTTCGGATAATGAAGTGGTTCGGATAGGCGAGGAAGGCTGGGCCTGCGGCGCCCGCCGGCAGCAACAGCACCGCCTCTGGCGCCCGCTCGCCGAAGGTCGCGCCCAGAATGGGCCGCACGCCCAGCGCCCACCAGGTCGCGACCGGCTTCGGCAGACCCTCGGAGAGCCCGTAGTCGAAGTTCGCCGGCAGCCGCGCCTCCCGCTGCCAGGCCTCGCCGCGCCGCCAGCCCGACTTCGCCAGGAGGTTGGCCGCCGACGCGAGCGCGTCCTCCGACGAACCCCAGACATCGGGACGCCCGCCGCCGTGCGCGTCGACCGCGTCGTCGAGGTAGGCTTGCGGCTCCAGCTGGGTCTGGCCCATCGCGCCCGCCCATGATCCCTTCAGCTGCCCACGGGTGGCCTCGCCGGATGCGATGATCTTGAAGAACGCCAGGATCTGCCCCTCGGCCCAGTCGCGCCGGCGCCCGGCCGCGGCCAGCGTGGCCAAAGAGCGCAGGACGTCGAAGTCGCCCTGGATCGCGCCGAAGCCCGAACTCGACCGCCCAGATGCCAACGAGGATCTCGGCCGGTGCGCCGAAGCGCTGCTCGATGCCGTCGAGCCACGGGGACTGCCGCGCGGCGGCGACGGCCGACCGCGACCCGTTCGTCCGAAGCCACCGACTGGATGTAGTCGCTGATCGGTCGCGAGAACTCGGGCTGCTGGCCGTCGAGGGCGACAACCCGGGGGTCAAGCGTCACCGTCTTGAACTCGCGCTTGAGCAGGTCGCTCGCGACACCCTGCCGGCTGGCGCGCGCGATGAAGTCGGCCTCCCAGGCGTCGAACGCCGCCTGATCGAGCGGCGCGTTCGCGGCTGCCGCCGAGACGGCGCCGGGGAGGGCGAGGCCGGCGAGGCCGGAGGCGAGAAAGGCGCGTCGGCGCATGCGCCCTAGGTAGCTGGGCCGGGGCGGCGCCATCAAGGCCGCGTCTGCCCCTGAAAATTGACTTTCGCGGGGCCGCGACCTATACGGCCGCGCTCCCCACGCGGGCCGTTCCCGAGAGCGCAGGCGTCATGAAGGTCAGAAGTTCGCTCAAGTCGTTGAAAACGCGCCATCGCGACTGCAAGCTCGTGCGCCGCAAGGGCCGCGTCTACATCATCAACAAGACCAACCCGCGGTTTAAGGCCCGTCAGGGCTGAACCTCGCCGACGGGCACGCGAGCGCGTGGCGCTTGGCCGGAAGGGCCTTGCTCGCTAGGCTTGCGCGCGCCCCAACGCCACTCCGGAAACGATGCTCGCCATGGCCGATGAGTCCGCCGCAGTCGAAACGTTCAGCGGCGCCGCCCAGGGGCGGCTGAAGAGCTTCATCGAGCGGATCGACCGGCTCGAGGAGGACAAGGCGGCCATCCAGGCGGACCTGAAGGAGGTCTACGACGAAGCCAAGGGCGATGGCTTCGACGCGAAGATCCTCCGCAAGGTCGTGCGGCTGCGCAAGCAGGACCGCGCCAAGCGCCAGGAAGAAGAGGCGCTGATCGACCTCTACCTGCAAGCGATCGGCGGGCTGTGAAGCGGGCGAAGGCCCCCGCCCAGTCGAAACGAGCCGCGCTCCGGGCGCTCGAGCGGGCCAGGCGCGCCGCGGCCGCGACCGGCGCGGACCTGAGCGCCTGGGAGGGCGAGTTCCTGGGGTCCGTCGAAGAGCGTGTCCGGACCTACGGACGCGCGTTCGCCGACCCGAGCAAGGGGCCGGCCGGCGAGAGCCTGTCGGCCCTGCAGCAGGCCAAGCTCAAGGAGATCACGCGCAAGGCCAAGGGGGCCGCGCCCCGAAAGCCGCTCGCGGCCAAGAGCGGGTTCCGTCACGGCGCAACCGAGCGGAGCGAGGCGTGACGGCCTCCTCGCGCGCGATCTTGCCCGTGATCGTGTGCGGCGGCGCCGGGACCCGGCTGTGGCCGGTCTCGACAGCGGCCGCGCCCAAGCCGTTCCACAAGCTGTTGGCCGACGAAAGCCTGTTCCAGCAAACGCTCGCCCGTGTCGCTGACCCGGCGGCCGGGTTTCTGCCGCCTGTCGTCGTCTGCGGGCGCCTGCATCGCGAGCTGGTCGAAGCCCAGCTGCGATCGAGCGGCGTTGCTGCGAGCGCCATCGTGCTCGAGCCCTGCGGGCGCGGCACCGCCCCGATCGCAGCGCTCGCGGCGGCCATCGGCCAACGTGCAACACCCGGAGGCGTTGGTGCTGCTCCTCGCCGCCGACCACCTGATCCCGGACGGCGCCGCGTTTCGCGAGGCGATCCTCCTGGGCGCGGCGGTCGCGGACGAGCGGATCGTCGTTCTCGGCATCGCGCCGACGCGGGCCGAGACGGGGTACGGCTACATCAAACGAGGCGAGCGGCTGGGCGAGCGCCTCTACGCCGTTGAGCGATTCGTCGAAAAGCCGCCCAAGGCCGACGCCGAGCGCTTTCTCGCTTCGGGCGACTACAGTTGGAACGCCTCGGCCTTCCTGTTCGCGCCGGGGCTCATGCTGGATGAGATGCGCGCATCGCGGCCGGACATCGCCGAGGCCGCGCTGGCCGCGCTTCCCCCTACGCCCGGCGCGCTGATCGAGCTGGACGAGGGGCTCTTCCAGCGTTGCCCGGCCGAGGCCATCGACCGGGCGGTGATGGAGCGCACGTCCCGCGCCGCGGTCGTCCTGTGCGACTTCGCATGGGCCGATGTCGGCGCCTGGGACGAGGTCTGGCGACTGGGCGCCGTCGACGAGCGCAGAGAACGGCCTGCACGGCGACGTGCATCGCGGTCGACGCCGCCGGCTGCCTGATCTGGTCGGAGGGGCCGACGATCGCCGCCATCGGCGTGAGCGACCTGATCATCGTGGCGACGACGTCGGGCGTGTTGGTCGCGCCGCGCTCGCGCGCCCAAGAGGTGCGGGCGTTGGCCGAGAGCCTGGGCACCCGCGAGACGGAGTGACCCGCCCTGTTACCCCCTTCGAGGCCCCAAACACTTAAGCTGCGCGCGCATTGGGTTCGTTTCGCCAAAACGCGCTACAGCGCGCGGAACGCCTTCTTGCGGCGTGATCGAGCTTTGCGCTCGTAGCCGTCGATCGGGCTCGGGCCACCGTCAGGATCGCCGCTCTAGGGCGCCTCAGCCGCCGGGCCTCCCAGATCAGGTCCACCAGATCCTTGAGCCAAATCCATTCGATAGCATCGGTCGGCTGGATTGCTGCGGCGAGCCCAACTTCCAACTGCGCGTAGGCTCTGCCATCCTCGTCGCTGGTGATCGGCGGCGGACCCAAGAGCGCCCGCACTTCGGGCGGGATCGCGGGCGTGGTGCGGGCCTTGCTGGCCGAAGCGCACGACGATTTGGCGTCCGGCGGCGGGGAGCGGCGTGGCGGTTTAGTCACGAACTGACCTTTGCGGCTGAGGCCCAATGAGCCGCAGCCGAATACCCTGACCATCATAAGGCGTACCGATGCCGGCCGGAAGTCTCATCGCTACGATGCGCAACATCGATGGGCCATCCGAACGCGCCTATCCGGCTGACGTCAAATTGGGCCGAATGGCGCGAAGCAGGTAGATATGTGCCCCGCGAGCGGTGCCACACCCTGCGCCTTGGAGGCCCCAACTGCCTGCAATGATCGCCTATGGTTGACGAGGCTCGACGACGCCGGGAGGCATTTGTCCGATGGCAACGAGCCAACGGCCTAACCGTAGCTGCGATCTGTCGAGCCTCCGGCGTTCCGGAGAGCACGATCCGCAGCTACATAAAAGGCAAAGCCAGCAGCTTGAAGGGGACCACGCAGGCGTTGATTGCCGATGCCTATGGAGTTTCAACCGCTGATCTATTTGGCGATTCCCAAAGCGATGGCACTCTTGATGTAGTTGGCCGGATCGGGCCGGGCGGTGACGCGTCATCCGTTCATCGCGACGGCGAGGCTGCGGTGTACCGCGCTGAACTGTATCCCGCGCAGGTCGCACCGGAGGACCTGGTCGGCTTTGAGATCGACGGATTCTCGATGCCTCCCGCAGGGCCCGGATGGATCATCGTGTTCCGACGCAAGGCGCCACCGCCGGAAAGTCTCGTCGGCACCCCCTGCATGGTCAATCTGGACGACGGACGGCGCCTCTTCAGGCGGTTGCGCCGCGGCTATTCCGCCGGGAAATGGAATCTAGAGAGTTGGGACGGCTCACCGCTAATCGAAGATGTTGAAGTCCTCGAAGCGCTACCGTTGGTCGCGGTCATACCCCCTCGAGGCACCGGAGGTAGACACGAAACATCGCGATTTCTACATACTAAACCGCGATAGTTCGTGGTAGTGTGGGCCCCGTCATAGTGACGAGGCGAACATGCAAACCCGGCAGAACACCGACACTCCAACGCCGCTCGTGCCTACCATGGTCGAGGCGGCGGGGACGGCCGATGGCAACAGCCCTGGTGGCGATCCCGTAGCCGCGCTGGTCCCCGTCGATCTCAATGATGGCTGTGGCCCAGATAACGGCAACGATGCGCAGCGACTGAGGTCGCTCCGTGAAGCTGCGGGAGAGGTCGAGGGCACCTACTTCTATTCCGTCGACGAGCACGCCCGGCCCAGCGGCCCGATCACTTGGCCAAACGTCCTGGCCAGCTTGGCGATTTGCTGGCTCGAGGCCGGCCGACCGGCGGACGCTGTGGCGGTCTTCCCGCGCGCCATCAGGGAGGTGCGGGATCGGTGCTGGTGCACGATCGATCGCGGGCCGCCAGAAGTCGTCACCCCCGACCGCCGCCCGGACAACCTCGCCTGCGCGTTGCTCGAGCTCCTCGACGACATGGACCTGCTGGCGAGCGCGCTTGGACTTACCCCGGAGTGAGCGAAGGGATCTCATGACCGATGTAGCGATAACGAAGGATCCGCCCACGGTCGGGCGAGGCGACCGCGGCAAGTCCGGGCTCGACCCGATCAGGGCGGCTTGCGCCGCCCTGGCGGTGAAGGAGTCGCTTGCCGCGATCGCCGAGCAGGACGACGAGCTCGTCTTGGACATGGTCGAGGGCGAGACCGATCTGTTCGAGATCATCGACCGGCTCCTGGAGCGGATCACGCTCAACAACGCCCTGGCCGAGGGCGTCCAGCGACACCTCGACGACGCGAAGGGGCGGAAGGAACGCTTTGAGGCGCGCGTCGCGACCGACAGGGCGCTGATCGAGCAGGCCCTGGTCATCGCCGGCATCGAGGCCTCGATCCAGCGTCCGATCGCGACGCTCGGCCTTTCAAAGCGGGGCCCCAAGCTGGTCATCGACGAAGAGGCCGACATCCCGGCCGACTACTGGAAGCCTGGCGATCCGGTCCTCGACAAGAGGGCGCTGAAAGAAGCCCTCGAGCGCCGCGACGCCCAGATCGCACTCGCCCTCCAGCTGGCCGAGTCCGCGCACCCGGACGACGACAAGGCTCGCGAGGCGGCGCTCGAACGCGCGCTGGCCAACCTTGGCCCCATCCCCGGCGCCCGGCTCGAGCAGCCGGCGCCCTCCCTGACCATCCGGATCAAGTAGCCATGAACGCAGCCGTTCCCTCACGCCTGCCCTCCGCTTTCAGCGCCGCGCAGCTGCAGCTGATCCGCCGCACCGTCGCGGGCGACTGCAACGATGACGAATTCAACCTCTTCATCAACGTGGCGCGGCTGACCGGCCTCGATCCGTTCCGCAAGCAGGTCCACGCGCTGGTGTTTCACAAGAAGGACGCGGGCAAGCGGCGCCTGGCGATCATCACCGGCATCGACGGGATGCGGTCGGTGGCCGCCCGATCCCTGCGCTACCGGCCGGACGAGGACGAACCGCAGTTCGAGTATGACGAGAGCCTCAAAGGGCCGCTCAACCCGCTCGGCTTGGTCAAGGCGAGTCTGAAGATCTACATGCGCGACGAGGGCGGCGAGACGTGGCGCCCGGTCGCGGGCTTCGCCTATTGGGACGAGTTCGCCCCGATCAAGGATCAGTGGGGCGAAGACGAGGAGACCGGCCGACGGGCGCCGACCGGCGAACAGAAGCTTGACGGGCAGTGGCCGAAGATGGGCCGCGTCATGCTGGCCAAGTGCGCCGAGGCCCAGGCGCTGCGCAAGGCGTTCCCGGAAGACCTGTCATCCGTCTACGAGCGGGCCGAACTGGACCAGGCCTTGGTCGAGGACGTCTCGCCCAGCGAGATGGTCGAACAGGCCAACGTGACGGAGCGGTTGCGTCTGATCGGCGGCAAGGACGCCATCCTGTTCCAGCTCGCCCCGTCCGCGCCGCTGGCGAACGTCCCTGTGGGCCAGATCGCCGACAAGACCCTGGAGACGATCCGGGACTATCAGTCTTCGGCTGAGCTGGACTGGTTCGAAAGCATCAACCGCCAGGCGCTGAGGGATTTCTGGGCGCGCTCGCCCGGCGACGCCCTGGCGCTCAAGAAGGAGCTCGAGACCGCAAGGGCCAAGCTGGAGGGCGCGGTGAAGGACGGAGTGCCGCCCAGCCGTGGGACGACAGCGGACCCCCTGGGCGTTGCGTCATGAGCTTCACGGCCGAGGAACGGGCCAAGATTGCAGAAGTCGGGCGCATCAAGCGCGCGGCGCGCGAGCGGGCGAAGAAGGCTCGTCCGGCCCGCGTGACGCCAGTGGTCGCCGGCCAGCGCTCGGCCCACACCCGAGATACGCGCTATCTGCGCTGGCTCCGCGGTCTGCCCTGCATCGCCTGCCTCATCGAAGGTCCACCGCCGCTCGCGCCGGGCTTCATCGGATTGAATCCTATCGAGGCGGCTCACCAGAAGCACACCGATCTGAAAGGGCCGGCGCTCGGCAGACGCCCAAGCGACGCGGCGTGCTGTCCGCTCTGCGCATGGCATCACCGGCTTGCGCCGGACGCCTGCGACCCAGCCCAGCGAAGGTTTTGGGACCGCCTCGGCGTCAATGGAGGCGCCTTCTGCCTTGCGCTCTATTCCGGGTACCGAGGGAACGACGATGGCGTGGCTATCGTCCGAGAATTTGCGAACCCTGGCTGAGTCCGCCCACTTCGGTTCTCCTCTCTGCGGGGCTCCCCGTGAAGTGCCTGCGCTGGTCATTTGAGACGATGTAATGTCAAGGAGTACCGCTCATCGCGGTCGAGTGCGCGCGAGGCGATCTGGTGGCGAGTGAAACCCATCGCTGGGACGACAAGACGACCGTGCTTAGCCACGCTCGAAGCGCGAGAGCATGGCTGCTTAAGTCCATGTTGCCTCTTTGGACTTCGGCGGGCTTCGATGCGACGACGGGGCAATTCGTCGAGGCCCTCGACGCCGACGGTCGACCTCTAGATTTGCCCCGTCGCGCGCTGGTGCAGGCCCGGCAAATGGTCGTCTGTTGCGCGGGCGGGCGGCTGGGCTGGCGCGGGCCTTGGGCCGAGCTCGCCTCGGCGGCCGGAGACGCTCTCCTCGCACGCGGGCGCAACGACGAGGGCGACTGGATCTATAGTTTCGACGCGGCTGGCGCACCCGCCGATACGAGGAGCGACCTCTACACGCAGGCCTTCGTCATCCTGGGGTTCGCTGAGGCGGCGAAGGCGCTTGGCCGTGCGCGACTTCCTCGCGGCCGCCGTCGCCACTCGGGAGCGGCTGGAGCGGGCGTGGCGGGATCCGGCGGGCGGGTTCCGCGAGGGCGAGATCGCGCCGCACGCAGGCCGCCAGAATCCGCACATGCACCTCCTGGAGGCCTTCCTCGCCTTGCACACGGCGACGCGGGCGGCCGAGGACCTCGCGGCCGCAGCGGACGATCGCCGAGCTCTTCATGCGCAGACTGTTGACCGCGGGCGACCGCGTCCCCGAGGAGTTTGACGCGGCCTGGCGGCCGATCGAGTCCGCCGGCGCCGCGCCGGGTCACCAGTTCGAGTGGGCGTGGCTGCTTGAACGGTTGCGTCTGTCCGGCGGCGGCGACCGGTCCGCAACGGCTCATGCGCTCGTGCGCTTCGGCGAGCGACACGGGGTTGACGCGGATGGGTTCGCGGTCGACGCCATCGACCTAGACGGCATGCCTCGTTCGGCGACGGCGCGGCTCTGGCCGCAAGCCGAGCGGCTGAAGGCCGCGCTCGCCGGCCTCGGGCCTGAGCCGCTCGGGCGGCTACTGAAGCGACCCGGGCGCTCGGCGCCTACCTTGGCTCCCCGGTGGCTGGAGCGTGGCGCGACCTGCGGCAGGCGGACGGCGGCTTCGAGACCGGGCCTGCGCCCGCCTCCAGCGGCTATCACATCGTCGGGCGCTGCCGAGGCGCTGTTGCAGGCCGGTGCCGCTCGTGACTGAGCCCGCTCAGCGCGCCGCCCACCCGCTTATTTCGTATTCGTCCCGATGATGGTGGTCGACAGAACGCCGTTCCAGGGCGCCTGGCGGATCACCAGCTTCGGACCCTTGGGATCCTTGTCGGCGTTTTGGTCGTCGTAGCGGACCGCGACCGTGAGGGGACGGTCGGTGAGGATCTGGATCATGCAGCCCACGGTGAACGTCCGAGGCCCGCTCGACCACTTCGCCGTGTTCGTGACCGGGCTGCACTGCCAGCCCTCACCGCCAATGGTGATCCTTTGCGCGGCGCCGGCGCCTTTCGCCGTCGACGTGCCCGAGCCGAAAACCACGTACTCGCCAGCAGACTTGGCCGGGATGGTGCACTGCGCCAGGCTTGGGTTGACGACCTTGCAGGCATCATCGCCGATCTGAGGATGGTCGTAGCCGGCCACGCCTGGCATTGGGATGTCGGCCGCCTTGTCGGCGGGCTGCGCCGCTACGCCGGTGGCGGCGATGAGAGCGGCGACAAGAGCGGCGAAAGCGGTTTTCATGGAGTAATCCTGTGATTGCGGAACGAGGCCGTGCGCTGTGGAGCCCATCCGCCCCACGCGGCCTGTGCTCTAGCAGACGCCAGCCGCTCTGTCCGCGAGGGCGCGCCACTCACCGCCTCATAGAACAAGAGCCTGTCTGGCTCTTGCGGTCGCAGCCGACCCCCTTGCGCCCCAAGCGTCCGTGCGCACTCCGTGCCTTCAGGCGGCGCTTGCGCGCTCAGGTCGTGACCTTTCCCCGGCGCCGCCGCGTTGATGCGGCGCGTAGAGGTGTGGTCGCCGGCATCCGCGGGCCGGAGCGGCGCGGGGCAGGCCATCTCAAGCGCGCCCAGAACGCAGGTCAGGAACGTGGAGTCGGTCTCGCGATAGAAGAAGACAAGGCCCGCGCTCGCAATCGCCCGCGTGCGCGGCCCCTACGGCCACTCCAGTGATCTCGTCCCGCCAATCGGTCGCAGCCGGACGCGTCCGCTGGAACGCGATGGCTCCGTAGCCCTCGGCCGCCAACTCCGCCGCAACTCGCTCCGCACCCTCCTCGCCCTGCGGGCGACGCTCTCGTCGAAGCAGACCGCAATAATCTCGGGCCGCGGCCGTTAAGCTTCACCCGCTGCAACGTCGCCGGCGTGACGCCCGGTTCGTCGATCACCACGATATCGGCCGCGTCCTCGCCGGACGTGTCGATCTCCACTCCGGGCCGTGCGAGACCGGCCGCCGCCTCAACTGCGCGATCGCCAATGCATCGGACGCGAGGCTCGGCGCCTCTCTCGCCAGCGCCTCGAGATACGGACCGGCGATCTGCTCGAGCAGGTGGGCGTCCGGCGCGAAGGCGAACTGGGGGGCGGGATCACTGAGCGCCAGGTCGGCCGTGTGCGCGATTGCCTCGGCGGAGGTTCGGCGCGGGCTCGCGCCGCATACGCGCCGTCCTCGCGTCGGCCGCAGCAATCGCATCGAGGCAGAAGGCCTGAAAACGCGCCGCGAAGTCGCCGGTGCTGAGGCAAGCTGGCCGGCGTGCGACGCTGGCGGCCCTCTCACGCTCGGCCGCCCGAAACTCCGGGTCGAGGGCCAGTCGCACTGCGCGCTGGATATAGCCTTGGGTATCCGGACAGACTGCGGAGTCCAGCCCCTCGCCGCGCAGCAGACCGCTGCCTTGTGCGGTTCGCAGCCTGTCGCCGGCGCGCACGACGATCGGCAGACCCACCATGAGGGGATCGACCAGCGAGCAGGCTCCCGAATAGGGGAAGCTGTCCAGATAGACGTCGGTCAGCGCCATGACCGACAACAGGTCGGCCCGGGTCGGCACCTGGCTGATCAGCCGCACGCGATTGGCGCCGACCCCGAACCTGGCCAACACGCGGCTCAAACGCCCGCGGAACAGCTCCAGCGCATAGTCGCTGCCCCAGTTGGGATTGAACGGGACCAGGGCGAGGCTCGAGCGCGGGACGCGTGCGAGAATCTCGCCCCACGTTTCAAGGATTTCCGGCTGGATCTTGTAGTAGTTCGCACCGGAGAAGAAGAGGACGTGATCGTCCGGAACGCCGAAGTCGGCGCGGGACACCGTCATGGTCGGCAGGTCCCGGTCGTGCGCGAAGGCGAAATGCCCGACGGCGCCAGGCAGGTACGCGAGCCGCTCGACATAATCGGTCTGGGCGTCGGGTCTGGGGTCGTTGGCTTCGCTTGATAGGAAGATGTCGGAGCTCGAGAAGCCCGGCGTCGCCGGACAGGCGCCGCTCACGACTTGGAGTGTGGCGACGCGATGGGCGGCGATGCCGCTCTCGCGAGAGAGCCCCCAGCCGACGTTGTTCGTGATGAAGCAAAGATCGAGCCGGTCCGCCCGCATGCCGCGCCACTGCAGCGCGCACTCCGCGTGGGCAAGTGGACGAACTCATCCACCCAAGGCGCGAACGCATCGATCATCGCGTTCGGGGCGGTATCCAGAAAGTAGATCGTCACGTCGGCGGCCGATCGGTCCCGCCCTTCCAGGTGGGCGAGCAGGTGGTAGGTCTCGGTGCCCGGCGACAGCACCCGGTGCAGGATCCCGATCCTTGGCTTCGAGCCTGGCGTGAGCGGGCGGCCCATGCCGAGACTGAGGCCCTGCCGCATCAGGGCCCACTCGGTGATCCTGGCCTTGTGCCGGAAGTACGGCCTTAGGGACTGCGCGTTGAAGTACATCAGCGAGCTGTTGGTCTCCGCCGCTTGGTCAGCGAGTTCGCCGCTCTCGGCGAGACGCTCCTCAAAGATCGCCGCGTGCACCATCGCCATCGCGGCGGCGCCGTGCGCGGCGTAGCGGTCGGCTTCTCCCGAATGCAGGAACATCGGCGCGAGAGCTAGGACGTAGCGGGTGTAGATAACCCTCAGCCACGCGGGCACCGCCGAGAGGCGCGGCGCGATCGGGAAGTGGTGCGCCGGCGCAAGCGCCATCGTCGCGAGGAGCACGTTCGGCGCGGGAGTCTCGTTCAGCCGCCATCGCTCGAGGATCGCCTGCGCCAGATCGATATCCTCCGGCGTCGGGTCCCATGGGAAGGCTGCGATCGCGAGCAATGCGACCTCGTGCAGCCGTCCGGAAAGCACGTCGTCGGGCTCGTTCGATAAGAGAAACTTGCGCGCCAGGGCACGCCGATGGCCCTCGAGGAGCCTGATCGCGGCCAGCGCTTCGTCCCCACCGCCGCTTGCGGTCTGAAGAACCTCTCGGATCGTCGGCAAAGGACCTTCTCGCAACACGCTTGGCGGATCGGCCGCACGCGCGACAACATCCGAGGACTGCCATCGCCGTCAAGACCCCGCGGGATCGGCCAACGTCCGCTCTTTGGCCAGGAGCGAGCGTTCGGCTTGACCCAAACCAGACATGCCGGCCGCATAGAAGAAGGGCCGGTCCTTTTGGGACCGGCCCTCTGAGAAGGTCTCCTGACTTAAGCGGTCAGAAGTTGATGGAGATGGTGGAGCGCCTGTTAAGAGGCTCCTTCACGCCATCGGGAGTTGGGACGGCGAGGTCGGTCTTGCCCTTCCAGTCGACCTGCAAGGTTGACTGGTTGACCCCGTCGGCGACCAGGGCGTCGGCCGTGGCTTTCGCCCGACGTTCGCTGAGCCGCATGTTGTAGGCGAACCCACCGCTTGTGTCGGTGTGGCCGACGACGATCACGCGGGTGGCGTTGCCGCCCTTGGCGTAATCGGACGCCTGCTGCACCACGCCCATAGCCTCCGGGGTCAGGATCGACTGGTCGAAGGGGAAGTAGACCACGAAGTCCTTGGCCTCAGGCGGAGGCGGCGGGGGTGGAGGCGGCGGCGGCGGAGGCGGCGGCGGCGGCGGGGGCGGCGGCGGCGGCGGCGGCGGCGGAGGCGGCGGAGCGCCCCACCGATACGTCAGCCGAGCCGAAGCCGTCTCGTCGTTATAGCTGCCGTTCACCGTCGCGTCGTAGGCCACGCGGTACTGCCAGTTCTGGCCGTCCCCGCCCATCAGGGCGAGCCCGAGCACTGCGGAGTCAGCGCTTTGCTTGGCGCTGATCACGCTGAACTGTGACCCCGGAGGCGCATCGGCGTACTCGGCGTGGGACGTCGCCCGATCCGGCCCGAAGTTGTGATCCCAGGCCACTGTGGCCTGCGGATGCACCACGCCCCAGGCGCCCCCGCCCACCGCGAACGTGCCGGTAAGGCGCGCGCCGAGGTCGGTCGACCAGGCATCGACGTTCCCGCCGAGGATGGTCAGGTCGGCCCCCGGCACACCCGTCTCGGTGTTGTTGTGCAGGTGCGCGTTGACATAGCCGAGGCCCGCGAACGGCGTGACCGTCCACATGGAGCCGAGATCGAACGGACGGCCAAACTCGCCGTACAGCGACCAGACGTCCGAGCCGACGCTGGCGAACGCGGTCCCGGCGGGATCTGGGTTGATCGCCGTCGTGAACCCGCCGAGGAAGGCCGGGATGTTCAGGTTGCGGTGGCCGTTGCCGGTGTAGCTGGCGTAGCTGCCGATGCCGCGGACGTACCAGTTCTGCGGCAGCTCGTAGGAGGTGTAGATGCCCCCCTGCCAGCCCGTCGTGTTGATCACGGCGTTGCCGTTCGGACCCTCATGACCTGGGGTGTTCGGCATGTTCAGGTCGCGCTGGACATACCCGACCGCGCCGCCGATCAGCCAGTTCTGGTTGATCGAGTAGTCGCCACCGAAGTCGAGAGACCAGCCGGTGGTGTCGTACTTGGGCGCCTCGATGTCCCCGTTGTGGTCACCCCACGTGCCGGAGATGCGGCCCCACACCGCGCCCGTGTGCGGATCGCGGCAGTTCTGGGGCGAGCCCGGCGAGTGGAACTGATAGTCGTCGGTGCAGTCGATTTCCTCGTTGATGATCCGATTGAAGTCCCGAGCCGAGCCCTCCAGGTCTTGCAGGTAGTTGGCGTACGGCTCGCCGGCCAGCTGGTCCAGAGCGCCCGGGTAGGTCGCGGCGGTCTGGGTGAACAGGTGAGCACCAGGTTCGCGAACGGCCCGGTCAGGCTTTGCGAGTAGACGTGCTCGATGCCGGAGCCCGCCGAGCGCTGGTTGATCGTCAGGCCAGGCACCCCGTTGAACGGAACCCGATTGACGGTCAGCACAGCCGTCGACGGCGTGTAGCTCACCACCGCGTCCAACAGAACGGACGGTTGGGTGACATTCGCCGAGTCCGTGAACGCCCCGGTGATCACGCCGCCGGTGCTGCCCGGGTCGGCAATGTTCTGGGTCGTGTTGACGATCGTGTAGACGTACTGGTTGGCGAACAACTGCAGATCGGGCCGCAGGACCAGGGTTCCGGCGAGCGTCGCCTTGTTGGCGAAGATCTCCGGGTTGGAGAGGAAGACTGCGCCCGGCGCCAACGCTGGCAGCTCCATAGTGAGCGTGCTGCCCGCATTGTCGTTGAACGCGTTGACGAACCCGCCCGCAGCATACTCCGGACCGCCAGGAGTGAGCACGCGGTCCTCCAGATAGAGGTCGCCGCCCGAGTTGATGTTCAGCGTACCGACGTAGCTCGGGACACCCTTGGTGATATCAAGGCTGGTCGCGTCATTGTTGATGACGCCGGCGTAGTCCGTTTCGCCGCCGTTGACGTTGATCGTGTCCTGGGCGCGCATGTCGATGTCGCCCTCAACGAACGCCGGCGTGGCGCCGCCGTTCAGATTGATGGTGACAGGATCCTGCAGGCCCGTGCCGCTCGGCGCGTTGATGGTCGAGATCGCCACGCCCGGCAACACTGTCGCGCCGCTATCGGTCGAAATCTCGCCTTTGATGACCCCGTCATTGTTGTTGATGGTGACCGAGCTGGTCGCCGTCGGGGCAATGATGGTCGTCTTCAGGCTCGGAGGACGCGGTATCCAGGAAGATCGCGTTGGCCGCGACGTGGCTGACATTGCCCGGAACCTGGGCATAGGCGCTGAGCACGCCGGAGTTGTTGATCACCAGGTTGTTGGTGTCGGCCTGCGCGTAGATGCCGGTCGGCCGCCGCCACTCCGGTGAAGCCCACCGCCACGCCGAGACCTGGAGGGTCCCGGAGTTGCTGATCGTGCCGGTCAAGCTGCCCGGATCGATCTCGATCCCGGTGGCGAACGCCGAGGCGGCCACCCCCGCCGCGAAGGCGGAGACAACGAAGCTGCCGATGTTCGTCGCGTTGATGGTCAACGCGTCGCCCATGCCAGCGTTGATGTCCCAACCCACCGCGTCGGCTTTCGCGAGCGCAGATGTCGTGCCGCCTGCTGTCGCGCTGGACGAGACGATGAATTTGCCGGCGTTCACCAGCGTCGCCGCCGCCCCGGCGTGGCTGCCGGCGCCCGAGAAGGACTGATCGACGCCCGTGGCCGCGGCGATCCGCGAATGCGGCGCCCGGCCCGAACAGCAGGGTCGGGCCTGTGCTCTTCGCGTTGGCGGTGGCCGTGACCTGGAACAGGCCGGTGTTGGAGAAGGTGGCCGACGGCACGCCCGTGGTGGCTGCACTCCGCGTAGCGGTTTGGAAGACGCCCGCGGCGTCGGCGAGAGCCCCTGGGAAGCCCACGTTCGACGCCGTTGAAGTGGCGAGGGCGGAGACCATGAAGGTGCCGGAGTTGCTCACGACGGCGGCGGGAGATCCGCCGCCCGCGACGGACTGGCCCACCCCGAGCGCGCCGGCGACGGCCGAAGCAAAGCTGGAGCCGGCCGCGTTGGCCTTGCGCCGCAACCATGAACGTGCCGCTGGTGGAGTTGCTGAAGTTCGCCAGCGCCGCGCCGGCCGGAAGAGCCGGGCTCGCGAAGGCGTCCTGGTTGACCCCCTCAACCTCCGCCTCGGCCAGCCCGGTCCCGAGCAGCGAGGTGGCGGTCGCGGTCGCGGCGAATAGCATCGTGCCGCGTGTTGATCACCGACGCCGTGGCGGATTGTGCGGCAACGACGAACTGGTCGATGCCGCCCCCGATGAGGCCGGGGAGGCCGACGATGGCGGCAGCTTCGACCGAGTTGCCGGCCAGAGGCGTTGGCCGACGAGGTGACCGTCAGCGTGCCGGTGTTCAGGACTGACGCCAGCCCGGTCCCGGTCGTGCCGCTCGCCGCGTCGACCTGGAGGATGCCGCTGATGATCAACCCTTCGGCGAGGGCCTGGTCGGACGCCTTCACGTTCGCGTTGGCGAAGATGTTGATCGTGCCGCTGTTGGTCAGGATCGTCGAGACGGTGACCGAGGGATCGGCGATCTGCCCGATCCCGAAGCCGGCGAAGCCCAGCCCGAGGCCCGTGTCGCCCACAAAGGGCACGGCGGCGGCGTTAAGACCGTCAGTGGTTGGACGCGAAATCGCAGCCGATAACCTGCGCGCTGACGACGCCGACGCTGACGCAGCCGAGGCCGCCGGTGAGCTGATTGAGGGCGCCGGTGAAGATGGTCGGCGAGCAGTTGGCGACCGCGGCGATGCCGGTGACGTTGTCGACCGGGTCGGCGAACACGGTCGAGCCGATGGTGATCTGGCCGAGGTTGGTCAGGACATCCGTCGACGAACCGTTGGTCGCGCCATCGCCGATCGCCATCCTGGGAGATGCCAAAGCCGATGATGCCTTCAGCGAACGCCACCTGCGGCGCCAGCGCCGATGCGGACGCGAGCACGTTGATGGTGCCGGCGTTGGTCAGCACGTTGGTGTTGACAGTGGCGTCGATGGCGAACTGGCCGACGCCGACCAGGACCCCGCCAATGGCCACCGCGGTGCCGCTCGTAAAGCCGTTGTCTACCGTGTGCGCGTTGGCGAGCGCCTCCACGGTCAGCGTGGAGCTGACGTTGTTCGTGAGCGTGTTGAGCGCCGTCCCGAAAGCCGTTCACGACGGCCACCTGGCCGACGCCGACGATCACGATCGACTCCGCGACCGCGAACTCCACGTCGCCCGTCGCGCTGGAGCTGGCGCCGATGAACAGCGTGCCGGAGTTCGTCAGCGTGTTGATCGAGGCGCTGGCGCCGGTGCCAGCGTCGATCGCGATCTGGATGACGCCGCCCCCGACGAGAGCGCCTGCGTCAGCGAAGGTGCCCGACGACGTCACCGCGGCGACGGCGTTGGCCGATGACGGTCAGCGTGCCGTTGTTGGTGACCGTATTGAGCGCCAGGTTCTGCGTCGACTTCGCCGTAGAGCCGGACGCGGACGCGAACTGAACGACGCCGGCGACCAACAGGGCGGTCGCAAACGCGTCCGTTTTGCCCTTCGCGTTGGCCGACGACAGCACGCTCAGCGTGCCGGCGTTGGTGAGGGTGGCCGAGGCGACCACGAACGGGTCGACCACCTGCTCGACGCCGAGCACGACGCGCGCGCCGGCGGCCGCGTCGCCGGCGTCAGTCGCGCCGGTCGCGACGGCGTTCGCCATGGCGGCGATGGTCAGGGTCGAGCTCTGGGCGTTGGTCAAGACCGCCGAGCCGACGGAACGCCGGTCACGTCTTGCTGGATCCCGGCGTCGGTGATGCTGAATCCGAGGACCGCGGTCGCGTCCGCGTTATCCGGCGCGGTCGCGCTGGAGCTGACGCCGATGAACAGCGTGCCCGAGTTGGTCAGCGTGTTGCTGCGCGAGGATGGCGAACTCGGCGGTCTGGACGATGCCGTTCCGCATGCCGGCCCAGGCGTGGGCCGTGCCTTCGTGGTCGGCTCGCGACGTGGTCGTCGTCACGTAGTTGGCCGTCGCGACCGCCTTCGAGACGATGCTCAGGGTGCCGGCGTTGGTCAGCGTGTTGGCCGCCGACGAGTTCGTGGAGAGGAGGAGTCGGGAGCGCTTCCTGGGGGATGCCGGTGCCGAGGAAGGCGCCGGCGTGAGCGCTGCTCTGGCCGGACGCGAGTGGCCGACGACAGGACGTTCAGGTTGCCCGTGTTGGTCAGGGCGTTCGAGCTCGGTGTTCCCGAAGAACGCTTCCTGCTCGATGCCGAGTGCCGAGGCGGGCGTGCGCATGGGCAAAGCCATTGTCGGAGTCGTGCGCGACGCGGTTCCGGCCGTGGCGGTGGCGATCGAGGCGATCGTCAGGTTGCCGTTGTTGGTCAGGACGTTGCCCGCCGACGAGGCGGCGCCGCCGGTGGCGAAGGCGTGCTGCGATGATGCCGTCGTCGATATCGGCGTGGGCGCGCGCCGCCGACGACCCGATGGCCGTCGCGACCGACAGGATGTTCAGCGTGCCGGAGTTGGTCAGCTCACCGCCGCGGCGGTGGCGTTGTCGGCCGATTGCGAGATGCCCGTGCCGATCTTGGCGTGCGCGTTGGCGTCGGCCGAGTGCGCTATGGTCGAGCCGACGGCGGCGAACGCGATCGAACTCGATGTTGATCGCGCCCGTGTTGGTCAGGCCGACCGTGGCGCGTCGAGCCGGCGCCGGTGCCCGTGGCGGTCTGGAAGATGCCCGGCCCCGATGTCGGCGGTGGCGTGCGCCTCCGTTCCGCCGGTCGCGCTGGCGTTCGACAGGATGGTCAGCGCGCCGCTGTTGGAAATGGTGCTGAGGGCGGTGGTGGCGTTCTGGGCGGAATCAGAAATGCCGACGCCGATCTTGGCAACGGCGTTCACCGAGGAGTGGCCGTTCGCGACTGCGTTGGCCGTGATGTTCAGCGTGGCGGCGTTGGTCAGCGAAGCGGTGGCGGCCGAGCCGGCCTTGCCCGTCGCCGATGCGGTCTGTTGGATCGCCGCGTGGAATGTGCCCGTCGCGAGGTTGGCGTCGGCGGTCGCATCGCCGCCGCTGTTGGCCGTGGCGCTGGCCTGCAGCGTCATGGTGCCGGCCGAGTTGGTCAGGATCGCTTGCGCGTTGAAGGCCGTGCGCACGGTCTGCTGGATCGCGTCGCCGGTGATCGTGGCGTTGGCGTTCGCGTTAGACGTTGCCGCCGCATTGGCGACGGCTTCGACCGTGAACGCCCCGCTGTTGGTGAGGGTCGCCGTGGCCGTCCCGGCCGGATTGCTGGCGGTCTGAATGACGCCGAAGTCGAACTTCGCCTTCGCGGTGCCTGTCGCCGTCGCCCCGTTCGTCTGATTCGCGGTGGCGTTGATCGTGAAGGCGCCGGTGTTGGTCAGCGACGAGACGCCGCCAGTGGGGGTCACCTTCAGGCCAGTCGCGAACGTCGTGCTCGCTGTCTTCGCGGCGCTCGACGTCTTGTGGATCGACGCCGGATTCGTGACTGCGGTGATGCGAGCGTCACCAATGGCGCCGCGTGGACGGCCGAGGCCATCGACACGCTGAGAGCGATCGCAGATGCGCCAGCCAGGAGCACTCGGTTTTTGCGCGACATCATGTCGTAGTTCCCCCAATCGGTCCGGCACCACATGCGGACCACCTCGCCTCCCCGATACTGAAGGTAAGCGGCCGAAACAAGGGCTTCGCGACGGGCGTGCTCAGGAAAATAGAACACCGTCACTTAACTTATGATTGTTTTCCGGGGCACTTCCCCGGCAAAGTCTGACTCGCCTAGCGCGCGAAACCCAGGCAGCGCCTAGAGTCTGCGTCACGCGGCGCGCCGGTTCCCCGCCAGCTCCTGCCGACCGTTGCACAAAGATCACTGCGTAGCGTTGTCTTCCGAGGGGGCGACGCTGCGCGCCTGTCGCGCATCGGACCCCTTGTTCCCGCCGCGCCCGTCTGAGCTATATGGCGCTGTTCTGTCGACGCGGCCGCCGCCGCAAGGCTGTATCTCTATATGGACCTTGGCCTGTTGGGAGAGCAGCGTGGCCTTCAAGCACATCCTGATCGCAGTGCCGACCATGGCCGGCCTCATGCGGGCCAGGACGACGACGACGCTGGTCGTCTTGATGCGCCAGCTGACCCGGGCCGGCATCGTCGTGGAGTACCTGAACGTCGACTCCTCCGACATCGTCTACGCGCGCAACTATTTCGCCCGCGAGATGCTGCGCGTCGAAAGCCTCGATGGGCTTCTGTTCGTTGATTCGGACATGCAGTTCCGCCCCCAGCTGGTGCGTCGGATGATGAACCTCGGCGCCGAGGTGGTGGCGACCGCCTATCCAAAACGCGCCCTGAACCTGAATCGGTACTCCCGCGTCGTCGCGGCGGCCGGCGGCTTTTCGCCCGAGGCCAAAGCCAAGGCCTTGGCCGATGTCTACAACTTCACCGTGGTGCCGTCGTGGACCGAGCCCGTGCCGAAGCAAATGCAGGTGGCGGACGGCTTCGCCAAGATGGCGGCCGCCGGCATGGGCTGCACCCTGATCAGCCGCGTGGCGCTGCAGGCGATGATCGAAGGCAAGGTGGTGCAGCAGCGCAAGGACATCATCGACGGCGACGAGCAACTGTGCTGGGGGTTCTTCGACACCATCAAGGTTGGCGAGATCACGCTCTCGGAGGACTTTTCCTTCTGCTACCGTTGGACGCGGCTGCTCGGTCGCGATCTTTGGGTGAACATCGACGAGACGGTGGCGCACCTTGGCGATTTCAGCCACGAAGCACGCTACATCGACCGGCTGGCGAAGATCGAGCCGCAGGAGGCCATCCCTGATCTGGATGCGCCCAGGGCTCCGGACTCGACCGGCGTCGACGTCGAGGCTGGTCTCGTCGAGATCGACGCGGACCTTCTTGGCGCGCCGCCACCGTGAGGCGTTGCGCTTGTCCGTCGCTGTAAATTCATCTAACGCCATCGCCGCGCCGGGGGGCGTCCACAAGGAGACTCGCCCAGAATGAAGTCCATCCTTCTGCTTGCCAGCCTGTCGCTCAGCCTGGCCGCCACCACAGCGACGGCCCAGGACGCTATTCAGACCGGTGCGCCAGCCGACTTCCCGGTGCCGCACGCCTACAGCGGCTATTCGCAGCCGGACATCACCGAGTGCCATTCGTCGGGAGCGCTGGAGCGCGACTGCACCGTGCCGGCGATGACGGCCGGCCGCTATCTGATCGTCGGAGTCGCCGGCGCGACCTCGACCGGGGACGACGCCACCCAGGCCCTGGTCATTAAGCTGGGCGGCGCGCCTTGCGTGCAGACCAAGGCGGTCGCCTTCACCGGCAAGAAAGGCCTGCGCATCGGTTGCATCGTCAACTTCCTCAACGACCAGCCGCTCGTCGTCAGCGCGACCTACACGGTTCACGCCGCGACCGCGAACGCCGACGGGCCCAAGCTTGCCTTCCGCCGCCTCCGCTGGGACGGGGTCATTCAAGCGACCGCCGTGACCTTCGCGAATGCCGCCGCGCAGAACGCCGCCCCGGCGCCGAAGGAATAGCCCGCCGCCCGCCCGTGGGCCGCGGTCTAACGGGCGGCGACGGCCGGGGGGCCGATGTCTGACGATATAACGCTGCAGATCGTGAAGGCGGTGCCCGCGACGCCCGCGGGACCGGCGCTGTTCGCCATCGTCAGGGACGAGAACTACTTCCTGCCCTTCTTCTTCGATCACTATCGAGCGTTAGGCGTCGAGCTGTTCGTCATCTACGATGACCGGTCCGGGCCGGCGACCGTCGACTTCCTGATGACGCAGCCTGATTGCGCGGTGCTGCGATCCGACCACAGATTCGGGGACACCTTCGGAAAGGACATGTTTGGCGTCGAGCGGCGCCTGCCGATGGTCCTGAAGGAACGCGCGCCCGAGGCCGTGCTGCCCGGCCGCTGGGTGCTGACCGTCGACGCCGACGAGTTCCTGATCCTTCCCGCCGACTGCCCGAACCTCGTGGAGTTCATCGCCTCCCTGGAGCAAATCCAGCAGCCCTACGCAACGGCGCCGATGGTCGACTTTTACGGCGAGACACTCGACCACCGGAACTATGCGCGCAGCCAAGATCCATTCGCCGGCAACCCCTACTTCGATGCCGGACCCTACTACCAATGGACGGGAGGCATATTGCCCGTTCGCCTCGGCGCCGGCGTCCGGACCAGACTGCTCAAGAGGATGTGCGAGGAGCACCCGGACCGGGCGGCTCGCGTCTTTGGCGAGTACGGGCCTGGCATGGCCAAGTCGTGGAAGGTGCCTCTGCTGAAGCAAGGCCTCGGGGTGGTGCGGATGGGCGACCATGAGATCAGCGTCCCGCCGAGCCCGGAGGTGACCGCGGCAATCGCCCACTTCAAGTTCTACCCCGACCTGGATGCGAAGATCGAGCAGGCGCTCCGAGAGAAGCAGTACCATGGCGGATCGCTCGAATACGGGTTTCTCAAGGCGGCCATCGAGCTCTTCGGTCGAGACAGCCTGATCGCCCCCGAGACAAGACGGTTCGACGGGCCCGAATCGCTCGAGCGCGCGGGGCTTCTTGTCCCATCGGAACTAGCGCCGGTCCGGCGCTAGGTTCTGTCAAGACACCGCTCATCCCCGCGAGGGGGACGTAGGCGAGCACGAACTCGCTGACCTTTGATCACCCTTTCATCGATCAACGGCCCCGACGTCAGGCCGACAGAGCGCGTCTGTTTCGTGGGTCGAGCCGGAAGCTGGCATGGCGAACGCCGCCAAGGATTGGCCGGGCTTCGCCGGAGCTGGTTGGCTCGAGCGCCGGCTTCGTAAGTCCCTCGACGTCGAAGAGGCGAAGGATCTCGCCAATCCGATCGAGCATCGCCGGCGTGACTTCCGCGGGCCGGCCCGTCGAGCAGTATTCGCCGGAGAGGCGCATATCGACCTCGTTGGCCGCGAGGATGGCCGCAACTCGCGCGCCCATCATGTTCAGCGCGCCGAGGTCGGCGTCGTCCCGGGCAAGAAACGCCCTGGCCGCCGGCTGAGCGCGCACCAGCGCCGCCACCTCCGTCGCCTCGCGCAACATGCCGGAGAGCTCCTCCTCGGAGATCCAGTCCGGACGGTGATCGAAGGCCGCATGCAGCAGCCCCGCCTGCACGACGGACGGCTGGAAGTCGTAGCGCACCAGCGCACTGGCCGTCCCGATGGCATGACTGAGAAACGGCCGGCCGTCCGGTCGGTAGAGGCCGTCGAAAATGACGGTCGCGAGGTCGCAAACAGTCTCGATCCCGAGCACCTCGGCCTCCGCGTAGCCGCGGGCAAGCGCCTGCTCCCGGAGCGCGTGGCGGCTCTGGGCCAGCTCGGTCGGTTGCATGGGCGCGTCAAGGTCGTCGGCCGCCGCCCCCTGTCGGCGAATCTCGACCTCGCGCAGCCGCAACGCGGCGTAGGGCAGCTTGCGCCCGATCAGCGCGTCCCGGTCAGGCGTCTCCCACTTCGCGGCAAAGGCGGCGAGGCTTCGATTGCAGGTCTCGACGTCCCAGCGTCGCCGGAAGAAGTCGATATCGGCCAGCGCGCGCGAATCGTGCGCCGCGTAGGTGATCCTCGCCGAGGGCTCGAGGACCACATCGGCGCCTTGTGCGCGCGCAAACAGCGCCAGATCGAGGTGCTCGTGCACCAGCGTGATGTCATCGGAGATGGCGCCCGGTTGGCCGAGCAAGTCCCGCCGGCCGAGCACGTAGTGGTACTCGGGAAAGTCGACCTTCTCGCGCGCCAGGTCGCTCGCGCGCTCGAGCGCCTCGAACTGCATGCGATGGCTCTCGCCGATGAGGCCGCGCTCGAGGGGGCTCCGCCCAATGGAAGACGCCGCCGGCCATGTGGATCCTGGGCGGTCGACCGCCGCCGGCCTCGACGTAGAGCGGGCAAACCAGGCCGGCCCCCGTCTCCTCCGCGCACGCGAGCAGCTTTTCCAGGCACCCCCGTTCGACCAGGACGTCGTTGTCGGCGAACGCGACGTATTTGGTGTTGATCTCGGAGAGCGCAGCCTTTCGCGCCAGCGAGGGCGCGATCCAGTCGTCATGGCGCACGAGCTTGAAGTTCGACGCCGCCGCATGCGCCCGCAGCATCATCGCCGTCTTCGGCGGGGAGGCGATGTCCAAGTAGATCAGGTCGAATGCAGCCCCATCGTCGGCGAGCACGCTCAGCAAGGACGGTTCCGCGAAGGCATGCCCCTCACGCGGCGAAATCACGACTGTGACAAGCGGCTCTGACATTTCGGATCGGGCAGATTGACCACAGTGACGCCGGGTTCAATCGAAATCGTGCGCTTCCTGGCGTCGACGTTGTCGCTCGACGAGCTCGACGATCCGCCGATCGGCCATCGGTCACTCAGATGCCAACTTCGAGGAGTTCTCCGAGCTTCGCGCCAAATTCAGGGTCCGACACGCGAGTCCTCGCGTTCCCAGGCGTGAAGGTGATCTCACTGAACTTTAGCTCACGCTCGCCATCCGAGTAGAAATCGACTCTCGCGAACGCCAGGTCTGCCGCAATACGCTCCGCGGCTTGCACCATGGTACGCAGGTTAGCAGGCCGGTCCCGACGGGCGATTGGTCTCCCGAAGTTGAGGGGGAGCAAATTCCATACCGGATCGTAGAGTCCAGCTCTCTCCGAGGGTTTGTCGACCCAGAAATTGATAAGCTGCGCCTGTCCATGGAAACAATAGATCTTGAATTCCTCAAGCGTTTCCTGGCCATCGAATTCGATAAACTGCTCAAGGAATAGCTTGCGCCTAAAGGTACAGTACTGCCACTCACCACTCTCATATCCGAAACGAGTCGCCAGCCAATCGCCCGCTAGCGTCTCGATTTCTTCACGCCGGGTCGTGAGGTCGACGGGTAGCGTGAGCATGAGGTTGTACCCCCAGCCGTGGTTGGCCTTCAGCATGAAACGTCCAGGCGGCAGGTCTGCGGCGTAAAGTTCGTCGACGCTGTCGCCGACCCAGACCACGGATGGAATGACTTCGTCGCCGAGGCGGGCCCGGACGTAGGACTTCGCTTCAAGCTTGTCCGCGAGCGATGGCATCGGCAGCGGCGCGAAGTATTTGCGCGCGTACAGCCGCTCCGAAAAGCTCTTAGGCTCGGCCAGCGGCGGGATATAGCCGTGGGCATCCTTGAATATCTGCGCGCCGACAACAATGGCCGAGACAAGGTCGTTGGGGCTGTAGAAGTCGATCCCTCGGATGAAACCATCCGGCGGGCTCCCGCGCGGCCAGCGCCCCGTCGCCACCATCGATTTGATTTGGTCGACTAGGCTGGCCTTCACCTCCCACTCGATGTCCATCGACGTGGTCATCGAGGCGGCCCGTCGGGAGCTTCGGCGAGGATCGGCCCACCCCAACGATACCGCAGGCTGGTCGTAAGGGCGCGGCCGGACGCCACTCGCTCGAAGGCGACTTCGATTTTTATCAGACCCGTGGGGCTCAAGAACCCCTGCCGGATCTGGCTGTAGACGATGCGCCGGCCCTCTTCCGGCAGTGCAACGCCCAACTTTTGGAAGTCGGCTTTGACCTGGCGATAGACGGTATTGATGACGAAGTTGTCGCGGGGGTTGCTGATGGCGTGATAACGCCCACGGGCCTCGTCGCCGTGCAGAATGGGCGTGAGCAGCCCCGCTGGAAAGGTGTCGCCTCGCCGGCCGGTCTCTTGCAGGCGCAGAACCAGATCGGCGTCTTCCCAGCTCCATCCCTCGAACACTTCGTCGTATCCGCCGATCGCCGCCAGATCGTTGGCGGCGACGACGAGCGCACCGTGGAGCTCGTTGAGGAGCGGCTCGGGCCTGAGGAAGACGCCGCGCCGCAGCTGTGGCGTGATCGCGGCGATGAAGGTCGGCGCCACGGCCACGTCGGCATCGACCATGAAGAGCCAGGGCGACGTCGCCGCGGCCACGCCGCGGTTGCGGGCCTCCGCCGCCTTGAAGTGCGGACGGTCTCGGACCCGGACGACTTTCGCGGCCGGGAACGTCGATTGCACCCAGTCGCCGGCCGCCTGCGGGCAGTCGTAGTCGACGACCACGACCTCGCAGTCGGGCAGCGCCATCAGCGAAGGCAGCGTGCTCTTCAGGTGCGCAAGCCGACCCTTGCAGGTCGTTATGGCCGAGATCAGCGCCACGCCTCACTTGCGCTGGGCGTCGTCGAAGACACGCAGGGCCGGGGGCAAGACCTGAAAGTTCTCCGATCCCACCGGCATGTTTCGCCAAAGCAGCCGGTCCATCCCGACCACGTGGATCGACCCGTCGTAGCCCTGGAAGATCCGGCCGTCCTGGACCGGCTGGTAGAGCCGGTCGATGGAGTTGTCGGACACACCAAGGGCCGGGATCCTCTCTCGTTTCACGAAGAACGCATTCCAGTCGGTGCACACCGCCAGCTCGTAGCCCTTGGCCTTTCCCAAACGCACGAGCGCGAGCAACGAGCAGCCCTGATTGACCGCGAAGGAATTCTCCTGAACGAACTCGACGTCGTTTGGGATGCTTGGATTGAACTCGATCACGACGATCTCTGGCTCGTGCTCGACCAACAACTCCCAGACGTAGTAGTCGTTGCCGTCGATGTCGATCGAGAGCAGGCCGAACGTCTGCGGCATACCGTGGTCGTTGAGTATTGCGTCCAGCCTGTTGGGGCCCTCGAAATCCACGAACCGGTTCGCGGTGGCCACGTTTGGCCGGCCCTTATAGGTCGAGACCAGCTCGGCGTACTTCGAGGTGTTCGCCTCGATGAACAGGCCGCTCCAGGCGTTGTTGACCACGAGGTTGAAGCAGTTGGAAAACTTGACGCCGTCCCAGGCGCCAAACTCCACGCAGCTTCTGTTCTCGAGCTGGATGATATCGACGATTCTGGCGATGACCCCGTCTTCACCGCATTGCGACGTCACGTTCGCCCGGAATTCCAGAAGCGGAGACTGGATCTCCACGCGCCGACTGATCGACAGCCTCATGACGTCGGCCCGGGTTGGATCCGCTGACGTCCCGAAGCTCGGCGGGGGAGAGGACTTGGATGCATGGCGATCTTGATAGCGCTGGGCGCCGCTGGTGGCGACTCCAGACGCGCGAAAACCGAGCCCGCGCCTTGGCGTCGTTGGCCGGGACGCCTAAATGTGCTGCGCTGGCGGCGCAGGTTGTCCGAGGCGGATCGCCACAGGCGGGGACCGGCGGAAGCGGCGCTTGTCGCTTTGCGCTAAATGGGCTCAAAAGCGGCTTGGTAACACCCTATCTGGACCGCGCGGCGTATGTCGCGGGCAGCATTTGGAGAAAGGGCTCGTAAGATGGCGCAAGAGACAGCCGGGACTGGCCTCGCCGCAACGGGCAAGGCGGAGGGCGGCGCGCCAGGAAAGGTCACCGTTCCGATCGCGGAGGCGCTCGAAACGGCCGCCAAGCTCTACCTTTCGGGCCAGGTGCTGAGGGCCGAGTCGGTGTGTCACCAGATCATCGCCACCAGGCCCGGCATGCCGGACGCGCACAACATGCTCGGCGTGATCCTGAACGCGCGCGGGCAGCCCGAGGCGGCGGTCAAGTCGATCAGCCTGGCGATCCGCCTGAGCCCGAACACCCCAAGCTACTATTCGAACCTGGGCGAGGTCGAACGCCAGCGCGGCAACCTCGACGAGGCGCAGGCCGCGCTCGCTAAGGCGCTCGAGCTCAATCCGCAGTCGGCCGAGGCTTACAGCAACCTCGGGATCGTGCATTTCGACCGCAAGGAGTTCGAGGAGTCCGCCGCCTGCTACGAAAGGGCGGTTGCGTTGCAGCCCGACTTCCCCGAGGCGCACAACAACCTGGGCAACGCCTATCGTGCTCTTGAGCGGCGCAAGGAGGCGCTCGCCTGCTACCAGCGGGCGGTCACCCAGCGGGATGGCTATGCAGAGGCCTACAACAACATGGCCGCCTCGCTGCGCGATGCGCAGGACTTCGAGTCGGCCGAGCACGCCTATCGCAAGGCTATCACGCAGAAGCCCGGCTACATCGATGCCTACAACAATCTGGCGATCATGCTCGCCGGCCTCGATCGCACCGACGATGCCCTGCGGCTGCTCGGCGACGCGCTCGCCCTCGATGAAAAGCACGTGCCGACCCTGCTCAACGTCGCCCGCGTGCAGCTGAAGCGCGGCGCTCACGCCGTCGCCGAACAGGCCGCGACGATCGCGCGCGACATCGAGCCGGAGAAGGCCGAGACCTATGTGGTGCTGGCAGACATCCAGCACGAGCTGGATCATCCCGAAGAGGCGCTTCGTTTCATCGAGCACGCGATCGAGCTCGAGCCCGAGGCCGCCGACGTCCGCAGCTTCCATGGGGTGCTGCTGAAGTCCGTCGGACGCATGGACGAGGCCCGGCTCGAGGTTCGCAAGGCGATCGAGCTCAATCCCAAGCTGTACTCGGCCTACTCCAATCTCAACGACCTCGAGACCTTCGGCGCCGACCACGACCTCCTGGCCCAGATGGAGGAAATCATGGCCGACGCGGAGAATCCGGAGGACGAACGCTACATCCCGCTGCACTTCGCCCTCGCCAAGGCGCTGGAGGATGCGGGCGAATATCCCCGCGCGCTCGAACACTATCGGCATCGGCGCCAAGCTGCGCCGCGACCAGCTGAAGTACGACGAGCGGGAGACGCTCGGATTCTTCGACCAGATCATGGCCGCTTTCACGCCCGAGACCTTCGAGAACAGACCCTTCGAGGGCAACCCGTCGGCGGCGCCGGTCTTCATCGTCGGCATGCCGCGGTCCGGCAGCACGCTGGTCGAGCAGGTCCTGCAAAGCCATCCGCAGGTCTTCGGCGCCGGCGAGGTCAAGATCCTGCATCGCGCCCTGGGCACGCTGCGCGATCGGTTCCCCTCGATCCCGCAGGTACCCGGCCATGGTCGCGGTGATGGAGCCGGCCCATTTCGAGCAGGTCGCCGACTTCTATCTGAGCGAGCTTCTCGCAGCGCGGGCGACGCCACGCGCGTCACCGACAAGCTGCTGACGAACTTCTTCTTCGTCGGGCTCATCCAGCTGCTGTTCCCCAACGCCAAGATCATCCACACACGGCGCAACCCGGTCGACACCTGCCTCTCCGCCTATACGAAGCTGTTCAAGGACGACATGCCGCACAGCTACGACTTCGGCGAACTGGGACGCTACTATCGCAAGTACGAGGAGGTGATGGCCCACTGGGAGAAGGTGCTGCCGCCAGGGGTCATGATGACGGTGGACTACGAGGACACCGTCGGCGACCTCGAGCGGGTTGCGCGTGAGCTCGTCGCAGCACATCGGCCTGCCCTGGGACGCCGCCTGCCTCGCCTTCCATACGTCGAAGCGGGCGGTGAAGACCGCCAGCGTCGCCCAGGTGCGCAAGCCGGTCTACAACACCTCGGTCGAGCGCTGGCGTCGCTACGGCGACGGACTGGCGCCGCTGCTTGAGGCCCTGCACTACCCGCGGTCGGACGCGCCCGGCCAGGCGGCTGGCGGCGGGCGCAAGGCGCCGCGAGCCGAGCCTCGGGCAGAAGCGCCAGCAACGGCCAAGGCGACGACCGCCAGGGCGAAGACCGCCAAGGCCCAGCCCGCCAAGCCAGCGCCGGCGCCGGCCAAGACCGCCAAGGCCAAGACGGTCCCGGTCGAGCCCCAAGCGGCCCAGGCCGGCAAGGCGCGGACCTCTGCGCCCAAGGCCGCCCCAGCCGGGACGGCGAACGCCAAGCGCGAGGCGGCGGGCGCGAAGCCGAAGCCGCGGAAGGCCGTCTCGCACGCCAGCTGAGCATGTCGCCCCGCGCCGGACTCGCCGGCCATGGCTGACGCCAGGCCGCCCAGGATTCTCGTCGTCATCCCGTCGCGGCTGCAGCGCGGGCGCGGCGGGACCTATCTCGTCGAACGGGCGATCCGGTCGATCGCGGCGCAGAAGCCGGCGGTCGCCCTCGAGATGGAGATCGCCGTCGGGGTCGACCCCGACGCGGACGTGCCCGAGCGGCTTTCCGCGCCCTTCATCCACATCGTGAAGTCGGCCAGCGCGTCGCAGGCCGGCGCGTTGAACAGCGCCGCGGCGCGATTCGATCACGACTTCATCGCCTTCCTGGAGGACGACGACGAATGGCGACCGCCGTTCCTCGAGGTCGCGATCCCGGCGCTGGCCGAGGCGCCGTTCGTCTCGTCGACCCAACTCGAGGTCGCCCCCAACGGCGAGGTGGTCTGCATAAACGACTTTCCGACCCCGTCGGGCTGGATCATGCGCCGGGCGGTGTGGGAGGCGATCGGCGGATTCGATGAGACCTATCGCTTTCATCTCGACAACGAGTGGCTCGGACGGCTGGCGGACGCCAAGGTCCCGCGCATCCACCTGGTGGAATCGACCGCTCCGATCCTGCCAGGGCTGCTGCAGGCGCTGAGGCCGCGCCTGCACCGGGCGCTGGCGTTCGGCGGCGGGTGCGTCACCTTGCAGCGACACCGGTATCCAGCGCCGCTGGTCCGCCGCATGGTCCACCGAGGGTCCGGCATGGCGCAGATTCAGTTGGACCCGGACAAGCGCGCGGTGAGCGACGCTGAGAATCAGCGGCTGATCGACCGGTTCGGCCGTGTGCCCTGGTAGGCGTCCGACCCGATCTCCTGAGAGGCCCCCATCCCGGACTCACCTCCAGCGCATGATCAGGCGATCTTCGCCCGCGCCCTGGCCCTGCATCGGCAGGGCCAGCTGGCCGAGGCGGAGCGCATCTACCGGGCGATCCTGCAGCGCCAGCCGGCTCACTTCGACGCGCTGCATCTGCTCGGACTGATCGCCGCGCAATCCGGTCATCCGCAAGCCGCCGTCGAGCTGATCGGCCGAGCGATCGCCATCGACCCGAGCGTCGCCGACGCGCACAGCAATCTGGCGAAAGCCCTCAACGACCTGAAACGAGCACCAGGAGGCGCTCGCCAGTTGCGAGGCGGCCATCGCGCTCGCGCCGAACTCGGAAGCGGCTTACGTCAACCGGGGCGACGCGCTCGCCGGTCTTCGGCGTCACGAGGCGGCGCTGGCCAGCTATGACAAGGCGATCGAACTGTCGCCCAACTCCGCGATCGCCCACAACGATCGAGGCAACACGCTGCAAGGCTTGCACCGGTACGCTGACGCCGTCGCCAGCTACGGCCGGGCCCTGGCGATCAACCCCGACTATGCCGACGCCTACATCGGTCGCGGCGTTGCGCTGCAGAAGCTCAAGCGGGGGCAGGAGGCGCTCGCGGACCTTCGAGCGCGCGATCGCCCTCAATCCCCGGAAAGCCGAAGCGTACAACAACCTCGGCAACCTGCTGGTCGAGCAAAGGCGCTACGACCAGGCGAGCGCCGCATTCGCCGCCGCCTTGAACGCCAATCCAGGCGTTGGAGTTCGTACGGGGTACGTGGATCCACACGCGGATGAAGGCGTGCGACTGGGCGGGATTGGACGCCTCGCTCGACAAGCTCTTGCGCGACATCGAGGCTGGCGGGCGAGTCACGCCTCCCTTTCCGCTGCTGTCCCTGCACACCTCGCTTGAACAGCAGCGGGCGGCCGCTCGGATCTGGACAGCCGCGACGTTCCCGGGGTCGCCGCCGAGGCCGCGCGCCAGACGGCTCGGCGGCCGGCCGCTGCGAATTGGCTACTTCTCCGCCGACCTCTTCGACCACGCCACCGCACGGCTCATCGCCGGACTGTTCGAGCAGCACGATCGATCGGCCGTCGAGTCGGTCGCGTTCTCGTTCGGGCCGCCCCGACGGAGACGCGATGTCAACGCGGGTTGCGGGCGCCGTGGACCGGTTCATCGACGTGCGGGAACGGTCGGACGCGGAGGTCGCCGCACTCGCTCGCGAGCTCGAGATCGATATCGGCGTGGACCTGAAGGGCTTCACGACCGACAGCCGGACGGGGATATTCGCGGCGCGGGCCGCCCCGATCCAGGTCAACTACCTCGGCTATCCGGGAACCATGGCGGCGGACTACATCGACTACCTCATCGCCGACGCGACTGTCATTCCGATCGAGAGCCAGCCCTTCTACGACGAGAAGATCGTCTGCCTGCCTGGCAGCTACCAGGTCGAACAACTCCAAGCGGACGATCTCCGACCGCGTGTTTAGCCGGCGCGAGTGCGGTCTTCCGGACAAGGGCGTGGTCTTCTGCTGCTTCAACGCCAGCTACAAGATCAACCCGCGGACCTTCGACGGCTGGATGCGGATCCTGGGCCAGGTCGAGGGCAGCGTCCTTTGGCTTCTCGCGGACAACGCGCCGGCGACGTCGAACCTGCGGCGGGAAGCCGAAGCGAGGGCGATCTCGCCAGAACGGCTGGTGTTCGCCGAACGCATGCCTCTCGCCGAGCATCTGGCCCGGCACCGCCTGGCCGACCTCTTCCTCGACACCAACCCGTACAATGCGCACACGACCGCCAGCGACGCGTTGTGGGCTGGATTGCCGGTATTGACGCTCATCGGCGACACCTTCGCCGGACGGGTCGGAGCGAGCCTGTTGAATGCGGTCGGTTTGCCCGAGCTGATCACTCCGACGCCGAAAGCGTACGAAGACCTGGCGGTCGAGCTCGCCCTCAGACCGCAAAAGCTGGCGGGTTTGAAGAGAACAGTTGGCGAGGCAGCGTCTGGCGTCGCCGCTGTTCGATACCGAACGGTTCGCCAGGCAGTTGGAACGAGCCTATGCGGCGATGGTTGATCGCTACGACGCCGGCTTGCCGCCCGACCACATCGACTTGTCCTAGTAGCTCGGCTGGCGACGCTTTGGCCGCGAACGCGTTATGGGATCATGGTGCGGACTTTGGCAGACAACTTGTCCAAGTCCGACGACGACTCGAGCAATTCTCCAAGCATTCCTCTCGCGAATCCATCGTCATTTTCTAGTTCGATCATTAATTAAACTGACGAATCGTCTCCCGTTATCTGCCCACTTTTGTCGGGAGAACTTTTCCGCATGCGGATAGTGGAGCCCGAACACATGCTTAGGACCGAACCTCTTCACGGGAAAGCCGAGGGCATGCGCCGCGACGGGCAGCATGTAGTCCCACCACGGCTGCCCAATCAGGAAGTGCTCATCCAGAAGACCTGGTTCGGAAACCACACAGTCGAGAAATGCGACGGGAAGAACAAAAACGTCGAATCCCGAATCGTAGAGACCCATGACCTTCACCGTCCCTGGCCTCTGGGGGTTCTCCCGAACGTCGTGGCGGCGGCCGTAGTAGACGACATCGCCGCTGAGGGTCGGCAGGGCGCTCACCAGACTGTCGGTGAGCATGATGTCCGAGTTAACGAGCAGGACGTGGCCGTCGGTTCGATCCCTTGCCTCACGAAGGATTTCGACGACCGAGGGCCGCTTCGCGGTCTGGACCCAGGTTATGTCGGGGTCCGCCGGCGTCGTTCTCGGAAACCGAGAGGATCGGAGCGCCCAGTTTCCGCCAGGATCGGCGGCAGGCCCGGAACCAGGACTCGCCAACGTCGAAGCCCTGCAGGTTCGTTCTGTTGGTTGAACCGCCGACGGATGTAAGGACCGCGCCAATCTGCACGCCCGCCGGCGAGGCCGGCCGGGCAGGTTTGGCCGAGGATCTCGACATCAGATTCCGTCGACCTGTTGAGCAAAGCCGCCCGCATGGTCGTAGTAGGAAGGTTCAAGCGAGACCGGTGTGAATCCGAGGTGAGTGCGAATGAATTCATCGAGCTCGAAGTACATCGGAGATCCGGAATAACATTCGACAAGCGACATTTCGAGCAAGAGAAGGTCCACGTTCGAGATGAGCGTCACCTAGTCCTTCCAACACTCGCTTCTCGTATCCCTGCACGTCAATCTTGACGGCGGAGAACATCTTCATCGCCTCGGGTCGCAGCAGGTTTGCGGCTTTGGCGACATACACGGACTCGTGGTCGATGGTTTTGGTGGCCGGTTCCGCGCGCAGATGATTGGCGTGCACCTCGAGAATCGATGAGCTGTATCCATTCTCGGAAATGTTCATTGGGACATAGCCGTCGGCATCGCCCACGCCCTGCCGGGGGGTGACAAGCCAGCGCAGGTCATTCTCCGCATGCGCCAGCAGATCCGGGAACACGGCGGACTGCGGCTCGACAGAGCAGATGACGCCGCCGTAGCCATGTTTGCGCAGTTTGGAAGCGAACTGACCGCTATTGCCGCCAACGTCGAGCACGCGGTCGATCGCCGAGGCGATTGAGGTGAAAGGCGAACAGCCGCTCCGAACGCTGATCCAGCTCGACGCTTTCGTTGAAGCTCCGGGCAACGGCCGGCGGCGCGGGCGGCGCCTCGCGACGGTGCTGCTCTTCGGCGCGCCGGCGATCGGTCGCCGCGCGGTGCAGGTCGTCGAGATCGACGCCGTACTTCCGGCCGTAGGTCACAACATCCGCGGCCGCGGAATCGGGAGCGAAAACGAACACATCGTTGATGATCCACAGCCGGTGCTTGTCGCTCAGGCCAGCAAGGGCCTGCATGACGTCAGCAACCATCGGCCAGCTTTCGACGACATGGGGCGCGGGCGGCGGCGCCAGGAAGAGGCGCGCGTCATCGATCAGCACGACGGATTGCTCATTGAGGGATCCGATGGCCGCGATCTCAGCGATCAGCGGGCATTCGTAGGCGCGGCCGTCGGTTGGACCCCCGCACCAATGGGCATCGAGCCAGTATAAAACGCTCTTGTTCGCAAGCTCGCTCGAGAGCGACGTCAAGATCTCAGGCGAGCTGCCGTGGATTGCCTTGACGTGACTGACGTTTGCGAACCTCGCTTTCGCATTGTTGAACAGCTCCTCAGCAAGTTCAACGGTGTAGACCTTCTCAAAGTGCGGGGACACTGCCGCTGAGGTATCCCCGCGAAACGTCCCGGTCTCGACGAACGTGGCCAAGGGAAGGGTCCGCTTGAGAGCCTGAACGAGGTTCAGATCCAGGGAGAAGTGTATCGCGCCCATTCTAACTCACGAGAACTCCTGCCCAAATCCGGGATCCGCTTGCCTGTTACCGCACCAGTGGCTTCGTACCAACGGCACACCAAGCGACGCACCTCCTCATATCTTCAGCTCCGCGGGCGCGCCAGGAAGGCGAGCTGACCGTCTCGCCCGCCGACACGCGGGCGAGAGCTGGCTCGCCGCGCGCGGACCGGCTTGGCGCGACCCCTAGAGGCGCCGTCGCTTCGCGCAAGTTAAGCGGGCTCCGTTTGGCGAGTGCAATGGATGGTTAAGCGGCTGTGTGGTGCAATGCAGCCGCCAATAGCTCTGCAACCGAGACCGTCTTGATGATCGCAGCGCATCGTCTGCTGGGGCTCGCCTTCGCCAGCGCCGACCTGCTGGTCGAGGTCGCGCCCGACGGCAAGGTCGAGTTCGCCGTCGGCGCGGCCGCGGTCCTCGGCGGCAATGCCGAACGCGTGCTGATCGGCCGCAACTGGCGCGAGTTCGTCGACGCGCGCGACCAGGATCTGGTCGAATCGCTCTTTCTCGGAATCGAGGACGGCGCGCGGCAGGGCCCGGTCGTCGCGCGCCTGGCGGGCGCCGAACCGGATCGCGCCGAGGCCTTCGCCATCAGCGCCTGCCACCTGCCGCAGAACGGAGCGACCATCTCGTGCGCGCTCAGCCGCGCGAGCGCGCCGGCGATGGGCCAGGGCGAAGGCGGCCTGCTATGAGCGCGGCGAGTTCGAGGCGATCACCAAGACCCTGTTCGAAAACGCCCACGCAACCGGCCAGGAGCTCGAGCTGGCGTTCGTCGAGATGGACGGCCTGGAGGACCTGGCGCGCACGCTGCAGACAGACAACAGGCATGCGCTTAAGGCCCGGCTCGCCGGAGCGCTTCGCGCGCAGTCTCACGGCGGTTCGGCCGCGGCCCAGCTCGCCGACGAACGATTCGCGCTGGTGGTCCGACCGGCCGGTGAGAGCCCGCAGGCGCTGACCAACCGGCTGGCTAAGCTCATGGGCCTGGTGGCCGAGGTCAGCAGCGTCACCTTCTCGGCGCGGACCATGCCCTTGAAGGGCGATGTGTCGCCGTCGCAGATCCTCAAGGCCATCCGCTACGCCCTCGACGACTTCGTCAGCGTGGGTCTGAAAGCCATGTCGCCGATGAGCCTGCAGGAGGCGGTGAGCCAATCGGTGCACCGGACCCTGGAGAAGGCGGCCGCCCTCGGTCTGGCCGTGGCCGACCGGACCTTCACCCTGGTCTACCAGCCGGTCGTGTGGCTGAAGGACGGCGAGCTGCACCACCACGAGGTGCTGGTTCGCTTTGGCGGCGACGCCAGTCCGTTTCCGATGATCCGCATGGCCGAGGAGCTCGACCTGATCGAGGGCCTGGACCTGGCCATCCTCGAGCAGGCGATCGCCGCCCTGACCGCCGACCCCAAGCTGAAGCTGGCGGTCAACATCTCGGGCCGCACGATCACCAGCCCCAGCTTCTCGAGCGGCGCGAACACGCTGATCGCCGGCAAGGGCGCGCTCAAGGGCCGGCTGATGTTCGAGATCACCGAGAGCGCGGCGATCGAGAACCTGGTCGTCGCCAATCGCCATATCCAGGAGCTGCGCGCGCTGGGCTGCCAGGTCTGCCTGGACGACTTCGGCGCCGGCGCGGCCTCGCTGGCCTATCTGCAACAGCTGCAGCTCGACCTGGTGAAGATCGACGGCCGCTACATTCGCGAGCTGGAGCACGGCGACCGGGAATCGGCCTTCATCCGCCAGCTGGTGAACATGTGCCGCGAGCTGAACGTCAGGACGCTGGCCGAATCGGTCGAGACCGCCTCCGTCGAGGAGGCCGTGCGCAAGGCCGGCGTCGACTTCGCCCAGGGCTGGCACTTCGGCTCGCCCGGCCGCGCGAGCCCGAGCCGCCCGCGCGCCGCAAAGGCCCCGTCGCCGCCCGCCGCATGGGCGCGGTCGAGAGCTGGGGCTAGAGGGCCCCCGCGGCGTTCCTCGCGCCGCAAGATTGACCACGAAGAACAAAAAACGGGCCGCCTCCGCCACCCGTCATCCTCGCGAGCGCAGGGACCCGAACGCGGGGACGTTGCGGCAGCCAAGAGGTGGACGCGGCCGAATTGAACCACAAAGGGGCACATGGACACGAAGCGGCCAGCCAGCTGGAGCCGCGACCAGCCCGCTCTTAATGTCCTCGTGGTTGAAAGTGCACGTGTCCGCTCGCAGGCGAGAAGGACGTCCTTCGCCGGACAAGCGATTGAGCGCCTACGCGGCTTCGATTATGGGGGAGACGATGCGGGATTGGCCGCCGGCGGTGATGGTCTGGTCGTGGTTGAGGCTGCTCTCGAAGTCCATGAACAGGTCCACCAGCTCTTCGGTGGTGATCGACGCGGCGTGCTCGGCCTTAAAGCGGAAGCGCCAGAAACTGATGATGTGCTCGATCGCGCCCAGCCGCTCGCCGAGGTCGGTGAACAGGGCCGGCGCCTTGAGCAGGAAGTCGCGGAACTCGCGCGGATCGGCGTTCGCCGTCAGGCTGTGATAGGCCTCGTCGTAGACCGCCAGCGTATCCTTCACCAGCTTGCATGAGGTGGTGAGCGCGCGGCGGATGTTGGTGCGGGCGGCGAGCAGGTACTCCTTGTCTTCCTTGGTACGAGGCCCGCGCGACTTCACACTCTCGACCTGCGCCAGGACCGTCGAGACCTGGGGCAACAGGTCGGCCAGCTGCCACTTGTAGTATAGGAAGGCTTTCCAGCAGAAGATGCCTTCCTGGTACTGCTGCTTGTCGAGTTGCAGGGTCAGCCTGAGCGGCTCCAGGTCCGCGTCGGCGGAGTTGGCGAGGATCTTCTTGGTCAGTTTCGCCGAGTGCTGGCCATTCACGTCGGCGTCGCCGACCGACATGCGCACCAGCGGCTCGATCTCGCGCTGGGCGAAGTTGAACATGCGCTGGGTGTCCGCCGGCGAGATCTCGAAATAGCACCGGGCCGGTTCGAGACCGGCGCGGCGCAGCTGCTCGCGCAGCAGGAAGGGGTCGAGCGAGGGCGTCTGGTCGAAGACCCTCAGCGTCTTGTGGTCGGCGCACTCGGGATCGGGGTCGACGCCGCAGGTCTGGAACAAGAGCTGCTCGAAGTTCTTTTGCCCGACGAACACGTAGCGGGCGCCGAGTTTCAGGTCGTTTTGCTGGATCGGGATCAGGATCTTCGTCGCGTTGCGCCGCGGCAGGCTGAACTGCTCGCTCTCGTTGCCCCGCAAGCGGTGCTTGACGATGATCGAGGTGTTCAGCGACGGGTTCTGGAAGACCGGCTTGGCGCTGTACTCCGGATCATTGCGCTTGAGCTTGGCGACCGTGCGCAGGTTGAACACCCGCGCGGTCGAGGCGCTGTTCTCCAGGTGCTCGAGACTTCTGACTGATCGATCCGCCACCCTCGCGCCCCCCGCGATCCTTCGGTTGTGGCCAACCGGCGACGCTCGCCACTCCAACCATCGCGCATCTAGATTAACGCGAGCTTGCGGTTGTGGTTGGGCGGCTTCGCGCCGGCCGCCCGCTCCTACGCGGCTTCGATGATAGGCGGGGCGGCCAACGACGGCCCCGCGTCGTACTTGATGCCGAGGCCGATCTCGAAGTCCTTGAAGATGTCGGCGAGCGCGTCGGGCGCGATCGACGAGGGCTTTTCCTCGGCGAATCGAAAGCGCCAGAAGCTGACGATGTGCTCGATGGCGCCCAGCTTCTCGCCGAGCGCGTTGAACAGCGCCGGCGCCTTGAGCAGGAAGTCGCGGAAGGCGAGCGGATCGTTCTGTTCGGTGAGGTTGCGGTAGGCGACGTCGTAGATTTCGAGCGTCATCCTGACTTCGCGGCAGGCCGCCGTCAGCGCGCGGCAGAGCGTCTCGCTGGCCGAGGCGAGATAGATCTTGGTCTCGTCCGACATCGGCCCGCGAGGGCGGACGGTCTGCATCTCCCTGAGCACCAGGTTGACGCGCGGCAAGAGGTCGGCGATCTGCCATTTGTAATAGAGGAAAGCCTTCCAGCAGAAGACGCCCTCCTGAAACTGCCCGGCGTCGAGCTGCAACGTGCGCCTTAAAGGGTCGAGCTCGGCGTCGGCGGAGTTGGCCAGGATCTTCTGGGTGAGCTTGACGGCCTGGGCCTCGCCGTTCCCGCCGCCGCCGGTCGACAGACGGACCAAGGGTTCGATCTCGACCTGGGCGAACCTGAACATGCGTCTGGCGTCGGCGTCGGAAAGGTCGAAATAGCAGCGCGCCGGCTCGATTCCATGTCGCCGCAACTGCTCGCGGACCAGGAAGGGATCGAGCGTCGGGGCCTCGTCGAGGATGCGAAGAACGCGGTGGTCGGCGCTGTCCTCGTCGATGTCGACGCCGAACGTATGGTGAAGCGCGTCCCGGAACCCCTTTTGCCCGATGAAGACGAAGCGGGCGCCCATTCGAAGATCCTTGCTCTCGATGGGGACCAGGATCTTGGTCGCCGAGTGGCGCGTTCCGGCGAACAGCTCGACCTCGTTGGCTCTGAGCTTGTGCTTCAGGATGATGGACGCATTGAGCGCGGTGTTCCGGAACAGCGGCTTGGCCGTGTAGTCGGGATCGCCGCCCTTGCGCTGTTTGAGCGCCCACAGGTTGAGGACGCGGGCCGTCGATGCGGTCCCCTCCAGGTGCGCCAGATTCCGCACGCCGCGGTCGGCCGCCATCTTCCCTCTCCGCCGTCGTCCGACGCGAACGGTCGGATGCGGAAGGACTCTACACCTCGAGCGTGAATCGACCGTTGATCAAACCCTGCTACGCGCTGGTCCGTCCTCAATACCTTCCATCGCGCGACCGGCGCACCGCGTCGGTGGCGATACACTCTTATCGCAGAGCGCGGAGGAGACGCTGACAACGCAGAGCCTCGACGCTCTGTGCGCCTTCTCGGCGATCGCCGCGGTTCGATCCGGAACTGCTGCCTCGCGGCTTCGATGCACCAGGCGCAGCTAGCCGCCGCTCGTACGGAAGGCGCGACCTTCAAAGGCCGATCGACCCTGTCCGCAGCTGAAGTCCGAGCTTGTCGTGCCCGGCTCGGAGAGCCTTCGTGATCACAATCAACGAATTGCGGAACTCAATCGATTCGATCCAGCCTGCAGGGATGAATTCCGGCAGAGCTCCGTCTGCAAAGAACGGCGCCAAGTGACTCTCGATCGAACGGTCCTGACGCCAGAAGTCAAAATTCAAGACGTCCGTCAGCTTTTTGAACAACTCCTGGGCGCTTCGGCCATTTGTGACTCCTCCTCCATAATTCGGCCAGTATAAAGCGTGCGTATCCTCGACTATATACAGTCCACCTGGCTTCACCATTGGAAAGTAGGAGGAGAACGTCCGGACAATATCAGAGGACTCGTGTGACCCGTCATCGATGACGATATCAAACTCTGAGTGAAGGCTGAGAATAGCGTGCCGCGTTTCATCGAGCGTCACGTTGCCCACAACGATCTTGATTCGATCATCGTCATACTTGAGCGATCCACAACGCTCGTCGATGTCGCATCCGATGAAGATTTCGCCAGCTCGGAAGTACTTGGACCACGTCTCCAACGAACCACCATTCTGGACGCCAATCTCAAGGAGCGCGATCTTCTTGTCCCGCCACGGGAAAAAGGCGACGTCGTAATAGTGGAGATAGGACGCCCACTTATCGCTGATCTTGCCGACTTTGCGGTGGTGAATGGCCGTGACCGAATCGGCTTCGGTGCTCGACGCGTCGGGCTAGTTGAGCGGCCAAGTTCTCAAGTGAAGCACGTGCGTTTGACACGATCCGCGAATGATCGGCGTCTGGTAGTTCCTTGTTTCTTCTTAGTATTTCTAGGCAAGCCCTAACGCACTCGACGTGACGGCCGGCCCAATGCGCGTTCACCGCATATTCGTCCAATAAGCCTCGCTCGTAGATCCAGTGCTCGACCTGCCGTCCTTCGGCCGGAGCAGGAAGGTCGATCGCGCCCGCGGCGATCTCATATCCTTCCCTAAACATCTGATGAAGCCGGCAGTAACGGCTCGCGCCATGAGCGGCCTCCGCGCGGCTCGGAAGGACTCGCGTCGCCTGACTGTAAGTATCAATGACCTCAGCGGCCGAGAAACCCAACTGCGCCTTGAGTTGAGCCGAGTGGTAGAGGCTGAGAAACATCTCTTCTCGGTCGGATTGGTCCGAGGCCGCGCAAAGCGAATAAGCGGCCAATGCCTTGCGCGGCATGCCCCCCGCTCGCAGGATTTCTCCTCGTTCGAAGTGCTGGACTGCTCGTGCCTCCTCCGATGCGACGGCGAGCTTTGGAACCGAGAACGCCCCGTTGTCCGTGCGCAATGCCACGCCTGGACCAGCCAGATTGTATATGTACTGATGTTCGGCTGGCGCGCCGGTTCGAGCGTACTTCTCCAGACTGACCATATTCGAGAACGTCGATCGACTGAGCCCGACAAAAGACTCAGCGCCCACCGCCATTTCGAAGTCCAAGCACGACAGGCTGAGGAGCGAGAGCTGATCGAGCTCATCGGAGGGCAGGAAATCCGACTTCCAATATAACTCGGCGCCGAACTCGCTCCTGGCCGTATCTCGAATTTCAGACTTGTTAACCGGCAAAGCGGCCTCGTCGCAAACGACGTAGATGAGCGAAGCGTCTAGGGACGGTGTATCGCAGATCTTTCTGATGATATCGGTGAACGAAGGGATTGTTGTCTTCGGTATTCGCGGCGACTGGATCGAGTCGGTGATTAGTGTGGTGTCGCCAGTCACGCTCTATCCTCAACTGGGCGACAAGCTTGACGCCCATTGTCTCCAAACGCGGCGTCTCGCACGCGCTGAAACGCCTCCGAGTCGCGGACGCACGGCACTAAGGAACGAAGGAAGTCGCAGATGAAACTGTCGGTAGTGAGCTCGTTATTGATGGCCGCTAGCGGAATGTAGTTATTACCGTAGTGGAAGTAGTCCCAGGCCCCCCGATCTCCGCAGGGCGCATGGTCGAGTATTTCGATCTCGTTGCGCGCCGCGAAAGCGCGCAACTCTTCCAGGCGGAAGCCATCGCTGATCGGCACGCGAACATGGTTGAACGTCACCTGATCGAACAGGATGAGATCCGGGAGCACGATGCGGCGGGGCCCTTCGCGAAAGGCTCGAAGGAACAGGCCGAAGAGGGCCAGCTTCTGGTTGTTGAGCCCACCGCGGTTGAAAGTGTACCCGAGGGTGGCCGCTGGCAGGACTGAAGCCTCACTGGTCATAGAGCCGCGCCCTCGCTCCTTCTGCCGCTCGCCGATGAAGTCGGTTCCGTAGGCTGCCTCGAGCCGCGCCGCCCACCAATGCGCAACGCTCTCGCAGGCCTTCGACCGGACGACAATGCGTATCGGCTCGCGCGATCGGAGTTTATTAGTCGAGGCGCCGTTGGCCGTGCTCTCCAATTCGATCCTATCTGCCGCGCTCAGGGCAGATATGATACGGGCGCGAAGCGCTCTCTCGGTGGCGAAAGGCGAGGCCGACATGGACGTTCCCAAAGACCGGCTCGCCGTTCACATCAGCGGAGCGAAGGCGCGCTGAACAGCACGTTCGGGCTCGGCGCACGGTTGAACATGAGATCTTCGGGTCGCTCGATCTGCCTAAGCATGACGGTGCGGGACGATGCATCGACCATCGAGCGCAGCCTTGAGTCGGTCCGACCGCTCATCGATCACTGGATCATCGTCGATACGGGTTCGTCGGACGGGACACGCGATACTGTCCAGCGGAGGCTCGCAAACCTCCCAGGCGCCTTGTACGACCGGCCTGACGGCCTGCGGCGTGGGTGCGCCGACGCTCTAGAGCTCGCGCGAGAGTGCGGCGATTACGTGTTGCTTATCGATCCGGGCGATGTGCTTCAGATCGAGCCGGATACCGCGCTGCCACCTTTGACCGCCGACGCCTACACGATCGACGTCCACGATCGGGGCTACCTGCAGCGGCTGCCGCGGCTCGTCCGCAGCGCGCTGGCCTGGCGGCGTGAAGGAGGCGTGCTGTGCGACGACTTGGAGTGCGATCAGGCGGGCGCGCCCGGCCTCCTATCCGCGATCTCGATCCACCGTGACAGCGACGAGGCCCTCCAGAAGGAGAATTGTGACCGCGAAGTGGCCTTGCTCGAGGCCGAGTTACAGGCGGAGACACGCGCGCCTTTGCTAGCCCACTATCGTTTCCGCCTTGCTCAATGCCTCGGCGACTCCGGCGACTGGAACGAGGCGCTGAACCTCTATCTTCTTCGCGCGAAGCAGGGCTTCTCGGAGGAAGAAGTCTATCTTAGCCTGTACCGCGCCGGTCAGATCATGGAGCGGGCCGGCGAGCCGGACGCAACGGTCTTGGAGTCCTACCTGCGTGCGGCGGCCGTCCTGCCGACGCGCGCCGAGGCGCTGCACGCCGCGAGCCTGTTCTGCCGGATCAGAAACCGGTTCGAGGAGGGATACGCGCTTGCGAAGCGAGGGCTGGGTGTTCCCCTCCCGCCCGAGGGCCGCTTTATCGAGCCATGGATCTACGCGTACGGGCTGCGCGACGAGTTCTCGGTCAGCGCGTATTGGGCAGATCACTTCCGCGAATCCCTGGATGCATGCGAGCAGCTCCTCAGTCAGCGCGATCTGCCGGGCGAGACGCGTGAGCGCGTTGTGCGGAACGCTGAATTCGCAAGGCAGAGGGTCCAGGAACTCGAGCTCCCACCACGCGTCGAGCCCGCGGTCACGCCAGCCACGCGTTGGACTCCGACCGCGGCGGCCGGCGGCACGGAGCTGATGGTCGGCAGACTCCAGCGGATCATGGGCGAAGAACTCGAACAAATCGATCTTCGTGTGAACCATCCAGGCCGCATCAGCTTCGACGAACGACCCAAGGTCGTCTGGATACACCACGACGCAGACCAACAGTTCGTTCAGTGGTGTGCCGACAGGGAGTTGGTCAATTCGGTCCGTTGCTTTGTGTTCGTGTCGTACTGGCAGCGCGAGCGATATTTGAGAGAGTTCAAGTTGCCCGCCGAGCGCTGCGTCGTGATCAGAAACGCCATCGAAGTGAACCCGGAGCCAAGACTCTGGCAAACGGACGGGACCTGGCGCTGCGCCTATGCAAGCACGCCGTTCCGCGGGCTGTCGGTCCTGCTCGATTCCTGGGAGTTGCTGAAGCCCGAGAGTGCCGAGTTGCACATCTGGTCCTCGATGAAGCTCTACGCCGAGGATGATCGTCGGTACGAACACCTCTATGAGCGCGCGCTCTCGATGCATGGCGTCATCTACCACGGGATCGCGCCCAACCCCGAGCTTCGGGCGGCGTTGCGGACCATGCACTTTCTCACCTATCCAAGCACGTTCGCGGAGACCGCTTGCCTTGTGGTGATGGAGGCCATGGCCGAGGGATGCCGGGTGATCGTCCCGTCGCTTGGCGCGCTGCCGGAGACCACCAGCGGCTATGCGCGAATCTATCCATGGAATCCCAATAGAGACGAACACGCGGTAGTCTTTGCCGACGTCTTGCGAGCAGAAATGTCGGAGCCCTGGGACGGCAACCCAGAGATGTCAGAACTCCAGCAGGCGCATTGTGCCGCCGTCTTCGGCCTGACCCGGTGTGTGCGAGAGTGGCGGGAGTTGATCCGGGATCTCCGTAGCCTATCGAAGCGGCGCTAGTATGCCGGACTTCGCGCCGTGACCTTGCCGCGTGCGCGAGCGGAGCGCGAAGGCCCACCCGCTGAATGCGCCGAAGAGGAACGACCATTGGCGGTCCGGGATGACAACTTCCAATACGTCTTGCCGGCGGCGCTCTAGAAGGCTCGTTACAATTGGCCCCCCGTCCGATCCATATGCTTCAAGTCAGCGGCGAAGCATTCGACCACGCACCGGCGCACGTCGATAGCAAGCTCTTTCTCTGCTCTACCGGCCGGACCGGAAGCAATTTGCTTTGCCGAGCGCTAACGCACAATAACATTGGCGTTCCACACGAATATCTTAACTACGTCCATGCCGGAATAATCGGCAAGAGATTTGGATTTTCCGTCGAGGATCAAGTCTTCTTGGACGACGCCAATCTTCGTCACTCATACCTCAAGCGTGTCATGGACTGCCGAACAGTCAATGGAATCTTCGCCATTAAGCTGTCTTGGTGGCAGTACGAACGGTTTCTCGACAATCCGGATGGCGACATTTTCTTCGACGGAGGCCAGTTCGTTTATATTTACCGAGAAGATTTATTTGGCCAGGCGATTTCTAGGCGCGTCGCCACGTTGACAGGCGTCTGGGGGCCAGATGAAACCGTAACAACGGAACCAAGACTCAATCCCGACTTTCTAAATCGAGAAGAGATCATGAATAGCGTCAATACCATTGCTCGGCACGACGCGAACTGGCGTGCTTTCTTCGCCAAGAACGACATAGCTCCTCTGTTCGTCTCCTACGAACAAATCACGAAGGATCTGCCGGGCGTGTTGCCGGGCATTGCACGGAAGATCGGGCTAGAGGTCACGTCAACGGGTCTCATCTATGAAGAGGAGAGGATGCCGAGGGGGCGCGATCCAGCCACGCCCTCCGTAGCGGAGATCAGAGCCGACTTTCTAAGCGGCTACCAGCGGGTGCGGACGGCGCGCTGAACTTCGGCACTCCAAGCTATAAGGTCACGATGAAGATTTTCGGAATCGGACTGAATAAGACGGGAACAACGACATTAGGTGCGTGCTTTCGAATACTCGGATTTGACCACTTAGGTTGCCGTCCGGACTTGTTGGCTGACCTGAGAAGGGGGCGAACTTCACGCGTCTTCGATGAGATAGACAGGCACGAGGCCTTCGAGGATTGGCCATATCCCCTGATGTTCAGGGCGCTTTGGGCGCGCTATGAACCCGAAGCAAAGTTCGTCTTGACGAGGCGCCGTAGCGCCGAGACTTGGCTTCAGAGCCTCAAGCTTCATAGCTTGGCGACCGACCCCGATCGGCACTGCCGGCTTCTAGCCTATGGTCACGCTTATCCCTTCGGGGCGGAGCGCGAGCACATGGAGATCTACGAACGACACCTATTGGAGGTCAGAACATTCTTCCGGGCGCACGCGCCGGAAGACCGCTTTGTGAAATCTGTTGGGAGGCAGGGTGACGGATGGGAGAAGCTATGCGCCTTCCTTGACTTGCCGTTGCCCGCCGTGGCGTTGCCGCATGAGAACAAATCCAGCGAACGCAGCGCTGACGGCGGCGTTTTGGCAAGAAACCTAGAGCGCATTCGAGAGCAGATGGGCCTCTTGAATCCAGATCTTAGCGACGTGGACCTCGCGCGCGCGATCCAAGCGGCTCTCCCTGACGCTTTCCGGGAAGTTCCGTTCTAACCTGAGTACTTCGGCGGTTCCTACTGCCCCACCACCTGCGACCCCGACACCGCCGGGTGCACGTCCGCGGCCGTCGCGGGGCTCTCGGGCGTGGGCGGGGCGGTGGGCGGATAGAGGACGGCGTCGATCGCGTCGAACCCGCTGACCCACGGGGCCGCATAGCGGTTGGCGACGCGCTTGGCCGAGACCGTCGGATCGTAGAGCGGCGCGCCTGGCAGGAGGTAGCGCACCTCGAGCCGGCCCATGGCGGCCAAGCAGGGCGGCGCGGGCGATGTATTCGTCGTGGCGGCTCTGCAGGAGGGAGATGCGGGAATTGGCGAGCTCCAGCTCGGCATTCAGCAGGTCGACCGTGGTGCGCATGCCGGCCTTGGACTCGACGCGATAGCCTTCGGCGGCGACGGTTTCGAGGTCGACCTGGCGCTGTTGCAGGCCGAGCGCGACCTGGGTCGAGGTGTACTGGTCCCAGGCCTTGGCCACCTGTTGGACCACGCCGCGGCGCGTGGTGTCGATGTCGAACTCGGCGCTGTTGTCGCCCTCGATGGCCTGCTGGACCTTCGAGCTGTTCAGGCCCGAGGTGTAGATCGGCTGGGTGACCACCACGCCCACGGTCAGGCCGTAGATGTAGGAGTTGGGGGTGAAGGTCTGGTACGGGCGCGAGGCCGGCGCTGGCCTGCAGCGACACGGTGGGGCCGAACGAGGCCTTGGCCTGCTGAATCTTGGCGGCCGCCGCCCGCTCGGTCTGCATGGCGGCGAGCAGGACCGGGCTTTCTTGCTCGGCCACGGCGAACGCCTGGTCGGCGGTGGACGGAACGCCCGGCAGATCCGGCTCGGGCGCGAGCTCGCCCGGGCTCTGGCCCACCACGTTCACGTATTCGGCGCCGCTGGCGTCGAGCTCGCCGGACGCCAGCGTGAGCTGGGACTTGGCGGCGATGAGGCGCGCCTCGGCCTGGGCCAGGTCGGTCTTGGTGAGGTCGCCCAGGGTCGTGCGGGCCTGGGTCTCCTGATAGACGGCGTCGATGTCGGCGATCTCGTCGCGCAGGATGGCGATGACCTGGCGATCGCGGCGCACGTCCTCGTAGGCGGTGATCACGTTCAAGACGAGCTGGGCCTCGGCCTCGCGCAGGTCCTGGCGCCCGGCGCCGACGTCGGCGCGGGCGGACTCGACCTGGGCGTGGACGGCGCCGTTGGTGAACAGCGGCTGGGCCAGCGTCAGCTGGGCCTGGCCGGTGGCCGACGTTGAGCGTCTGGGTGGTGGCGGGCAGGAACGGGCCGGCCGGCAGGTTGACCCGGGCGCTCTGGTCCGTGGCCTGGCCGCTGAAATTGATCTGGGGCCCATAGCCGGAGCGGGCCTGGACCACCTCTTCATCGGTGGCGCGCAGCTTGGCCTGTTCCGACTGCAGCGCGGGGTTGGTCTGGTAGGCCATCTGGATGGCGTCGAGCAGCGTGTCGGCCGCGCTGAGTCCCGGCCAGAGCGCGGCGAGCGGACACGGTGGCGAAGGCGATCGCAAGCCCGCCCGCGAGCCGCGGCGGGCGCGCGCAGGGGTCGGCGGGGCGAGCTGCGGCAATCGATGTGTTGCACGGTCGTTCGCCCCTCCCGCCGGCCGATGAAGATGGTAAATTCGGCCCCAAACTCTAGACAGATACGCCGTACGGAACAACAAGCGACCTGCCTTCAACGCCCCTGTCCGCGCAAGCGAAACCGGGACGGATCTTCGCGACGAGGAGCCCTGAAATCGCCTCGCGTTCCGCGTTCGATCGGCAAGGGTCGCGGCGATTCTGTTAACCCTTGGTTTGGCCTAGCATGTGGCGGATTTACATGGCGTTGATGTCTTTCAAGCCCACACGGCGCAGCCTCGTTGCGTCCGCCGCCGCCAGCCTGATCGCCGGCGGCGCGGCCGGCGCGGGGAACGGCCACACCGAGGCGACCATGCCGTCCGACCCGCCGAAGACGACCCTGCTGACCGCGCCGATCGAGCTGGCCGGCAACTGGGGCAAGATGATCCCGCACTCGGCGGACGAGGTGGTGGAGCTGATGCGCAGCGCCTGTCTGGACGGCGTGCGCCTGGTGTCGGACCGGCAGCCCGCGCGGCTGCGCGTGGACGAGCACACGTCCGGCCAGCCGGCGATCTGGCTGCATTCGGACCCGGCGACCACGGCCTGGATCATCGTCGACATCGGCGAGCGCGCCTGGTGCGCAGCTGGCCTATCAGTTCGGCCACGAGCTGGGCCATGTGCTGGCCAACAGCTGGCAGGCGAACGCGCGGCCGGGACCGCCCTGCCAATGGCTGGAGGAGGCGATGGTGGAGGCGTTCTCCCTGCGCGGCCTGGGCCGGTTGGCGGAGGCCTGGAAGGCGACGCCGCCGTTTCCGGGCGACAATGCCTATGGCGACGCGATCGCCCGCTATCGCCAGGACGTGATCGACAAGTATCGGCAACTGGGCGTGGAGCAGGGCGGGATCGAGGACTTCGGCGCCTGGTTCGCCAGGCTGAAGGGGCCGATCGAGGCGGAGGGCGGCCTGAACGCCTATGCGCAGGCCGCCGCGCCGATGATCCTGGCCGAGTACGAGCGGACGCCGCGGTGCGTCGAGGCGCTGGGCGCGCTCAACCGTTGGCCGGGGCGCTCCGGCGTGAGCCTGGCCGACTATCTGCGCGATTGGGACGCGAGCTGCCATGAACTCGGGGCTTCCTCGGCTCTGCCGTCCTACCTTAGAAGGACCCTTGGGGTTGTCTTGAGCGACGGCCCAGGCGCGCCGCGGCGTCGGGACCCGACCGGGCAAAGTGAAATGAAACTCCCCTTCGCGGTGCAGCGCGCCGCCAAGCTTTGCCCCGATGTCACGCCCGAGAACATCGCGCGGCGCCTGAACTACTCGTCGTACGTCAACGTCGAGCGGCGCTACATGTACTTCGAGGTGCCGAAGGCGGCATGCTCGACGATGAAGTGGCTGCTGCACTCGATCGAGAAGGCGCCGCCCATCAAACACTTCGTCGGGCCGAACCGGGAAGCCCGGCGCGACATGTTCATTCATGCGCGCGAGAACCTCCCGATACCCTCGCTGCTGCAACTGGACGACGAGCTTCAGGAGTTCGTCCTGACCTCGCCGGAGGTCATGCGCTTCACGGTGGTCCGGAATCCGTACACGCGACTGGAGTCGGCGTGGAAGGACAAGGTTCAGCTGTGCGCGCCCCGGTACGAAGACCTGTGCATCGAGATCAAGGGCGCCCTGCCCACCGGCGACGATCCGGCTTCGCAGGTCTCGTTCGATGAGTTCGTCACGGCCGTCGAGGGCCAGGACATCGCCCGATGCGACTCCCATTGGCGATCGCAGTGGGAGCATACGCTGCGCGGCGCGATGAACTTCTCGCACATCGGGCGGACAGAAGATCTGCCGGCGTTGCTGGCGTCTTTCTTCGACCACATCGGCGAACCGAACCGCGCCGTCCCTCAGCTCAACGCGATCGATCGCGACACCGAGTACACCGATGAGATCGCGGCGAGGGTCTACCGGCTTTATCGCCGCGACTTCGAGGCCTTCGACTACGCCAGGGACAGCTGGCCTCGTCCGCCCCGCGCAAGCGAGCCCGGCCCGATCGTTCCACTCGATCGGTTCATCGATGAGGTGCTCGAGCGGAACATCGTCATCGGTCACCTCTATGCAGAGCGGGAGGAGCTGACCCGGCGGCTCTCAACCTGGAAGCGAGCGACGGTCGCCGACGACCTGCCGAGAACGCCGAGCCGCTGTCGCCGACTCGACCGGCCAGCAAATACGCCATCGTCACGCCCTACTACCAGGAGGGCCGCGAGGTTCTCGAACGCTGCATTCGGAGCGTCCGGGACCAGACGGTCGCGACCGATCACTTCATGGTCTCGGACGGCTTTCCGCAGGACTGGATCGACGGGACCGGCGGTCCGCCACATCCGTCTGGATCGAAGCCACGGCGACTTTGGCGATACGCCGCGCGGCATCGGCGCGATGTTGGCCGCCCAGGAAGGCTACGAAGGGATCGGATTCCTCGACGCCGATTGCTGGCTGGAGCCGGACCACGTCGAGTATTGCCTGGAGCTGGCCAGCCAAGCCGGGCCGGACGCCTGCGACTACGTCATCGCGCTAAGGCACGAGCGGCGACCGGACGGCAGCCTCATGCAGGTCAACCAGGTGCCGCCCCACCGTCACGTCGACACCAACTGCTTCTTCTTCCTGAGATCGGGCTTCCATGTCCTTCCCGTGTGGGCGGCGATCCCGCGTGAGGTCTCCGCGGTCGGCGACCGGCTGTTCTACAACGCGGTGAGGGCCAACGGCCTTCGGCCGACGCTCGCCGAGCGCAAGACCGTCAACTACACATGCATGTGGGAGTCGATCTATCGGGTGATGGGCGAGGAGCCGCCCGAGGGCGCTAAGCCAAATCCCGACCATCAGGCGATCGAGCGCTGGATCAAGGAGCGTTCTCCGGCGGAGCTCGCCGCGATCGACCGCTCAATCCAGACGCCGCTGGAGCAGCTATATCCCCTGTACAAGGACGCGACGACAACGCCGATCTCCAAGCCCGCCCCCCTGAGGTCAGGCCGCCCAGCGAGAGCGGTCAAACGCGGCAGCAAAACGATCTGCCTGAGCATGATCGTGAAGAACGAAGCGCCCGTCATCGCCCGGTGCCTGAATTCGGTCCGGCCGTCTGATCGACCACTGGGTCATCGTCGATACCGGCTCGACCGACGGCACGCAGGACATCATCCGCGAAACGCTGAAGGACGTGCCCGGCGAGCTGCACGAGCGGCCCTGGCGGGACTTCGCGTTCAACCGGTCAGAGGCGCTGGCCCTGGCCCGTCCGCACGCCGACTACAGCCTGATCATCGACGCCGACGACGCGCTGGAGATCCCGCCGGGCTTCGAGCTGCCCGAGCTGGACGCCGACTCCTACATGATCGACATCCGCGACACTTCGATCCGCTACCAGCGCACGCAGCTCGTGCGCAACACGCTGCCCTGGCGCTACGAGGGCGTGCTGCATGAGTATCTGACCTGCGAGGGCGCGGGCGCCGCCGGGCCACCTCGGGATCGTCATGCGGCGGAACCACGACGGCGCGCGGCGACGGGACCCGGAGACCTATCGCCGCGACGTCGCCGTGCTGGAGAAGGCGCTGACGACGGAGACCAATCCGTTCCTCGTCGCGCGGTACACCTTCTACCTGGCGCAGAGCTATCGGGACTGCGGCGAGAAGGAGAAGGCCGCGGAGGCGTACCTGCGCCGCAGCGAGCTCGGGCTACTGGGACCAGGAGGTCTTCTACAGCCTCTATCAGGCGGCGAAGATCAAGGAGGAGCTGGGCGCGGCCGACGACGAGGTGCTCGAGCTCTATCAGCGGGCGTCGGCCGCGGCGGGCGACCGGGCCGAGGCGCTGCACGGGGCCTGCCGGCTTTGCCGCATCAAGGGCCGAAGCAAGGAAGGCTATGAGATCGGCAAGCGCGGTCTGGACCTGAAACCTCCGGGCGGCGGC
>CAVRED010000009.1:0-448077 GCA_963719975.1 uncultured Alphaproteobacteria bacterium
GTGCCCTTCGTGTCCTTCGTGTCCTTCGTGGTTGAATAGGGCCGCCCCGCCGCCGCGGGGCCATCAGGTTCCCGCCACTCAGCTGTCAGCAGTCCGGCTGGTTTTCGCTCCCGCCCGCGCATACCTTTCTGGCCATGGCCAACCCCCCCGTTCCTGGTGGCGTGCGCGAGGCGCCGGCGCGGTTTGTGCAGGATCTGCCGCCGACGCTGTGGACGCCGCACCGGCCCGAGCGGCCGGAGAAGCTCGAGGGCGGCCGGCGCTTCAAGCTCGTCTCCGACTACGAGCCCGCCGGCGACCAGCCGACCGCCATCGCCGAGCTCGTCGCCGGCCTCGAAGGCTCGCGAGCACGACCAGGTGCTGCTCGGCGTCACCGGCTCCGGCAAGACCTTCACCATGGCCAAGGTGATCGAGGCGACCCAGCGCCCGGCGCTGATCCTCGCCCCCAACAAGACCCTCGCCGCCCAGCTCTACAGCGAGTTCAAGGCCTTCTTCCCGGAGAACGCGGTCGAGTACTTCGTCTCCTACTACGACTACTACCAGCCCGAGGCCTACGTCCCGCGCACCGACACCTACATCGAGAAGGACTCGTCCATAAACGAGCAGATCGACCGCATGCGCCACTCGGCCACGCGCGCGATCCTCGAGCGCGACGACGTCATCGTGGTCGCCTCCGTCTCCTGCATCTACGGCATCGGCTCGGTCGAGACCTACTCGGCCATGACGTTCGACTTAACGCCCGGCATGAAGGTCGACGAGAAGAAGCTGATGGCCGACCTGGTCGCCCAGCAGTACCGCCGCAACGACCAGTCCTTCGAGCGCGGCTCCTTCCGCCGCCGCGGCGACACCATCGAGATCTTCCCCTCCCACTTCGAGGACCGCGCCTGGCGCATCCTGATGTTCGGCGACGAGATCGAGGGCATCGTCGAGTTCGACCCCCTCACCGGCAAGAAGACCGCCGACCTGCCCGGCGTGCGCGTCTACGCCAACAGCCACTACGTCACGCCCCGCCCGACGCTTCGCCAGGCGATCAACCTGATCAAGATCGAGCTGAAGGAGCGGCTCGACTGGCTGGTCGCCGAGGGCAAGCTGCTCGAGGCCCAGCGGCTGGAGCAGCGCACCACCTTCGACCTCGAGATGATCGAGGCCACCGGCTCCTGCGCCGGCATCGAGAACTATTCCCGCTACCTCACCGGCCGCAAACCCGGCGAGCCGCCGCCCACCTTCTTCGAATACATCCCCGACAACGCCCTCCTCTTCGTCGACGAGAGCCACCAGACCGTCCCGCAGCTCGGCGCCATGTACCGCGGCGACTACCGGCGGAAGTTCACCCTCGCCGAATACGGCTTCCGCCTGCCCTCCTGCATGGACAACCGCCCCTTACGCTTCGAGGAGTGGGAGGCGATGCGGCCGGACTCGGTGTTCGTCTCCGCCACCCCCGGCCCCTGGGAGATGCAGCGCACCTCCGGCGTCTTCGCCGAGCAGGTGATCCGCCCCACCGGCCTCATCGACCCGCCGGTGGAGATCCGCCCGGTCTCCAAGACCCCCGAGGGCGCCGCCTTCAGCCAGGTCGACGACGTCATCGCCGAGTGCCGCGACGTGGCCAAGCACGGCTACCGCGTGCTGGTCACCGTGCTGACCAAGAAGATGGCCGAGGACCTCACCGAGTACATGCACGAGCAGGGCCTGCGCGTGCGCTACATGCACTCCGACGTCGACACCCTGGAGCGGATCGAGATCATCCGCGACCTCCGCCTCGGCGCCTTCGACGTGCTGGTCGGCATCAACCTCTTGCGCGAGGGCCTGGACATCCCCGAGTGCGGCCTCGTCGCCATCCTCGACGCCGACAAGGAGGGCTTCCTCCGCTCGGAGACCAGCCTGATCCAGACCATCGGCCGCGCCGCCCGCAACATCGACGGCGCGCGTGATCCTCTACGCCGACAGCGTGACCGGCTCGATGGAGCGGGCCATGGCCGAGACCAAGCGCCGGCGCGAGAAGCAGGACGAGTTCAACCTCGCCAACGGGATCACCCCGGAGAGCATCAAGAGCTCGATCAAGGACATCCTCGCCAGCCCCTACGAACGCGACCACGTCCGCATCGAAGTCGGCGTCGCCGAAGACGACGAGCCCGTTCCTAGGCTCCAACTTCCAAGCGACCCTGAGGGACCTGGAAAGCCGCATGCGCGAAGCGGCGGGGAACCTGGAGTTCGAGGAGGCGGCAAGGCTGCGGGACGAGATCAAGCGGCTGAAGCTGCTGGACCTGGAGTTCGCGAACGATGCGCTGACGGGGGCAGGTGAGCAGGTGGACACGACGGCGCCGAAGCGGATGCGGACGCAGGCGCGAGCGGCGGCGGCGGAGCGGTTCAGGAAGGGCGGAAGAGCGCGGGGGCGGCGGTACTAGGTTGCGCGTTCGGGCCACGCCTGGCTCCTGAAATCGGATGCGCTCGGCAACCTCGGATCCCTGCCACCACGTCGGCCGCGCTCAGCTAGCGTCTTGCCGCTAGGCTCAAGAGCCTCACAAACAGGTTTCGAGAGTACAACCGCACCACCCGGCGAACCGCTCTCGGTGTCCGACATCGATGAATGTCGTCGAGAAAGCTTAGGAACACGTCGCCCTTCAAGGGGCTTTGGCTTCGAAACCCTTGCCAAGCCTCGTTGTAGGACGCCCCCCTCAAATTGAACGCATAGAGAGTATCGTCGTCTCCTTCTCCAGTACAATACGACATCCAGAGTGCAAAAACACTTCGGTCTAGGAACCCTCTCCGAAAGGCATAAAACTCGTCAAACAGCAGAGTGAAGTACTCTCTGTAGATCTGATCCGCGTCAGCCGACAGAACCCTCTGGCTGCTAGATGCGTCGAGTGCGTCAGCCAACTTCGTTCGCCAGGTAATATCTAAACGCCATCTCCGCGATCTTCCTTGCCGATATGCTTGGGTTTCGCAGATGTTCTCTGACGCGATTGATCTCGGCTATGGGAACGTGTGTGCCCAAGGGAGCGCTTAGTCCTCCACCGGCGGAGGCGGAATCGGCGTCGTGACGACCGCGTCTTCGTCAACGAAGGCGGTCACCGTCTGCCCCTTCTGGATCACCACGTCGGAGCCGTGTTTGATAAGGCCGAGCGGGCCGAACAGGATGGTGAGGACGACCGTGGCCGTCACGCCGTTCTTGCCCTCCTCGCCCTTTGAGCCGCGCAGGCGCACGTGAGCGTCGCCGATGCGGATGTAGTCGAAGCGCACACTCAGCTGTCCGGCCTTGCCCATCATGCCGCGATGCTCGGCGGCGGTAACTTCGCCCTTGCCGCGATAGCCGGGGGGTAGAACTGTGCCGTCTGGCAGGGTGATCGGATCGTCGGTCGTGATCGAGAACTCGTCACCTGCCGCGGCCGTGGCCGACGACAGCTGCTCGTTGAAGTGCACGCGAACTTCGGTGCCTTCAGGAATGGTGACGTGCTGCGCAGCGCTTGCCGGAGCGGCCGGCTGCGGCGCCGCTGGAATCGGCGCCTGCGCGTGGACGACCCCAACCAGAATGGCCGCAGCAACGACCGAGAGTGCGGCCGTCAACTGCCCGTGTCGCCGCTCACCCATGATCTTCGCCCCCGCCCCACGGCACCTAACTGCTGATCGACGCTGTAAGCAAGGTTCAACCTTAGGCGGAGGCCGCGCCGCGCGCTCTACGACTGGCCGAGCGCTGGAGCGGTCCACGCTTCGAAGCGTGCGGAGGTCCTCAGGACCGACCCACCGCCGCCTCAGACCTCTCAACCGCCCGCCTGTAGGCTTCGCGTCCCGTGGTGCGGGCCAAGTAGGCCTGCTCGGCATCGCTGAGCGTGATCCCCGCCCATTTCGTGCCCAGCACCAGGGCGTAGGTCACCGAGATGTCGGCGGCGGTGAACGTCTCGCCGGCGAGGTAGGGCGAGCGCGCGAGCTGGCGTGTCACCAACCTCAGCCGGGTCTCGAACACGTCCAGCGCCTGGGCGGCGCTCCAGTTGTTCCGCTCCGCCTCGGGGGCGAAATGGCGCGCGCCGATGACGAAGAAGACGGAGGCGGCGAGGCCGGCTTCACCGAGGTGGAGGAACTGCTGGTAGGCCGGGAAGGCCGGATCGTCCGGCGGCGGCGCCAGCGGCGTCGGCCCGTAGCGGGCGATCAGGTACTCGCTGATCGCCACCGACTCGACCATCGTGACATCGCCGTCCTGCATCACCGGGATGAACCCGCCGGGTTCACGGCCAGGAACGCCGGCTCCTCGGGGTTGTTCAGGAGGTCCACGTACCGCAGGCGATAGGCGAGCCCCATCTCCTCCATCAGCCAGGTGACCCGGAGCGACCGCGACGTCCCTCCGCCCCAGATGGTGATCATGGTCCGCTCCTTTTGCTCCTGCGCCCGGCTCCGACGTGTCCGTCTGCCGACTCTAGGAGTCCGGTTCTGCCGGCCCTAAGCCCACGGCTCCACCGCTTCGGTTCGCACCATCTCCACCAGGCGGTCGCAGCGGAGGCCGACGACGGCGCCGGCGGCGTCGCGGACCAGGGCGAGCTTGCTGGGCGAGAGCGGATCGTCGTCGATGACGAGGAAGTCGGGATCGGCGGCATCGCCCGGGTAGAGGCGCTTGCCCTCGCGCCAGGCGCCGCGGCGGGCGTAGAGCGTAAGGCCGCCGTCCTCGGCCTTGATCATCAGCCGGCCCATCGCGCCGATGATGCGGTAGTTGGTGAGCACCCCGCCGGGCGATTCAAAAACGCCGGGCGCGGCGGCGATCACCTCGGCCGCCGGGCGCGCCGGTCAGGGCGCGCGGCTGGGCGCCGATCAGCGTGGCGAGCAGCCGTGCGGTCAGCGGCGTCATGCCCTCGAACGCCGTGTTCGCGTGGATCAGGAGCGCGAGGTTCCGCGACGGCGAGACGATCAGCATGGTGTTCCAACCGCCGCCCACGCCGCCGCCATGGCCGAAGAACTCCTCGCCGAAGTCGCGCAGCCGCTGAAAGGTCAGGCCCCAGCCCTGCATGCGTTCGTCGGGATGCCACTGCGGCGCGACCATCGCGTCGAACGTCTCGGGCTTCACGATCCCCGCGCCGCGCGCGAGCAGGGCCGAGGCGTAGCGCGCCATGTCCGGGATGGTCGATTGCACCGCGCCGGCGGCGCCGCCGCCGCGGATGTAGCGATAGGTCCCGCGGATGTTGGTTCCGTCGACGGCTGCTCGACCGGCAGGGTCTGGCCGAGGCGCTCGGCCAGCCGCAGATCCTCGGGCGTCGGCGCATGGTGGTAGGGGGTCGTAAGGTCCGGATGCGGACGATCGAGAAGGTCCGAGTTCGTCATCCCGAGCGGCGCGAAGATCCGCCGCCTCACCACCTCGGCGATCGGCGCGCCTTCGATCCGGGCGACGATCTCGCCGATCAGCGCAAAGCCGAAGTTGGCGTAGGACCACTTCGTCCCCGGCGGCACGTCCAGCGTGATCCCGTTCGGGAAGAGGCCCAGCAGATCGTCGTCCGGCTCGTCCGACCATAGGGTCTCGTCGGCGCGCGTGGCGTCCGCGGCGGTCGGGACCTCGCCGATGCCGGCCGTGTGGGTCAGCAGGTGGCGCAGCGTCACCGCCTCGGCGTCGCCGTCGATGACCAGCTCCGGAATGTGGTCGACCAGCCGGTCCGTGAGGCTGAGGCGGCCTTCGTCCACCAGCGCCATCGTGCAGAGGCCGACCATGGTCTTGGTGATCGAGCCGATGCGCTGGCGAAGGTCGGGATGCTGGCGCTTGCCGCTCTCGATGTCGGCGAAGCCGAAGCCCTCGGCGAAGGCGAGGTCGGAGCCTTCGACGACCCCGACGGCGAAACCGGCGGGCTTCAGCTCCTCAAGGGCCGCGTTGGCGGCGTCTCTAAGACGCGCGGCGTCTTTCGGCGTGAACGGCATGGGCGACATCTCCGGACCAACGCCACAGCCTGACCCGCCGAGCGCGTCAAACGCAACGTTCGATTCCTTGATGCGCGGGGAAATTGGGACGCGGCCCCAATGTCCCGTGGAACAAGCGTCGGTATTCCTGTGATTTTTTGTCGGAACACCGCTTTGGGGGGCCGCGTTATACCCTTGGTCGGGGGCGGCGCTTCACGCACCAAAGCAACAAGGAGAAACAGCATGTTCCGCAGTCTATTCACTGCAACTGCTGCGCTCGCTCTCATGTCGGGCGTCGCGTTCGCCGAGGACTATCGCGATCGCGACGACCCCAATGTCGTGGTCTACGGCCACGCCGAACCCGCCGCAGTTCACATCGTTCGCGGCGGCACGATCGGCGCAGGCGTCGGCGCCCTCATCGGGTGCCTCGTGACGCTTCCGGTCTGCGGCCCAGGCGCCGGGGTCGGCGCGGCGATTGGCGGCGGCACGGGCGCCGTCGCGGGCGCCGCCGTCTCGGCCCGACATCCGTACTATTACCGCACGCGTCGGGAGGATTACCCGCAGGCGCGCGCGGATTACCCGCCGCCGCCGGGCGACTAGCACCCGACGGCGGACACTGGCGTGGGGTCCCGAGCGTCAGCGCTCGGGACCCCGTTGCATTGAGGGGGCCGACCCGTCAGCGGCCGTTCCCCGGCAACCGGATCGGCTCCAGCCCCAGGAACCGCGCCGGATCGCCGCCGAAGGTCAGGCGGGCGCCTTCCATCGGCTCGAACACCCCGCCCCAGGCGGCGTGGTCGGCGTCCACCAGGCAGCTCACCAGCGCGAGCTCGAGGTCGCCGGAGTGGGTGATGACCAGCACCCTTGCGTCCTCGCCGAGCGGCATGAGGAGATCGCGCCACAGCGTCGCCACCGCCGAGCCGTAGCGCCCGGCCGGGCCGCCGGCGCGCACCAGGCGGCCGAGCGCGGCGAGCGGCGCTGAAGTCCTTCCACCAGCCGCTGGCTTCCAGGTCGGCGATGACCTCTTCCTCGCCGAGCAGCGGCATCAGCTCCTGGTCGACCGCGAACCCCATCGCGAGCGCGGTCTCCCTGGCCCGGGGCACGGTGCTCGTCGCCACATAGTCGAACGGGCCGACTCTCCCCGCCGATGGCGCGGGCAAGATCGACCCCGGCCTGCGAAAGCTGCGAGCCCCCGCCCGCCTTGCGCAGACTGTGCCGCCGAGCTTCGAGGATGCGCATGGCCGAGGCTGTAGCCGGCCGGGGCGTCGGGTCGCAAGCGGCCTCACCGAGAGCGCCGCGCTAAGCGTTTTGCTGAGCGCCCCCTGCTGTGTGGTCTACTGTTCGAACCCGCGGCGTGACGACGCCTGTGGCTTGGAAACCAGGAGCGCATACCAAGCATCAAACAGCAGCCTCAAGCAGCAGCCAGCGTTCCTTCAGTCCGAGTTTCAGGTTCGTCCCGCCTGCGGGCCTTTCGCCCCCCGACATCTTTGCCGAACCCCGTGGCCCCCAACGGCCGACGGGCGTTTCGGCGCGTCTGCACCACAACAAACCTCTCCCAAAGGGGGGAGATATGTACTTGACGGAACAGATTGGAGGGAGTAGGTTGGATTCATAAGGGAATCCGCCATGACCGACCTCCGCAACCCGATCTACCACAACGACACCGCCGCCCGTAAGCACCTTGAAGCCCAGCGCTGGCCAAACGGCCCTTACTGCCCGCGCTGTGGTGAGTGCGAGAACGTGAAGCGCCTGGAAGGCAAGTCCACGGCGCCGGGCCTGTGCTTCTGCAATTCCTGCCGCACGAAGTTCTCGGTGACGATGGGAACGGTGTTCGAGCGCTCGCACATCCCGCTGTCGAAGTGGATGCTCGGCTTCCGCCTGATGGCGTCAACCAAAAAGGGCATATCGCGCGCTCCAGCTTCAGCGCTCGCTCGATCTTAAGTCTTACAAGTCCGCCTGGTTCCTCGCCCATCGCATCCGCGCCGCAATGGACTTGCCGGCCGAGACGCCGGCGCCGCTCGGCGGCGAGGGCAAGGTCGTGGAGGCCGACGAAACGGTGATCGGGGGCAAGGAAAAGAACAAGCGCCTCTCCAAGCGCAACCCGAAGAACATCGGCGCGGTAGGCAAACAGATTGCCTTCACGCTGGTCGAGCGCGGCGGCCGCGCCCGCTCGTTCCACGTCGCTAACGTGAGCGGCGCAACGCTTGGCCCGATCATCCGCAAACATGTCAGTCGCAAGTCCGCGCTGATGACCGACGATGCGGGCCAATATCGCCCCATCGGTGAAGAGTTCGCGCGCCACGAAGCGGTCAACCATGGGATCGAGGAATACGTGCGCGGTGAAGCTCTATTCAAACACCGTGGAGAGCTCTTTTCAGCATCCTGAAGCGCGGCGTGTACGGGACGTTCCACCACGTCTCGCGAAGCCCATCTGCACCGCTACCTTGCGGAATTTGACTTCCGCTACAACACCCGCGCAGCGCTCGGCGTGGACGACACCCAACGCACCGACGAAGCCATCAAGGGCTCAACCGGCAAGCGCCTGACCTATCGGCGGATTGGTCAAAGCCCGCACACTTAAGCAGAAGGGGAGGCGGATAGTGGCGCTGCGTCGCAAGAGGAACCGCTTGACCCCCTAGGGGTTGTATGGTTCGCGCATCGTTCCCACTTTGTGTGCGAATCACGTTGACAACGAGTTATTCGCTGCGGGTGTCGCGAGTTGCCTGTCAAGGGTTTTTTCATTGACTGAATCCAGACTCGCCGTAAAATCGCGCTACAGCGCGTTTGGTTCGAGGGGTTGATATCAATCAACCCCTCGAATTTCGTTTTGTGATACTCGGGGGCCTAAGGCCGCGTGGCGGAGGTATGTGATGCAGGAACTAGAGGCACTTAAGAAGCGCCTCTTCGTTGATAACAAGGTGAAGAACATTAAGTTCTTCCCGGGGTCCAACGGCGACGCGGGGCCCGAGGATATGGCGCGCGAGATCAACAAGTTCTTTGCCGATCCTGACGGAGAGGAAGTCGAAAGACGAAGTTGTAGCCCTTGACCGGGACAACCTAGGATCTCATCAAGGCGCTTCGCCGTGTGCGGAGCGCTTTTCTTATGTCCTTCGCTAAACTCTATGCCGCTGTGCAGCAGCAGAAGGGCCGCATTAGCACGGGCTGGCTTCGAGCTCAGGCGATTGAGCTTTCGCACATCACCAAGATCAAGGAACAATGGTCCTCGGTCATGGATGCGGCGGCGATACGGGGTTTCTACATTGAAGGACCCCTTGGACCCCCAGTGCCGATCAAGGAACACGAAGCCCTTATCGTATTGGCGCGGTCTATATGCACGCCGCTGGAGGCGCACTGGCGCCGGTTCGTGCTGGCGAAGGAACTGATGCACGTCTTCGACGAAGAGAACGAGAAGGCGGATACTCCGGGAAAAGTTCGACCGACAGATTGAGAAGTTTGGGGATCCGAGCAAGCCAGTGTCGCCCCAGTTCACCGCTGAGGGCAAAGCTTACTGGCGCGCGCTCGCGGCGCTGTGCCCGGAGACGGAACGGGTGGAATTCGAAAAGCAGCTAACGGCCGGTGAGACGAGCATCGACGTAGTGGCGGCCGCGCTGCACCTTCCCGTCGTTCATGCGCGCGATCTGTTCCGCTCTGACTTCCTACAGATCGTTCAAGCCTTGCTCTGAGGTTTGCGCCCCGTCTTCGGCCGGGGGCTCTTTCCTTGGAAGTCGCTCGCATGCGGGCTGTGCGGCATCGCCAGCGCGTTCTTGATCGCCTGATTAAATTCGACGGTCAGCCTCGGCTGGCGGTAGCTTGTCGTCTTCAGCCTGGGGATCATTCGCCATGTCAGAAGCTTCCGCCCTGTTGGTCAACCGACCGTTCACGCAGCTTTATCTCAACTATGGATTATTTCTAGCCCAATGGGCGATTTTCGAGGGGATGCTTGAGTATCTGATATACCGCGAGGCCAAGCTTACTCACGCGCACGCGAATATCATCATCTCCGGACTAGGATTTGAACGGAGAGCTAGCATCGCGCGAAGTCTTCTGGCCCTGAAATCGCCAAAATACGATCGCGCTATTAAATTGATCAATAAGATAACTCAGTTCGCCGAGCGAAACGCGCTCGTCCACGGCTATTTTACCTTTGACAGGGACGACTTTGCGCACTTCGTTCGACGTTCTACCGATCAGAAGTTGAAAGTTTCCAGAAGAAGTTTCAATTCGGCATCAATGATCGAGAAAAGAGCCGGGCTACTAGACCTTCTCGACGAACTCAAAGTGGCAGCCGGCATTAAAAACCGGGCATGGGGGGATCTATGGAAAGATGGTTTTCAACCTGCCAAGTAAGGCTGCAACGTCCCCCAAGCCGCCATCTTCGTGAATCTCGCTCCAGTTCTCTGACTTCCAATCCGCAAAGATGCGCTCGCCTTCCTCGATCTGGAAGGCGGTGAGGGCCGGCCCGTCACGCTCGGCGACGTTAAGTCGTTCAGTTTGTTCCGTCAAGTGCATATCTCCCCCCAGAGGGAGAGGGAGGGGCCCCGAGCGAAGCGACGGGGAGGGTGAGGGGTTACGGCGCTTCAGGCAAACCCGTTGCGACGCTGCGGACGTCCGCGGCGCGGGTTCGCATAATCCGCGAGGCCGTAACCCCTCACCCTCCCGCTCGGCTTCGCCGGCGGGCCCCTCCCTCTCCCTCTGGGAGAGGTGTTGGGCGCTACCCCTGCGGCCCCACCAGCGAGAACAGCGCGCCTTGCGGGTCCAAGCCCTGGGCGATCCAATCGCCGCCGGGGACGTCGTGGGGGCCGTTGGTGATGCTCCCGCCCGCGGCCTTGACGCGCTCGACGGCGGCGGCGATCGGAGTCGACGCTGAAGTAGTGGCTCCACAGCGGCGCGCTTGGCGTCGGCGGGCTGGCCATGATCCCGCCCTCGGCCTGGTCGCCCGCCTCGGCTGAAGATCTGGTAGGTGCCGGCCGGTCCCATCTCGATGGCGTCCAGCGCCTTCCAGCCGAACAGGCCGGCGTAGAAGGCGAACCCGGCCTTCGGGTCGCTGGTCGCGCAGCTCGTGCCAGCCGACGTAGCCCGGCTCGCCGGCGGCGCCGGTCGGCGGGCCTTCGGGCTGGTTGCCCTTGAACAGGGTGAACGCCGCCCCTTGCGGGTCGGTCGCCATGGCGAAGCGGCCGACGCCGGGGATGTCGTGTCGGCGGGATGTGGACGCGCGCCGCCGGCGCCCGGCACGCGCGCGGCGTAGGCGTCGACGTCATCGACGCCGATGTAGCCCGTCCACAGAGGGACCCGCGGCCACGTCGGCCGGATCGAGGATCGGCATGCCGCCGACCCCGCCGCGGCCGGTGTTGAAGATGGTGTAGGTCGGCGGGCCCTCGCCCATCTTCTCGGTCTTCCAGCCGACGACGGCGGTGTAGAACCGCTCCGCCGCCGCGGGCGTCGCTGGTCTGCAGCTCGTACCACATGAATCGCGCGGCCATGGCCGGTCCTCCTTCGCTTAAGGCGCTTCCGCTCCCTTAGACGCATACGACCGCCCAAATACGACAGCAGCAAGCGTCGGCGCCTCGATCGAACTTCTCCCGGAGGGAGAAGCGAGGGGGGCCCCGCCGCAGGCGGGGAGCGATGAGGGGTTACGGGGCTTGGGGTTTGCCTGAAGCGCCGTAACCCCTCCCCGCTCGCGACGGCTCTTCGCCGCCGCTCGTCCCCGCCCTCTGGGCGGGGGCAGGCGCACCGACTTGCGGTTGACTCAGCGGCCCCGCTTCCGGCCTATGCGGCGAGTTTTGGGATTGGGAGTGACGCATCGATGAAACCTTTGGCCCTCTTGGCGGCGGTCGCCCTGGCTGTTCGCGGCGCAGGTCGCGGCGGCGCAGACCCCGCCCCCGGCCGCCCCGCCCGCGGCGCCGGCGCCCATGGCGCGGACGATCGTGCGCGGCGTCGTGGCGCAGGCGAGCGACACGGCGCTGGTGATCACCGGCCGCGACGGCAAGACGGTCAACGTCAACCTGGCGCCGAACTGGACCGTGGCGGTGCTGAAGCCGATCCCGGTCGACCAGATCCAGCCGGGCAGCTTCATCGGCACCACCGAGATGCCGCAGGCCGACGGCACCGGCCTCTCGGTCGAGGTGCACGTCTTCCCACCGGGCGTGAAGATGGGCGAGGGCCACTATCCGTGGGACCTCGAGCCGGGCGCGATGATGACCAACGGCACGGTCGGCACGGTGGCGTCCGTCTCCGGCGGCCGCGCGCTGGACGTGACCTACCCCTCCGGCACGCGGCACGTGATCGTGCCGCCGAACGCGCCGGTGGTGCTGATCACCCCGGGCGGCGACCACAGCCTGATCAAGGCCGGCGTCTCGGTGTTCCTGGTCGCCGTGACCGGCCCGGACGGCGTCCTGGTGACCAACAACGTGCTCACCGGCGAAGGCGGCGCGCCCCGCCGATGTAGCGGCCGCAGACGCTCCCCGCCCCGCCCTGACGTCGTTCGACGGGGCGAGGAGTTCTTGGATACCTTGATCCGTTAACCTTTGGCGGCTAGCCGGGCGATTCGTGGGCTGACGGTTCCGCGGCGGAAAGGCGTTGCGGCTCCGCGCCTTAGCGCGAATGTGGCCGGCTTTGCGCGTCATGCGCGCCCTGCTCGGCGGCGTGCGCCGCCCGCGATCTGGGCCAGAAGCCGCCCCCACTGTGCCATTGCGGCAACAGCCGGGTTTCCTGACGAGGAATCAGCCTAGGCTGCGGGAACGCGTGGTCGGTTCGAATGTTCTGATCAGGCGGGGGCGGGACGTCGAACGTCCTGACCACTCCAGGAGCTACAAATATGGCGGTACGCCAACTTGCCGAGTCGGGCGACGAGGACGTCGAGCGGCTTCCCGCGACCAAGACGAGCGAGGTCGTCAGCCTGGCGCGCGGTCCTGAATCGCCGACCGAGCGGATCCGCCGGCTGCAGTGGGAGGCGAGCGTGCTCGCCGCCGAGCAGGCGGAACAGTTCGGCGCCGAGCTGATGCAGATGGCCATCCGCGCCCGCGAGATCGCCGAGGGCGGCGAAGCCTATCCGGTCGGCGTGCGCGAGCTCGCTTCGCGGATCGCCGGCGACCTGGTGGTGCGGGCCAAGGCCCTGCTCACCATCCAGCACCGCGTCGGCCCGGGGTCTTAAGGGCCGCCTTTAGCGTTACCAACCGTTAGCTGTCGTTCTTCACGGGCCGCTCACACTCGCGCGCCTAGGTTTGGCTCTTCGACGGTTTGTCAGGACGCCAACGTTGCCAACGGTCCACCGCCTGATCTACGCGAGCCGCATCGCGCCGGTCTGTCAGGACGACCTGAAGACGGCGCTGATGGACATCGTCACCCGCGCCATCGCCAGGAACCGCGCGGCCGGGATCAGCAGCCTCCTGGTCGCCCACCGCGGCTGGTTCGTGCAGGCGCTGGAGGGGCGCAAAGCCGCCGTCGAGACGCTGTTCGAGAAGATCGCCGCCGACCCGCGCCATCACCACGCCCTGCCGCTGAACGCCGGGCCGGCCGACGCGCGGCTGTTCGAGCCCTGGAGCCTGGGGGCGCGGGCGCTGATGAGCGGCGACGAGGCGGTGCTGGCGGCGCTCAATCCGCGCGCGCCGTTCGACCCCACCCGGGCGCCAGAGCGCACCGTCCTTCGCCTGCTCACCACCGTCGCCGAAGTGCACTGGCGGACGCTGGGCGAGCAGCAGGGCCTGGCGGCTTGACGCGCCGCGCGTTCGGCCAACACTGTCCGCCTCGGGCGGCGCTCTCAGTCTTAGGAAACGGTCATGACCCTCACTCGCACGGCGATCCTCCTCGTCGCGGGCGCCGGCCTTCTGGCGGCCTGCTCGCAGCCCGGCGGCAACACCGCGACCAACACCGCCGCCGCGTCATCCGGAGCGCCGGCCGCGGCGGCCAGCAGCGGCCCTGACACGGTGATCACCCAGGCCGACCTGCCGCATCCGAAGGCGGGCCTGTGGGCGGTCAGCTCGAGCACCAACGGCGAGCCGGCCCACACGACGCAGAGCTGCTACAAGGGCGAGCCGCTGAAGATGAACGAGCACCCGATCCCCGGCTGCACCGGCCTTGTCTTCAAGCGCACCTTCCTCGGCGACTACGTGATGGACGCCGCCTGCAACGAGCAGGGCATGTCGAGCTCGATGCACATGGTCGTGCACGGCGACTTCCTCGGCGGCAGCTACACCACCGACGGCACGGCCCACATCGCCATGCCCGGCCGCCCCGCCATGGACATAACCACCCACTCCGAAGCCCACTGGCTGGGGCCCTGCTAGCGCCAACACCCTAGATCCTCCCCCGTTGGGGGAGGGGGACCATGCGAAGCATGGTGGAGGGGGCCCGCCGCTCGCGCGGCCGGCCTGCAAGCAGAACCTAGATCACTCCTGAAACGGGCGCGGCCGGCCACGGCCCCCCTCCACCACCCTACGGGCGGTCCCCCTCCCCCTACGGGGGGAGGATCTAGGGGGCTGACCTATGACCACGGCGGAAGGTCCAGGCTCCAAGATCCTCCCCGTTGGGGAGGGGGCCATGCGAAGCATGGTGGAGGGGGCCCGCCGCTCGCGCGGCCGGCCTGCAAGCAGAACCTAGATCACTCCTGAAACGGGCGCGGCCGGCCACGGCCCCCCTCCACCACCCTACGGCGGTCCCCCTCCCCCTACGGGGAGGATCTAGGGCGGCGATGATGGTTTCGACGGCGTCGTGCAGGCTCTTCAAACGTCGGCGGCTGGAAGTCGAAGCGTGCGGATGCCGCGCGCGGCGAGCCAGGCGTCGCGGCGCGCGTCGTGCTCGGGCGCGCCGGCCAGCCGGTGCGCTTGCCCATCCACCTCGATCGCGAGCTTGGCGCTGTCGCAATAGAAGTCGAGCACGTAGGGCCCGATCGGGTGCTGGCGACGGATGTGGCGGCCGAGCGAGCGTCGGCGCAGCTCCCGCCAGAGCAGCGCCTCAGGCAAGCTCATGCGCCGGCGGAGAGCCCTGCGCCTTCGCTCGGGTCGCCGCCGGCGCGTCCAAAGGCCTACTTCGCCAGCTCTTCCTCGATGGCGCCGATGAGGACGGGGTCTTGCGGGCTCCAGCCTGGGCGAGAAGCGGCGGGCGACGTGGCCGTCCTTGGCGACGAGGAACTTCTCGAAGTTCCACAGGATCGAGCCGTCCGGCGCGGCGCGGTCGCCGACGCCTTCCGCCGCCGGGATCGCCTTGGTCAGGCTGGCGTAGAGCGGGTGCTGGCCCTCGCCCTTGACCACGATCTTCTCGAACATCGGGAACTTCACCCCGAAGTTGGTGGTGCAGAAGTCGGCGATCTCGTCGTTCGAGCCCGGCTCCTGCGCGCCGAACTCGTTGGCGGGGAAGCCGGTGACCACCAGGCCCTTGTCCTTGTAGTCCTCGTAGAGCTTCTCGAGGCCCGCGTACTGCGGGGTCAGCCCGCACTTCGAGGCGACGTTGACCACCAGGATCACCTTGCCCTTGAAGTCGCCGAGCGAGGCGGGCGCTTCCGTCGATGCGGTTGACGGGGATGTCGTAAAGGGTGTCGGACATGGGTTTTGCTTGAGGCTCCTCTTGGGCGAACTGCGGTCTTTTTCGACCCTAGGCGAGGGTCGCCGCCCGCTCAAGCCGCCGCCGGCGCCCTTTCGCGAACGTCCGCGCTTGCTGCACGGTGGCCTCATGACAGGGAGGACGTCATGAAGCGCTTCATTCTCGCCGCCGCCGCCGTGGGCGCGCTCGCCATGCTGCAGAGCCCCGCGCACGCGCAGTACTACCCCGGCCCTACAATCAGGGCCCCTACCATCAGGGGCCCTACAACCAAGGCCCCTATAACCGGCCCCCACGCCTACGACCACCACGACTACGCCTACGACCACGAACGCTACGAGCACCACGGGCAGGACGAGGGGAACCCCTGGGACCTCGACCAGCGCATCACCTGGCTCGAGGACCGCATCGCCCGCGGCCAGGAGAGCGGCGAGCTCGACCGCGGCGCCGCCTGGCGCGCGCAGCAGGAGATCGCCGCCATCCGCCGCGACGAGGACCACGACCGCGACCACAACCGCGGCCGCCTGAGCGACTACGAGCGCGAGCACCTGATCGACCGCGTCGAAGCCATCGGCCGCGAACTCCGCTGGCGCGAGGAATACCGCGAGCCCTGGGAGGACCGGTAGGCACAGCGCCAGCACACGCGCCGACCGGCGGCCCGGACTTGTCCGGCCACCATGACTCCGTCCATGCGGTGTGCATGGGCCCCGCATTCCGCTTCGACTCCAGCGGGGGATCGCAAGGAGACGGCGGCGCCAGGCCCTCCCGATGGCGAGGGCCCCTTCGTCTCGCCCTAGCCCTGATCTCGACCTTTGAGCGCTTGGCGGCGGCGGCGGGGTCGCGCGGCAGCACGATCTTGAGCAGGCCGTCCTTGAACTGCGCCTCGATGGCGGAGCGCTTCGACGTCGGGCGGGATCATGAAGCTGCGCTCGAAGCGGCCGTAGCGGCGCTCGCTGACGCGATAGGCGGCCGATCCGTCCTCGCGCTCCTGGGCCTTGTGGCCGGAGACGGTGAGCAGGTCGCCGTCGATCGCGATCTCGATGTCGTCGCGGGTGAGCCCCGGCGAGCTCGATCGAGCCAGCACGTAGCGCCTCGTCGGTCTCCTTGATGTCGGTCGCCGGCAGCCCGAGCAGCGGCGCGCGCGCTGACGCGGCGAACGGCCTGGCCGAGCGCAACGCCGACGGGAAGAAGCCGAAGCCGGTCATCTGGCGGAAGGCGTCGTCGACCCAGCGGTTCATCTCCATCTGCATCGCGGTGAACGGCTCGAGCGAGCCGCGCCACGCGTCGGCGACCTCGCGGCCGGCCCGCCGGCCGGTCTCGGCCAGCTGCTGGCCGGTCGTCGGCCGCCTGTCTGCGCGATCTCCCCGGCCGTTCGCCGTCTCGCTGTCGCCGTTGCCCTTGAACGAGCGGGGCTCGCCCTGGACCGTCTGCTGGCCGCCCTTGCCGGCGGGCTGTTCCGGTCTCGCGCTTGGTGGTCTGGGCCTTTTCTGTCGCTTGCGTTGGTTTGTGGGGTCTCGGCCATGTCGGCCTCCGTGGTCTGGGGTTGGAAGATCAGGCGTCGGTCAGCCCCCGCGCCCCGACCCGAACAATCGCTCGCGACTGGCGCCGGTTCCGCGACGCGCGCGATCAACTTTTTGCAACAGCGAGAACCCGCTCACGGCATAAGCCGTCGCGTGAGCGAGACCGCCGTCCAGATCGTCGCCCGCGGCCCGCGGGCGGACGCCGAAGCCGCCGCCGCGGCGATCGACGCCGATCCGGCGCTCGAGGGCGCGACCTATTCGATCCTGGAGGAGGACGAGGCCAGGGCGCTCTGGCGCATCGACGCCTATCCGACCTCGGACGCCGAAGCGGACGCCCTGCGCCGCGTGCTGGCCGGCTTTGCCGCGCTCGACGTGAGGAGCGAGCCGCTGGCCGACGCCGATTGGCTGAAGCTGGCGCTGTCCGGCCTGCCGCCGGTGCAGGGCCGGGCGCTTCTTCGTCTATGGCGCGCACGACGCGGGCCGGGCGCCGGCGAACGCGGTCGCGCTCCGGATCGAGGCCGGCGCGGCGTTCGGCACCGGCCACCACGGCACGACGGTGGGCTGCCTCGAGGCCCTCGACCAGCTGCTCAAGGCGCGCCGGTTCGCCCGCGTGCTGGACGTCGGGACCGGGACCGGCCTGCTCGCCATCGCCGCGGCGCGGACCGGGAGCCGCATCGTGCGCGGGACCGACATCGACCCGGTCTCCGTGCGGATCGCGCGCGAGAACGCGCGGCTCAACCGCGCCCGCGCTGCTTCGTCGACCGCCAACGGCCTCGCCCACCCGATCGATCGCGGCGGGCGCGCCCTACGACCTCGTCTTCGCCAACATCCTGGCCCGCCCGCTGATCCGCCTCGCGCGCCCGATCCGCCGCGCGCTCGCGCCCGGCGGCCGCGTGATCCTCTCCGGCCTCCTCCGCGGCCAGGAACGCGACGTCCGCGCCGCCTACCTGGCCCAGGGCTTCACCTTCGAGCGCCGCCTCCCCACGACGCCTGGACCACCCTGGTGATGCGGCGGGGAACCCTCGCCCCGTCGAACGACGGGGAGAGGGCAGGGTGAGGGGACAGCCTCGCCTCGCGCAAACCGTCGCCAATTGAGTGGCGGATCCGCCGCTGGCCCCTCACCCCACCCTCTCCCCACGCTACGCGCGGGGCGAGGGAGGTGTCTTGCTTGAGGGCCGGTGAACGTAAGGCGCCGCTTTGCCGGCAACGACCAGACCGACTAAAACCCTCCTCATGCGCCAATCCTTCGACGAAACCGCCGATCGGTCGTTTGGGCCGCGGCATGTGCCGCTGATCCGCAAGGCCATGGCCGAGCAGGGCCTGGACGGGTTCCTCGCCCCGCACGAGGACGAGCACCAGAACGAGTACCTGCCCGGCCGCCAACGACCGGCTGGCCTGGGCGACCGGCTTCACCGGCTCGGCCGGGGCGGCGGTGATCCTGAAGGACAAGGCGGCCATCTTCGTCGACGGCCGCTATGCCCTGCAGGTGCTGGACCAGGTCGACACCGGCCTCTTCGAGGTGCGCGACCTCGTCGACGGCGGCGTGCCCGCCTACCTCGAGACCGCGCTCGATAAGGGCTCGGTGGTCGGCTACGACCCGAAGCTGCACAGCCCCGATGCGCTCGAGCGCCTGAGCGCCGCGGCGGCGAAGGCCGGCGCGCGGCTGAGGCCGGTCGACGAGAGCCCGCTCGACCGCGCCTGGGGCGCCGAGCGGCCGGCGCAGCCCGCCGCCGCCGTCGTCCCGCATCCGCTGGAGTTCGCCGGCGAGGCCTCGGCCGACAAGCGCCATCGCGTCGGCGAGAGCCTGGCGCAGGCCGGCGCCGAAGCGGCGGTGATCACCGCGCCGGCCTCGATCGCCTGGCTGTTCAACGTCCGCGGCGGCGACGTCATCCGCTCGCCCCTGCCGATCGGCCAGGCCATCCTCGAGGAGGACGGCTCGGCCATCCTCTTCCTCGACCCGGCCAAGGTCTCGCCCGATCTGCCGGCCTGGCTCGGCAACGCGGTGACCCTGCAGGCGCCAGAGGCGCTGCCGGCGGTGCTCGACGCCTTCAAGGGCCGCAAGGTGCTGGTCGACCCCGGCCAGTCGTCGGCCTGGTACTTCGAGCGCCTGCGCCACGCCGGCGCCGAGATCGTCCGCGCGCCAGGACCCCACGGCCCTGCCCCGCGCCCGCAAGAACGCGGTCGAGATCGAGGGCGCACGCCGCGCCCACGTCCGCGACGGGGCGGCGCTGAGCCAGTTCCTGCACTGGACGGCGACGGAGGCCCAAGGCCGCCTGCCGGACGAGCTCGAGGTGGTGCGCAAGCTGGAGGGCTTCCGCGAGGCCACCGGGGCGCTGAAGGACCTCTCGTTCGACACCATCGCCGGCGCGGCCTCGAACGGCGCCATCGTCCACTACCGCCCGACCCACCGGCTGGCGAAGAAGCTGGAGGCCGGCTCGCTGCTCCTGGTCGACTCCGGCGCGCAGTACCTGGACGGGACGACCGACGTCACGCGCACGGTGGCGATCGGCGAGCCCACCGCTGAGATGCGCGACCGCTTCACCCGCGTGCTCAAGGGTCACCTGGCGCTCGCCCGCGTCCGCTTCCCGGCCGGCACCACCGGCTCGGCGATCGACGCCTTCGCCCGCGCGCCGCTCTGGGCCGCCGGGCTCGACTACGACCACGGCACCGGCCACGGGGTCGGCAGCTATCTCGGCGTCCACGAGGGCCCGCAGCGCATCTCCAAGGCGCCCAACAGCGTGGCGCTGGAGCCGGGGATGATCGTCTCCAACGAGCCCGGCTACTACAAGACCGGCGGCTTCGGCATCCGCATCGAGAACCTGCAGGTGGTCACCGAGCCGGCGGAGATCGCCGGCGGCGAGCGGCCGATGCTGGGCTTCGAGACCCTGACGCTGGCGCCGATCGACCGGCGGCTGGTGGAGACGAGCCTGCTCACGGCCGAAGAGATCGCCCAGTTCGACGCCTACCACGCGCGCGTCTGGGCCACCGTCGCGCCGCTGGTTCCAGCGGACGTGGCCGACTGGCTGCGCCGCGTCTGCGCGCCGCTCTGAGCCCGCCGATGAGCGAAATCGACCCGGAGAACGGCGACCCGGAGCTGCGCGTGGCGCTGGGCCAGGTGCGCGTCCTCTCCGCCGATGCGCAGACCGGACGCACGGCGATCGAGTTCCAGGCGCGGTCCGGAGATGTGCCACTCCGGCGGCGTGGTGCAAGGCGGCTTCATCGCCGGCTGGCTGGACTCGGCCATGTCCTACGCCGCCATGGCGCGGGGCGGCGGCGAGATGAGCCCGATGACGCTGGAGCTGAAGGTCAGCTACTTCCAGCCGGTCGGGCCAGGCTTCGTGCTCGCCGAGGGCTGGGTCGAACGCTACGGCCGCTCGACCGCCTTCCTCGAAGGCCGCCTCCTCAACGCCGCCGGCGAAGTCCTGGCCAAAGCCACGGCAACGGCCCGCCTGGTTCCCCGAGCCCGCGTGGAAGCCCGCGCCGCCAAAACCGCCGCTCAGGCCTAGTCCCCGTCCCCGATCATCCGGCGAAAGCCGGGACCCAGGCGTTTTTCGTTGTAGCCGAATCGAACCGCCGAAACGCAGCAGGCGTCCAAGAACACCACAAAGCCTGGGCCCGGCTTTCGCCGGCATGAGCGGATGTTTGGGCCTTACGCCTCTTCCGGCTCGCCTCTGAGCCAGACCAGGGCGCCGCCGATGGCGGCGACGGCGGCGAGGACCGGGCCGGCGGCGTTGAAGGTCACGACGAGGTTCCTCGCGCCCGCGACGAGGTCGGGGCCGAGGGCCACCGCCGCGCCGGCCAGCATGACGCCCGTGACAGCGAAGGTCGCGCTGTCGATCAGCATGCGGCGGCGCGCGATCGCTTGCTCGACGCCGAGCTCGAACACGAGGTCGCGCGCCGGCGCCTCGGTCCCGGCCCAGAGGGCGGCAAGCCTGGGGTCGGCGTCACTCATCGGAGCCTCCGAGAACCTGGAGCAGCTTAGCGCGGCCCCGTTGTACATGCGACTTGATCGTGCCGAGCGGCAGGCCGAGCGCATCGGCCGCCTCGGCGTGGCTGAAGCCGCCGCCGAGGCAAAGCGCCACCGCCGCCCGCTGGTCGTCCGGCAGCGCCCCCAGCGCCCGGTCGAGGTCGAGCCTGGCGTCGGCGCCCGAGGCGGCGGGCGCCGGCTCGTCCAGCTGGTCGTAGCGGCGCCGCTCGCGGCCCCGCGCGCGTTGCAGCGACAGCGCCTTCTTCCAGGCGATGGCGCAGAGCCAGGAGCGGAACGACGCCTGGCCGCGGTAGCGCCAGAGCCTGGCCCAGGCGGCGAGGAAGGTCTCCTGGGCCACGTCCTCCGCGTCGGCCTCGCTCAACAAGGCGCGGCGGAGGAAGCTGCGCACGGCCTGCTGATGCCGGGCGACCAGTTGGGCGAACGCGCCGGGCGCGCCGCGGCGGGCGGCCGCGACCAGCTCGGCGTCGGGCGCCCTGGCGCTCAGGGGATCCGCCAGAACGTCGCCACCATCGCCGAGAGCACTCCGGCCACGGTCAGCGCCCCAGCGATGATCGCGATGATCAGGAAGGTGTCGTTGTTGGCATGCGCATAGCGCCAGGCCAGCCCGAAGCCGAGCGTGACCGAGCCGGTGAAGATCGGCCAGTTCCAACGCCTCAGCGGCTCGCCGGCGATGCGGATGTCCATGCGCCGCTCCCAGCGATCCCAGCGCCGATCCCAGCGGTCGTCGCCCCGCACGCCCGCCGCGACCCCGCTCGCCACGCCGCTCGCAACCCCGCCGGCCACGTTCTCCGCCACCGTCCGCGCGGTGCGGCCGGCCGAGCGCCAGATCCAGCGGCCGCGCAGCGCGTCCAGCACCTCGGGCGGCGGATCGCGGTTCTGCTGCGCGTAGACCTTCAGCGTCTCGATGGCGTCCTTCTGCCGCCGATAGCGCAGGTACTGCCGCCACGGCGCGAAGAGGGCCTGGACGAACGGCCCGGCCAGAACGGCCAAAATGATGATCAGCCACCAGTACTTGTCCCAGTCGAAGTTCCACACGGGGGTCAGCTCCCAGAGCATCGGGCGGTTCAGCCGCCCTCCAGTGAACCTTAGTCGCCGCCCAGGACGCAAATGGATGCGGCGTTGGTGTACTTTCGACCATAGTGGCGGCGTCGCCGGCGAGGTGGGAGCGGATGGACAACCAGAACAAGGCGCCGCCGGCCGCGCTCGCCGGGGTCCGCATCTGCGACTTCTGCGGCCAGCTGGCGGGAGCGGGCGCCACCAAGTGGCTCGCCGCCTTCGGGGCCGAAGTGATCCGCATCGAGGACCCGGTGCGCCAGGGCCGGTGGGACATCCTGCGCGGCGTCGGCCCGTACGTGGACGAGCGGCGCGGGATCGATCTCGGCGGCGGCTTCAACAACCACAACGTCGAGAAGGAAGGGATCACGCTCAACCTGCGCACCGACCGCGGCAAGGACCTGCTGACCCAGCTGATCCGCCAGTCGGACTGCGTGACCGAGAACTTCGCCGCTGGCGTGCTCGAGCGCCTGGGCTTCGGCTACGAACAGCTGAAGGCGATCCGGCCGGACATCATCTACGTCTCGAACTGTGGCTTCGGCCACTCAGGCCCCTACGCCGCGTTCAAGACCTGGGGACCCATCGTCCAGGCCGTCTCCGGGCTGACCTTCGCCTCCGGGCTGCCCGACCAGCCGCCGGCCGGCTGGGGCTACTCCTACATGGACCACACCGGCGGCTACTACATGGCCATGGCGATCCTCATGGCCCTGATCCACAGGAAGCGCACCGGCGAGGGCCAGTGGATCGACCTCGCCTGCACCGAAGCGGCGCTGACCCTGCACGGACCGGCGCTGCTCGACTGGACCGTCAACGGCCGCCCGAGCCGGCGCGAGGGTCAGCCGCACTCCAACCGGAGCCATTGGCCGCCGATGGCGCCGCATGGCGTCTACCCCTGCGCCGGCGAGGACGAGTGGGTGGCGATCGCCTGCCGCGATGGGGGCGACTGGGACCGGCTCGCCTCCGTGATCGCCGAGCCGTGGACGGCCGAGCCGGCCTTCGCCGACCTGGACGCGCGGCTGGCAAACCAGGACGCGCTGGACGCGCGTATGGCCGCGTGGACTGAGGCGCAGGGCAAGTTCGACGTCCAGCGCCGACTGCGCGCCGCCGGCGTCCCCTGCTCGGCGGTGCAGAAGCCGGCCGAGCGGATCGACGCCGACCCGGATACCGATGGGCTTTGGCCGACCGTCACGCACTCCGCCATGGGTCAGGTTCGGGTGGATGGCCTTCCGGTGCGTTTCTCAAAGACGCCCTGGCGCATCGAGCGCGGCGCGCCCTGCCTCGGCGAGCACAACGAGGCGGTCTTCGGCCGCCTGCTCGGTCTGGCGCCCGCCGAGGTGGCCGCCCTGCGCGAGGAGGGCGTGATATGAGCGCCCTCAGCGGCCTTCGCGTCGTCGAGTTGGCGAACGAACGCATCGCCTTCGCCGGCAAGCTCCTGGCCGACATGGGCGCCGACGTGGTGCTGGTCGAGCCGCCCGGCGGCGACCCGGCGCGGCGCTATCCGCCGTTCCTGGACGACGTCCCCGGCCCCGATCGGAGCCTTTGGTGGTGGCACTACCACACCAGCAAGCGCGGCGTGGTCCTCGACCTGGAGCAGGCGGATGACCAGGCGCGCTTCAAGGCGCTGGTCGCGAGCGCGGACATCCTGCTCGAGTCGGAACCGGTCGGGCGGCTCGCCCGGCTCGGGCTCGACTACGACGACCTCAAGGAGGTCCGCCCGGACCTCATCTTCGTGTCAGTGACGCCGTTCGGCCGCGGGAGCCCGAACGCTGAGGCGCCGGTCACCGATCTCACGATCCTAGCCGGCGCCGGCCCGGCCTGGAGCTGCGGCTACGACGACCATGGGCTGCCGCCGGTGCGCGGCGGCGGCAATCAGGGCTTCCACACCGCCTGCCACTTCGCCGCGATGTCGGCGTTGACGGCGCTGTTTTACCGGCTCTCGTCCGGCGCGGGGCAGTTCGTCGACGTGAGCATGCACCAGGCCTCGAACGTCACGACCGAGGCGGCCTCCTACAGCTGGCTGGTCGCCCGCCAGACCGTGCAGCGCCAGACCGGCCGACACGCCGCCATCGTGCTCACCCAGGACACCCAGATGCGCTGCAAGGACGGCCGCTGGGTGAACACCGGCGTTCCGCCGCGCGCGCCGCGGGAGTTCGCCGCCATCCTCGGCTGGCTCAAGGACCTCGGCCTCGACGGCGACTTCCCGGAAGCGATCTTCCTGGAGATGGGCGCAGGCCGGGAGAGGGCCATCACCTACGACCTGATCGGCGTGGACGACGAGGCGACGGCGATCTTCGCCGCCGGCCGCGAGGCGCTGGGCCTGATCGCGGCCAACGTCAGCGCCGCCGAGTATTTCACCGGCTTCCAGCAGCGCGGCTTCGCGGTCGGGGTGATCTACTCGCCCGAGGAGGCGTTCGAGGACACCCACTTCCGCGCCCGCGGGTTCCAGACCCCGGTCGAGCACGAGGACCTCGGCCGCCAGGTCCTCTACCCCGGCGCGCCCTACCGGATGTCAGCCACCCCCTGGCGCATCGCCCGCCGCGCCCCCAAACTCGGCGAACACGACCGCGAGGTGCTGGGCTAGCTGCCCGCTACAGCTCCCACTCGTGCACCGGGACGCCGCTGCGTTGGCCTTCGCAGTAGGCGGCCATCATCGTGCGGAGGTCGCCGAACTTGCCGAGGGCGGCGCGCTGCCAGGCCGCGCCGGTCTGCCCGCTTCGGACCCTGCCCTCGATCACGCCGAGAAACCGCTCTCGCTCGCCCGCATCGATTCCGAAGGCGGCGAGGCCCTCGTGCGCCTCGGTGAGCAGTTCGTCGAGCAGCAGGGTTCGCGCTCCGATCCGTCCGGCGCCAGGCCAGGCGAGCTCAGCGTCGAGCCCGTAGCGAGCCGCCGCGTAGAGGTTGTCGCGCGCGTCCGCGAAAGTGAGCCCGCCCTCGTCGAACCCGTCATCCACGAAGCTGCGAACCAGACCGAGGTAGAGCGCGGCGTTGGCGACCATGTCGATCATCGTGGGCCCCGACGGCAGCGTCCGGTGCTCGATGCGCAAATGCGGCGAGCCGTCGGGCTCGAAGCCTACCAGCGGCCGGTTCCACCGCCAGATCGTGCCGTTGTGCAGCCGAAGGTGGCTCAGCGCCTCGGGCGGGTCGTCGAACAGGATCGGCAGCAGCGCCGGATAGGCGAGGTTGTCTTCAAAGACCTCCGTCAGCGATCCCTGTGCATAGCCGGTCCCGAAGGTGACGCGGCCCTGGCCGCCGCCGGCGTCGGTCAACGGCACGGACTGCTCGAACAGCGGAATGCGCGTCTCGCGCCACAGGTCGAGGCCGAAGACGTACGGCGCGTTGACGCCGGCGGCGAGAACGACCGCCGACGCCATCAGAGAGGCGTTGTAGTAGCGGTGCGCCAGGTGGGCGGGTGTCTTGAGGTGAACCTGGAACGAGGTGGTCGCGGCCTCGAGCATCACGTCGTGGTGCTCGGCGCGGAGGTGCTGCTCGCCCTCGATGTCGACGACAAGCGGTCGGCCGGCCCGCTGCTTCAGGGCTTCCCGGTTCAGCGCCGCATAGCGCTTGAACGGCGAGATGTGCGCGAGCGACAGGTCATGGTCGCGCAGGATCGGCAGCGTGCCGATCAGGACGATGTTGGCGTCCATGCTGTGGGCCACGCGGTTGCAGTGGCTCCAGAGGTCGGACAGCGACGCCAGCGTCCGACCGAGCACGTCGCCGGTCAGGGGCAGCGGATCGCAGTTCAGCTCGACGTTGAAGCGCGAGAGCTCGGGCACCACCAGCGGGTTGGCCATCGTCTCGAGGAAGCTGGCGTTGATCGGGTTGGGGTAGCAGCCGTGATCGAGCAGCCAGGCCTCGATCTCGAAGCCGAGGACGAACCCGTCGTCCGAGAACCGCTGGCGTTCGCTGAGATCGCGAAGGAGCTCCGTCTCGGCGCGCAGCCGCCCCTCGAACCGCGCGAAGTCCTTGGCCCCGAACCTCGTCTTGGCAATCTCGTCGCCCATCGGCCGCCGCCCCGTCCGCCGTCTCCAGCCAACTCGGCCACAACCTGGGCCGTGGCGCAACGGGGAGATGGCGCGGGCGCCGGCGCCTGCCCTATGAGGGACGGACCAGGAGGCGCTCGTGCTCGATCGATTCAAGGTGCCGGACGATATCGCGGTGCGCGTCGCGCCCGACGACATGCATTCGACCATCTTCAACCTGTTCGCCGCGCTCGGCATGCCGGAGGCCGATGCGGGGCGCACCGCCGACGTCCTGGTCTATGCCGACGTGCGCGGCATCGACTCCCATGGCGCCAGCAACATGCCGCGCCGCTACGTGACGTGGCTGCAGCGCGGGCAGGTGAACCTTTCACCCGCGCCGCGGACGGTGCGCGACACCGGTCCCGTCGCGGCCATCGACGGCGACAAAGGGCTCGGCCTCGTGGTCGGGCCGCCGGCCATGGACGTCGCCATCGAGCGGGCGCGCCATCATGGCGTCGGCGTCGCCATCGTCTCGAACGCCGCCCACTACGGACCGGCCGCCTACTACGCGCACCGCGCGCTGCCGCACGACATGGTCGGCATCTCGATGACCACCGGCGGGGTGCTGGTGGCGCCGACCGGCGGGGCCGAGCGGCTGCTGGGGCTCAATCCCATCGGGATCGCGGCGCCGTCCCGCGACGAGGTCCCCTTCATTTTCGACGCCTCGATGAGTTCGGTGGCGGCGAACAAGATCGCGCTGCTCAGCCGATTGGGCGGCAAGGTCCTGCCCGGCTGGGTCACCCGCGCCGACGGCTCGCCGCTCATGGAGGAAGCGCCGGCCCCTGAAGGGTTCATGATGCTGCCGCTGGGCGGGACGCGGGACATCGGCTCGCACAAGGGGTTTGGCCTCATCATGATGGTCGAGGTCTTGACCAGCCTGCTTGGCGGGGCCGGCGGCGGGCCGTTCCGCCGCGGCGATTCCACCCACTTCTTCCTCGCCTTCGACGTCGCCGCGTTCACCGACCTCGAGCAGTTCAAGACCGACATGGACGCCTACCTGCGCCGCCTGCTGGACTGCACGCCGGCGCCCGGCGAAGCGCGGGTGGTCTACCCCGGCATCGAGGAAGCGGAAGCCGAAGCCGACCGCCGCGCCCACGGCATCCCCTACCACCCCGATGTCGTCGCCTGGTACCGCACCGCCTGCACAGAGGTGGGGGCGAAGCACCGGCTTTAGCACCTACCACCACTCATCCCGGCTTTCGCCGGGATGAGCGGAACTAGGGAGCAACCAGCGCCAGCCACTCGTCCTCGGTCAGCACCTGGATCCCCAGGTCGGCCGCGGTCTTGAGTTTGGAGCCGGCGCCGGGGCCGGCGACGACCAGGTCGGTCTTCTTCGAGACCGACGAAGCGACCTTGGCCCCCAGCGCTTCGGCCTGCGCCTTGGCCTCGTCGCGGGTCAGCCGCTCGAGCGAGCCGGTGAACACCACCGTCTTGCCGGCGATGGCGGTGTCGGTCTTCGGCGCCTCGGCGTCGAGGATCTCGAGCTCGGCGCTCAGGTCGGCGACCATCTTGCGATTGTGGTCCTCGGCGAAGAAGGCCGCGGCGGCCTCGATCACCGCCGTCCCGATCTGGTCGAGCGCGTCGAGCTCGGCGCAGGCTTCCGGGTCGTGCTGGGCGACCTTGTCCATCGCCTGGAGGAAGGCCTCGGCGGTCAGGTAGCCGCGCGCCAGCACCACCGCGGTGGTCTCGCCGACATGCCGTATGCCGAGGCCGTAGATGAACCGGTCGAGCGCGATCCGCCGCCGGCCCTCGATCGCCCGCTCGAGGTTGCGCACCGAGGTCTCGCCGAAGCCCTCGCGCTCGCGCAGCATCTCCAGCGCCTCGGTGTTGCGGCCCAGGCGGAAGATGTCGGCCGGCTCGGTGATCAGGCCCTCGTCGAAGAAGGCCTGCAGGGACTTCTCGCCCAGGCCCTCGATGTCGAAGGCGCGGCGGGAGACGAAGTGCTTGAGGTGCTCGACCCGCTGGAACGGACAGGCGAACTCGCCGGTGCAGCGGCGCACGACCGTCTCGGCGCCGGACGAGGTGGTCTCGCGCGCCAAGAGCGTGTGCAGCGGGCACGGGCAATGGGTGGGGAATTCGTAGGCCTTGGCGCCCTTCGGCCGCTCGCTCTCCACCACGCCCACGATCTGCGGGATGACGTCGCCGGCGCGCTGCACGATCACCGTGTCGCCGATGCGCAGGTCCTTGCGCGCGATCTCGTCGGCGTTGTGCAGGGTGGCGTTCTCGACCACCACGCCGCCGACGGTGACAGGCGTGAGCCGCGCGACGGGGGTGACCGCGCCGGTGCGGCCGACCTGGATGTCGATGGCCTGAAGGATGGTGCGCGCCTGCTCGGCCGGGAACTTGCGCGCGATCGCCCAGCGCGGCGAGCGGGAGACGAACCCCAGCCGGCCTTGCCAGTCGAGGCGGTCGACCTTGTAGACCACCCCGTCGATGTCGAAGGAGAGCCGCGGCCTTTCGGCCTCCATCCGCGCATAGGCGGCGAGGAGGCCGTCCGCGCCCTCCACGCGCGCCGCCTGCGGCGTGACCTGGAAGCCCCACGCCCTCAGCGCTTCCAGCGCCTTCCACTGGGTATCGGCGAAGGGGGCGCTGATCAGGCCCCAGGCGTAGGCGAAGAAGCGCAGTTGGCGCTGGGCGGTGATGGTCGGGTCGATCTGGCGGAGCGACCCGGCGGCGGCGTTCCTGGGATTGACATAGGTGCGCTGGCCGGCGGCTTCGGCGGCGCGGTTGAGGGCGGCGAAGTCCTCGTGGCCGAAGTAGACCTCGCCCCGCACCTCGATCACCTCGGGCCAGCCCTTGCCCTTCAGGTGGTGCGGGATCTCGCCGATGGTCTTCAGGTTCTGGGTCACGTCCTCGCCGACCCGGCCATCGCCGCGCGTCGCGCCCTGGACGAAGACCCCGTTCTCGTAGCGCAGGGAGGCGGAGAGGCCGTCGATCTTCGGCTCGGCCGTGTAGGCGACCGGCTCCTCGCCGAGGCGGAGGAACCGGCGGACGCGGGCGTCGAACTCGATGGCGTCCTCGTCGGAGAAGGCGTTGTCGAGGGAGAGCATCGGCACGCCGTGCTCGACCGGGGAGAAGGATGTCGAGCGCGCCGCGCCCACCTTCAGCGACGGCGAGTTCTCGCGGATCAGGTGCGGGAAGCGCGCCTCGATCTCGCCGTTCCGCCGCTTCATCGCGTCGTACTCGGCATCCGAGATGCTGGGCGCATCGTCCTGGAAGTAGCGGATGTCGTTCCGCGCCAGCTCATCGGCGAGCGCGGTCAGCTCCTCGACCGCTTCCGCCTCGGTCAACTCCGCGACAGCTTTCGGCATCCCCTCAACACCCACTCATGCCCGCGCAAGCGGGCATCTCCATTTAAACCACCAAGCACACCAAGACACGAAGGGGCGAGGCTGGCAGTAGCGACGAGCCCTTGCACGACATCCTTGGTGTCCTTCGTGTGCTTGGTGGTCGAATCTGCGGCTTCGCGCGAGACCGCGGCGACTACCCCGCCATCAGCGCCCTGGCGGCGGCGCGGGCGGCGTCGGTGACGGCGGCGCCGGAGAGCATGCGGGCGATCTCCTCCTCGCGCTGGGCGGTGTTCAGCGTCTCGACGCCGGTCGAGACCCGCTCCCCGTCGCCAAGCTTGAGCACGCGCCAGTGGGCGTCGGCCCGCGCGGCCACCTGCGGCGAGTGGGTGACGACCACCACCTGCGCGGCCTTGGCCAGGCGCTTGAGGCGAAGGCCCACCGCGTCGGCGACCGCGCCGCCGACCCCCTGGTCCACCTCGTCGAAGATCATCAGCGGCTGCGCTTCCTCGCCGCGCCCGGCCAGCGAGGCCTTGAGCGCCAGCGCAAAGCGCGCGAGCTCCCCGCCGGAGGCGATGTCGGTAAGGGCCGAGAACGGCGCGCCCGGGATGGTGGCGATCTCGAAGGCCACGCGGTCTGCGCCCGACGGCCCGGCGCGCTCCTCCGCCAGCGGCTCGACCGCGACGCGGAAGCGCGCCTTTTCCAGCTTCAAGGGCGCGAGCTCGGCGGCCACGGCGGCGGCCAGGCGGTCGCCTGCGGCCCGGCGGGCGGCGCTGAGCGCCGCGGCCGCATCGAGGTAGCGGGTGCGCGCGGCGGCGGCCTCGGCGTTCGCCGCGGTGAGTGCGTCCTGGCTGGTCTCGGCCAGGCGGAGCGCCTCGGCGATGGCCGTGCGGCGGGCGGGCAGCTCGTCGACGGAGACGCCGAGCTTGCGGGCGGCGGCGCGGAGCGCGAACAGCCGCTCCTCGGCGTGCTCCAGCTCGTCCGGTTCGAAGTCGAAGGCCTGCGCGGCGGCATCGATGGCCGCGACCGCTTCGGTGGCTTCGACCAGCGCCCGGTCGACGGCGGCCGCCGCTTCGGCAAGGCGCGCGCCCGCGGCGCCGTCGGCGCTGACGCCGGCGGCGAGCGCCCGCTCGCGCGCCCGCTCCAGCGCCCTGAGCGCCTGGGCGAGCCGGCCGGTCAGGCTGTCGCCGACGCCCTCGCGGGCGGCGTTGATCTCCCCAAGCGCCTTCTCGGCGGCGCCGAGCAGGGCGCGTTGTTCGGCCAGCTCCGCCTCCTCGCCCTCGCGCGGGCTCAAGCGATCGAGCTCGGCCAGACGGGCGGTGAGCTCCTCGGACTCGGCGGCGGCCGAGCGCGCGGCCTCGGCCAGGGCTTCGGCGCGCTCCCGAGCCGCCCGCCATGCGCTCCAGGTCTCGAGGCAGGCCGCCGTCTCGCGGCCGAGGCCTCCGAAGGCGTCGAGGAGCGGCCGGTGGGTGCGCTGATCGAGCAACCCCACCGTCTCGTGCTGGCCGTGCACCTCGAGCAGCATCGCGCCAAGATCGCGCAGCACGCCGATGCTCGTCGCCTGGTCGTTGACGAAGGCGCGGCCGCGGCCATCGGCGCCCAGCTGGCGGCGGAGAACCAGGTCATCGTCCGGGGTCTCGCTCAGGCCCTTCTCGGCCAGGTAGGCCCAGGCAGGATGGTCGGGCGTGAGCGCGAAGATCGCGGTCGCCTGCGCCTGGGCTGCGCCGCGCCGGACCAGGCCGGCGTCGCCGCGCGCGCCGGTGGCGAGGCCGAGCGCGTCGAGGATGATCGATTTGCCGGCGCCGGTCTCGCCGGTCAGCACGGTCAGCCCAGGCCCGAAAGCCAGGTCGAGGCTCTCGATCAAGACCACGTCGCGGATGGCGAGCCCGATCAGCATGCGGGGCAAAGGATCGCCGCAAACGCTCGGCGGCTCAACTGCGCTCGCCTCAGGGCGTCTTCTTTTCGGCCGGGGTGACCATCGTTGGCGTCGTCGGCGTCGCGCCCGCGCGCACCGAGGCGATGTAGGCGAACTGGGCGCCGGCGCGCCGGCTCATAGCCCCAGCGGGTTGTACCAGGTGCGCTTGTGTTTCTTCGTCGCCTTGTCCAGCGACTGCTGCTCCTGGGCGCTGGTGGCCGTCTGCTGCTGCGGCTGCGTCGCCGGCGGAGGGGGCGGCTCAGGCGGCGGAGCGGCCGGCCCGAAGAACTCGCGGGTGGCGCGGAACAGGCCTCGGCGGCCGTGCTTGGGCTGCGTGCCGAGCGGATAGCCCTTCGAGGCCATCAGCTTGTAGGCCGTCTCGTACCAGTAGCTGCCCGGGTAGTTGTACCCGAGGACAGCGGCGTTCTCCTTGGCCTCCTGGATCAGCCCAAGGGTCAGGTAGCCCTCGACCAGCCGCTCGAGCGCTTCGGGCGTGTGGCTGGTGGTCTGGTATTTGTCGATCACGGTCTTGAAGCGGCCGATCGCGGCCAACATGTCACCGTTCTGTTCGTAGAAACGGCCGACCGCCATCTCCTTGCCGGCCAACTGGTCGTGGATCATGTCGATCTTGACCCGTGCGTCGGCGGCGTAGGGCGTGTGCGGGAACCGGCGGGCGACTTCCGTCTCGGCGGTGAGCGCCTGTTGCGTGGCGCCCTGGTCGCGGCCGACGTCGAGGATCTGCTCGAAGTAGCACTGCGCCTTCAAATAGTATGCATACACAGCCGAACTGTTGCCCGGATAGAGCTCGAGGAAACGCTCCGAGTCGGCGACGGCGCTGGTGTAGTCGTTGTTCTGGTAGTGGGCGTAGGCCTCCATCAGGATCGCCCGCCTCGACCACTCCGAGTACGGATGCTGGCGCTCGACTTCCTTGAAGTAGGTGACCGCATCGCTCCAGCGGTGGGCGTCCAGGCGTTCGGCTCCGACGGAATAGAGCTGCTCGACCGGCTGCTCGGCGTAGGTCGTGTCTTCCTTGTTCTTGTTGCGATTCAGAAGATTGCAGCCGCTCAAAGCCACGGCGGCGACCAGCACCAGAGCCAGGGTGGGGCGGATCCGAACGTTAGCGAGCACGGAGTTTGACCTCGAACAAGACGCCCCCGCGCCGACCGTTGACGGAAACACCCGCCGGAGGCTTCTACACTAGCTGATCTGACGCGCAAACGGATGGAAGGGCGCGTCAGCCTGCCTCGGCGAGATCGGCCGCCGCGACCCGCCGTCGCCAGGCGTTCGGCCGCGCCAAAAGCGCCCTCGCGAGCGCGTTGTTCAGCTCGTGACCGCCGCGCACGCTCTCGTACCGCCCGATCAGCGGCGCGCCCAGCAGATAGAGGTCGCCGAGCGCGTCCAGCACCTTGTGGCGCACGAACTCGTCGGGGAACCGCAGGCCCTCCGGATTGACCAGCGCGTCGCCGTCGATGACCAGGCAGTTCTCCATCGACCCGCCGCGCGCGAGGCCCATGTTCCGCAACGCCTCGACCTCGTGCAGGAACCCGAACGTGCGCGCCGGCGCGATCTCGCGGCGGAACGCGGCGGGGTTCAGCGCGAGGTCGATCGACTGGACGCCGATCGCGGCGGCCGCGAAGTCGATCTCGAACGCCATTTCGAAGCGCGTGGCGGGCAGGAGCGCTGCGCGCCTGTCGCGATCGGTGATCTCGATCGGCTGCAGCACCTCGATCGCGGTCCGGTCAGCCGGCTGGCGCTCGAGGCCGGCGGCATCGATCAGCTCGACGAACGCCTGGGCGGATCCATCGAAGATCGGCGCCTCGGGACCGTCGAGCTCGACGACGGCGTTGTCCACGCCGAGGCCGGCCAGCGCCGACATCAGGTGTTCGACGGTGGAGACCTCGGCCCCGGCCGCATTGGCGATCACTGTGCCAAGCCGCGTCTGGGTAACCGCCTCGGCGCGGGCCGGAATGCGATTGTCGCCGGCGAGGTCGGTGCGCACGAAGCTGATGCCGGCGTTAGCCGGCGCCGGGCGGATGGCGCCGCGCACCTGAACACCGCTGTGCAGACCGATGCCCTCGATCGGCGCCGCGCGCGCGAGCGTGTGCTGGTGCGATGTCGCCATGCCTCGCCGCTCCCGCGTCACCAACGGACCCCCAGCGCTTATGGTCACCCGCGGCAGGGCGCCATTCAAGCTTGGTGTCGAACTGTCACCGCCGGAGCAGCGGCGCGCGGCCGATCAGTTGGCGAGGCGGCGCAGGAAGGAGGGGATCTCGAGATCCTCGCCCGCCTCCTCGTGCTCCTCCTCGATCGGCTGCGCCGCCGCAGCGGCGCCGCCAGCCGCCGCCCTGGCCTGCAGGACCGGCGTCGGATCGTTGCGGTAGTCGCGGAGCGGCGCAGGCGGATCGCTGCGCGTGCGCGGCCCGAACAGCCCGAGGAAGCCAGCCTTTGCGGGGCGATTCTCCTCGACCAACGGGCGGCTGCCGAACAGCGGCTCATCCTCGACCTCCTCGGGCGCAGCCTCTGCGGCGAGCGCCGTCGGCGCGGGCTCCGGCATTGGCTCGGCAGTTTCGGCCTTCGGCGTCTCGTAGAGGTCGCCCTGCAGCTCCAGCGCCGGCGCGGCCGGCTCGCGGATGATCGGCTGCTCGGCGGTGACCGTGTAGGCGGGCGTGAACACCGGCTCGGGCTTTGCGGGCTCGGGCTCGATGACGCCGACGTTGGAAGAGGTCGCGACGGCTGCGGCGGGCGCTATTGGCTCCCGCTCCGCCGCCGGTTCGCGCATGGTCATCGGCGACAGGGCCGGCTGCGCCGCGCGCTGGGGCTTGGGCTCGATCGCGGCGATCGCCTGGCCGTCCATGCCAGTTGCGACCACGGAAACGCGGATCTTGCCGTTCAGCGACGGATCCGGCGCGGCGCCGAAGATGATGTTGGCTTCCGGATCCACCTGTTCCGAGATGGCGTTGGCCGCCTCGTCGACCTCGAGCAGCGTCATGTCGTCGCCGCCGGTCACGTTGACCAGGACCGCGCGGGCGCCCTTGAGCGAGATCTCGTCGAGCAGCGGGTTGGCGATGGCGTTCTGCGCCGCGACCAGCGCGCGGTCTTCGCCCGACGCCTCGCCGGTGCCCATCATCGCCTTGCCCATCTCGGTCATCACCGTGCGCACGTCGGCGAAGTCGAGGTTGATCAGGCCGGGCAGCACCATGAGGTCGGTGATCGAGCGCACGCCCGAATGCAGCACCTGGTCCGCCATGCCGAAGGCCTCGGCGAAGGTGGTGCGCTCGTTGGCGATGCGGAACAGGTTCTGGTTCGGAATGACGATCAGGGTGTCGACGTAGCGCTGCAGCTCGGCGATGCCGGACTCGGCAAGGCGCATGCGATGGCGGCCCTCGAAGGTGAAGGGCTTGGTCACGACGCCCACCGTCAGGATGCCGCGCTCGCGCGCGCACTTGGCGATGATCGGCGCCGCCCCCGTGCCCGTGCCGCCGCCCATGCCGGCGGTGATGAAGATCATGTGCACGCCGTCGAGATGGTCGCTGATCTCAGGCGCCGATTCTTCCGCCGCCGACATGCCGATCTCGGGATGCGCGCCCGCGCCAAGGCCCTGGGTCGTGGTCACGCCGAGCTGGATGCGCCGCTCGGTCTTGGCGAACGCCAGCTGCTGGGCGTCGGTGTTGGCGACGACGAACTCGACGCCTTCCAGCCCCGCTTCGATCATGTTGTTGACGGCGTTGCCGCCGGCCCCGCCCACCCCGAAGACGACAATGCGCGGCTTCAGCTCGCTGGTGCGCGGTGCGGAAAGATGAATGGCCATAAGGACTCCCGGTCCTGGAACACCGCGTGGCGAAGGCGACGGCAGCCCGCCCGCGGGGGTCCGCGACAGTTACCCCGACTGAACGCCGACTAACCTTAATTGGCAGTTAAAAACTCTAGGCTGAGTCGCGTCTTCGCGCCGCCGCGGCCCGCTCAAAATTGATTGAATCAAAAGCCCTAATCGAGCGGCGGCGGCGGCGAGTGCGACCAAATTTCGCCTCAGTTGTCGCCTCGAGTACGGCTCGATTCGGCCCGGGTAGGGTTAAAGGTTGTCGCGCAGCCAGGCCGCGGCGCGGACAAGCGCCGGCGCGTGGGGGTCGACGGGACGCTGCTTCGCCCGCCCGCCGGTCAGCGAACGCAGGGTCACCGCTTCGCGCGGGCCGAACGCGGCGCGCTGCAGCACGCCGGCCGCGGCGCAGAACGCAGGGCCCGAGGCGGCGTCCGCCAGGTGCGGCACGCGGCGGGGGCGGCCGAGCCGGACCGGTCGGTCGAACACCCTGACCGCCACCTCGCGCACGCCGGCGAGCTGGCTCGCACCTCCGGTCAGCACGACGCCGGCGCTGGCCTCAACGGGGCGCCCGCCGTCCGCAGCCGCTCGCGCAGCAGTTCCAGGGTCTCCTCGACCCGCGGCGCGATGATGCCCTTGAGCAGCGAGCGGGGCGCGATCACGGGACCCGCGCCTGGATCGTCGCCGCGCGGCGGCGCCTCGATCATCTCGCGGTCCTCGTTCGCCGAGGCGATGGCCGAGCCATGCAGCGTCTTGATCCGCTCCGCCCCGGAAATTGAGGTGGAAAGTCCGCGCGCGATGTCAGCGGTCACGTGTCCGCCGCCCACCGCCAAGCTGTCGACGTGCACCAGCGAGCCGCCGGCGAACACCGCGACCGAGGTCGAGCCGCCGCCCATGTCGATGCAGACGCAGCCCAGGTCCATCTCGTCGTCCTCGAGCGCGGCGAGCGCCGAGGCGAACGGAGCGGCGACCACGCCGCGGAACTCCAGGTGCGCGCGCTCGATGCAGAAGCTCAGCATCTGGAACATCGCCTCGCTCATCGAGACGACCATGAGGTCGAGGCGGAGCACTTTGCCCATCATCGAGCGCGGGTCGCGTACACCGCGCTGGGCGTCAACCGACCAGGCGATGGGCAAGAGATGGATCGGCCGGCGGCCGGGCATCTTGACCTGGTTGAGCGCGGCCGAGATGGCGCGGCTGAGGTCGACGTCCCCGATCGGGCGGGCGGCGAGAGCCACCTCCGAGGCGAGGCGGTGGCTGGCCAGCTGCCCGCCGGAGGTGGTCACGGCGACGCCCTGCACGCTGACGCCGGCGACCGCTTCCGCCCGCTCGACCGCCTGGGCGACTGCATCGGTGGCCTCGTCCATGTTCACGATCGATCCGCCGCGCACGCCGCGCGACTGCACGTAGCCGACGCCGGCCGTCTGCAGGGTCCGCATCTCACGGTTCACCCCGCCCGGCTTCATGATGAAGCAGCTGACCTTGGTCGCGCCGAGATCCAGCGCCGCCACGACCGGGGCGCGCCCGGCCAGCGCTTTCAGGCCCTCCCTGGCCTCGCGCCGATCCTCAAGCTTGGACATCTTGCAAGCTCCTCAAGACATATCCCCCCTCACGCCCCGGTGGTCACGGGCTGGGGCGTCGCCGGCGCGTCGCTGGGCCGCACGGTCACCATGTCCGGGTCGCGCAGATCGATGCGCGCGAAGCCGAGATCGAGGATGCGCGATTGCGCGTCGAGGCCGTCGAGACGTGAGAGCGCCTGCGCTTCGCCGGCGGCGGGCAGCTCGATCAGCGCCCCTTCCCGGGTGCGGAGGTCCCAGCGGCGATCGTCGACACGAACGACGGCGTCGAGTTTGCTCATCAACCGTGGCCGGCTGGTGAGCAGGGGCAGGATGCCGGGCGCCGCCTGGTCGGCCCCCTCGCCCACCACCAGGGGCAGGTCGCCGAACTGCGCGGGGTCGGCTTCCGGGATGGCGCGGCCGGTCGAGTCGATGACGAGGGTGCGGCCCGCGTGCTGCCAGACCGCCATGGTCTGCCGCTCGGTGATGGCGATGACGATGGTGTCGGGCAACAGGCGCACGACCTTGGCGCTCTTCACCCAGCCGACGCGCTCCACGCGCGCTCGTACTGCGGCGAGGTCGAGGTGCAGGATCGGCTCGCCCTTGTTGAGGGCGGCCGCCTTCAGGACGTCAGCCGCGGCGGCGGGCGTCGCGCCCTGCACGGTCACGTCGCCGACCTTGAAGCCCAAGTCGATGAAGGCGCGATCGACGCCGGCGATCGTCTGCACGCGCGCGCGCTCCACGCGCGGGTCGCTGGCCAGCATGGCGACGATGCCAAGCACGCCGACGAGGACGGCGAGGCTGAGCGCGGTGAGCGGCATCAGGCCGAGGCTTCGGGCCGCGGCGAGTTTGGCGGGGGCGTAAGGCCTGGCAGGCGGCTTGGCGCGAGCGCGGCGGCTCGGCTTCGGCTTGGCCTTCGCCCGGGCGGTCGCGCGGCTAGGGACCCCTCCTCGCACCGCCGCGGCCATAGGCGTCCTCCACGATCCAGCCCACCAACTCGTCGAACGCCACGCCTCGGTGCGCCGCCTGCTCGGGAACGAGCGAAGTGGGCGTCATGCCGGGCTGGGTGTTGACCTCCAACAGGACCAGAATGTCGTTAATGTCGTCATAACGAAGATCGGCCCGCGTAACGCCTCGGCAACCAAGCGCCGCGTGCGCGAGCTCGGCCATCCGCATGGCGCGATCCCTTACCGCTTCGGGGATTCTGGCTGGCACCACGTGGGCCGAGCCGTCCTCGCCGTACTTCGCCTCATAGTCGTAGAAGCCGGTGCGCGGGATGATTTCGGTCACGGTCAGCGCCTTGCCGTCCATGACCGCAACGGCCAACTCGAAGCCGCGCACATAGGGCTCGATCAGGACCTCCTCGCCATAGGTCCAGCTGGGCGCCAGGAGCTCTGTGGGCGGCGAATTGGCCCCCTCGAACACCAGGAAGACGCCAACCGATGACCCCTGGGCGTTCGGCTTGACCACATAGGGCGGCGGCATCGCATGCGCCCGCCCCGCCTCGCGCCGGTCGAACAGACCGCCACCCGGCACAGCGACGCCAGCTGCCGCCATCACGGCTTTGGCTTTCACCTTGTCCATGGCCAGCGCCGAGGCGAGTACGCCGCAGTGGGTGTAAGGCAGCGCCAGCGTCTCGAGCACGCCCTGCACGCAGCCGTCCTCGCCCCACTCGCCGTGCAACGCGTTGAACACGACGTCGGGCTTCAGGCCCGTCAGGACCTGGGCAAGGTCGCGGCCGGCATCGACGCGGCTCACCCTCGCGCCCAACCGCTCCAGCGCCTCCGCGCAGGCCGCGCCAGACACCAGCGACACCTCTCGCTCCGACGAGAGGCCGCCCAACAGGACGGCGACGTGGCTGCCTTCGAGGCGCGCGGGCATGGCGGAAATCCGAATCTCTCGAGGGCCGCGGAAAGCTGCTGTTAAGCCCGATCGCCTAACAGGGAAAGCGCGCCAGAATGGGGCCTCGCTCGCATGTCTTCGTTCCAGATCGTCAACGGCTATGTCTGCTTCAACTGCAGCGACGTGGCTCTCGCGCAGAAGGACGTCAATCCGGCCCACCCGCCGAACAGCCCCGATGCGTCCAGCCAGAGCAACGGCGCGGGCGCGGCGCAAGGCTCAAGCAACACCCAGAGCACGCCGGCGGTCACCTTTGGCGGAAGCCTCAGCCAATCGCAGGGCGCCGCGGCCGTTCAGCCGACAAACGCCTCGGGTGACACGGCCACCACCTCCCAGCCGCCGCCCAACCAAAGCGGCTCGCAGCTGAGCGTCTACGCCTAGGCGAACGGCGGCTCGCCGCTCAGGACGGGCGGCGCTCGAGAATCATCTTCATCCCGTTCAGGGGGCGCAGCGTGATCCGCGCCTGCAGGCGAATGTCCTGGCCGGATGCGAGCTTCGGATTGAACCGTTGGGCGAGCGTGGCCAGGATCAGCGTCGCCTCGGTTGTGGCCAGCGCAGCGCCGATGCAGATGCGCGGGCCGCCGCCGAACGGCATGTAGGCGAACCGCGGCCTCGACACCGCCTTTTCCGGCGCGAACCGCTCTGGGTCGAACCGCTCGGGGTTGTCCCAGAGCTTGCGGTGGCGGTGCATCACCCAGGGCGCGACGCCGACCTGCGTCCCCGCCTTCACCTTCACGCCGCAGATCACGTCGTCCTTGAGCGCGATGCGGGTCGAGATGCCCGGCGCCGGCGGGTAGAGCCGCATGGCCTCGTCGATCACCATGCGCGCGTAGACGAGCTTGGGCAGGTCGTCGGCTGTGGGGGCTCGGTCGCCGAGCACCGTATCCAGTTCGGCATGCAGCTTGTCGGCGACTTGCGGATGCTGTGACAGCAGGTACCAGACCCATGTCATGGTGACGGCCGTGGTCTCGTGGCCCGCCATGAAGATGGTCAGGACCTCGTCGCGCACCTCGGTGGCGTTCATGCCGGCGCCGTTGTCCGGATCCTTGGCCGCGATCAGGCGGGTGAGGAGGTCCTTGGGCGCGCTCTCGATGGTCTTCTCGCGTTGCGCGATGAGGCGGTAGATCGCCGCGTCCATCGTGCTGAAATCGGCGTGGATCTCGTCCTCTTTGCGCTTCATGCGCATTGGCCCGATGATCGGCAGCACGTCGAGGATCGAGAAGTTGAGGGCGGTCTGGGTGCGCTCGAGCGCGCTGCCGGTCACGTCGATCAGCTCGTCGGCGTCGGAGGAGAACATCGTCTTGCAGATGATCTGCAGGGTCAGCGCCGTCATCTCCTCGGAGATGTCGATCTCGGCCCCCTCGCCCAGCTGTTCCCAGTGTTTGCGGAAGGTCTCGGAAGTCTCCGCCATCGCCGGCGCGTACGACTGGACGCTGCGCGGGTCGAAGGCCGGCGCCATGACCTTGCGGTGGGTGCGCCATTTTTCGCCGTCGGTCGAAAGCAGCCCTTCGCCGAACATGGCCGAGAAGAAGCGCTTCTCCATGTCGGTCTTCGGGTAGTTGGCGACGTTGTCGAGCAGCACGTGGCGCACCCCCTCGGGGTCGCTCGACGAAGACGCCGCCGCCGAGCACGGACTTCGAGACATAGACCGGCTGCTCGTAGACGACCGCGGGCAGGGTCTCCCACTGGTTGGGCGGCTGCTTCTTGAACAGGGCCCAGAACGGGGCCGGCTTCTCCGGCGGCGGCGCGGTCCCTGCCAGGAACGGTTGTTCGGCGATATCGGCGACGCTCATTGATCTCTGCAGCCCTGAGGAGTTCTTCGGTGGCGGAAGCTAACCGAAAGGGCGCCGGACCCCTCGTTAATTCGGGTTCAGGTTGCAGGGCGGCCGATGCGTTTGATCTCCCACTCCAGCCCGACGCCGAGCTTGGCCCGGACGTCGGCGCGGACGGCTTCGCCCAGCCCCTCGAGGTCGGCGGCGGTCGCCTCGCCGCTGTTGATCAGGAAGTTGGCGTGCTGTTCGGAGAACCGCGCTGCGCCATAGGGCTTACCGCGCCAGCCCGCCGCATCGACCAGCCGCCAGGCGCTGTCGCCCTCCGGGTTCTTGAATGTCGATCCGCCCGTCTTCTCCCGGATGGGCTGGGTGGACTCCCGCCTGGCGGTGATCTCGTCCATACGGGCCTGCGATCGCGACGGGTTCGTCAGGGCGACCCGAAAACAGCGCGCCGGTGAAGACGAGCGGCCGTTCGGCCGCCGTCCTCGACTTGCGGTAGACGAAGTCCATCTCGGCGTTCGAGAGAACGATGCGCTCGCCCGTCCGGGTCGACAGCATAGGCCTCGACCAGGACGTCCTTGGTCTCCGCTCCATAGCAGCCCGCGTTCATGACGCAGGCGCCGCCGACAGTCCCCGGCACGCCGCGGAAGAACTCCAGCCCGGCGACGCCGGCTCTGGCCGCCTCGCGCGCCAGGCTGGCGTCGAGCGCCGCCGCGCCGGCGAAGATACGGCCATCGCCTTTCGCCTCGATGCCGGCGAACGGGCGGCCAAGGCGAATGACCACGCCGTCGACGCCGCCGTCGCGCACCAAGAGGTTCGACCCCACGCCGATGGCGGTGACGGGGACAGTCGCGTCCAGCCCGCGCAGGAAGGCGGCGAGATCCTCCTCGTCTTCGGGAAGGAAGAGGACGTCGGCCGGCCCGCCGACGCGCAGCCATGTGAGTGGCGCGAGCGGCTCGTCGAACAGGAGCTTGCCGCGCGCGGGCGGCAGCCGGTCGCGCCAGCTCATGGCGCAGGCAGAGCCTCGAGCCCGGCCGGCAGCGCCTGCGCCCAGGCCGTGATGTCGCCGGCGCCGAGGCAGACGACCAGGTCGCCGGCCTTGGCCTCCTCCGCCACAACCGCGGCGAGCTCGTCGGGGCCGGCGAGCGCGACGACGCGGCGGTGGCCCCAGCGGCGCAGGCCCTCGACCAGGGCATCGCGCGATGCGCCTTCGAGAGGCGCCTCGCCGGCCGGATAAACGTCGGCCACGATCACCACGTCGGCGTCGTTGAAGCAGGCGCAGAACTCTTCGAACAGTCCGGCCAGCCGCGAGTAGCGATGCGGCTGCACGACGGCGATCACCCGCCCGTTGGTGACCCCTCGGGCGGCCTTGAGCGCGGCCGCGATCTCGACCGGATGGTGGCCGTAGTCGTCGATGACGCGGACGCCGCGCGCCTCGCCGGTGGGGGTGAAGCGTCGCCTGACACCGGCGAAGCCGGCCAGGCCGCTACGGATAGCCTCCTCGCCGACGCCGAGCTCACGGGCCACGGCGATAGCGGCCAGGGCGTTGGTCACATTGTGCTCGCCGGCCATCGGCAGCGTGAGGTCCGCAAGCGTTGTCGGCTCCCCGTTCAGCGGCGTGACGACCACATCGAAGGTCGAACCCGCCGCGCCGCCGGCGAGGTTGACCGCCCTCACCTCGGCCTGCGGATTGAGGCCGTAGCTCACCAGCCGACGGTTCTCGATCCGGGCCGCCATCGCCTGCACCTCGGGATGGTCGGTGCAGAGCACGGCGCAACCGTAGAAGGGGATGTTCTCGACGAAGTCCTGAAACGCCCGCTTGACCGCGTCGAACTCGCCGTAGTGGTCGAGGTGCTCAGGGTCGATGTTGGTGACGACGGCAATGGTCGACTTGAGCCTGAGGAAGCTGCCGTCGCTCTCGTCCGCCTCGACGACCATCCACTCGCCTTCGCCTACCTTGGCGTTGGCCCCATAGGCGTTGACGATGCCGCCGTTGACGACGGTCGGATCCAGGCCGCCGGCGTCAAGCAGGGCGGCAACCAGCGAGGTCGTTGTGGTCTTGCCGTGCGTTCCGCTGACCGCGACCGAATGCTGCAGCCGCATCAGCTCGGCCAGCATCTCGGCGCGCCGCACCAGGGGGACCCGCCGCTCCCGCGCCGCGACGATCTCAGGGTTGTCGGACTTGATCGCGGTGGAGAAGACTACGGCCGAAGCGCCGTCCAGATGCGCCGCGTCGTGGCCAATGAAGATCTTCGCCCCCAGCGCCTCGAGCCGCTCGGTGTTGGCGGAGGCGCGCGCGTCCGAGCCCTGCACGACGTAGCCGATGCGCAGCATGATCTCGGCGATGCCGCTCATGCCGATGCCGCCGATGCCCACGAAGTGGACGGGTCCGAGATCGAACGGGACCGGGCGGGGATGCATCGGATCCTGACTAGACGATTTAGGCGGGTGCGCGCGACAGCCGCGCTCGCGCCGCGCGGCTAGAGACCGAGCAGGCCGTAGACCGCTTCGCAGAACTTGGTCTCGTCGCCGGCGAAGAAGCGCGCCTCGAGATCGACCCGCTTGGCGGCCCGCCGGCAGCGCGCGAGCCAGGCCTTGTCGTTGATCAGCCGCGCGGCCGCGGCGACGTACTCGTCTACGGTCTCGGCCATCAGGTCTTCCGGCAGTCCGAGGCGGCGGAAGATGGCCAGATCGGCGTGCGAATGCGCCTCGGGCCCGTCGAGGCAGACGCCCGGCAGGCCGAGCGAGACCGCATCGACGATGCTGTTCATGTTCCCGTACGGGAAAGGGCAGAGGAAGAAGGCGCAGGCCAGGAGCCGCTGCAGGTAGACGTCATGCGGGACTTCGAGGTGCACGACGGCGTTCGGCAGCTGACGCTTGATCTCACGCTCGAGGTAGAAATAGGCGATCCCTCGCGCCCCCAGCGGGAAGAAGTGGAACTCGATCGGCCGCTTGGCCTCCTTGGCGATGCGCGCGAGCGCCGCGAGCAGGAAGGCGTTGATCTTCATGACCGAGGCGGGGATGGCGATCTTGAGCACCTCGCCCTGGGTCGGGTCCTCGGCCGCCGCCAGAGCGGCGTCGACCGCAGGGTCGATGTCCCGCGGCGTGTAGGGGAAGGCGTCCGGCGGCAGGAGCAGGAGCTTTTCCGAGTAGCAGGTCTTCGACTTCACGAAGTCCTCGGGCAGCACCATGTAGTCGATCTCGGGGCTCATGGTTGTCGCCGTGTGTCCGTAGGAGACGCACTGCACCGGCGCCAGCCGGAGCGACGCCAGCGCGATCGCGGTGATCGTCAGGCCGACGCCGAGGTGGAAGACGATCTCGGGCTCGCGCTCGAGGATGGCCTCGCTGACCGTCTTGGTCACCGTCATCAGGTCCGCCATCGGGAAGCGGATGATGTCGTCGAAACAGCTGAGGACCTCGGGCTCCTTCGGGTCGCCGTGCAGGACGCCGATGACTTCGAACCGTTCGCGCAACGACCGCACCGCCCGCGAGTGGGTGCGGTAGATGGCGTGGCCGAGCGAATAGTGCTCGGTGACGATGATGATGCGCGGCTTCTTGCGCTTGGCCGGGCGCTTGCCGTCCTCAAGGTCGCGGCAGCCGGCGGCGAGGCACGCGCGGCGCATCTGCGCCATCAGATCGGCCTTCAGCTTGTGCTTGTCGGCGTCCATCGCATAGCTGGAGTGGCAGTAGGGTTCCGTCAGCTTCTGGATGAGCACGGTGCCCAGTTGGACGTCTTCGAACTTGTCCGGCAGCCACTTCAGCATGCGCTCGCGGAAGGCGGTGGCGCGGGGCGTCACGCAGATCCGGGCCGAGAGGTAGGCGATCAGGGCCACGACGGTCGCCGGGCGGTTCACGGCCATGCTCTCTTCGAAGTTGATGTCCATGATCGACGAGGAGGGCATGAACAGCAGCAGGAAGGCGCCGAGGTTCGTCGCGTTGAGCCGCCACTGCCCGCCGGCGCCGCCGCCGAAGTGGGCGGCCAGGTGGTCGGTCGTCTGGAAGCCGCTGATGGCGAAGATGTTGTCGATCCACCGGTGCTGGGCGAACAGGATCTCAGTCGCCATCGGCGAGATGGCGTGTCCGCCGTTCACGATCAGGTCGCTGAATCCGGCGGCGAACCGGGTGGCGAACCGCTGGTAGTAGTCCTTGAGCTCGATGCCCGGCGGCACGCCGCCGACGTCGAAGTTCTCGATCGCCCCCATCGTGCGGTCGATCGAATCCAGCATGGCGAGGGCGATGCAGATGGCGGTGGCGTAGTCGCGGCGCGCGATCGCCAGCTCGAACTCGATGAGCGACGGCCGGACCTGCTGGGGCGCCGGCGCGGCGATGGGGGCAGGCGACCGGGGAGAGCGAACCGGCCATGTTGTCGAGCGCCACGGGCGGCCTCTTGAAAGTTGCGGCCGGGCCTTTTGGCACAGGCGGGGGCGATAGCCTAGGCCGGGTCTACCTCAGGCGCTGCGCCAGCTCTGCGACGGCCCGATCCACGAGCGGGTCGGTCGTGAGCGTCTTGAGCCGCTCGGCCATCACCGCCTCGGCAAGGGCCGCGGCGGCGTCGGCGGCGGCGGCCTTGACGTCCTGCGCGGCCTTGGCCTCCGCGTTGGCGATCTGCCGCTCGGCCATCGCGCGCCGCCGCTCGATCTGGTCCTCGAGCCTGGCCTGGGCTTCCGCGCGCAGTCCGCGTCGCATCGACCTCGGCGTTGGCGATGATCTCGGCGGCGGCCTTCTCGGCCGTTTCGCGGTCAACCTTGATCCGGGCGAGCAGGGCTTGCGGCTTCCTGCCTGAGGCGAAGCGCCTCGTCGAGTTCGGCCCTGACCTTCGCGCCACGCTCGTCGAGCGCTCTCAGCGCCATGCCGGGAACCTTGGCGTAGATCAGGATGCCCACCAGAACCAGCAGGCCGACGGCGATCCAGAACTCCGCGTCCGTGAGCAGGCTCATGCGACTCGCCAACGCGGATCTGAGCGGCGCGCAGCTGGCCGACGGTCGGTACGGCGCCGGTGAGCCGTTCAAGCATCGCCGAGGCGGCCTGCATTGCGATCTCGCGCACGTGGGCCATCGCTTCCTCGCGCGCGCCTGCGATGCGCAGCTCCGCTCGTGACAGCGTCTCAGCGAGCCTTGCCTGCTCGCGCGCATCCTCGGCGGCCGCAGCTTCCTGCGCTCGCGCCTTGGCGTCCAGCGCCAGCCGGTGGGCGCGCGCCCTGGCCTCGGCCATCTCGTCGGCGGCGGTCTGCGCCTCCGCGTCGGCCCGCTCCTTCAGCCGGCGCGCATCCCCGATGTCGCCGGCGATACGGTCCTCACGGTCGGCGATCGTATTGCCGATGCGAGGCACGAAGACGCGCGTGAAAAGCACGAACATGACCACGAAGATGAAGAGCAGCCAGGCAGCCTGCCCCGGCCACTGGGCCATGTCGAACTGCGGCAGGCCGCTCGCGCTCGAGTTGCGCGGGCGCGGTCGAAGCTTGTGTCGCGGGCGTCGGCGAGGTGGGCATGGAAGAGGTTCGTCAGACCTTCACGAAGAGAATGATGAAGCCCATGACGAGCCCGAAGATGCCCATCGATTCCGCCAGCGCCATGCCTAGGAAGAGCCATACGCGCTCTCCCGCGGCCGCCGCCGGGTTGCGGATGGCGGCTTGCAAATAGCCGCCGAACAGGAGGCCAAGGCCGGCGCCGGCGCCGATCAGGCCAGTCATGGCCAGGCCCGCGCCGATGTATTTGGCGGCTGTAACGTCCATGTCGAGACAATCCCTTGGTTAGGTTGGTGTTCAGTGAGCGTGGTCGAGATTGACCATCTCGTTGAGGTAGACGCAGGTCAGGGCGGCGAAAACGAAGGCCTGCAAGAAGGCCACGACCAGTTCGAGCATCATCAGCCCGACGACCATGCCGAATGACACGACCGATCCGGCGAAGCCGAGGCTGGCGAGTCCGCCCTGCAGGCCGAAGAGGCCAAGGCCGACCACGAAGCTCGCGAACATGTAGATGACCACGTGGCCGCCGATCATGTTCCCGAACAACCGCATGGCGAGCGTCATTGGGCGGATGAGGAACGAGATGAACTCGAAAAACCCGATGAAGACGGCCATCGCCGGATGCACCCCGGCCGGCCAGAACAGCTTGACCAAGCCGACTCCGTTGCGGACGAAGCCGACGATGATGACGATGGCGAAGGTCATGATCGCGAGCGTCGCGGTGACCGCGAGCTGCGAGGTCACGCTGAAGCCGCCAGGCGATCAGGCCGACGAGGTTCAGCATGGCGATCAGCAGGAAGAGCGTGAAGACGAACGGCAGGAACGGCCGGCCGCGGTCGCCGATGATCGCCCCCGTCAAAGTCCTGTCGACGATGGTCGTAGAGCAACTCGGCCAGGGCCTGCAGCCGCCCCGGCACGACCGCGCGGCGCGGTGGCGGTCAGGAAGAAGAGGCTGAGCAGCCCCGCGGCGATCAGCATGAACAGCACCGAGTTGGTGATCGACAGATCGACGCCGAGCCACGCCCGGAATCACCGACTTCCGGGCATGGGCACGATCTTGTGGATCATGAACTGGTTCATCGGTTCGATGGCGGCCATCGGTTCGTCTTCTAGTCCTCGTCATCGTCAACAGCGGCAGCGTCGGCCCGGCCGGGCGCCGCCGTTTTCGGCGCTCATGGCCAGCGCCGTTCGAACAGCGGCGTACATCGACACCCCAAGCCCGATCAGCAGGCCGCCAATCAAGCCGAGGGGGCTTGTATGGACGAAGTAGGTCGAAGGTCCAGCCCAGGCCGAGCCCCCGAACACGCCACCCAAGAGGGTCGCCAGCAGCCGGTAACCGACGCCGGCTTCGCCGAGCCCCGAGAGCGGGCGACGCAGCTGGCGCGCGAGAGGCTTCGAACCGTGCGAGGTCGCGAGCCAGACGCTCGCTCGGATCATCGCTCTCAGGCATTGCGGTCCGGAGGCCCGGCCATTTCGCTCCTGGCGCCCGGTTGAATCGCGGCGGACCCTATCGGCGGTCGGGCCAAGCGTCAAGCTGGCCGCGGACCGGTACAACCCGTTGATCTGACAGCGAAAACGTCGCCAGCGGACAATCCGCCGCGGCCCTAGTTGCTGGCGTGGGTCTCTTGCGGATGTTGGGTGAGCGATTTTGCCGTCGTCTCGCAGCGCACGGGCACGCCCCAGAACAGCCAGGCGTCGGCCAGCTGGCGGCTGGGCAGGGCCTCGACCTTGGCCCAGATGGCGCGCCCTTGGGCAACGTCGGCCTGGCCCTGGTCCGCGATCGGCTGCGGCGAGGCCTTCTGAGCGGCCTGCATGGCGGTGGCGAATCGGTCCAGCGCCTTGTGCTCGAGCGCCACGTCCTTGGCGTAGGGGACATCCTCCTGCACCGGCGAGCCGAACGCCTTGTCGATGTCCTTCAGGTCCGGCAGCACGCGCGGATAGATCGCCAGGTATTCATCGAGCGCGCCGTAGCACCAGCTGACGAAGCCGTAGTCGTCGGTCGGCGCCCCGGCCGGCACGTCCTCGGTCTCGTTCGGCGCCACGGCCGAGGCCTGCGCGCTCGCCGAGGTGTCGGGCGGCGGCTGAACGGTCGTCGCGTCGGCCTGCAGAATCGTAAGCGCAATCAGGAAAGCCAGGGGCATCTAGACTGAATCCTCCGTCGAACGCGCCGCGGCGGGGCCGAACCCGCCACCGCCGGGAGTCTCGATCTCGATGACGTCGCCGGGCTGAACCGAGACCGAAAAACAGCCCGCCAAGTCCTTTATCCCGCCGCTCGCCCGAAGCAAACGCTGTCGGCCCGGCAGCGCCGGGCTCGCCGCCGGCCAGCCCCTGCGGCGAATGCTCGCGGCGGGTGGAGAGCAGCGCCGCCTCGGCGGCCGCGAGGAAGCGGATGCGGCGGACGGCGCCGTCGCCCCCGGACCGCGCGCCCGCCCCGCCGGAGCCCTAGCGAACGGCGAAAGCCTCGACGCGGACCGGGAAGCGGCGCTCGAGGATCTCCGGGTCGGTCAGGCGCGAGTTGGTCATGTGGGTGTGCACGGCGCTCGCGCCGGCGTCGGGCGCGGCGTCGCGCCGGCGCCCCCGCAGATGGTCTCGTAGTACTGCCGTGACGCGTCGCCGAAGGTGAAGTTGTTCATCGTCCCCTGCGAGCCGGCCATCACGCCAAGCGCGGCATAGAGGGCGTCGACGATGTGCTGGCTGGTCTCGACGTTGCCGGCGACGACCGCGGCCGGGGAGCGCGGCGCGAGCATCGAGCCTTCGGGCGTAACGATGGTCAGCGGCTCTAGGCAGCCGGCGTTCAGCGGGATGTCGTCATCGACGAGGGTGCGGAAGACATAGAGCACCGCGGCATCGACGATGGCCGACGGCGCATTGAAGTTGGAGGCGAGCACGCCGCTCGTGCCGGTGAAGTCGATCACCGCGCGGCCAGCGGCGGCGTCCACCTTGATGTCGACGACGATCTCGCCGCCGCCGTCCATCGGGACACGCGCGGACCCGTCGACGAGATTGCCGATCGCGCGTCGCACGCTGGCTGCGGCGTTCTCCTGCACGAAGGCCATGTAGCGCGCGACCTGGTCCTTGCCGTGGAGGGCGATCATCGCCTGGACAGCCGCGGCGCCGGCTTCACAGGCGGCGATCTGCGCCTTCAGGTCGGCGATGTTCTGCCCCGGATTGCGCGCCGGCCAAGGCCCGGCGGTCAATGCTGCGCGCGTCGTCGGCTTCGAGGAAGACGCCGCCGCGCATGATCGGCAGCGCGTCCAGCATCACGCCCTTCCTCATCGATCGTGCGGGAGAAAGGCGGCATGGAGCCGGGTTGCACGCCGCCCACGTCCGCGTGGTGGCCGCGCGCGGCGACGTAGAAGCTGCGGCTTGGCGCCCCCCTCGCCGAACACCGGCATGACGACCGTGATATCCGGCAGGTGGGTGCCGCCGGCGAAGGGGTTGTTCAGCGCAAACGCCTCGCCGGGCTGGAACGTCGGGTGGCGCGCCGCGACCGCGCGCACGCTGGCGCCCATCGAGCCCAGGTGCACCGGCATGTGCGGCGCGTTGGCGACAAGGCCGCCCTCGGCGTCGAACAGGGCGCAGGAAAAGTCGAGCCGCTCCTTGATGTTGACCGAGTGTGCGGTTCGTTCCAGCGCCGCGCCCATGGCCTCCGCGACGCCCATGAAGCGGCGGTTGAACAGCTCGAGCGTCACCGGGTCGACCGCTTCATCGGCCGAGGCGTTCACACGCGCGCCACCGCCGATGCGCCGCAGTCGGATCAGACCGCCCGCCTCCCGCTCGGCGCGCCAGCCCGACGCGACGGCGATCTGGGTGTCGGCGCGCAGGATCAGCGCCGGCCCGTCCACCGGCGCGCGCATGGCCTCGGCGGCGATTCCGCGGCTCGGCGCGGGTTGCGCCGTGGGCTCGGGCGCGCCGGCGCTCTCGCCGCCGCTGGCCTCAACAGCTTCGACCTCGACGCCCGCGATCAGCACGGCGAGGCCCGGCTCGACGAAGCCGAACAAGCGCCGATGCGCCGCCTCAAAGCCGGCCGCGACGACCTCGGCCGCGTCCAGCGGAACGGTCAGCTCGGCGTCTGCGCCATCGTAGCGGAGGCGAAGCCGGCGGCTGATGTGCTCGGCCACCGCGCCCTGCGCCGCGAGCTCGTTCGCCGCCTCCGCGGCCAGGCGTTCGGCGAGGGCTTGCGCGGCCGCGAGGCCCTCGGCGTCCAGCCGCCGCTCGATCGGCGCTCGCCGAGGCTACGCATCTCCGCCTGCCCGATTCCCCAGGCCGAGAGCAGACTCGCGTAGTGGGGGCAGAGGATCTCGCCCGCGCCCATCGCCTCCGCGACCCAGCAGGCGATCTGGCCGGCGGCGCCGCCGAACGCGACCAACGCATGGCCGCGGGGATCGAACCCGCGCTCGGTCGAGATGCGCCCGATCGCCTGCGCCGCCTGCTCCACCGCGACCGCCACGAACCCCTCCGCCGCGGCCTCGGGGCTCTCGGCGCCCATCTCGGCGGCGAGTTCAGCCAGGCGCGCGCGGGCGGCGGCCACATCGAGCGGCTGGTCCTGATTCGGTCCGAACACGGCGGGAAAGGCGCTGGCGTCGATCCGGCCGAGCACGAGGTTGGCGTCGGTGATCGTCGGCGGTCCGCCCCGGCCGTAGGCCGCAGGCCCCGGATCGGCGCCAGCGCTGGCCGGGCCCACGCGCGCTCGAAGGCCGTCGAAGCTCAGGATCGAGCCGCCGCCGGCCGCCACCGTCTCGACGTCCAGCATGGGGCTGCGCAGGCGCACGCCGGCCACCGTCGCGGCGTCGCGCCGCTCGAGCGCTCCGGCGTAGCGGCAGACATCGGTGGAGGTGCCGCCCATGTCGAAGCCGAGCACGGCCTTGGCGCCACAAGCCTCGGCGGTGCGCGCCACGCCGACCACGCCGCCGGCCGGACCAGAGACGCACGGCGTCGCGGCCGCGGAACGCCTCGGCCCGCACCAGCCCGCCGGCCGAGGTCATGAAATAGAGCGATGCGCCGCCCACCGCCTCGGCCAGCCGATCGGCGTAGGCGCGCACGACAGGGGTCAGATAGGCGTCGGCGACCGTCGTCTCGGCGCGCGGGACGAAGCGCGGGGCAGGCGAGACCTCGTGCGACAGGGCGACGAAGTCGAAACCGGCCGCTCGAGCGAGCGCGCCGGCCTGTCGATCTCGTGCTCCGGGTTGAGGTCGGCGTGCAGGAAGGCGATCGCGGCCGAGGTGAAGCCGTCGGCGACCGCCGCGCGCAGCGCCGTCTCGAGCTCCGGCCGCATCCAGCGCCAGAACCACCTCGCCAGCCGCGCCTAGCCGTTCGTCGGCCTCGACGACGCCGGCATAGAGCGGCGGCGGCTTCTCGATATCGAGCGCGAACAGATTTGGCCGCGTCTGGTCGCCGATGACCAGCGCATCGCCGAATCCGCGCGTGACGACGAACAGGGTCCGCGCGCCCTTCCGCTCCAGGAGCGCGTTGGTCGCGACCGTCGTGCCGAGCTTGATCGCGCCGATCCGCTCGGCCGGGAATGGCGCGCCGGCGGGCGCCTCGAGCATGCGCCGCATGCCCTCCACGGCCGCGTCCTCGTAGGTCCTCGCGGTCGACGGGAGCTTGAGCGTGTGCAGCCGCCCGGCCGAGTCGCGGCCGATGACGTCGGTGAAGGTGCCGCCGCGGTCGATCCAGAAATCGAAGCGTTCGCTGGCCGCCGACACCGGTCCTCCCGTCCCGCCTTGCGCTTGCGCGAGCGACCCGTCGCGCGCCGATGGCATAGCACGCTCAGGCGCCGGTTGCGGTTGACGAGGCCCGCCTTCGGGCGGACAAAGGCTGGGCCGGGGAGAAAGAGGTCGCGATGGAACGGTTGGGGAGCGTCCGCCCGCCCTTGTTTTATGGCGCGTGGAAGCCGATCGCCTGGATCGGGGGCGCTGTTGCGACCACGATCGCCGTCGCCGTTGCAGCCCTTCTGGCCGTTGTCTTTGCAGCCACGCTTGTCGTCATCGGCCTGATGGCCTCGGTGCTCGTCGTCTTCGCGGGCCTTGCGCTTCGCGCCCGCCGCACCGTGCGCCGCCGCTACTCCGACGTGCTGGAAGCACACCACGTCGGCGGCGGGTCGTGGGTGGCCTACGGCTGGGACGAGCGCGTCCGCTAGCCCCTCCGATCTCATGCGGCTGATCGACGCGCCATCGCCCAATCTCGACGCGCGCCTGCAACCGCCCGACATGATCATCCTGCACTACACGGGCATGCCGACCGGCGCCGAAGCGCTGGCGCGCCTGCGCGACCCGGCGGCGCAGGTCTCCGCCCACTACCTGATCGAGGAGGACGGGCAGGCGTTCCTGCTCGTGCCCGAGGAGCGGCGCGCATGGCACGCCGGCGTCTCGTTCTGGAAGGGCGAGCGCAATCTGAATGGCGTCTCGATCGGGATCGAGCTGGTCAACCCCGGCCACGACTGGGGCTACCGCCCCTTTCCCGACGCACAGGTCGAGAGCCTGTTCGAACTCATCGACGGCATTCGCGAGCCGCTGGAGCGTGCCGGATGGGCGCATCCTCGCCCACTCCGACGTCGCGCCGAACCGCAAGCTCGATCCGGGCGAGCTCTTCCCCTGGAAACGCCTCGCCGAGGCCGGCCACGGGCTGTGGGCCGAGCCGGAACCCGCGCCCGGCGCGTCGCTCGCCGCCGGCGAGGAGAGCACGGCGGTTTTTGCACTGCAGGCGGGACTGACCCGCATGGGCTACGATTGCCCGCCGTCGGGCGTCTACGATGAGGCGACGACCTCCACCGTCGCCGCTTTCCAGCGCCACTGGCGCCCCGCCCTGGTCGACGGGATCGCCGACGGCGAGACCCGGGCAAGGTTGATGGCCCTGCTCCGCGCCCAGGCTTGACGCCGCCAGCAGCACGACCGACCTTCTGCTTGGATCAGACGGCCGGGCGGTCGCTCCCGCTCTTCGGAACGGGGGAGGAAAGTCCGGGCTCCACGGTGAAAAGGCGACGGGTAACACCCGCCGGGGGCGACCCCAGGGAAAGCGCCACAGAAAGCAAACCGCCGAAGCCGCCCTCACGGGCGGCCGGCAAGGGTGAAAGGGTGGGGTAAGAGCCCACCGCGGACCCGGCGACGGGGACGGCATGGCAAGCCCCGCCTGGAGCAAGACCGAATAGGGACGTCGCGCCGGAGGCTTCGCCTCGGGCAGGGCTTCGCCGGCCCGAGGCGTCCGGGTAGGTCGCGAGAACCGGCCCGTAAGGACCGGTCCAGAGGAATGGCCGCCGCGCCCCCTTCACGGGGACGGCACAGAACCCGGCTTACAGGCCGTCTGATCCCACTTATCCACAATACTTAACGTGTTCTCTGTATGTTCTGTGGATAAACAGAATCTGTTAACCAAATCAGCGTGCGACATCTTCGTGCGAGCCTAGAATAGGCAATTGGTGTCATTGCATCCCATTCTATCCCATGTTAACGCTCTTCGTTCAGGATGACCCGTTTCGCCTTGGGGGGCTGAGGCGTCGCGGGAGGCTTGCACCGGCGGCGCCTCGGGGGGCTTGGGCGAAGTGTTCCGATCGACCTTTGAGCGGCCATTGGACGCCAAGCGGCGCATCGTCGTGCCGCTGGAATTCCGCGCCGCGGTCGCAGGGCCGTTCGACGGCATCTTCTGCTTCCCCTCGGTCGAGGGCGACTGCATCGAAGCGGGAGGCAAGGCGCTGTTCGACCGCAACGAAGCCTTGATCGGCGAGTTCGAGGTCGGCGATCCGGTGCGATATGCGCTGGAGTTCACGCTGCGCGGCGGCATGGCCCAGCTCGGATTCGACACCGCCGGCCGCGTCACCCTACCCGAGACCCTGTGCGAGACCTTCGGGTTGACCGACTTGGTCGTGCTCGTCGGCCTGGGAGAACGCTTCCAGATCTGGGGGCGCGAGGCGTTCTTGGCCGAGCGCCCCGCCCAGCGGCTGGTCGCGCAGCAAGGCTTGCGCGCCCGCGCCGAGGCCAGGCGCGCTCAGCTCGGGGGCGGCGGATGAGCGCTCGGCCGCACCAGCCCGTCATGCTGGATGAGGTGACGGCCGCGCTTCAGCCCGGGCCGGGCAAGCTGATCATCGATGCGACCTTCGGCGCAGGCGGCTACAGCCGCGCCGTTCTTGGATGCTGGTGCGCGGGTGATCGCCTTCGACCGCGATCCGGCCGCCCTCCCCTACGCTGCAACGCTCGCCGCCCGGCCCTTCGCGCTGATCGAGGCGCCCTTCTCGGCCATGGAAGATCACGTCGAAGAACCCGTCGACGGGGTCGCCATCGATCTTGGCGTCTCCTCCATGCAGCTTGACGAGCCCGAGCGCGGGTTCTCCTTCCAGGCCGACGGCCCGCTGGACATGCGAATGGGGCGGGCCGGCCCCACTGCCGCCTTTCTGGTGAACGAGGCCGAGCCAGCCGAGCTAGCCCGCATCTTCCGCGACTTCGGCGAGGAGAAGAACGCCGTCCCGCATCGCGCGCGCGCTCGCGCGCCGGCGCGAAACTCAGCCCTTCACCCGCACCCTGGACCTGGCCGAGGCGGTCGAGCGCGCCCAGGGCGGGCGCAAGGGCGCGAAGGTCCATCCCGCCACCCGCGTCTTCCAGGCGCTGCGGATCGCCGTCAACGGCGAGCTCGCCGAGCTCGAGGCTGGACTTGGCGCGTCCGAGCGCATGCTGCGCGAAGGCGGGCGCCTGGCGGTCGTGAGCTTCCATTCGCTCGAGGATCGCATCGTCAAGGTCTTCCTCGCCGAGCGGGCCGGGCGCACCCCGGCGGGCTCGCGCCACCGCCCGCCCACGCCGAGCGGACGCCCGGCGAGTTTCCGCCTGCTGTTCACTGGCGCGCGGCCACCCAGCTCGGCCGAGGCGGCCCGCAACCCCCGCTCCCGTTCCGCCAAGCTGCGCGCCGCGGAGCGTACGGCCGCTCCGGCCTGGAGCGCCGCGGCATGAACCCGTTCAGCCTGCTCGACCGGCGCTATCGCGGGTTCCGCGTGATCGAGATCGGCGGGCTGGGCGTGCTCTTGGTGCTGGCGCTCGTCGTCTACCTCGCCAAGACGCACGCAGGCGGTGAGCGGGCGGACATCGACCACATCCAGGCCCAGATCGACGACGAGCAGGCGCGGGTGACGTTGCTGAAGGCCGAGGTCGCCAAGCTGGAACAACCCGAGCGGCTGGAAACCCTGTCGGGCAGGTACCTCAATCTGCAGCCGATCCCGCCTAGCCACGAGATCAGCGCCGAGGCGCTCGCCTCGGTGGCCCACCCGCCCCCCGGCCCCGGCCGCGAAGGCCGCGCCGGCGCCGGCTGCGAAGGCGAACCCCACGAGCGCCGCGGCCCCTTCTGTGGCGGCCGTGGCCGATGCGGACGGACCGCAATGAGCCCGGTCGACTTCTCTTTGCCGCGCATCCCCAACGCCTGGCGCTGGATCACCGACCGCGTCTGGCGGGTCGAGCATGCGTTCGGCCGCGCCAAAGCCGAAGACCGCGCCGAGGACGACACGCGCCTGCGCATCTTCTTCGTGCTGGCGCTCTTCGCGGCCGCCTTCCTGACGCTGGCGATCGGCGCCGCCCACTCGGCCCTCTTTTCCAACAACGACCGCGCCGGCGCCGACGGCGCGGCCCCCGGCGCGCGCGCCGAGCTCGTCGACCGCAACGGGCTGCTCTTGGCCGCCGATCTGCCCCACTTCGGGCTCTACTACGACCCGAAGGAGAACTGGGACCCGGATGAGGTCAGACGCGTGCTGCCCACCGCCGTGCCAGGACTGTCGATGGACCGCCTCGACCGGGCGCTGAAGGCGGACCGGCGGCAGTATCTGATCGGCGGCCTGACCCCGGCCGACCGGGACCGCATCGACGACCTCGGGATGCCGGGTCTGTCGTTCGAGCCAGAGCCGAAGCGGGCGTACCTGATGGGCCCGACGGCCGGCCATCTGATCGGCTTCGTCGACCGCGGCGGGGTCGGTATCTCGGGCGCCGAGCTGGGCCTCGACAAACTCATCCGCGCCAACGCCGGCAAGGGGCCGGTGGCGCTCTCGATCGATCTGCGCGTCCAGGCGGCGCTGCAGGACGAGGTGGAAAAGGCGGCGGAGAACTTCCACGCCATCGGCGCGGCCGGCATCGTGACCGACGTGCACACGGGCGAGATCCTGGGGATGGCCAGCTACCCGGCCTTCGATCCCAACCTCGTCGGCCAGGTCCCGGTCGCCAACATGACCGATCACGTGGCCTCGACCGTCTACGAGCCGGGATCGGTGTTCAAAGTCTTCACCCTGGCCATGGGGATCGATTCCGGCGTCGCGAACATCAACACCGTAATGGACACCACGACCCCGCTCGTCATTGGCAACCAGCACATCCGCGACGACGAGCCGTCGAAGTACAATCTGCACCTGTGGGAGGTGTTCACCCACTCGTCGAACATGGGCGCGGCCCGGCTCGGCCTGAGGGCGGGCGGCGACACCCTGGAGCGCTACTTCAAGAGCTTCGGCCTTTGGCAGGCGGCGCCCAGCGAACTCGCCGAGTCTGCCCGTCCGCTGACGCCGAAGCGGCTGACCGACAACACCGTCGCCTCGATGTCGTTCGGCCAGGCGATCTCGGTCTCGCCGCTCGCGATCGCGACCGGCATGAGCGCCATCCTGAACGGCGGCGAGTACATCCCGCTCACCATCCGCAAGCGCGATCCGGGACAACCGTTGAACGAGCGCCGGGTGATCTCGGAGGCCACCGTCGCGCACCATGCTCGATCTGATGCGAATGAACGCCCAGCTCGGCACCGGCAAGGGCGCCGACGCCGCCGCGCCCGGCTACCGCGTCGGCGGCAAGACCGGCACGGCGCAGAAGGCGATCAACGGCCACTATGCGACCGGCAAGCGCGTCTCGTCCTTCGCAGCCATCTTCCCAACCGACGGGCCGATGGACGCCCCGCGCTACTTCGTCTTCATCCTTCTCGACGAGCCGCAGCCGACCAAGGACACCGCCGGCTTCGCAATGGGCGCGCAGACCGCTGCCCCGGCGGCCGGGCGGGTGATCGAGCGCATCGCGCCGATCCTCGGCGTGAAACGCGCGCCGGTCACGCCGGTCGCGCTGGCGGCGGCAGCCAAGGCCGCGCGGTAGGCCATGCGACTGTCCGCGCTCGTCCGCCGCGATCTCGACCCCGATCCGGAGATCACCGGCGTGACCGCTGACAGCCGGCGGGTGAAACCCGGTTATCTGTTCGCCGCCCTGCCCGGCGCGACGACCGACGGGCGGCACTTCATCGCCGATGCGCTGAAGGCCGGCGCCGTCGCCGTGATCGCCGGCGAACCGATCGCGGGCCTTGGCGCGCCGGTCGTCCGCGCCTGCGATCCCAGGCGGGCCTACGCGCTCGCCGCCGCCGCCTTCTGGGGCGCGCAGCCCGAGACCTGCGTCGCGGTCACCGGCACCAACGGCAAGACCTCGGTCGTGACCTTCTGCCGCCAGATCTTCGCCGCATGCGGCCGCAACGGGCGCGAGCATGGGCACGCTCGGCGTTCAGGCGGGTACGGAGCAGATCTCACCCCGGCCGGCCTGACCAGCCCCGACGCCGGCGACGTCGCGCGCCTTCTGGCCGAACTCGCGGGTCTGGGAGTCACCCACCTTGCGCTGGAGGCATCCTCTCACGGTATCGACCAGCGTCGGCTCGATGGCGTGCGACTGACAGCGGCGGGCTTCACCAACCTCAGCCAGGATCACCTTGACTACCACGGCGACATGGCGAGCTACCGCGCTGCGAAGCTCCGGCTGTTCGAGGCGCTCCTGCCGCGCGGCGCGACCGCCGTCCTGAACGCCGACTCCGCCGAGTATCCCGGCTTCGCCGCAGCCGCATCAGGCGCCGGTCTGACCATCAATTCCGTCGGCGAGAACGGCGAGGCCCTCCACCTCGTCGCTCGCGACACCGACCCAAATGGCCAACGCCTGACTGTCGAGGCGGCCGGATCACGCTTTGACATCCACCTTCCTCTGGCGGGGGCCTTTCAGGCGTCGAACGCGCTGGTCGCCGCCGGGCTCTGCATCGCGGTCGGCGAGGACGCAGCCCGGGTCCTGGCCGCACTCGAGCACCTGCAAGGCGCACGCGGGCGCATGCAGCACATCGGAACGGGTCCCAAGGGCGGCGAAGCCTTCGTCGACTACGCCCACACGCCCGACGGCCTGAAGACGGCGCTCGAGGCGCTCCGCCCGCATGCGCGTGGCCGCCTGATTGTCGTGTTCGGCGCCGGCGGCGACCGGGACCGCGCCAAGCGGCCACTGATGGGCGCCGTCGCCGCGAACATCGCCGACATCGTCATCGTCACTGATGATAATCCGCGTACGGAGGACCCAGCCGCGATCCGCCGTGCGATTCTCGCCACCGCGCCGGGCGCGCTCGAGATCGGCGACCGCCGCGAAGCCATCCGAACGGCGGTCGGAGTGCTGAGCGACGGCGATCTGCTGGTCGTCGCCGGCAAGGGGCACGAGCAGAGCCAGACCATCGGCGACCGGGTGCTGCCGTTCGACGACGCGGCCGAGGTGGCCGCCGCGCTCGGAATGGAGCCGGCGAATGGCTGAGCCGCTCTGGACCTCCGACGAGATCCTTGACGCCACCCACGGCGAGCTCGTCGGCGAGGCGTTCATCGCCACTGGCGTCTCCATCGACACCCGCACGCTCGAGCCCGGCGATCTCTTCGTCGCGCTCGCCGGCGAGCGCGACGGCCACGCCTTCGTCGAACAGGCGCTCGCCAAGGGCGCGGCGGGCGCCCTGGTCTCTCGGCCGGTGGCCGGATCCTGCGTGCGGGTCGGCGACACCCAAAGCGCGCTCGAGCGTCTTGGCCTGACCGGCCGCGAGCGGGCCCGCGGCGCTCATCGCGGCGCCGTCACCGGTTCAGTCGGCAAGACCAGCCTCACGCAGGCGATCGCCGCCGGCCTCGTTCGCGCCGGGCGCGCCCACGCCTCGGTCAAGTCCTACAACAACCACATCGGCGTGCCGCTGACGTTGGCCCGCATGCCGCGCGCGACCGAGCGCGCCGTCTTCGAGATCGGCATGAACCACGCCGGCGAGATCACCCCGCTCGTCCGTATGGTCGCGCCGGAGGCCGTGGCCATAACCAACGTCGGCCCGGCGCACATCGAGAACTTTCCCGACGGCGAGGCCGGCGTCGCGCGCGCGAAGGCCGAGATTTTCTCCGGCCTCATGCCGGGCGGCGTCGCGGTGCTGAACGCCGACAATCGCTGGTTCGACCTGCTCAAGGGCCGGGCGAAGGACGCCGGCGCGCTTGTGCGGACCTTCGGCTCCGGCGAAGGGGTCGATGCACGCCTGACCGGCTATTCGATCGACCAGGGCATGGTGGTCCAAGCTGTGCTCAACGGCCGGGCGATCGAGATCCCGCTCCGCCAGGCGGGCGCGCACTGGGGATTGATGAGCCTCGCCGCGCTGCTCATGCTGGAAGCGCTCGAGGTCCGACTCTCCGATGCGCTCGCGGCTCTGGCGGCGTTCGAGCCGCTGGAGGGGCGCGGCGCGACCCGGGCGATCCACGCCGCGGGCGGCTGTTTTACGCTGGTCGACGAGAGCTACAACGCCAACCCGCTCTCGGTGGGCGCTGCGCTGGCGACGCTGGGCGCGCGGCCGGCGCGCGGACGGCGCATCGTGGCGCTGACCGACATGCTGGAGCTGGGCGCCCAGTCGTCCGCGATGCACGCGGGCGCTGGCCGCGCCGATCGAGCAGGCGGGCGTCGATCTCGTCTTCTGCGCCGGACCTATGATGAGATCGCTGTTCGACGCGCTTCCACCGACTCGCCGCGGAGGGTACGCCGAGACCGCCCAGGCGCTCGCGCCCGGGCTCGTACGGGCCGTAGAGCCCGGCGACGTGGTGATGGTGAAGGGATCGCGCGACTCGCGCGCCAAGGACCTCGTCGAAGCCCTGGCCGCGCTCGAGATCCGCGCGGAGGACGAACGTTGATGCGGCAGGGGCTGGGACAGGCGCATCGGCATAGCGGAACCCGCGCCCTTCAGCCGCGCGGGGGCTGCGCGTGATTCCGGCTCGCACCTTCGAGGGCCAGCGCGTCGCCGTTTTCGGGCTGGCGCGCAGCGGGCTCGCGGCCGCGCGGTCGCTGAAGGCCGGCGGAGCCGAGGTGGCGGCATGGGACGAGGCCAAGGCCGCCCGCGACGTAGCGGCGGCGGAAGGGTTCGAGCTGGTTGACCTGGCGCGCGCCGACTGGTCCATCTTCTCCGCGCTGGTCCTTTCGCCCGGCGTGCCGCTGACCCACCCCGAGCCGCACTGGACGGTGAAGAAGGCGCGCCAAGCCGGCGTCGAGATCATCGGCGACATCGAGATCTTCGCCCGCGCCGTCAACGCCGCCCCGGCGCACCGCCGGCCGAAGGTGGTCGCCATCACCGGCACAAACGGCAAATCGACGACAACCGCCCTCATCGGCCACATGTTGACCGCCGCTGGGCGCGATGCCCGGATTGGCGGCAACATCGGACTGGGCGTGCTTGGCCTCGACGACATGCACGGCGGGGCCGTCTACGTGTTCGAGCTCTCCTCCTATCAGCTCGACCTGACGTTCAGCCTCAAGCCGGATGTCTCGATCCTGCTGAACATCACCCCAGACCACCTGGATCGGCACGGCGACATGGAGGGCTATGTCGCGGCCAAGCGACGGGTGCTGTTGAACCAGGCCGCAGGCGATACAGCGGTCATCGGCGTCGACGACGCCTGGTGCCAGCGCATCTGCACCGAGATTACCGCCGCCAACCGGCGGACGATCTGGCCGATCTCCTCCAGGCGCGCCATGGGGCGCGGCGTCTATGCCCTGCAAGGGGTGCTGTACGACGCGACCGGCGAGCGGGTGATCGAAGTGGCCGACCTGCTCCGCGCCCGCTCGCTGCCCGGCCGGCACAATTGGCAGAACGCCGCGGCCGCCTACGCCGCGGCCCGCGCGCTCGGTCTTTCGGTCGAGGATGCCGCGACCGGACTCGTCACCTTCCCTGGCCTCGTCCACCGCATGGAGACGGTCGGCGAGATCGACGGCGTCCGCTTCGTCAACGATTCGAAAGCCACCAACGCGGACGCTGCGCGCCAGGCGATGAGCTCCTACCCCTCGTTCTACTGGATTGCCGGCGGGCGCCCGAAGGCGGGTGGCATCGAGCCCCTGGAAGACCTCTTCCCGCGCATCACCAAGGCCTATCTGGTCGGCGAAGCGGCCGACGACTTCGCACGCGCGCTCGACGGCAAGGCGCCGCATCGCACGAGCCGCACGATCGAGGCCGCCGTCGCCGACGCCTTCGCCGACGCCCGCGCAGCGGGCGAGCCCGCCATCGTGCTGCTCTCGCCCGCCTGCGCCTCGTTCGACCAGTTCCCCGACTTCGAAGTCCGCGGCGATGCGTTCCGCACGGCCGTGCACGGGCTTTTGCAACGTCCGTTGAAGGGCGCGACCGGATGACGACCCTCCAGACCCACGCCTTTCCCCGCACCGATCGCACGCGCCTGGGCGTATGGTGGTGGACCACCGATCACCTGCTGCTGGGCGCGACCGCCATCCTCGTCGTGATCGGGGTCCTGCTCTCGTTCGGCAACAGCCCGGCCGCCGCGGCCCGGATGAACATCGGCGATCCGTTCCACTTCGCGGTGCGCCAGTGCATCTTCGCCGTGCTCGGGACGGTGATCCTGATCGTGGTCTCGATGCTGAACCCGCGCGGCGTCCGGCGAGCGTCCTTCTTCATCTACCTCGCTTCGATCGGCCTGATGGTCGCCCTGTTCTTCATGGGGCACCACGCCAAGGGTGCGACACGCTGGGTGGAGATCAGCGGCTTCACCCTGCAGCCCTCAGAGTTCATGAAGCCGGCGCTGATTGTGTTGGCGTCGTGGATGTTCGCCGAGGGCCAGAAGGGTCAGGGCGTCCCCGGCGTGACCATTGCGTTTGCCTTCTACCTGACGGCTGCCGCGCTTCTGCTCATGCAGCCGGACGTGGGCCAGACGATCCTGATCACAATCGCCTTCGGCGCCGCCTTCTTCATGGCCGGCGTGCCGATGAAATGGATCCTGGGCTTGGGCGGGGCGGCGCTGGCCGGGTCGATCTCCCTCTATTTTGTGTTCGACCACGTCGCGAGCCGGGTGAACAAGTTCCTCTCGCCGGAGACGACCGACACCCACCAGATCGACCGCGCGCGAGAGGCGATAGCGGCGGGGGCCTGGTTTGGCCGCGGACCGGGCGAAGGCATCCTCAAGCGCCAGGTCCCCGACGTGCACACCGATTTCGCCTATGCCGGCGCGGCGGAGGAGTACGGGCTGGTCTTCTCCCTCTTTCTGATCGCCCTTTTCGGCTTCCTGATCGTGCGCGGCCTCTACAAAGCCATGAAGCTGTCGGACCCCTTCGAGCAGGTGGCGGCGGGCGCGCTCTTCGTGTTGGTCGGCCAGCAGGCGTTCATCAATATCGCGGTCAACCTGGACCTGATTCCGACCAAGGGCATGACGCTTCCCTTCATCTCCTACGGTGGCTCCTCGATGCTCGCGATGGGCCTGACCATGGGCATGGCGCTGGCGCTGACCCGCAAGCGCCCCGGCGCCTATGAAACCGCGGAGGCGCCGGTCGGCGCGTTTGTGTGACGGCAGCTCGGCTCGCGGTCGTCGCGGCCGGGGGCACCGGCGGCCATCTCTTCCCCGCGCACGCGCTGGCCGAGGTCCTGATCGAGCGCGGCTGGCGCATCGTGCTCGCCACCGACGAGCGCGGCGCGGCATACGCCGGCGGTTTCCCGGCCGAGGAGCGGATCGCGCTCTCGGCGGCTACCTATCGCCCCGGCGATCCGGTCGGCATGGCTCGCGCCGCGGCCGCGATCGGGCGCGGCGTGATGACGGCGCGCAAGGCGTTCAAGCGCCTGTCCCCGGCGATCGTCGTCGGCTTCGGCGGCTATCCGTCACTGCCAGCCCTCCTGGCGGCGATCAGCGCCGGGCGGACGACAGTGATTCACGAGCAGAACGCGGTGATGGGCCGCGCCAACCGGCTGCTCGCCGGCCGCGCCACGGCGGTCGCCTGCGCGTTTCCAGCGCTGAAGAAGGCGCCGGCAAAGGTCGCGGCCCGCGCGGTCGTCGTCGGCAACCCGGTCAGGCCTGAGATCCGCAAGCTGGCCGACACGCCCTATGCGCCGCCGGACAACCGGATCAACCTCCTGATCACTGGCGGGAGCCAGGGCGCCCGGCTCCTGTCCGAGGTCACGCCAAGGGCCGTCGCGCTGCTGCCTGACCCGGTTCGCCGCCGGCTCGACGTTCGCCAGCAGACCCGGCTGGAAGCGATCGGCGCCGCGCGCGACATCTATCGCGACTGTGGCGTTGAGTACGAGCTCGCGCCCTTCTTCAACGACATGGCGAGCCGGCTGGCGGCCGCCCACCTGGTCATCGGGCGCGCCGGCGTCGTCGACGGTCTGCGAGTTCGCCGTGGCCGGCAAGCCGGCGATCCTCGTGCCGCTGAAGATCGCGCTCGACGACGATCAGGGGCAGAACGCCGCCCTGCTCGCCGAGGTTGGCGGCGCGATCGTGCTGCGCGAGGATGTGCTGACGGCGGAGGCGTTGGCCGGGACGCTCACCGCCCTGCTCGGCGACCCCTCGCGGCTCAAGGCGATGGCGGTCGCCGCGCGGACAGTCGCGCGGCCGGACGCCGCCGAACGGCTCGCGGACGTCGTTGAGGCGGAAGCTAGGCGCGCACGCCTGAAGAACCGCTTGCGCCAGGCGACGCCGCGCCGCCAGCTCTTCGGCAGCACCACCCGCTCGAAGCGCAGGACCTGTTGCCAGACCACCGGCAGCACTTCCGGCTCGCGCCGGATCAGCCGGCGGACCGGGAAGACGAACCGGGGATGCCGGCGTTGCAGGTGGATGAACTGCCGGCGCGCGCGGTAGGAGTTGCGCAGCACGACGATCACGCCCACGGCGAGCAGCGGCACCCCGAGATGGCCGGGCAACAGCGCCAGGACCAGGCCGCCTGCGATGAGGAGCCAGCCGACCCCGATGAACAGCCACTTCAGCCAGCCGCGCGTGGTCCGGTGCGCCGAGGCGAACAGGGCGTCGAGGGGCGCAACGGGAATGGGCTCAGGGCGGATGGTCACGGCTTCGGTCATGTGGGCTGCGAGAAGGGCGCACGCTTGCAGCGACTTATACGGACGCCCCGAGCTCCCGATATGAATATCAAGCGCGGCATAACAAGGGCGCGGTTGATGCGTCCCTAACGGCATCTGCGCCGATTCGCCGCGCGCCGTGGCGCCGGCGCCGCAGTGGAGCCTTCAAAGGCCGTCGGTGAAGAGGTCCGCCTTGCCCAGCGACGCGCCGCGACTGCGCAGGATGTCGTAGGCCGTCGTCATGTGGAAGTAGAGGTTGGTGGTGGCGAAAACGGTCAGCCACTGGCCCGCGGGAAACGTCGGCTCCATCGCCCCGTTGGCGATCGAAACCTTCAACGGAACCTCATCGCGGCCGGCGAACTGCTCGGGCTTGAGCGCATCGAGGAACTGCTCGGACGCCGAAAGGGCGGCGAAGAAGCCGTCGAGGTCGAGGTCGACCGAGACATCGTCCGGGACGGGCAGGCCGGCGACCCGCGCCGTCCACTGCTTGGAGAAGTTGCAGACCACCGAGACCTGGAAGCGCAGCGGCTCCATATCGTCGATCAGCCGCCAGCCAAGCATCGCGTCGGTGGAGACGCCGGTCGCCTCGGCATGCGCGGCGCCCTTGCGCAGCACATGGGCCGTGCTCCGCACGATGCGGCGGTAGAGCGATACGAAGGTGAACAGGTTGGTGGTCATCAGGAGTCCTTTGAAGCTGGGCCGGCGACAAGGCCCTGGTCGTGCAGGCGCGCGATTTCGACCGAGGCGAGGCCGAGCCGCTCGCTCAGCACCTCGTCGGTATGCTGGCCGAGCCGTGGCCCCGGAGCCGGCGGTGGGCGCTGCTCGCCGTGGGCGCGAGCAGCGGCGCCGGGCGTCGGATAGCGGTAACCGCTAGGGTGGTCGACAACGAACAGGTTCTCGGCAAGCCTCGGGTCGCGCGCGGCGGCGCTCATCGGCTGGTAGGTCCCATGGGTCGCGCCGGCGCCGTCGAGCAAAGGCGTAAGCTCGGCGAGCGCGCGGCCCGGCGATCGCCGCCTCGAACAGCGGGTTGATCCGCGCCCGCCAGGTGAAGCGAGGCCCCTCGTCCGCGGTGAAGTCGACCCCGATCTCCCGCTCGAGGGCGTTGATCTGATCGCTGAGGCCCAGCGCGCCGACCAGGTTCGCCCACTGCCGCGGCGTGATGGCGATCAGCATTAGCCGCTCGCCGTCCTTCGTCTCGAAGTCTCGGCCGAAGGCGCCGTAGAGATTGTTGCCGACGCGCGGACGGTCGCCCGTCCCGACCAGCGCCTCAGGGATGAAAGCCAGGTGGCCCATGCTGGCCATCGCCACGTCCGCCAGGGGGATGCGCACCTCGCGCCCGAGACCGTCTGCGCTGCGCGCCCGATCGGCGGTGACGAGCGAGAAGGCGGCATAGGCGCCGGTCAGGAGGTCCCAGGCGGCGAGCATGTGGTTCACCGGGCCCTTGGCGTCCTCCGGCCCGGTCATCAGCGGCACGCCGACCGCGGCGTTGACTGTGTAGTCGACAGCGGGCTTGCCGTCCGCCCAGCCCATGATGCGGACCGCGATCAGGTCCTCGCGCAGCGCCTTCAGCCGCTCGTAGGAGAGAAAGCCCTCGACCGGGTAGTTGGTCACGAAGAGGCCCGTCGAAGCGGCCAGCCGCTGGGCGAGCTCGCGTCCTTCGGGGCGGCCGAGGTCTAGCGCGACCGACTTCTTCCCCTTGTTCAGGCTCTCCCAATAGAAGCTGTCGCCCTCGGGCGAGAGTGGCCAGCGGCGGTAGTCCGGGCCGCCGCCGATCTGGTCGAAGCGGATCACCTCGGCGCCCATCTGCGCTAGGTACACCCCGCAGGTGGGCCCGGCGACGAAGGACACGCCTTCGACGACGGTCAGGTCCTTGAGTGCGTCGTGCAGCAAGCGCCGGCTAGCCCAGCCGTCGCCGGAAGAGGGCGTTCAGCCGCTCCCAGTGCCGTTCGGCCGCCGGCTTGTCGTAGGCGGGGCGTTGCGGAAACGCGAAGCCGTGCTCCACGCCCGGATAGACTTCGACCTCGGCGCCGATCTTGTCGGCGGCGAGCGATGCCTTGAGGCTCTCGACCAGCTCCATCGGCGCCCAGCGGTCGGTTTCGGCGCAGCCGAAGTAGAGCTCGCCCCTCGGCTTTGCGCGCGGCAAGGTGCGGGCTGTTCGGTTTGTCGGTGACCAGATAGGTCCCGTACATCGACGCGGCCGCAGCGATGCGGTCGGGAAAGGTCGCCGCCGCGTTGATCGAGAACTGGCCGCTCATGCAGTAGCCGACGCAAGCCCATCGGACCCTTTTTCGCCGCCGGATCCTGGTCGATGAAGGCGAGCAGGCCCTCGGTGTCGGACATCACCATGTCGATGGTGAGGCCGGCCATCAGCTCCATCATCCGTTCACGGACGGCTGGATCGCCCAGCGGGCCGATCTCCATCACGCCGGCGCGATAGTAGAGGTTGGGCAGGACGACGTAGTAGCCGCCGGTCGCGAACCGCCGGGCCATGTCGCGCAGCTCCTCGCGGATCGCCGGCGCATCCATGTAGAACAGGATCACCGGGTGCGGCCCGTCGCGCTCAGGGTGCACGATGAAGGTGGTCGTCGCGCCGTCCCTGGTCTTGATGTCGAGCTGCCGTTCGATCACGCGCGCCTCCGCTCTCTCTCTGCCTCGGCCGCCTGCTTAGAGCGCCGGACGGCGGCTGGCCAGAGGCGGCGACATCCCTCGCGACCGGCCTCTTGACGTATGTAAGTACAGACTAACGGTAAGTTATGACGAACGCTTCTCGCGCACTGGCGGCCCTTGGCGATGCGACGCGGCGCGAGATCTTCGACCGGCTGGCCGAAGGGCCCATCTTCGGTCGGCGCGCTCGCGGCGCGGCTGCCCGGTCAGCCGGCCGGCCGTCTCGCAGCACCTGCGCGTGCTGAAGGAGGCTGGGTTGGTCGAGGAGACGCCCGACGGCGCCCGGCGCATCTACCGCCTCGATCCGCGCGGCATCGGCGCCATGCGCGACTGGCTGGACCAGCACTGGGACAAGGCGCTGGCCGCCTTCAAGGACTTCGTCGAACAACCCGAGGAGCCGAAGGCATGACCATCAAGCCCGTGGTGAAGACCGTGACGGTCAAGGCCTCGCCCGAGCGCGCGTTCGAGGCCTTCACGGCCAACATGGGCCAGTGGTGGCCCAAGACCCACACGATCGGGGCCGCCCCGTTCGAAGCGGTGGTGATGGAGCCGCGCGTCGGCGGGCGCTGGTACGAGCGCGCGGCCGACGGGGCCGAGACCAACTGGGGCAAGGTGCTGGCCTGGGACCCGCCGCGCCGGTTCGTCCTCGCCTGGCAGATCAGCGCCGACTGGGCCTACGACCCCAACCTCATGACCGAGGTCGAGGTGAGCGTTCGAGGCCAAGGGCGACGGGACGACCGTCGTGGCCCTCGAGCACCGGCGCCTCGAGCTGTTCGGCGAGCGCGCCCAGGCCATGGCCGACGCCTTCGACGGCGGCTGGGTCGGCGTCATCCAGCAGCTTTGTCGATTTCGTGGGCGCCTGAGCGTCTGAACCAGGACAACAGAACGGAGAGACCGACATGACCGAATTCATCGTCCATTCCATCCCAGGAAGCCCGTTCGGCCGCGCCGTGCTGGCCACGCTCGAGGAAAAAGGCGCCGACTATGTGCTGCAGCGTGTCGCCATGCGGACGCCCGAGCACTTCGCTCTGCACCCCTTCGGGCGCATTCCGATCCTGCAGCAGGGCGCCTTCAGGCTCTACGAGACCCAGGCGATCCTGCGTTATCTCGACCGGGTGCTGCCGGAGCCGCCGCTGACCCCCGCCGACCCAAAGGCCGCCGCGCGGATGGATCAGCTGATGAACGTCTGCGACTGGTACCTCTTCCAGGGGGTCGGCAGCGTCATCGGCTTCCAGCGGGTGGTTGGCCCAAGGCTCATGGGCCTGACGCCCGATGAGGCGGCCATCGCGGCTGCGATGCCAAAGGCGCATACGGTGTTCGACCAACTTGCCCGCGAGCTTGGGGAGCAGTCGCTACTTCGTCGGCGAGCAGGTCACGCTCGCCGACATCCTGCTCGCCAGCCACGTCGACTTCTTCCGCGCGCTCCCAGAGTGGGAGCCGCTGGCCGGACGCCACCCGAACCTCGGCGGCTTGGCTTGATCGGATGAACGCCCGGCCGAGCATGATCGCGACGACTTGGGAGCGCGTCGACGCGATGGACAAGCAGCCAGCCTAGAAGCCGGCGAGCGCGATAGGTGTCGAAGACGTCGGTTGTTGACTCGGACTTCTCCGGCTCTGGCCCGGCGCCTGGCCAGATCGACATGCCCTGCAGGAGGTCGCGCAGGGCGTCGACCACCTCTTCTGCCGACATCGTGTCGTGCTGGCTGAGCCGATAGGCCCAGAAGCCGATCACCTGCTCCAGCCGGCCGATGCGCTCGCCGAGGTCGAGGAAGAGCCCGGATCCCTGCGCGAGGAACTGGCGGAAGCTGGCCGGGTCCTGCCGTTCGATCAGCGCGGTATAGGCCTGGTCGTACAGCTGCAGGGTCTCGCCGATGCCCGCGCCAGGCGCCGGCGATCGAGTTCTCGAGGAGCGACTTGGCGCTCATCGTGAAGCGCAGCGTGTCCTCGCTCGACCGCTTGCCGCCCAGCCGAGAGATGGAGCGTAGCGTGGTCTTGAGCGGGTTGGTCAGCGTGTGGATGCGCCAGCGGTAGTAGAGGACTGCCTTCCACGAGAACATCGCCTCGGAGAAGTCCCGATCGTCCATCTGCAGGGTCACCTGCAGCGGCGCGAGGTCGGGCGCGTCGTAGTCGGCGAGCAGAAGCCGCGACAGCCGCTTGGTGCGCTGGTCCTGGAAGCGCAGCTCGCCGAAGCACAGCTTGATCAGCGAGCCCATCTCGCCTTCCACGAAGCCGAGCATGTGCGCCTTGTCCGGCTGGCTGAACCGGAAGTAGCAGCGGTCGACTTCGATCTCTTCCTTGGCCAGCGCTTCGCGCACGAGGAAGGGGTCGAGCGTGGGAAGCCGGTCGAGCACGCGCAGCACAGCCACGTCGCGATCGAGCGGCAGGTCCTCGTACTCGAGATGCCGGGACAGAACCCCGACGAAGTCATGTTGGTCGATGAACAGGAACTGGCCGCCCAGGTTCAGGTCGGAGGGATCGAGCGGGAAAATCACCTTGGTTGCGTTAAAACGCCGGGGCGCCAGGCGGTCCTCTTCGCCGGGCGCGACGTTGTGCTTGACGATGATTGCGCGGTTCAGCAGCGGATGGGCGAACATCGGCGCGCCGCGGTAGTCGGGATCCTCCGGCTGCTCGACGTAAAGGGCGTGCAGATTCAATACCCTGGCTGACGTCGAGGTCGCGACGATCGTCGTCAGGTTTCTGACGCCGGGAACGGATTTCAGCAGTCGCGCCACACGGACCCCACGGCGTTACGGGCGAGAGTCTCATAGTCCTCAAAGGCTTGCCGCAGCCTTTAGGACATTGGTTAGCGGCGTCTGAAGATCAGGCCGCCTCGGTCCAGCGTAGCCTGGGTTTGCGCGCGGCCTGGGTCTCGTCGAGACGGCGCAGCGGGGCGTGGAAGGGCGCGCCCTTGAACCGCTCGATGTCGCCAGCTTTCGCGGCCGCGGCGAGGGCGAGAACGGCGTCGCAGAAGCGGTCGATCTCGGCCTTCGGCTCGGTCTCGGTGGGCTCGATCAGCATCGCCCCGTGCACGACAAGCGGGAAGTACATGGTCATCGGGTGGAAGCCTTCGTCGATCAGCGCCTTGGCGAAGTCGAGCGTCGTCACGCCCGTTCCCTCCATCCAGCGGTCGTCGAACAGCGCCTCGTGCATGCACGGCCCGCCGTAGGGGGCGCTCAGCACGCCTTGGAGCCGCGCCTTGACGTAGTTGGCGTTCAGCACGGCGTCCTCCGCCACCTGTTTCAGTCCGTCGCCGCCGTGGCTCAGCATGTAGGCCAGCGCACGTACATACATGCCCATCTGGCCGTGGAAGGCCGAGAGCCGGCCGAAGCTCTGCGAGCCTTCGCCATGCTCATTCAATGTCAAACTATCGCCGATCCGCCGTGACCCATGGCGTTGGAACGAAGGGCGCGAGCGCGGCGCTGAACACGACCGGACCGGCGCCAGGCCCGCCACCGCCATGCGGCGTCGAGAACGTCTTGTGCAGGTTGATGTGCATGGCGTCGACGCCGAGATCAGCCGGCCGAACCTTGCCGACGACGGCGTTGAAGTTGGCGCCGTCGCAGTAGAGGTAGGCGCCGGCCGCGTGGGTCAGGCGCGCGATCTCGACCATGTCGCGCTCGAACAGGCCGCAGGTGTTGGGGTTGGTGATCATCAGCGCTGCGACGTCGGGTCCGAGCTTGGCGGCCAGATCGGCGAGATCGACGCGCCCGCAAGCCGTCTGCCCGACCTCCTCGACCGCGTAGCCGACGAAGGCGGCGGTGGCCGGATTGGTGCCGTGCGCCGAGGTCGGAACGAGCACGCGCTTGCGGGCATCGCCCCTGGCTTCGTGGGCCGCGCGGATGGCCAAGAGGCCGCAGAGCTCGCCCTGCGCGCCAGCCTTGGGCGGCAGCGCGACCGCCGGCATGCCGGTCAGCGTCTTCAGCCAATGGGCCAGCGCCTGCATCAGCTGAAGCGCGCCCTGAACGGTCGAGGTCGGCTGCAGCGGATGGATGTCGGCGAATCCCGGCAGGCGCGCGACCTTCTCGTTCAGGCGCGGGTTGTGCTTCATCGTGCACGAGCCGAGCGGATAGAGCGCCAGGTCGATCGCGTGGTTCTTCTGGCTCAGCCGCACATAGTGCCGAAGGGTCTCGGGCTCGGAGAGGCCAGGCAGCCCGATGGGCTCGGCGCGGAGCGAGCTCGCCAAGGTCGCTCGCGTCGAGCTCGGGCTCGGCGACGTCGACGCCGGTCTTCGCCCACCCGCCCAGCTCGAAGATCAGCGGCTCGTCCTGCAGCAGGCCGCGCCCGCCGGTAAGCGTCGCCGGCGCAGCTCTCGATGATCGCCTCGGCGCGGGTGGGGCGCCCGATGGTCTGCATGGTCATCAGAGGGCTCCTTCGAGCGCGCCGGCGAGCGCCGCGATGTCGGCGTCCGTGGTGAGCTCGGTCGCGGCGAGCAGCAGCACCGTCATCGAGACCGGCCGCGGGATCAAGCCGGGCGAACGGCACGCCGGCGAGGATGCCCTGCGTGGCGAGCGCCTCGACCAACGGGGCGGCGGGTACCGGCAGCCGCACGGCGATCTCGTTGAAGAAGCGGGGCGTCAGAACCTCGACCTTCGGGATCGTGGCCAGCGCGTTCGCCAGCTTGCGCGCCTGGGCGTGGTTGACGGCCGCGAGCCGGCGCAGGCCGACTTCGCCCAGAAGCGACATATGGATGGTGAATGCAAGCGCACAAAGTCCTGAATTCGTGCAGATATTCGACGTCGCCTTCTCACGACGGATGTGCTGCTCTCGCGTCGAAAGCGTCAGCACGAAGCCGCGCCGCCCGTCGGCGTCGACGGTCTCGCCGCAGAGCCGGCCCGGCGCCTGACGGACAAATCGCTCACGCGTCGCGAAGAGCCCGACGTAAGGCCCGCCAAAGCTCAGCGCGTTGCCGATTCGCCTGGCCTTCTGCGGCGACGATGTCGGCGCCCATCTCGCCCGGCGAGCGCAAGAGGCCGAACGACACCGCCTCGGTGACCACCGCGATCAGCAGCGCGCCGGCTGCGTGGGCGGCTTCGGCGATCCTGGTAAGGTCGCTCGCGGTCCCGAACACGTTCGGGGTCTGCACGACCACGCAGGCGGTCTCGTCGTCCAGCGCCGCGATCACGTCGGCCTCGGCGTCGACAGCGGCGGGCTGGCGGATCACTCCGACGCCCGCCACCTGGGCCAACGTGCGGATCGCCGCAGCGTATTGCGGGTGCAGGCCGCCTGAAAGGATCGCCTTCGGTCGGCGCGTGACGCGGTGGGCCATCATCACCGCCTCGGCGGCGGCGGTCGAGCCGTCGTACATAGAGGCGTTGGCGACCTCCATGCCGGTCAGCGCTGCGACCTGGGTCTGGAACTCGAAGAGGGCCTGCAGCGTGCCCTGGGCGATCTCCGGCTGGTAGGGCGTGTAGGAAGTAAGAAACTCCGAACGCTGAATAATGTGGTCGACGCTGGCGGGCACGTGATGGCGGTAGGCGCCCGCCCCACAGAAGAACGGACCCTGGCCAGCGCTGCGGTTCTTCGCGGCCAGCGCGGCGAGTTGGCGCTCGACCTCGATCTCGCCCTGGTGAGCCGGCAGATCGACGGGACCGGCGATGCGAGCGGCCTCGGGCACGTCCACGAAGAGCGCGTCGACGTTCGGCGCGCCGATCTCGGCCAGCATCGCGGCCCGGTCGTCGTCGGTCAGGGGCAGGTAGCGCATGCGGGCTCCTCAAAGGGTCTGGAGGAAGGCTTCGTAGGCCGCGCGGTCCATCAGCTGGTCGACCGCGGCCGGGATCGGCGAGCTTGAGCTTGGCGAACCAGCCGGCGGCCTCCGGCTCGGCGTTGACGGTCTCGGGCTCGTCGGTCAGCGCGGCGTTGACGGCGACCACCTCGCCGGCGATCGGCGCATAGACGTCGGAGGCCGCCTTGACGCTCTCGACCACGGCGAAGGCGTCGCCAGTCTTCACGCTCTTGCCGACCTCGGGCAGCTCGACGAACACCACATCGCCTAGCTGTTCGGCCGCGTAGGCCGTGACGCCGATGGTGGCGACGTCGCCGTCGACCTCGACCCATTCATGATCCTTGGTGAAGCGCATGGGGCGGGCTCTCCTTCAGGCGGCGCGGACGTAGCGGTGGGGGACGAAGGGCATCGGCGCGACCTCGGCGGGCTGCGGCTTGCCGCGGACGATGACCTTGAGCGGCGTCCCCGGCTCGGCCAGCGCGGGCGGGACGAAGCCCATGGCGATCGGTGCGGCGAGCGAGGGCGAGAAGCCGCCGCTGGTGACCCGACCGACGGCCGCGCCTGGCGGCGTCGGCGATCTCGGCGCCTTCGCGCGCCGGAGCGCCTTCGAGCACCCGCAGGCCGACGCGCTTGCGGGTGAGCGTCGCCGTCGAGCTCGCGCGCGATCCGCGCTCGCGCCGCGCACCACGCCGGCCTTCAGCCTGGACCTGGCGACCGCGAAGCCGAGGCTGGCCTCGATCGGCGAGACGCTCGCGTCGATGTCGTGGCCGTGCAACGGCAGCCCGGCCTCGAGCCGGAGCGAGTCGCGCGCGCCGAGGCCGATCGGCTGCACACGCTCGTCGGCCAAAAGCCGGTCCCAGAGCACCCGCCCGGCCGGCGCCGGCGCCAGGATCTCGAAACCATCCTCGCCGGTGTAGCCCGAGCGGGCGACGGCGCAGCCCTCGCCGGCGAAGTCGATACGCCGGTGGGTCATGAAGACCAGCTCGCCCGCGCCGGGGAACAGGCTCTCGACAACGGCGGCAGCTTGCGGGCCCTGGACCGCGATCAGCGCCCGGTCGTCGGCGCGCTCGAGCGTCGCCTTGCCGCGCGCCGCTGCGGCGATCAGCGCGAAGTCGCCCTCCTTCACGCCGGCGTTGACGACGATGTAGAGCATGCCCTGGCGAGTCAGGCCGCACCGGCCGCGCGACCATCAGGTCGTCGACGATGCCGCCGTCCTCGTTGAGCAGCAGGGTGTAGCGGATCTGGCCGGGCTTCAGCCGCGCGATGTCCCCGCTGATCAGCGGCTCGATCACCGCGGCGATCGCGCGGTGATCGGCATCCGCATCGCCGCTCTTCTCGTTCAACGTCAGGAAGGCCGGGCCCATGTGCGAGACGTCGAACGCCCCGGCGTGGGCGCGGGTCCAGAGGTGTTCCTTCAGGACGCCGTCCCGGTACTGCACCGGCATGTCGATAGCCGGCGAACTCGACCATGCGCGCCCCCGCCGCGAGGTGGGCGGAGTGGAGCGGCGTCTGTTTGAGGGCGTTCGGCAAAACGCGAAGGACTCCAGAGGCGTGGCGAGCGGAGTTCATCCGCCGTCGGTCACGCCCCCGCTGTCCTCGGGCCTGAGAGATTTCGGGCTCCGTTGAGCCCTTGCTCCTTCGGCGAGCCCCACGTCGCCGCGGGCTGCTTTCCAGCGTTTTATCGGCTCTCGCGGTCCTTTTGCCTGAGCGTTTCCGGGGCGGTTGCGCCTTCGGCTCCGGGACGGTCCCGGTCTCTCCCGCGAGAGTCGCTGGAAGGTGGGCTGGGCGGTCCGCAGAGTCAACCGGCGGGGCCGTGGGACCGATCCGCTCATGGTGGTTTGCGCTGCCGGCGGGCTAGAGTGCGCCGGCGTGGAGAGATAGGGGCGCGCCATGAAAATCGACGGACAGTGCCACTGCGGCGAGATTTCCTATGACGCCGAGATCAATCCGGACAACGTCATCATCTGCCATTGCACCGACTGCCAGACGATCTCGGGCGCGCCCTACCGCGTCAACGTTCCGGTGCTGGTCGAAAGGTTTCACCTGCGAGGGACCCCCAAGGCCTATCGCAAACGGGGCGACAGCGGCGACGAGGTCGCGACGATGTTCTGCGGGGTCTGCGGCGCGGCGCTCTACTCCGCCAAGGGCGAGACGCCGCGTTTCGTCTGGCTGCGAACCGGCTCAGTGACCCAGCGGACGCAGCTGGCGCCGAAGTCGCAGGGGTTCTGCCGCTCATCGATGCCCTGGGCGATGGACATCAGCGCCGTGCCGCGCCTGCCGGACCCGGCTCCCCGCTCCGCCTAGCGCCTCACATTCGCTCCGGCGCTTCGATGCCGAGCAGGTCGAGTGCCGTCTCGAGCTGGGTCAGCGCGACCTTGGCGAGCGCGAGCCGCGAGCCGCGCGTTGCGGAGTCAGGCGCGGCCAGCACCGGGCACGCCTGGTAGAAGCGCGAGAACGCCTGCGCCAGGCGATAGGCGTGTTCGGCCACGGAGTTCGGCGCCCGCTTGTCGTAGGCCTCACCCGCGGCATGATCGAAAGCGTCGAGCACGAGTGCGAGGTCGCGCTCCGCCGGCTCGCCGATCGCAATGGCGCCGGCCACAACTCCTTCCTCAGCCGCCTTCCGCAACAGCGATTTGATGCGGACCGCCTGGTAGAGCAGGTAGGGCCCGGTCTTGCCCTCGAAGCTCGAGAAGCGGTCGAGGTCGAAGACGTATGAGGTGCCGCGGAAGTTCGAGAGGTCGGCGAACTTCAGCGTGGCGACCGCGACCTTCATCGCCGTGGCCTCGAACTCGTCGGTGGAGAGTTCGGTCCCAAGTCCGGCTTCGTGCAACCGCTCGCGGGCGCGCTCGCCGACCATCTCGATGAGGTCGCGCAGCTTCACCACCCCGCCGGCGCGGGTCTTGAACGGCTTGCCGTCGGTCCCGTTCATGGTGCCGAAGCCGATGTGCTGCAGCACGCCTTCGCCCGCGTAGCCCGCGAGCGCGGCCGCGCGGAACACGACCTCGAAGTGGTCGGCCTGCCGCTGGTCGACGACGTAGAGCACCAGCTCCGGGTTGAAGCTCTGTTTGCGGTCGAGGATGGTGGCGAGGTCGGTCGTCCCGTACATCGCCGAGCCTTCGGAGGAGACCACGATCAACGGCGGCAGGTCGCGCTTGTCGTCGTTCTTGTTCACCCGGACGATCTCGGCCCCCTGGTCGGGAATGAGCAGGCCCTTGTCCCGCAGGTCCTCGATCATTGGCGCGATCAGGTGATCGACGTCGCTCTCGCCCTTCCAGAGGTCAAAGTCGACGCCCAGCGCGTGGAAGTCGCGGGTCAGCGCCGCCTGCGTGACCCGCGCGAAGTGCCGCCACAGCAGCCGGTACCCGAAGCGGCCGCCCTGCAACTCGGCCGTGGCCCTGCGCGCGCGGTCGCGGTAGGCGGGCTCGGTCCGGTTGCGCTCGGCCGCCGCCGGATAGAGCCGGTCGAGGTCGTCGAGGCCTATGCGAGACAGCAGCGCGTCGATGGCGTCCTCGTCTGCTTGCCCAAAGGCGGACGGCTGTTCGACCAGCGGCTCGAGCGCGGCCTTGATCTCGGGGTCCTGGTCGAACACGGCGCAGATAAGCAGGCCCATCTGCAGACCCCAGTCGCCGAAGTGAGCGTCCCCGAGCACCTCGTCGCCGCGGAAGCGATAGAGCCGCTTGACGCTCTCGCCGATGATCGAAGCGCGCAGATGCCCGACGTGCATCTCCTTGGCGACGTTCGGGCCGCCATAGTCGACCAGCACGCGACGCGGCGCGGCGACCGGACTGACGCCTGCACGTGGATCGCCGGCGATCACCGCCGTCCGCTCGGCGAGCGCTTCCGCCGTGACACGCAGATTGACGAACCCCGGGCCAGCGACCTCGACGCCGGCCAGGCGCGGATCCTTCGCCAGCTGCTCGGCGACCGCCTGGGCGATCTCACGCGGCGGCCGTCCAGCGGCCTTGGCGGCGGCGAGCGCGCCGTTCACCTGGAAGTCGGCCAGCTCCGGACGGTCCGACGGCGTGACCCTGCCGAGGCGACGCTCCAGCCCCAGCTTGGCAAAGGCCTCGGACGCCGCTTGGCTGAGCGCCGCGGCCAGGTCGGTCATTGAGATGCGGTTTGGGTCTGCGCGGTCTGCGTCGGCGAGCCGACGTTCGGGAGGAACCGCTTGCCGGCCTGGTTGAACGCGGCCATTTCCGGCGTCACGTCAAAACCGACCAGCACCTCGAAGTTGCCGCCCGATACGTTGGCGTTGGCCCGCGGGATCACGATGCCGTCGATGTTGTCGGTCACCGCCACGCGGTCGACGCCGTGCGGGAAGTTGGCGCGCACCGTGAAATACTGCTTGTCGAGCACCGCGAAGTTCCGATCGGTGACCGCGACCCAGTAGGTGTATTCCTTGCTCGAGCCTTCTGCCGCGGGCCCACGGCCGAACTCGAACAGGATCTGCATGCCGACCTGGATCGGCTCGGACCCGCGATAGGAGCATCCGGCGTGCAGGTCCTCGATCTCGCCGGTGTAGCCCACTGCGTCGAACGCCTCGCGCCGATCCTTCAGCTCCATGTAGCGGGCCGCGTCGTAGAGCGTCTTCACATACGGGCAAGGGCCGGCGTTCCTCTTGCCCGGCAGGTCCAGTTTCTTGGGCGTTTCCCAGCTGTCGTCCTTCTTGGCCGGAGCGCCCTGGTCGCCGCCCGCCGGCCCGGACCCGCCTTGCGGGCCGTACTGAGCGAACGCTGGCGCCGCTGGCAGCGCGAGCGCACCGATGATGGCCGCGAGAATGAACGGGTGACGCATGTCGGAACACTCCAGGGCCCGCCGCCCCTTACGCCGGCGAAAACGGGCTTTTGCGTGGCCTAGATACCGGCTTCCCCGAGGCCCCGCAACGCGGCTGGCGGGCGAGCGACGCTCGCCCTAGACTTGTCGCCTATGCCAGAGACCGCCGCAGACCGCCCGCCGCTCAAGGTGTTGCTCGCCAGCCCGCGCGGCTTTTGCGCCGGCGTGGACCGGGCGATCCAGATCGTCGAGCGGGCGATTTCGAAGTACGGCGCGCCGGTCTACGTGCGCCATGAGATCGTGCACAACCGCCATGTGGTCGACCGCCTGCGCGGCCTGGGCGCGGTGTTCGTCGACGAGCTCGACCAGTGCCCGGACGACCGGCCAGTGATCGTCTCCGCCCACGGCGTGCCGAAGTCAGTGCCCGCCGAGGCCGCCCGCCGGGCAATGATCTACCTCGACGCCACCTGCCCTCTGGTCTCCAAGGTGCACGTCGAGGCCGAGCGTCACTACGCCGCGGGCCGCGAGATCGCGCTGATTGGCCACGCCGGGCATCCGGAAGTGGTCGGCGCGCTCGGCCAGCTGCCCGACGGCGCGATGAGCTTGGTCGAGACCACCGCAGACGCCGAGGCGTTCCAGCCGCGCGACGCGGCCAAACTCGCCTTCGTCACCCAGACCACGCTCTCGGTCGACGACACCGCCGAGATCGTCGAGGTTCTGCGCCGCCGCTTCCCCGCCATCGCCGCTCCGCACAAGGAAGACATCTGCTACGCGACCACCAACCGCCAGGAAGCGGTCAAGGGGATCGCCGGCGCCTGCGACCGTTTGATCGTGGTCGGGTCGCCGACCTCGTCAAACTCGCTCCGCCTGGTCGAGGTCGCGCTCCGCGCCGGGGTCGCCGACGCCCGCTTGGTCGAGGATGCCGCGGCGATGGATTGGGCCTGGCTCGCAGATTGCCGCACCCTCGGCCTCACAGCCGGCGCCTCGGCTCCCGAGGCGCCTGGTCGACGGCCTGATCGCGGCGTTGTCAGAGCGTTTCGCCGTGACGATCGAGGAAGTGTCGCCCGCGCGCGAGACGGTGACCTTCAAGCTGCCGCGGGCGCTAGCGGGCTAGAAGAACGCGAACGCCCTGATCTCGATGCTCTCGCGCGGCGGGGCTTCGGCGCGGGTCTCGGGGTGTTCGAAGCTGGTGTGGGCGCCCCAGCGGGCGCGGCCGTCCTTGGCCGAATCGTAGACCTTGAACACCAGCGCTTCGTCGCGGCGCATGCGCGGGAAGAACGTCCAGCGGTGGGCGGGGTTGTACTGGAACATGTAGATCTCGCCGACCCGGTGGGGGAAGCGGCGCTCGGCGGCGATGACGTCCTCGGGCGCGATCGCTGCGGGCGTCGACGATGGCGAGCGGGTTGCGCTCGATCGGAGTGTTGGTGGCGCGCCAGACCTGGACGATGGCGAAGCGGCGCTTCAACAGCGCATCGGCTTCGTCGGGCAGGACCTCGCGCAGGCGGTTCGGGCCCGACCACTCGGTGTAGTCGTTGTGCACGGAGCGGACCGGCTCACGGATCTTCTTCTGGCAGCCGCACGTCTTCGTCGCTGTGCCGCAACGTGTGGTCGAAGATGTGCACGCGGCGCGCGCCGCTCCGGACGGCGATCAGCCGCTCCATCTCCCGGTAGTAGACGCGCTCGAGCTCGTCGGGGTCGTAGAAGTCGCGGACCTTCGTCGGGTGGTCGGTGAGCTCGAAACCCGCCACGTCGAGGCTGAAGTCCTGGCCTCGGCCGTCGGCGATGCTGACCACATGCGGGTCGGGCGTGCCGGTATAGCGGCGAACGAGGCCATCCTGGCCGCCCGTCTCGCGACCGGCTTCTCTTCGGTCTTCAGCATGTAGTTGACGCTGGCCGCGACCGTGCGGGCCTCGAGTGCGACGTCGGACATGGCTCTTCGTCCCTTCGGAGTTCCCTGAAGATAGGCGCGAGCGGCCCCGGCCTCAAACCCAGGTTTTCTGCCGCCTCTTGCAGGCGGCGAGCGCCATCAGCCCATGCCGCGGCGCTGCGCCAGCGCGCAGACGGTCGAAGAACCGATCGGTCCTTGCTCGTCATAGAGCCAGCACTCGCCGATCGCGACGCCATCGGTGGCGTGGTGGTTCACCACCTCGAAGCCGACCCACTCCGTGACGGGCGCCCGATGCAGGTAGAGCGTGAGGTCGCTGTTGATGTAGCCGAGCCCCTTGTCGCTGGAGTTGGCGAAAGGGCTCGCGAAGTCCGCCGCCAACGCCACACGGGTGAAGGGCGTCAGCGGGACCCCGCCGATCAGCTCGCGCACCTCGCGCATCCAAAGGCGTCGCTGGCCAGGCTGGCCGAAGCCGCCGGCGATAGGCTTGGTCGCCCACATGCCGCCCATCCCGCTCCGCCCGTCGTCGGGGTCGGGTATCGCGGCTGGCAAGGGCGCGTCCCAATTCGGCGGCTCCCACACTGCGCCGGCCGGGTTCTCCGTGCGGCGGAGCAGCTGGCAGGTTGCGCGCGCCATGCTGACGCCGGCGGAGAAGAACTCGGCGTCGATCACCTTCAGCCGGCCGCCGTCGCGCACGACGCGCGTGGTCGCGGTGACCGGCGACAGGTCCGGCAGCCGGTACATGTCGACGGTCAGCCTGGCCGGCATGAAGGCCGCATCGTTCAAGGCCCGCTCGATCTCGTAGCCAAGCAGGCCGGCGATCACCCGGCCGTGCAGCGACTTCGGATCCCACGGCCCCCGGCTCGATGGCGTCGGCTGATAACCCGCGCCCTCGCGGATGAAGAAGGGTTCGTTGCTCATGACGGCGGCGACCATGCCGGATTCGTCTGGGGTCCGAAACCGCGGTTGCGCGCGCCGATCGCGGGAGCGTGCTAGCGTTCGGTCCGGGCGCGGGAGGGCAGCCGTTGGGCCCGTTCGAATACCTTATGATGTTCACAGCGGTCATCCTCGGGCTGGCCGTGTGCGATCTGGCGGTCTCCGTTCACCGCCTGGTGGCCGCCGGCGCGCGCGTGCGCTGGGACTGGCTTGCGCCGCTCGCCGCACTGGTGGTGTTCCTCAAGATCGTCAGCCAATGGTGGACCTTCTTCAATGCCGGGCCACTGGCCAAGGGCCTGACCTTCGAGATGTTCCTTGGCGTCCTGGTCGCGTCGGTGTTGTTGTTTCTGCTCGCCGCTGACGCGCTGCCGGACGAAGCGCCCGAGGGGCGGATCGATTTGCGCGCCCACTATGAATCGGTCCAACGCCGGTTCTGGCTGTTGTTCGCCGGCCAGTGGCTGTTGCTGACCGCGGTCTCGACCTGGGCGCAGGTGGCGATCCAACGCGCCCACTTGGATCTTGTGTCGCCAGCCTGGCTGGTCCTGCCCGTGGTGTTGCTGCTGGCGTTCTGGAGGAACCGATGGTGGCACACGATCGGGCTGTTGGCCTTCGTCGCCATCTACCTCGCCCAATATTTCGGCCAGCACCTTGGCCAGGGCTTGACGTCGTGACGCCAGAGCCGACTTGACCCAGAGCGCGCCCTCCCCGATGCCTGGGGCGTGGCCGTCTATACCGACATCACCGACACCGAGCTCGAGGCCTTCCTCACCGGTTACGACATCGGCGAGGCGCTGGTGTTCAAGGGCATCGCCGAAGGCGTTGAGAACTCGAACTTCCTGCTCGAGACCACGACGGGCCGCTTCTTCCTGACCGTATACGAGCGACGGGTGAAGGCGGATGACCTGCCCTTCTTCCTTGGCCTCATGCTCTGGCTGGCCGAGCACGGCTTTCCCTCGGCGCGCCCGATCGCCGACCGCGATGGGCGGCTCTTGGACAGCCTGCGCGGCAAGCCGGCGGCGATCACGGAGTTCATGCAGGGGTTGTCCGTCCGACGGCCGGACGCGGCGCTCTGCCGGGAAGCCGGCGAGGGCATGGCCTGGCTGCATCTGGCGGGCCAGGGCTATCCCAACCACCGGGCCAACGACCTTGGCATGGGCGCCTGGCGCGGCCTGGCCGAGCGGTTGGTCGGCGAAGCGGAGGCGCTGAAACCGGGGCTCGCGCGAACGATCGCCGCCGACCTGGACGCAATCGAGGGCGCATGGCCGAGCGGCCTGCCGGCCGGGGTGATCCACGCCGATCTCTTTCCCGACAACGTCTTCTTCAGGAACGGCCGTTTCGCGGCGGCAATCGACTTCTACTTCGCCTGCGACGACCTCTACGCCTACGATCTCGCCGTGGGCTTGAACGCCTGGTGCTTCGAGCCGGATGGGACATTCAACGTGACCAGCGGACAGGCCTTCGTGGCCGGCTACCAGCAGCGGCGGCGGCTTTCCGCCGAAGAGCGCGCCGCGTTGCCCATCCTGGCCTGGGGGGCGGCGATGCGCTTCTTCCTGACCCGGCTCGCGGACTGGAGGGCGACCCCCGACGGCGCGCTGGTGAGGCCGAAGGACCCGCTGGAGTACGAACGCAAGCTCGCCGTCCATCGCGCCGCCCAGGCCGCCGGCGGCCTCTTGTTGTTCGGCGACGAGGCATGACGCCCAAGGTGCTGATCTATACGGATGGCGCCTGCCGCGGAAATCCGGGGCCTGGCGGTTGGGGCGCGATTCTCATCTCGGGCGAGCGCGAGCGCGAGATCTTCGGCGGCGACACCGACACCACCAACAACCGCATGGAGCTCACGGCCGCGATCGAGGCGCTGGTCGCGCTGAACCGCCCGTGCCAGGTCGAGCTGCACACCGACAGTCAGTACCTGAAACGCGGCGTGACCGAGTGGCTGTCGATCTGGAAGGGCCGCGGCTGGCGCACGCTCAGCAAGGGCGCGGTCAAGAACGAGGACCTCTGGCGTCGGCTGGACGAGGCCCGCGCGCGCCATCAGGTCGACTGGCGCTGGGTGAAGGGCCACAGCGGCCACCCGATGAACGAGCGCGCCGATGCGCTCGCCCGTCGCGGGATGCTGGAGGCGCTGGGGGACACCGAGACCTTGACCAACTCGCCCGGCGGCGAATAGTTCAATCTCGAACTATGGAGGGGGCCGTGGCGCGTCCCGCCCGCAGTCGCGCGGATGTGCAGGTATTCGCCGAGATCGGCGTCATCGGCCAGCTGGCGCGCAACCGCGTGGAGCGCGCCCTGCCCGACGGCATGAGCCAGGCGCAGTTCGATCTCCTGGTGCACCTTGCCAGTCACGGCCGAGAGGAAAACCCCGCCGCGCTTGCCGCAGCGTTTCAGCTGACCAAGGGGGCGATGACCAACACCCTGCAGCGTCTCGCGAAGCAGGGTTTCGTGCGCGTCACGGACGACGAGGCGGACGGCCGCCGCAAGCAGGTGGCGCTGACGGCGGCCGGCCAAGCGGCGATGAACGCCGCGATTCTTGCCACCCGGCCATTGATTGAGGACCTCCGCGCCCGCTTCGCCGACGCGGACTTCGAAGCCGCCCTGCCCTTCTTGAGCGCTCTCCGCGCCTGGCTCGACGAGAACCGCTAGGCGCTGCGGACGACCAGACGGCCGCCTCCCTGGACGGAGACCACTTCGATGCGCGCGCCCGGCTCGGGCGCGGCCTGGCCCGGCTCGACTTCGGCCATCCACTCGGCGCCGTCGACGAACACTCGGCCTTGGCCGGCAGAGAACGGCGCCACCGCCTTGCCGAATCGGCCGGCCAGCCCGGACGCGCGGTTGGAGATGTCCGGTCCATCGTTCGGCGTGTGCCGCGGCATGAGCCGCCGCCCGACGATCGTGGAGATGATGGTGAGCACCGCGAACGCGATCAGCTGGTAGCCCGGCGGCAGCACGAGCCAGAGCGTGAGCACGGCGACCGCGCCCGCCGAAGCCGCCGGCCAGAGCAGGTAGCCCGAGGCGGTCGGGACCTCGAGGGCCAGGAAGACGGCGCCGACCGCGAGCCAGACCCAGAACGGGTGCGTCTCGTAGATGATGACGAGCGTCTGCATGGCCGGCTCAGCCGCCTGCCGGCCGCGTCGGCGGGACACCCCCCGACCGGGGCGCGGCGCCGCCCGGCAATCCGGTGGCGTCCACCAGCGCGCCGATTCCGGCCAACGTGCCGACCAGCGCCGAGAACTCCGCAGGCACGATCACCGTCTTTTGCTGGTTGGATTGCGCGAGCAGCGCAAAGGCCTCGACGTACTTCTGCGCGATGAAGTAGTTCAGCGCGTTCATGCTGCCGGCCTCGATGGCGTCAGAGACCATCTTGGTCGCGGTGGCCTCGGCCTGGGCGGAGCGCTCGCGAGCCTCCGCCGCGCGAAAGGCGGCCTCGCGCCGTCCCTCGGCCTCCAGCACCGTGGACTGCTTCGAGCCCTCGGCGCGGGTAATGGCGGCCTGCTTCTCGCCTTCCGCCTCGGTGATCACCGCGCGCCGCTCGCGCTCGGCCTTCATCTGCCGGGTCATAGCGTTCGTAATGTCAGGCGGCGGCTGCAGGTCCTTGATCTCGATCCGGGTCGCCTTCACGCCCCATGGCTCGGTGGCCTGGTCAATAGCCGCGAGCAGGCGGGTGTTGATTGACTCCCGCTGCGAGAGCACGTCGTCCAGGTCCATCGAGCCAACCACCGTTCTGAGGTTGGTCTGCGCCAGCTGGCCGATCGCATAGGTGAGGTTGTCGACCCGATACACCGCGTTCGCCGCGTCGATGACCTGGATGAAGACGATGGCGTCGACCTGGACCGAGACGTTGTCCTTGGTGATCACCTCTTGCTGGGCGACCGGCAGCACCTGCTCCATCATGTTGACGCGCCGGCCGATGGCCTCGACGAACGGCGTCAGGATGGTCATGCCGGGACGGATGGTGCGGACGTAACGGCCGAACCGCTCAACGGTGTATTCGCGCCCCTGGGGCACGATCTTGATGACGCTCGTGACCATGAAAAGGGCCACGATCGCCAGCGCGATAGCCGCAACGATCAGCCACATATCAGACTCTCTCCCAGCCGCCCGGGTCGAGCCTAGCGCGTCGCCGCGTCATCCGCCACAGAACCGCTCAAGGTTACAGCGAGTTCACCTCCCTTCTGGGCGACACGGGCGGCTTCCTGCCGCGCGCGAGCGTTGCAGGTCGGGAAGCCTTGCCGGCCCGCGAGGAAACCGTCGTTGAAGGAATCGGTCAGCCGGCGGGCGAACGGCGCATCGGGCTGTTCGGCGGCGACCAGCTGTTGCATGCGGGTCCGCCAGTATTGATCGGATGCGCCGGTGCAGGCCTGGCGAAGCGCGTGGCTCTCGCCGATCACGTACGCGAGCGCGACCAGGGTCTGCCGCTCGGCGGGGTCGCGCTCCTGGGCGAATGCCACGGGGGTGGATGCGGCCGCCAGCAGCGCCGCGAGGAGCGAGCGCCGGATCACGGCGTCTCCCAGCGCCCGAGCAGGACACCAAGCAGGTGCGCATACCCGCGCGCATCGTCGATCGCGCGGTGAGTGTGTTCGTGCAGGCCGAGCCAGGCGGCGGGCAGGCTGGCGGGGCGACAGGTCCAGATCGGCTGACGGGTGCGCGCGGCGGCCAATGTGCGCAGGCAAAGGCCCGAGCCGTCGAACAGGCGGTCTTTCTCGTAAGGCCCTTCGACCAGGCCGTGATCTGTGAAGCGCCGGAGGTAGAAGTCGATCCAGCCGCCGTCGAACGCCAGCGGGAACGCCGCGAAGATGCGGCCCTGCTCGAACCCCCGGACCCAGGCTTCGAAGTTGCGCATGACCGGCTGGGCAGGCTGCGGGTCGCTCGTGGCCGCCGCCCAGGCCTCTGGCTGGGTCTTGAACCAGGCCAGAGTCTCGGGGCTGGGCGCGGCGCCCGGCAGCGGCTCGAGCACCGCCTCGAAGACGCCCTTCTCGACGCCGTCGGCCGTCACCGCCACCGAGGCGAAGGAGATCATCGAGTTCGGCCCCGGCCGCGGTCCATCGCACTCGATGTCAGTCACGATGTAGACTGGGTCGCGCATCGGACGCTCAACCCCCAGCAGCGGCTCGCGGCCCGCCGCCGCCCGCGGGCCGTAACGTTCGACCGCGGCGGCGATCACGCGTCGAGTCTCCGACCATGCCACCAGCCGCATCGCCTCGGCCAGGCTGACGAACCGGGCCTCGAGCGCGTCGTCGCCCGCCCGCGGCTGTCCCGAGACCCAGCGCGCCGCGTAGTCGATCAGGACCGCCTGGCGGACCTCGCTCGCATGGTCGATGACATCGATGAGGCCAAGAATGGCGGCGGTGACGCCGGTCTCCTCCTCAAGCTCGCGTAGCGCCGCCTGGGCGACTCCTTCGCCCAGCTCCATCCGACCGCCCGGGATGCTCCACTCGCCGGCGCGCGGCGGCTGGCCGCGGCGGATCAGGAGAACCTCGTCGCCGCGCAGGCAGACGACGCCCGCGCATGGCACGGGGTGCTCGCTCATAGCTTGGGGGGCGGTCCGCCAAGTGCGCGGTCGCTCGGGCTCATCAGCCCGACCGGATTGCCATCCGGGTCCTCGACGATGGCGAAGCGCGCGCCCCAGAACACGTCGTACGGCGGCTGAAGACCCTGATGTTCGTGGCTGATCAGGTCCTCGTAGACCTTGTCGACCGCCTCGCGGCTGGGCAGACGAAAGCCGATCAAGACCCGCCCCCGGTCGGCGGCGTAACCTTCGTTGTAGTGCCGGGCGAGCGGCTGACTGTCGAGGGCGAAGTCGCAGGGCTCATCGCTCGTGATCGACACATGGTGGATGCCGCTGGGCGTGCTCCAAATCGCCGACTCGGGGATGTCGACACCCAGGCGCCGGTAGAAGGCCAAGGTGCGATCCATGTCGCGCACGACGAGATTGATCTGATCGAAAACCGCCTCGGCCATCGCAGCGACGCCCCCTCGTTGAACCGTTCCGGATGCGTCCTACTGCGCCGTCCAGCCGCCGTCGATGGAAAGGGCCGCCCCATTGACCGAGCCGCCGAGATCGCTGACCAGATAGAGCATGAGGCTCGCCAGTTCGTGGAACTCAACGAACCGCTTGGTCGGTTGGGCGGCGAGGATCACGTCGCGCATCACCTGGTCGGGAGGCATCTTGCGCGCCTTCGCCTGGTCGGCGATCTGCGCCTCGACAAGCGATGTCTTCACGTAGCCGGGGCAGATTGCGTTGCAGGTGACGCCGTCGAGGGCGACCTCGAGCGCGACGGTCTTGGTGAGACCCAGAAGTCCGTGCTTGGCCGCCACGTAGGCAGCCTTGAACGGCGAGGCGACCAGGGCGTGCGCCGAGGCGATGTTGACGATGCGGCCGGCCTTCTGCGCCTTCATGAACGGCACGGCGGCCCGGATCGTGTGAAAGGCCGAAGTCAGGTTGATGGCGATGATCTGGTCCCACTTCTCGACCGGGAAGTCCTCGATCGGGGACACGTGCTGGACGCCGGCGTTGTTCACCAGGATGTCCAGCCGGCGGAACTTGCCGTGGGCGAAAGCGATCAGGTCGGCGATCTCCGCCGGCTTGGTCATGTCGGCGGGGTGGTAGAGCACCTTGACGCCATAGGCTTCGGCCAGCGCCGCTCGATCGTGCTCGATCTGCGTCGCCTCGCCGAGGCCGTTCAGGACCACGTCTGAACCGGCGGCGGCCAGGGCGTGGGCCAGCGCCTGCCCGATGCCGCTGGTAGAGCCGGTGACGACCGCCGCGCGGCCCTTCAGTCCCGCATGATCTTCAGCCATGCCGCAACGCTCGCTCGCTTGCCGTTTCGCCAGGCCGAGACTAGTCCGCGGGGGCGCGAAAGTCGCTGGCGGCGGTCACCCCTCCCGCGGAATCTTCGGCGGCGGCTGCAGCCGGGTGAAGACCCAGTCGGCCGTGCTCGAGAGGGTCCTATCGAAGGCGTACCCGGCGACGTCGAACGCCTTCAGCTCCTCGGCCCGTTCGATCCGATGCTCGATGGCGTAGCGGGCCATCAGTCCCCTGGCGCGCTTGGCGTACAGCATCATCGCCCGAGGCGCATCGCCCTTGGACCTGTACTCCTTAAAATGGCAGGTCAGGTGCGGGACGCTCAGTGCTTCGGTGTCGACCGAACCGAAATACTCGGCGCTGGCGAGACAGACCAGGGTGGGGTCGGGCAGCCGCTCGGCGTCGCGGCTCAGCGTCTCGGCGATCGGCTTTCGCCAGAAGTCGTAGAGGCTGGCGCCGCGGCGGGTCTTCAGGCGGGTTCCCATCTCGAGGCGGTATGGCTGCAGCGCGTCGAGGGGTCGAAGCACGCCGTAGAGGCCAGAGAGGATGCGCAGGTGGGCTTGCGCCCACGCCAGCGCCCTCTTGTCGAGGGTGCGCGCCTGGAGGCCGTCGTACACGTCGCCTGCGAACGCCATCACGGCCTGTAGGCCCTCTTCGCTCTGCGCATCGAAGCTCTGGAACCGCTGGTAGTTGAGATCGGCGAGGGCGTCGGAGATCGACATCAGGCGCTTGAGGTCGGCGCGTCGGAGCTTGCGGGTGATTTGGGCGAGCTCGGCTGTATCGGCCCTGAGTTCGGGCAACGTAAGCGAAAGACCCGCCAGCGTGGGCGCGAAGTCCAGCTTCTTCGCAGGCGAGAGGACCATCAGCATATGATCGCATTAGCCTCTGCTGGGCTCGCGCAAGGTACTGCTCAGAACAGCACCCTCGGGTTCATGATTCGGCCCGGATCGAGCGCGGCGCGGACGGCGCGGAGCGCGTCGACTTCCACCGGCGACTTGTAGCGCAAAGCCTCGAGCGATTTCATCGACCCGAGGCCGTGCTCGGCGGAGATCGAGCCGTCCATTGCCGCGGCGATGTCGTGCACCACCTCGGCGCCCTTGTCGCGCAAGGCCGTGTGCGCCGCCTGGTCTCCGCCGGCCGGCGCCAGCGCATCGAAGTGCACGTTGCCGTCGCCGACGTGACCGAAGGCGACCACGCGCGCGCCAGGCGAGACGCGGCCGACGGCGGCGCTCGCCTGCTCGATGAAGTCGGCGATGCGTGAGACCGGCACCGAGATGTCGTGCTTCCAGGCCGCGCCTTCCTTCTTCTGCCCGGGCGACTGGTCCTCGCGCACCGCCCAGAAGGCTCTTCGCCTGCGCCTCGCTCTGGGCGATGGCCGCGTCCTGGATCAGGTCGTCCTCGAGCGCGCGGGCGAGCAGCCGCTCCATCGCCGACTTCGGCGGCTCCCGGCTCGCCGGAGGCGATCTCGATCAGCGCATACCAGGGATGGTCGCCGGCCAACGGCCTGCGCCGATCGGCGATGTGGCGCACGACCAGCTCGATCCCGAGCGCGCCCATCAGCTCGAACGCCTCCAGCGCGCCGCCGCTCTCGCCTTTGGCGCGGCCGAGCAGCGCGATGGCGTCGTGCGGAGTCTTCAGCCCGACGAACGCGACCGCCCGCGAGACCAGCATCGGCTGCAGCTTGAGCGCCGCGGCGGTCACGACGCCCAGCGTCCCCTCCGCCCCGATCAGCAGCTGCTTCAAGTCATAGCCGGTGTTGTCCTTGCGAAGGCGCCTCAGGCCATTCCAGACCTCGCCGTTCGGCAGCACCGCTTCCAGGCCCAGCACCTGGTCGCGCATGTTGCCGTAGCGAAGAACGGCGGTGCCCCCGGCGTTGGTCGACACCAGGCCCCCGATGGTCGCCGAGCCCTCGGACGCGACGCTGAGCGGGAAGCGGCGGCCGGCCGCCAGCGCCGCATCGTGCGTCGCCGCGAGCGTCACGCCGGCCTCGGCCACGATGACGTCGTCGATCGGGTCGACGTCTCGCACCGTACGCAGACGCTCTGTCGAGAGCAGGATCTCGCCTTGCGGGATCTGCCCGCCGACCAGGCCGGTGTTGCCGCCCTGCGGGGTGATGGCGACGCCCGAGGCCGCGCAGACGCCAACGACCGCGGCGACTTCGGCCGTGGTCTTCGGCAGGACCAGCAGGGGCGTCGTCCCGCTCCAGCGGTCGCGCCACTCAACGAGCTTGGGCGCGAGCCGCGCCGGATCGGTGCTCCAACCGTCCTCGCCGAGAACGGACTTGAGCCGCGAGATCACATCGGCCGGGAACGGGTGCGGTCATGGCCGAAAGCGTACCCCCGGCCGGGTCAGCCGACCAGACCGGCGGCGCGCGCCAGCCGGTCGTTGATCGCCTCGCCGAGGCCTTCGGGCGGGACCGGGGCGACGGCGATCGCCGTCGGCTTGGCGGCGTCGGCGGCGCGAAGCGTGGCGAACAGATTGGCCGCCGCCTCGCCCAGGTCGCCGGTCGGGCTGAGGCTGAAGACGAGCGGGCCGGACGCGGCGGGCCCGAACGCGAGGAAGGCCTCGCCCGGAAGCGGGGCCCGGGCGTTCAGCCGCAGCGGCGCCCGAGGCGCATAGTGGCGCGTCAGCCGACCGGGCGAGCGGTGCGCGTCGGCCCCCGCCTCGGCAAGCGGGCCGATGACGGCCTCGATGTCCGCGCGCGTCACCGCGCCGGGGCGGAGCAGCCGCGGCGGTCCGTCGAGCAACGCGACGACGGTGGACTCAAGCCCGATGGTGCAGGGGCCGCCATCGAGGGCGAACGCGGCGGACGCGCCGGTCTCGGCAACCGCATCGGCAAGGGTTGTCGGGCTCGGCCGGCCAGATTGGTTTGCCGACGGCGCGACGATCGGCCGGCCGAAGCGGGCGAGCACCGCACGCGCGATCGGATGCGCCGGGGCGCGCACGGCGACAGTGTCGAGCCCGGCCCGGGCGAGGTCGCAGACCGCCGCCGGATCGGCGAGCGGGGCCACGATCGTCAGCGGCCCGGGCCAGAACGCCTCGGCCAGTGCGAGCGCACGGCTGTCGAAGCGCGCGACGCGACGCGCCGCGGCCAGGTCTTCGACGTGAGCGATCAGCGGGTTGAAGCGTGGCCGGCCCTTGGCCTCGAACAGCTTGGCCACCGCCTCGGCGTTGGCCGCATCGGCGGCCAGGCCATAGACCGTCTCGGTCGGCAGGATGACGAGCTCGCCGGCCGCGAGCGCCTGGGCGGCGCGGGCGACGTCGGCGCTCAGTGCGCCCGATGCGCCGTCAGCGGCGACGATGACCACGACCTTGGTGTCGACCACGTCGGGAGTGCTCCACTGGCCCTGACCTATCCCGAACGCCGTGCGGTTCAGCACGAGCTGGCCATTCATGCGGGCCGTATCACCGGTGATCGCGAGCGTGAAGGGCAGGACGACCCGCTCGTGCACGCCCCTTGATCGCAAGATCGCCGGCGGCCTGGTAGCGGCCGCCGCCCAGATCCTTGACCGAGGTGGTCACAAAGGTCGCCCTGGGGAAGCGCTGGGGCCGCGAACCAGTCGGCGCTGGGCAGCGCCTGGTCGCGGTCCGCATCGCCGGTCGCCGCCGAGGTCACATCGACGGTCACGACCGCCTTCGAGGCGGCCGAGCGCCTTGGGATCGAAGACGATGTCTGCCGACCAGCGTCGGAAGGTTCCGGTGAAGGCGTCGCCGTTCACGCGGCCCTGGAACAGGAGCTTGGACGAGGGGTCGACCGTCCAGTGCGCCGGCGCGGCAAAGGCCGCGGCGGGCGCCGCTAGGACCATGGCGAAGAAGAGCAGAACGCAGCGCATCGCTTCAGGCGGCCTCCACCGGGCTTCGGCGCAGGAAGGGGATCATCCGCGCCAGCTCGTTGTCGTGGTCGAAGATCTGGTGTTTGAGCGCGCCCGCCACGTGCAGGGCGATCAGTCCGTAGGCCAGCTTGGCCAGCAGCCGGTGGCCGGTGAGGAAGATGGCGTGCGCCTGCTTCATCTGGTCGTGCGGCAGGTTGGTAAGCGGCGCGATCGCCGGCCAGGGTACGACGTGGAACAGCACGATTGGGAAGACGTGGATCAGCGGGCTGGCGGAGCTGAAGGCCCAACCGGTGAGCGGCATCCCCAGCATCACCACGTAGAAGAGGGCGTGCACGGTGTTGGCGAGCCAGCGCTCCCAGGCCTGCAGCGTCGGCGACAAGGGCGGCGGGGGCGTGACGAGCCGCCAAGCCAGGCGGATGACGCTGAGCAGAAGAACGGTGATCCCGATCGATTTGTGCAGCTGGACCGGCTCGATCTTGGCCTCGCCGTGCAGGGTGTTGAACCACCAGGCCAGGCAAATGTTCGTCAGGATGAGCAGCGCGATCGTCCAGTGCAGGGCGATCGCCCCTGCGTTGTAGCGGCTCTGGACTGTCGCTTTCATACATCCTCCTTACTGACCGAGCCTCGCCCGGCCGGCGAACTCTGAAGACGCACGAGACGGCGCCGATATTTCGGCCGCCGCCCAGCTTGCGCTAGAACGCGCCCATGGCCTTTCGACCCCCCGTGCGCGACCTGCTCTTCGCCCTGAACGACATCCTCGGCGTGGGGCAGCTGGCTGGAACCGAAACCTTTGCCGAGTTCGACGGCGACCTCGCGGCGGCGCGGTGCTGGAGACGGCGGGCGCCCTCGCCGGCGACGTGCTGGCCCCGCTGGACCAGGCCGGCGACCGCGCTGGCGCGACGTTCGAGAACGGTCAGGTCAGGGCCCCGGCGGGCTTCGCGGAGGCCTACCGCGCGTTCGCCGAGGGCGGCTGGGGCGCGCTCGCGGCCGATCCGGCCTACGGCGGCCAAGGCCTGCCCAAGACGCTGGAGCTGGCCGTCTTCGAGATGGTGCACGCCGCCAACATGGCCTTCGGCCTCTGCCCGATGCTGACCTCGGGCGCGATCGAGGCGCTGCACGCCCACGGGTCGGAGCGGCAGAAGACGCTCTACTTGCCGAAGATGATCTCCGGCCAGTGGACCGGGGCGATGAATCTGACCGAGCCGCAGGCGGGCAGCGACCTTTCGGCGCTGACCACCCGCGCCGAGCCGGACGGCCAGGGCGGCTATCGTCTGCATGGGCAGAAGATCTTCATCACCTGGGGCGATCACGACCTGACCGAGAACGTCGTCCACCTGGTGCTGGCCCGCCTGCCGGATGCGCCGGAAGGCAGCCGCGGCATCTCGCTGTTCGTAACCTCCAAGCGGCTCGTCGGCAGAGGATGGCGCGCTGGGCGAGGCGAACGCGCTCCGCCCCGGCGGCATCGAGCACAAGCTGGGCATCCACGGCTCGCCCACCTGCATCATGCTGTTCGAGGGCGCGCATGCCGAGCTGGTCGGCGAGCCCAATCGCGGGCTCGCGCACATGTTCACGATGATGAACGCCGCGCGCCTGAACGTCGGCGTCGAAGGCGTCGGCGTCGCCGAGCGCGCCTACCAGAGGGCGCTGGCCTATGCGCTCGAGCGCCGGCAGGGCCGCTCGCCGTGGAGCACCGACCGCTCGGCCGCGATCTTCGACCACCCCGACGTCCGCCGCATGCTGGCCGACATGAAGGCGCGGATCGAGGCGGCGCGGGCCATCTGCCTGCTGACCGCCCTCTCCGCCGACCTCGCCCGCGCGGCGCCCGACGAGGAGGCGCGCAACGCCGCCAAGCTGCGCGAGGAGCTGCTGACGCCGATCGCCAAGGCCTGGTCCACCGACCGGGCGGTCGAGGTCGCATCGATCGCGCTGCAGGTGCACGGCGGCGCCGGCTTCATCGAGGAGACCGGGGCGGCGCAGTCCTACCGCGACGCCCGCATCGCGCCGATCTACGAGGGCACGAACGGCATCCAGGCCATCGACCTGGTTGGCCGCAAGCTGGCCATGGCAGGCGGCGAGGCGTTCCGGACGCTGCTCGACGAGATGGCCGCCTTCGGCCAGAGCCTGATCTACAGCCCCAACCAGACCCTGGACAACATCGGCCTCAGACTGACCGGCGCGGTCGATGGGGTGCGGAACTTCGCGCTCCTGCTGGACGGCGCCAGCGAGCCCGAGCGCCTGGCGGCGGCGACGCCCTTCCTCAACCAACTGGGCGATGTCGTCGGCGGCTGGCTGCTGGCCAGGGGCGCCAAGGCCTGCGCCGACCGCGCGGACACCGACGCCTACGCCCGGGCGCGCATCGAGATCGCCGCCTACTACGCCGAGACCGTCATGACGCGCAGCGTCGCGGTGTCGTCGGGCGCGGTCGATGCGGGCAAGCGCCTCGCCGCGCTGGACGAGGCGGCGCTCTCCTGATCGCCGGTGGGGTCTAGAGGTTCTCCAGCAGGTATTCCGCCGAGGAGACTCTGAACTCGCCGCCCTGTTCCACGTTCAGCTGCTCGACCACGCCGTCCTTGGCGATCAGGGAATAGCGTTGCGAACGGGCGCCCATGCCGAAGCGGCTGGCGTCGAGCTCGAGGCCGAGTGCGCGGGTGAAGTCGCCGGAGCCGTCGGCCAGCATCAGGATCTCGTCGCCGATGCCCTGATCGGCGGCCCAGGCCTTCATCACCCAGACGTCGTTGACCGATACGCAGGCGATCGTATCGACGCCCTTCTTCTTCAAGTCCGCGGCGTGCTGCTTGAAGCCGGGCAGGTGCTTGGCCGAGCAGGTGGGCGTGAACGCGCCGGGCACGGCGAACAGCGCAACCCGCTTGCCCTTGAACACCTCATCGCCGGTGATCTGGGCCGGGGCGCCGTCCTTGAACACCATGAACTTCGCTTCCGGCAGCGTGTCGCCGACCTTGATCGCCATCTGGCCCGTCTCCCTTGCATTGTTTCGTCCTGCGACCTTGGGCCGCCGGCGGAAATCTAGATAGGCGGAAGGCATGGGCGAGCCAAGCGCGCAATCGCCTTGATGCCGCCCCGCCAAACGCCGATCATCCGAGTCATGTCTGAGCGCGAACCGCTTCGGTCCGCTGGCGGGCCGAGCTACCTGGGCGGTCGGATGCTGATCGCCATGCCGGGGATCGAGGACCCGCGGTTCGAGCGCGCGGTGCTCCTGGTCTGCACCCACGACGAACAGCACGCCATGGGCATCGCGGTGAACCGGCCGGTCGAAGGGCTGACCGTGCCGGGCCTGCTCGAGCGTCTGGGAGTCAAGCCGGTGATCGAGTTGCCGCCGGACTTCGTGCTGCTGGGCGGGCCGGTGTCGCCCGAGCGCGGCTTTGTGCTGCACACCGACGACTACCGCTGCGAGGACTCCAGCGTCGATGTCGGCGGCGGCGTGGCGCTCACCGCCACGCGCGAGGTGCTGACCGCGATCGGCAGCCACAATCGCCGGCCGCGCCGCTCGATCCTGACCCTCGGCTACGCCGGCTGGGGCGCCGGCCAGCTGGAGCACGAGATCCGCGAAGGCGTCTGGCTGACCTGCGAAGCGGACGAGGCGCTGCTGTTCGGCGACGACCACGAGCACAAGTGGTCGATGGCCCTGGCCAAGATCGGCGTCAGCGCCCAGCAGCTCTCCTCCCTACACCGGCCGCGCCTAGAGCGCCCGCATCGTCGACCGCCGCGAAAGCGGCAGTCGTCCGATTTCACCACCAAGCACACCAAGCACACCAAGGGTTCTGAGAACGCGCGAACGCAGCGGCCAATCCGGCCCCTTGGTGTGCTTGGTGTGCTTGGTGGTCGAATAGAGCGGCTAGCGTCGCCGGTTCAGGACGAAGAGTTCGGGCCCGCTATCGCGGGTTTGCGGATGTGCAAGCGGGGTTGCGCGGGCGGCGGGCGGATGGAGAATGCGCGGCGAACGGAGACGAAGAACCCATGGACATCGGCAACTGGTCGGCGACGCCGGATCTGGTCGACATCTACCGCGACATCCGCGCCGCCGGACTGGAGTCGAACCTGGCCGAGCTCGAGGCGTTCGGCTTCACCGTCATCGAGAACGCGCTCTCGCCGGACGAGGTGAAGGCCCTGCGCGGCCGCATCATCGAGATCTCCGAGGCGCGGAAGGGCCAGAAACTCGATCTGGAGGCGGAGACCGCCCACCAGGAACTCGAGTTCATCCCCTACCTGCTGTTCAAGGACCCGATGTTCAAGGCGCCGGTGGTGAACCCCAAGGTGCTGCCGCTGGTCGACTACCTCCTCGGCAAGCACGCCATCCTCTCCAGCCTCGGCAGCCACCTCAAAGGCCCGGGCGGCCCGGGCCTCTTGCTGCACAGCGACACCGGCAACGGCGCGCCCGACCCGTTCACGCCCTACGCCCAGGTGTGCAACTGCAACTACGCCCTGACCGACTACACCGAGGAGCGCGGATCGCTGGCCATGGTGCCGGGCAGCCACCGCAACGCCCGCCAGCCGACGAAGTACGAGGTCTGGCTGGACGGGAACCGCCGCTACGAGCACGTGATCCCGATCGAAGTCCCGGCCGGGACGGCGATCCTCTGGCACGGCAACACCTGGCACGGCTCGTTCCCGCGCAAGGTCCCGGGGCTCCGGGTCAACCTCTCCTGTTACTACTGCCGCGAATACCTCCAGCCGCAGGAGAACTACCGCGACCATGTGCCGGAGGGCTTCCTCGACGGCGAGACGGACGCGCGGCTGGCCCGCCTCCTGGGGGCCGACCTGATCCACGGCTGGACCGACGAGGGGCCGCTGAAGATGTACGCCCGGCGCCGCGAGGGCGCCGCGAGCGTCAGAAGCTGGTACAGCTAGCGCCGACGCGCGGCCACTGAGGTCGCGAGGGGGGGAGCACATGACACACCAAACCGTCGCGGCGCCGGCGGAGCGCCTGATTGTGCCGTCGCCGGCCGCGCTTGCCGACGAGGTCGCCGCCGCCAGGCTCACACCCGCGTGCGCCCACTGGCTGAAGACCGGCGAACGCATCGATTGAACGGCGAGGGTCCTATGCGCGACACCGCCGATCCCATCCCGGTCGAAATCACCGGTGGCCGCGTGGCCGGAACGGTGGAGGACGGCGTGCACGTGTTCCGCGGCATGCCCTTCGCCGCATCGATCGCCGGGCCAAACCGCTGGCGAGCGCCGCAACCGGTCGAGCGTTGGGAGGGCGTTCGCGACGCGTGCCGCTTCGGTCAGGCCTGCCCGCAGCCGGCCCTCGTCACCTCCGAGAGCCTGATGACGCGGCTGATGCGCTGGAAGCGCACGGGGCGGGTGTTCATTGACGCGATCAGCGACCTGAACGCGCCAATGGGCGACGACTGCCTGAACCTGAACGTCTGGACGCCCAGCCTCGACCCCTCCGCCAAGCTGCCGGTGCTCGTCTTCATCCATGGCGGCTCGTTCACCGGCGGCTCGGGCGCGCAGGCGCTCTACGACGGCGCCGCGCTGGCCAAGGCCGGGCTCGTCCTGGTGACCATCAATTACCGCCTGGGCGTGATCGGGTTCATGGGCGGCGACGACCTGTTCTCCGATGGCCTGGGCGTCGCTAACCGCGGCTTCCTCGACCAGGTGCAGGCGTTGCGCTGGGTGAGGGAGAACATCGCCACGTTCGGCGGCGACCCAGACAGCGTGACGGTGGCGGGCGAGTCGGCTGGCGCCACCAGCGCGTTGATGATGGCGGCGACGCCGGCGACCAACGGCCTGGTCCACCGGTTGGTCAGCATGAGCGGCGCGCCGCTGGCCTATCCGCACGATGAGTGCAGCCGCTTCTCGAGCGACTTCTTCGAAAGCCTCGGGGTCAAGCCGGGGGACGGCGAAGCCCTGACCTCGCTGACCATGGAGCGCATCTTCGCCCAGCGTCCGCAGCCTGGCCCGTTCCTCTATCGTCATGCCGAACGCTATGGATCGCTGGGCGCCGACAAGCTTGCCTCGATGGTGGCCGCGACCGGCACGGACCTCTTCCCCGAGGCGCCGACCGCATTCGTCGCCCGCGGCGGCAAGCCCGGCCTCGAGCTCATGATCGGCACCTGCAAGGACGAGTGCCGGCTGTGGACCATCGCCCTGCCGCTGCCCGACGCCATGGCCGCGCGCATGATGTTCAACACCCAGTCCGGCATCATGCAGCCACGCGGCCGGCCGGCGGAGACCTTCAAGGCATACAGGGCCGCGATGCCGGGCGCGTCAGGCACGCTGATCCGCGAGCGGGCGATGACCGACAGCCTGTTTCGCCGCCCCTCGGTCGCCTTCGCCGAGGCGGCGGCCGCTTCGAACCCCGGCCATGCCTTCCTGTACCGCTTCGACTGGGCATCGCCCGCGCTCGGCGGCGCGTTCGGCGCCATCCACGCCATCGACATCCCCGGCCTGTTCCAGACGTACGACAAGATGGAGGCGCTGATCGGGCCCGAGGCTGGCGCGAGGCCAGCGGGCGACGCCCTGCACAGCGCGATCGTGACCTTCGCAAAGACCGGTGTTCCGGCGATCCCCGCGGATGCAGACTGGCCAGCCTACGACGCCGAGACCAAGGCGTGCATGGTCATCGACAGCCAGTGCGAGCTCCGCTGTGACATCGACGCTGCGTTCGAGCCGATCTGGTAGGTCATTGGGGAACGGGACATGGACGCGCCAGCACCGCGCCGCGCACGGAGCCTGGAGGAGCTCGCTGGAGGCCTCCCTGAGAGGACCTGCAGCTTAGGATGCGAGCAAAGGCGCCGCCGAACGGCGAAGCGCCGCGGCGTTCGATTGAGAAGGTCCCCTGCCCGGATGATGCTTGAGGCTTGAGGCTGCTTGATGCTGCGTGGCCGAGCGCAGTGCTCGTCCGAACAGGGAACTCTTAGTCAATCGAACGCGCGCGGTACTTGACCAGCATTAGACCACGGCCAACGACCGCTAAGAAAAACGCTTAACGAGGACGGTGCTCACCCCCGCGCCTTCACCGGCGCGGCGCCATCGGCGTAGCTTTCGTTGAGGTAGACCTCGGCCTCTGTGGCCGAAAGCGCCGGCGCGTAGCCGTAGCCCTGGCCGTAGTGGCAGCCGAGCTCGAGCAGGCGGCGCGCCATCGGCGCGTTCTCGACCCCCTCGGCGACCACCTCGAGCGACAGGTCGCGACCGAGATTGATCACGGAACGGACGATTTTCTCCGAACCCTCGTTGGTCGCCATGGTGCGCACGAAGTAGCGGTCGATCTTCAGCGTGTCGAACGGCAGCCGGGTCAGATACTGCAACGACGAAAAGCCTGTGCCGAAGTCGTCGAGCGCAAGGCCGGCGCCGGCGTCGCGCAGCTGGTTGAGGATGACCGCCGCCGCTTCCGGCTCGCGCATGATGTCGCTCTCGGTGATCTCGAGCTTGAGCGCGCCGCGCGGCAGGCCTGTCGCCTTGAGCAGCGCCGCGACGTCGGCGACCAGTTGGTCGCGATGGATCTCGCCGGTCGAGAGGTTGACGCTGACGCTGATCTCGCCGGCGAGCGTGATGGTCGACGCGCCAGGCCGACAGCTGGCGTGCGGCCTCGCCCATCATGTGACCGCCAAGCTCGATCAGGAGGCCCATCTCTTCCAGGAGCGGCAGGAACTCCTCCGGCGTCAGCACGCCGCGGCGCGGGTGGCGCCAGCGGGCCAGCGCCTCGAAGCCGGCGATGGCGCCGGTGTCGAGGCGAACGACCGGCTGGAAGAAGGGCACGATCTCGCCGCGGCCGATGGCGCCGCGCAGATCGGACTCCATGGCGAGCCGCGACAGCCCGTCGCTCTCCAGCGCCCGCCCGTACTCGGCGGCGCCGCCGCGGCCGGCCGACTTGGCCAACTCCACCGCGATCTCCGCCCGCCGGAGCAGTTCGGCGGCGTCGGGCGCGTCGGCCCCGCCCTGGGCCTCGACCGCGCCGATGGACAGCGTCGGGAAGATGTCGAAGCCGGCGACGCGCAGCGGCTGCTCCATGGCCCGGCGCATCAGCTCGGCCGGCTCGGCGATGTCGGCCGGCGCGAGCGCCGCGAACTCGTCCTCGCCGACGCGGGCCAGGAGCGCGTGGGGCGGGAAGGCCGCGGCCAGGCGCGAGCCGAGCGCGGCCAGCACGAGGTCGGCGCGCTCGTGCCCCAGCGCCTCGTTCAGGCGGCGCAGGCGATCGAGATCGGCGACCACCAGGCAGTAGCCGCCGGCGGCCTGCAACAGCTCCCGCGCGCGGCCAACGAAGCTGCGCCGGTCGAGCAGGCCGGTCAGCGAATCCTGATCGGACGCCGCGAAGTTGGTCTCGGGCACGATGACGCCGGCGGCGCGCACGCCGTCCTCGAGCCATTCGCCGCGCCAGATGCAGGCGTCGCCGCCACGCATCCTGATGCGGGCGCTGATCTCGCCGCCGGGCTGCTGGACCTTGAGGATGTCGTCGACCAGCGCACGATCTTGCGGCATGGCCAGCGCGCGCACGGCGGCGGACGAGCACTCGGGCGCGAGTGGCGACAGACCCAGCCGGCGGGCGGCGCCAGTCAGGCGCAAGCGGTCGGCGCCCGGGTCCCAACTCCACAGCGCGACGGTGGCGGCGCCCAGGGCCTCCAGGGTCACCGTCGCATCCCAAATGAAGCGGTCTTGCGCTTTCGGCGCCATCAGCCACCCGCAGCGCGGGCGCCAGCCGCGCGCCTCAATCCTCCAAGCGCTTCCTCGTGGCGGCCCCCGCCACCAGTCCGAACAACAGATGGTCTCGCCAATCGCCGTTAATTTTCAGATAAGCATGCGCCCGACCCTCGAGCTCGAACCCGGCCTTCAGGAGCAGGGAGCGCGACGGTTCGTTCTCCGGTATGCAGGCCGCCTCCAGGCGGTGCAGCGCCAGACGGCCGAGCGCGAAGCCGGTCAGGGCGCGGACGGCGGCCAGGGTGTGCCCTTTGCGGGCGAAGGGCTCGCCGACCCAGTAGCCGACCTGCCCCATCTGGGCCACGCCACGGCGGATGTTGGAGAGGGTGATGCCGCCGACGAGCTCGCCGTCGGGGCGCCGGAAGACAAGGAAGGCGTAGCCGTAGCCCAGGTCCATGTCGCGCTGGTAGGCGGCGAGGCGGCGGCGGAAGGCGGCGCGGGACAAATCGTCGGCCGGCCAGATCGGCTCCCATGGCTGCAGGAAGGCCTTGGAGCGACGGCGCAGGTCCGACCAGGCGGCGTAGTCGGCGGCCCGCGGCGGACGCAGGATCACGCCCTCGCCCTCGACGCGAAGGCCGACATCGGCCGACATCCAATCCAACAGCGCCACGCGTTCGCTCCCTCGCGGGTCCGCGAACCTAACGCCGAAATCGCCGCTGTGAAGCCCGTTGCTCGCCGTCAGCCCGCATCGAACAGGGCGGCATGGAAGGCGTCGGCGGCCGGAAGGGCCGATTTCGGGCCGAGCAGCGCTGACGCGCTTCGCCCGGATGCAAGGGCGCGATCGCCGGCGCGAGCGATGTCCGCGGGCTGGACCGCGTCGATCCGCGCCGCGATCTCGGACGGCGGAATCAGCCGGTCGTAGACCATGAGCTGCGCCGCGGCCTGCTCGGCGCGGGCGGCCGCGGACTCGCGCGCCATGAAGAGTGAGCCTTTGAGCTGCGCCTTGGCGCGCGCGAGCTCGGCGGCGTCGACCGAGCGGCAAAGGGCGCGGAACTCACGGGCGGCGACGCTGGCGGCCTTGGCCGCATTCGCCGCCGATGCGCCGGCGTAAACCCCAAGCACGCCCACGTCCGCATGCGCCTCGAGGTAGGCGTCGATGGCGTAGGCGAGGCCCAGCCGCTCGCGCACGGCCTGGAACAGGCGCGATGACATGCCGCCCCCGAGGACCTCGGCGAACAGGCGAAAGGCGTAGTGGTCTGGATCGGTGTAGCCGACGGCCGGCAGCAGCATAACAAGGTGCGCCTGCTCGAGCGGGCGGGCGAGCGCCTTTATCCCGCCGACAAACGGCGCCGGGGCGGGCCGGGCGGCGGGCTCGGCGGCCGCCGCACCTGAGAACCAGCGCTCGGCGAGAGCCAGCAGCTCGCGTTCGTCCACGGCGCCCGCGGCGACGATCACGATCCGATCGGGGGCGTAGAGCGCGGCGCGGAAGGCCTCGAGCGCCTGCGGCCCCGCCCGCCCGATGCTGGCCTTGGTCCCGAGGACCGGCCGGCCGAGGGGATGGCCGGCGTAGGCCAGCGCGCCGGCGAGCTCGAACACCAGGTCGTCGGGCACATCGGCGGCTTCGGCGATCTCCTGGGCGACGACGCGCTTTTCCTTGGCCAGGTCGCCGGCGGCGAGGCGCGGGCGCAAGACGAGGTCGGCGACGACCGCCATGGCGAGCTCGAGCCCGCCCTTCAGCGCGCGCACCTGGAAGCTGGTGCGGTCGTGGCCGGTCGCGGCGTTGATGTGACCCCCGGCGGCCTCGATGACCTCGACGATCTCGCGCGCCGAGCGGCCGCCGGCGCCCTTGAACACCATGTGTTCCAAAAGATGCGCCCAGCCCGACTGCTCCGGCGTCTCGTAGAGCGCGCCGCGGCCGACGACGACGCTGAGCGCCAGCGTCTCCAGCCCCGGCATCGGGTCGCAGACGACGCGGGTTCCGTTCGCCAGCGTGTGGATCGTGGGCGTGGCGATGGGCTCAGGCCTGGGCAAAGTCGCGGACATAGGCCTTCACCGCTTCCACGTCCGCCGGCATCCGGTCGATCTGCTCGGTCTTCTTGGCCATCGCTTTCACGGCGCGCGGTTCGGCCGGCGCCTGACCGGCCGCCTTGGCGACCGCTTCGGGGAACTTGGCAGGGTCCGCTGTCGCCAGCGCGACCATCGGCGTCGCGCGCCGCTTTGGCCCGACCAGGCCTGCGGCATGGACGGCGACGGCGCTGTGCGGGTCGATCAGCACGCCGCTGGCGTGGAAGGTCGAGACGATGGCGCGCGCGGTGTCGGCCTCCGAGGCGCTGGCGCCGACGAAGAGCTCGCGGATGAGGGCCAGCGCCTTCGGCGGAATGTCGATCGCCCCCTGCTCGGTGAAGGCGCGCATCGCGCGGGAGGTCTCGGTCCCTTCGCGGTCGACGCCCTCGAAGTAGAGGCGCTCGAAGTTGGACGCGACCTGGATGTCCATGGCCGGCGATTGGGTCGCGGCGACCACCCCGCGGGCATAGCGCCCGGTCTGGATGGCGCGGGCCAGGATGTCGTTGCTGTTCGTCGCCACGACAATGCGCTCGATCGGCAGCCCCATCTTGCTGGCGACGTAGCCGGCGAACGCATCGCCGAAGTTGCCGGTGGGGACGGAAAAGGCGACCGGCCGCTCCGGGGCGCCGAGCGCCGCCGCGGCGGTGAAGTAGTAGACCGCCTGGGCCGCGATCCGCGCCCAGTTGATCGAGTTCACGCCCGAGAGGTTGACCGCTTGGGGGAACCCTTGCGCCTGGAACAGGCCTTTGACGATCGCCTGGCAGTCGTCGAACGTTCCGTCGATAGCCAGACAGCGGACGTTCTTGCGGCCGGACGTGGTCATGAAGCGGCGCTGGACGTCGCTGATCTTCCCCTCGGGAAAAAGCACGACGGTGCGCACGGCCTTGACCGATCCCAGCGCCTCGACCGCGGCGCCGCCGGTGTCGCCCGACGTGGCGCAGACGACGGTCAGCGTCTGGCCCTTGGCCTTCAGCGCATGCTCGTACAGCCGCGCCACCAGCTGCATGGCGATGTCCTTGAACGCCAGCGTCGGCCCGTGGAACAGCTCGAGCAGCCAGAGGCCAGGCGTGAGCTGGCGCAGCGGCGCGACCGCGTCGTGGGTGAAGCCCGCGTAGGCCTCGTTCGCCATCTCGAGCAGATCGGCGTGCGCCACCTCTTCGCCGGCGAAGTGCGCCAGGATGTCGGCGCAGACCTCGGCGTAGGGGCGGCCGGCGAAATCGGCGATCTCGTCGTGCGCGAGCAGCGGCCAGACCTCCGGCGCGTAGAGGCCGCCGTCGGGGGCGAGACCGGCCAGCACGGCGTCGAGGAAGCCGATCGGCGGGCTTTGGCCGCGGGTCGAGATGTAGCGCATCAGGTGCGCGGCCTCCTGGTCCAGAGCGTGGCGAGGTAGACGCCGGCCAACGCCAGGGCAAGGCCGAACCAGGTGATCGCGTACTGCAGATGGTTGTTCGGGATGTCGGCGGGGATGGCCGCCGGGGTCGGCCCGCCGGGCGGGGGCGCGGGCCGCTCGAGCATCAGGAAACTCGGCGCCGGAGCGCTGACGCCAAGGGCCGTGGCCATGGCGGGGATGTCGCGCCAGTACCAGAGGTTCTGGCCCGGCTCGTTCGCCGGCGTGACGAAGTTGCGCTCATCGCCTTTGCGCAGCACGCCGACGATGGGCTGCGCCAGCGTTTGGCCACGGGTGGCCGTGAGCCCTTGGGCGATGAAACCCCTGTCGACCAGGATGGCGCGATAAGGGCCGGCCGCGACCGGGCAGGCGGCGATCAGCCGATAGCCGCCATAGCCCTGCCAGACCGCGTAGAGCCGAAGGTAGGGGCCGGTCTCGAGGTTCGGGCAGGTCATCTCGACACGGTGATAGTCGACGTCCTCGCCACTCGCTGCGCGCGCGAGTAGCGCCGCCAGCGGCTGCGGCGGCGCCGCCTGGAGCGCCGCGACGCGGGCGAGGATGGCCTGCTTCCAGTGCAGGCGCTGGATCTGCCAGACGCCGAGGCCGATCAGGATCGCGATGCCGGCGACGGCGGCGATCGCGGGGACGATCTCGAACCGCCTGCGCGCCTGGCTAGTCGTCCCCGTCATGGCCGGCCTCGGAGGCCCTGTGGTGGAACTGCAGCGCCAGCATCACGCCCTTGAGCGGACGCACCAGGGCGAGCGCCAGGATCACAGCCAGCGGCAGCCAGAGCACAAGGTGAACCCAGACCGGCGGATGGAAGGCGATCTCGGTGAAGAGGGCGGAGAAGCAGGTGATCACGCCGACGATGAGGACGATGAACACGGCCGGGCCGTCGCCGGAATCGGCCTTGGCGAGGTCGAAGCCGCACGCCTCGCAGCGGCGGCTCACGCGCAGGAAGCCTTCGAACAGCGGCCCTTCGCCGCAGGCTGGGCAGCGACAGGCCAGCCCCGCCGCGACCGGATTCACCGGTCGCGCGCGCGTGGTCAATGCAGGCTCGGCAAGATGACGTAGACGAAGGCGAACAGGAACAGCCAGACCACGTCGACGAAGTGCCAGTACCAGGCCGCCGCCTCGAAGCCGAAGTGCTTCTGCGGACTGAAGCCGCCGGCCAGCAACCGGCCGAGGCAGACCGACAGGAAGATGGTCCCGATGATGACGTGGAAGCCGTGGAACCCGGTCGCCATGAAGAAGGACGAGCCGTAGAGGCCGGAGTTGGCGGCCTGGGGCGAGAAGAACAGCTGGTCGAGCAGGATATGGCGGTACTCGTAGGCCTGGATCGAGGTGAACAAGAGGCCGAGCGCGATAGTGAGCGCGAGCCCGATCTTGGCGCTGCGCCGATCGCCGACCTGCAGCGCGTGGTGGGCCCAGGTCACGGTGGTGCCGGATAGCAAGCAGCGTCAGCGTGTTGACCAGCGGCAGGTGGAACGGCTCGAGCGGCGCGACGCCCTGCGGCGGCCAGCTCTGCCAGGCGGCGGCCACCGCGTCGATCGGCGAAAAGGTCCTGTGGTGATGGAACAGCGCCATCTCGAAGAAGATCCAGAACCAGGCGACGAAGAACATCACCTCCGAGGCGATGAACAGGATCATGCCGTAGCGCAGACCGATCGAGACGACCGGGGTGTGGTCGCCGCCGTTGGCCTCCTTCACCACGTCGCTCCACCAGCCGACCATGGTGTAGAGCACGCCGGCCAGCCCGATCAGGAAGACCCAGGGGCTGTGCTTCTCGATGCCGAACAGCCCCTTCATCCAGATGATGAGGCCGAAGGCCATGGTGGTCGCGGCGATCGAGCCGATCAGCGGCCAGGAGCTGGGGTTGACCAGGTGGTAGTCGTGCTTGACGGAAGCGTCGGCCATCTCGGGGTCTTCTTAGCTCCTCGCGTTGGATTCGGGGGACGTCTGTCGCTGCATCGCTATAGCCTCGCGCCGGCTCATCCGCCAAGGGCCAGCGCCGATTTCGGCGCGGGGAAGAAGGTGTAGGACAAGACGAGGTTCGTATAGCCCTTGGTGTCGGGGTCGGACGCAAAGCCCGGGTCGATGAAATAGAGCACCGGGAACTTCACGGTCGTGTGCGCCGGGATGGTCTGATCGTTGAAGCAGAAGCATTGCAGCTTGCGCAGGTAGGCGCCGGCCTGGTTGGGGGCGACGTTGTAGGCCGCGCGGCCGGTCAGGGGCCGGTCGGACGGATTGCTGACGGTGAAGAAGGCGAGCCCCGTCTGGCCGACGTGCAGGGTCTGGCTGCGCTGAGCCGGCTGGAACGTCCAGGGCAGGCCGCGCACGTTGGTGTCGAAGCTGACCGTCACCGTCTGCGCCAGCACGCTGGTCGGCGCGGTCTGCGCGCGCGGCACGTAGCCGGCGAACCCGGTCGCCTGGCAGAAGGCGCGATAGAGGGGGACGGCGGCGAAGGCCGCGCCGGTCATCACGACGAACAGGGCCAGGCACGCGACGACGACCCGCGTGTTGGCCCGGCGCAGCCTAGAATCCGATGTCGGCGACATGGCCCTTCATGCGCAGGATGGTGACGATGAAGACGAGGATGACGAAGGCGGCGAGCGCGAGCGCGATGGCGAGGCTGCGCCGGCGGCGGGCCTTGACCCAGGCCGGGCCTTCGGGCGGCTCGCTCATCGGACCAGCGGCGCGAGGCTAAGGAAACGCTCGGCCAGCAAGGCGGCGAACAGCAGGAAGAGGTAGCCGATCGAGAAGGCGAAGAGGTCGCGCGCCTCCTTTGGTCCCTTCACCTGGTAGAGCCCCTCCGCGCCGTCGGCGCCGTCGCCCGCGCCGCTTCTGGCGAGGCGTCCGGCCAGGATCAGGAAGACGACGCCGCCCGCGGCGGCGACGGCCAGATAGACCGCCCCGCCGAGCCCCGTCGCGGCCGGCGCCAGCGCCAGCACCACGAGCAGCAGGCTGTAGAACAGGATCGAGCGGCGCGTCGCGGCCGCGCCCTTGACCACCGGCAGCATCGGCACGCCGGCGGCGGCGTAGTCGTCCTTGACGTAGAGCGACAGCGCCCAGAAGTGCGGCGGCGTCCAGACGAAGATGATGGCGCAGAGCAGCCAGGCGTTCAGCGGCGTGGTCCCGCTGGCGGCGGCCCAGCCAATGACCGGCGGCAGCGCGCCGGCCAGACCGCCGATCACGATGTTCTGCGGCGTCGAGCGCTTGAGCCAGAGGGTGTAGACGACGGCGTAGAAGAAGATGGTGAAGGCCAGGAGGCCGGCCGCGACGAGATTGGTCGCCAGCGCCATCAGGCCGACCGAGAAGAGGCTCAAGATCACGCCCAGCGCCAGCGCATCGGAGCGCTGGACCCTGCCGGACGGCACCGGCCGGTGGCGGGTGCGACGCATCAGCGCATCGATGTCGGAATCGAAGCCCATGTTCAGCGCGCCCGAGGCGCCGGCGCCCACGGCGATGCAGAGGATGGCGATGGCGGCGAGCAGCGGGTTCATCGGCGCGCGCGCGCAAGCCAGCCCCGTGAGCGCGGTGAACACCACCAGCGACATCACCCTGGGCTTCAGAAGCTCGACGTAGTCCTGCCAGCGCGCGGGCGCCGCCGCGCGGGCGGTGGTCTCGGTCATCGAATGGACGCTCGGTTCATGGCGGGCGCCGGGCGCCTCGCGGCGCCCGGTCGAAACGATCCTACACCAAACGCCGCCCTAGTGAGTCTCGGCGTGGATATGGGGCAGTTCGGCGAACTGGTGGAACGGCGGCGGCGAGGACAGCGTCCACTCGAGCGTGGTCGCGCCTTCGCCCCACGGATTGGCTTCCGCCTTGCGGTGACGGATGGCGGCTTCGGCCAGGAGCACGAACCAGACGAGCATCCCGAACGCGGTGATCGCGAAGCCGACCGACGAGACGTAGTTCCAATGCGCGAACGCCAGCGGGTAGTCGACGGTCCGCCGCGGCATGCCCTGCAGGCCGAGGAAGTGCTGCGGGAAGAAGATCGTGTTCACGCCGACGAACATGAACCAGAAGTGCACGTTGCCGAGGAACTCGTTGTACTTCACCCCCCACATCTTCTCGAACCAGTAGTAGAAGCCGGCGAAGATCGAGAACACCGCGCCCATCGACAGCACGTAGTGGAAGTGGGCGATGACGTAGTAGGTGTCGTGCAGGCTGTAGTCGATGCCGGCGTTGGCCAGCACCACGCCGGTCAGGCCGCCGATCGTGAACAGGAAGATGAAGCCGACGGCGAACAGCATCGGCGTCTTGAAGTCGATCGAGCCGCCCCACATCGTGGCGATCCAGGAGAAGACCTTGATCCCCGTCGGCACCGCGATGATCATCGTCGCTGCCACGAAATAGGCCTGCAGGTCGACGTTCAGACCGACCGCATACATGTGGTGGGCCCAGACGATGAAGCCGAGGAACCCGATCGCCACCATGGCGTAGGCCATGGCGAGATAGCCGAACACCGGCTTGCGCGAGAATGTCGCCACCACCTGGCTGATGATGCCGAAGCCGGGCAGGATCAGGATGTAGACCTCGGGGTGGCCGAAGAACCAGAACAGGTGCTGGAACATCAACGGGTCGCCGCCGTTCGACGGGTCGAAGAAGTGGGTCCCGAAGTTGCGGTCGGTGAGCAGCATGGTGATCCCGCCGGCCAGCACCGGCAGCGAGAGCAGCAAGAGGAAGACCGTCACCAGGATCGACCAGACGAACAGCGGCATGCGGTGCAGCGTCATGCCCGGCGCGCGCATGTTGAAGATCGTGGTGATGAAGTTGATCGCGCCCAGGATCGATGACGCGCCCGCCAGGTGGATCGACAGGATGGCGAAGTCCATCGCCGGGCCGGTGTGACCCGTGGTCGACAGCGGCGGGTAGAGCGTCCAGCCGCCGCCGAACCCTTGTCCCGGACCGCCGTCGACGAACATCGACGTGCACAGAAGGACGAAGGAGGCGACCAGGAGCCAGAACGAGATGTTGTTCATGCGCGGGAAGGCCATGTCAGGCGCCCCGATCATGATCGGCACGAACCAGTTGCCGAACCCGCCGATCATCGCCGGCATCACCATGAAGAAGATCATGATCAGGCCGTGGGCGGTGGCTGCGACATTGTAGCCGTGGTGGCCGGCGAGCAGCGGCAGCGTCCCGAACAGGCCGTTGTCCTTGAACACCTGGATGCCCGGCTCGGCGAGCTCCCAGCGCATCAGGCCGGAGAGGGTCGACCCGATGATCCCGGCCATGATGGCGAACAGGATGTAGAGGGTGCCGATGTCCTTGTGGTTGGTCGAGAACAGCCAGCGCACCAGGAACGGCGGGGTGTGGGCGTAGTGGTCGTCGTGCCCGTGGTCGATGTCGTGAGCGGCGGTGGCCATGGTCTGAAAACTCTCTCCGTAGCGGCGCGCTAGCGCAGGGCCGCTGTCGAACTGTTCTGCGCCACGTGCTGCGGCGCGCCTGCGGCGGGCGCCGCCGGCGAGGCGGGGGTTGCGGGAGCGGCCGGGGCCGAGGACGCCGCCGCGGCGGGCGGGGCCTTCTTGGCCACCCAGGCGTCGAAGTCCTGCTGGCTCACGACCTTGATCTCGATCGGCATGAAGGCGTGGTTCACGCCGCAGAGCTGGTCGCACTGGCCGTAGTAGGTGCCGATCTTGTCGGCGCGGAACCAGGTGGCGTTCACCCGACCCGGCACGGCGTCCATCTTCAGGCCGAACGCCGGCACCCCGAAGTCATGGATGACATCGGCTCCGGTCACCAGCACGCGGACCGTCTTGCCGACCGGAACCACCATCGGGTTGTTCACCCCGAGCAGGTACGGCTCGCCGGCGGCCTTGGCGGCGGCCTCGTCCAGGTAGTTGGACGTGTACTCGTCGATCTTCTGGTCGGGGTAGGTATAGCCCCAGTACCACTGGTAGCCGGTCGCCTTCACCGTCAGGTCGGGCCTTGGCATGTCGGCGTAGGCGAACAAGAGCTTGAACGAGAAGATGGCGATGAAGGTCAGGATCAGGACCGGCATCGCGGTCCAGATGATCTCGATCGTTGTGTTGTGGCTCCAGCGCGCCGGCGTCGGATTGGCGCGCTTGTTGAAGCGGATGATGCAGATCGAAAGCAGGACGAGGATCAGGAGCGCGATCGCGGTGATGATCGGCATCAGGATCCAGTTGTGGAAGGTGATCGCCTGCTGTTTCAGGATCGATCCGGCCGGCTGCAGGCCAACGCCGCCGGGGGTCGGCTGACCCAGAAGATCAGCGGCCTGGGCCGCCGCCGCGCCCGCGAGCGCCGCCAGCCCCACGCCCGCCGCACTCAAGAGCTTCCGCATCCAAACGCCGCCCAATGTGTTCAAGCCCTCGCTTCCGTAAGGTCGAGCCCGGCCTGCCCGCCCGGGACCAGGGCCGCCCCCTTTGAGGGGGTGCATACGCGGTCTGTCCCAGATTGCCAAGACGCGGGCGGAGCCGTTGCCTGCGAAGGTTTCGCAACTGACCTGGCTCGCCTATCTTGTGGGCCTGACCCTTCCGAAAATGAGCTTTGCATGACCGCTCCCGTTCAAGCGCCCTCGATCCTCGAAGCCTCCGGCGTCGACGCGCGCCGCGCCCACGACATCCTCGGGCAAGCCTTGTCAGGGGCCGATGACGGCGAGCTGTTCGTCGAACGATCCGAGTCGGAAGCCTTCGTCTGGGACGACGGGCGGCTGAAGTCGGCCAGCTATGATTCGACCGAGGGCTTTGGACTGCGCGTCGTGGCCGAGGAGACCGCGGGCTACGCCCATGCGGCCGAGATCTCGGAAGCGGCGATACGTCGCGCCGCCAACTCGGCCGCGCTGGCCAAGCGCGGTTACGCCGGCGAAGCCGCCGAGGGGCCCCGCGCCACCAACGCGAAACTCTACGGCGACGACGACCCCCTCGCCTCGCCGGCCTTCTCCGATAAGGTTGCGCCTGCTGACCGAGATCGACGCCTTCGCCCGCGTCGCGCGACCCCCGGGTGAAGCAGGTGACGGTCCAGCTGACCGGCGAGCGGCGCATCGTCGAGATCCTGCGCGCCGACGGCAAGCTGTTGCGCGACATCCGCCCGCTGGTGCGCCTCGGTCTTTCGGTCACCGTCGAGCGCGACGGCCGCCGGGAGAACGGGTTCGCGCCGGCCGGCGGCCGCGCCGGCTTCGAGGCCTGGATCACGCCGGACCGCTGGCACGAACAGGTGGACGAGGCGCTGAGACGCGCATTGGTCAACCTCGACGCCATCGCCTGCCCCGCCGGCGAGATGGACGTGGTCATGGGGCCGGGATGGAACGGCGTCTTGTTGCACGAAGCGGTCGGCCACGGGCTCGAGGGCGACTTTGTCCGCAAGGGCACCAGCGCGTTTTCGAACCGCGTCGGCGAGCGGGTGGCCTCGCCCGGCGTCACCGTCTTCGACGACGGCACGATCTACGGACGCCGCGGATCGCTGACCATCGACGACGAAGGCACGCCGTCGGAGCGCACCATCCTGATCGAGGACGGGATCCTGGTCGGCTACATGCACGACCGGATGAGCGCGCGGCTGATGCGGCTGAAACCGACCGGCAACGGGCGACGGCAGTCCTTCGCCCACATGCCGATGACGCGGATGACCAACACCGGAATGATGAACGGCACGATCCCGCGCGAGGAGATGATCGCCTCGGTCAAGCGCGGGCTCTACTGCGCCTCAATGGGCGACGGGCAGGTCGACATCACCAACGGCAAGTTCGTGTTCCAGTGCACCGAGGCCTACCTGATCGAGGACGGCAAGGTCACGACGCCGGTCAAGGGCGCGACGCTGATCGGCGACGGGCCCTCGGCGCTGACCCGAGTGAGCATGGTCGGCGACGACTTCGCCTACGACACCGGCACCGGCTTCTGCGGCAAGTCCGGCCAGACGGTGCCGGTCGGCGTCGCCCAGCCTTCGCTGAAGATCACCGGCCTCACCGTCGGCGGAACCGCGGTCTGAGCGAGCAGCATCCCCTCGATCGGCCGGTCTGGGCCGCGCTGACCACGCGCCAGGCGCACCTGGCGCAGGGCGATCGCCGCGCGCTGCGCATGCAGCCGCCCTTCGGCCTCTTCGCCGCGGCGGCGGACGAATCGCCCGAGAGCCAGGATGCGCTCGCCGCGCTGTGTCCCAGCGATGGCGCCATCGCCCTCGTCGAGACGTTCGAGGCGCCGCCGCCGCCGGGGCTCAGGGTCATCGACCGCGGGGTCTGCGTGCAGATGCTGGCCGATGCGATCCCGCCGGGCGAGACGGACATCGCCTTCACCCCTCTTGGCGCCGCCGACGCCAGCGAGATGGTGGCGCTCGCCTCGCTGACGCGCCCAGGCCCGTTCTTCGAGCGCACCCACGAGCTCGGCGGTTTCATCGGCGTGCGCGTGGATGGACGGCTCGCGGCGATGGCCGGCGAGCGGATGAAGCTCCCCGGCTTCACGGAGGTGAGCGGCGTCTGCGTGCACCCGGACTTCCGCGGGGCGGGCCATGCCCGAGAGCTGTCGCGGCTGGTCGCCAGCCGCATCATCGCCCGCGGCGAGACGCCCTTCCTGCACGCCTTCCACGACAACACGCCAGCCATCACGCTGTACGAGGCGCTGGGCTTCCGGTTGCGGACCATGGTGCAGCTGACCGTGCTGGCAAGACTGTAGCCGCTCGCCGATCCGCCGGTCTAAGAACGGGCCCTTGGCCGCCCACGGGGAGGCGCCTCCCATGACCGACGCTGCGTGTGACTGTGGCCGCATCGACGTCCACGCCCACTTCCTGCCCGAGGTCTATGCCGAGGCCTTGTCGCGGGCGGGGCTCCGCACGCTCGACGGCGGCTTTCCCGTCCCGGCGTGGAGCGCGAGCGCCGCGATCGAGATGATGGACCGCCAGCACATCGCGACGGCGATGATTTCGCTCTCGTCGCCCTCGGCGCACTTCCTTGCGCCCGCCGAAAGGCCGCAGCTCCTGCGGCAGGTGAACGAGGCGGGAGCGGCCCTGGTCGGCGCCCATCCTGGTCGGTTCGGCTATTTCGCCAGCCTGCCGCTCCCGGACGTGGCCGCCTCGCTGCAAGCTTTGAACCACGCGTTCGACGGCCTTGGAGTCGACGGCGTGGTGCTGATGACCAACGCCGACGGGCAGTACCTCGGCTCGCCGGCGTTCGCCCCGATCTTCGCCGAGCTGAACCGGCGCAAGGCCACGGTCTTCCTGCACCCGACCAGCCCCGCGTGCTTCGAGGCCGTCGCGCTCGGCCGGCCGGCGCCATTGCTCGAGTTCCCGCTCGACACCACGCGGACCATTGTCGACCTGCTCTATTCGCGAACGCTCCAAAGCAACCCGGACATCAAGGTGATCGTGCCGCATGGCGGCGCGGCGTTGCCGGCGTTGGTCGCCCGCATCGCGGCCTTCGCCAACGTCCCGTTCATCGAGCCGCGCCCTTCAACCGAAGCCGAGGTGTTCGAGACGCTGGAGCGGCTCTACTACGACCTCGCCCTCTCGACCCATCCCGCGCCGCTGGCGGCGCTTCGGCGGCTCGCCCCGGTCAGCCAGATTCTGTTCGGCAGCGACTGGCCCTTCACGCCCGAGGCGGGCGTGGCGCGAAACATTCGCCTGCTCGAGCAGGAGAACGCGCTGAGCGAGGCGGACGCCAAGGCTATCGCCCGCGAAAACGCCGAGCGCATATTCCCCCGCCTGATGCGTCGCTAGGCGGCGGCAACCCCAATCGGAGCTAGCAGATGGTCGGCCGGTACGGTCCCCACAATCCCGACGAAACCTACGTATCGCACGGCTATCCCGAGCAGTTGTTCGACACCGGCGAGCTTAAGATGAACTACGCGACCGCCGGCGATGCGGCCAAACCCGCGCTGCTCCTCATCCCTGGCCAGACCGAGAGCTGGTGGGGCTACGAGGCGGCGATGGACATCCTGAAGGACAGCTTCCAGGTGTTCGCCGTCGACCTGCGCGGTCAGGGCCGGTCCGGCCGCACGCCGGGGCGCTATACCCTGGACAACATGGGCGCCGACCTCGTGCGCTTCGCCCAGGGCGTGATCGGGCGCGAGACGATCGTGAGCGGGCTCTCGTCGGGCGGGGTGCTTTCGGCCTGGCTGTCGGCCTACGCGCCCGCGGGGCTGGTCCGCGGCGCGCACTACGAGGACCCGCCTGTCTTCTCGTCGGAGATCAGCCCGGCGTGCGGACCCTCGATCCGGCAGGCGATCGGGCCGGTGTTCGCGCTCTACAGCAAGTACCTGGGCGACCAGTGGAGCATCGGCGACTGGGCGGGGCTGAAGGCCAACGCGGCCGCCGAACTGCCCGGCTGGCTGGCCGGCATCGCTGCGCAGTTTGGCGACGAGCCGAGGCAAACCATCAAGGAATACGACCCGGAATGGGCGCGAGCCTTCTGGACCGGAACGGTCGCGGCCAGCTGCGACCACGCGCGGATGTTGGCGGCGGTCAAGGTTCCGGTGCTCTTCACTCATCACTTCCGGCGGGTCGACGAGGCCACCGGGCTCTTGATGGGCGCATCGTCCGACATCCAGGCGCAGCGCGCGCGGGAGCTGGTCGAGGCGGCGGGCCAGCCCTTCGACTACCAGTCCTTCCCCGCCATGGGGCACTCCATGCACGGCCAGGACCCGGCGCTGTTCGCCAAGACGCTCACCGAGTGGGCGCTCAAGCTCTAGGCGATCGGGTGGGCGGACTGGCGGTCGCCGTCGACCTCCGGCTGCGGATGCATCTCGTTGACGCCGTGCGCCCACTGCTTGAGCCATGGGCTGAGGATAAGCAGCACGACGCCCGCGGCGGCGCCCCAGCAGCCGATCACCAGGAAGGTGTGGCTGTAGGTGGCGAGCGCCTTGGCCGGATTCAGCACCTGGCCGCCGACGGTCTCGGCCGCGGTCAGCTGGGCGATGCGGCCCGCCAGCCACTGGGCCGCCGAGGAGGCGAGGAACCAGACGGCCATCAGGGTTGAGATCATGCGCAGCGGCGCGAGCTTGGTCATCTCCGAAAGGCCGACCGGGCTGAGGCAGAGCTCGCCGGTCGTGTGGAACAGGTAGGCCAGGGCCAGGAAGACGACGGGTACGCGGAACGCGCCGTTGGCATAGTGGGCGCCCCAGACCAGCACGAAGAAGCCGACGCCGACCTGGATCAGGCCGAGTCCGAACTTGGCCGCCGGGTTGGGGTCTCGTTTTCGCCGGCCAAGCATCGCCCAAAGCCAGGCGAACACTGGCGCGAGGATCAGAATGAAGCCGGCGTTGAAGGTCTGGGTCTGAGCCGGGGTAATGGTCCAAAAGCCCGCGTTGGGGAGGGCCGTGTTGCGTTCGGCGAACTGGCTGAGCGAGGTGCCGGCTTGTTCGAACAGCGTGAAGAAGACGATCGAGGCGACGATCAGCACCAGCGCCAGCATCAGCCGCTCGCGCGCGACCTTGCCGACGCGGCTCATCTCGAAGGCGAGGTAGCCCAGCGCGGCGACCCAGCCGACGAGCAGCAGCCAGCCCATGAGCGCATATTGCTGGACGAGCAGCCAGACGAGGCCGACGCCGGCCAGCGCCGCGAGGTAGAGGCTCCACTCCAGCGACAGCGGCCCGGCGACGCGCCTGGCCAGCGCCGCCGGGTTCGGCGGCTCGCCCCTGCCCTCGAGCCTCGGTTTGTTGAGCACGAAGACGAGGTAGCCGGCCAGCATGCCGAAGCCGGCGAGCCCGAAGCCCGCGTACCAGCCGATCGACTGGCCCACCGCGCCGCAGACCGCCGAGGCCCAGACCGCGCCGAGATTGATGCCGTAGTAGTAGAGGGTGAAACCGGGATCGCGCCTGGGGTCGCCCTGCTCGTACAGCTGGCCGACGATCGAGGAGATGTTCGCCTTGAGGAACCCCACGCCCATGATGATCAGAGCTAGCGCCAGGTAGAGGGTGTCGACGAAGCCCTGATGGCGTGTCTGGCTCTCGGCGTACTGGCCCTTGGGCAGGACCTGGGGCAGCGGGGCGCCGGCCGGCAGGCCCTGGATCGCCAGCCCGCCGTCCGGAGCGGCCGTGACCGCGTAGCAGCCGGCGGCCACCTCGAGGCAGACCTTGCGGTCGTCCATCCGCCCATCCAGCCGATAGGCGTAGGTCGCGCCGTGGTAGGTCAGCGCCTCGGTCGCGGGCGGGCCTTCCAGCGCCATGGTGAAGTGGCCGGCGACCAGCAGCAGCGCGCCGAACGCGATCGCCTTGCGGCTGCCGAGATACCGGTCCGCCAGGTAGCCGCCGACCAGCGGCACCAGATAGACCAGCGTCGTGTAGGACGCGTACTGCGCCTGCGCCCTCTCGTCGCCGAACAGGAAGTGCTCGGTGAGATAGTAGATCAGGAGGCTGCGCATCCCGTAGTAGGAGAAGCGCTCCCACATCTCGGCGAAGAAGAGGACGGCCAGCCCGCGCGGATGGCGGCGCAGCTGCAGGAAGACCGGGACGCCGGTCAGCGCGGTGATGATGGCGACCGCGACGACGACCACGTTGATCATGCGAACGCCCCCACCGACCGCCGCGCGCGCGGCGAAGTGATCATGCGCCGCCTGCTTTCACAAGGCGCGGGCTTGCCAGCGCCGCCGCGCGGACCCAGCTTGAGAGCTACTTGAGCGATTTCGAGGAGCCGACGCCATGCCGGAGATGAAGCTGCCGGGGCCTGATCACCCGATCACCATCGCCTACAATCCGAAGCGGGTGCAGGTCGAGTACAACGGCCATGTGATCGCCGACACGCGCCGGGCGCTGGTGTTGCAGGAGGCGGGCTACAAGCCGGTGAACTACCTGCCGCGCGAAGACGTCGACATGAGCTTCCTCACGCGCACCGAGCGGCAGACCTACTGCCCTTACAAAGGCCAGGCGTCCTACTACACGGTCCTGATGGACGGCGCGTTCGCCGAAGACGCGGTCTGGACCTACGAGGACCCCTACCCCGCCATGGCGCAGATCAAGGACCGCCTGGCCTTCTACCCGAACAAGGTCACGGTCCGGGAGATCGACGTCGGCGACATCGCGGGCGCCGTCCGCGACGCCATCCTGCACACCGATGACGGCGCCGGCTCCAGCCAGCGCGACCGCTGGCCCGCGACGGAAAAGAACCCCGACGCGGGGTGAGTCCGATCGAGTTGAGGATAGGACACCTTACTGGCCTCGTGTCCGCGCGCCGCGATCGAAGCGGCGCAAGCTGAACCGAGAGGCCGCCCTCCCACCTTGCTCTCCTCGCCTGCGAGCAGGTGAAGATATATTATCGGCGATCAGTTGATCTGGATCAAAGCCGCGGGGGTTGGCGTGCGGCGACACTGGCGGCGACGCATCGGAAGGGAATTGGGCACATGACTGCAGTCCAGGTGAAACCGGCGCAGGTCGCCGTCGAGCACTTCGACGTGCTGATCGTGGGGGCTGGGATCTCGGGGGTCGGCGGCGCCTACCACCTGACCAAGCAACGGCCGGGGACCACGTTCGTGGTGCTGGAAGCGCTTGAGAGCTTTGGCGGCACCTGGCTCACGCACAAATACCCGGGCATCCGCTCCGACTCCGACCTCTACACCTTCGGCTACAAGTTCAAGCCCTGGATCGGCCCGCCCATCGCCACGGCCGACGAGATCCTGAGCTACATGGGCGAGGTGATCGAGGACAACGACCTCGCCCGCCACATCCGCTACCACCACCGCATCAAGAGCGCCCGCTGGTCGAGCGCGGACAACCTCTGGACCATCGAGGCGGAGCGCACGGACACCGGCGAGAGCGTGCTGTTCACGGCCGGGTTCCTCTGGATGTGCCAGGGCTACTACCGGCAGTCCGAGGGCTACACGCCGAAGTGGGACGGGCATGGCGGACTTCAAGGGCCGCATCGTGCATCCGCAGACCTGGCCCGAGGACCTCGACTACAAGGGCAAGCGCGTCGTCCTCATCGGCTCCGGCGCGACCGCGGCGACGCTCGCCCCGGCCATCGCCGGCGACTGCGAGCACGTGACCGTGCTGCAGCGTTCGCCGACCTACTTCATCCCCGGCCGCAACCAGAACGACCTCGCCGACAGCCTGCGCCAGCTCGGCATCGACGAGACGTGGATCCACGAGATCGTGCGCCGCCGCATCCTGTTCGACCAGCGGGCCTTCACCGAGCGCGCGCGGCAGGAGCCGGACGCGGTGAAGAAGGAGCTGCTGGGAGCGGTCTCGGCCTTCCTGCCGCAAGACGTGGTCGAAAAACACTTCACGCCGACCTACCGGCCCTGGCGCCAGCGCATCGCGTTCGTCCCGGATGGCGACATCTTCCAGGGCATCAAGGCCGGCAAGGCCTCGATGGTCACCGACGAGATCGACCGCTTCGTTGAGAAGGGGATCCTGCTGAAGTCGGGCGAGGTGCTGGAAGCCGACATCATCATCACCGCGACGGGGTTCAACCTGAACGCCCTCGGCGACATGGACTTCGTGATCGACGGCAAGCCGCTCGTCTTCTCCGACTGCGTCACCTACCGCGGCATGATGTTCACCGGCATCCCGAACATGGTCTGGGTGTTCGGCTACTTCAGGGCCAGCTGGACGCTGCGGTCCGACCTGATCGCCGACTTCGTCTGCCGCCTGCTCGGGCACATGCAGAAGAAGGGCAAGAAGCGGGTCGAGGTGACGCTGCGGCCCGAAGACGCGGATATGCCGCTCGGGACCTGGATGGACCCGGAGGACTTCAATCCCGGCTACCTGATGCGCGGCATGCATTTGCTGCCCAAGCGCGGCGACAAGCGCGAGTGGCGGCACACCCAGGACTATTGGGCGGAGAAAGACGAGATCCCCGCCCTCGACCTCGACGGCCCCGAGTTCGTCTACGACGGCGCCGCCGTGAAGGCCGAGGCGGAGACAGTAACCCTGGCCCCCGCTTAAGAAGGGGCAAGGCAGGGTGAGGGGGACGGCAGTGCCCGCCGTCAAGCCGACGCCGCCCCGCGCGTCACCCCTGGGGCGCCGGCGCCCCTCACCCGACTGCCGCGCTAGCCCAGCGCGCGCCTGAGGTCGTTCGCGAGGTCGCCGCGGCCGGCGACGCCGACATCGGCCAGTTGGAGCCAGTCGGCGGCGGTACTGAGTTCCGCCGCCAGAGCCTGCGCCACTTCGCCTTCGTCCGCGCCCGGCTCGAGATGGGCGGCCTGCACCCGCAGGACGCCCGCCGCGCGGTCGGCTTTCAAGTCCACGCGCGCGGCGATCTGTTCGCCGAGGAGGAAGGGGTAGACGTAGTAGCCGTGCACGCGCTTGGCCGCCGGCACGTAGATCTCGATGCGGTAGCGGATGCCGAACAGCCGCTCGACGCGCTCGCGGCTCCACATGAGGTTGTCGAACGGCGCCAGCAGCGTCGCCCCGGCCGCCCGGCGTGGCGCCTTCGCGCCGCAGGCCAGGAACGCCGGCCGGCCCCAGCCTTCGATCGTCACCGGCTCGATCTCGCCCGCTTCGACCAGTTCGGCGGCGGCGATGGCGGCCTCGCGCTGCAGCATGACGAAGTAGCTGGTGATGTCGGCAACCGTCGCCACGCCCATCGCACGCAACGGCGATCCGCACCAGCTCGCGCCGCGCATCGGCGGGCGTGGGCGTCGGCGCGTCCAGAATGGCGCGCGGGATCACCCGCTCGGTCAGGTCGTAGACGCGCTCGAAGCCGCGGCGGGTCTTGGTGGTGATGAAGCCGGTGTTGAACAGCCACTCGAGCGCGGTCTTGCCTTCAGACCAGTTCCACCAGCCCGGCCTCGCGCCTGCCCTCCGGCGCGAAATCCGCCGCCGGTCACCGGTCCTCGACGCTCGATCTCGGCCAGCACATGGTCGATGTAGCCGCGCCTTTCCGCCGAGAACCGGCGCCAGCCCGGCGAGCCGCCGCCGTCGCGCCGCCACTGCATCCGCCAGCGAAACAGCGGCTGCATCTCGATCGGCATCAGGCAGGCGGCGTGCGCCCAGTATTCGAACAGCGATGGCCGCTTGCCCCACGCTTCCTGCTCCAAGCAGCGCCGACGGATACGGCCCAAGGCGCGCGAAGGGCGGCACGTAGTGGGCGCGGGCGAAGACGTTGACGCTGTCGAGCTGCAGCGCCCCCAGGCGGCCGACCAGCTTGCGGAAGGCGCGGCGCGTCACCGGACCCTTCGGCCGCGGCGCCGCCAGGCCCTGCGCGGCCAAAGCGATGCGTCGCGCCTGCCGCGCGGAGAGTGTCCGACTCATGCGCCGAGCTTGGCATGGCCAGCGCCGAAACGTGGCAGTGGCGCGGAGCATCGCGCTCACTCCGCCGCCGCGTCCAGCGACAGGGTCTGCATCGGCGGCATCGGGCGCATGATGAAGAGCAGCGGGACCAGGAGCAGGGTCATCACCGCCATCCAGGCGAAGACGTCGACGTAGCCGACCATGGTCGCCTGGCGGGTCAGCTCGCCGTTCAACAGGGCCGCGCCCATCGGCGTCGCCGCATTCACGCCGGCCGGAAGGGCCTCGGCGACGGCTGGGTTGCCGGCGGTGATGTTCGCACCCAGGCGCGCGTGCACGATCGCGGCGTTGTTGGTCAGCGAAGCCTGGATCACCGAGATGCCCATGCTGGAGCCGAGGCTGCGGATCATGGTCGCAACCACGGTCCCTTCCGTGCGGTGCACCGGGTTCAGCGTCGCGTAGGAGAGGACGTTCAGCGGCGAGAAGAGCATGCCGACCCCCAGGCCTTGAATGAGGCCGGACGTCACGATCAGACGCGACGTCATTTCGAGGTTGAAGTGCGACATCGACCAGAGCGCGGCGATGCAGAGCACGATCCCGATGACGAGCGTCCGCCGCGCCCCGATGCGCGAGAGCAGCATCGGCATGCAGAGGAAGGAAATCAGCGAGCCCACCCCGCGCGGCATGCTGGCGTAGCCGCTCTGCAGAGCGGAATAGCCGAGGAGGTTCTGCATGAACGACGGCAGCACCGCCGTGGTCGAGAACAGAATCCCGCCGACGCAGAACCCGAACAGCGTGCAGGAGACGAAGTTGCGGTCCTTGGCCAGGTCGCGGTGGAAGAAGGGGTGCTCGGCGGTGAGGGTCTGGATGAGGAAGATCCAGAAGCCGAGCGCGGCGACGACGGCCTCGATCCAGATCTCGGTCGAGCCGAACCAGTCCTGGTCGGGCCCGCGGTCCATCATCAGCTGGAACGAGCCCACGAAGGTCGCCAGCGCGCCGAAGCCCAGGAAATCGAACGGTCGCTGTCGCCCGCCCGGGTCGTCGGCCATGAAGGTCATCAGCGCGAAGATGGCCAGGCCTCCGATCGGCACGTTGATGTAGAAGCACCAACGCCACGACGAGTTCTCGGTGATCCAGCCGCCCACCGCCGGCCCGAGGATCGGGCCCATGATCACCGCCGCGCTCCAGATCGACATCACCTGCGGGATGAGGCGCTGGGGATAGACGTCGAGCATCACCGTCTGCGACAGCGGCATCAGCCCGGCGCCGGCGATCCCCTGCAGGAAGCGGAACAGCACCATCTCGGGCAGGTTCTGCGCGACGCCGCAGAGCGCCGAGGCGAGGGTGAAGCCGCCGATGCAGGCCAGCAGCATCGTCTTGCGGCCGATCTTCAGCGACAGCCAGCCGGACAGCGGCGTCATGATCGCGGTGGCGATGATGTAGGACGTGAGCACCCAGGTGATCTGGTCCTGGGAGGCGCCAAGGCTGCCCTTCATGTGCGGCAGCGCCACGTTGGCGATGGTGGAATCCAACGTGTTCATCAGCGTGGCCAGCATCAGGGCCCCGGTGATGGGGATGCGATTGGTGACGTCGGCTGAGACGGCCATACGCGGTCGGCGAGACCCTTCTAGCCGTGGTCGAGGACGGGCTTGGGTTGGTAGGCGGCTTCCAGGGTCTTGGCTTCGTCGTCGCTGAGCTTGAACGAAAGCGCGCCGACCGCGTCATCCAGGTGGTGGGCCTTGGTCGTGCCCACGATAGGCGAGGTGACGGCCGGGTTGCGCAACACCCAGGCGAGCGCGACCTGCATGTTGGAGACGCCCCTGCCCTTGGCCACCTCGTCGACGGCCTTGACGACCTCGAAGTCGGGGTCGCGGTAGTAGAGCCGGGCTGAGAACTCGTCGGTGCGCGCCCGCTCGGTGTTGCCTTCGCGCGGGGCGCCGCGGCCGCCGGCCAGGAACCCGCGCGCCAGCGGCGACCAGGGGATGACGCCAACGCCCTCGGAGCGGCAGAGCGGCAGCATCTCGCGCTCCTCCTCGCGGTAGACGAGGTTGTACTGCGGCTGCATGGAGACGAACGGCGTCCAGCCGCGCGCCCTTGATGTGTCCAGCATCTTCATGAACTGCCAAGCGTACATCGAGCTTGCGCCGATGTAGCGGGCCTTGCCTGACCGGACGACGTCGTTCAGCGCCTCGAGCGTCTCCTCGATCGGCGTCTCGTAGTCGAAGCGGTGGATCTGGTAGAGGTCGACGTAGTCGACGCCCAGCCGCTTCAGGCTTTGGTCGATGCCGTCCAGGATGTGCTTGCGCGAAAGGCCGCGGTTGTTGGCGTCGGCGCCCATCGGGCCGTTCACCTTGGTCGCGATGACCACCTCGTGGCGCTTTGCGTACTCCTTCAGCGCCGTGCCGGTGACCCGCTCGCTCTCGCCCTGGCTGTAGACGTCGGCGGTGTCGAAGAAGTTGATCCCGGCTTCGAGCGCGGACTTGAAGAAGGGCTTGGCGTCGTCCTCGTCCAGCACCCACGAGCGCCACTTCGACGATCCGAAGCTCATGCAGCCCAGGCAAAGGCGCGAGACCTTCAGGCCCGTGTGGCCGAGATTGACGTAGTCCATCCTTCTTCCTCTCCCGCTCGTCCCGCGCACGGCGGGCAGTCCGAATTGCACCGCCAAGGACGCCAAGTTCGCCAAGGGCGCAAGCCTGGGCGCAGCGCTTTCCGCTGCAACCTTGGCGTTCTTGGCGTTCTTGGCGGTCGAGAGCGGCTTCGCCGCGCCTCAGCGCTCCAGGCGACCGTCCTTCAGGGCAGCTTCCTCGAACTTGTAGAGCACGTCTGCGTCTGGCGCAGGGACGCCTGAGCGGACGTCGGCCGGCGCGAGAGTGTGCAGCAGGTGCTGGATGACCGTGAGCCGCGCCTTCTTCTTGCTGTCCGTGTGCACGATCGTCCATGGCGCGTAAGCGGTGTGCGTGTGGATCAGCATCTTGTCGCGCGCCTTCGAGTAGTCCTTCCATTTCTTCTGCGCGACGTCGTCCATCTCGCTGACCTTCAGCGCTTTGACCGGGTCCTTGCGCCGTTCGTCGAGGCGCTGGGCCTGCTCGGTCTTGGAGATGTCGAGCCAGAACTTGACGATGCGGATGTTGGCCTCGGTGAGCATTTGCTCGAAGGTCGGGGCGTCGCGCAGGAAATCTTCCTGCTCGCGGTGGCTGGAGAAGCCCATCACCACCTCGACGCCGGCGCGGTTGTACCAGGAGCGGTTGAACATCACGAACTCGCCCGCCGCCGGCAGGTGCTCGACGTAGCGCTGGAACCACCACTCGGTGCGGTCGCGGTCCGATGGCTTCGGCAGGGCGACCACGCGCGTGTTGCGAGGGGCCATGTGCTGGCGGATCCGCCCGATCGCGCCGTCCTTCCCGGCGCCGTCGCGGCCCTCGAAGACGACGAGCGCCTTGTCGCCCTCGGCCATCGCCCACTGCTGATACCGGACGAGCCCGATCTGCAGCGTGCGCAGCTCGTCTTCGTAGTCCTTGGCTTTCTTCGACATCGCTGGCCTCCTTCCACATCCTGACAAACGCCGGCCGGCGGCGCTACTAGAGCCGCGATGATCCGGCTCTTTGTTCCCGACGACCTCACGGCCGGTCGTCCGATCGCGCTCTCCGTGACGCAGGCGCACTACCTGCGCGACGTGATGCGACGCGGCTCGGGCGACGAGGTCGCCCTGTTCAACGGCCGCGACGGGGAGTGGCTGGCCGCGCTGGGGCTGGTCGAGCGCAAGGCGGTGACCGCGGTCCCACGGACCTGTACGCGGGCGCAGGCCCCGACCGCCGACCTCGAGCTCGTGATCGCCCTGGTCAAGCGGGCGCGGTTGGAAACCATCGTCGAGAAGGCCACCGAGCTTGGCGTCCGCCGCATTCGCCTCGCCGTCACCCGCTTCACCCAGGCCGAGCGGACGAACGTCGAGCGGCTGCGCGCCATCGCCATCGAGGCGGCCGAACAGACCGGGCGGCTGGACGTGCCGGAGATATTGGCGCCCGCAAAGCTGGACGCGATCCTTGGGGATTGGCCGGCCGATCGCGCCCTCGTCTTCTGCGACGAAGCCGGCGACGCCCTGCCGATGCTGGACGCAGTCGTCGCGTCCCTTCTCCCCTCGAGGGAGAAGGTGGCTCGCGTCAGCGAGACGGATGAGGGGCCGCGCAAGCGCCTGCCGCGAGGGCGCGGGGCAGAGCCAGAGAGCTCGGCGCGGCCCCTCATCCGACCGGGCATTCACCCGGCCACCTTCTCCCTCGAGGGGGAAGGGCGCCAAACACCGACGCCGCATCGGCTTCGATCCTGATCGGCTCGGAGGGAGGGTTCTCGCCGGAAGAGCGCGCGCACATCCGCTCCCTTGCGCCTGTCATTCCGGTGTCACTGGGGCCGCGCATTCTGCGCGCCGACACCGCCGCCATCGCGGCGCTCAGCCTCTGGCAGGCGGCGCTTGGCGACTGGCGCCCTTGAGCGGGAGCCGCTTGGCGCCCACTTGTCGAACCAATAGGGAGAGTGCGCCGGACCGGGGGATGCCTCCCCAGCTGGTGGGGGAGGATGTGTATGGATGATGGCGTGCTCGATCGCCGGCCGCTGACGCTGGCGGAGCTCGCGGGTCATCTGGCCAGCGGCTGTAAGCCCAAATCCGACTTCCGAGTCGGTTCCGAACACGAGAAGTTCCTGTTCCGCCCGGGCAGCAACGAGCCGGTCGCCTATGGCCCCGACGCGGAGGGTCACGGCGGGGTGCAGGCGTTGCTCGAGGGGCTGATGCCGTTCGGTTGGAGCGGCGTCTATGAGGATGGGCCGAACGGCCATGTGCTGATCGCGCTTACGCGCGGCGCCGCCAGCGTGACCCTGGAGCCCGCCGGCCAGTTCGAACTCTCCGGCGCGCCGCTCGAAAGCGTGCACGACATCTGCGATGAGATCAGCCAGCACTTGACCGAGGCCAAGCAGGTGGCCGAGCGGCCTGGGGATCGGCTTCATGAGCCTGGGCTTCACGCCCACATGGACGCGCGAGCAGTGCGCCGATCATGCCCAAGCAGCGCTACGCCATCATGCGCGCCTACATGCCCAAGGTCGGCACGCGCGGGCTCGACATGATGCTGCGCACCTGCACGGTGCAGGCCAACCTCGACTTCGCGTCAGAGGCCGACATGGCGGCCAAGTTCCGCGTCAGCCTCGCGCTGCAGCCGATCGCGACGGCGCTCTTCGCCAACTCGCCATTCGTCGAGGGAAAGCCGACCGGGTGGCTCTCCAACCGCGCGCGCGCCTGGACCGACACCGACCCCAACCGCACCGGCATGCTGAATTTCGTGTTCGAGGACGGCTTCGGGTTCGAGACCTACGCCCGCTACGCGCTCGACGTGCCGATGTATTTCGTCAAGCGGCATGGCGGCTACATCGACGCCTCCGGCCAGTCGTTCCGCGCCTTCATCGAGGGCGAACTGCCCGCCGCGCCCGGCGAGCGCGCCAACCTGCACGACTGGGAAGAGCATCTGGCGACCATCTTCCCGGAGGTGCGGCTGAAGACCTTCCTCGAGATGCGCGGCGCCGACACCGGTCCGAAGGCCCGGCTCTGCGCGCTCGCGGCGCTCTGGATCGGGCTGCTCTACGACGACGCAGCCCTCGCCGCCGCCTGGGACCTCGCCAAGGACTGGACCGCGGCGGAGCGCGAGGCGCTGCGCGTCGACACCGCCCGCGTCGGCCTGAAGGCCGAGGTCGGCGGGCGGACCGTGCGCGAGATCGCCCTCGACGTCCTGGCCATCGCCCGCGAGGGACTGAAGCGCCGCGCCCGCCTCGGCGCATCCCTGACCGACGAGACCGGCTACCTGACCGAGCTCGACGAGATCGCCGGGACCGGCATCACCCCGGCCGAGCGCTGGCTGGACCTCTACAACGGCCCCTGGCGCGGCGAAGTCACCCCCGTCTTCGAAGCCGCGGCCTACTAGAGCCCCCGCCCCACGCATCGCGGGGCGAGGGCTCCGAAGGGCCTACACCGTTCCCTCGGCCACGGCGTTCAGGCGGGCATAGACGCCGGCCTTGGCGACCAGGTCCTGATGACGGCCCTCCTCGACCACGCGGCCGTCCTGGAACACCAGGATGCGATCGGCATGGCGAATCGTGGACAGCCGGTGGGCGATCACGATGGTCGTTCGCCCGCGCATCAACGCCTCGGTGGCGATCTGCACCTCGCGCTCGGTCTCCACGTCGAGCGAGCTCGTCGCCTCGTCGAGCACCAGGATCGGCGCATCCGCCAGGAAGGCGCGCGCGATCGCCACCCGCTGGCGCTCGCCGCCCGAGAGCTTCACCCCCCGCTCGCCGACCAGCGTGTCGTAGCCGTTCGGCAGCTTGGAGATGAAGTCGTGGGCGCGCGCCCGCTTGGCGGCCAGCGCGATCTCGTCCGACGTCGCGCCGGGCCGGGCGTAGCCGATGTTCTCCGCGATGGTGCGGTGGAACAGGGCCGGGTCCTGCGGCACCACGGCCACGGCGCGGCGAAGCGAGCCCTGTTGCACCTGGGCGATGTTCTGCCCGTCGATGCGGATCTCGCCCGCGTCGAGGTCGTACAGCCGCTGGACCAGCTTGACGAAGGTCGACTTGCCCGATCCGGTCGGCCCGACGAGCGCGATCCGCTCGCCCGGCTGGATGACCAGGGAGAAGCGCTCGTAGAGCGGCGCCGTGGCGTTCTTGTAGCGGAACGTCACGCGGTCGAAGACGACCTCGCCCACGTGGCCCACGAACGGCGGCGCGTCGGCGGCGTCCGGCACCTGCGGCTCGATCTGGGCGTAGCCGGCCACGTCCTCGCAGTCGGCCAGCGCCCGCTGCAGCATGCGGATGTTGTCGCCCATGTTGCGCAGGTAGCCGCTCATGATCATGAAGGTGGTGACCACGAAGGCGACGTCGCCCGCGCTCGCCTGGCCGCGCAGCCAGCTGAGGATGAGGATGCCCGTCAGGCCCGCCGCAAGCACGGCGAGCAGGAGGTTCATCGCCAGCCAGACGTCGGTGTAGCGGCTCCAGGTGACGATGGTCGCGCCCCGCCACTCGCGGGTGACCTTGGCGAAGCGCGCCTCTTCCCTCGCCTCCGCGCCGAAGCCCTTCACGACCGGATTGGACGAGATGGAGTCGGCCAGCGCGGCGCCGATGCGCGAGTCGAGCGCGACGGAACGCCGGTTGGCCTTCATCACGTAGAGGTTCGCAAAGACGATGTTGGAGACGATGTAGGCGGCGACCATCAGCAGCGAAAACGCGCCGATCATCGGCCATCGGACCATCATCTGGACGGACAGGACGACGAGCACGATCAGCGCCGGTCCGATCCAGACGATCACGGCGTCGGAGACCATGTCGTAGCCCCACATGGCCCGCGAGATGCGCCTGACCGTGGCGCCGGCGAACGTGTCGGCGTGCCAGTCGGACGAGAAAGCCTGCACCCGCTGGAAGGCCTCGTTGGTCATCTCTTCCATGTTCGCGGCCGCGAACGGATTCCAGATCCAGCGCATCGCAAGGTTGCGGATCGTCTGGTAGGCCGCGAACACGCCGACGAAGTAGGCCCAGGCGGCCCAGGCGACCGCGGCGCTGGGAGGCTGGCGGAGGGTCGCGTCCGTCAGCGCCCTGGTGGCCTGGGGCATCCGCGTCTCGAACGCTATGGCGAGCAGGATCGCGGCGATGGTGCCGAAGAAGGCCCATTTGCGCCGCATCCAGTATTGGCTGATGAAAAACAGCACCTGCGTGTTCGAAAGCGTTCGCTTTCGAAATTCACCGGTGTCTTCGTCGAAAACTTCGCTCATCGCTTCGGTTCCCTGACCCGTTCACGGATCAGGCCGAAGCCCCGTGCGAGCCTAGTGAGTTAATGCCTCTGGTACGGTTCGCCGTAGACGGCATGTCCGGCGAATCCGGACAGCGCCGCGAGCACGGCGTCCCTCGATCTGAAGAGGCAGTTATGGGTCATCGCCTCATCGTCCTGCGGTTCGCCGCCATGGTCAACCGCATCGTCGCGGTCTGCTGAATCCGCGCAGTCAGGTGTCGCCAAATAGACACGCCCGTCCTCGACGAAGGCGACGCTGTAGATGAACCCGTCTGAGGTCTGTTCGGCCAGCGCATAGCCGTCGCGGCCGCCCAGGTCCGCCTCGATGGCCAGCACGCGATGGGTCTCGCCGATCATGCCGTTGGGATCGTACTTGGCGATCGCGTACCAGCCATCCGGCTCGAGCGTGACCTGCGCCTTGTCGGACGGATCGCCCTTGCGGACGTAGACGCCGTCTTCGAGCGGATGCACCGCATCGGCGGGATCGAACAGCAGCCGGTCAGACGCGTAGCAACCGGACAGCAGAAGCCCGAGCATCGCGATCAAGCCTGACCGAATCGAGGCGTTCATAGGTCGCTGTTTACCGCAGAGTTCGCCGAGAAGGCGCGGAGATCGCAGAGGAACGGTGTCGCTCCGCGTCCTCTGCGCCCTCTCTGCGTTCTCTGCGGTTAAGTCTCGCGGCTTCGCCGCCTAGGCGGCCGCCCTTCGGGCCGGGCGGAAGCGGACGGGGAGGCTCTTGGGGCCGGAGATGAAGTTCGAGGCGAGCCAGTCGGGCGGGGCGACCAGCTCCAGGTCGTGCATCCGGCTCAGCACTTCGACCAGGATGGCGTCGATCTCGATCCGGGCCAGATGCTGGCCGAGGCAGACGTGCGGACCGCCGCCGAAGGCGATGTGCTCGTTCGGGTCGCGGCTGAGGTCGAGGCTGTCGGGCCGCTCGAACTTGGCCGGGTCGCGGTTGGCGGCCCCGAAGTACATCACGACCTTGTCGCCTTCCTTGATCGCCTGATCGCCGATGCGCGCGTCCTTCTTCGCCGTGCGGCGCATGTAGATGACCGGGCTCGTGTAACGCAGCAGCTCCTCGCGCGCCGAATTGAGGCGGCCCGGCAGGTCGGCCATCAGCCAGGCGAGCTGATCCGGGTTCTCCTTCAGCGCCACGAGGCCGCCGGCGAGCAGGTTTCGGGTCGTGTCGCCGCCGGCGTCGATCAGCAAAAGGAAGAAGAGCAGGAACTCGGAATCGGTCAGGCGGCGCCCGTCGACCTCGACGGTGAGCAGGCGCGTGGCGAGGTCGTCGGCCGGCCGCGCGCGCTTCTCGGCAATCACGCCCATGCCGTAGCCGAACATCTTGCCGACCGCCTCGCCGCCGGCGCCCGGCGGCAGCGTGTCGGGCGCGGAGTGGATGATCTCGGTCAGCTTGTAGAGCTCGCGCCCGTCGTCCAGCGGCAGGCCCATCAGCTCGGCGATGACGTAGGACGGCATCTCGCCGGCCACGTCGTTCACGAAGTCGCACTCGCCCTTCTCGATCACCGCATCGACGATCTGGCGCGCGAGCTGGTGCAGGCGCGTGCCGCGCTCGCCGGCCGCCGGCTTGGTGAACTCGGCGCGGATCAGCTTGCGGAAGGCGGTGTGCTGCGGCGGGTCCATCATCAGCATCATGGTCGCCTCGCCCAGCGCGCCGGTCTGACCGGGGGGCGGGTCGGGGATCATGATCGTGGGTCCCGACGAGTAGGTCTGGAAGTCGTGGTCGACCCCGTAGACGTCGTCGTAGCGGGTCAGCGCCCAAAAGCCCCGCCCGTTGGGTTCGGGATTCCAGTACACCGGCGCGGTGTCGCGCAGCTCCCGATAGAGGGCGTAGGGGTGGCCGTTGGCGAAGGTCTTGGCGTCGAGAAGGTCCTGGGTCACTGAGTTCGTTTCCTCCTTCGGGGCCACCTTCTCCCCCAACCGGGAGAAGGAAACCCAGTGTATACGGCCTTGGCGGAGCTGGAAGGGATGAGCGCCATGCTTTGCACGTCCGGCGGCCTTCTATGACCTCGACCCCGCTTCCCGATGCGGCGCGCGACAACTGGGTGGACCGGTTCGCGCCCGAGCGCTTGCGTCCCTGGCTGAAGCTCGGCCGCTTCGACCGGCCGATCGGGATCTGGCTCCTGCTTTTGCCCGGCTGGCAGGGGATCGCCCTGGCCGCGGCGATGCAGCGGCGTTGGCCGGACCCCTGGCTGATCGTCGCCTTCGCCCTTGGCGCCGCGCTCATGCGCGCCGCCGGCTGCGCCTACAACGACATCGTCGACCGCGACATCGACGCCAAGGTCGCGCGCACCGCGAGCCGGCCGGTCGCGTCCGGGCGGATCCGGGTCGCCCACGCCTGGCTCTTCATCGGCGCCTGCGCGATGGCCAGCTTTGTCATCCTGCTCACCTTCAACCCGCTGGCGGTTGCGCTCGGGGCGGCGTCGCTGCTGCTGGTCGCCGCCTACCCGTTCATGAAGCGGATAACCTGGTGGCCGCAGGCGTGGCTCGGGCTGACCTTCAACTGGGGCATCCCCCTGGGTTTCACGGCCGCGGCCAGCGACCTGCCGTCGGCCTGGCGCCTCATCGGCCTCATCCTGCTCCCCCGCGGCCATCCTCCGCTGAGCGTCAGCTGGACGGTGTGGCTCAACCTCCCGGCTTTCACGCTCTACCTGGCGGCCGTCTTCTGGACCCTCGGCTACGACACCATCTACGCGGTGCAGGATCTCGAGGACGACGCGCTGGTCGGGGTGAAATCGTCGGCCAGACGGCTGGGCGACGGGGTCAGCCTCGGCGTCTTCTCGGTCTACGCCGTCTCCATCGGGCTGGTGTTCGCGGCCGGCTGGATGGCCAGGCTCGGACCTCTGTTCGGCTTCGGCGCCGTCGTCTACGCCGCCCACCTGCTGCGCCAGCCCTTCGCCCTCAAGCGCGATGACCCGGCCCGGGCGCTGCGCCTGTTCAAGTCCAACCGGGACGCCGCCCTCATCCTCCTGGCCGCGATCGCCGCCGGCGCCTGGCGCCTGGCGGTCGGCTAGGTCGGGCGGTGCGCTTGACTCCCTGAAGGCGGCAGCGGAGAGACTCCCCCACGGCTGAGGATCTGGCGTTGGTGGTCGCGGGGCGGATTCTAAAGGCGCTGCTGGTCAGCCTGATGCTCGCGGCGTCGGCCTACGCAATCGCCAAGCTGAACCTTTTCGGTCTCGAATCCTCGTCCGACCAGATTGCCGACGGTGTCTATCAGCGGATCACCGCCGCCGACTACGGCGCGGACCGCAAGGGTCAGAGCGCCATCAGCGTGGTCTATCTCGACGAGACCTCGATGGAGGCGATGAAGGGCTACGGATGGACGCGGTTTCCACCGACCTACGACCAGCAGTGGACCATGTTGGACGACCTGATGAGCGTCGGCGGGGCGCCGCCGACGGCCATGTTCGTCGACTTCGTCTACTCAGGCCAGGGCGGGCCGAACGAAGGTTTCGAGACCTTCATCGCCGGCGTGGCCGCCGCGACCAAAGCTCAGGTGTGGTCAGGCGCGTCGGGCTGCCTCGTCGACCCCTTGATCAAGATCGCCTGCATAGAGGCGGCGGGGGGCACGCCGCTGATCTTCGCCAAGCCCTCGCCGGCGGACCTGGACCTCTTCACCGATGTGCAGCGCCGGCTCGACGGCGTCGCCGTCCTGGCGCCGGCATTGGTGGGCGAGCGGGCCTATCCCCTGATCACCGACTATCACTTCGATGCCGCCAAGGCGCGTCGCCTGGCCGTGCACAGCTTCGACATCTCCCCGGCCATGGCCATGTACGCCGCCTGGTGCCTGCGCCAGGCGGATGGCTGCAGGATCGCCGCGTTCAGCCAACTGAGGGACCGCGCCAAGGCGGCGATCGGCGGGCGCATAGACCGCCCGCTCGATCTGACGAGCGTGTTCGACGCCCCGCTCGACGTGGTCTGGGGCTCGCGTCCCGACCCCGACTACCTGGCCATGACGGCGGCGGTCACGGGCCGGCCGGCGCCCTGCCGCGGAACTGCCGGAGGATGGCTTTCGCGGCTGGCCGAGCAGTTCGCCGGCGTGCGGGGCCCCAGCGCCGGCGCCAGGCAGGAGTGTCCCTATGCGCTGACGCTGGGCTATGATCGACTGGTGGCGGGACTCGGTTTGCAGAGCACCGATCTGCAGCGCCTGCTGGCGGGAAAGTTGGTCATGGTCGGCGGGCAGTTTCGGGCGTCGAACGACTGGGTCAACTCTCCGGTGCAGGGCCAGGCGCCCGGAGTCCACTATCACGCCATGGCCCTGGACAATCTGATCGAGGACGGGGCGAACTATCGGCGCAGCGCGAACATGATGTTCGACTCCGATCTTCTGAAGAGCCTGCTCATCGCCGTTCTGGCGTTCTTCGGCGTGCTGGGCGTCATGGTGCGCAACAACCTGCTGGATCACGCCGTCGCAACGCGGACCGAGGCGCGCCTGCGCACAGCTGTCTACGCGCCCTTGTACCTGCTGCTCTTCGGCGCCTCGATCGGCGCGGTGGTGGCCGCGACCTGGCTGGGCGTCTTCTACGCCCACCGCTCGCCGATCAATTGGATCGGCATCGCCCTCTGCGTCCTTGGCTTTCTGTTCTACGCCACCCGCCAGACCCTGCCGGCCGATATCATCGGCTCGGTCGAACATCTGCCATGGGCCCGCCGGATGATGGCGGCGGGCAACCGATTCAAGGGGTTCCTGAAGTTCGAGGAGGACCGACTCTTCGCGCCGCCTCGCCGTCCTAAACCGAACGCGAGTGAAACCAGCGATAAGCCAAAGCCTGCTAAGACCAGGCCCGCCAAACCGAAACGCGCCAAGGAGGCGCCCGCCAATGTCCAGAGCTAGTCTCGTCCTCATTGCTCTGTTGCTGATGCCCGGCCTGGCCTTCGCCGCCGGCATGGGCAGCGTGGTCAAACTCCTGCGCCCGGAGTTGCACACCTTCGACGACAAGGGCCAGCCCGCCGGCGTGCTCGAAGCCGCGGATCTCAAAGTGCCGGCGCCGATCGTGGCCTTTGGAGTCGGCGGCAGCGTCGGCGTCAATCACGGGGGCAAGGTCGTGTTCCTGCGGGGTCTGGACGTGCAGACCGAGGGCGTGAACGCCGTCTGCACGCCGGTGCAGTCGACCGCGCGAGCTGCCGGCAGCGCCTATGCGGCGACCAACATGGGGCTGGGCGGGGCCGCCGACTGCAAGCACCCATGAGACCGTCGCGCAGAGCTCTCGCCCTCGGCGCTGTCGCCACGGCGGCGTTGGCGGTGAACGCCCGGCCGGCGCGCGCGTTCGGCGGCGGCGACGCATTCTCTGTCTCGGGAAAGCCGGGCCCGTTCATCAAGCAGGTGTCCGGGCGCGACTTCGCCGCCGCCGCGGCCGCCGAAGGCTCGATGGGCCTCGCCGATGCGAACGCCGGGCAGTACCAGGCCGCGCGCCTGCGCATGCCGGCGACCGAGGCGAGAGTGGCGCGGCTGCTCGCTTCGCTCGACGCGAAGTGGCCCTACGCCAAGGGGCGGCCGTTGCAGGTGCAGATCCTCGGGGTCGACTACTACAACGCCTATTCGCTGCCCGACGGCTCGATCGTGGTCGCGTTCGGCCTGCTCGACGGGGCGGCGTCCGACGACGAGGTGGCGTTCGTCCTGGCCCACGAGCTCGGCCACGTGCGCCTCGGCCACTTCGCCAAGGCGGTCGAACCGCAACAGCGGAAGAAGCTGCCGAGCCAGCTTGGCCAGCTCTTCCTGGTCGGCGCGGCGGCCTCGGCGGCCGGCGGCGCGGCGGCCCAGGCGGGCGCCACCAATGCGTATCTGCACTTCCTGACCAACACGGCGGCCGAGCCCGGCCACACCCGCGCGCAGGAGGACGAGGCCGACTGCATCGGCTACGACCTCTCCGAGCAGGCGGGCTACTCGGCGGATTCCGCTTCCGCGCACGTGTTCGACACCATCCAGGCTGACCAGGATCGCCGCAAAGCGCTAAGCGACATCCTCGGCGACCAGCTGAAGGCCCAGCTCAGCCAGGCGGTGACCCCCGCCAAGGCCGTTTCCTTCCTGACCGGCGGGGTAGGGGGCTTGAGGGAGGGCCTTATCGGCGGGGCCGCCCGCCTTGCGCTCGGCGTCGCCGCCGAGCGGGCCTCCGAAGCGCCGCCTCAGCACCGGCCGCCGCCGGAGCGCAAGAAGGGCATCGCCGACTACTCCGCCGACGCTTATCCGGAAGGCGCGCCCTTGCGCGATGAACAGCACAGCTGGCTCGCGTCCGTGCGCGGCACGAGCGAATTCGCCCAGGCCAAGATCGCCGTGGCGGGCGTCAACGACGCCAAGAAGGCGCGCGCCGACGGGGACTATCCGAAGGCGACCGCCGCCCTCGCGCAAGCCTCCCAGACGAGCTTCAGGAACGCGCCGCTCGTGTTGAACGAGTCGGCCCGACTGCACGGCGACATGGGCGACGCCGCCGGCGCCGACCAGCTGTTCATGCAGGCGCACGCGAGCCCTGACCAGACCGTCGACGGCTACGTCGACCACGTCCAGATGCTCTACAAGACCAAGCAGAACGACCGGGCGATGCAGATCGCCGCCCAGGGCGCCCAGCGGTTCGGCGGCGACCAGAAGCCCTTCATCTCGCTGATGATCGCCATCGCGCGCCAGGCCGGCCACGAAGACGAAGCCGAGCGGTATCTGGGCCAGTGCCTTGCCTACGGCGACGACGGCCTGACGAAGGATTGCCAGCTGGCCGCCGGCAAGAGTGGACCATCGCCGCATGCGCCGAAGGGTCCGTTCGGGCTGCCGCACTTCCCCTGACGAACAGCGGCCCCTAGCGTTCCGAGAACATCACCCCGCCCTTGGACTTCGCGTCGAGTTCGATCTCGACGATCTGCACGACCACCGCCTCGGCCGGAGCGCCGAAGTTCTTCACCACCGCCTGGGTGATATCCTGGCAAAGCGCCTTCTTCTGCTGGGCGTTGCGGCCCTTGGCGGCGTAGACGACGACTTCGGGCATGCCCATCTCCCCTTCGGTTGCTTCGCGCGGACGATAAGACCATTTTATAGGTTGGAGACCGAAGACTCGCCATGGCCGTCGCCGCCCGCGTCAATCCGAAGGACTTCTTCTCGAACGAGGAGTGGGCGCCGCTCGCCGAGCGGTCGTCGTGGAAGGGGCTGGCGCTGGTCGCCCACTGCTGGGCGGTCATCGGCCTCGCAACGCTGATGGGCCTCTTCTTCCCGATCACCATTCCCATCGCTGTGATGATCATCGGCGCCCGCCAGTTGGGGCTTGGCATCCTGCAGCACGATGCCGCGCACAGCGCGCTGCATGTGGGTCCGAAAACCAACCTCTGGGTCGGCGAGTGGCTCTGCGGCGGCGGCGTCGAGCGCTATCGCAAGTACCATCTGCAGCACCACAAGTTCGCCCAGCAGGCCGAGGATCCGGACCTTGGGCTCTCGGCCCCCTTCCCGATCACCAAGGCCTCGCTGAGGCGCAAGATCATCCGCGACCTGACCGGCCAGACCTGGATCAAGCAGCGGTTCGGCCTCCTGCAATACAATCTGAAGAACCGGCCGAAGGGCGCGCCCGTGCTCCCCATCATCTGGGCCGACATCGTGCGGCAGCGCCGCTTTTTCCTGACCAATCTCGTCGCCATCGCCGCCTTCGGCGTCGCCGGGATGCTGGTCGGCCGTGACTGGTGGTGGGGCTGGTTCGCCCTGTGGCTTCTGCCGCGCGCGACCTGGTTCCAGATGGTCACCCGCTTCCGCAACATCGCCGAGCATGCGCTGGTGGCGAAGAACGAGCCCGACCCGCTGCGCCATGCGCGCACGACCAAGGCCAATTGGCTCGAGCGGGCGCTGATCGCGCCCTACTACGTCAACTACCACTGCGAACATCACATGTTCATGCACCTGCCCTGCTACCACCTGCCCAAGGTGCACAAGTTGCTGGGCGAGAAGGGCGTGCTGGCGCGGATGGAGATCGCGTCCGGCTATCCCCGAGTGCTTGCGCTCGCGTCCGCGGCGTGAGCGCCGGAACAATCGCCGATCCGCGAGGCTTCATCCTCGCCCACACGCGCCTGCAGCACCCTCCGCACACGCCGGAGCTCGACCTCTACCTCGCCGATGAAGTCACGCCGATTTGGCGTCTGACCGAGGAGGAGTTGGGCCAGATGGGGCTGCCGCCGCCATTCTGGGCCTTCGCCTGGGCCGGCGGTCAGGCCCTGGCGCGCTACCTGCTCGACCACCCGTTCGAGGCGAAGCGCAGGAGCGTGTTCGACCTGGGCACCGGCTCCGGCATTGTGGCCATCGCGGCGGCCAAGGTCGGCGCAAGGGCCGTGAACGGCTGCGACCTCGACCCATTTTCCGCCGCCGCCGTGGCGCTGAACGCGGGCGCCAACGACGTCGTCGTCGGATTCGCGCGCCGTGACGGGCTCGAGAGCGATCCGCCTGACGCCGAGGTCATCTGCGCCGCCGACGTCTGCTACGAGCAGCCGTTGGCCGACCGGGCCATCGCCTGGCTGAGGACCGCCCACGAGCGCGGCGCGCGTGTCTTGCTCGGCGATCCCGGCCGCACCTACTTCCCGAAATCAGGTCTGGTGAAGCTGGCCGAGTACCAGGTTCCCACCACACGCGAGCTCGAGGACGCCGAGGTCAAGCGGACGGCGGTCTGGACGTTTCCGGGTTGACGCCGGCCCTGGCCGGCGCTGCGATCGGTCCATGACACTCGAAGAGATGCGCGAGATCGCGCTCGGCTTTCCGGGCGTGACCGAGGGGTCGTCGTACGGGCGGCCCTCGTTCCTGGTGAACAAGAAGTTCTTCACCCGGCTGCGGCGCGAGGACGAGAGCCTCGTTCTGCTCGAGGTGTCGTTCGACGAGCGCGAGATGTTGATGGAGGTCGAGCCGGAGACCTTCCACTTCACCGCCCACTACAAGGACTACCCCTCGGTGCTCGCCCGCATGGCCACCTTGCACCCCGGCTCGTTTCGAAACTTCCTCGAACGCCGCTGGCGCAAGATCGCCCCGAAGAAGCTGGTCAAGGAATGGGACGCGGAGAGGGCGGGGGTGGAGGAGTAGCTCCCTCTCCCCCGCTCACGGGGGAGAGGGTTGGGGTGAGGGGGCGCCGATGCCGCGCAATGAGCTGACGGACCGGGCGCGAGGACTGCGTGTCGACCAGACCCTCGCCGAGCGCCGCCTTTGGGCGACTGCGCAACCGACAACTTGGCGGCTGGAAGTGGAAACGTCAGGCTCCGCGCGGCCCGTTCATCGTTGATTTTCTCTGCGCTGATGCGGGTTTGGTCGTCGAAATCGACGGTGACAGCCACGCGATGACGGTCGGCTACGACGCGCGGCGGACCGAGTACCTGCAAGGCCTCGGTCTGCGGGTCCTCCGCTTCTGGAATGGCGACGTCGCGACGAACCTCGATGGAGTCTGCGACGACATTCTCGCGGCCTGCGGCGGCGAGCCCCTCACCCTCCCCTCTCCCCGCAAGAGCGGGGAGAGGATGCCCTGTCCTGACGCGTCCTAGAACGAATCCTCGATGTCCGATTGGAAGAGTTCGAAGGTTTCCTTGGCGTCGCGTTCTTCGGGGGTCAGGGCGGCGTTTGGGTCGTCCTTCGCCTCGTGGAAGGCGGACTCTGGAACGAGGCGCGCGAGGACCTCCTCGCCCTGCTTGATCAGCACGCCATAGCCCGCGCCGATGGTTTGCATCATCTCGGCGAAGCGGGCCGCGGCGTCTTCGATGTCGACTTCGTAGAGCATGCTTGGAACTTAGAACCTGTGGGGCGTGACAGCCAAGGCCCGCCCGCCTAGCTTCGCCGCCCCATGGCCTACCGATCCCTGCGCGATTTCATCGAACGGCTGGAAGCCCGCGGCGAGCTGGTACGCGTCTCCGAGCCCGTCTCGACCGTGCTCGAGATGACCGAGATCTGCGACCGGCTGGTCAAGAGCGGCGGGCCGGCGGTGCTGTTCGAGCGTCCGATCCGCGCCGACGGGACGGCTTCGCCGATCCCCTGCCTCGCCAACCTGTTCGGAACCGTCGCCCGGGTGGCCGCGGGCGTGACCCTGGGGGGCGCCGAGCGGACCACCGCGGCGGAACTCCGCCAGGTCGGCGAGCTGCTCGCCTACCTCCGCCAGCCCGAGCCGCCGCGGGGCATGAAGGACGCGTTGGAGCTGCTGCCGCTGGCGCGCACCGTGATGAGCATGCGCCCAAAGACTGTCCGCTCGGCGCCGGTGCAGGAGGTCGTGCTTACCGGGGACGACATCGACCTGGCGCAGCTGCCGGTGCAGACCTGCTGGCCGGGCGAGCCGGCGCCCCTGATCACCTGGCCGCTGGTGGTGACCAAAGGCCCCGGCGAGGCCCGCGAGGACGACTACAACCTCGGCATCTACCGCATGCAGGTGATCGGCAAAGACCGCACCCTCATGCGCTGGCTCGCCCACCGCGGCGGCGCCCAGCACCACCGGCGCTGGAAGGAAGCCGGGCGCCCGGAGCCCCTGCCCGCCTGCGCGGTCATCGGCGCCGACCCCGGGACCATCCTCGCGGCGGTGACGCCGGTCCCGGACACGCTGTCGGAGTATCAGTTCGCCGGCCTCCTGCGCGGCGCCAAGGTCGACCTCGTCCGCGCCAAGACCGTGCCGCTGCTTGTGCCCGCACAGGCCGAGATGGTGATCGAGGGCCACGTCCTTTTGGACGAGTACGCCGACGAGGGCCCGTACGGCGACCACACCGGCTACTACAACGCCGTCGAGCGCTTCCCGGTGTTCCAGGTCAGCGCCATCACCATGCGGCGCGACCCGATCTACCTCACCACCTACACCGGCCGCCCGCCGGACGAGCCGAGCATCCTGGGGGAAGCTCTGAACGAGGTCTTCATCCCACTCTTCCAGCAGCAGTTCCCTGAGATCGTCGACTTCTGGCTGCCGCCGGAGGGCTGCAGCTATCGGATCGCGGTCGTCTCGATCAGGAAGGCCTACCCAGGGCACGCCAAGCGGGTGATGCTGGGCGTCTGGTCCTACCTTCGCCAGTTCATGTACACAAAGTGGGTGATCGTCGTGGACGCCGACATCGACGCCCGCGACTGGAAGGATGTGATGTGGGCGATCTCGACCCGCATGGACCCCGCCCGCGACATCACGCTGATCGAGAACACCCCGATCGACTACCTCGACTTCGCCTCGCCGGAGTCCGGCCTGGGCTCGAAGATCGGCCTCGACGCCACCGACAAATGGCCGCCGGAAACCCATCGCGACTGGGGCCGCCCGATCGCGATGGACCCGGACGTGGTGGCGACGGTGACAGCCAAATGGGCGAAGCTGGGGTTGCCCTCTTAGACTTCTCCCGGGGGAGAAGGAGGGGCCCACGCGTCAGCGTGGGAGGATGAGGGCGTACGCCGTTTCAGGGTAATCCGAGAGGCTGTAACCCCTCACCCTCCCGATCGCTTCGCTCCGGGCCCTCCCTCTCCCTCTGGGAGAGGTGTTGGAGGTTGAACCCGTCACAGCGCATCGCCATAACGCGCGGCATGGACGAGAACCTGTTGGACGACGTGGTGAGGGCCGCGCTGGCGGCTGGCGCGGACGCCGCCGAAGCGGTGCTCGCCGAGCGGCAGTCGCTGTCGGTGAACGTGCGCAACCAGAAGCTCGAAGAGGTCGAGCGCGAGGAGGCGCGCGACCTCGGCCTGCGCGTGTTCGTGGGCCAGCAGCAGGCCAGCGTCTCCGGCTCGGACCTCTCGGCCGACGCCCGCGCGCGCCTGATCGAGCGCGTGGTGGCGATGGCCCGCCTCGCGCCGCCGGACCCTTACGCGGGCCTGGCGCCGGCCGACCGGCTGGCGCGCGACCCGGACCGCGACCTCGACCTGTTCGATGCGACGGAGCCCAGCGCGGAGACGCTGGAGGACCAGGCGCGACGGGCGGAGGAAGCCGCCCGCGCGGTCGAAGGCGTCACCAACAGCGACGGCGGCGCGGCCGCGTGGGCCGCCTCGCACTGGCGCTTCGTGACCAGCGGCGGATTCTCCGGCCGGCATCGGGCCTCGGCCTTCTCGCTCTCAGCCTCGGCGATCGCCGGCGAGGGCTCGGGCATGGAGACCGGAGCGGAAGGGCGCAGCACGCGTTGGCGCGACGACCTGCCAACCCCTGAGAGCATCGGCGACACCGCCGGCCGACGCGCGGTCCAGCGCCTCGGCGCGCGCAAGCTGGACTCTCGGTTCGGGACGGTCGCGGTCGAGAACCGGCTGGCGGCCTCGGTGCTCGGCCCGTTGATCGGCGCCATCTCAGGCCCATCGGTCGCGCGCGGAGTCTCGTTCCTGAAGGACAAGCTCGGCGAGCGGATCTTCGCCGAGGGCGTGAACCTGGTCGACGACCCGTTCCTGCCGCGCAGGCTGGGCTCGGCCCCGTTCGACGACGAGGGCGTCGCGCCGGAGCGCCGCGCGATCATCGCCGACGGCGTGCTCACCACCTGGCTCCTGAACACCTCCGCCGCGCGCCAACTCGGCATGCAGACCACCGGTCACGCCTCGCGCGGCCTTGCCGGCCCGCCCGGCGTCTCCACCCACAACCTGACGCTCGAGCCCGGCGAGAAGGACCTGGCCGGACTGATGCGCGACGCGGGCGAGGGCCTCCTGGTCACCTCCATGTTCGGGCCCTCGCTGAACCCAAACAGCGGCGATTGGTCGGTCGGCGTCTCCGGCTTTTGGTTCGAAGGGGGCGAGATCGCCTATCCGGTCAACGAGATGACCGTCGCCGGCAACCTGCCGCACATCTATTCCAAGCTGGTGGTTGGTTCCGACCTCGAGATCCGCGGGGCGGCGAACGCCCCCTCGCTGCTGGTCGAGGGCGTCGCCATCGCCGGCCGCTGACGGAAGGGGCCAACCCATGCCGGACCACCAACTTCTGCACCTGGTCATCGGCGGCGAGCTGAAGGCGCTCGGCGGGCACGAGTTCCGCGACCCAAGCAAGGTCGAGTTCGTCGGCGCCTACCCCGACTATGCGACCGCGCGCGTCGCCTGGAAGGCGCGCGCCCAGGCCACCGTCGACAACGCCCTGATGCGCTACTTCATCATCCACGCGCACCGGCTCCTCGACCCGCACGAAGACGGGCTCGAAGACCATGACCACGGCGCTGAAGCGTGAGGGCGGCCGCCGTCCTGCCGCTCGCGGCCGCGCTCCTCGCCGCCCACCCATCGCTGGCCGCGGTCGGGGCAAGCGCCGCTCGGACCGCCGCCATCAAGATTCTCGGGGGCGATCCCTACGGAAGAACGCCGGCCGAGGTTCGGCGGTCGATCGTCGGACAGACCCTCAGGCGCGACGATCTTTGTCATACGGGCAAGCGCGTCTGGAAGTTCCATGTCGTCGTGCCGAAGAGCGCGACCGCGCCAGATGGGATCGACGGCTATCTCGAACTCGACGCGGCCAACGGACACATGCTTTGCGCGAACCTGCCGTTGCTCGATTGATCGGCTGGCGCTCGTTCAATCGATGACGAGGACGCGGAAGACAACCGTGTCCGGAGCGTGAAGCCGCCGGAAGTGGCCGGCAAGCAGCAGGATCGCGCCAGGCGCGGTCACGAGCCATGGCGCGCCGAGCAGCAGCAGGCCGTTCGAGAATTGCGGATAGAGGTAGACGAAGGCGATCAGCGGCGTGATCCAACCGTTGGCCAGCAGGAACCGGCGCGTCCACACCGCCTCGCGCGGCAGGGCGAATGCGGCGAGTGCGGTCGCCGCGCCCATGCTGACATACCCCAGCCCGTCGAGCGTCCAGAACATCGAGTGCGGGTACATGGTGAGCTCGTGCGGCAGCGACGCCCGCGATCGCCGCCGGGATGACGCTGGCGAGCTGCACCGCATAGACCAGCGTCACGTAGGTTGCGTAGAGCACCGACAGCAGCAGCGCCGCGGCGGCCCAAATACGTCGCTCGCCCTCGGCGGTGAAGGCCAACGCCATGATCGCGAGCATGAAGGGCGCCGCGATGACCAGCGAGAAGCTGTAGATCAGCACGTCGGCGACGGGAAAGCGCACCAAGCCCACGACTTCAGCGAGCTGGACGATGCCAAAGCCGAGCGCGGCGAGGAACGAGATGCTCGCGGCATAGAATCCAAGTTTGGCGGCGTGTCTCTCCATGGATCGTTCTCCTCGCCATGGCCGATCGGAGGGCAGGTTGGCGCCAACGCTGCCCGGCCGCATTGATCGGCCTCAAACATTGACAGCCTCGCGCGACGCCGGGAGAGCTTGCGCTCGATGTCCGTGACCGATGCCGCCAAACGGCGTTCCGTCTCCCGCACCTGGCTGGTCGAGCGGGTGAAGGCCCACGATTGGGCCGAGGTCGAGCGCGGCGTTCGCGAGGCGCCGCAGATCCTGGCCTGGCGGGACGAGCGCGGCCGCAGCCTGCTGCATATCTGCTGCGCGACGCCACCGAGGCCGCCGAACGGGGTCGAGGCCAGTGTGAAGACCGCCGACGTGCTGATCGCCGCGGGCCTCGACATCAGCGAGGCGGCGTTCACGGAGGAGGACTGGCGCGCGACGCCGCTCTGGTGCGCGATCGGGCGCGGCCGCAACCTCGCGCTGGCGGAGCGCCTGCTCAAGCTAGGCTGTGATCGCGAGCACTGCCTCTGGGCCGCGCAGTTCGCCCGCGACCCCGAAGCGATCCGCCTGCTGGTGCGCTACGGCGCCAAGATCGACGCCAGCCACGAGGACGGCACGCCGTTCATGGCGGCGATCAAATGGAGCCACTTCGAGGAGGCCGAGGTGTTCCTCGAGCTGGGCGCGACCCCCGACGTCAAGGACAAGGACGGCGCGACCGCCCTGCACCTGATGCTGAAGAAGGGGTCCGACCCCAAGGCCATCGCCATGGTCATCCGCCATGGCGCGCGCGGCGACATTCCAGACCGGGAGGGCAAGACCGCCCGCGACATCCTCAGCCGCAAGCGCGACCCGGCGCTCCGCGCCCTCGCCGACGCCTTCCGGGCCTAGGGCCGATGTCGCGCGCGACGGTCGTGTTCGTCCTGATCGCCGGCTTCCTCGCCGGAGTGGTCGGCGCGGCGCTGGTGTGGGCGATCCAGCACGGCGTGGTGTCCGAGAACGGGGCGCACGGATACCTTGCGGCCCTCCGCCTCGACACGCCGCGCATGACCGTCGGCCTGCTCGTCTTTGTGCTGTTCGCGCTCTACTGGAGCTTCGCCGCCAGCGACAGCGCGAGCACGGTGTCCGCCGAACCCGGCTGGTCGACCGCGTTGCACAGGGTGCTGGTCGTGATCGCCGTCGTCGCCATCCTTTTCCCGATCCCGGGGCTCTCGGCGCGCTTCGCGCCCTCGGCCGGCTGGGTCGTCGCCGCGGGCTTGGTCGTCGAGCTGGCTGGGGTGGTGCTGGCGGTGCTGGCGCGCCGCGCGCTCGGTCGCAACTGGAGCTCGGAGGTCAGGGTCTCGGACGACCACCAGCTGGTGCGCGCCGGCGTCTACCGCCGTCTTCGGCACCCCATCTACACCGGCGTCCTTCTGATCTATCTCGGCCTTGCGTTGCAGTCAGGCCGGCTGAACGCGCTCGCCGGCTTCGCGCTGGTCGTAGCGGCCTACTGGCGCAAGATCGGCATCGAGGAACAACTGCTGAAGGCGCGCTTCGGCGCCGATTTCGAAGCCTGGCGCAAACAAAGCTGGGCGCTCCTCCCGCCGTTGCTCTAGGCGCGGCAAGGCGTCGCCGGCCCTACTCCCGCCTGAGCAGCGCTTCGGTCACGAGGTAGGCCCAATGGGGTTGGAATTCGGCCTTGATCTTCACCGGGTCGTAGTCCGCCGACTGGGTCCAGTCGAGGAAGCTGATCCCCTTCGGCTCGATCTCGGTGAGGTAGCGCTCGAAGATGTAGTCGAGCACGCCTGTCTTGCCGGCCTTGGTGTGCAGGTAGCGCGGCGAGAGCTGGCGCACGGCCTGGCGGATCGGTTGGCCGAGGCGGAAGTGGCAGTAGAGCACGCTCATGATGCCGGCCCGATCCGCGCCCGACTTGCAGTGCATGAGCGCCGGGTACGCGATGGAATTGAACATGTCGCGGGCCGCCAGCACCTGTTCAGCCGTTGGCACATCGCGCGAGGTCGCGGTGTGGTTGACGAGGGTCAGCCCGAGGCGCTCGCAGGCATGCTTCTCGAGCGCGAAGAAGCTCGCGTCGAACCCGCCGCGCAGGTTGATGACTGTCTTGATCCCCTTCCGATCCCGCCACTGTTTCAGCTGGAAAGGCCACGGCTGGCTGGTGCGCACCAGCTCGTCGCTGACCCAGTGGTCGTTCTGGTAGACGAGGCGGAAGTAGGAGTGGTCGTTCCAAAGGAAATCGAGCCGCGTGAGGACGCGGCCGCGGGGATGGGTGAGGTCGAAGCGGTTCAAAATAAGCTGCAGCGGCTGCGGATTCGGGTTAGCTGGCCCCAGATAGACGCTGGACGCGATGTTTTGAAGATGCAGTCGGCGCCGCAGGTTGGCGGCCCTCTCCGGCGGGACCATGACTGACGCCAAGCCGCAAGCCTCCCTTCCGAGCCTGAACAGCGTGGCCCTGCGCGTGGCGCGCGACTACCTGCGCCCCTTCGCCGGCAAGATGGCGATCGCCGTCGTCGCGGCCCTGGCGGTCGCCGGCTCGACGTCGGTCATCGCCTACATGATGAAGCCGGCCGCCAATGACGTGTTGCGCGGAAACAGCGCCGTGGTCTCGGTCGCGCTCACGCTGATCGCGCTGGCCGTCGTCCGCGCCGGCGCCCAGATCGTGCAGAGCTGGACGATGAACACGGTGGGGCACCGCATCGTCGGGCGCATCCAGGTCGACCTGTTCGGCCGCATCATCCACTCCGACCTCGCACGCCTGCGCGCCGCGCACTCGGGCACCTTCGTCTCAGCCATGCTCTACGACGCCGGCCTCCTGCGGAACGCCGCCACCAACGCGTTGCTCACCTACTTCCAGAACGCGGTGATGGTCGTGGGCCTGGTCGTGGTCATGCTGATCCAGGACGCTTGGCTCACGCTCGGCATCCTGCTCGTCGGCCCCCTGCTCGGCATCCTGATGGAGCGGTTCACCCGGTGGTCGAAGGCCGCCGCCATCGGCGCGATGAAGGAAACCTCGAGCCTGTCGACCGCGATCATGGAGGGCATCGACGGGGTCAAGGTGGTCAAGATCGACAACCGCGAGGACTACGAGCAGGCCCGCGTCGCCGCCGCCGTCGACCGCCGCCAGGCGCACATCATCAGAGGCGCCAACATCGGCGCGGCCTCCTCGCCGGTGGTCGAGATGATGATGGCCGCGATCCTGTCCGGCGTTCTGGTCTACGCCTGGTGGCGCGCGCACGGGAGCATCGCCTACGCCGGCGTCTTCACCTCCTACCTGATCGCGTTCGCCGCCGCGGGGCAGTCGCTGCGCCAGCTCGCCAACCTGCCGCCCGTGTTCGCCGAGGGCCTCGCCGCCGCCCAGCGCATGTTCGCGTCCATGGACATCGAGCACGAGGTCTCCGATGCGCCCGACGCGACGCCGCTATCGAGTGCGCCGGAGCTGTTGCGCTTCGAGGACGTCCGCTTCGCCTACAGCGAGGCGGCGACGGCCCTGAACGGGGTGACGCTGGAAGCGCGACGGGGCGAGACGGTCGCGCTGGTCGGGCCGTCCGGCGGCGGCAAGACCACGATCCTGAACCTGATCCCGCGCTTCTACGACGTCACGGGCGGCGCCATCACGCTCGATGGCCGCGACGTGCGCTCGACCACGCTTGTGTCGCTCCGCAGTCACATCGCCCTGGTCACCCAGGAGCCTTTCCTCTTCGACAACTCGATCCGCGCCAACATCGCCTACGCCCGGCCCGAGGCGACGGCCGCCGAGATCGAGGAGGCCGCGCGCGCCGCCGCCGCCCACGAGTTCATCGAGGCGTTGGACAAGGGTTATGACACCGGCGTCGGCGAGGCGGGCGCCAGGCTCTCCGGCGGCCAACGCCAGCGGATCGCGATCGCCCGCGCCTTTCTGAAGAACGCGCCCATCCTGCTGCTCGACGAGGCGACCAGCGCCCTCGACACCGAGAGCGAAGCGCTGGTGCAAGCGGCGCTCGAGCGACTTATGGCCGGCCGCATGACCCTCCTCATCGCCCACCGCCTGTCGACGGTGAAGGGCGCCGACCGCATCTATGTCATCGCCGAAGGGCGGGTGGTCGAGACCGGCACGCACGCCAGCCTCACGCGCGCCCGCGGCCTCTACGCCCGCCTGGCCAGCGCGCAGAACCTGGATTCCGCCCCGGAGGCGGCCGAGTGAAGCGCTTTTTCAGGCTGGCCGGTGTCCAGTCGACCCTGGCCTTCCTTCTGGCGGGCTACCTGAATCTGGTGACCGCCACCATGCGTTGGCGGATGGAAGCGTCGGCCGACGTCGCCGCCGAGCTCGCCAAGCCCGAAGGCGGCATGATCTTCTTCTGGCACGGCCGCATCGCCCTCGGCGCCGTCTCGCGCCAGCTTATGCGCGGGCGGCCGATGCGGGCGATGATCTCGCTCTCGGCCGACGGCCAATTCATCGCCAAGGCCGCCGCGAGGCTGGGCTTTCCCGCCATCCGCGGCTCGACGGCGCGACGCGGCGGCGTTGGCAAGGGCGGGACGGCCGCTTTCATGGAGGCGCTGCGCTTCATCGAGGGCGGCGGCGGGGTGTTCATCACCCCTGATGGGCCGCGCGGCCCCGCTGAGGTGATGCAAGCCGGTCCGGTGGTGCTGGCGGCCCGCGCCGGCACGCGCGTCTTTCTTGCCGGACTCGCCGCGCGCCCAGTCATCAAGATGGGGAGCTGGGACAAGACACGCGTGCCACTGCCCTTCGGGCGAGGGTTCGTCGCGGTCGATGGGCCGCTGTTCGCGCCCGAGCACGCCGATCGTCCAGCACTGGAGCAGGTGCGCGCCGACTGGCAGGGGCGGTTGCGCGGGCTCGAGGATCGGGCCGAGGCCCTGCTGAACGGCGCGGCCTGATGGCGCGGCCAGCGACGCTTGCGCTCTACCGCCTCGCGATGGGAGCGACAGAGCCGTTCGCACCGGCCGTCCTGGGCGCCCGCGCCCGCGGCGGCAAGGAAGACGGCGCACGCCTCGGCGAACGGCTCGGGCGGGCGAGCGCCGAACGCCCGGAAGGCCCCCTTGTCTGGCTGCACGCGGTCTCGGTCGGCGAGAGCGTCTCGCTGCTGCCGCTGATCGAGCGAATCCAAGTCGAGCGACCCGGCCTCGCCATCCTGGTCACCACCGGCACGCGCACGGCGGCCGAGCTCCTCGCCCAGCGGCTTCCGCCGGGCGCGATCCATCAATATGCGCCGATCGACACCCCGGGCGCGGTCCGCCGGTTCCTCGACCACTGGCGCCCGGACGCCGGAGTCTTCGTCGAGAGCGAGCTTTGGCCGAACCTGATCCTCGCCGCGCGCGAGCGCGGCGTGCGCCTGGCGCTGATCTCGGCGCGGATGACCGAAGCCAGCGCCGACGGCTGGCGCCGCGCGCCCGCCGCGGCGAGAGCAGTGCTGGGCGCATTCGAGCTCGCCCTGGCCCAGGACGCCGACACCGAGGCCCGCCTAGCCTCGCTCGGCGGCCATATCGTCGGGCGGCTGAACCTCAAGCGTCACGGCGCGCCTGAGGGCGCCGATCCACGCGAGGTCGCGGCGCTGAGGGGCGCGATCGGCGAACGCCCGGTGGTTCTGGCCGCCAGCACGCACCCAGGCGAGGAAGCGCTGATCGCCGCGTGCACGCTGCCTGGCCGGCCGCTCAGGATCATCGCGCCGCGCCACCCGGATCGGGGCGACGAGATCGCCGATCAGCTCGCCCTTTGGCGCTTCTCCGTGGCCCGCAGAAGCCGCGGCGAGCGGCCGGCGCCGCGGGTGGACGTCTATCTCGCCGATCGGCTCGGCGAGATGGGCCTGCTGTATCTCGTCGCCGACGTCGTCGTGATGGGCGGCGGCTTCGTCGAGACCGTCGGTGGGCACAATCCGCTGGAGGCGGCGAGGCTTGGGCGCGGCGTGATCACCGGCCCGCATGTGGCGAACCATGCGGAGGTCTACGCCGAGATGGTCGCCGTCGGCGCGGCCATCGTCGTCCAGGATCCGGCCGAGCTCGCGCTCGCCGTGGCCGCGCTGCTTGTCCAGCCGGGGCTGGCGCGGGCGATGGGCGAGCGCGCCATGGCCTTCGCCGCCGCCCAAGGACAGGCGTTCGAGGCGGGCTGGCGCGCGCTTGCCCCGCTGCTGCCCGCATGAGGTGGCCCACGCCGCGCTGGTGGTACGAGCGCGGCCGCCGGCGCGCCTCTGCGACGCGGCTTCTGCTGTTGCCAGCCTCCGCGGTCTGGGCGGCGGTGACCGCGAACCGCCTCGCCCGCGCCAAGCCGTTCGACCCAGGCGTTCCGGTAATCTGCGTCGGCGGCCTGACCCTGGGCGGGACAGGCAAGACCCCGGTCGTGCGCGAGGTGCTTGGTCGTCTCGCGGCGCGCGGAGTCGCCGCCCACGCTCTCAGTCGCGGCTATGGCGGGCGCCTGAAGGGACCGCTGCGCGTCGATCCCGCCACCCACGCCGCGAAGGACGTGGGCGATGAGCCGCTGATGCTCGCCCGAGATCACCCGGCATGGATCGCCGCCGATCGCATCGACGGCGCCCGAGCGGCGGCCCGCGCCGGCGCCCAGGCGCTGGTGATGGACGACGGGCACCAGAACCCATCGCTGAAGAAGACCCTGTCGCTGATCGTCATCGACGGCGAGACCCGCGAGGGCGAGTGGCCGTTCGGCGACGGCGACGTGTTCCCGGCCGGCCCGATGCGCGAGCCCCTCGCCGCCGGCCTTGCCCGCGCCGACGCGGTCGTCGTCATGCTGCCCGGCGATGTCGCGGCCCCCGACCCGGCCCTGCTGGCCCTGTTCGGGAACAAGCCGGTGCTGGTCGCCTGGCTCAAGCCGCTGGGCGCGCCGCCAGCTGGTCCGCAGCTGGGCTTCGCCGGGGTCGGCAAGCCCTGGAAGGTCGAACGGGCGCTCACCGCCGCCGGCTGCAATCTGGTCGACTTCATCCCGCTCGCCGATCACGCCGACCTTTCCGACGCGACGCTCAACGCCCTGGCTGCGCGCGCCGCGACGCTCGGCGCCGGTCTCGTCACGACGGAAAAGGACTGGGTGCGCCTGCCCCCGGCCTGGCGTGAACGCGTCACGCCCTGGCCGGTGCGCGCGCGCTTCGAGGACGAGGCGGCGCTCGATGCGCTGCTGGCGAGCGCGGTTGGCGGGAACTAGAGCCGGACGGTCAGGCCGGACGCGCCTTGGCCCGCTTGTCCATGTAGGCGCGGCCAAGCGGCCAGATCACGGCCGGCACGATCCAGACGAGAGCCGCGCATTCGACGGCCGCCCACCAGAGCGAACCGCTGAGGATTGCGCAGCCGACGACTGTGCTGATCGCGATGACCGAGAAGAGCGTCGTCGCCTTTTGCAGCCGCATGGCTTCGGCGCCGTCGGATTCCCCGTCGGGGTCGCGAGCGCGATCGATCGAAAGCCCGACGCCAAGGAGCGCGGTCAGCGTGCCGGACAAGAGGAGCACGATCGCCTGAAAGCGGTCCCCTTGGGTTAATCTCAGCACGCCGAGCAGCGACACGGCGAGCCACCAACCGCCGAGGACGAGGCGGTAGAAGCGGATTTCCGACTGCACGTTCTGGACGGCCATGAGCTGAACCTCCACGGATCCCAGCCTCGATCATAGGTCTGCGCACGTTGTAATGCTGTTAACGGCCACCCCGGAGCGCGAAATCCCCGCCGTTGCTTCATAGATAGTTAAACCCCGGTTCCGATATTGCGCGTGGCAGAGCAGATTTGCTCTCCAGCGGTTCTGTCGTCCGGTTTTCAACGGGAGTGCGCGTTCATGGGCCAGTTCGTTTCACGCTTCATTCGCGACGAAAGCGCCGCGACGGCGATCGAATACGGCCTGATCGTCGCCTTGATCAGCGTGGTCATCATCACGGCGGTCACCACCGTCGGGACCAATCTGCGGACCAAGTTCAACACGGTCGCCACCTCGCTCTAACGCCGAGCGTCCGCGTGCGTCGGTGCTCGGCGCAGGCGATTGCGGCTGACTGACGCCGGGTTCCCCTTCGCCGGGCTCGTAACGCTTCCCAAACCGACGCCAGCCATAGTCGCCCGGCTATCTTTGGGTGATGGGCCATGGGAACGACAGCGACCAGCCTGCACATTCTATCGGAAGTGGTCGCGGTCGGCCCGCGCCTCTCGGAGGACGTCGAAAAGGCGTACCGCAAGCTGGGCTACACGCGCCCCAAGAAGAGCGCCGGCGGCCCGACGAAGCGGGTCATCCTTGCCCCGGACGCCTCGGGCGACTGGCTGTCGGTCTTCGATTCGGACAACGACCGGATCGACACAGGCGAGCTCAAGCAGCTCGCGGTCGCCATCACCAAGAAGCTCGGCACGGTCGCGCTGCTCACCAGCGTGTACGACAGCGACAGCTTCGAGTTCGTCATGTTCCACAACGGCAAGCAGGTCGACGCCGCGGTGAGCGAGCCGGAAAGCCATGCCGGCGGCCTTCGAATGTTGAAGGGGAAGCGCCGGGCGCAGGTTTGGCACTCGAGCTTCATCGGACGCGACTTTCGCCGCGCGGTGCTCGCCGGCCGGCAAGGCGCGCTGCTCGAGGGCTGGCAGGAGCGGCTCAAGACGTCGCCCCGACCCACGACTCCCTTCGCCGAAGACGAACTGGGCGCCTGGTGCGCCCTCGCCGGCCTCGCCCCTGAGACTGCGACGATGGTCGTCGAGGATCTGGCCGGGCGGGAGGATCAGCGCGGGCTGACGACGTTCGTGTTCGAGCGCGCCGCTCCCAAGCAGGCGAAAGCGCCGGCCGCGCCAACGGGGACGAGCCTCGCCTACTACCGGTCGGACGACGACTGCCCCTACCACCGGTTCTTCCCGGCGCCGTGGCCGCGGCATCCGGGCGTGTCCGACACGGAACAGTGGGCCGTCGTCTGCGCCGGCGGCGGCATCTCGGGCCTGCGCATTCGGCTCGCCGTCGAGGGGCCCGCGCCTGTGCGGGTTGAGCGAATCTTCGTGCGCGCTCTGCCGTTCTACAACGGCCAGGTGACTTCGCTCACCTCGATCGCCGAGCACGAATGGACCGCGCCCGATCCGGGCGCCGCTTCCCCGCCGAGCTCGTCATCGAGAGCCCCGGCTTTGTGGTTCCCGCGGCCGATCCACAGAGCCGCAGGCAGGTCATCCTGATCCTGGTCGTCCAGGCGACGCTGCCCGAGGAAGGCGAGGCGACGCTCACCCCATCGGTCGAAACGGCGGACGGGATCGCTCCGTCCCCGGCGCTGCCGCCGCTCAGGCTGCGGGCGCTGCGACCGAACTGGGTTCCCTTGGTCAGCCGGTCGGATCCACCCGAGCCGGCGCGAGGCGAGGTCGTGTTGCGTCTGAACACGCCGTCGGTGTGGTCGGGCGTCGCCATCCTGGGGGACGACGGCGCCGGCGCGCGCGAACGGGCGCAAGCTCTGGCCGAAGGGTGGTTGGCGCGGCTCTCGCCCGAGGCGCGCACGGTTGCCGTGGTCCACACCGAAAAGCACCTGACCCCCAGCTTCAACATCTCGAAATCGACCAAGACGCTCCCGCTGAGCGATCTGACCGGCGACCGGCTCTGGGCGCGGTTGTTCGATGCGGAGGCCGACTACCAGACGGTCACCGTCGGTCTGGCCCGACCGGACGCCGCGCACGCCCATGCCGGTGTGGTCATGCAGACGTCGTTGCGCGGCTTCGGCGCCCTGCTCGGCGCGAACACGCTCACGTGCGTCCTCTGGCTGATCGACCATGAGGAGGTCCGCGGCCGGATCGGCAGCTCGGCCGAAACCGCCGAGGCGGTGTTCGAGCAATGGATCGAGACGGTCGAGCCGAGCCAGGCCTGGACGGCGCGGGCTGCCTGGGTTCCCGAGTTCAACACCTATGAAGACTTCATGCAGACCGTCTACGAGAGCGCGGTCACCCGCGGGTGGAACGGCGGCGATCGGCCGCCGCTCGCGCCGTGGCTGCGCTTCGTCGCCCCAAGGCTATGGCTGGGCGAGTCGTTCGCCGAGGCTCTCGATCTCGATCGACTCGAAACGATCGCGGAGGTCAGCCGGCGTGGCCGCGTGACAACCCTGTCGCTGCGGCCGGGCCAGTCCCTCGATGCGTTCGAGGCGGCGCTCAGCCCTATCCTGCCGCGCTTCCATGCCGGCCAGCTCCTGCGCGCATGAGCCGGAACGCGGCAGTTGACGAAACGGACGACTAGCTCGCCCCCGCCTTGACCGCGAACCGCCAGGACGCCTCGCCCAGCGCCGGCACGCGGGCGGCCATGGCGGCGGCTTGCGGACTGTTGGCCGTGCCGTCGCGGGCGCGGCCGACGATGCCCTGGATGATGCCGGCCAGGCGGAAGATGTTGTACGAGAAGTACCAGTTGAGGTCGGGGATGCCGTCGCGGCCCGTCATCTTGCAGTAGGCGGCCTCCATCTCGGCCATCGTCGGGATGCCGTAGGACTCCTTGTCCGGGATGGCGGCGATCGAGCCGTTCACCCACTGCATCAGGAGGTTGGAGAAGTCCGCCAGCGGATTGCCGATGGTCGAGAGCTCCCAGTCGAGCACGGCGATCACGCGCGCCTCGGTCGGGTGCATGACTTCGTTGTCCAGCCGGTAGTCGGCATGGACGATCGACTTCTGGGTGTCCTCGGGACAGGTTTCGGGCAGCCACTTGATCAGCCGCTCGACCGTCTCGATGTGCTGGGTCTCCGAGGCCTTGTACTGCTTGGTCCAGCGGTCGATCTGGCGCAGCATGTAGTTGCCCTCGCGCCCGAAGTCGCCAAGGCCGATGGCCTGGTGGTCGGTGTTGTGCAGGTCGGCCAGGGTCTTGAGCGACGCCATGTGGATGGCGTGCCGCTCTTTGGGCTCGTACATCGGCAGCGTCTGGTCCCACAGGATGCGGCCGTCCATGTAGTCCATGATGTAGAACCAGGTGCCGATGACGCCATCGTCCGTACACAGACCGTAAGTGCGTGGAACCGGGAACCCGGTTGGATAGAGCGCCGTGATGACGCGATACTCGCGGTCGACCGCGTGGGCCGACGGCAGCAGCTTACCGGGCGGCTTGCGCCGCATGACGTATGCCTTCGAGGGCGTGACCAGCTGGTAGGTCGGGTTCGACTGTCCGCCTTTGAACTGGCGCACCTGCATCGGGCCCTCGAAACCCTCGACGTTGGCGGCCATCCAGCCGGCGAGCGCGCCTTCGTCGAACTTGTGTGTTTCGGCCACTTCCTTGGTGCCGGTGTTCAGCACCTCGCGCGTGCGTTCTTCCTGCGCCGCCACCGTGGTGCTGTCGTCAGCCATCGGCGTTCCCTCAAATGTTCAAATTCTTATGCCGGCCACTTTACCGAGTGGGAGCCAAGGGCGCCAAGCCTCAACGGCCGAGGACCCGCCAGCCGATGTCGCTGCGGAAGAAGCCGGCCGGCCAATCAATGGTTGCGATGGCGGCATAGGCGCGGTCGCGCGCGACCTTGAGCGTCGGGCCGGTCGCGCAGACGTTCAGCGTTCGCCCCCCGGCCGAGAGCAGCGTCCCGTCTGCGCCGAGCCGGGTGCCGGCATGAAAGACGGTGACGCCCTCGCCCTTGACCGCATCGACGCCGCGGATCGGGGCGTCCGGCTCGAGCGCCGCGCCGGGATAGCCCTTGGGCGCCAGGACCACGCAGATCGCCGCCTCGTCGCGCCAGGCCGGCGGCGGCAGCGACGCGAGGCCGCCGGTGGCGGCGCCCAGAAGGTAGGGGACGATGTCGCTGTCTAGGCGCAGCATCAAAACCTGGCACTCCGGGTCGCCGAAGCGGGCGTTGAACTCGACCAGCTTCGGGCCGTCGGCGGTGACCATCATCTCGCAGAAGATCGCCCCGCGGTACGGCGATCCCTCGGCGGCGATGCCGGCGAAGGCCGGCTCGATCAGCCGCGTGCGCGCCTGCTCGACCACCGCCTCGCTCAGCACCGGCGCGGGCGAATAGGTGCCCATGCCGCCGGTGTTGGGACCTTGGTCGCCGTCGAACGCGGGCTTGTGGTCCTGGGCGCCGCCGAACAACAGGCTGGACCTGCCGTCGCAGAGCGCGAACTGGGAGGCGATCTCGCCCTCGAGGTAGTCCTCGATCACCACCCGCGCGCCGGCAGGGCCGAAGGCCGCGCCGGAGAGGCGGACGTCGATGGCGGCCTCGGCCTCGGCGCGGGTCTGGGCGATGGCCACGCCCTTGCCCGAGGCGAGCCCGTCGGCCTTGATCACGTAGGGCGGTTTGAAGCGGTCCAGCGCAGCTTTGGCCGCCGCCGCATCCTCGAACGCGCCGTAGGCGGCCGTTGGCAGGCCGTGGCGGATCGCGAAGGCCTTCGCGAAAGCCTTCGAGGTCTCGAGCTGCCCAGCCGCGGCGGTCGGCCCGAAACAGGGGATGCAGGCCCGCCCGAGGCCGTCGGCCACACCCGCCTCGACCGCGCTCTCAGGTCCGATGACGACCAGATCGGCCGCGATCTCCTTCGCCAGCGCCACCAAGCCCTCGACGTCCGTCGCCTTGACCGGCCGGATCTCCGCCTGCGCGGCGATCCCTGGGTTGCCCGGCGCGCAGACCAGCCGCGTCAAGAGCGGCGACTGGGCGATCTTCCACGCCAGCGCATGCTCGCGCCCGCCCGATCCGACCAGGAGGATGTTCATGGCGCCTGGCCTCTGCCACAACTCGACGGGAACGCCTATCTTTTGCCTCAGATGGCGATGGGCGACCAACCCCTGCTGGCCGACAACGCGCCGCCGTATTCGGTCTCGGAGCTGGCGTTCGCGCTCAAGCGCACGCTTGAGGAGGCCTACGGCTTCGTGCGCCTGCGCGGCGAGATCTCCAAGGTCACCCGCCACGCCTCCGGCCACATCTATCTGACGCTGAAGGACGACAAGGCTTCGATCGACGGCGTGGTGTGGCGCTCGAACGCGTTCGGGCTGGCCTACCAGCCCGAGAACGGGCTCGAGGTGATCGTCACCGGACGCATCACCACCTATCCCGCTTCGTCGAAGTACCAGATCGTCATCGAGACGCTGGAGCCGGCCGGCGTGGGCGCTCTCCTGGCGCAGCTGGAAAAGCTGAAGGCCAAGCTCGCGGCCGAGGGCCTGTTCGCGCCCGAGCGCAAGCGGCCGCTTCCCTCCATGCCCGCTGTGGTCGGGGTGATCACCAGCCCAACCGGCGCCGTTATTCGCGACATCCTGCACCGCATCCGCGACCGCTGGCCCTGCCGCGTCGTCGTCTGGCCCGTTGTCGTCCAGGGCGAGCCGGCGGCCGGCCAGGTGACGGCTGCGGTCCAGGGGTTCAACGCGCTCGGGTCCGGCGGACCGGTCCCACGGCCCGACGTCCTGATCGTGGCGCGCGGCGGCGGTTCGGTCGAGGACCTCTGGGCGTTCAACGACGAGGCTCTGGCCCGAGCGGTGGCGGCCGGAACCATCCCGCTGATCTCCGCCGTCGGGCACGAGACGGACACGACCCTGATCGACTTCGTCTCAGACCGCCGCGCGCCGACGCCGACCGCCGCGGCGGAAATGGCGACGCCCGTCCTCTCCGAGCTCAAGGCCGCCATCGCCGACCACCAGAGGCGCCTGGCGCGGGTCGCCGGGCGCATGCTGGATGAGCGCCGCCACCGCCTCGCCGCCGCCGCGCGCGGTCTGCCGCGGCCTGCCGACGTTCTGGCGCTGGCGACCCAGCGGTTCGACCTCTCCGCCAACCGACTGGGCGCGGCGCTGGCCCGGAACGTGGCTGTGCACGAGCGCCAGCTCGCCGGCGCCGGCGCGCGCCTGAACCCCTCGCTCCTCGTACGCCGCCGGCAGGCGATGGCCGAGCAGCTGGCGGGCGTCATCCGGCGTCTGCGCCCGGCCGCCGACCGGCGCCTCGCCCGCGCCGTCGACAGGCTGACCGCCCTCGAGAAGCTCCGCCTCACCCTGGATCCCAACCGCCCGCTCGAACGCGGGTTCGCGCGGGTGCACCATGCGGCCGGCCCGCTCGTGCGTTCTGCGGCGGCGCTCACCGCCGGCGAGGGCGTGAAACTGGTGTTCAAGGACGGCGAGCGCAGCGCCGTGGTCGACGGCGAGCCTCGGGCGGCCAGAGCGCAGCGACGCCCCAGCAAGACGGGAGCCGACCAGGGCGATCTGTTCTAGAGCCGCCGGCTCGCCTACATTGCGACGCATGAACGCTTACGACCGCAACCTTCCGAACGACCCTCAGCTGGCCGTCCTGCACTATGGCGACGGCGAGTATGCGGTGTTGAAGCCAGGCCGTTACGTCCTCTGCGCCGTGAGCGGGGCGAAGATCCCGCTGGACGCATTGCGCTATTGGAATCCGGTCACCCAGGAGGCCTTCGCCGGGCCCGAGCAGGCGCTCGAGCGCTGGCGCGAGCTGAACGCCGGCGGCGAGCGGCGCTAGCGTCCCATGCCGAGAGTCCTCATTACCGGCGCGAACCGCGGCATCGGCCTGGAGTTCGCGCGCCAGTACGCTCAGGACGGCTATGAGGTGATCGCCTGTTGCCGGCAACCGTCGGAAGCGGACGCGCTGCGCAAGCTCGCCGGGGGCGCGTCGGTGCGGGTGCTGGCCCTGGACGTCGCCGTCGAGGGGATGATCGCCGACATGAAAGGCGAGCTCGCCGATCAGCCGATCGATATCGTCATCAACAACGCGGGCATCGCCGGGCCTGGCGCCCAGTCGGACAGCCATGTCGATGCTGACGGATGGCTCGAGACGTTCCGCGTGAACGCGATCGCTCCGGTCCTCGTCGCGCAGGCGCTGCACCAGAACCTCAAGCTTGGCGAGGGCAAGCGCCTGGCCGCCATCACCAGCCAGCTTGGCTCGACCGCCAACAATACGGGCCAGCGCTACGCCTACCGCTCGTCGAAGGCGGCGCTGAACAACGCCATGCGCGGACTCGCGCGCGATTGGGCCAAGAACTCCATCCTGGTCGGCATCCTGCACCCCGGTTGGGTGCACACCGACATGGGCGGGCAAGGCGCCCCGGTCACGCCGGACGAGAGCGTCCGGGGCCTGCGCGAGCGGATCGCGGCCCTGACGCCTGCCTCGAGCGGAACCTTCCAGGACTACCGCGGCGTCTCGCTGCCCTGGTGAGGGTCTCGGCCGAGCGGCGGCTCCTCGAAGTCGATCAGCGGATCCGGCCGGCAGGCCGCGGCGAGGCGCGCCGCGTCGAGAATGTCGATGGTGTCCCCGCGCACGGCGATCCCGTGACGCCGCAGACCTGAAAGGGCGCGCGAGAAGCTCTCCCGCGTCAGGCCGAGTTCCGAGGCGATCAGCTTCTTCTCGAGCGGCAGGACCACCCGAGACGGCGACCCTTGCCGCCGCGCTTGGGCCAGGATGTAGCAACCCACCCGCTCGGAAGCGCTGCGCAGCTTCAGGTTCTTGATCTGCCGCGCCATACGGCGGAACTGCCGCGCCAGGCTGGCGACCACCGCCTGCGACAGGGCTTGTTCCTGCGCCATAGCTTCACGAAACGCGGCGGCGGGGATCAACACGAGGCGCGAAGGTTCGGGCGTCCGAGCCTCCATCAGGTACGGTCCGCCCGAGGCGAGCGCCGCGGGCAGCAAGAGCTCGGGAGGCTCGACCACATCGATCAGGACCTCACGGCCCTCGGCCGTGCGCCCGAAGAGCTGAGCTGTCCCATCGACGACGAGGTACTGGAACCTCGGGGTCTCGCCCTGTTCGAACACGACGGTTCCCGCTCCTGCGCGCAGGATGCCGGAGACGCCGAGCAAGCGATCGCGCGCCGACTTGGGCAGCCCCGCGAAAAACGGCAGGGCTTCAAGGTCCAGGTGCGGCTCCGCGGCGTCCATCGCCCGAGTGATGCCATGCCTGGCCTGCTCAGCACAGCAGCGTCGCCAGACGTGATGTTCATCACGCGCAAGATTGATATAGGTCAATGTCGGGGAGCTGCCGCGTGGGACGCTCGCCGACAACGACGATCGCGCGGGAGGAACGCATGGCGACGCAGTCGGTCGAGCTGTCGGGCCCTGTCCAAGACCCGGTCTCCAACGTCCTGAAGTGGGTGCTGCTGGCGGTCGCCGTGACCTGCTTCGCCATCCTCGCCTGGACGACGAAGGTCACATATCAGGCCGCTCCGCCGCTGCCGGACAGCATCACGACGCAGACCGGCGCCGTGGTCATGACCTCGGACGACATCGTCGCCGGCAAGGCCGGATTCCAGCGCGCCGACCTGATGGACTACGGCAGCCTTTACGGCATGGGGTCCTACTTCGGAGAGGACTACACCGCCGACAACCTCGTGCGCGTCGCGCAGCTGACCGAGGACAATATCGCGATGGCGCGCCATGGCCAGCCGCTGGCGGCGCTGAGCGTCGACGACCAGGCCTCGGTCAAGGCGGCGATGCAGGCCATGCTGCAGGGCGTCGATCTGAGCGCGCGCACGGCCGCCATTCCCGATCCGCTGGCCCAGGCGATCGCCACCCGGCGCACGCAGATCGCCCAAGCCCTGCTGCACCACGACTTCACGACCGGATGGACGCAGGCCTACAGCCTAAGCCCGACCAGCGCCGAGAAGACGGCCGACTTCCTGCTCTACGCCTCCCTGACTACGGTCGCGCGCCGGCCCGGGACAAACGCGTCATGGACACAGAACTGGCCCTACGAGCCGCTCGTCGGCAACACGCCGACGACGACCACCTTCCTTTGGACCTGGATCAGCTTCTGCTTCACCTTCTTCGCCTTCGGCGCGGTCATCTTCGTCTACGAGCGCTTCCTGAACGAGGGGCTGGAGCACGCCCCGATGGATCCGGTGCTAGGCGCGTTCAAGCCGCTGACGCCGAGCCAGAGGCGGATCTGGAAGTACTTCCTGGTGGTCGCCGCCGTGCTGCTGGTTCAGATCCTCGTCGGCGCGATCATGGCCCACTACTACACCGAGCGGACCGGGTTCTACGGCGTCCAGATCGACCGCTTCCTGCCGTTCAACTTCCTCCGTGACGTGCACATCCAGACGCCGATCGTCTGGATCGGCGTCGCCTGGATCGGCGCCGCCCTCTTCCTCGCGCCGGCGATCAGCGGCCAGGAGGCGAAAGGCCAGGCGCTGTTGGTGGACCTGTTGTTCTACGTGACCCTGTTGGTGGTCGCCGGGGCTCTGATCGGCAACTACCTCGGCATCATGGGCTACATCGGCGACACGACTTGGTTCTGGTTCGGCAACCAGGGCCTGTCCTACATCCAGCTCGGTCGCGCCTGGCAGATTGGCTTCTTCGCGGGTCTGGCGATCTGGAGCGTGCTGGTGCTTCGCGCGCTCTGGCCGACCCGCGCCAGCCTGGCGGCGGCGACGCGACAATTCTGGCGCGGCGACATCCGGCTGGAGAACCTGCTGTGGGCCTCGACCGTCAACATCGCCGTCCTCTATGTCTTCGGCATGATCCCCCTTACGGGGATCGAGAAGTCCTTCACCATCACCGACTTCTGGCGCTGGTGGGTGGTCCACTTGTGGGTCGAGCAGTCGTTCGAGTTCTTCGCCGCTGCGATGAGCGCCTACCTGCTGATGGCGGTCGGCCTGGTGCCGCGCAAGCTGGCTGAGCGCGCGGTCTACCTGGAACTCATCCTGATCTTCCTGGGTGGCGTCCTTGGCACCGGCCACCACCTCTACTGGGGCGGCGAGCCCGGCATGTGGGTGCCGCTCGGTACGATGTTCTCGTTCATCGAGGTCCTGCCGTTGGTGCTGCTCGTCATCGAGGCGATCCAGCAGCGCCGGCTGATCAAGGCGGCGGGCAGCTTCAAGTACGGTCTGGCCTACACCTACATCATCGGCGCGGCCTTCTGGAACTTCGTCGGCGCGGGCGTCTTCGGCGGCGGGACTTTGAACGCGCCTTTGGTGAACTACTACGAGCACGCCACCTTCCTGACCTTGAACCATGCCCATACGGCGCTCTTCGGCGCCTTCGGCCTGCTCGGCATCGGGCTGATCTACTTCTGTCTGCGCTATGTTGCGGGCGATGCGGCGCGGTTCGGCGAGCGCACCGGGATCTGGGCCTTCTGGCTCTACAACGCCGGCCTTGTCCTATGGATCGTCCTGAACTTCTTCCCCATCGGCTGGGCGCAGCTCGCCGCCGTTTACGAGCATGGGCTAGCCTACGCCCGCAGCCAGGCCTTCTACGACACGACCACCTTCTGGCAGTGGATGCGTCTGCCAGGCGACGTCGTGTTCGCCCTCGGCGCGCTGCTCATGGCCTGGGACTTCATCGTCAAGCTGAGGCCCCTGATGCCGCGGCTCGTCGGCGGAACGGCGCCCGCGCGGGTCGCGGCGCCCGCCGAGTAGGGCCTCAGTCCTTCAGCGCAGCATAGACCTCGTCGGCCCAGCGGCGGTGGGGCCAGAAGTACTCCTCGGGCCGCTCGCGCACGCGGTCTTCGATGAATTTGGTGATCCGCGCGACGCCCGCCTCGACGTCGGCGGCCCGGTCGTCGGTGCGCTCGAGGTAGTAGGGCTCGTAGAAGGTCATGCGGAAGCGCGCGCCCTTCAAGCGCATGACCGACATCGGCTGAATGCGAGCGTTGTTGGCGAGCGCCAGGCGGATCGGGCCGGGATTGGTCGGCGCACGATGGCCGAAGAAAGGGACGGAGACGCCGAACGAGAACTTCTGGTCGACCATGATGCCGATCGAGCCCCCGTGGGCGAGCTGCTTGTAGAGGTCCCGCGCGTTCACCGCCCCCTTGGCGCGGAATAGCTTCACCCCATAGCGTCGGCGGCTCTCGACGATGCGGGCGTCGAAATAGGGGTTGTTGGTGGCGCGGTAGGTGAGGACGGCGTCGATGCCTGTCCCCACCACGACGGCGGCCATGATCTCGTAGTTCGACAAGTGGCCGGAGAAGAAGATGGTGGGGATGTGCTTGCTGACCGCCTCCTCGAGATGCTCGCGCCCGACTACCTCGACCCGGCCGTTCTGCTCGGTGATCCGGTCCATCAGCGTCAGCTCGGCGAATGTACGCCCGGTCTGCGCCCATGCGGCCCGGCCGATGCGCTCTCGCTCTTGCGGCGACATGTCGGGAAACGCGATGCGCAGGTTGCGGTCGACGGTGCGTTGCGACGAGGTCAGCGGCCCTATCGCTCCGACCAACCATCCGCCGAACGCCGACGCCACGTCGACGGGCCAGAGCTTGAGGAACCCGGAGACCAGGTCGAAGGCCAGGGCCTCCAGCCGCCAGCTCAACTCCCGGACAAGGGGCGGCCGTTTTTCCGCCATGCCCTATCCCGCCACGCGCGAACCCGCGCTCGCCCATAGGCCCGAATTCAACTCAGCGGGGTTCAACCGCCACGGCATGTGGATTGCCCTCGATTCACCGAGCCGTCCCGCATTGGGACGCGGGAACGTATTGAAAGGCCAGTCCGTGGGCAACGACATCGATCTCCATCTGGGCCGCCGCCTGCGCCGCCGCCGACGGTTGCTCGGACTGACCCAGCAGCAGTTGGCCCTAGCCGTCGGCGTGCGCTTCCAACAGATCCAGAAGTACGAGTGCGGCGCGAACCGCATCTCTGCGGCGCGGCTTTGGCGCATCGCCGCCGCGCTCGACGTGCCGGTCGGCTATTTCTACGACGGCCTCATCGAGGGCGCCCGGCTTGGCGCCGCGGCCAACGATCACACCGATGGCGGCGAGGTTCTCGCCCGCAAGGAGACGCTGGACCTGGTCCGCGCCTACTACCAGCTGGGCGAGCGGCCGCGCCGACGCCTGCTCGACCTCGCCAAATCGCTGAACACCGCGCCGGAAGTCGGCTGACCGCTTTGCGTCCATCTCGCTAGCCGCTAAGGCTGGCGGCATGGCCGACGTCCTCTCCCGCGCGCGCATCGAGACGCTGGAGAGCCTGCTTCTCGAGTTGAACGCCGTCTCCGCGACCGCCATCCTGCCCTTCTTCCGCGCCGAGCACGGCCTGGAGGACAAGGGGGCCGACGGCTTGTTCGATCCGGTCACCCAGGCCGACAAAGGCGGCGAGGCCGCGATCCGCAAGCTCGTCACCCAGCGCCATCCCGACCACGGCTTCATCGGCGAAGAATACGGAGCCGAGCGCGAGGACGCCGAGTTCGTCTGGGTGATCGACCCCATTGACGGCACGCGTGCGTTCATCGCCGGGCTGCCGGTGTGGACCACGCTGATCGGCCTGCGCTTCCAGGGTGAGCCCGCGCTCGGCTCGATCGGCCAACCCTACCTGAGCGAGGTGTTCGTCGGGTCCCGGGCGTTGGGCGCGCGCCTCATCACGCCGGCGGGCGAGCGGCCGCTGCAGGTCCGGCCCTGCCCGAGCCTGGCCGATGCGATCATCGCGACCACTGACGCGGGCCTGTTCATGGGCGACGAGCGCGCGGCCTGGCGCTCGGTGAGGCAGGCCGCCCGGCTGGCCCGGTTCGGCTGCGACGCCTACGCCTACGCGATGGTGGCGCTCGGCACGCTCGATCTCGTCATCGAACCCGGGCTGAAGCCCTGGGACATCGAGGCCGCCATACCGCTGCTGGCGGCGGCCGGCGGCTGCGTCACCGACTGGCGGGGCGACCCATTGGGACCGGAGGCGGGCCAGGCCGTCATCGCGGGCGACCGCGGCTGCCTCGGCGAAGCGCTGGAGGCCCTCAGGCCGGTCGCGAAATAGACGCGGTCAGCGCCTCGAACTCGCGCCAGAAGACCGCGCGGATGTCGTCGGTCTCCATCAAGATCTCGTGGAAGGCGCCGGGAATCCCGACGATGCGGCAATGCGGCAGCCGCGATGCGATCTTCCGCTGGCCTTCGTTGTCGACAAGCCCCTCGTGCGCCGCGCTGAGGATCGTGACCGGGATCTCGATCCGGGCCACCTCCGGCGCGCGCCTAAGCCAGCTGATCGCCTCGAACGCGCTCTCGACCCAGCCCCAGGTGACGCCGCCAAGCGCGAGATCCGGGTGCTCGACGATCAGCTTGCGCGTGCGCTCGTAGCGCGTTTCGTCGTGGGTCAGCCGATCGGTCTCGAAGGTCGCCAGGTATGGATCGTCTTCCGCGCCCAGAGCGTAACGGTTGGCGAAACCTGCGTGCGCCATCGTCCAGACGGCCGCGCGCAGGAAGGGGTTGCGCTGCGGCTTGATGCCCAGCATCGGCGCGGTCTGGATCGACGCGGACAGGCGTCGCTCGCCCCGCGCCAGCACGAGCATCACCAGGCAACCGCCCATCGAGTGGCTGAGGTCGATCCACGGCTTGGGCAGGTGCGCCTCGTAGTGGTCGAGCATCGCGCGATAGTCGTCGACGAGGTCGTGGAAGCGGTCAGCGTGACCCTTGAGCGCATCGGGCAGCAGGCGCGCCGAGAGTCCCTGGCCGCGCCAGTCGTGGATCAGCACCGTGTAGCGCCGCTGAAGCAGTTCGCCGATCACCTCGGCGTACTTCTCGATGAACTCGGTCCGGCCGGTCGACAGCACGACGGTTCCGACCGGGTCGGCGGCCGGGAACAGGGCCGAACGCTGGCGATGACCGTGCGCGCCCTCGATCAACTCGACGCGGCCGGGCTGCGGCAAAGCGATGTCGGGATGGGTGCGAAGCAGCGGCTTGTCGTCCATGCGAGCGGTCAGGCGTTCAGCGGCCGCCTCAGGCGCAGCGTCATCCGGTCGCTCTCGCCGATGGCGTCGTACTTGGCGTGGTCGAATGCAGGATCGGGCGGCTGGCCGGCCGGCGCGCTGCGGCGCGTCGGCGGCAGCGTCCACACTCCGAAGGGGTGATCCTTGGTGTCCTTGGGATTGGCGTTGATCTCCGAGGCCGCCTCGAAGACGAAACCGGCCTTGCGGGTCTCGCCGATGACGAAGTCGGTCGCAACGTAGCCGTCGCTCGCATCGGCGATCATCGGCCTCGGGTCGGCGCGGTGCTCCTCGATCGCCAGCACCCCTCCTGGCCGGAGCGCCGCGTAGAAGCTGGCAAGCGACTTCTGCAGCGCGCCCGGCGTGCGCATCAGGTCGTGAACGTAGCGGCAGTAGAGCACCAGGTCGGCCGGGAACTGAGGGGCGACCAAACCGGTCGCCGCGCTGAACGGAGCATAGGCGATCGGCCCGTACACCGCTTTGTCGGCGAACCTGGCCTGGAAGGCTGCCGCCGCGCGCTTGGCGTTGTCCGAGGCGTTCGGATCGTTCGGGTCGGTCATCGCCGCGACATAGCGGCCCCCGCCCTGGGCCAGGTAGGGGGCGAGGATCTCGGTCCAGTAGCCGCCGCCGGGATCGATATCGATGACGGTCAGCCCCGGCTGCACGCCCCAGAACTCCAGGCTGCCCGCCGGGTGTCGCCAGGGGTCGCGGGCCTTGTTCGCCGCCGAACGCTGCGCTCCGTCGATCAGCGCCGTGAGCGCTGGGTCTGAGTCGGTCGTCGGCGGCGGCAGCGCCTTGGGCGCGTTGGCGAAGGGATTGTCCTGCGCCTGCGCGGCGAAGGCCGCGGCGGACGCAAGACCGGTCAAAACGGCGAGCCGGCGACTGATCATGGCGGGCAGCCTTGGGCGTCCGGTCCGGCGATTTCAAGCGACAAATCGAGCGCGGGCGGGGCTTGAACCGCCCGCCGCGCCGCCTACCTCATGGCTCGGAGGCGCTGGATGTCCGGGCCTCCCGGACCTGCGCGAGGCCTGATCAGGCTCGCTCTAGGTTCCGTACTCAAACGCGACCTTGCTTCTCAAGGAGGATGCAGCATGCGTACGATCGACTTCTCCCCCCTTTACCGTTCGGCCGTCGGCTTTGACCGGCTGGCCGCGCTTCTGGACGCCGCGGCTTCGACCGAAAGCGCCTCGGGCTATCCGCCCTACAACATCGAAACCACCGGCGAGAACGCCTACCGGATCGAGATCGCGGTCGCGGGCTTCCGCCCCGAAGACCTGGCGATCGAGGTCAAGGAAAACGTGCTGACCGTCCAAGGCAGCAAGGCGGCGAACGACGAGACCCGCCGGTTCCTGCATCGCGGCCTGGCGGAGCGCAACTTCGAGCGCCGCTTCCAGCTCGCCGACCATGTGGTCGTGGTGGACGCCCAGCTTACCGACGGCCTGCTCGCGATCTCGCTGAAGCGCGAGCTGCCGGAACAGCTGAAACCCCGCCGCGTCGAGATCAAGACGGCCGTCCAGCCTGACCTGATCGAAGCCGAAAAGGCGGCGTAAGCCCGCCTGAGCTCTCCTCTCCCCGCCCGCGAGGTGGGGAGAGGGTTCCTTCTCTATGCCGCGGCGGCCCGGCGGCGGACGATCTGGGCAGCCTTCTCGTCACGCGCGGAGGCGACGAGGCCGGCGGAGACCTCGAGATAGGCATGGATGCGCTCGACCGATTCGACCTGGTCGGCACGCAGCATCTCGAGCAGGTCCTCGACGTACTGGTCCAGGCGGTCCTGGACCCGCTCGGCGGCCTTGGCCCGCGCCGCGCCAAAGCCGGACTGCGCGGCCGAGCTGCGCGACTGGTCGAAGAAAGCCATCAGCCCCTCTGCCCGCTTGAGCGCCGCGGGATCAGGGTCTGACTTGAGGTCCGGCAGGCCCCGCAGGCCCTTGCCGAGGCGAACCATTCTGAGCGGCAGCGTCGCGTCGAGCGCCTTGTCGATCTGCTCGAGGCGCGTCTCGGCCGACTGCGCGAGCGTCTTCTTCTGCTGGCCGATCCGCCCACCCCAATGCCCCTCGCGACTGAGCTCGAAGCTGTTCTCGAACTCGGCGATCTCCATCGAGGCGATCTGCAGCGCCTCGCCGGCGGCGACGCCCGCAGCTGCGCCCTCGGTCGGATCGAACGCTTTGAATGTGGCTAGCCGCTTGTCGATGTCGCCCAGGATATAGTCGCCGAAGCGGGCGAGCTCGGAGGCGGCGGCGTACTTGTCGCCCGGATGGTCCATGATCGCCGACATGACCCTCAGGATTTGCCAGGGCTCGGCGAGGTGGGCGAAGAGGATCTCGAAATAGGCCGGCCCGGCGTCGTCCGCCAGCGCGACGGCGTCCTTGTACGCGAGCCTGGCGGTGGCAGCGCGCTCGTCGCTCATGCGCACGAGCCAATCCGGCAGACGGGCGAGCGAATCGCGGGCGATCGGGCAGAGGTCGAGATAGGCGGCGAAGGCGGCCCCGCCATCCTTGGCGGCGCGGTTCAGCAGCTCGTTGGCGGGCTGGAAGCTCCTGGCCTCGTTGCGCAGACCCTGGGCGGCGGCGAGGCAGAGCTCGTCGAAGACCCCTGGCGTCGGCGCCCCGACGTCGCGGGCGGCGGACGCCGCCTCCTCGGCGAGTCGCACCTGCTTCGACTCGGCGTCCTTCAAACCCCTCCAGACGAGCGACAGGGCCGCGGCGGGGAAGCTGACGGTGCTCCATTGCGACGGGCGGCAAAGCGCCGTGACCGGCCCCAGCACAACGCCACGCACGCGGCGGTCACGGGCCTCTTCGGCGGCCATCTGATGCACGGCGGCGATCGGGCCGCCGCGTGCGGCATCCTCGGCCAGCGCAAGCTCCAGGCTCCGCACGACCGAGTTCGTCGCCACCGCAAACAGCGTCTTCAGTCCCGCGATCTGGCTGTCGGTCAAGCCTGGCACGGCGCACCCGCTCGCCCCGGCTGGGGGCTTCCCGAGCGCATCATCATGAGCGCGCGTTAAGGATTCGTGCGCCGGCATCGGACGCCAAACCTCTGTTCATCAGTTGCGGCTATCCCTTGTTCGGCGGGCTCCGCGGGATGGGTTGCGCTGGCCGTTCGCGAGGACAAAATGGTCGACCGATCGGTGCGAACTCTGGATCAGCTCGATTCGAGCGCGTCGACAGCCAGGGTCCTGAACCTGTGGGGGGTCGCCCGCCGCAAGGGCGACGATCCGGAATACGCGGAGAGGCCGTTCTTCCAGAGCCCGGTGCTCAACGCCACGATCATCGTCAAGCACCGCATCCGCGGCAACGAGGCCGAGTACTTTCAGGTGCCGCGGCGCACCGCGACCAAGATTCTGGTCCCGATCGAGAAGAACGACCTGAAGCTCGGAGCCCGCTACGTCTTTGTCGGACAACGCAGGTTCGAGGACTCGCTCCGGGAGGCGTTCGGGCTTCACCTCGATCCCGACGGACCTGACTTCCGCACGCTGAAGATCCTCGACGAGACCCCTTCGCTCGATCCTTTCCTGCTCCGCGAGCAGCTCAAGCGCCACGGGTTCGAGCCGGCGCGCTGCTATTTCGATGTTTCCCCGTCCGACACGCAGCGCATGTTCCAATTCGCCGAGCGCGAGATCGAACCGCTGGTGCGGATGTCGGTGGGCGCCGCCAACGCCGACGGCCTGTCGGCCAAGCTGACCGAGAAGATCCTCGCCAACTCCGCCGATGCGGCGCTCGAGCCGCTGCGCGCAACGCTGCAGCTCGATGAGCAGCAGTACCAGGAGGGCATCTTCTGCTGGAAGGCCTTCCTCTACTACAAATGGCAATTGGGCGACCTGCTGCCGTTGGCCGCAAAGGTGTTGCAGCAGATCGCGACCGTGGCCCCGCGCGGTCCGATGGACGACGAAACGAAGACCTACCTTGTCGGCGCTCGCGAGAACATCCGACGCGCGCTCGTGGTCGCATGCCGCGAGGTGAAGGACACGCTGGCCGTCTACGACAGCGCCTACCAAGGCCTGACGACCAATGGCGAGCCGCTGGAGTTCCGCGACTTCCTCCTCAAGGCGCCGCGCCTGTTCAACGACCTCGGCGAAAGGCTGGGGGGCATCGAGCACATCATCAGCTTCTGGCGCTACCGGTTCGCGCGCGAGGGCGCGACGGTCACGCCTGAGGAGCTTGTCGACCTGTTCCAGGACTTCGAGAGCTCGCTCAACACCGACGACGCACCCTCGAGCGGGACGTCCCGCATCATCTCGCCGATCGTCAACGCGGCCTGAGCTAGCTCTCCGACCGCGGCAGGTCGAGGGTGACCCGCAGGCCCCCCAGCGCGGAGTCGCCGAGCGTCGCCGCGCCGCCGTAGGCCCTGGCGAGCTCATCGACGATGGACAGGCCAAGGCCGGCGCCCGGCGCGGTCTCGTCAAGCCGCTCGCCGCGCTTGAACACCTCGACCCGCTGCTCGCCAGGCAGTCCCGGCCCATCGTCGTCGACGACCAGCGCCAAGCGTCCTGGCGGCCCGTCATGCGCATCGGCGTTGACGCGTCGCTTGGAGTATTTGCACGCGTTCTCGAGCACGTTGCCAAGCATCTCCAGCAGGTCCTGCCGCTCGCCCTGGAAGTACAGCGTCTCCGGGCAGCGCCAGTCGATCGTCACCGCCTTGTCGCGGAAGATGCGCTCGAGCGCGTGCGACAGCTCCTCGAGCACCGAGGCGACCTGGGTCCGCTCGCGCGGGGCCTGCGAACGTGCGGCGGCGCGGGCGCGGCGCAGGTGATGGTCGACATGGTCGCGCATCGCCTCAGCCTGCCGGGCGACCACGTCGGCGAGCGGCCCGGGATTGCGCTCCGCCTCGGCCAGCAGGACCGACAGCGGCGTCTTGAGCGCGTGGGCGAGGTTGCCGACATGCGTGCGCTGTCGCTCGACCACCTCCCGGTCATGGGCGACCAGAGCATTGAGCTCCGCCGCCAGCGGCTCGAGCTCGGAGGGATAGTCGCCGTCCACCTTGTCGGCCTTGCCGACGCGAACCGCGGCCACCTCCCGCTCCAGCGCGAACAGGGGGCTCAGGCCAACGCGCACCTGGATGAAGACGAGCAGGATCAGACCGGCGCCGAGGACGATCAGGCCGATCACCGCCTCGACGGCAAAAGCGTTCGCCGAGGTCAGGACCGGCGTCACGTCTTCGGCGGTCATGAAGATGACCGGCGTCGCGCGGCCCGGCAGGCGGGCCAGCATGGCCGAGACCCTGAGCGGTTCGCCCGCCGGTCCGATCGTGTCGTAGAACTCGATCCCGCCCTCGCCGGGATGGGCCTGAAGACCCGCAACGCCGTCCGGCGGCGGGGCAAGCTCGGAGTCCCAGAGCGACCGCGACCGCACCAGCGCGTGCAGCCGCCCATTCTGCGGCTCGGCGATCTGCCAGTAGTCGCCTGAATAGGCGGCCACCGCGCCCGGATCGGTCATCGGCGGCGCGTAGACCTGGCCCTGCTGGTCGACGGTCGCGTAGGTGAAGAGGCTCTGGGCGTCTTCCTTCAGGTCGTCGTCGAAGCGCATGATCGAGGCTTGGCGGAACAGCGCGATCTGGAACAGGCCGCTGAGCGCCAGGATCACCACGCTCCACACGGCCGCCAGCAGCACCAGCCGGCGGGCGAGCGAGGGACGGCCAAGGTCGGGGAGCTTCACGCCCCCCCTTCCGTCGCCTCGCCCTCCAGCGGAATGAGCCGATAGCCCAATCCGCGTACGGTTTCGATGCGCTCGGCGCCGATCTTCTTGCGCACCCGCCCTACGAAGACCTCGATCGTGTTGGAGTCGCGGTCGAAGTCCTGGTCGTAGAGGTGTTCGACCAGCTCGGTACGGCTGATCACCCGGCCCTGGTGCATCATCAGATAGTGCAGCAGGCGGTACTCGAGCGAAGTGAGGCGCAGCGGCTCGCCGTTGACCGAGGCCCTGGCCGCGCGCGGATCGAGCCTCAAGCCCCCGCAGGAGAGGGTGGCCGAGGCGTGGCCGGCCGAGCGGCGGAGCAGCGCACGCAGGCGCGCCAAGAGCTCCTCGGTGTGGAAGGGCTTGGTAAGGTAGTCGTCGGCGCCGGCGTCGAAGCCAGCCACCTTCTCGCTCCAGGCGCCGCGCGCGGTGAGGATAAGCACCGGAATCTGCTTGCCGTCGCGCCGCCAGCGTTCGAGCACCGAGACGCCGTCGATCTTGGGCAGGCCGAGATCGAGGATCACGGCGTCGTAGGGTTCGGTATCGCCGAGGAAATGGGCCTCCTCGCCGTCCGGGGCGTGGTCGACGACATAGTCGGCGTCCGCCAGCGCCTGCTTGAGCTGGCGTGAGAGGTCCGGATCGTCCTCGGCCAGGAGGATGCGCATGGCTGTCAGTGTCCTTCGTCGACGCCCAATATGGCGCCGGTTTCCGCATCGACCATATAGTCGATCCGCCGCCCATCGGGCTCGGCCCAGCGCACGCGGTAGGCCGGACGGCCGTCCCACTGCTCGAGGCCTGCATCCAGCTCGCGACCAGGACCGCGCCGGCGGATGGAATTGATCGCCTGTCCGAGCGGAACATAGAGCTTCTGCCGAACGCCGGCGCGCACGGCGTCCTGTTGGGCGCCCCAGCCGGCTCCGAGCGAGTCGTTATGGGCCGGGCCAGGGGGTCCGTGCGTCGGCGGCGGTTGCGGTCCGCGCCCGTAGGTCGGCTGATCGTGCATGGGTTGCGGGAAGCCGTGCGAACCCGGATCGCCATGGCCCGAATTCGTGCGCCATTGCGCCGTGGCGGCTCCACCGAGGAGCACAACCAGGAGCGCAGCGAGAAGGGCCGGCGTCCGTTTCATCGCCGCTTTCTAGAGTGCATGCGCTGAATAGCGGCTGAATAGACTCCGTCGCGCCGGTCGTCGATCTAGCCGCGCCGCTTGGGCGCATACGGGCGCGACTTCCGCCAGGATTCGGCGAACCGCTCGAGCTCGGCGTCGCGCGCATCGGGCAGCATGACCATCAGCCGTGCAAGCAGGTCGCCCCGCCCGCCGCGGGCGCCTGGCAGCCCGCGTCCCTTGAGCCTGAGCGTCGAACCCGAGTTGGAGCCCTTGGGCACGGTCAGCGTGACCGGTCCCTCCGGCGTCGGCGCCTCGACCTTTGCGCCCAAGACCGCGTCCGGCACCGAGACGGGCAGATCCATGACCAGGTTGTCGCCCTCGCGCCGGAACAGCGGGTGTGGGCGGATCGCGATCTCGATCAAGGCGTCGCCCGCGCCGGCGCGGCCTGGCGCGCCTTGCCCCTTGAGCCGCAGCACCTGGCCCTCGGCGGCGCCCTTCGGAATGGTCACGTCGATCGTGCGTCCGTCGGAGAAGGAGATGCGCCTGCGCCCGCCCTTGATTGCATCCTCGAGGTCGATCTCGACGCGCGCGCGGACGTCGGACCCGCGCTGGGGGCCAGCGTTGAAGCCGGAGAAGCCGCCGCGCTGGCCGCCGCGGCCGGCAAACATCTCACCGAGGATCTCGCTCAGGTCGACATCCTCGAACGCCGCGCCGCCCCGGCCGCCCTCGAAGCCGCCGCCGAAGGGACCGCCGCCGGAGAACCCGCGCATGGTCTCGCGGCCGTCGGCGTCGATCTCGCCCCGGTCGAATTTCTTGCGCTTTTCGGGATCGTCGAGAAAGTCGAAGGCGGCCGAAACCCGCTTGAACCGCTCCTCGGCGGCCTTGTTGCCTGGGTTCTTGTCGGGATGCAGCTGCTTGGCGAGCTTGCGGAACGCGCGCCTGATCTCGTCCGCGCTCGCCTCACGCGAGACGCCGAGCTCCTGATACGGATCTTGCGCCAAGGGTCTCTACGCCGCCTTCGTCCCGGGTGATTCCGGCAAGATTAGATTGGACGGCCCCCCGTGTCCTGCAAGGCCGAGTGTTGTATTATTGCCACATGGCGCCTGCGCCATCGTCCTAGTCCGCGCCGCGCTCGACCAGCAGGTCCGGGGCCTCGAATTCGAGCGCGTCCTCGGGGTCGCCAAGCACCGCCTCCGAGATGGTTTGCCCGCGCACGCTGACACCGGCCGTGTGCACCGTCTCCGGGTCGCCCGAGACCAGCGGATGCCACCAGGCCAGGCCGCGGCCCTCGTTCAAACGTCGGTAGGCGCAGCTCTTCGGCATCCACATCAGGTCGTCGATGTTGCCCGGGGTGAGCTTGATGCAGTCGGGCACCTTGACCTTGCGATTGGCGTAGTCAGTGCACCGGCAGAGCGCGGAGTCGAACAGGCGGCAGTGCACCCGCGTCGGCACGATCTCGCCCGAGACCTCGTCCTCGAAGCGCACCAGGCAGCACAGCCCGCAGCCGTCGCAGAGGCTCTCCCACTCCGTCGCCGTCATCTCTTCGAGAGACTTCGTCTCCCAGAAAGGCTTGCCTGTCATCGTCGTTGGGCCGCTACAAGCGTTCAAGCCGCTGCGACGCAGTATAGAAGCCCGAGTTGTGACAGAGCCACCCGCCCGAGAGTCGCCGCCGGCGCCGCGATTTGGCCGCGCCACGCCCGGCGCCGCGCGCCGTCCGCCGCCCCCGCCCCCGCCGAGGAAGCGGCGGCGCATCTGGCCGATCTTCGTCTCGGTGTTCGTGGCGATCCTGCTCGGCGGCCTCGCCGTGGGGTTGGTCGCCGCCAAGACCTTCATCGACAGCGTTCCCGACGTGCCCGACCGCCAGAGCCTGGAGGTGGTGAACCAGGCGCCGGGCATGACCTTCCAGGACGTGACAGGCCGGGTGATCGCAACCCGAGGGCCGAAGCACGGCCACGCCGTCCACCTTTCCGAGCTGCCGGCCTATGTGCCGCACGCCTTCCTCGCTGCCGAGGACCGCCGCTTCTACGAGCACGGACCGGTCGACTTCCAGGGCATCGCGCGCGCCGCCTGGATCAACTGGCGCGCCGGCCACACCGTGCAGGGCGGCTCGACCCTGACCCAGCAGCTCGCCAAGACGCTGTTCCTCAGCCCGCAGCAGACCCTTCGCCGCAAGCTGGAGGAGGCGGTGATCGCCTATCGGCTCGAGGGCGAGATGAGCAAGGACGAGGTGCTCGAGCTCTACCTGAACCGCATCTTCTTCGGCGACAACGCCTACGGCATCGATGCGGCCGCCCAGACCTACTTCGGTCGTCCGGCCAGCCAGCTGACCTTGAGCCAGGCGGCGCTGCTCGCCTCGCTGCCCAAAGCGCCGACCCGGCTCGCGCTGACCAACGACATGGACGCGGCGCTGGCCCGCTCGCGCATCGTGCTGACGATCATGCACGACGAGGGCTGGATCACCACCGCCGACGAGGAGCAGGCGCTCTCGCACCCGCCGGAACTCGCGCCCGAGGCGCCTGGCGAGGGCGACTTCGGCTACGTGCTCGACATGGCGGCCCAGCAGGCCGTGCAGATCGCCGGCGGCCAGGCGCCGGACCTGGTGGTCAAGCTGACGGTCGACCCCGCTTTGCAGACGGCCGCCCAATCGATCGTGCGCGAGACCATCGACACCGACGGCAAGCGGACGAACATCCACCAGGCCGCGCTCGTCCTGCTCGCGCCAGACGGCGGCATCCGCGCGCTGGTCGGCGGCCGCGATCATCAGCTGTCGGCCTACAACAGGGCGACCCAGGCCGAGCGGCAGCCTGGGTCGTCGTTCAAGCCGTTCGTCTACGCCGCCGCGCTCGAGAACGGCGTGCGCCCGACCGACACGCGCCAGGATGCACCCATCCGCATCGGCCTTTGGTCGCCGCAGAACTACGGCGGCGGCTACCATGGGACGGTCACGGTGGCGACGGCGCTGGCCCACTCCATCAACACGGTCGCGGTGCGGCTCGCGAACGAGGTGGGGACGGCCAAGATCGCCGACATCGCCCATCGCTTCGGGATCAAGAGCATTCCGGCCGACCCGCAACTCTCGATCGCGCTCGGCGCTTACGAGGTGAACCTCCTGGAGCTCACCTCGGCGTTCCAGGTGTTCCAGCAGCAGGGCCAGCGCAGCGACCCCTATCTGATCGCCGAGATCTCGACCCAGCGCGGCGACGTCATCTTCGTCCATCCACAGTCCTCGGGCGTCCTGGTCTACGACCAGGCCAATGCCGGGATGATGGTGCGCATGATGGAAGGCGTGATCACCGGCGGCACGGGCACACGCGCGGGGTTCGGGCGCCCTGCCGCGGGCAAGACGGGCACGACGCAGGACTACAAGGACGCCTGGTTCGTCGGCTTCACGCCCGACTGGGTGTGCGGCGTCTGGGTCGGCAACGACGACGGGCAGCCGACCCACGGGGTGACCGGGGGCGAGATCCCGGCCGAGATCTGGCGGCGGATGATGATGGTCGCCCACCAGAACGTCCCGGTGCACGATTTCGCCTGGCTGCCAGCGGAAACGCCGGCCGAGCAGACGGCGGAGGCCACGGACTCGGGCGAGCCGCCCGATGCTGAGCAGCGCGGCGCCTTCTACGACGGCCTCTCGGGCGACTTTGACCGCGCCGCCAACGGCGAGACCGACCGCGACATGGAACCGACCGGCGGCCAGGACCCTTCCGACCGCGACTTCGCCCCGCGCGACGACCGCGACGATTCCGGCCCGCCGCCCGAGCGATACGAACGGCCGCGCTACGATCCAGGCGATGCGTCCGACACGCCGCCGCCAGTTCGCGACCCCGGCGACGACCGTCGCGACGAGCCTTCGCCACCGCGCGCCGATCCGGAACGCGACCGCTGAGCGCTCAGCCGCCCCTGGTCGCGCTGCGCGGCGTGCGGCTCGCCGACGGGCCAGCGCCGCTATTCGACGGCGTCGATCTGCCCCTCGAGGCGCGGGCGCACGCCTGCCTTGTCGGGCGCAACGGCGCTGGCAAGTCGACGCTGCTCCGCCTGCTCGCCGGACTGATCGAGCCCGACGAAGGCGATCGATTCCTGCAGCCGGGAACCCGGATCGGGCTGCTGGAGCAGGAGCCTTCGATCGAGGGCGACACGCTGATCGACCACGCGACGGCCGGCGGCGCGGCGCGGCATGACGCCGAGGCGACGCTGGCCAGCTTCGGTCTCGACCCCGACCGGCCGACCGCCGGATTGTCGGGCGGCGAGGCCAGGCGCCTCGCGCTCGCGCGCTCGCTCGCCGAGCGCCCCGACGTGCTCCTGCTCGACGAGCCCACCAACCACCTCGACATCCTCGCGATCGAGAGTCTGGAGAAGCGGCTGAACGCGAGCCGAACGGCGTTGCTCATCGTCAGCCACGACCGAGCGTTCCTGCGCAACGTCAGTAAGCGGACCTTCTGGCTGGAAGGCCGCCGCATCATGCGCCTCGACAAGGGCTTCGCCGCCTTCGACGCCTGGGCCGAGAAGATCGCGGCCGAACGGGCCGAGGAGCTGCGCCGGCTGAACAAGGCGATCGAGCGGGAGAGCTATTGGTTCCAGCGCTCCATCGTGGCCCAGCGACACCGCAACGAGGGCCGGGCCGCAGCGCTTGCGGCCATGCGGCAAGCGAAGGCCCGCGCGATGGCCGACCTCGCCCGCCCGATGGCGCTGAGCATCGAGGCGGGCGAAGCCTCCGGGCGCCGGGTCATCGAGGCGCGAAAACTGGTCAAGCGCTACGGCGAGCGCACGCTGGTCCGCAGCTTCTCCACGCGCGTCATGCGCGGCGACCGCATCGCGGTGGTCGGGCCGAACGGCGCCGGCAAGACGACGCTGGTGCGGATGCTGCTGGGCGAACTCGCCCCGGATGCCGGCTCGGTGAAGCTGGGCGTCAACGTCACGATCGCCTACCTCGACCAGACCCGCGAGCAGCTCGATCCCGAAGCGACGCTGTGGCAGACGCTTGCGCCGCAGGGCGGCGATCAGGTCGTCGTCCAGGGCGAGCCCCGCCATGTAAGCAGCTATGCGCGCGACTTCCTGTTCGACGAGCGTCAGCTGCGCCAACCGGTCCGCAGCCTCTCGGGCGGCGAGCGCAACCGCCTCATGCTGGCGCGCGCCCTCGCTCGGCCCGCCAACCTCCTGGTGCTCGACGAACCCACCAACGACCTCGACATGGAGACGCTCGACCTCCTGGAAGCGAGGCTCGCCGACTACGACGGCACGCTGATCGTGATCAGCCACGATCGCGACTTCATCGACCGACTGGCGACCTCGACCATCGCGCTGAACGGCCGCGGCGATGTGGTGGAAACCCCCGGCGGCTGGACCGATTTCGTTCGTCAGAACCCTGGGTTCTTCGCGCCCGTCGCCACCGCTGGAGAACCGGCGCGCCGACGTGCGGCGGCGGCGCCGGCCACGTCGAGGCGCCCGGCCAAACTCTCGTTCAAGGACGAGCACCGGCTGGCGGTGCTCGAGGCGCTCTCGCCGAAGCTCGCGCGCGAGATCGCGGCGCTGGAGCGACGCCTGGCCGACGCGACTCTCTTTGCGCGCGATCGCGCGGCGTTCGACGCCGCCATGGCCCGCATCGCCGCGGCCCGCGGCGAACTTGCGGCCGCCGAGGAGGAGTGGCTGGCGCTCGAGGAGAAACGCGAGGCGCTGCTCTCGAGCCGCTAGCCCACTTGCCCGGGCCCGTGCGGGCGCGCGATCATTGCACGCGAACAACGCCGGAGGCCGCACATGCCCCTCGACACCGCAGACGATCCCTATGCCGTGCCGGAGGACCTCGCGCCGCGCATCGACGCGCTCGACCTCAGGTCCAACATCCACGACCTCGTCGACGACGGCTACACGGTGATCCAGGACCCCGTCGCCCATGCGCTGACCGATCGGGTGCGCGCGGCCATCATCGAATGCGCGCAGGCTACCGAGGGCCGCTCGAAGGGCTACGCCGCGGGCCTCTTGCTCGGCCGTGACCCCGTTTTCGCCGAGGCCATCGTCGTCCCCAAGCTGCTCGCACTGGTCGAATACCTGCTCGGCCGCGGCTTCATCTTCTCGCAGCTCGTCGGCTCGATCCGCAAGAAGGGGCCGGGTTCGCTCGGCCTGCACGCCGACAACAGCTGGTTCCCCGCGCCCTTCCCGCCATGGGAGATCATGTGCACCGCCTGCTGGGTGACCGACGAGTTCACCGAGGAGGCCGGCTCGACGCTCGTCATGCCCGGCACTCACAAGCGCCGCAGCCACCCGCCACGTGACGTGCGCAAGACGCTCGAGGGCGCCCGCCCCATCGTCGCGCCCAAGGGCTCGCTCGCGCTCTGGAACGGCAATGTCTGGCATGGCAACTACCCGCGCCAGATCGAAGGCGAGCGCGTGGTCCTGCACATGACCTACACCCGCCTGGGCTTCGCGCCGGTGGAGGACTATCGCCATCTCGACGACGCCTGGCTGGCCGACCAGCCGCCCCAGATGGCCACGTTGCTGGGCCGCGACCACTTCCTCGGCAAGACGACGGTCGAGAGCGGCGGCGCGGTCCCCTCGCTGCTGCGCAAAACCTACGAGCAGGTCCACGGGCCGCAAGGCTACTGAGCCGGGCGCTTGGCGAAGGGGTTCGCGGCGCCTAGGGTGCGCCGCGGCGATTGCGGGGAGGAGGAGTAAGCTTTGAAAGCCTTGCGTCTGTTGGCCGTCGCGGCCGTCGTTCTGCTCGCCGCCTGCTCGCAGCAGAAGACGACCAACACCGAGGCCAACGGCCTTACGCTCATCAAGTTCGCCACAGATTGGCGCGCCCAGGCCGAGCAGGGCGGTTTTTATCAGGCGCTGGCGACCGGCGAGTACAAGAAGCGCGGCCTGGACGTCAGCATCATCGAGGGCGGGCCCTCGGTGAACGTGCCGCTGCTGCTCGCCACCAACGCCATCGACGCCGGCATCGGCTCGAACAGCTTCATCGCCGTCAACCAGGCTCAGCAGAACACCGGCGTGGTCGCGGTCATGGCCACGATGCAGAGCGACCCGCAGGTGCTGATCGCCCACCCCGGCCAGGGCATCAGGTCCATCGCCGACATGAAGGGCCGGCCGATCCTGCTCTCCGACGCCTCGGTCACCGCCTTCTGGCTGTGGTTGAAGGCCAAGTATGGCTTCACGGACGCCCAGGTGCGCCCCTACACCAGCTCCGCCGCCTTCATCGAGAACCCGACGGCGATCGAGGAAGGGTATCTGACCAGCGAACCGTTCACGATCGCCAAGACGAGCGGCGTGCAACCGGCCGTCTTCCTGCTCGCCGACGAGGGCTATCCTGGCTACGCCGCCATGGTGCTGGTGAACAAGAAGCTGATCGCCGCCAATCCTACGGCGGTGAAAGCGTTCGTCGACGGGACCGCGGCGGGCTGGAAGTCCTACCTCTACGGCGACGCCGCGCCGGGCGACGCGCTGATCCTGAAAGACAATCCGGAGATGACCTCCGACCTCCTGGCGTTCGCTCGCCAAAAGATGCGCGAGAAGGGCATCGTCACCGGCGGCGACGCGACGAGTCAGGGGATCGGCGCCATGACCGACGCGCGCTGGCAGGCGTTCTACGCGACGATCTCCAAGCAGGATCCGTCGGACTATCCGCCGGCGCTGGACTACAAGAAGGCCTACACGCTCCAGTTCCTGCCGACCGGGGTGAAGTGAGCCAAGCCCTCGCCGAACTCGACAACGTCGAAGTCGACTACCCGCGCGGCCCGGCGCTCGGACCGTTCAGCCTGACGATCCAATCTGGCGAGATCGTGGGACTGGTCGGGCCGTCCGGGTGCGGGAAGTCGACGGCGATGCGGCTCCTGGCGGGGCTGGAGGCGCCGACGCGGGGGGTGGTGCGCCGCGTCACGGCCAAGGGCGACACCGCCGTGGTCTTCCAGGCGCCGACGCTGATGCCCTGGGCAAGCGCCCGCGCCAACGTCGCCTTGCCACTCGAGCTCGACCGTGTTCGCCGCGACGACGCTCGCGCGCGGGCCGACGAGCTGCTCGATCGCGTCAAGCTGGCCGGCGCCGAACGGGCGAAGCCGGCGCAGCTCTCTGGCGGCATGGCCATGCGGGTCTCGCTGGCGCGAGCGCTGGTGACCGACCCGAAGCTGCTCTTGCTCGACGAGCCGTTCGCGGCCCTCGACGAGATCACGCGCCGCGCGCTCGGCGAGGACGTGCACACGCTCTGGGCCGCCTCCAAGCCCGCCATCGTCTTCGTCACCCACAACGTCGAGGAGGCCTGCTACATGGCCGGCCGCGTGGTGGTGATGACGCCAGGACCAGGCCGACTCGCCGGCGAGACCCCGGTTGAGGGTCTCCTGCCCCGGCCGCCAGGATTCCGCACGAGCGAAGCATTCCGCCACGCCTGCGAGCGCGTCTCCGCCGATCTCGCTGCCGGCATGCAGGCCGCGAGCGCATGAAGGGCCTGGTCAACGCCATCGCGCCCGCCGCCCTTATCGTGACCCTGCTCGCGGTCTGGGAGGCGGCCTGCCGGCTGCTGGCCGTTCCTGTCTTCCTGTTGCCCGCCCCGTCCGAGATCGCGGTCGCGGCGGTGGAGAATGCGCCGCTCCTGATCGATGCGGCCGCCAACACCCTCTTCATGGCGATCCTCGCGTTCGTCCTGGCCGCAGGGCTGGCCTTCACCGTAGCGCTTCTGATCTCCACCCATCCGCTGGCCGAGCGGGCCGTGCAGCCGCTGGCGGTCAGCCTGCAGGTGACGCCAATCATGGCGATCGCGCCGCTTGCGGTGATCTGGGCCGGGCTCGACCATCCCGACCGCGCCGTCGTCGCGCTGGCGGCCATCGTCGCATTCTTCCCAATCTTTTCTGGTGCGCTCACGGGACTGAAGTCGGCCGATCCGGATCTGGAGCGGCTGTTCGACCTCTATGGCGCTGGCCCCCTCGATCGGCTGTTTCGGCTTCGGCTGCCCTCGGCGGTTCCATTCCTGCTCGAGGGGCTGAAGGTCGCGGCGGGACTGGCGCTTATCGGCGCGGTCGTGGCCGAATTCGTCGCCCGCTCGGGCTTGAGCAAGGGGCTCGCGTGGCGACTGATGGAGGCCTCGAATCGACTGGAAACGGCCAAGACCTTCGCCGCGCTGTTCGTGCTGGTCCTGATGGGCGTCGGCCTGAACGCGCTGATGCGCGCGGCGGAACGGGCGACGCTGCGCTGGTGGCGGGGCCGTTAGGCGCGGGTTAAGCGGACTGCGTTAAGCCTCCCAGGTTAAGGCCGAACAACTGGGGCTCTGTTCATGCGCGCCCTTATTTTGCTTGTCTCTGTCGCCGGCGCCGCTGCGTTGTCCGCGAGCGCCGTTCGCGCTCAGTCCGACCGCTATGGCCCCGACCAGACCGCCGATCAGCGCGTGGCCACATTGGACCGGTCCTACCTCGCCTGGCCAGGCAAGCAGGCTCCCGACTCCGACGTCGGGTCAGCGCAGCAAGCCGAGCCGGTCGAACAGCCCGCGCCCCCGCCGCCCGAGGCGCCGGTCGCCGCGCAACCGCCTCCGCCACCCGCCGAAGACGCGGGCGCGCCCGCCGTCGCGTCGCTCCCGGCCGTGCTGCCGGCGCCCGAGCCCGAGGCGACGCCGCCCGCGCCCCAACCGGTCGCAGCCGCCCAGCCGGCGGCGCTTCCAGCCGCGCAACCCACGCCAGCTGCGGCGGCGCAGGCCGCCCAATCCAGTGGACCGGCGGCGCAGCAGACGGCGGAAGACGCCGGGCGCGCGCGGCTGCCGCCGCACATCTATTCGGTCGCCCGCGAGTACGGCCTGACGCCGGATCCGATTCCGTTGCCCACCCAGTTCTTCGCCGACCAGCAGAACCCCGACCTCGCCACGCCGCCGGGGCCGCTGCCTCCGCGCCCTGTGCCGGGCGCACAGACGGTGAGCAATCCCTCCTCCATCAACACGCCGTCGAACCGGGCTCGCGCGATCGCCCAAGACACGCCGGACCCCGACTCAAGCGACGCCCAGCAATGACCGCACAGACCAAGCTGCATGACCTGATCTCCCTCGCCCGCGAGCCGTCCAGCGAACGGCGGCGCGAGCTCCTGCGAGAGGTCACAGATCTGTTCTTCGTCGCGCCGGACGGCCGTCCGGCCTCCGAGATGGCCCTGTTCGACGACGTGCTGTCCCAGCTCGCCGGTGAGATGGAGGAAGCCGTTCGCGCCGAGCTCGCCGAGCGCATGGCCGACCAGCCGCACGCCCCCCGGCAGCTGATCACCCGCTTCGCGGCCGACGCCGCCCCGGTCGCAGAGCCGATCCTGGCCCGTTCGCCGGCGTTGAGCGAGGACGACCTGCTGCAGGTGGCGCGCACCCGCGGCCAGGATCACCTGCGCGCCATTTCCCGCCGCTTCCGCGTGCCGGAGGCCGTGTCCGACGCCATCGTCGAGCGCGGCGACGACGACACGCTGAACGTGTTGCTTCGCAACGAGAACGCCGAACTGTCTCGCGCGGCGCACGAAGCCGCGGTGGACCGCGCCACGGTCAATCCGAACCTGCACGAGGCGGTGGTCGACCGCCAGGCCTTGCCTGTCGACCTGCTCAACGAAATGTACTTCGTCGTCGAGGCCCGGCTCCGCGATCGCATCCTCGAGAAGAACGCCACGATCGACCCCGAGGCGCTGGAAGCTGCGCTCGAAGCGGGCCGCAAACGCGTCGCAGCCCGCGATGGGGCGTTGCCGTCAGACTATGCGGCGGCCGAGGCGGCGGTTCGCGCGATGAAGGCGAAGGGCGGCCTGAGCGCCCCGGTGATCGCCTCGTTCCTGCGCGCCGGCGAGACGACCAAGTTCCTGATCGCATTGTCGGAAATGGCCGACATCGACTTCCACACCGCGCGTCGAATCCTCGAGCGGCGTGAACTGGACGCACTCGCCATCGTCTGCAAGGCGGCGGACTTCGACCGCTCGCTGTTCCTGACCTTCGCCGTGCTGGTGCTCGACCGCGATGTCGACGCCATGGGCCGCGCGCGAGAATACGGCCAGCTCTACGCCGACCTGCCTCGCGATTCCGCCTGCCGCACCGTGCGCTTCTGGCGCATGCGCCGCCAGACCGGCGACGTCGCGGCCGCCTGACGCGCTAGGGAGTCCGGCCGCGGCTGGCCGGTGAGACCTGCGTCGGCAGGGGGCGCTTGGCCCGGTCCAGGGCTTTGGCGGTCTCGTCCGCCAGCGCGCGCAGGCCGTGCTCCTTGAACACCTCGAGCGCGAGCGCCAGCGCGAACGCCGACCGGGCCCGGTCGCCACGGTCGCGGCCCGAGACCCGAACCCGCGCCTCGTGCAGGCTGGCCAAGCCAAGCTGGCGCACCGCCCAGCCAACCGGGTCCTTCTGCGGGCTGCCTTGGGTGAGTTCGTGCCGAAGCGCGTTCTCGGCGGCCCTGAGGCCCTTCAGGTCGGCGGCCAGCTCGGCGCGCCGGGCCATGCAGAGCGCGCGGCGGAAGGCGACCTCGGCGCGGGCGGGCACGCTCGGCATTCGATCCAGCACGGTCAGCACGCGCGCGAAGGCGCCGGCGGCCTGGGCGAAGGCGCCGTCGCTGTCCGTGGCCTCGCCCAGCAGCTGCAAAGCCTCCGCCAGGCACATCTGCACCGACGCCCAGTCCAGCGGGCTGTCGTCGCGGCTCAGCGTCTCCAGCACCGAGACCAGGCCGGTCACCGCCTTGGCGATGGTTTCGATGTCGACGTCGAGCGCCGCCGCCGTCGCGGTCGCGCCCCAGCGCGCGGCGCTCGCCCGCGCCCAGCTGAGCGGCTCGTAGGCCGGATCGAGCTTGCGCAGCGCAAGGAGCGCGCCGTCGAGGGCCATGCGCAACAGCATCGGCTCCTTCAATCGCGCCCCGCAGGACAGCAGAAATTCGGCGCGGTCGATGCGCGACTGCGCCGCGAGCAGCCGGGCGGCCGCGCGTCGGCGGCCATGCGTTTCGAGCTCCTGGATCGGGCCGTCGAACCGCGCCGCAGCCGTCATCGCCTGATCGCGATTGGCGATGCCCTTGAGCGCCCTGGCCTCGATCAGCGCCCGTCCGGAGGCGGCCAGTGGTCCGATGGCGCTGTCGCCGGCGGCTTCCTGGGCATGCTTCAGCGCCGCGTCCGCCGCTGCGTTCAGTCCGTCGTCGCCGAAGAGCTCGGCGCCGAGCAACGCGATTCCCGCCTGCTCGCACCGCGCCGCGCTCCAGGCCACCATACGGCGCTCGCGGTCGAAGCCCGCGGCTGCCTGCTCCGCCGCCGAAGCAGCCTTGCGCAGGGCAGCGACGTCGCCGGTGCGGCGGGCGATCTCGCGCCACACGCGGGCCGCCTCAAGATAGCGCTTTGCGCGATCCTTGGCGCTGATCCGGCCGGCGGCGACGTCGGCGGCACGGCCCTCGGCGCGCAAAAGGTCGAGATCGAGCAACTCCAGCAGGCTCGCATCGCCGCCAGTGAGGCCGTCTTTCAAGGCGTCGGCCTTGAACAGGCGCTTCAGTTCGCGACCGAATTCGAACATGGCGGCTCCACGGTCTCTGGTGCCCCGTGCGCCAAACCGGCACGCCGGGGCGGTTGCACCTGGAGTGGAGCAAACCCGGAGCCGAAGGTTTTAACAAGAGATTAATCTTAACGGATGGTTAACGGCTGGGTGATGGGGCAGCGGCGTACCGGCAGTCGGGTCTCCGCCTTCCGGTCTTGCCGCCAGCGCGCCAATCAGCCCATGGTCGCCGCCGCGGCTGGGGGTGTTCAGAGTGACCGAAGACTACGCGCCGGACGTGATCGCCGCCGCGCCGGAGCTGGGCGCGCACTTCCCCACAGCCCTGCCGCGTCGCTTCGTCGTCGCCGCCACCATCGGAAACGCGCTCGAGTTCTACGACTTCATCACCTACGCCTTCTTTGCGATCCAGATCGGGCACGCCTTCTTCCCGTCCCACAACGCCTACGGCAGCCTGATGCTGTCGCTGGCGACCTTCGGGGTCGGCTTCGTCACCCGTCCGATCGGTGGCGTGATCATCGGGGCCTACTCAGACCGGGTGGGCCGGCGGCCGGCGATGATGCTGAGCTTCACGATGATGGGCGTGGCGATCATCGGGCTGGCGATCATCCCGCCCTACGCCAAGATCGGCGTCGCCGCGCCGATCCTGGCCATCCTCGCGCGCATGCTGCAGGGCTTCTCGCTGGGCGGCGAGGTCGGACCGACAACGGCCTATCTGCTCGAAGCGGCGCCGCTGAAGGGGCGCGGCCTGGCCGTCTCCTGGCAGGGGGCGAGCCAGGGCATCGCCGCGACGCTGGGCGGCCTGGTGGGCGTGGCGCTTTCGCTGGTCATGCCGCCGGCGGCGCTGGACGCCTACGGCTGGCGGATCGCCTTCCTGCTGGGCGCGGTCACCTTGCCCTTCGGGCTCTGGATCCGCCGCGGCCTTCGGGAGACGCTGCACGCGCCCGAGCCGGGTCAGGCGGCGTCCGACGGTCATGACACCTTCGCCCTGCTGCGCGCCAACAGCCGCATCATCGTGCTCGCGCTCATGGTGCTCGCCGCCGGCACGATCGGGACCTACGTGCAGAACTACATGACCACCTTCGCCCAGGCGACGCTGCACATGCGGCCGGGCGATTTCCTTCCTCGGCAGCGCCATGGGCAACCTCTCCGGCATCGCGGCGGTGCTGCTGGGCGGCTGGCTGTCCGACCGGCGCGGGCGACGACCTGTGATGATCGTCTCGAACCTCGCCTACCTCGTGTTGATCCTGCCGATCTTCTATTGGATCGTCGACGTGCGCAGCGCGTTTGCGCTCATCGCCGGCTCGACCGCGTTGGGCATCGCGAGCACGCTAAGCACGGGGGCGTTCTATGCGGCCGTCACCGAGACGCTGCCCAAGCGCATCCGGGGCCGGACGTTCGCAACCGTCTACGCCACCGCGATCGCCCTCTTCGGCGGCACGACCCAGCTCGTCATCACCTGGCTGATCAGGACCACCGGCAGCCCGATGGCCCCGGCCTTCTATCTGCTCGGCGCGACGGTGATCGGCCAGGTCGCCATCCTGCTCATCCTCGAAAGCGCGCCCGCGAAACTTGCGCCCATACCCGCCTAGCCGCGCTCGCGGGTCTTGAGGAACGTCACGTCCGGGAAGCGCTCGGCGACGTAACCCAGCTCCCACGCCGACTTGGCGAGGAACACCGGCAGGCCGTCGAGGTCCTCGGCCATGGCGGTGCGGTGCTTGGCGACGAAGTCCTCGACGGCGGCGTGCTCGCCGTCGAGCCAGCGCGCCTCGGCGTAGGGCGCGGGCTCGAAATCGACCGCCAGGTCGTATTCGCCGACCAGCCGGTCGGCCATCACCTCGAACTGCAGCTGGCCGACCGCGCCCACGATGAAGTCGGCGCCGATCAGCGGCCGGAAGAGCTGGGTCACCCCCTCCTCGGCCAGGCTCTCCAGCGCCTTCTTCAGGTGCTTGGCCTTGAGCGGGTCCTTGACCCGCACGCGCCTCAGGATCTCGGGGGCGAAGTTGGGCAGGCCGGCGAACCTGAGCCGCCCGCTCTCCGAGAGGCTGTCGCCGACCCGTAGGATGCCGTGGTTGGGGATGCCGATCACATCGCCCGCGAAGGCGTCCTCGGCGAGTTCGCGGTCGGAGGCGAAGAACATGATCGGCGCGTTGACCGAGATCTGGCGGCCGGTGTTCTGCACCTTCAGCTTCATGCCGCGCTTGAACGCGCCTGAGCACAGTCTGAGGAAGGCGACGCGGTCGCGATGGTTGGGGTCCATGTTCGCCTGGATCTTGAACACGAAGCCCGAGACCTCTGGATCACCCGGCGCGACGTGGGTCGCCTCGCCGTCGCGCGTGGCCGCGACCGCCTTCGGCGGCGGAGCGTAGGCGCCGATGCCGTCGAGCAGCTGGTCGACGCCGAAATGGCGGAGCGCCGAGCCGAAGAAGACCGGCGTCATGTGACCTTCGAGGAAGGCCTGCGGATCGAACGGCTTGGCCGCCTCGGTCACCAGCATCGCGCCCTCTTCCAACTCGTCGCGTTCGTCGGGTTCGAGCGTGAGCGCGATGGCGTTGGAGTTGAACGCCACCGGCGCGGGCTGGTCCCCGCCCTTGGCGAAGGGCAGGAAGCGGTTGGACCTCAGTTCAAGCACGCCCTTGAACCGGGCGCCGGAGCCTGCCGGCCAGTAGAGCGGCGCGGGGTCCAGCGCGAGCTTGGAGCCGATCTCGTCCAGCAGCTCGAACGGATCGAGCGCCTCGCGGTCCATCTTGTTGATGAAGGTCACGATCGGGATGTCGCGCAGGCGGCAGACCTCGAACAGCTTCAGCGTCTGCGGCTCGATGCCCTTGGCGGCGTCGAGCACCATGACCGCGGCGTCGGCGGCGGTGAGCGTGCGGTAGGTGTCCTCCGAGAAGTCCTCATGGCCCGGCGTGTCCAGGAGGTTGAACATCAGCCCGGCATGGTCGAACGTCATCGCGCTGGCCGAGACCGAGATGCCCGCGCTCGCGCTCGATCTTCATCCAGTCGGAGCGGGTGCGTCGCTGCTCGCCACGTGCGCGGACCGCTCCGGCCGCGCGGATCGCGCCCGCCGGCCAACAGCAGGTTCTCGGTCAGCGTCGTCTTGCCGGCGTCCGGGTGGGAGATGATCGCGAACGTGCGGCGACGCGCGGCTTCGGCGGCGGGCGTGGTCATGGGCGCGCGGGGATAGACCGCGCCGCGGCCGCTGTCAGCCCTCCTCGACCGGCTCGGTGAGGAAATGCCGGCCGTGGGTGTCGTCGATCTCGACCACCCAGAGGTCCGGGTCGATGCGGCGGCTGCGCTCGACGTAGGCGTCGACGCCGGCCTCGTCCTGGGCGCCGGCGGGCTGCATCCAGACGCGCTCGCCGTCGCCGCGCACAGCCTCGGCGTAAAGGCGCGCCCAGCCTTCGCGCCGATTGATCAGCTTGACCAGAACCGCGCCCGCGCGCGGGTCGCCCTTGCGCGCGACCGCGACGAAGGCGCCGCCCTGCTCGGCGCGGCGGATCAACGCGGCAACCCAAAGGTCGGTTGAGAGGAGCAAGGTCCCGGTCTTCGCTAACGGTCGGTAAAGACGCCCTGCGCCTAAGCTAGCCCCCTTTCTCAGGACATTCCAGAGCCGCCTTGCCATGTCGCGCGTCTTCCGCCGTTCCGCCCTGGTGCTTCCGGCCATCCTTGTCGCTGGCCGCGCCCGCCTTGGCCCAGGCGACCGCGATCGACGCCTTTTACGAGCGGGCGGTGATGACGGCGGCCGACCAGCGCTGCCGGCTGTTCACGCCGGAGCTGGCGTCAGCGCTGCAGGCGGCCGAGGCGCAGGCGCGCGGCGCGGCCCTGCGCTCTGGCTACTCCGGCGGGCAGATCGCTCAGGTCGAGGAGCGTGCGGACGCCAAAGTCGCCTCCGTCCCCTGCAACTCGCCCGATATCGCCCTGGCGGCGACGCGCGTGCGCGCGGCCTTCGACGGCTACGCCAAGCTGGTGCGGATGAACTACCCCGGCGACATCGCCGACTGGACGGCCGACCGCTCGACGTCGCGGCGGGTCGCGATCTGGAAGCTGTCGCAGACCAGCGCCAGTTCCCCGGCGGCGAGCTCGGGTTCGGGCTGGCCGGCGAGGATGGGCCGAGCGCGCTGGTCGCCGTCGCGGCCTTCGCCGGCGGCGCCCAGCCCTATGCCGCGCGGCTCGTCATGCGCGATGCGTCGCTGGCGCCGGTCCCCTTCATCAACGGCCTGCAGTCGACGAACGGCCGCACGCCGCTCTGCGGCGCGCATGCCGCCGCAGGAGCGCCACGCGACTCGGTGATGGCCGAGGCGCGCGCGCACAGCCGACTCGACGCTGCTTGCCGAACGGCGCCGCGGCGGGATCGCGTTCCGCTTTCCGAAATCGGCGGTGGACGCACTGGGCCGCCTGGATCCGCGCGAGGCGGTCGCTGTCGACTTCCTGTTCGCCTCGCGCAACGGGCCGGACCAGGTGCGAACGGCCTACGTCGAGGTCGGCGACTTCGCCGCCGGCCGGGCCTTCCTCGCCTCCAATCAGCGTTGAGGAAAGGCGATCACTTCGCCGCCGGGCGGGTCGGGCGGCGCATCTTGTGGCTCGGGTCCTCCTGCACGACCAGCACCGGCAGCCGCACCGTGACGGCCGTGCCTTCGCCCAGGCGGCTCTCGATCGCCATCTCGCCGCCGTGCAACTCGGCGAAGGCGCGCACCAGCGAGAGGCCAAGCCCGGTGCCCTGCGCCTGGTGGCTCGCATCGCCCGCCTGTTCGTAAGGGCGGCCAAGCCGCGCAAGGTCGTCCTCGGCGATGCCGATTCCGGTGTCGGCGACCGACAGCTCCAGCGCCTGCCGACCGCCGCCAGCGACACGGTGACGAGGCCGCCGCGCGGCGTGAACTTCAGCGCGTTCGAGACCAGGTTGATGACGATCTGCTTGAGCGCCCGGCGATCGGCGTTGACTTCGAGCGCCTCGGCCGGAAGGAGCCCGCGCAGCTGCACGCCGCTTTCGTCGGCCTGCACCCGCAGCAGCCTGAGCGCCGCCGCGACCGGCTCGCGAGCGTCGAACTCCTCCAGCGCCAGCTCGTACTTCGAGGCCTCGATCTTCGACATGTCGAGCACGTCGTTGATCAGGTCGAGCAGATGGGCGCCGGCGTCGTGGATGAGGTCGGCATACTCGACGTACTTGCCCGGCAGCGGGCCGAAGATCCGCTGCCGCATCATGTCGGCGAAGCCCATGATGGCGTTGAGCGGCGTCCTGAGCTCGTGGCTCATGTTGGCCAGGAAGCGCGACTTGCCGATGTTCAGCGCCTCGGCGTCGGCGCGCGCGGCCTCCAGCGCCGGCCTCGCGGTCGTGGTCGGTGGTGGCGACGCGGATCGCGCCGACCAGCCTGCCGATCGTCCATCCAGGCGAGGTCGAGGCCGAGCCAGATCGCCTCGGGCCCCGCGAGCGGGAAGACGACCGAACCGCGTCCGTCGCGCCGAGCGCTGGGCGAGCGCGTGCTCGATCGCAGCGCGTGCGGCGGGCTCAGCGGCGCCGAACAGGCCGCGCCGGTTCAGGCGCTGCTGCAGCTCGCCGTCCATGCCGCCCACCCGACCGCTCGATGACGCCCTCGTCATTCAGGACGACGATCATGATGCGGCTGGGCGGCCAGCAGCGCCGCGAGTCGGTCGGCCTGGGTCTGGGCGGGCGTTGTGGCGCGCTCGGCTTGCCCGAGGGCGACGGCGGCGGCCAGGCCGAGGGTGGTCGTCGCGATGCGCGACCAGCGCCATGCTGATGCGCGAGCGCGCCTTGCAGCGGCGGCTCGGCGAGCCCGGCGGCCTGGATCAGGGCGGTCGCGGCAAGCGCGGCGAGGCTGAGCGCCGCGCCGAGGGCGATCCGCCGCACCTCGAGCACGAGCGAGGCGGCCAGCGGGGTCACGCACCAGATCGCGAGCGGCCCGCTCGCACCGCCGGCGAGCGATGCGGCGAGCACGGCGGCGATCGCCCAGACGAGGATGAGGCCAAGGTTCGGGCGGCTCTGGCCTGAGCGTCAGGATGGCTGCGATCGAGGGCGTGGCGGCGACGATCAGCGCCAGACCCGGCCGTGCGTCCGGCCAGGGGCGGCGAGCGAGACGACGAGCGCCGCCAGCGCGATCGCCAGCGCCCAGCCGGCGTGCCACCAGAGCGCCGCGCGCGGACCAGCGCTCGTCGCCGCCGCCGGAGCGGGGCGCGAGGCCGGATCGGCCGTCTGGGTTGCGTCGAGACTCATCTGGGTCTTGCGCGAGACTATCGACGGGCCGGCGCCAGCGCGAGCCTGCTCGCTCGCCGCGCGACGACGGGCGCATCGGCGCCCGGCATTGCTCGCGGCTGCGACGCTCCCTAAGTGGCTGAACGCATGACCGCGGCGACGCCCTTCGAAGAGCTACGGGACGAGTTCGACCTCCTGGGCGACTGGGAGGAGCGCTATCGCCACGTCATCGACCTCGGGCGCGGCCTCGAACCCCTTGACCGACGCCGAGCGATCCGACGCCAACAAGGTGCGCGGCTGCGCGAGCCAGGTTTGGCTGATCAAGGCGCTCGGGCCTGACGGCCGGCTGCGCTTCCGCGGCGATTCGGACGCCCACATCGTGCGCGGGCTGATCGCGATCCTTCTGCGGCTCTACTCCGGGCGAACGCCGGACGAGATTCTGGCCATCGACGCCCGCGGCGCGCTTCGAGCGGTCTGGGCCTGATCGGCGCGCTGTCGGCGCAGCGATCGAATGGCCTGTTCTCGATGGTGGAGCGCATTCGCCGCGACGCCGGGGCGGCGAAGGCCGGCGGCCTAGGCCGCGCGGATGCCGCTCGACAGGCGGTCGCCGTGCACGCCAAGCACCGCGTCGTAGCCCAGGATCATGTCGACAGCCTCGCCGTCGGCCGCCAGCGGCAGGCGCAGCCACAGGATCGAGAGATGGCCGGCGCCGCGCCAGGCGAAATTGTGCACGCCGACGCCGGGCCGGCGATCGTCGACCACCTTGTCGAGCTCGGCGCGCCAGTAGTCGGTCGCGGCGGTCGAATAGATCTCCTCCAGCGTGTGGCCGGTGATTTCACGGCCATAGACGCCATAGAGGCCCGTGCCCGCCAGCCGAATGCGGTAGTCGCGCGGTTCGCGGCGGACGTCGATCAGGCTGATGGTCGGCAGGTGGCGCTTGAAGTGCGCTGGATGGATGTCGGCGCGGCTCGGCAATCTCCCGGCGCTGCGCAGCGAGGCCCAGTAGGCGAAGATCTCTTCGTGCGCGCGGACGGCCGTGGCAGGGCCGCCGGTCTGGGCGATCATCGCAGCACGCTGCAAGCCTTTGGAATCACGATAATTCAATATCGCTCACGCGCCGACTCGGCGGCAAGCGAAAACGCCCGCCGGAAGCCGGCGGGCGCTTTGCAAACGCGAACGTGAAGTCGTGGCCTAGCGGCCGCCGCGGCCTGTCTGCCGGCCGCCTTGGCCCAGGCCCATCTGCTTGGCCAGCTCCGAGCGCGCCTTGGCGTAGTTGGGCGCGACCATCGGGTAGTCCTTCGCCAGGCCCCATTTCGCCCGATAGTCTTCCGGGCTCATGTTGTACTTCGTGCGCAGGTGACGCTTCAGCGACTTGAACTTGCGGCCGTCCTCCAGGCAGATCAGATGGTCCGGCGTGATCGAACGTTTGATCGGCACCGCCGGCTCCTTCGGCGCAGCCTCGACCGTCTCGGTCCCCGTCGAAACGCCGGCCAAAGCACGGTGGACGCTCTGGATGAGCGACGGCAACTCGGCCGCCGTCACAGAGTTGTGGCCGACGTAAGCGGCGACGATGTCCGCGGTCATCTCGATGATTTCTGATTTGTCGTCCATGTCCATTCTTGCCCGTCGACCTTCGTGATTTTGAGAAGTGCTGATTCAAGCGCTCGTTGAAATCTTCATAACGAGGCCGTCGCAGCAACACAACAACCCATCCGTACAATCCGATCAACAAGTCGCAGTCAAGAACAATTGTAGAATGACAACAGCAGGGCTTTGAGCACAGTCCGGCGAGCGTCGCGCTTAAGCCGTTACGGCTTAGCGCTCGAATTCGGAGGATAGGGCCAGCATGGCCGCGCGCTCGGGTAGCGAATATTCGTCCAGGCCGCCTTCATCGCCGTCGCGGATCGCCTTCAGCAGCGCCGGCGTGAGCGCCGAGGACAGCGACCAGTTCCAGTAGCGCAGAACGGTCTGGGCCCGATCGACGGCGATCATGTCGAAGGTGATGAGCACCCGCTCGAGCGCGGGCCACAGCGCGCCGGAAGAGTCCGTCTCGCGCCGACGCAGACCCCGCCATAGCGCCTTGACCGCACCCCTGGGCAGACCAGTGGCCTTGCAGAGGATGGCGATGGGCTCGCCACCCTGGTCGGTGAAGATCTTCGCGCCGGTGGTCGGCTTCAGACCGGAGAGATAGGAGATCTCCTCGGCGATCTCGCGGCTCAGGCCCTCCTGCGCCGCGGCGACGGCCGCCTCGAGGCTGGCGAAGGGGCTCTTGTCGATGGCCGCGCGGTTGCGTTGCCGCCGCTCGATGAACTGCAGCGCCTTGCGCGACAGCGGGTCCGCCCACTTCTCGGCGGCGGCGAGGGAAAAGACGTCGCTGGCCGCTTCCTGAAGCACCTCCCGCGAGACTGCGAAGCGCTGGAGGATGGTGCGGCGGGCGTCGGCGTCGGCCCACCAGAACAGGATATAGGCGTGCGACGGCCGAAGCTCGTGGCGGCGCAAGAGGGCCGGGATGGTGCGCGGATGCTCGCGCGTCGCGGCGACGAGGATCTCCAGCGCATTGGCCGAGAGCCTCGCGGACTCGTTGCGCAGCACCACCTCGATGACCGGCGCCTCCATGCGATCGACCAGCGCCTCGCACACCAGTTCGCCCAGCTCGCGCCTGGCTGCGATGGCGATGCGGTGGAAGATCGAGGAGTGCCTGGCGCAGTCCAGAAGGTCGGCGTCGCTGAGCGCCGAGCACAGCTCGATGAGCGGGCGCGACACCTCGATCGAATCGCGCAGCAACATGCGCGCCAGCACCGAGGGGGGATCGGTGAGGTTCGAGAGCCGCTGCGCCACCCGCCCGCGCTCCTCGGACGAGGCTTCGCGGAGGATCTCCACCAGAAGATCGGCGGTCATTGCGCGCTCGAAAGCGTTCACGCGGCTGGAGGGCAGACAGACCACGTCGGCCATGCGCCTGAGCAGCGCGCGGCGCGCCTTGGACGCCGGCAGCGGCGGCTCATGGTCTTCTGGCGCAAGGTCGAGGGGGGCGGTATCGCTCAAAAGGGCCGCTCCGGCGGGAAGCGCATCTTCGCAGCGCTTAGGTTAATCAGGCGTTTGCGGTTGGCGGACTGGTCGGCGCGGCGACGGGTCCGTATGCTCGGAGCGACGCGAGCGGAGGCCCTTTTCGTATGGACGTCCGCACGCCGCTCGCCCGCCGCACTGCGCACCCATTCGTCTTCTCCGTGCTCTACCTGCCGTTCGGCGCGATCGGCGGGTTCCTCGCCACGGTCCTCGGCTACAAACTCAAGCAGGCGGGCCTGACGACGGCCGAAATCGGCGTCCTGGTGACGATCGCGCTTTGGCCGAACGTGCTCAAAGTGATCTGGGCGCCCATCGTCGACACGACGCTCAGCGCGAAGAGCTGGTACCTGCTTGGCGTCGTTCTCCTCGCCGGCGGGCTCGCCTCGATCGGACTCCTGCCGCTCGGCCGCAGCTCGCTCGTCTATCTGGCGGCGGCCGTCCTGGCGCTGAACATCGTCGCCACTATTCTCGGCATGGCCGCCGACATCCTGATGGCGCACCTGACGCCGCCGGAGCGGAAGGGTCGGGCCGGCGGTTGGAGCCAGGCCGGCAACGTTGGCGGGGCGAGCCTGGGCGGCGCGCTCGGGCTTTGGCTGGCCACGCACGTTTCCGTCCCGTTCGCCGCCATCGTGGTCGCCGCCACCATGGTCGCCTGCGCCACGCCACTGCTGTTCCTGCCGTGGGAGTCGCGCGATCACCGGCAAGCGAGCTTCACCGGCAGCCTCAGGCAGGTTGGGATCGACGTCTGGGCCATCGCGCGATCCCGCGCCGGCCTGCTCGCTCTTTTCGTGCTGGTGCTGCCGCTCGGCACCGGCATCGCCGCGAACTTCTTCGCGCCCATCTCCGGCGAGTGGAAGGCGTCCGCGGACATCGTGGCTCTGATCGCCGGCGTGGCCGCAGTGGCCGTTGGGCTCTCGGCGGTTCTCGGCGGCTATATCTGCGACTGGATGGACCGCAAGACGGCCTACGTGGCGTTTGGCGTGATCCAAGCCGTTGTCGCGGTCGGCATGGCGCTGGCGCCGCGCACGCCTGAGATGTTCGCCATATTCGGCATCGCGTACGCCGCCGCGACGGGCCTGGCGTTCGCCGGCTACGCGGCGCTGACGCTGGAGACCATCGGAACCGGCGCGGCGGCGACCAAGTACAACCTCTTAGCCAGCGTCTCGAACGTGCCGTTGCTGTACGTCGCGGCGATCGAGGGGCCGGTGCAGACGCGCTTCAGCTCCGCGGCCATGTTGCTGACCGAAGCCGGCCTGGCGATCGCAGCGGCGGCGCTGTTTGCGATTGTTGTCGTTGCGACAAGGCGGCGCCCGCCCTCGCCGGCGCTGGCGGGCTGACCCCCGGCTACTGCGTCGCGAACGCTCCGCCCTCCGGCGCCTCGCCGTCGGCGGTTGTGGTCAGCCGCTTCGGCACAAGCAACAGGACCAGCAGGATCGAGGCGTAGACGATGGTGATCGAGGCCACGCACACGTTGAAGTTCTTGAACTTGTCGTAGAGGCTGGTGCCCAGGATGTCGCCGAAGCGCGAGGCGATATAGTAGAGACTGCCCGACGCCATCAGGACCGCGCCTTGCAGCCCGCGTGGGCATGATCGGATCAGAAGATCGGTGTAGGCGGCGGTGCACACCCCGCCCATGAGCCCGATTGGGCAGGCGGCGATGAGGGCCGCCGTGGTCGAGTGGACGAACAGCAACGGCACGAACTGCGGCACCGCGACCACCGTGCCCCACCAAAGCAGCGGCCTGAGCGAGTAGCGCTGACATAGCCAGCCATAGAGCAGGAAGGTCGGGATGAAGGAGGCGGAGAAGATCGCGTTCCAATAGCCCCACACCGCGTCGCTCGAGTGGAGCTCGTTCTGCAGATAGAACTGCAGCGGGGTGGCCGACCCTGGAGCGAAGTTCCACAGGCCCCAGATCAGGAGCGCCGGATAGACCGGCCAGTAGCTGACCAGCCGCTTGAAGTCGTCCCACGGATGCGCTCGAGGGCCGACCTCCTTGTGCAGGTTGTCGTAGACGCTCTTGGGCCTCAGCTTGCCGTAGAGCGCGATCGCCGCCAGCAGCGCCGCGCCGGTCAGAAAGAGCGTGCGCTCCGCGGCCCCGCCGTTGCGGCCTTCGAGCAGGTCGCTGACCCTGCCGCCGACGATGAGAGCCGCGATCCCGGGCAGCGACCCTACGATGTTGAAGACCGTGCTCATCTGGCCGGACATCACGTGCTGTTGCCCGATCGTCGCCATCAGCCCGTTGAAAGCACTGGAGACGAAGAGGAAGGCGCTGGTGAGCACGACCATGGCGACCATCAGCGTCCCGTAATTGAAGGGCGCGAACGCGAACGCGACGTAGAGGCCGCAGCACAGCGCGCCGAACAGCATCAGGTAGCCGCGGTCGCGCAGCCCGAACGGGTTCCAGATGTCGCGGACGAAGCCGAACAGGAACGACAGATAGAGCGGGATGCCGGTAATCAGCCTGAAGGCGGCCACCTCGTGGGCGCTCAGATGCAGCTTGTTCTTGAGGAAGAAGCTGACCGGGATGTCGATCAGACCGCCGCCCGGGCCGCCGAAGCCCATGAGCAGAAGCAGAACGCAGAGGTAGATGAAGATCCGGCCGCGTGTTGCGCCGGAGAGCGTCGTCGGCTCGACCGCGATCGTCTCGGCCTGGAGGTCCGTCTCCAGTTCGACCACCGGAGCGTCTGCCGTCATGTCACTCTCCAAGCCAGCGATCCGGCCCGGACAGGGAGGCGGATCGCAGCGAACACGCTACGCGCTTACGCCGCGCCGGCCACGGGCGCAAATCCGCCGCTCGCCGCACCTATTGGGTCGCGAAGGCGCCGCCCTCTGGCGTTTCGCCGTCGGCCGTCGTGGTCAACCGCTTGGGCACGACGAGCAGCACGAGCAGGATCGAGGCGTACACGACCGTGATGGCGATGACGCAGACGTTGAAGTTCTTGAAACGGTCGTAGAGGTTGGTGCCCAGCACGTCGCCGAAGCGGACGGCGATGGCGTAGAGCGACGACGACGCCATCAGCATGGTGCCCTGCAGGCCCCTGGGGCAGGATCGGATCAACAGGTCGGTGTAGGCGGCGGTGCACAGCCCGCCCATCAGGCCGATCGGAGCCGCCGCGATGAGCGCGCCGGTCGTCGAGTGGATGAAGGCGAGCGGGATCATCTGGGGAATCCCGATGATGGTGCCCCACCAGAGCAGCGGCCTGAGTGAAACGCGCTGGCAGAGCCAGCCGTAAAGCAGGAAGGTGGGGATGAAGGACGCCGCGAAGATCGCGTTCCAGTAGCCCCAGGCGGCGTCGTTCGAGTGCAGCTCGTTCTGCATGAAGAACTGCAACGGCGTGGCCGAGCCGGGCGCGAAGCTCCACAGGCCCCAGATGAGCAGGGCCGGGTAGACCGGCCAATAGCGCAGGAGGCGAGCGAACTCGGTCAGGGGGTTGGTCTTGGGCCGCAGTTCGGTGTGCAGGTTGTCGTAGACGGCCTTCGGCCGCATCACGCCGAACAGGGCGATCGCCGCCATGATGGCCGCGCCGGTCAGGAAGAGGACGCGCGCGGCGACCGGGCCGCTGCGCCCCTCGAGCTGATCGCTGAGCAGACCTCCTGCGATCAGCGCCGCGATCCCCGGCAGCGAGCCAACCACGTTGACCACCACGCTCACCTGGCCGGGCATCACGTGTTGCTGGCCGACCGTGGCCGACAGGCCGTTGTAGGCGCTGAGGACAAACAGATACGAGCACGCGAGCAGCAGGAGAGCGCCCAGCAGGACCGGCAGGCTCGAGAGCGGCGCGAAGGCGAAGGCGGCGTACAGCAGCGCGCAGAGGCCCCCGAACAGCATCAGGTAACCACGGTCACGGCGGCCGAACGGACTCCAGCGATCGCGGACGAAGCCAAACAGGAACGCGAGGTACGCCGGGATGCCGGTGAACAGATGGAAGTTGGCGATCGCGTGGGCGCTCATGTGCAGCTTGTTCTTCATGAAGAAGCTGATCGGCAGGCCGATGAGGCCGCCGCCGGGCCCGCCGAAACTCATGAGCAGGAGCAGGACGCCAAGGTAGATGAGGATGCGCGAGCGGACCGACGCCGAGAGCGGTGTCGGCTCAACCGCGATCGTGTCGGCGCCGGGTTCGAAGTCGATCGCCGCCGCTTCGCTCGTCATGCGGACCCTCCCCTAGCCTCAACTCACACCGTTAGGGGGGTCCGCGCGGTGGAACAAGCGGACCGTTATGAGAACTCCGGCGCGCTCCAGTTGGGCCAAATGTCTGGAAGATCGGCGGAAACGGTATTGGGGAACCGCGCCGGGCGCTTCTCCAGGAAGGACTCGACCCCCTCGCGCGCGTCACCCGACGAGCCGCGCAACTGAATGCCGCGGCTGTCCGCCTGGTGGGCGCGCATCGGATGATCCGCCCCGGCCATCCGCCAGATCATCTGGCGGGTGAGCGCGACCGAAACCGGCGAGGTGTTGTCGGCGATCTCGCGCGCCAGCGCCCGAGCCGCGGGAAGGAGTTCGTCCGGCGCGTGCAGTGAACGCACCAGCCCGCGATCGAGCGCCTCCTGCGCCGGAAAGACGCGGCCCGAGAAGCACCACTCGAGCGCGGTCTGCACCCCGACGAGGTGGGGCAGGAACCAGGACGAGCAGGCTTCCGGCACCAGCCCGCGGCGCGCGAAAACAAAGCCGTAGCGGGCTTCGGTCGAGGCCATGCGGATGTCCATCGCAAGCTGCATGGTCGCGCCGACCCCAACGGCCGGGCCGTTCACCGCGGCGATCACCGGCTTCTTCGACTCGAAGATGCGTAAGGTCAGACGCCCGCCGCCATCGCGGGTGACGCCGTTGACCCGGATGTCGTTGCGCGGGGTCTCAGGCGCGACCGAGCGGTCGAACGTCGAGCCGCCGGCGGAGAGATCCGCGCCGGCGCAAAAGCCGCGGCCGGCGCCCGTGACGATGACAACGCGCACGGCGTCGTCAGCGTCGGACGCATCGAAGGCGGCGATCATGTCGAGCATCATCTGGCCGGTGAAGGCGTTCAGCCGCTCCGGCCGATTGAGCGTGATCGTGGCGACGCCGTCTTCGACGGCATAGAGGATGGTTTGGAACGTGGGCATGGCTTTGAGGTCTCCCGCGCCTCGCACACGCCCGCTGACGGAGCGGCAGTCAAGTGGCGGCTAGTGCGCCGTCGCTTCGGCCGGGGCTGGCAGCACCTCCTGGATCACCTCGAACCCCTCGAACTGCGGATGGCCGAGATAGAGTGGTTTGTTGCCGCCGGCGCCCTTGTGCGCGGAGCGGAACGCCTCCGAGCGGGTCCAGGCCTCGAAGGCCTCGCGAGAGCGCCAGATCGTGTGCGACGAGAACAGGGTGTGGTCCTCGGCCTCCGGTCCGCGCAGCAGGTGGAAGGCGACGAAGCCCGGCACGCCGGCCAAGTGAGTGTCGCGCTCGAGCCAGACGGTCTCGAAGGCCTTCTCTTCCCCGCGCAGGACGCGGAAGCGGTTCATGGCGATGAACATCGGGTTCCTCCCCTTTGCGGCGAGGATAGGCTCTCGCCCCCGCGCCGCCAATCGGCGACGCAGCGGCGCCCTTTACGGGCCCGACTGCGCCGCGCCATAAGCCTTTCGGCGCCATTCAGCGCGGAGGAGCGTCATGAGCGAGCCAATCGTCGCGGACTACATCGTCGTCGGGGCCGGGTCGGCCGGCTGCGTCCTGGCCAACCGGTTGAGCGCGGACGGGAAGACCAGCGTGCTGCTCCTGGAGGCAGGCGGCGACGACCGACCGACCAAGAACCTCGGGCAGTTCGTGTCCAACCTCATGATCCACATCCCCGTGGGTTATTCGCAGACGCTGAAGGACCCCAAGGTCAACTGGCTCTACGCCACCGAACCCGATCCGGGCACCGGCGGACGCAGCCACATCTGGCCGCGCGGCAAGGTGCTGGGCGGCTCTTCGTCGATCAACGGCCTGCTCTACGTGCGCGGCCAGCACGCCGACTACGACGGCTGGCGACAGCTGGGCTGCCAGGGCTGGGGCTGGGACGACGTAAGGCCCTACTTCCTTCGCGCCGAGAACCAGGAACGCGCCCTCGCAGGCGATCTGCACGCAAGGGGCGGTCCGCTGAACGTCTCCGACGTGACCCAGACCCACGTGGTGTCCGACGACGTGATCGAGGCGGTGGTCGAGGCCGGCATCCCGCGCAATCCGGACATCAACGGCGATGAGCAGGAAGGCGTCTGCTACTACCAACTGACGGTGAAGAACGGGCAACGCTGCTCGGCCGCGGTCGCCTACCTGCATCCGGCAATGGCGCGCCCGAACCTTCGGGTCGAGACCAATGCGCTGGCCTCGAGGGTGCTCTTTGAGGGCAAGCGAGCGACCGGCGTCGAGTTCCGCCAGAACGGCGAGACCCGGACCGCCAAGGCGAACCGCGAGGTGATCCTGGCAGGCGGCGCCGTCAACTCGCCGCAGCTCCTGCAGCTCTCGGGCGTCGGCCCCGGCGCGCTGCTGCGTGAGCATGGGATCGAGGTCGTCTCCGATCTCGCCTCCGTCGGCGAGAACCTGCAGGACCACTACGTGATCGCCACCACCTATCGGCTGAAGCCCGGGACGGTGTCGGTCAACGAGCTGACGCGTGGCGGACGCTTCGTCGGCGAGACGATGAAGTACCTCTTCCAGCGCAAGGGCCTGCTCACGCTGTCGGCCGCGCATATCGCGGTCTTCTGCAAGTCGCGGCCCGAGCTCGCCGGGCCTGACATCCAGTTCCACATCCTGCCGGCCACGATGGACACCGAGAAGCTGCTCGCCGAGCAGACGATGGTGCTGGAGGGGCTGCCGGGCCTGACGATCGCGCCTTGTCAGGTTCGACCGGAGAGCCGCGGATCGATCCGCATCACCTCAGCGGACCCGACGGTCTATCCGTCGATCGCACCCAACTACCTCGCCGACCCCATCGATCAGCAGGTCGTGGTGGCGTCGCTGAAGTGGGGCCGGAAGTTCGCCGCCCAGCCGTCGCTGGCGCAATGGATCGACCACGAGATGTTGCCGGGCGTCGACATCCAGTCGGATGACGAGCTGCTGGCTTTCGCGCGCATGGCGGGCACGACGATCTACCATCCGGTCGGGACCTGCGCGATGGGAACCGGGCCGAACGCCGTCGTCGATCCGGAGCTTAGGGTGCTGGGCGTCGAGGGATTGCGCGTCGTCGACGCCTCGATCATGCCCAGGCTCGTGTCCGGCAACACCAACGCGCCGACGATCATGATCGCCGAGAAGGCTTCGGACATCATCCTCGGCAAGGCGCCCGCGGCCGCGCTCGCGGCTTGAGGCTCAGGCGGCCGCGGCGCGCCCCAGCGCGTCCGGCAGCGCCGCGTTCATCGCCTGCAGCAGCTTCTCCGGCTTGATCGGCTTTTCGACAACGGCCTGCATGCCGCTGTTCAGGTAGGACTGGGCGTCCTCGGGGTCGGCGTTGGCGGTCAGCGCAATGATCGGCACCGCGCCCGCCTGGCCGCCAAGGGCGCGGATCGCGCGCGTCGCCTCGACGCCGTCCATCCGGGGCATGCGGATGTCCATCAGGATCAGGTCGAAGCGGCCGGAGCGCGCGGACTCGACCGCCTCTGCGCCATCCTCGACGCACTCGCAGGTGCACTCGAACATCTCGCAAAGCGCCTCGGCGACCATGCGATTGGTGGCGTTGTCGTCGACGACGAGCACATGGGGCGAGCCTTTGACCACGGCCTCGACGTCCGGCGCTTCCACGGTCGCCACGGCGGTGGCGGACAAGGTGAAAACGATCGTCGCGCCAGCGCCCGGGTTGGGCTCGGCCCGGATGTCGCCGCCCATCCGCTCGATCAGGCGGCGGCAAAGCGACAGGGCAAGCTTGGCCTGCAGGTCCGACCCTTCATCGCCGATGGAAGGCTCGGCCAGGGCCTTGGCGACCGCTTCGCTCGAAAGGCCGTCGCCGGTGTCGCAGACCCGGCCGGTGAGCGCGACCGAGTCGCGGATGGGCTCGGCGGCGAGACTGACCTCGACCGCGCCTTGCCGGTTCAACGACAGGGCGACCTCGACAAGCACGTCGAAGAGCTGCTGCAGGCGGGCAGGGTCGACCATGGCCGACAGGTCGGGCGGCCCGTCGTAGCCGACCAGGAGCGTCACGCCGTCGCGGGCTGCGCGCGCCTGCCAGGCCGCCTGCAGGTCGTCCATCAGCTCGCGCAGGCCAACAGCCTGGACGTCGAGCGCCATCTCGCCGGCCTCGGCGCGCGAGAGCTCGAGCGCATCGTTCAGCGTGCGCAGCGTCGCCTGGCTCAATTCGATGATCGTCCGCACGAACGCCTTGGCGTCGGCGGTCAGCGGCTGGCGCTGCAGCAGGTCGGCTACCGCGATCACGCCGTTCATCGGGGTCCGGAGCTCATGGTTGAGCATCTCGACGAACCGGCGATTCATCGCAGCGGCGCTTTCGCTGTCGCCGCGCAGGCGCAGGATCGCCCGGGTCGAAATGACGCCGCGATAGCGCCCGCGGTCGACGACCACCAGCCCGGCCGCCGGCTCGGTGTGGGCGAGGATGAGCGCGCAGGCCTCGTCCAGGGACGCACCCTCGCCGATCGTCAGCGCCGGCGTCATCAGCTCGGAAACACGCAGGCCCGCGTTCGCCGCGCGCACCGCGCCGCGCGCCACAACGCCGACGGGACGGCCCTGCTTCACCACCGCGATGAGGTCGCAGCCGGGGGTGTCGAGGAATCGGTCGAGCACCGTCCCGCACAGGCTGGTCGGGTCGATCGGATGGGCGTACTCGATCAAGCCTGAGAGATTTGACATCGACTCTGCGGATTTGCCCTCGGCTGACCATGCCGAACCTTCGCTTGCAAAGTCGTTAAGAGGGCGACCGGGTAAACTGAACAAAGATGAAGAAAGTCGGCGGCTTCGTCGCGCCAATACGTTGGTCGATCGTTCATGGAACGCGGTTATTCGAGCGACCTATATTGTTCGAACATCCACCGCGTGTATCGAATAGCGGCTAGCAGCCTCGGCGCACTTTGCGCTTTGCCGCGCTGCGGATGGACGGCTAGAGGTTCCGCCAGAGGCCCGCGCCTTCCCCCACCGCGGGCGTTGCTCCGTCCGCATGCCTGGCGCTTCCAACTCCGCGAAATCGGCGCTCGTCCTGTTCTCCGGCGGCCAGGATTCGGCCGTCTGCCTGGCCTGGGCGCTCGACCGGTTCGAGCGGGTCGAGACCGTGGGCTTCGACTACGGGCAGCGGCATGCCGAGGAACTCAAGGCCCGTAAGCGGTTGCGGCGCACCGCTGGCGAGCGCGTTTCCCGCCTGGGCCGCGCGGCTGGGCGACGACACGCGGCTGAACCTGCGCGCCTTCGGCGCCATCGGGGACTCCGCCCTCACGGAAGACCGCGCAATCGAGATCACCGCCCGTGGCCTGCCCTCGACCTTCGTGCCGGGGCGCAACCTCGTCTTCCTCGTCTACGCCGCCGCGCTCGCCGATCGGCGCGGGCTTGACGTCCTGGTCGGCGGCATGTGCGAGACCGACTATTCCGGCTACCCCGACTGCCGGCGCGAGACGCTGGATGCGATGGAGGCGGCGTTGAGGCTCGGCGTCGGGCAGGCCGTTCCCGGTCCTGACGCCCCTGATGCGCCTGACCAAGGCCGAGACCTGGGCGCTCGCCAAGGGCTTGGGCGGGGAGCGGCTGGTCGATGCGATCGTGACTGAGAGCCACACCTGCTATCTGAACAGCCGCGAGCCCCACGACTGGGGCGCCGGTTGCGGCGCCTGCCCGGCCTGTGAGCTCCGCGCCAAGGGGTGGGCGAAGTGGGTCGCGGGCGGCCGGCTCGCGCTTTCGCCATGAGCTATGCGGTCAAGGAGATCTACCTGACCCTACAGGGCGAGGGCGGGCAGGCCGGCCGGGCCGCGGTCTTCTGCCGGTTCGCCGGCTGCAACCTCTGGAGCGGGCGCGAGGAGGACCGTGCGAGCGCCGTCTGCACCTTCTGCGACACCGACTTCGTCGGCATGGACGGCGACGGCGGCGGCCGCTTCGAGACCGCCGTAGGGCTCGCCGAGGCCGTCGCGGCGCTGCTGGACCGGCGGCGATGGCCGCCCGCCTGGTCGTCTGCACCGGCGGCGAGCCGCTGCTGCAGCTCGACCCGCCGCTGCTCGACGCGCTGCACGCCCGCGGGTTCGAAGTCGCGATCGAGACCAACGGCACGCTGCGCGCGCCAGCCGGCATCGACTGGATCTGCGTCAGTCCCAAGGCGGACGCGGCCCTGGCGCAGACCCAGCGGCGATGAGCTCAAGCTGGTCTATCCGCAGCCCGGCGTCGACCCGGCCGTTTCGAGAGCCATGGCGTTCGCCCGCTTCTCGCTGCAGCCGCTCGACGGCCCGGACCGCGAGGCCAACACGGCCGCCGCCATCGCCTACTGCCTCGCCCACCCCAAATGGCGGCTCAGCTTGCAGACGCACAAGTACCTGGGCCTGCCGTAGCGCGGCCCTCAGCTTCCTGTCTGCGGTCACCGAGTCGGATGCTCGGCGCCTCGGGCCGCTGTAGTGCGGGTCGGCCCTTCGCCGTCGGTCGGGTCCGAAATAGGTCGCCGTGCGCACGAACGCTCTGGGGTTGTCCACGACCTGCGCGATGCGCTCGAGCACGCCGCGCGCCGTCACCGGCTTGGACAGGAACTCGTTCACGCCCACGTCGCGCGCCTCGGTCACGCGTCGCGGACGTCGAGTGCCCAGTGATCATGATGACCGGGGCCATGGGGTTCGGGCTGTCGGGCGAGTTGCGCAACTGGCGCACGAAGTCGATCCCGTCCAGCGGCTGCATCGCCAGGTCGGTCATGATGATGTCGATCTGGTGCGCGCGCATGATCTGCAGCGCCTCGGCCCCGTCATTGGCCTCGAACACCTGACGAACCCCGATCGCGCGCAAGATCTCGGTGAGCAGCACACGCATGTGGTGGTTGTCGTCCACCAACAGCATTTTCAGGACTTCAAAGCGCAAGGCCTGCCCATCGAGTTCGGTTTTGACGACGGCGAGCTCCAGCGACGTTGCTCGAGCCTAAGCGACTGACGGAGAACGCCATTACGTAGCGCCCGCCAGCCGGTCAACCGGCAAACGGGGCGGCGCGACAACTGGACCCGTCCAGCGGCCCAAACTGGGTTCAACCTAGCGTGGGCCCAGTGGAATCGCTTCTACCCGGCCGGTCTGGCCCCGCTGGCGCAGCATGGCGTCGGCAAGCACGCACGCCATCATCGCCTCGACGACCGGGGCGCCGCGGATGGCGACACAGGGGTCGTGGCGGCCCGTCGTGCGGACCTCGACCTCGGCGCCGCTCTCGTCGATGGACCGGCGCGGGATGAGGATCGACGACGTCGGCTTGAACGCCACGCGGGCGACGACCGCCGCGCCGGTCGAGATGCCGCCCAAGCACGCCGCCGGCGTTGTTGGAGAGGAAGATCGGGCGCCCGTCGTTGCCCATCCGCATCTCGTCGGCGTTCTCCTCGCCGCTCAGGGCGGCGGCGGCAAAGCCAGCGCCGATCTCCACCCCTTTCGAAGCGTTGATCGACAGCATCGCCGCGGCGATCTCGGCGTCGAGCTTGCCGTAGATGGGCGCGCCCCAGCCGGCGGGAACGCCGGTGGCCTCCACCTCGACGATCGCGCCGGTGGACGAGCCAGCTTTGCGAACGGCTTCGAGATGCGCCTCCCAGCGGGCGACCATCTTGGCGTCCGGGCACCAGAAGGGATTGCGCTCGACCTCTTCCCAGTCCCAGCGCGCGCGGTCGATGGCCAGCGGACCGATCTGGATCAAGGCCGCGCGCACTTTTACGCCCGCGCCCAGCACCTTGCGCGCGATCGCGCCGGCCGCGACGCGGGCGGCGGTCTCGCGCGCCGACTGGCGACCCCCGCCGCGATAGTCGCGCACGCCGTACTTGGCGAAATAGGCGTAGTCGGCGTGGCCGGGTCGGAAGGTCTGCGCGATGTCGGCATAGTCGTGGCTACGCTGGTCGACGTTCTCGATCAGCATGGAGATGGGCGTTCCGGTCGTGACCTGGCGCTTGGTGCGCTCGTCCTCGAAAACGCCGGAGAAGATCTTCACCGCGTCGGGCTCGCGTCGCTGGGTCACGAACTTGCCAGCCCCCGGCCTGCGTTTGTCGAGCCAGACCTGCACATCGGCCTCGGTCAGCGGAATCCCCGGCGGGCAGCCGTCGACGACGCAGCCTAGCGCCGGCCCGTGGCTCTCGCCCCAGGTCGTCACGCGGAACAGGTGGCCGAACGTGTTGTGCGACATCGCCCGCGCCTTCTACCCGAAGCGCGCCCGCCGCGACATAGCGGGGCCGTTTCGAGCTTCGCTCCGGCCTGCTAGGAACGGGCCGAGCAAAGGAGCACCGCCATGACCGATCTCGTGCAGGTCGCCGACGACGGCCACGTCAGGACCATCACCCTGAACCGTCCGGAGAAGAAGAACGCGCTGTCCAACGCGCTCGCCTGGGGCGTGGTCGAGGCCGTCGAGGCGGCGGCCAAGGTCGACGAGGTCTGGGTGATCGCCATCACCGGCTCGGGCGACGCCTTCTGCGCCGGCCTCGATCTGGCCGGCGGTGAGCGCTACCATCCGTACACCCCACAATCGGCGCAGCTGGACGATATCTCGTGGGTGGGCCAGTTCCTGCTCGCCATCCGCAAGCGTTGTGACAAGCCGGTGGTCGGCGGGATCAACGGCGTCGCCGTCGGCGCGGGGCTGGGGCTCGCGATGGCGACCGACGTGCGCCTGGTGGCGAAGAGCGCGCGGCTCATGGCCGGCTACACACGCATCGGCGGCTCGCCCGACGCTGGCCTCACCATCACCCTGCCGCAGGCCATGGGCTACGAGCGGGCGATGCGGTTCATGATGGAGAACCGGACCGCCAACGGCGAGGAGGCCGTGGCCTGGGGCATGGCGGGCGAGGTGGTCGACGACGACAAGTTCGCCGCGCGGCTTTCCGCCTACTGCCAACAGCTCTGCGAATGGTCGCCGATCACGCTTCGGCTGCTCAAGCGCGGCATGGTCAAGGCGCTCGAGACCTCCGACATGGAGCAGCAGCTGCGATACGAGGTCGGCAACATCCGCATCGCGTTCGCGAGCGAGGACGCCAAGGAGGCGCGCAAGGCCTTCTTCGAGAAGCGCAAGCCCGTGTTCGTCGGCAAGTAGCAAGGCGCGGCGGCCTTGGCGCCTCGCTCGCCCCTGCCATAGCGCCTCGAGCGGCCGTCAGGGCCGAGGGCGGGGAAAGGCGGCTGAGGCTGCGCCGAGCGGCTGGTCACGCTATACGGGGGTATGGCGCGCAAGGCCCCTAAGAAAACCGACGAACAGTTCTTCGCTCACGCGGCACGCGAACCGCCGCTGCCCGAGGGCGACGATCCCTTCCCCCTGTTCGAGCAATGGTTCGAGGACGCGCGCAAGGCCGAGCCGAACGACCCGAACGGCATGGCGCTGGCGACGGTCGACGCATCCGGCATGCCGGACGTACGGATGGTGCTGTTGAAGGACGCCGACCGTAGTGGGTTCGTGTTCTACACCAACACCGAGAGCGCCAAGGGCCGGGCGCTGGCCGCAAACCCGAAAGCCGCCCTGCTGTTCCACTGGAAGTCACTGCGCCGCCAGGTGCGGGTGCGCGGCCCGATCGAGCCGGTGACGCCGGCAGAGGCGGACGCCTATTTCGCCACCCGTCCCCGCGGCAGCCAGCTGGGCGCCTGGGCGTCGGACCAGTCGCGCGCCATGCCCGACCGCCTGGCCCTTGAGCGTCGCGTGGCCGAGTACGGGCTGAAGTTCGGCCTCGGCAAGGTCGCGCGGCCGCCCCACTGGTCAGGCTACCGCCTCCATCCACTTTCGATCGAGTTCTGGCGCGACCGGCCGTTCCGCTTGCACGAGCGCCTCGCCTATTCGCGCCAGGGCCCGGGCCAGCCGTGGTCCATCGCCCGCCTTTATCCGTAGGAGCTCTTGCGCGATAAATGAGTGAACGCCGGTCACCGTAGCGCGCCGGCCGAACGACAACGAGGAACCTTCATGCAAGGCTTGATGCAGACTTGGCCGCTCACGGTCGACAAGATCCTCGACCACGCCAAGAACTGGCACGGCGACCGCGAAGTGGTCGGCCGCTCGATCGAGGGGCCGATCGTGCGCACGAACTGGGGCCAGATCCATGACCGCGCGCGCCGGCTCTCGAACGCGCTCCTGGGACTGGGCGTCAAGACCGGCGACCGGATCGGGACCCTGGCCTGGAACAGCGCCCGTCACATCGAGACCTGGTACGGGATCATGGGTATCGGCGCGGTTTGCCACACGCTGAACCCGCGGCTGTTCGCCGAGCAGCTCTGCTACATCATGAACCACGCAGAGGACCGTATCCTCTTCGTCGATCTGCCCTTCCTGCCGATCCTGAAGGAGCACCGCGACAAGCTGCCGAAGGTCGAGCAGGTCGTTGTGCTGACCGACCGCGAACACATGGGGCAGGCCGACTATCCCGGCGCGCTCTGCTACGAGGACTTGATCGAGCAGCATTCGCCCGACGTCGTCTGGGGGAACTTCGACGAGCGGACGGCATGCGCCCTCTGCTACACCTCCGGCACCACCGGCAACCCGAAGGGCGTGCTCTACGAGCACCGCTCGACCTTCCTGCACACCCTGATCACGCTGCAGGCGGACGCCATGGGCCTGTCCAGCCGCGACAGCATCCTGGCGGTGGTCCCGATGTACCACGCCAACGCATGGGGCCTTAATTTCTCAGCCCCGGCGGCGGGCGCCAAGCTCGTGCTGCCCGGATCGAAGATGGACGGCGCCTCGATCTTCGAGCTGCTCGAGACCGAGAAGGTCACCTTCTCGGCGGCGGTGCCGACCGTCTGGCAGATGCTGCTGCAGCACCTGCGCGCCGAAAACCTGAAGCCCTCTGCGCTCAAGCGCGTGGTGATCGGCGGCTCGGCCGTGCCCGAGGCGCTGGTGCGCGCCTTCCGCGACGACTATGGCGTCGAGGTGGTGCACGCCTGGGGCATGACCGAGACCTCGCCGCTCGGCACCCTCTCCAGCACCAGCGCCGCCGTCGCGGCGATGGACGCCGAACGCCAGCTGCAATTCAAGCTCAAGCAGGGCCGCCCGCCGGCCGGCGTCGAGCTCAAGCTGACCAACGATGCCGGCGAGCGTTTGCCGCACGACGGGGCGACCTTTGGACGGTTGAAGATCCGCGGGCCCTACGTGGTCGGCGAGTATTTCCGCGGCGAGGGCGGAAACATCCTGGACGACGAGGGCTACTTCGACACCGGCGACGTCGCGACCATCGATGCGCTCGGCTACATGCAGATCACCGACCGGGCCAAGGACGTGATCAAGTCGGGCGGCGAGTGGATCTCGTCGATCGAGATCGAGAACCTTGCCGCCGGCCACCCCAAGGCGTCTGCTCGCCGCGGTCATCGGCGTCGCTCACCCGAAGTGGGACGAGCGGCCCCTGCTGCTGGTCAAGCTGCGCGACGGCGAAACCGCCACGCGCGAAGAGTTCCTGAAGTTCCTCGACGGCAAGATCGCCAAGTGGTGGATGCCGGACGACGTGGTGTTCGTCGACGACATCCCGCTCGGTGCGACCGGCAAGATCGACAAGCGGCTCATCCGCGACAGGATGAAGGACTACGTGCTGCCCACCGCCGTCGAGGCGGCGAAGGTCCCGGCCCAGTAGCTCCAGGGAGCAGGCGTGCGAAAGCGCCCCGCCCGATCGTCATGATCCCGGGCGGGGCGCCCCTCACTGAAGCGCAGAGATTACTGGTTCGCGGGCGCGCCGCTGGTTGCGGCGGCGGCGCTCATGGCGGCGGCAGTGGCGCTGTTGGCCGAGGCCATGGCGCTGTTCGCCTGAGCCGTCGCTGCGGCCGCGGCGCTGTTGGCCGCCGCGATGGCGCTGGCCGCCTCCGCGTTGGCTTGATTGGCGGCGTCGGCGGCGTTCTGCTCGGGGCTGCGGCCACAAGCCGCGACCGAGAGGGCGCCAATGGCGGCGCCAGCAATGAGAATCCTGCGAAGCGTTTCAGAAGTCATGGGTGTCCTTCCCCCGTTTGCGAAGTGCGCCGGCGACGAGGCGTCGGACGCGAGACCGGCGCCACCTTGTGCCCGTCGCGCCGCTGGCGCCAGCAAATTGTGAAGCTCGGAGGTCGGCGCCCCCGCGTTTTAGTCCAGGCGGTAGTCGTTGTTCAGCTCCGGCTGGCCGTCCGTCTTGACCCGTCCCGAGCGCACCAGCTGGATCATATGGGCGTGCACCGAGCGGGCGGCGGCCGGGAAGAGGCGCGGATCCGTGCCCACATACATCTTGGGCACCATGTCGGTGATCTTCCTCTCGCCGGCCGCCAGCTGCTCGAGAATCTGCCGCTCCCGGTCGAAGCGATGCGCTTTGTACGCGTCGATGAAGTGGGCGACGTCGGTGATCGGAGGCCCATGCGTCGGCCATAGGGTCTTGAAGTCGCGCGACTTGATGAGGTCGAGGCTGGCGATATAGGCGCCCATGTCGCCGTCGGGCGGCGTCACCACCGTCGTCGACCAGCCCATGATGTGGTCGCCGGTGAAGCAGGCGTTCTCCTCGAGCAGCGCATAGCAGATGTGATTCGAGGTGTGGCCGGGCGTGGCGATCGCCTCGAAGGTCCACCCTTGTCCCCCGATGGTCTGCCCGCCGCCGCAGACCGAGACCTCGGGCGTGAAGCGGTCGTAGCCGGCCTCGGTCCGCACGCCGTCCTCGGCCGGCAGCTCGGCCACGGCGCAGCCGTAGATCACCGCGCCGGTCTTCTCCTTCAGCGGCCGCGCGAGCGGCGAATGGTCGAGGTGGTGGTGGGTGATCAGGATATGCGTCACCCGCTCGCCATCCACGGCGGCGAGGATGGCGTCGAGGTGTGCGGCATCGTCAGGGCCAGGGTCGATCACCGCGACGCTCGCGCCGCGACCGATGATGTAGGTCCCTGTGCCTTTGTAGGTGAATGGACCCGGATTGTTGGCGATCACGCGACGGATCAGGGGCGTGAGCCGGTCGGTCTTGCCGTACTCGAAATCGATGTCGCGGACGAAGGGGATCACCACGGCGCGCGGCCCGCCTCTTGCCCGGAAAGCCCCCGACACACCGGTAGCGAGGGGCCCAGCGCCATGGACATGGTTATTTTTGTGTCAAAACGGCTGCAGCGCGTGGCCGCTGCGATTCTGTGTCTTATGGCGATACAGATGGCGCTTTCCCTTGCAAGTTGCGAGCCAGAGTTGGTTCCGATGGCCGGCAAGGTGGCGATCACCCACTGACCAGCACGTTGGCGAGATCGTAGCCGGCCGCTTGGCCGAGCTTGACCAGCTCCTCACGCGACCGGCCGCCGGCGCCGACTTCGCCCAGCGACCAGGTCACGATCGAGCGCGTGCCCGAGCGACAGAAGGCAAGCACGGGACCCTTCGCCCGCGCCAGCACTCCCCGCTCCTCCGCCACCTGCTCAGGCGTCGGCGCGCCACGCACCGGAATATGAGCGTAGTCCAGTCCCGCCGCCCTGGCCGCCGCCTCGACCTCGGCGCTGCTCGGCTGGTCGGGAACTTCGCCGTCCGGGCGGTTGTTGATGACCAGCGTGAAACCCGCTTCGGCCGCGCGAGCCAGGTCGGCAAGCGCGATCTGCGGCGCGACCGAGAACCTGTCGGTCACCTTGCGAAACTCTGACATGGGCGGCTCCGCCAGCGTGAACGAGGCGTTATAGCCCCTTCGCCCGTCCGGGGAAGGCCCGGGGCGGGCGCCTAGAACCGCGGAACCGGGGCGAGCAGGCGTTCACCGCTGGTGCGGCGAGTGTCGGCCAGCGTCGAGACCAGTTCGCGGGCGCGCGGGTCGTTCAGCACCTCGCTCGCCGTCTGCAAGGTCTTCAGTTCGCTGTCGGCGACTCCGAAGGTGTGCTTGAGCGCCTGCCAGGGCGTGCGCCGCACGGTGACGCCCCTGAGCTCGACCTCCTGGCCGCGCAGGCCGGCGAGGTCCTTCGCCCGCTCCACCGCCTGGTAGAAGCCGCCGAGCTCGTCGACCAGCCCCAGCCCCTTGGCCTGCGCGCCGGTCCACACGCGCCCGCGGGCGATCGCGCGGACCTGGTCGGGGTTCATCCGCCGGCCAGTCGCCACGCGCTGGATGAAGCCATCGTAGACCTGATCGACCGAGGCGGCGAAGGCGGCGCGTTGGGCGGGCGTGAAGTCGCCGGCCGGGCTGTCGGCGTCGGCATATTGACCTCCGACGCTGAGGTCGCGGACGTCGACGCCGAAGTGCGCCAGCGCCGGCCCGACCGTGAGCTTGCCGCCGAACACCCCGATCGAGCCGGTCAGCGTCGATGGCTCGGCCACGATCGCCGACGCCGCCGACGAAACCCAGTATCCGCCCGACGCGCCATAGGTTCCCATGGTGACCACGATGGGCTTGGCCGCCTTCACCGCGCGGACGGCGGCCAGGATCTCCTCCGAGGCCGTGTCGCCGCCGCCGGGCGAGTTCAGGCGGAACACCACCGCCTTGATCGAACTGTCCTGCGCCGCTGCGTAGAGGGCGGCCGCCACCTCGTCGGCGTTGATGGCCTGCGCGCCCAGCGTCGCGCCGTCGGCGCCGGTCGTGATGTCGCCCTCGGCCGAGACAACGCCGATCGTGGGGCGCCCGAAGGCGACGACGCTGCGGTCGATGGCCGAAGCATAGTCGTCGAAGTCGAACGGTCTGGCGCCGTCGCCGGCGCGCTGGACAATCTCGTCCTCCGCCGCTTTGAGATCGCCAAGGCGGTCGATCAGGCCCTTTGCCTTGGCGTCGGCCGCATCGTAGGGGCCTCCCTCGATCAGCGCCCTCAGCCTGGCCGGATCCATCTTCCGGTCGGCCGCGGCGGCGCCGAGCGCCGTGGCGTAGACAGAGCCCATCCACGACAGGTCCGCCTCGCGTTGCGCCGATGTGAAGTCGTCGTAGAGGTAGCTGTTGACGGCGGTCTTGTACTCGTACCGCTGCTCGAAGTCGGCCTTGACCCCGTACTTGTCGAACAGCCGCTTGAAGAAGAGGCTCTCGTTGGCGATGCCGGTGGCCTGGAAGGGCGCGCCTTCCTGCATCCAGAACTGGTCGGCCGCGGCCCCCAGCATGTAGGTCGAGGTGACGACGCCCTCCGGATACAGTCCCTGGCTGTAGGCGATCACCGGCTTGCCGGCGTCGTGGAAGGCGCGGATCGCCAGCCTGAGCTCGTCGGCCTCGCCAGGTTCGATGCCGGCGTCGGGCAGCCGCACGAAGAGGCCCCTCACCCGCGGATCGCTCTCCGCGCGCTTCAGCGTCTCGACGATGCGCATCACCGACAAGGGGTGCTGGCCGAACAGGCTGAGCAGGCTCTCCGGCTCCTGGTCGGTGAGCGCGCCGCGCAGGTCGAGCACCAGGACCGAGTTGGGCGGCGTCGTCGGCGCGCGCGCCCCGCCAAGCGCGATGCTGATCAGGAGGAACGGCACGCCGATGAAGAACAGCGTTAGCCCGGCGAAGACGCCGGCCAGTGTCAGGAGGAACTGCTTCATCGAGGCGCCCAGGCGGGAATCGCGCCGCACCCTAGCCCGCCGCGCGATGCGCTCAAAGGAGGGCCATGCGGGCCAACTCGTCTAGAAGTGGCGTTTGGCGAAAGCCCGGCCAGAAGCGCTCTTGAGATAGCGTTCGAAGGCATCGGCCTTCGCCTGATCATCAAATGCCAGATAGGTCACCAGCGACCATGGCCTGAACTTGCGGGTGTGAGGCGATGCGCCCGCGTTGTGGTCTCGAAACCGCCTTCGCAGATCCAAGGTTGCGCCGACGTAATAGGCGTCAGGGAACTCAACGCTCCTGAGCATGTAGACGTATTTCGCGGTCCTGCAGCCCCGTGGCCCGCCTTCGCAAGAGCTACGGCGTGGCATCCGCTTCGCACGCTCCGGCGGACTTCGTCACGCCGAAGCTAGACTTCGCCTTCGGCGAAGTCAGCGAAGGCGGATGGTCGGAGCAGCAGGATTCGAACCTGCGACCCCCGCCTCCCGAAGACGGTGCTCTACCAAGCTGAGCTATGCTCCGACGCCAGAGGCGGCGCTTATAGACGAGGGGCAAATCCCGGGCAAGCAAGGCCTTGCCGCGCGCGGCGGCCGCGTTGGTTGCAATGCTCGGGGGCTTGCGATATCCCGGCCGCCCGGCTGCCGAGGCACGCCTCGCCGGCCCGCCGCTGGGGGATGGTGTAATGGTAACACAGCGGTTTTTGGTACCGTTATTCTAGGTTCGAAGTCCTAGTCCCCCAGCCAGCCTTCGCTGCTTCGCAGCTACGGCTGGTTCACGCCAGCAGAGCGTCGCCTTTGCGAAGCGGCGAAGGCTGCCCGCCGGAGCTTCAGCGGAGGCGGGCCGGCAGCGCTGCCGCGCTTCGATCCGGCTTGCGCCTACTCTGATCCCGACGGCTATCGAAGATGTTCTACGTCTACCTACTCATAAGCATCGCTGACCCAGACCAGCGTTACATCGGCTTCACCACCGACTTGGCCCGCCGGCTCAAATCGCACAACGAAGGTGCGTCCATCCACACGCGGAAGTACAAGCCCTGGAAGCTCGTGCCTCATTTCGCCTTCGACGACGAGCGCAGAGCGCGCGAGTTCGAACACTATCTGAAATCGGGGTCCGGCAGAGCGTTCGCCAACAAGCGGCTTTGGCCGCCGCAACGGTCGAGGTCGTAGGCCACGAGGTGGCGGCTCGAATTATCGAGCTGTCCGAAAGATCACGCGAGCACGCTACTCTAGCACTGCTAAATTCATCAGACCGGCCGCAAGCCGGCGAATGGGAGGGCAGAAAGCCGTGCACACTCTGTCTCGATCTGTAGCGGGCGGCCTCATCGGCGCGTTCGCGATCCTGCTGCTTGGCGTGTGCCCGGCCTGGGCGCAGGCGGCGCATACCCTTATGGGGGTCGACTGCGCGGCGCCGCCGAGCTGGCATTGTCCCGACAGCGACTGCCAGCCGGCCATGGTGACCCAGCCGGGCGACACGGTGGAGCTTAGGACCCGTCGCACCTTCTTCCTGGACTGCCCCGCCGACTACCGTCCGGGCGACAAGGTGAACATCGTTCTCAGCCTGCATGGCTTCGGCAGTTACGCGAACTGGCAGCGCAACTACTTCCCGGCCATGGATGTGAAGGACAAGTACCACCTGGTCGTGATCACGCCGGGGTCGCCGATCCGCTACTGGACGGCTGACGACGACCAGTACCTGCACAACATCGTCGACGAAGTCGTCGCCACCGTCGGCAAGGCGAACGTCGACCACTTCATCCTGATCGGCCACAGCCAGGGCGGCCTGACCTCGCGGCGGTTGGTCTGCGACCCCTACTTCGCCGACAAGGTCGACGTCCGGGTCAGCCTGTCGGGCGGCCGGGTCGGCGACGTGACCCCTGCCGGCAAGGGCTTCGTCGGCGGCGTGCCGGTCTACCGCTCCGGAACCGAGACCGCGCCGCCGCCTCGCCTGCCGGCCTTCCCGCCCGAGGTCGGCCCGCCGGGCGGCGCCTGCGACTACTCCTTCATCTTCTCCAACGGCGAGAACGAGTCGATCCCCGCCGCGACATCGCCGCTCGCCGACAAGTTCGCCTGCGGCCCGCGCGAGGAGCTGCCCGACGTGATCGACCCCAAGCCCGGCTACGTCTGGGACTCGAGCCGCCAGGACCCGGGCAGCGACGGTTGGGGGCACTATCCGAAGTCGGGACGGGCGCTGGTCTACGTGTTTCCCAAGTGCAAGGACGGTCGGGTCGTGGCCGACGTGGTCCGCATCGCCAAGGGCCACACCGAGGGTTACGAGCCGAACATCACCGACGCCATCATCGGGCTCGCCGTCTCGGCCAGGGGCGGCAAGATCGCGACCGGCGCCTGGACGCCGCCGCCCCCGCCGGAGCCGCCTCGCGGCCCCTTCACGCCGCCGCCCGCCGCGGCGGCGCCAACGCCAAAGGGCTGACCTGACAGCGAACGGCCGGGCTGGACGCCCCGCCACTTGGGCGGGGCTCCGGTCCGCCTAGAAGAACTTGTAGCGCACCTCGACGCCGAACTGGCGCGGCGGGGCGATGTTGTAAGCTGCTGACGAAGAAATTGCCCGCGGTCGTGGCGTTGCCGGCCAGCGCCGCGCCGCCGGCGCCCGTGTCGTGTTGGGTCGTGTTGAAGACGTTCTTCACGAACCCGATGATCTCGTAGCGGTCGTGATCACCCGACCAGAGCGCCCTCAGGTCCACGTCGGACCATGACGGTGCGTTGTAGTAGAAGCGGTTGAACAACGCGCCGGCCTGGATGTCGCGCCAGACGTAGGCGCCCGACAGGGTCAGGTTGCCCGGCTCGAAGTGCCATGTGTAGGCGACGTCGACGGCGACCTTGTTCTTCGGCGCGTTGACCAGCGGGTCGCCCTTGATGCTCTGGTAGCCCGTGCAGGGGCGTTGTGAGCGCCCGGGCGCCACGGCGTTGGGGTCCTGGGTGTCGACGATGCAGAGGTTGCCGCCGGGGGTATGACCGGTCGCCAGCGTCACCGGCGCCGCGGCCAGCGAGCAGCCCGCTGACGATCGCCGTATAGTCGTAGGAGTAGGTGCCGGTGATCTGAAGGTCCTTGATCGGGTTCCAGACGCCTTCGAACTCGATCCCGGTCGACTCCGCCTTCGGAACGTTGATGAACTCGCTCTGCAGCGTGCCGCCGACGTTGACGCTGATCGGCTGCTGGAAGCCGATGTAGTCGTAGTAGAACGCGGCGAGGTCGATCGAGAGCGTGCGGCCGAAGGTCTGCTTGTAGCCGACCTCGTACGAGTTGAGGTACTCCGGCGCCACCTCCGGGCCGGCGCTGTTGAAGCCGGCGTTGAACGACATCGGCTCGTAGCCCCGCCCGTAGCGGGCATAGGCGAAGATGTCCGGCGTCGGCGTCCACTCGATCCCCGCCCCGCCGGTCCAGGCCTGCGAAGATGTCGCCGAGTTTGCGCCGCGCCAGGCCGTCCGCCCCGATGACGCTCGCACTCAGAACGCCCTTGGCCAAGCGGTCCGGCGAAACACGAGGCCTGATTGCCGGTGGGACAGATCGCAGCGAGCGTTTCGTCCACCGAAGGCGTCGCCGCGCCATAGAACGGTGAGAAACTGTCGATGAAGGTGTTGTTGAACGCGACAAAGCGCGAGTCCTCGTCGCCAAACTTGTGGTCGTGCGTGAAGCGCAGCGCCGCCGTCACCTTGAACTGGTCGTTGAATTTGTAGGAGACCTGCGCGTAGGGCGACCAGGTTTCGACGGTGAACGAGTACTCAAGCTGGAGGATGTCGCGCCTGGGATTCGGCGCGGCTGGAACAGCAGCGCCGGCGAAGAGCAGCGGCAGAAGCTGGATCGGCTGCGAAAGCTGCGGCTGCTGCGGCGTCGTCTCGTCGTACGGCTGATCGTAGTGCTGGCGGTAGTAGAAGATGCCGCCGATCCACTGGAGCGGGCTCTGAGTCCGTCGACTGCAGCGACGCCTCTTGGCTCCACCAGTTGTCGTCCTCGGTGTAGTGGGCGCTGATGATCGGGTTGATGACCAGCTGGGTCGGCGGCGGCAGGCCCAGGAAGGCCAACACTGGCGCTGGTATCCCGCTGCTGCCCGGCAGCACGTATTGCCGGACGTTGGAGTCGCCGTCCTGGTAGTTCAGGTCGTAGTTATAGGCCTGGAAGCCGGCGATGTACTTAAAGTCGACGTTCGGGAAGTGGTAGGTGAAGATGGAGTTGACGCCATCGTATCCGCGCAGCTTGACCGGCCGAGAGAGGATTGCGGCGAAGTTGTTCTGATTGGTGGCGGATGGATTGTTGAAGACGTGCGGGTTCGCCAGCACCGTCAGGCCGGGCACCGGAAGCGGATCGCCAGTCACCAGTGAGTTGGCCGCGGCGCCGGCGCGGGTGGCGCCGGGGAAGGCCGCGTAGCCGTAGTTGGGGTTCACGAACAGGCCGCCAGCCAGCGCGTCGTTGCCGTCGGTCAGGTTGACCTCGTCCCAGCTGCCGTTCGTGAAGCCCGTGCGCGAGCCGGCGTCGCCGTCGACGTTGTTCCAGCCCTTCGGAGAAGCCCCTGACCCAGAGGTCGGCGTGGTCGTTGATCTGCCACTGCGAGCTGACCTTCGATGTACCACTCCTTGATGTGGTTGCCCTCGGACGGGCCGCCGGCGACGTTCTTGTAGAAGCCCTGTTCCTGGTCGTTCCAGAAGCCGGAGGCGCGGGCGGTCAGGCCCGGCGCGATCTGGCCGGACACCGCGCCCTCGAGCTCATAGTGGTTGAAGTTGGAGACCGTCCCGCGCAGCTCCGCGTAGGGCTGGCTGGTGGGGCGGACCGAAATCATGTCGATCGAGCCGGCCGCCGCCTGGCGGCCGCCGACGTTCTGCGGCCCGCGCTCGATCTGCTCCTGGCTGAGGAACAGCGAGGATTTCTCGAGGCCGTAGGGCGAGTAGACGTAGAACTCGTCCTCGTAGGTCGCCACCCGCTGGTCGTCGGTCACGTTGACGGACTGACGCCCGACCCCGCGGATGTAGGCGTGAACGGTGCTCGGGTCGTAGACGAAGCCCGGCGCGAAGTTGGTGACCTCCTGCACCGTCGAGATGCCGATGCGGTCGCGCGAGGCGCCGGTGAACACCGAAACGGCCACCGGGATCTTCTGCAGCTTGGTCGTGGTGTGCTGCGCGATGACGACCACGTTGGCGTTGGCGCCCTGGTCGGCGGGCGGCGGGGCGCGCCGTCTGAGCGGCCGCGTAGCCGGCGCATAGCGAAAGCACAGAAGCAGCGCCGAAAAACGCGGCATGCCGGGTCATCTTGATCATCTTGCTTCTCCTTGACTCGAACCCTCAGACAGAAACGGGCGGCCCAAGTCTGGCCGCCCGCGACTGATAGCTGCGTCGCGCCGCGAGCGGCCCGACTGAGCTGGTTAGAAGAACTTGTAGTGCACCTCGATGCCGAAGGTGAACGGCGGGGTCGGGTACAGCGTCTGCACCTGGCCGCCGGGGAACTCGTTCGCGCACCTTCTGGTTGAAGCCGGCCGGGCCGTTGAGGCCCTGGACGTAGTTGAACGGTGCTTCGACGCTGGTTGCCGCCGGGATCGGCTTCGGCCCGATGACGTTGGTGACTTCGGCGAGCCGCCCGGCGACGGGGCCCTGGTCGTAGCCGATGCTGTTGGCCAGGTTCTTGCCAAACAGGATGACCTCGACCCGGTCGTTCGACGACTTCCAGGTGACGCGGGCGTCCCACTCATCCCAGGACGGCGCGGCCCACCACGGACGCTGGAAGAAGGCCCCGTACTGCACGTCGCGCCAGATGTAGCTGACCGACGGGATCATCGTCCCCATCCCGTTGCCGAGATCCCAGCTGTAGAGCGCGTTGATCGCGAGCTTGTTCCTCGGCGCGTTGGGCAGCTCCTGGCCCTTCAGGCTCTGCGGGATATTCCAGCCGGCGTTCGCGTCGCCGGCGATGCCGACGCTGTAGATGTCGACCGTGCAGCCGCCGGGGACGGGAGTGCCGTGATGTCCCGCGAGTTGCGCGGCGCATTGAGCGGCCGTGAACAGCGGCTTGGCGCCCGGTCCGATCGCGTTCGGGTCGGCCGGGTCGGCGGCCACGCCGGACGTTCGCGTAAGCGTCGTCGTAGGAGTAGCTGAGCAGGATGTCCAGGTTCTGGATCGGCGATCCAGGTCGCTTCGAGCTCGATGCCGGCCGAGACGCTGGTCGGGACGTTGTAGAAGGCCGTCGTCGACTGAGTAAGCCCGCCCGAGGTCTGCGCGATGGAGATCGGGATCTGCAGGTTCTGGTAGTCGTAGTAGTAGGCGGCCGCATCGAGGGTCAGGGAGCCCGTCGTCGGTCAGGAAGTTGGTAAAGGTCTTCTTCACGCCGGCTTCGAAGGAATCCACCGTCTCCGCCTTGGTGTAGGGCGAGAAGCTCAGCACCGTGAAGATGCCGATGTTGAAGCCGCCCGACTTATAGCCGCGCCCGTACTTGGCGTAGACCAGGGTCGTCGGGTCGGGCGTCCACTCGAGGCCGATCGTGGCGGTCGGATCCTGCCAGGTCGCGTTGTAGCTGCGCGACGCGAGGCCCGTGACCGGGTTGTAGGTGGTTTTCGACACAACGCCCTTGGTCGGCGCGCAGTCGACGACCGTGCAGAGCGTGGTCAGGTCGAACGCGGCGGGCGATGGCTGCCGATAAGTCTCCGGCGCGACGATGTTGCCGAAGTCCAGCAGCCGCACGCTCTCGGTGCCGTACTTGTGGTCCCAGGAGTAGCGCAGCCCGGCGGTGACCTTCAGGGTGTCGGTCGCCTTCCAGTCGATCTGACCAAAGACGGCATAGGACTGGTCGCTCACCTCCGGGCGGTTGTTGAAGTATTCGGCCGACGGCATTCGCCGGGCAGATCGGCCCGGGCTTTATGAAACACGTTGGGGCCGTCAGCTGCGGTTGGTTCCCGTTCTCGGCCGTCACCGGCTGGTGGTAGTGTTGGTAGAACTGATAGGCGCCGGCGACCCACTGCAGCGGTCCGCCGCCGGTCGAGATGAAGTTGACCTCGTTGCTGAAGAAGCCGTTCAGTTCCTGATAGTTGAAGTGGTACTGGCCGTTGATGCTCAGCCCGGGCGCACGGTCCGATGAAGCCGAGGCCGCACAGACCGACGGGCGCCACCGGCAGCGTTTCCGACGCGATCGGCTCGCCCGCGGTGGCGTGCTCGCCCGTCAGGACGTAGTGATAGTAGGTCCCGCCGACGATCCACTTGGTGTCGAAACCGGGCGAGTGCAGGGTCCACTGCGAGTTGATCGAGTAGTAGGTCGGCAGGTTGACGACGTGGATGATATCCTTCGCCTCCCGCCGGGGGTTGTTGACGGCGGGATTGTTGCAGCCGGTCGGGCTCGGGTTGACCACGTTGGTCGCGCCGCTGCCGGCGTTACAGGCGTAGGCCGTGTTCGCGTACAGGAAGGCGCTGGCGGGATCGTACTCGCCAGTCGGATAGCCGTAGTTGTGCCAGCCTTCGGAGTTCGCGCCAGGACCGCCGGACGGGTTCACCCAGCCAGCGCTCTGGACCTTGGTCCACATGTCGAGGCGGTCGCTGATCTTCCCTTGGATCTGGGCGTCCAGGTACCACTCGTTGATCCGGTTGCCTTCGCCGCCGACGCCGGGGACGACGTTCTTGGTCCAGCCCTGGTTCTGATAGTCCCAGACCCCATAGATGCGGCCGGCCCAGCCGGGCGCGAGCGGGCCGGTCACGGCGCCTTCCAGCGTTACGTGGTCGTAGTTGGCCGACGGTGGCGCGAACCTCGGCCTGCGGGGTCGACGACGGGCGGATGGTGATTTCGTTGATCGCGCCGGCCTCGGCGTCGCGACCGGACAGCGCCGCCTGCGGGCCGCGCAGGATCTCGACGCGGTCGAGGTCGAGGGAGGAGCGCCCCGCCGCCACCGCGAAGGTCTCGTAGAGGCCGTCGTCGTAGTTGGAAACCGGGGTGTCGGCCGACAGCACGTTCGTCGTGCGCCCGATGCCGCGCAGCACGATGCGGTCGGTCTCGGTCGAGTAGCCAAGGCCCGGCGTGAAGTTCGTCATGTCCTGGATGGTCTGGACGCCGATCACGTCGCGCTGCTTGCTGGTGAACGCCGTGATGGCGACCGGCACCTTCTGGATGTTCTCCGTCCGCTTCAGGGCGGTGACGACCACCAGCGGATTGCCCGGCCGGCGCCGCCGTCTGCGCCGCAGCACAGCCAGCCCACAGCCCGAGCGCCGACGCGGCGCAGAACAGCATTCCAGTACGCTTGGTCATATTGCCCCCCTTGCTCCGCCGCCCCTTCCCTGGGGCGACGGGCGTTTCCTCTAGTCCGGCCGACCATCCCTAAAGGTCGACTTACTTATATCGACTGACCTTGCTGCACGTTCACCGGAACGTCAACCACTGTCTCAGATTTGTGACTTTCCGCCGCGGCAGCAAGTCGCGGCGCAATCCCGGGTTGAGGCCCTCCCTCGGCACCTCGCGTCCCTGGCATTTCTGTCCTGCGATTTGAGCGGCCTCGCCCGATAGCCTAAGGCTGGCGGGGCAACCGGATGCGAGGGTCCCATGCAACGCGAGGCGGCGGCGGCGCAGGCGGCGCCGCTCGATCTGCGGACCAAGCTCTTCTACGGGTTTGGATCGGTGGCCTTCGGGGTGAAAGACAACGGCTTTAGTTACATGCTGTTGCTTTATTACAACCAGGTCGTCGGGCTCTCGGCGCCGCTGGTCGGACTGGCGCTGATGGTGGCGTTGGTCGTGGACGCGGTCGTCGACCCCTTGATCGGCCAGGTCTCGGACAATCTCCGGACCCGCCTCGGCCGGCGGCATCCTTTCATGTACGCGGCCGCGCTGCCGGTCGCGGTGTCCTATCTGGCGCTGTGGAATCCGCCTCACTGGGGGCAGCAGCAGCTGTTCCTCTATCTCGTCGTCACAGCCGTCGTGATCCGGGTCTTCATCTCGTTCTACGAGGTGCCAAGTTCCGCGCTCTCGGCGGAGCTCACCACCAACTACGATGAGCGCACGACGCTCTTGTCCTACCGCTACTTCTTCGGCTGGGTCGGCGGCCTGACGATGAACTTCCTCGCCTTCGCCGTCCTGCTCGCGCCGGACGCGACGCACAAGGTCGGCCAGCTGAACCCTGTCGGCTACTCGAAGTATGGCCTCATCGCCTCGGTCGTCATGTTCTTCGCCATCCTCATCTCGGCGGCCGGCACACAGCGTCGCGCAGCGGGCCTCAACATCCCGCCGCGTCGGCATCTTCCCCTGCGCCAGGCGGCGCGGGAGCTGGTCGAGACCGTGTCCAACCGCTCGTTCCTGTTCCTGCTGATGTCTGGGATCTTCGGCGCGATGGCGGGCGGCCTGGTCGCGTCGCTGAACGGCTATTTCAACACCTTCTTCTGGGAGTTCACCGCCCGGCAGATCTCGATCTTCACGGCCGGCGTCTATGTGTCCGCGATCATCGCCTTGAGCACGGCGCCGATCCTGTCCCGCCGATACGGCAAGCGGCCCGTCGCCATGTCGTTCACGGCCCTGGCGGTCGCGGTCGGCATCGGGCCGCTGTTCCTGCGGCTCGTCGGACTCTTCCCGCCGAATCACTCGCTGGCGCTGATGGTGATCATCTTCTTCACTTCGGTGATTTCGACCGCCTTCGGCATCGTCGCGGCGACCATGGGCTCTTCGATGATCGCCGACATCGTCGAGCCATCCGAGCTCAAGACAAAGCGACGCTCGGAGGGGGTCTTCTTCGCGGCCTCGGCTTTTGTCGGCAAGGCGGTCTCCGGGTTCGGGATCCTGGGCGCCTCGATGGTGGTCGCTCTCATCCACCTCAAGGCGACGACGGATCCGTCGACCGTTCCGCCCTCGGTCGTGCGCCACCTGGGCGAGGTCTACATCCCGCTGATCATCGGCCTGCAAGGCTGCGCGATCGCCCTCTTGGTCGGCTACAAGATCACGCGCGCCAGCCATCAGGAAACGTTGATGAATCTCGCGGCCGAAGCCGAACTCAGCCACGAGGTCGCCTAGGGAGGAGCTTCCAGCATGCAAGCGCGGTTCACCCACTCCATCCTCTTCGTCGCGGACATGGACCGCGCGATCGCCTTCTATCGCGACGTCATGGGCCTGCCCGTCCAATTCGAGAGCCCGTTCTGGAGCGAGTTCGACACCGGTCCGGTGACGCTGGCGCTGCATCCCGCGTCCGCGGCGAATCCGCCGGGGCGGGTTCAGCTGGGTTTCGAGGTCCCCGACCTGCCTGGGGTCTATGCGGCGCGCGAGGCGAAGGGCCTGACCTTCAGCGCTGCGCCGGTCGACGAGCACGGCGCGCTTCTGTCGCGCATCGTCGACTGCGAGGGCGCCGAAGTCTCGGCGGCTAGAGCAGGTCGCTGGAGAGGCTTTGGCGCGGCAAGCACGCGCCCCCCTCGAGGAGGCGCCTTCCGGCGATCGCGACCCGCCGCGCCTCAGGCCGTGGCGACGAGCTTGCTCGACCGCTCGAGTTCGGCGGCCTTGTCGGCGTACTCGGCCGCCATGGCGCAGAGGACCTCGCCCGCCTTGCGATCGCTCAGTCCGCGCGCCAGCCGGCGGCAGCGGTCGGCCTGCGCGCGAAGTTCGTCGGCCTGGCGCAAGTCGGTCACGTCGATCAGCATGTTGACGGCGCCGATCAGCGCGCCATCGCCGTCGAAGATCGGCGTTGGCAGCGGCATGAAGGCGACGCGCTGGCCGTTCGGACGCTCGGCGATGGCGGTCACGCCGCGGATGGGGCGTTTCTGCAGGATCGCGGCGCCATCGGGCAACCCTCGTGCGGAAGGGGCTCGCCATCGTTGGCGTAGAGCCTCCAGGTCACGCACCAGCGGTCCTTGCCGGCCGCCGGCATGCGCCCGGTGAACCCGATGCAGGCGCGGTTGAAATGGGTGACGAGACCGGTGGCGTCGGTGACATAGATCGGCGCTTCGAGCTCATCGAGGGTGGCGCTCAACCGCTCGCCGCCCGCCAGCACGGCGCGCGCGGCCGTCGCAAGCATCTCGTCGGCGACCGCCGTCGAAATCAGCATCGAGCGCCCCAGTCCATCGCCCAGCCAGGGCCCTAGAACGTCGCATGCTCGACAAACGTTCCCGGAGCCGGTTCGATATCGCAGAGGGGAGCGCCCGGGGCGGTTGGCGGAGGCAAGGCGCGCGATGGGGACGGTCGACTGGGTGATCCTTGGCCTCTACCTCGCCTTCGTGCTCGGCGTCGGCGTGATCGCCGCGCGGCGCGCGACGAGCGGGGCTGACTTCTTCCTGGCCGGCCGCTCGATCCCGGCCTGGGTCGCCGGACTGGCCTTCATCTCCGCCAACCTCGGCGCGCAGGAAGTCATCGGCATGGGCGCGTCGGGCGCCAAGTACGGCATCGCGACCGCCCATTTCTATTGGATCGGCGCCATCCCCGCGATGGTCTTCATCGGCGTCTTCATGATGCCGTTCTACTACGGCTCGAAGGCGCGCTCGGTCCCGGAATACCTGCGCCTGCGCTTCGACGAGAAGACGCGCGCGCTGAACGCGCTGACCTTCGCGGTGATGACCGTCGTCTCGTCTGGCATCTCGATGTACGCGCTGGCCAAGCTGATCCAGACCCTGCACGTGCTCGACGGCCCGTTCGCCCGGCTCGGCCTGCCCCAGGCCTGGATCTTCCACGTCGCCGTGCTGGCCTCGGCGGTGGTCGTGCTGGTCTACATCTTCATGGGCGGCCTGCGCGGCGCGATCTACAACGAGGTCCTGCAGTTCTTCCTCATCGTCGCCGGGTTCGCGCCGCTGGTGTGGATCGGCCTGCGCCAGGTCGGCGGCTGGCATGGGCTGCAGGCGAGCCTCGGCCCCAGCTACACCCATGCCTGGGTCGGAATGGGCCACGCGACGACCAACCGGCTGGGCGTCGACTGGTTCGGCCTGACCTTCGGCCTCGGGTTCGTGCTCTCGTTCGGCTACTGGTGCACCGACTTCCTCGTCGTCCAGCGCGCGATGGCCGCCGAGTCGATGACGGCCGCCCGGCGCACGCCGCTCATCGCCTGCCGGCGTCAAGATGTTCTTCCCGTTCCTGGTGATCTTCCCCGGCCTGATCGCCATGGCGCTGACCGCCCCGCCCAGCCGAGCTCAGGCGACGGCCAGCCCAGCGGCCGCGGTTGCGCAGCACCAGGGGCGTCATCCCGGTGAAGCTGGATCCGGCGACCGGACGGCCGATGCTCGACGCCCGCGGCCAGCCCGTGCTCGACTACGACCTCGCCACCCCGAACCTTTTGCTGCGCGACTTCCCGACCGGGATGCTCGGCGTCGGCCTGACCGCCCTGCTCGCCAGCTTCATGTCGGGGATGGCGGGCAACGTCACCGCGTTCAACACCGTCTTCACCTACGACATCTACCAGGCCCACATCCGACGAAACGCGCCCGACGGCCACTATCTGCGCGTCGGGCGGCTGGTGACCGCCGTCGGCATCGTGGCCTCGGTGGCCGCCGCCTATCTCGCCGCCCGGTTCAACAACATCATGGACCTGATCCAGCTGATGTTCGCCTTCGTGAACGCGCCGGTGTTCGCGACCTTCCTGCTCGGCATGTTCTGGAAGCGAACGACCGGCCACGGCGCCTTCACCGGGCTTGCCCTGGGCACCGCTGGCGGCGGCCGATCCACCACGGCCTGACGCTGCCGCTGAACGATCTTGTGGGCGTCAAGGGCGGCTGGATCGCCGTCGCCCACACCTACCCGAGCGAGATGGCGCAGAACTTCTGGACCGCGATCTGGGCGTGGAGCGTCTGCTTCGTGGTGACCGTCGCCGTCAGCCTGGCCACCCGGCCGAAGCCCGACGCCGACCTCGAGGGGCTGGTCTACGCGCTGACGCCGAAGGTGGTCACCGATCGGGGCCCCTGGTGGGCCAGGCCAGTTCCGCTGGGCGTCGCCGCCCTCGCGGCCGCGCTCGCCCTCAACCTCGTCTTCCGCTAGGGCGCGGCGATGCTGCTCGACATCCGCCTGCCTGTCGGCCTCCTCTTCCTCGCGATCGGGGCGATCGTGGCCGCGCGCGGGCTAGAGCCCGGGGCGACGGCGATCACCGGCCTGCCCATCGACCTGATCTGGGGCGCGGTCATGGCCGCTTTCGGCGCGGTCATGCTGACCCTGGCGCTGCTCGCGCGCCGCCGCGCGGACCGGCGCCTAGGCGGGCTTGCGATCGATCAGTCCGCCCGCGTGAGATGGAAGAGCGCGATGGAGCCGGGCCTGAGGATCGGCATGGGCAGCCCGGTGCGTTCGATCACGCGGCCGCTCGCCTGCACCGGCTCGCCTCGGACGAGCGCCGGGTCGTCCGCGATCGAGCGACGCGGCCGGGGCGAGCATCGCGACCCGATAGGTCGCCGTCCGGATCGAGGCCGCTCAGCCGCAAGCGGGTCAGGCGAGACCTTGGCGCGCACGCTGCAGCTGCGCGTAGCTGGCCAGCGCCTCGGTTTCGCCGGCGATCATGAACGCCAGCGCCGCCGGATCGCTCACCGGCTGGCGGCTCAGCCGCCCGAATGGATCAGCGCGCGATGGTCCTTGTAGACGCCGATCCAGCGCTTGAGGGCCGCCCGCTCGCTGTCGGTGAACGCGCGCACGTCGGCCTCGATGCCCATGTGGCCGAAAAGGGCGGTCAGCGCGCGGAAGTCCATGCTCGCGCGCCGGCCGGTCGTGTGATCGGCGGTCGCCGCCACGTGGGCGCCCATGACCTCGGGCGGGAAGAAGATCGTGAACGCCCGCTGCATCGCCTGCCGCTCGATCGGGTCGTTGCAGTCCGACAGCCAGATGCGGTCGGTCCGCTTGAGCATCTCGAAGTCCGCGCGGCCGCCGCCGGACGAGCAGTCCTCGATCTCGACCGCTGGGTGCGCCGCGCGCAGGCGATCGACGAGGGCGTAGACCGCCAGCGTCTGCCGGTGGGCGGCGGCGCGCCCGCCGCTCGCCGGATGCGTCAGGTCGCGGTTCATGTCCCACTTGAGGTAGCTGATCGCGTTGCCCGAGAGCAGCGCGTCGATCTGCGCATAGAGGTTCTCGAACACCTCCGGCGCGCGTCAGATCGAGCACATACTGGTTGCGGCCGAGCGGCTGCTTGCGACCGGCGAGGCCGAGGATCCAGTCCGGATGCGCGCGCAGGAGGTCGGAGTCGGCGTTGGCCATCTCGGGCTCGACCCAGAGGCCGAACGCCAGGCCCAGCGAATGCACGTGCTCGATCAGCGGCGTGAGGCCGTTCGGGTATTTCACCGGATCGGGCGTCCAGTCGCCCAGGCCGGCGGTGTCGTCGGGGCGGCCCTTGAACCAGCCGTCGTCGAGCACGAACCGCTCGGCGCCGATCTCCGCCGCGGCGTCCGCCAGCGTCTTCAGCTCGCGAGATCATGGCGGAAGTAGACCGCCTCCCAGGTGTTGAAGTTGACCGGCCGCGGCTTTCCGGCCAGCCGTCGAGCCGAGAATCCGCTGTGCGGACGAAAGGATGGAAGCGATCGGTCAGCCCATTCGTTCCGGCGGACGACCGCGCGGCGTAGAGGATCGGGGTCTCGTACGCCTCGCCCTCGCCGAGCGTCGAGCTCGCCGGGCCAGAAGAAGGCGCCGGCCTGCGCCTGCAGCCGCCCGTCGCGCAGCCGCTCGACGACGCAGGCGGTGGTTGCCGCTCCATGCGAAGTGCAGGCCGAGCGACCTCGCCTTGCCGCTCGCCGAAGCCGGGCTCGCCAGCCACCATGAAGGGCGGAGAATGGTGTGACGTGCGGCCGGTGCGGTTCTCCTTGACGAGCATGCCCGTCGCCCAGCCGCTGGCGAGCTGGTCTGGAACTCGCGCGCCCAGCGGCCGTCGAACAGCAGGAGCTCGTCGAAGGCCAGCGGCAGGGCCGCCGCCGCGACCCAGTCGAGATGCAGCGGCGAGGCGGCACGGTTTATAATCTGTGACCGGAAGGATGCGACGCCTGTCTCCTGCGTCGAGCTCGACCGTGAGCGCGGCTTCGATGCCCGCCATGTCGTCGGCCAGGCGGAAGGTGAGCGCGCTGGGCCTCCCGCTCGACGTCCGACAGGCTCGCAGCTGGCTGACGAAGCCGCCGTCGTCGCGATGGAACTCAAACGCAGGCTGGCCGGTGAAGCCGCGCCCGGCCTCGGGGAAGAGATCGAAGACCTCGCCGCCGTCGAGCGTGCCGCGCGTGACGCGCTCGGCCATCGCGGCCGCGCCGGCGAGGTCGTGCGGCAGCGCCTCGCCCCAATAGATCAGGCGCGGCGCGCCGGCGCGTCTGCTGCAGGACGAGGGTGTCGCCGCCGCCGTCGAGACGGATGCGTCTCGGCTCATTCGAGCCGCCAGGCCGCGACGCCGGCCGGCGGCAGCTCCGGTCCGCCGAGCAGGTAGCGCGCCTTCGGCGGCGGCGGGCGTCGTGCGCGGTCTCGGCCGCATAGTTGAACGCGAAGGCGACGCCGTCGCGCGAGCGCATGCGCACCCCCTCCTCGAGGTGGGCGACGAAGAGGCCGGCGCGCGCGAGCGAGCGTCTCGACGATCGCGTCCATCAACGGCTGCTCCGGCCAGGTGGCGAGGTAGCTCCAGCGCCCATCGCCCACCCAGGCCGGGCCGCCGTCGGCGAACGTCGCCAGCGGCTCGAGCGCGCGTCTCCAGCGTCTCGCGCCAGAGCCGCGCGGCGAAGGTGTCGTCGCCCAGCGCCACGTTCGGCCCGGCGCCGGGCCGCAGGCTCTCGACGCGCGTCACCTTCATCGGCAGCCGCGCCTGCAACGGGCCCAGGCGGCAGGACGGTCCGGCGTCGCGCCCTCCCGCGTCCGCGAGCCGGAACGCGGGCCGAAGAGGACGTGCGCGCCGGAGCGGCTCGAGGCGCTCGACCATGTCGTGCGTCGACGATCGGCAGGCTTGGGCAAAGGACGAGCTGGTAGCCGGCGAAGTCGCCGTCCGGCGGGACGATGTCGACGTCCAGCCCCAGCCGGCGGAGCGCCGCATAGGCCTGGTGCGCCAGCACCACCCAGGCAAAGCCGGCGCCCTGCGGCTGGATGCGCAGATGCCAGGCGGCCTCGTAGCTGAACACCAGCGCGACCGGCGCGCGGCCGCACGGGCCCGAGCTCGCCGACCGCCTTCAGCTCGTCGGCGACGATCCGCGCCTCGCGCCCGCCAACGTCGACCTCGCGGTCCGAGCGGTTCAGGCCGGCGTGCATCTGCTCCTGGGCGAACGGCGCCTGGCGCCAGCGGAAGTAGGAGACCACCTCGGCGCCGTGGGCGAAGGCTTCCCAGGTCCAGGCCCGCACCATGCCGGGCAGCGGCGCGGGGTTGAACCTGGCCCAGTTCACCGGCCCCGGCTGCTGCTCCATCACCCACCAGCGCCCACGGCCCGCGGCCCGGTAGAGGTCGTGGTTGAACCCCTGCACGTCCGGCTGGCCCTGGTGCAGGTAGGCGCAGCGTCTCTGCGTCGGAGAACCAGGACGATTCGAGGTTGCCGAGCGGGTAGGAATCCCAGCTCGCGATGTCGAGATCCCGCGCCAGCGCGAAGTGGTCGAAGCTGGTGTGGAAGGCCATGAAGTTGTGGGTGATGTCGCGTCCGGGCGAGAGGCGGCGGATAATGTCCGTCTGCAGACGATTGAAGCTCGCCACCTCCTCCGAGGCGAAGCGCTGGTAGTCCAGCCGATGGCTCGGGTTGGCCTCGGTGACGGTCAGGTTGGGCGGGTCGACCTCGTCGAAGTCGCGGTACTCCTGCGACCAGAACACCGTCGCCCCAGCCGCGGTTGAGCGCATCGACCGACTGGTAGCGCTGCGCGAGCCAGGTGCGGAACCGCCCGGCGGCGTTCGGCGAGTAGCTGAGCGTCGTGTCATGGCAGCCGTATTCGTTGTCGGTCTGCCAGGCGCCGACGGCCGCGTGACGACCGTAGCGGCCGGCGATCGCCTCGGTGATGCGCGCGCACTCGGCGCGATAGGTCTCCGACGAGAAGCAATAGTGCCGCCTCGACCCGAACCGCCGCGGCCGCCCTTCGCGATCGAGGGCCAGGATGTCGGGATGGGCGTCGATCAGCCACTTCGGCGGCGTCGCCGTCGGCGTGCACATGACGATGGAAAGGCCGGCGGCGCCGAGCGTCTCGACCGCCTCGTCCAGCCAGGCCCAGTCGAAGCGCGCCGGGCGCGGGCTCGATGCGGCTCCAGGCGAACTCGCCGATCCGCACCCACGAGAGGCCCATCTCGGCCATGCGCCGAGCGTCTTCGGCCCAGACCTCGCGTGGCCAATGCTCCGGGTAGTAACAGACCCCAAGCTTCACGCGTCCGACCCCCTTGACCTTGGCGGCCGCCTTGAGCGGCGGCGCGCGGGACGGGTTAGGCCGAAAGCGCGCGCGTGGCCAGATCGAGCGCGGTCTCGGCGGCGTGCTGGCTGTGCTGCGCCTTGGGCATGCGGTTCCAGGCGTCCAGCGCGGCGATCTTGTAGGCCTCGGCCAGGGTCGGATAGTTGAAGGTGTTCTCGACGAAATAGTCGAGGCCGCCCTCGAGGTTGAGCACCGCCTGGCCGATGTGGATCAGCTCGGTCGCGCCCTCGCCGACGATGTGCACGCCCAGGAGCCGGCGGGTCTCCAGCGAGAAGATCATCTTCATGAAGCCGGAGTGCAGGCCCATGATGTGGCCGCGCGAGGTCTCGCGGAAGCGGGCGACGCCGCATTCGTAAGGGAATGCCGCGCTCGCGCACCTGCTCCTCGGTCATCCCGACCGTCGAGATCTCGGGCACCGAGTAGATGCCATAGGGGAAGAAGGCGGGCGGCGGCGGCGCCGGCTCGCCGAACGCGTGGCAGGCGGCGATCCGCCCCTGCTCCATCGAGGTCGAGGCCAGGCTGGGGAAGCCAATGACGTCGCCGGCGGCGTAGATGTGCGACTCCGCGGTCTGGAACGTCTCCTTGTCGACGGCGATGCGGCCGCGCTCGTCGGCCTCGAGGCCGCAGGCGGCGAGGTTGAGGGTGTCGGTCGCGCCCTCGCGGCCCGCGGCGAACAGCACCATGTCGCCACGCACCTGGCGGCCGTCCTCGAGGGCGACGACGGCGCGCTGCGGGCCCTCCATCGCGACGTCCGTGACCTTGGCCCCGAAGCGCAGCGTCACGCCACGGTCGCGCAGGTCGTGCACGAACTCGTCGGCAAGCTCGCGGTCGACGAAGGTCAAGCAGGCTCGAGCTGGGCTCGAGCACGGTGACCTGGACGTCCAGCGCCGAGAAGATGGTGGCGTATTCGATGCCGATGACGCTCGCCCCGACCACGACCAGATGGCGGGGGATCCGCGGCAGATTGAGGATCTCGTCGGAGTCGAGGATGGTCTCGCCGTCGAACGCGACGTGCGCCGGCCGGTAGGGCCGCGTGCCGACCGCAAGCACGAACCGGTCGGCGGTGCGGCGGATGATCGCCCCGTCTTCGCAGACGATCTCGACGCGCCGTGGATCGAGGAAGCGGGCCTCGCCCCGGACGGTCTCGACTTTGTTGCGGGCGAACTGGTGCTCGAGAATCTCGACCTCGTGGTCGAGGGTCATGAACAAGCCGCTTTTTCAGATCCTCGGCCGAGATGTCCTTCTTCGCCCGGTAGGCGCGGCCATAGAAGCCGCGCTCGCGCCAGCCGGAGAGATTGAGCACGGTCTCGCGCAGGGTCTTGGACGGAATGGTTCCGGTGTGGACCGAGACCCCGCCGACCCGGCGGCCTTTCTCGACGACGAGCACCGACTTGCCGAGTTTCGCCGCCTGCACACCGGCGCGCCGACCGGCCGGACCGCTGCCGATGACGATGAGGTCATAGCGGTCGCAAGGCGCCGCGCCCGGCGCTTCAGATTCGCTCACTGGCCAGGCGCTCCCCTCAACAGACGACCGAAGCGCTGCAAGCTAGGCCATTGAGGTTAAGCGATGATTTGCCTTGTTGGCGGCGCTGGCGGCGATGCACTTTCCGCTTGGCTATTTCGCCCGAGCGATGAAAAAACCAAAGGCGAGGCCCACACTCGCGGATCCGCCCACGACGTCGATGAGCACCCCCTCGCCTCAGACCAGACGCCGGCGACGCGAACCTGGCGCGAGCTCGTCGCGCCGATCGCCCTGCTGGTCATCCTGGGCGCCATGACCGCCTTCATGGCCGTCGACAATCTCGTGCTGACGCGCACCGAGCGGGGCTGGGTCAGCCACAGCCGCGACGTGATCGAAGCGACGCAAGAGGTGTTTTCGTCCGCGGCGCAGGTGGAGTCGGCGCAGCGCGCCTACGCCTTCAACGGCGACGCGTCTTTCCTTCAGCACTTCGACGCCGACTGCGCCGCCGTCGCCGCGGAAGGGGCGAAGCTGCGCGCCCTCGTCGCCGACAGTCCGGCGCAGGGCGCGCGGGTCGATCGGCTGATCGCGAGCCTGAACGAGCGGGTCGCGGTGTCGCGGCAGAGGGTCGCGCTCTACCGCGCCGGCCACGCGCAGGAGGCCCGCTCGTCGAACCCCGGCGAGGGCAAGGCGGCCATGGACCGCGCCAGGGCGGCGGTCGCAGAGATCATGCAGTCGGAGAACAGCCTGCTGGCGGCGCGCACCGCGCGGGCCAACCGCTATGAGTTCATCGGCTTCGTCGTCGCGCTGTTGGTCAGCACGCTCGCCATTCTCGGCCTTGCCGCGCAGATGCTGCTGATGGCGCGGGCGAACCGGCAGCTGGCGACGGCGGTCGGCGATCGCGAGGTCGCCGAATCATCGCTCCGCGGAAGCGAAGCCGGCTATCGAGCGATCTTCGCCAACAGCGCCGATCTGCTCTCGGTCATCGACGTCGCGGACGACGGGACCTTCCGCATGGGCGAGGTGAACCCAGCCTACGAGCAGGCGACGGGCGTGACGACGGCGATGGTGCGTGGGGTCGAACTGCGCTTCATGGCGCGCGAGCCGGAGTCGGCGCGTCTCATCGAGCATCTCCGCCGCGTCGTCGCCGGCGGCGTCCCGGTGTTCACCCGCGACCCGGTCAACCTCGCCCGCGGCCGGCGGATCTGGGAGTCGATCCTGGTGCCCGTGCGCAACGACGAGGGCCGCGTCGACCGCATCCTCGCCTCGTCGCGCGACGTGACCGAGCGTGAGGAGAGCCAGGAGCGCCTCAGGCGCGCCCAGCGCATGGAGGCGGTCGGCCATCTGACCGGCGGCGTCGCCCACGACTTCAACAACATCCTGCAGGTCATCCGCGGCAATCTGGAGCTGATCGCCAGCGCCGTGAGCGACCCGGAAGCCATCCGAGCGCCTGAAAAGCGCGCTGCACGGCGCCGACCGCGCCGCGGAGCTCACGCGCCAGCTGCTGGCCTTCGCCCGCCGCCAGCCGCTCGAGCCGCAGGGTGGTCAACCTCGGCCGGCTGGTCAACGACATGGCGGAGATGCTCCGCCGCACGCTGGGCGAGGCTATCGAGGTCGAGACCGTGATCGCCGGCGGCCTCTGGAACACGCTGGCCGACCCGGCGCAGGTCGAGAGCGCGGTGCTGAACCTGGCGCTCAACGCCCGCGACGCGATGCCAAAGGGCGGGCGTCTCACGATCGAGATCACCAACGCCGTGCTCGACGAGACCTACGCCAGCCAGGAGCGCGAGGTGGAGCCGGGCCAGTACGTCATGCTGGCGGTCTCTGACACCGGCCAGGGCATGTCGCCCGAAACCCTGTCGCGGGCGTTCGAGCCGTTCTTCACCACCAAGGGCGAGGAGCGCGGCACGGGCCTTGGCCTCTCGATGGTCTACGGCTTCGTCAAGCAGAGCCACGGGCACGTGCAAATCTACAGCGAGCCCGGCGAAGGCACGACGGTGAAGATCTACCTGCCGCGCTCGCGACAGTCGTTGGCGGCGGCGCCGGAAGCCAGCGACGGCGGCCTGATCGGACGACGGGAGGTGGTTCTGGTGGTCGAGGACGACGATCTGGTACGAGCCTCGACGGTCGGGATGCTTCGCGACCTCGGCTACATCTGCATCCACGCTTCCGACGGCGCAGCGCGCGCTGGAGACGCTGCGCGCCGGCGCCAAGGTCGATCTTCTGTTCACGGACGTCGTCATGCCCGGCCCGGTAAAAAGCCGCGACCTGGCCCGCGAGGCGCAGGCGCTGCACCCTGGCCTGCCGGTGCTTTTCACCTCCGGCTACAGCGAGAACGCCATCGTGCACCAGGGTCGGCTGGAAGAGGGCGTGCAGCTGCTGTCGAAGCCGTTCTCGCGCGACGACCTGGCGCGCAAGATCCGTTCGCTGCTGCAGAAGGCCCAGCGGGTCGTGCTGGTGGTCGAGGACGACGCGCTGGTGCGCATGGCGGCGGTCGACATGATCGAGAGCCTCGGGTTCGCCGCCGCGCAGGCCGGCGACGCCGAGGAAGCGCTCGCGATCCTGCAAGCGAACGAGCGCATCGACGTGCTCTTCACCGACATCGGCCTGCCGGGCATGCGGGGACCCGAGCTGGCGCCAAGGCGCTGGCGCTGCGGCCGGCGCTGAAGGTGGTCTTCGCGTCAGGCTATGGCGAAACCGAAGAAGCGCAAGGCGTGACGGGCGCGGGCCACCTCGCCAAGCCGTACCAGCAGGCCCAGCTCGCGGAGGTGCTCGGGATGGCGCTGGCGTAGTCCAGAGCGCCTAGTGCCCGCTCAGCGGAAGGCCCGCGCCCTCGGGCGATGCGCCAGCGCCGGCGTTCAGCTGCCGCTGCATCATCGCGACGTCGACCCAGCGGCCGTGCTTGAAGCCGATGGCGCGGAAGACTCCGACCGGCGCGAACCCCATGGCGCGATGCAGGCCGATCGAGCGGGCGTTTTCGCTGTCGCCGATCATCGCCACCATCTGGCGAAGGCCGAGCGCCTCGCAGGCCTCGATCACCGCGCCGAGCAAGGCCTTGCCGATTCCCCGCCCCAGGCGGTCCGGTCCGATGTAGACGCTGTCCTCGACCGTGTAGCGGTAGGACGCGCGCGGGCGGAACGGCGCGCCATAGGCGAAGCCGGCCACGGCGCCATCGATCTCGGCCACCAGATAGGGCAGGCCGAGAACGAGCACCGCCGCGACGCGGCCCGCCATGTCCTTCGCCGACGGCGGGTCGGTCTCGAAGGTGCCGAAGCCGTGGGCGACGTGATGGCCGTAGATGGCGGCGAGAGCCGCAGCGTCGCCGGCCCGCAGCGGTCCGGATCTTCACGTGTCTTGCTCCCAGCCCCGGTCGATGGCCCAGATCGCGAAGGCGTAGTCGAGGGCGATCTCCTTCAGGAAGTCGAACCGCCCGGAGGCGCCGCCGTGGCCGGCCTCCATGTTGATCTTGAGCAGGATCGGGGAGTCGCCTGTCGACGCTTCGCGCAACCTGGCCACCCACTTGGCCGGCTCCCAATAGGTGACCCGCGGATCGGAAAGACCGCCGGTGGCCAGGACCGGCGGATAGGCCTTGGCGCCGACGTTGTCGTAGGGGCTGTAGCCGGCGATCAGGTCATAAGCGGCGGGGTCCTCGAGCGGATTGCCCCACTCGGGCCACTCGGGCGGGGTGAGCGGCAGGCTGGCGTCGCTGATGGTGTTGAGCACGTCCACGAACGGCACCGCGCCAATGATCCCCGCCCAAAGGTCCGGCCGCAGGTTGGCGATCGCGCCCATGAGCATCCCGCCCGCCGAACCGCCGTAGGCGACGATGCGGCCCGGCCCGGCCATAGCCGTGCGTGACGAGGTGCTCGGCGCTGGCGATGAAGTCGGAGAAGGTGTTGGGCTTCTTCGCGCCCCGGCCGTCGAGGAACCAGCTCCATCCCTTCTCTGAGCCGCCGCGAACATGGGCCGTCGCCCAGATCCAACCTCGGTCGACCAGCGAGAGATTGCGGATGGAGAAGTGGGGCTCCATCGAAATTCCGTACGCACCGTATCCATAGAGCAAAAGCGGCGCTGAGCCGTCGAGCGACGCGCCGGCGCGCATGAGGACCGTGATCGGGACCTCGGCGCCGTCGCTCGCCCTGGCGCTGAGCCGGCGGGTGACGTAGGCGGCCGGATCGTGGCCGGACGGGACCTCCTGGGTCTTGCGTAAGGTCCGCGTCCGCGTCGCCATGTCGTAGTCGAACCACTGCCGGGGCGTGGTGGGCGACTCATAGACGAAGCGGAGCGTCGTGGTGTCGTACTCGTAGCCGCCCGAGAGACTGAGCGCGTAGGCCTCCTCGTCGAAGGCGATGGCGTGCTCGGCCCCGGTCGCGCGCTCGGCGATCACGATGCGGTTGAGCGCGTTCTCGCGCACGAGGCTGACGAACCAGTCGCGCGCGACGCCGATGCCGACGACGAAACGCCCCGGCTGGTGCGCAAGCCACTCGCGCCAGTGCGCCCGGCCCGGCGCCTCGACCGGCGCCTGCATCACCTTGAAGTCGACAGCGCCGTCGGCGTTGGTGTGGATCGAGCAGCTGACCGTTCCACTCCTCGACCGCATAGCGCAGGCCGGGCGTGCGCGGCTCGACGAGGCGCGGCTCGGCGGTCGGGTCGGCGGCGGGGATCAACCGCACCTCCGAAGTCTCGTGGTCGCCGGCGCCGATCATGACGAAGGCGTCGGAGTGGGTGCGCCCGACCGAGAGGAAGAAGCCGTCGTCGGGCTCGTCGTAGACCAGGACGTCGTCGGCTGCGCCACCGCGGGCGGGGCGCCGATAGACCTTGGCCGGGCGGCCGTTGTCGTCGCGCCAGACCCAGAACAGCCAGGCGGAGTCGGGCGAGAAGGTGAAGGCGCCGGTTGCGCTCTCGATCGGCTCGGGCAGCACCTCGCCGGTCGCGAGATCCTTCACGTGGATGCGGTAGACTTCCGACCCCTGCTCGTCGACGGCATAGGCGAAGAGGCTGTGGTCGGGGCTGTGCTCGGTCGCTCCGACGTGGAAGTAGGCCTTGCCCTTCGACGCTCGGCGTCCTCGTCGAGCAGGACGGTCTCGGGCCCGCCGTCGCGCGGCGTGCGCGCATGGATCGGGTGCTGGGCGCCCTTCTCGTAGCGCCAGTAGTAGGCGAACGGCCCGTGCGGCGTCGGCACGGAGGCGTCATCTTCCTTGATGCGGCCCTTCATCTCCGCGAACAGAGCCGCCTGGAGCGTCTCGGGTCGAGGCCAGCATGGCCGCGGTGTAGGCGTTCTCGGCCTCCAGGTGCGCCTTGATGTCCGGCCGGATCAGGTCGGGGTCGCGCAGCACCGCCTGCCAGTTGTCGTCCTTCATCCAAGCGTAGTCGTCGACCCGCACGTGGTTGAACTGGACGATCTGCTTCGGCTCTTTGCGCGCGCGCGGCGGGATGGGCTTTGTCATGCGGCGCGGCTTACCAGGGCCCGCGTCAGGCCGCCAACCTCTGCCGGATGTGGTCGCCGACTCGCATGGCGTTGGCGACGATGGTCAGCGTCGGGTTCACCGCCGCCGAGGAGACGAAGAAACCGGAGTCGACCACATAGAGATTGTCGAGCTCGTGCGCCTTGCAGGATGGGTCGAGCACGGAGCTTGTCGGGTCGGTCCCGAACCGGGTCGTGCCGACCTGGTGCGCGGTTCCGTACAGGGGCAGCAGCGAGTCGAGCTCCATCCGGTGCTGCGAGAGCGGATGCGCATGGTCGACGAAGCCGGCCAGCGAGTCGTGCAGCCGTTTCACCAACCGCTCGTGGCCGTCGAGGTTGTTGTGCATGTACTCAAGGATGATCCGGCCGTCGGGGCCGAGGCGCACGCGATTGTCCGGCAGCGGCAGATCCTCGGAGATCACCAGGAAGCTCAAGAGCCTGTGGGCCATCGCGTTCATGAACAGGTCGGGCATCAACGCCGGCGGCAACCAGTCGGAGACCTGGCCCTCGAGCGTCTTGCCGGTCATGTACTCCAGCAGCTGGATGTGCCCCATCGGGTAGTCGAATCCGCCCGCCGGGTCGCGCCAGTAGAAGTCGTTCACCGCCAGCGTCTTCGGGAAGGTGGTGTCGACCGGCGCCGCGGTCAGCGAGATCATCGCCGTCAGGGTATGGAAGGCGTAGTTGCGCCCGACCTGGTCGGAGCCATTGGCGAGTCCGCTCGGGTGCTGGGCGTTGGCCGAAGCGAGTAGGATGACCGCGGTGTTCACCGCGCCGGCGGCCATCACCACGATGTCGCCGCTCCACCGCTCCTCGCCCTCGGCGCTCTCCGCACACGACCGCGGCGACCTTCCGTCCCGACCCATCCGTCTCCAGACGAACCACTTTTCGTCCGGTCAGGAGGGTGACGTTGGGCTCGGCCAGCAAAGGCTCGATCGCGCGGGTCCGTGCGTCGCACTTGGCCTTGAGCAGGCACGGGTATCCGCCGCAGGTCTTGCAGCGGATGCAGGCGCTGGTCAGCGGATGGCCCTCGTCGAAGTCCACGCCTAGCGGCAGCGAGAATGGCCGCCAGCCCTGCGCCTCGAAATGAGCTTTCAGCCGCTCGATCCCAGGATCGTTGCGGATGGCGGGATAGGCGTAGGGCGGTTCATCCCCATGCTCGGTCGGATCCTCTCCCCGCGCGCCGTGCACCTTCCACAGCGTCTCGGCCTCGGCGTAATAGGGCGCGAGGTCGGCGAGGGAGATCGGCCAGGCCGGCGAGATGCCGCCGGAGTGCGTTGTCTCGTCGAAGTCACGGTCGCGCAGCCGCATCAGCGCCGCGCCGTAGAACGTTGTGTTGCCGCCGACCCAGTAGTGGGTGTTGGGGACGAACGGCTTGCCGCGGCGGTCGTACCACTCCTCCTTGGTGCGGTAGCGCTTGTCGAGGAAGACGGCCTTGGAGTCCCAGTTCTCGGCTTCCCTTGGCACGTGCTGGCCGCGCTCGAGGATGAGGATGCTCTTGCCCGTCGGGGCGAGCCGCTGCGCCAGCGTCCCACCGCCGGCGCCCGAGCCGATGATCACGATGTCGAAATGCGCGCTGCTCATACCGGCGATTCGTCCTTGAGATGATAGCGCGCCGATCCGGCGGCGAGGATGGCGCGCACGAGGGGTTCCGGCAGGGTCTGCATGGCGACCGCCGCGATCTTGTTGCGCCAGCCGGGCACCACGACCAGCCGCCCGGCCTCGTTGGCGCCGATCGCCGTCCGGACGACCGACTCGGCCGTCTGGGTGAAGCGCAAGCGGTCGGCGCCCATGATCGCCTCGGTGCCCGCGACCTGGCCGAACTCGCTCTCGACGGCGCCAGGGCAGACCGCGGTGACCTTGATCCCCTTGGCGCCGTATTCGGCCTCCAGCGCCTGGCTGAACTTCAGGAGCAGGCTCTTTACCCCCGGATAGAGGCTGTGGCCGGCGACGCCCGGCGAGAAGGCGGCGAGCGAGCTGACGTTGATGATCGCGCCCCGCCGGCGTTGGACCATCCCTGGAATGACCGCCCGGGCAAGCGCGCACGGCGTCACCACCATCGTCATCAGGAGATCGCGCTGCCGGTCCCACGGCACACCGGCGAAGCTCTGCGCGATGCCGAAGCCGGCGTTGTTGACCAGGACGTCGACGCGCCGCCCTTGAGTCGCCAGCGCGGCCATGACCGGCTCCTGCGCCTCGAAGCGGGCGAGGTCGGCCGGGATGACGATGGCGTCGACCCCGTGGGCTCGGGTTAGCTCGTCCGCCAGCGCCTCGAGCCGCTCCACGCGGCGTGCAACCAGCGCGACGTCGAGCCCGCGCGCGGCGTAGGCGCGGGCGAACGCGGCGCCCAGGCCGGCCGAAGCGCCCGTGATCAGCGCCAGCTCGCGGGCGCCGTTGCGGCCCTTCGTCTCAGTCGACGCACGCTGCGGCATGATGGAAGATCGCCTTCAGGCTCGTTTGCTTTCCGCGAGCTTGTGTGCCCGGCCGACGCGCGTCAAATGAGGTCGGTCAAAGTTCGGGGGCGTAAGGCCGATGGTCCTGGATTTCTCCGCCCAGCTCATGCAGGCCACCGTACAGGTGGAGCAGCAGCTGCCGAACGGCACGCACATCATTGGCACCGGATTTCTGATCGACGATCCCGCGCCCGACGGGACCCCGCGGACGGTCCTGGTCACCGCCAACCACGTCTTCAACCGCATGACCGGCGCCGAAGCCCATATCGGCTATCGCGCGCAGGGCGCCGACGGCGCATGGCGCTACGATCCGAAGCCGATCGTCATCCGCGCGGCGACCAACGAGCTCTGGGCGCATCTGGCGAACCGCGACGTGGCCGCCATCGTGGTCAAGGCGCCGCCGGCCTTCGCCAAGGCGGCCATCCCGCTGGCCTGGCTCGCCGGCGGGGACACCTTTGCCAAGTACGACATCGGCCCCGGCGACGAGATGATGGTGCTGGGCTACCCGCAGGGGCTCTCCGCCGACTCCGCAGGGTTCCCGATCCTCCGGTCCGGGCGCGTGGCCTCGATGGTCGCGCCGCCCAGCGCTGGCGCGCCGACCTTCCTGCTCGACTTCCGCGTCTTCCCCGGCAACTCGGGCGGCCCGGTGTTCATTTCAGATACGAACCGGCGGGTTCCCGGCGAGGCCGAGCCCAAGGACGCCGAGTTCATCACCGGCATGCTGACCCAGCAGGTCGAGCTGAACAACGAGCGCCTGGAGATCGGCATCGTGACCGACGCCGCGTTCATCCGCGATACGATCGCGCTCCTGGACCAGCCGAAGACGGCGCCGCCGGCGGCGCCGGACGCTCCGCCCGCCACCGCCCATGCCCCGGCGCCAGCGACCGCCCAGGACGCCGCCGCGGTGGGCCAGGCCGTCGCCGACTGAGCGGACCCCGCCCCGTCGCAGGTGCGCAAGAACGCTTGCCCAACCAGGGCCGCGCGGTCCTATAGTCGGATTCGGAACAAGGATAGCCGCAGGCGACGCCGCGATCTTCGGAGGCGACGTCCGGCGACGGGAGCGAGGCTATGAGCGACGGTGCAGTCGATCTGCGGCATGAGACGCGCGCGAAAATCTATGCGACTCCGGTCGAAGACCTGAACCCGGCGCAGCCGGACCTCTACCACAACGACACCATCTGGCCGTTGTTCGACCGGCTTCGCGCCGAGGACCCGGTCCACCACACGACCGGCAGCGACTACGGCGATTTCTGGTCGATCACCCGCTACAACGACATCATGGCCGTGGACACCAATCACCAGGTGTTCTCGTCAGAGGGCGGCATCACGCTGCGCAGCCTCGAGGCGGAGGCGGAGACGCTGAAGCGGCCGCAGCGGCCGAGCTTCATCGCCATGGACCCGCCCAAGCACGACGAGCAGCGCAAGACCGTGAGCCCGGTGGTCGCCCCCGCCAACCTGCAGCAGCTGGGCCCAGTGATCCGCGAACGGGCCGGCAAGATCCTGGACGGACTGCCGGTCGGCGAGCAGTTCGACTGGGTCGATCTGGTGTCGAAGGAGCTGACGGCCATGACGCTGGCCACGCTCTTCGACTTCCCCTTCGAGGAGCGGCGCAAGCTGACCTACTGGTCGGACGTCATGACAAACACCCCCGGTTTCGGGCCGGTGACCAGCTGGGAGCAGCGTTTCGAAGAGACCAACAAGTGCTTCGCCTACTTCCAGGAGATGTGGGACGAGCGGGCGAAGGCGCCGCCGAAGTTCGACCTGGTCTCGATGCTGGCCCATGGCGAGGCCACCAAGAACATGGACCGCTGGGAGTACTACGGGAACCTGGCGCTCCTGATCATCGGCGGCAATGACACCACGCGGAACACCATCTCCGGCTCGGTCGTCGCCCTGAACAGGCATCCGGAGCAGTACGACAAGCTCAGGGCCGATCCCGCGCTTATTCCCTCGATGGTGTCGGAGACCATCCGCTGGCAGACGCCGCTGTCGCACATGCGCAGGACCGCGACGCAGGATTTCGAGTTCCAGGGCAAGACCATCAAGGCCGGCGACCTTGTGGTGATGTGGTACCTCTCGGGCAACCGCGACGACACGGTGATCGAGGACCCCTACAACTACATCATCGACCGCGAGCGGCCGCGCCAGCACATCTCGTTCGGCTTCGGCATCCACCGCTGCGTCGGCAACCGGCTGGCCGAGCTGCAGCTGACCATCATCTGGGAAGAGATCATGAAGCGCTTCCCGACGATCGAGCTCGTCGCCGAACCCAGCCGCACCCACTCCATCTTCGTGCACGGCTACGAGACGATGCCCGTCGTGATCCCCCGTCGGAACTGACGCTGGGCGCAAGAGAAGGGCCCCAGTCCACGAGGCGCTAAAGCAAAGCTGTCTTCGTCTCTTCGCGATTTCGTGTTTCATTCCTGAAACGCGAGAGGGGCGGGCAGTGCGAGAACCGTACGACGCAGGTCCATCGCGCCGGGCGCGTCCACGGAGCGCACGGCCCCATGATCACCGTCCACCTCGTCCTGAACGCCCATATCGACCCGGCTTGGCTGTGGCCGGCGGCCGCGGGGATGGACGAGGTGGTGGCGACGTGCCGCTCGGCCTGCGACCGGCTGGACGCCCATCCCGACATCGTCTTCACCCGCGGCGAGGCCTGGGCGTACGACGTGGTCGAACGCGTCGACCCGGGGCTCTTTGCGCGCATCCGCGAGCACGTCGCCGCCGGCCGCTGGGAGGTCGTGGGCGGCTGGTGGGTGCAGCCCGACTGCAACCTGCCGAGCGCGCTCGGCATGCAGCGGCAGATCGACGCCGGGCGCGCCTATTTCGAGAGCCGCTTCGGCGACTTCCCTCGGGTCGCCTACAACGTCGACAGCTTCGGCCACGCCGCCGCCCTGCCGGACCTCATGCGGCGGAACGGCCAGGACCGCTACGTGATGATGCGCCCGCAGGAGCACGAGAAGGCGCTGCCCGCCCGGCTGTTCCACTGGCGTAGTCGCGAGGGCGGCGAGCCGGTCGCCACATTCCGCATCGCCCGCGCCTACGCCACGCGCGAGATCGACGCCGCCCACATCGAAGCCGCGCTCGACGGTCTGCCCGCGGGTTGCAGCCACACCATGGCGTTCGTCGGCGTCGGCGATCACGGCGGCGGCCCGACCGAGCGGCAGATCGCCTGGTGCCGCGAGCATGCCGAGTCGCTCCCCGGCTGCCGGCTGATCTTCTCGTCGCCAAAGCGCTTCTTCGATGCGGTCGAGCAGGAGGGCCCTGCCCTGCCCGACGTGGTCGGCGAGCTGCAGCACCACGCTGTCGGCTGTTATTCCGTGCTCCGCGCGATCAAAGTCGGCATGCGCGCCGCCGAGGAGGCATTGGGCCAGGCCGAGATTGTCGCCGACGCCGACCCCGCCCCCGACGCGCACACGCCCGAGCGCCTCGCCGAGGCCTGGCGGGCCGTCGCCTTCAACGCCTTCCACGACATCCTCGGCGGGACCTGCGTGCCTTCGGCGAACGCCCAGGCCATAGCCGAGCTCGGCCAGGCGCGCGCCGTCGCCGAGACGGCGATCCAGTTCGGCCTGCGCCGCCTCGCCGCCCAGCTGCCGGACGACGAACGCCAACGGATCGTGCTGTTCAACGCCTCCGACGCACCCTTCGACGGCTACGCCGAGCTCGCGCCGTGGACCGAAGGGCGATGGCGGCGCCACTGGCGCTTCATCGACGAGACAGGCGCGGTCGTTCCGCACCAACCCATCGCCCAGGAGGCGGCGACCGCCTTCCCTCGACGCGTGCTGTTGCGGCTGGCCGTGCCGCCAAGGGACCTGAAGGTCCTCAGGCTCGATCGCGGCGATAGCGAAGCCGACGAAACGCCCGCCGCGCCACGCGGCGCGGCGCCGGACAACATGGCTGTCGTCGACTACCTTTCGCTCGGTTCAGCGGCGATCGCCTTCGCGCCCGAGCCGCGGCTTCGGATCGGCGAGGTCGACGTCACGCCGACCTTCCAGCTCTGCGACGACCGGACCGACACCTGGTCGCATGGAGTCGACCGCCTCGGGGAGGCCATCCGCGCCACGGCGGCGTGGAGGCCGCCGCTATTGGTCGACGACGGGCCGCTGATGCGCTCGGCGCTGCAGTTCGGCGCAGTCGGAGACAGCACGCTCGCCGCGGAGTGGCGGCTCTACGCCGACGAGCCGGTGGTCGAGCTCAGGCTCACCGTGCATTGGCGGGCGCGCCATCAGCTGCTGAAGCTCGTCCTGCCGCTTGCGCTCGCCGAGCGGATCGACGGGGTGATGGGCGAGCCGCTCCCGCGGGCGCTCGACGGACGCGAGCGGCCGTTGCAGGACTTCGCCTGGTTCCGCCTGGCGGGGGGCAGCGACCTCGGCGTGGTCTGCCCGGATGTCTGCGCGATGGACGCCGGGCCCGAAGGGCGCTCGCTTGACGCTGCTGCGCAGCCCGCTGGAGGCCCATCACGACCCGGCGCCGGCCGGCGCCTTTCCACGCGCCGAACCCGCCGACCAGGGCGTGCACCACTTCCGGTTCCAATTCGCCGCGTTCGAGGGCCTCTCGCCGGCCTGGCTGAAGGCGCGCGCGCTCATGGCTCACCGCCCGCTGGTCGCCTGCGACTGGACCAAGGGGATGACCGCGCGCGGCGACCTTTGAGACGGCGGGTCGGTGCGACATTTCTCGCTCTGCAGGGGTTGACCATAACCCCCGGGGGTATATATCCGGCTGTAGGTTTGGCCGGATTCCGTCCTTGGACGGACCGTCCGTCCAGGCCCGGCCGTCGCCCCTCGGCGCCGGTCAACGAAACCCAAAGGATCACATGAACCCGCGATCTAGCAGTCCGTCCAACGAGGGAAACTCCGTTGGCCGGTTCGTCGCTCGGGATCTGTTGACCGACGATAGGGTCCGCCTGACCGGCTGACCCTCGCTGGCCAGCCTCCTCCCGAGCTTAGGCAACGAAGCTCAAGGCGAGAGGAGGCCGAAATGGCCAGCGTCTTCAACCACCTCGCTCCACCCGGCAGAGTCGCTTGCGCGCCTGGCGCGCTGATCTGCGTCTGGACCCTGGACGACAACCGCCGGCCCGTCGGCCGTTGGTCGGCCGCCCCTGAAACGCCGCGCGCGATCGCCGCGCGAGCCGCTTGAAGGGGAGGTTCGCCATGGCGCCCTACGATTCCGAAGCCGCGGTCGCAACGACGGCCCATCTCGACGTCGCCCACCTGGGCGACATCCACGGCGCGTTCGGCTCGATCGCCGCCCACGACCATGGGCGACGAGACGGCTGGCGCGCGCGGCTGGTCACGCTCGCTGCGATCGTCGGGCCCGGGCCTGATCGTCATGGTCGGCGACAACGACGCCGGCGCGTTCGGCACCTACACACAGGCCGCCCAGACCTATGGCACGAGCCTGCTCTGGACCCTGCTCCTGCTCGTGCCGGTGCTCTACGTGAACCAGGAGATGGTGCTGCGCCTGGGCGCGGTGACTGGCGTCGGCCACGCACGGCTGATCTTCGAGCGCTTCGGCAAGTTCTGGGGCGCCTTCAGCGTCATCGACCTCTTCCTCCTGAACGCGCTCACCATCGTGACCGAGTTCATCGGCGTCACGCTTGGCCTCTCCTACCTCGGCTTGCCAAAGCTCTGGGGCGTCGTCGCCGCAGCGGCGGTCACGGTCGCGGCCGCCAGCACCGGCAACTTCCGCCGCTTCGAGCGGTTCATGATGGTCCTGGTCTTCGGCAGCCTGGCGCTCGCGCCGATCGTCTTCCTCGCCCACCCGCCCATCGCGCAGGTGGCGCACGATCTCGTTACGCCGCAGCTGCCGGCCGACGGCAAGCTCAGCGACGTCATGCTGCTGATCATCGCCATCGTCGGCACGACGATCGCGCCGTGGCAGCTGTTCTTCCAGCAGAGCTACGTCATCGACAAGCGCATCACCCCGCGCTTCATCGCCTACGGCAAGGTCGACCTGGCGATCGGCATCGTGGCCGTCGTCGTGGGGGCCGGGGCGATGATGGCGTTCACGGCGGCCGCGTTCGCCGGAGCACCGCAGTTCGGTCACTTCACCGACGCGGCGGGCGTCGCGCGGGGGCTGGAGCATCATGCCGGCCGGATCGCCGGCATCCTGTTCGCGATCGCCCTGATCGACGCCTCGATCATCGGCGCGGGCGCGGTGTCGCTGTCGACCGCCTATGCGCTGGGCGACGTCTTCAAGGTGAAGCACTCGCTGCACCGCAAGCCGCGCGAGGCCATCGGATTCTACCTCGTCTACGCCGGGCTGATCGCCTTGGCGGCGGCGCTGGTGCTGATCCCCGGCACGCCGCTCGGGCTCCTGACCAGCGCGGTGCAGACGCTCGCGGGGGTGCTCCTGCCCAGCGCCACCGTCTTCCTGCTGCTGCTCTGCAACGACAAGGCGGTGCTGGGCCCCTGGGTGAACGGCCGCTGGCTGAACCTCTTCACCGGCGCGGTCATCGCTTGCCTGGTGATGTTGTCGATCATCCTGACCGCGTCGGTGCTCTACCCGCACCTGAGCGGCAAACTGATCGTCGAGACCCTGATCGGCGGCAGCGCGCTGGCGCTCGCGGTCTGGGCGGCCATGCGCCTGTTCAGGCGGACGCCCGAGGCGCCGATCGACCGTCGCGGCCGGCTCGCCTGGCGGATGCCGCCGCTGTCGGCCCTGCCGCCACCGAACCTCACCCGGACCGACAAGACCTGGATGTTCGTCCTCGGCGGCTATCTGGCGCTCGCCGGCGGCCTCGTCCTGGTGCGCATCGTCCAACTCGCGGTCGCGGGCCTCGTCTAGCGGCTGCTAGCTCGGGATCAGCATGCAGAGGGCCGCGACCGCCATCACCGCGGTCCCGGTCCAGCCGAGCACGACCAACGGCCGCGTGGCGGTGAACTCGCCCATCACGGACTTTTTCGACGCGAGGATGACGATCACCGCCATCAGCGGCACCGCGACCACGCCGTTGATCACCGCGCTCCAGAACAGCGCCTTGATCGGGTCGATCGGCGTGTACTGGATGACGAGCGCAAGCAGGACGCTGACGGCGATCACGCTGTAGAAGCCGCGCGCGGACGATGTCTTGCGCTCCAGCCCCTCCTTCCAGCCCATGGCCTCGGCGAGGGCGTAGGCGCCCGATCCGGCCAGCACCGGCACCCCGATCAGTCCAACGCCGAGGATGCCGAGGGCGAACAGCAGGAAGGCGAAGTTCCCCGCCAAGGGCCGAAGGGCGCTGGCCGCCTGGGCGGCGTTCTGGATGTCGGTGATCCCCGCCACGTGCAGCGTGACGCCGGTCGCCAGGATGATGAAGTAGGCGGTCAGGTCCGAATAGAACATGCCGCTCCAGGTGTCCCAGCGGATGCGGCGAAGCTCGCGCGCGGCCGGGCGCCGGTCGTGGGTGAGCGCGCTCCCATGGCGCTCGTGCATGTCCTCGACCTCCTCTGAGGCCTGCCAGAAGAAGAGGTAGGGGCTGATCGTCGTCCCGAAGACGCCGACCACGACCGTCGCCGCCCCGCTGTTGAGGGCGAGCTTCGGCCAGACCGTCCGCAGCGCCACTTCGCCCCACGGCACATGCACCGTGAACAGCACCGCAGCGTAGGCCAACAGGGAGAGCGTCAGCCACTTCAGGAAGAAGACGTACCGGTGGTAGGGCACGAAGATCTGCAGCCCGAGCGTGACCAGCACGAACCCCACCGTCAGGAGGTGCCGGTCGAGCGGAACGACAAGCGCGGCTGTCTCCCCCATCGCCGCGACGTCGGCTGCGATGTTCAGCGTGTTGGCGATGAGCAGCAGCACGATGACGCCTCGCACGACCACCGGCGGGAAGGCGTCCTTGATGTTGGCGGCCAGGCCCTTGCCCGTCACCCGCCCGATGCGCGCGCAGATCGACTGGATCGCCGCCATGAGCGGGAAGCACAGCGGCATCGTCCAGAGCATGTTGAGCCCGTACTGGGCCCCCGCCTGGGAATAGGTGGCGATGCCGCTCGGGTCGTCATCGGCGACGCCGGTGATCAGGCCAGGCCCGATGCGGGCGAGGGGATGCTGCGCCAGCCGCCGCAAGAGGCCGGCCCATCGGCTCCGGCCGCGAGCGTTCCTCTTGTCGTCGGAGGGGGCAGCCCTCACGCGCTTGCTCGGTCGAGGACTCACGACTTGCTCCGTCTAATAGCGCTTCGGCTGCACAGTCGTGACGCCGGTCAGCCCCGATCCAACGCGCGAGAGCGCCAGTCGGATCACGTTTGAGCCAGAAAACGGCGCAGCACGCTCTCGGCGCGCTCCGGCTCATCGCGATGCACGCCGTGGCCCGCTTCCTCGAACACGACCAGCTCGGCGAGGCCGTTCGGCAAGGCCGCCGCGATCGCCTCGCTGCAGGCGACGGGCGTGATCGGGATCCTCGCGACCGGCAAGGATGAGGGTCGGGCAGGCGGCCGCGCCGAGGCCCTTGGTCAGGTTCATCGTCCGCATCTCGCCCAGGATGAAGTGCGACATGACCTCGGTCCTGAGGATCGCGCGTCGCCGGGCGGCCTGTTCCGCCGGATTGGGCTTTGGATTGTAGAGCGGCATGCACACGCTCATGTACTCCTCGGTGACGCCGGGCTCCGGCGCGGTCCAGAAGCGTTCGGCGATCTCACGCGCCTTCGGCCCGCCCTTGGCCTCCATCATGCGGTAGGTCACGTCCAGCAGCAGCGCCCCGGCCGTCGAGGACAGGATCAGCTTGGCCGGGTGCTCGGGATGGCGGCTCGCGTACGACATCGCGACCATGCCGCCGAAGGAGTTGCCGTAGACCACCGGCTTTTCGATGCCGAGGGCGTCGCACAGCGCCTTGACGTCGTCGCCCCACTGGTCCAGCCGCCAGGTGTTGGGCTCGCCGGTCGAGCGGCCGTTGCCACGGTGGTCGATGTAGAGGACCTGATGGGTGTCGGCGAAGCGGTCGAAGTAGGGTCGCAGCGTCGAGTGGTCGAAGCCCGGGCCGCCGTGCATGACGATGAGCGTCGGACGCTCGGCCATGCGATCGCCATCGATCGCGAGCTTTGCCCCCACCACATCAAAGAAGATCCGCGCCGTGCCGATGTCGACGAACATAGGGCCTCCCGTTCCTGCTCCCGGCGACGCTTAGCGCGTCACACGCCGGCGAGGAACTCGCCGACCGCGGCGGTGAACTCCTCCGGTCGATCGAGGTTGACCGGGTGGCCTCCGTCGAGGTCGACGACGCGGACGCCGGGGATGGCCTTCGCGGCATGGTCGCGCAGCGGCTGGAAGCGCCGCTCGCGCCGGCCGTTGACCAGGAGGGTCGGCGTCGTGATCTCGGCCAGCCGCGGCGTCACGCAAAGGCCCGGCGAGGTCCAGCGCAGGCCGTTGGCGACGCCGGCAAGCGAGATCAGGGCCGCGTCGGCGATGAGCTCGTCCTCGACCGCCGGCGGCAGGCGGCCGGTGCGCTTGGGGAAGAACGCCATCGACTCCAGCGCCGGGCGCCCGCGCGCCTCGAAGGCGGCCATCCGTTGAAGCCGGATCTCCTCGCTCACCGGCGGGTCGCCCGGCGAAAGGGCGGAGTTTGAGTTGGTGAACACCTGGGCGAAGACCCGGTCCGGTCGCTCGAGCGCATAGCGCATGGTCAGCCCGGCCCCGAACGACTGGCCGCAGACCGCCCAGCGCTCCGCGCCCAGCTCGGCGCGCAGCGCCTCGAACCGCTCGATGTAGGCCTCGACCGTGTAGGCGGCAGGATCGTCCGGGCTCTCCGAGCGCCCATGACCCAGCACCTCGACCACAACCGGCGTCGAGAACCGGCTGAGCGCGGCGAGGTTCGGCCGCCACTGAGCGCGGCTGGAGCAGAGCCCGTGCACGAGCAGCAGATAGGGGCCCGCGCCGCTATGCACCTCGACATGCATCATCGCCGAGCGAACGCGGCTTGAGCTCAGCGCTGGATGAGTTGGGTGAGCACGCCGCCTGTCTCGGCCGGGTGGACGAAGACCTGGCCGCGCACCGGGTTGCCGGGGCCGGGATCGCCGACCAGGCGGACGCCCTTCTCGCGCAGGTCGGCCAGGGTCTTGTCCAGATCGTCGACCTTCATCGCGATCAGGTGCACGCCTTCGCCGCGCGAGGCGAGGCGCTGGGCGATCGGTCCCTCGTCGCCCAGGTTCGACACCAACTCGACGTAGGAATCGCCGAAGCGGAAGAAGGCCATCTTCATGCCCGCCGCCGCGTTCTCGTTCCGGTCGGAGACGGCGGTCCCGTAGATGGCCTCGTAGCGGCCAACAGCCGCGTCCAGGTCCTTTACCGCCACCACGACGTGATCGACGCCCTTGAACATCGCGCCTCTCCCTGAGCTCTTTGTTGCCTCGTCAATTCAGAGCTATCAGCGGGGACGGGCCGCGCCTAGTCTCTGACCGCTTAAGAGGACCGCCATGACCTACGCCCCCGCCACCCGCGCCTACTACGACGCCGACAGCCACATCATGGAGCTGCCTGACTTCCTGAAGCGCTACGCCGATCCCGACCTTCGCGACGCCATCCCCGAGGTGAGCTACGCCGCCTCGCTGGTCACCGACGAGGAGGTGGCGGTGATCGTCGGCCAGGGCAACCGGCATAGCGCCGACCATGTCGCCGCGCAGATCGCGCTCGGCGACAAGCTGATCGAGTCCTCGAAGGAGATCCAGGCGCTGGGCGCCTTCAACGCCAAGGACCGCACGGTCGCCCTCGACATGCTTGGCTTCAAGAAGCAGCTGGTGTTCGCGACCCACAGCGTCGCCATGCCCTTCTCGCCGAGCAGCAAGCTCGAGCCGAAGCTGCGCTACGGCGCGGCCCGCGCCCACAACCGGCACATGGCCGACTTCTGCGCCGAGGACGATCGTCTGATGGGCGTCGCGGTCGTCCCCCTCGACGACCCGGACCTCGCTTTGTCCGAACTCGACTTCGTGCTCACAAACAAGCTCAAGGCCGTCTGGGTCCCGCACCGGCCGTGCGGCGACCGCTCACCAGGCCATGTCGACCTCGATCCCTTCTGGGCCCGCCTCGCCGAGAGCGGGACGCCGTTCGTTCTGCACGTGGGCGGCGCGCCGCTGCAACTCGCCAAGGCCTGGATGAACAACGGCAGGCCGCCGACCAAGGACTGGATGGGAGGCGGCGAGAACCTGCGCACCAAGGACATCGCTCTCCTGCACGAGGGCCCGGAGGCGTTCCTGACCATGATGGTCCTGGACGGCGTGCTCGAGCGGCATCCCACCCTGCGCGGCGCCGCCGTCGAGCTGGGCGCCGGTTGGGTTCCCGAGCTGCTGCGCCGGCTGGACTGGGTTGTAAAGATCTGGAGCCGGACCGACGCCAACCTGCAGGCGATGACGCGGCGCCCCTCGGAGCAGATCACCGAGCAGCTGGCCTTCACCCCGTTCGTGTTCGAGGAGGTTGGCGCGCTGATCGACCAGTCGAATGCGGACCTCTACCTGTTCTCGACCGACTATCCGCATGTCGAGGGCGGTCGAAATCCGCTTGGCCGGTTCGAGGCTTCGCTCGGTGACCGTAGCGAGGCGATCCGCGACAAGTTCTATGCGGAGAACTTCCTGCGCATCTTTCCGCACGCGCGGGTGCATGCGCCGAGCCCGATCGCGACAAACGCCGCGCTCTAGTCCTCGCGCGAGAGGCGGGCGCGCTCGGCCGGCGTGTTGGCGCCGCGAATTCGGGCGGCGCTTGCCCGGCCGAGCGGGAGCTGGCGAAGGCCGGCGCTATCGACGAGGCGCTTCAGCGGCCAGTCGTCCCGCGCGTCGGCCGGCATGGCCACAAGGTGCAGGACCATGGGAAGCGGCAGGCCCGCGTAAGCCGCACCCGGTCCTTCCGCATCCAGAAGCGGCTGGAGATCGGCGGCGCGGATGGTCGGGGCGTCCACCGCCAGGATCAGCACGCGCTCGGCCGCGCCAGAAAGGCCCGCCACGCCCGCGAGCACGCCCGCGACAGGCCCGCTCTCGGGGACCGGCTCGGAGACGCGCGGCAGGCCGTAGTCGCCGCCGCCCGCGGTGATGACGGGGCGAGCGCCAACCGACCGCGCCAGCGCGGCGACATGGTCGATGGCGCGACGCTCGCCCCACATCTGCAGCGCCTTGTCCTCGCCCATCCGGCGCGAGGCGCCGCCCGCCAGGATGATCGCGCCGAGCGAGCTTTTCGGGCGTTCGATCACGGGCGGGCCGGTCGGGTCAGGACGAAACAAGGTCGGCGACGCGCTCTGCGCCGGTGAAGACCGCATGTCCGTCGGCGCGGGCGAGCGCGATCAGGGTCAGTCCGGCGGCTTTGGCCTTGGCGATCGCGAGCGCGGTCGGGGCGGAGATCGCGGCCAGAAGGCCGACCCGCGCCATGACGGTCTTCTCGACCATCTCGTAGGAGCAGCGGCTGGTCACGACGATGAAAGCCTTCGCCGGATCGAGACCGGCCCGCGCGGCGGCGCCGATAAGCTTGTCGAGCGCATTGTGCCGCCCGACGTCCTCGCGGACGAGGGCCAGCTGGCCGGCGGGGTCGGCCCAGGCGGCCGCATGGGTGGCGCGGGTGGCCTCGCCCAGCGGCGATCGCCCCTCGAGCGCGGCGAGCGCGGCTTGCACCGCCTCGCGCGTCACGACCAGACCGTCGGACAGTGCCTGGAGCGGCCGGATCGCCTCCGCCAGGCTCTGGACGCCGCAAAGTCCGCAGCCAGAGCGGCCCTCGATCGCGCGCCGCCGGAGCCGGCCGAGCTTGCGGCGGCCATCGCGCGAAAGCAGCACGTCGACCACAATGCCGTCGGGGTGATCGCCCAGCCGGATGTCGGCGATGTCGGCCGCGGCGGCGATCCTTTCGGTGACCGTGAAGCCGACCGCCAGGTCCTCAAGGTCCGCCGGCGTGGCCATGAGGACGGCGTAGGGCTCGCTGTCGTAGCAGAGGCCGATGGCGGTCTCGGCGGGCGCCGCCCGCTCGATCGGGCTCGGCGCCGTATCTCCGACGCGCCACTGCAGCGCGGGCAGTACCTGATAGGTCGCGTGTTGCATCTTTGCGCCTCCACCTGCTCTCCGGGGGCGTCGAGTGGCGCGCCGCCGGGACCTGGAACCTTACCGCGTCAGCGCGGCGACAGCTTCCCGGGTGATCGGGTCCAGCCCGGCCCCGCCGGCGGCGAGGTGGGCGCGGATGCGCCCGCGCATGCGCGGATCCCAGAAGTCGGTGATGTGCTTGGCGACGCCGGCCACGGCCGCATCGCGCGGCTGGGCCGCGAAGAAGCGGCTGATCTGATTGGCCATGTAGACCAGCCGCTCCATGCTGGTGGTGGCGATGTGCGGCCCTTCGACGTCGTCGAGGTCGCTCACGCGCCGGGCTCCGGCGCGACGGCGCGGTGCTCGCCGGCAAACGCTTCGTAGCGCCGCTGCCAGGCGCTCGGCCCGTTGGACAAGGCGACCTGCACCGCGGTGACCTTGTATTCCGGACAGTTGGTCGCCCAGTCCGAATAGTCGGTCGTGACCACGTTGGTCTGGGTCAGCGGACTGTGGAACGTGGTGTAGACGACGCCGGGCGCGACACGGTCGGTGATCGACGCCCGCAAGGTGGTTTCGCCGGCGCGGCTGGCAAGCCTGATCCAGTCGCCGTCCTTGATCCCGCGATCCTCGGCGTCGGTCGGATGGATCTCCAGGAGATCCTCCTCGTGCCAGAGGGCGTTTTGCGTGCGCCGGGTCTGGGCCCCGACGTTGTACTGACTGAGCACCCGCCCCGTGGTCAGGAGCAGCGGGTAGCGCGGCCCGATCTTCTCGTCGGTGGCCACGTATTCGGTCAGGACGAAGAGGCCCTTGCCGCGCACGAAACCATGCTCGTGCATCACCGGCGTGCCCTCGGGCGCCTGGTCGGTGACCGGCCATTGCAGCGACCCCGCCTGGTCCAGCTTGTCGTAGCTGACCCCGGCGAAGGTGGGCGTCAGCCGGGCGATCTCGTCCATGATCTCGGAGGGATGCGCATAGGCCATAGGATAGCCCATGGCGTTCGACAACAGCTGCGTCACCTGCCAGTCCTCGTAGCCGTTGCGCGGGCTCATCACCTTGCGGACCCGCTGGATGCGGCGCTCGGCGTTGGTGAAGGTGCCGTCCTTTTCCAGGAACGTGGAGCCGGGCAGGAAGACGTGGGCGTAGAGCGCGGTCTCGTTGAGGAAGAGGTCGTGCACCACCACGCATTCCATCTGGGCCAGGCCCTCGGCCACGTGGCGGGTGTTGGGATCGGACTGCAGGATGTCCTCGCCCTGGATGTAGATGCCCTTGAACTGACCGTCGACGGCGGCGTCGAGCATGTTGGGAATGCGCAGCCCCGGCTCGGCATCCAGAGTCACGCCCCAGTCCGCTTCGAAGAGGCGGCGGGTGGCGGCGTCGGAGATGTGGCGATAGCCCGACAGCTCGTGCGGGAACGAGCCCATGTCGCAGGAGCCCTGGACGTTGTTCTGCCCGCGCAGGGGATTCACCCCGCACCCCGGCTTGCCGACGTTGCCGGTCGCCATGGCGAGGTTGGCGATGGCCATCACCGCGGTGGACCCCTGGCTGTGTTCGGTGACGCCGAGTCCGTAGTAGATCGCCGCCGCGCCCCCGGTCGCGTAGAGCCTGGCCGCGGCGCGCAGATCGGCCGCCGGCACGCCGCTCGCCGCTTCGCTCGCCTCGGGCGAATGCTCGGGCCTCGCAACGAACGCGGCCCAGTCGTCGAAGGACTCCTGATCGCACCGCTCGGCGACAAAGGCCCGGTCGACCAGTCCCTCGGTGACGACGACGTGGGCGAGCGCGGTGAGGACGGCGACGTTCGCGCCAGGGCGCACCGGCAGATGGTGGTCCGCCTCGATGTGCGGCATGTGCACGAGGTCGATCCGCCGCGGGTCGATGACGATCAGTCGCGCGCCCGCCCGCAGCGTGCGCTTCATGTGCGAGGCGAACACCGGATGGCCATCGGTGGGGTTGGCCCCGATCACCACGATCACGTCGGCATGGTCGATGGAATCGAAGTCGTGGGTCCCGGCCGACGTCCCGAACGTGGTCTTCAGTCCGTAGCCGGTCGGCGAATGGCAGACGCGGGCGCAGGTGTCCGTGTTGTTGTTGTGGAAGCCGGCGCGGACCAGCTTCTGCACCAGGAAGGTCTCCTCGTTGGTGCAGCGCGACGAGGTGATGCCGCCCACGGCGAGCCGGCCGTACTTCGCCTGGATGCGCTTGAACTCCGAGGCGGCATGGCCGATCGCCTCGTCCCAGCTGACCTCGCGCCAGGGATCGGAAATCTGGGCGCGGATCATCGGTCTTAGGATCCGCTCCTTGTGGGTGGCGTAGCCCCAGGCGAAGCGGCCCTTGACGCAGGAGTGGCCGTGGTTGGCCTTGCCGTCCTTGTACGGGACCATCCGCACCAGCTCTTCGCCGCGCATCTCGGCCTTGAAGGCGCAGCCCACGCCGCAATAGCCGCAGGTGGTGACCACCGAATGCTCCGGCTGGCCGATCTCGACGACCGACTTTTCGATCAGCGTCGCGGTCGGGCAGGCCTGGACGCAGGCGCCGCAGGACACGCACTCGGAGGAGAAGAACGGCTCGTCCTGGCTGGCCGCGACGCGGCTGGCGAAGCCGCGGCCGGCGATCGTGAGCGCGAAGGTGCCCTGCACCTCGTCGCAGGCCCGCACGCAGCGGGAGCAGACGATGCACTTGGCGGGGTCGTAGGCGAAGTAGGGGTTCGAACTCGTCCTTGGCGTCGGCCAGGTGGTTCTCGCCGCCGTAGCCGTAGCGCACCTCGCGCAGGCCCACGGCGCCGGCCATGTCCTGCAGCTCGCAGTCGCCGTTCGCCGCGCAGGTCAGGCAGTCGAGCGGGTGGTCGGAGATGTAGAGCTCCATCACCCCGTTGCGCAGGCGCTTGAGCGTCGGCGTCTGGGTGTGGACGACCATGCCCGTCGGCCACCGGCGTGGTGCAGGACGCCGGCGTCCCGGCGCGGCCCTCGATCTCCACCAGGCAGAGCCGGCACGAGCCGAAGGCCTCCAGGCTGTCGGTCGAGCAGAGCTTGGGGATGCCGATCCCCGATCGTCCCGGCCGCGCGCAGGATCGACGTCCCCTCGGGCGCGGTGACGCGCCGGCCGTCGATGGTCAGGGTGACGGCGGCGTCGGCCCGCGAGGCCGGCGTTCCGAGATCCGGCGTTTCCGTGATCGCCATGGGCTGACTACTCCGCCGCCGGCATCATACGCGCGCGGAAGTCTTCCGGGAAATGCGTCAGCGCGCTCATCACCGGATAGGGCGTGAAGCCGCCGAGCGCGCACAGCGATCCGAGCTTCAAGGTGTGGCAGAGGTCTTCGATCAGCGCGAGGTTCGCCTCGACGTTCTCGCCGGCGATGATCCGGTCCATCACCTCGACGCCGCGCACCGAGCCGACGCGGCACGGGGTGCACTTGCCACAGCTCTCGAAGCGCGCAGAATTCCATGGCGAAGCGGGCCTGGCGGGCCATGTCGACCGTGTCGTCGAACACCACGACCCCGCCATGGCCGATCAGGCCGTCGCGATCGGCGAACGCCTCGTAGTCGAAGGGCGTGTCGAACAGCGACGGCGGGAAGTAGGCGCCGAGCGGCCCGCCGACCTGGACCGCCTTGACCGGGCGGCCGGTGAGCGTCCCGCCGCCGATGTCCTCGACCAGTTCGCCGAGCGTCACGCCGAAGGCGGTCTCGAACAGGCCTCCGTTCTTGACGTTCCCCGCCAGCTGAATCGGCATGGTCCCGCGCGAGCGGCCAACGCCATGGTCGCGATAGGCGCCCGCCCCCTCGGCCAGGATGAACGGGACGGCGGCCAGCGTCAGGACGTTGTTGACCACCGTGGGTTGGCCGAACAGGCCCTTGAGCGCAGGCAGCGGCGGCTTGGCGCGCACCTGGCCGCGGCGGCCCTCCAGGCTCTCCAGGAGCGCGGTCTCCTCGCCGCAGACGTAGGCGCCGGCGCCGACGCGCACCTCGAGCTCGAAGGCGAACGCCGAGCCTGCCAGCTTCGGGCCGACGAGGCCCTCCCCGCGCGCCGTCACGATCGCGCGCTGCATGGCGCGGATGGCGTGCGGATACTCCGAGCGGATGTAGACGAAGCCCTGGCTGGCGCCGATCGCGATGGCCGCGATGGCCATGCCCTCGATCAACAGGAAGGGATCGCCTTCCATGAGCATGCGGTCGGCGAAGGTCCCGCTGTCGCCCTCGTCGGCGTTGCAGACGACATATTTGGGCGTCGCCGGGCGCAGCGGCCGCCGTGCGCCACTTGATCCCCGCTGGAAACCCAGCCCCGCCACGCCCGCGCAAGCCCGACTCGACAACGGCCTCGACGATGCCCGCGGGCCCGAGCGCGAGCGCCCGCTCCAGCCCCTTGAGCCCGCCGTTCCGGCGATAGTCGTCGAACGACTGCGGATCGGTGACGCCGCAGCGCGCGAACGTCAGGCGGGTCTGACGCGCGAAGAAAGGCAGCGCCTCGGGTCGACCGACCCGCTTGGGATGCGGGCCGCCGGCAAGCCATTCGGCGTCGACGAGGCCCGGCGCGTCGGCGGGCGAAACGCGCCCGTAGCCGACCCGGCCGGCCGCGGTCTCGACCTCGACCAGCGGCTCCAGCTCGAAGGCGCCGCGCGAGCCGTTGCGCACGATCTCGATGGGAAGCTGGCGCGCCGCCGCCTCTGCGCCGAGCGCGCTCGCCACCTCGTCGGCTCCGACAGCGACCGCCGCGGCGTCGCCCGGCACATAGACGCGCGTGCTCATGGTCCGGGTTCCGCGAGCAGGCGCTCAAGCGCGCCCGCGTCCAACCTTGCGTACGGCCGCCCATCGACCATGGCCGCCGGCCCGCTCGCGCAAAGGCCAAGGCAGTAGACCGCCTCGATCGCGACATCCGTGCGACCGGCGAGATGCGCCTCGATCGCGGCGGCCAACGCCTCGCCCCCGCGCGCTTGGCAGGCCTCGGCGCGGCAGAGCTTGACGAGCCGCCCGGTCGGCGGCTCAGGGCGAAAGTCGTGGTAGAAGCTGACCACGCCGTGCACCTCGGCGCGGGTGAGATTCAGCGCGCTCGCGACGATGGGGATCGCGTCAGCCGGCACGCAGCCGAAGGTCTCGTTGAGGGCATGAAGGATCGGCAGGAGGGCGCCCGGCCGATCCGCCTCGGCCTCGACGATCGCGGCCGCCTTCTCGGCATCCCACGCGCTGAAATTCATGGCCGCTCCAATCGGTCCCGCGCGGGCCGGCGCGCTCCAATCGCCGGGAGGCCGTCTACGCCGTCTGCAACTCGCGGCGCACCAGCTTGGCGTAGTCGTCCATCAGCGAAAGCGAGATGTTGCCGGGGCGGAACCTGTGTTCGCCGATCTCGGCGACCGGGGTCACCTCGGCGGCGGTGCCGCAGATGAAGACCTCCGAGAAGGTCCCGAGCTCCTCGCCGGGGATGTGGCGCTCGACCACTTCGAACCCTCGCTGGCGGGCGATCTTGATCACCGTCTTCCGGGTGATCCCGTCGAGGAAGCAGTCAGGCGTGGGGGTGTGGATCACCCCGTCGCGCACGAGGAAGATGTTCGCGCCGGTCAACTCGGCGATGTAGCCGCGCCAATCGAGCATCAACGCATCGGCGTAGCCTTCGCGCTCGGCCGCGTGCTTGGAGAGGGTGCAGATCATGTAGAGGCCGGTCGCCTTGGAGTGCACCGGCTCGGTCTCCGGGGACGGGCGCTTGTACTTGGCGTAGGTCAGCCGGATGCCGCGCTTCTTCTCTTCCGGGTTGAAGTAGCTGGGCCACTCCCAGACGGCGATCGAGAGATGGATCTTGGTGTTCTGCGCCGAGACCCCGATCATCTCCGTGCCGCGCCAGGCGATCGGGCGGACGTAACAGTCGGTCAGACCGTTCCTGGCGCAGGTCTCGTTGCAGGCCCTGTCGATCTCTTCCACGCTATAAGGTATGGTAAAATCGAGGATTTCCGCCGAACGGTGCAAACGCCTGGTGTGCTCGGTCAGCTCGAAGATCACCCCGCCGTACATGCGCGCGCCCTCGAACACGGCCGACGCGTAGTGCAGCCCGTGGGTCAGCACGTGCACCTTGGCCTCGCGCCAGGGAACGAATTCCCCGTCCATCCAGATCCAGCCGTCGCGATCGTCGAAGGGCAACACCGTCATCGCACGCACTCCTCCTTGGCGGCGCGCTATAGCATAAGAGCGGATTTCGTGAACGCCCAGCCACCGGGACAGGCCCGCGAGCGCCACCTGCTGGTCGTCGACGACGACGACCGCATCCGCGCGCTCCTGAAGGAATATCTGGCCCGCGCCGGGTTCCGCGTCTCGACCGCGGCCGACGCATCGGCGGCGCGGCGCATGCTGGCCATGTTCAACTTCGACCTTCTGGTCTTCGACGTGATGATGCCCGGCGAGGACGGCTTTTCGCTGGTCGAGTGGGTGCGCAAGTCCGGTCCGATGCGCGCCGCGCCCGTGCTGATGCTGACCGCCCGCGACGGGGCCGGCGACCGGATCGAGGGCCTGCGCCTGGGCGCCGACGACTATCTGCCCAAGCCGTTCGAGCCCGAGGAGCTGCTCCTGCGCATCGAGGCGATCCTGCGCCGCGCCGCGACCCAGCCGCACGCCGCCGAACGTCTGGCGTTCGGTCGCTCGAGCTTCGACCCAAGGCGCGGAGAGCTCTTCCAGGACGAGGCGCCCGTGCGCCTGACCGAGGCCGAGACGCGGCTGATGAAGCGGCTGGCGGCCAACGCCCACGTCGCGGTCGACCGCATCGAGCTCGCCCGCGAGACCGCCGACCCGTCGGGCCGCGCCGTCGACGTGCAGGTCACCCGGCTCCGCCGCAAGATCGAGCCCGATCCGAAGCAGCCACGCTACCTCCTGACCGTGCGCGGCGTCGGCTACATGCTGGCGCCCGACTGATGCGGATCAAGCCGCCGCGCCTCTTCCTGCTTCGCCTGCTCAAGCGCTGGGCCCCGACCTCGCTTTGGGGCCGCTCGCTGCTGATCATCGTCCTGCCGATCGCGATCATGCAGGTCGCGGTCACCTGGGCCTTCTTCGACGCTCACTGGCAGACGGTGACCTCCAGCCTGGCCGAGGGGCTGGCCGGCGACGTCTCCTGGCTGGTGCAGAGCTACGAGGCCGATCCGACGCCGGCCAACCTCGCCCAGCTGCAGCAGCCGCGCCGAGCGGGCGCTCGACCTCTCCGTCGCGCTGCAGCCGGGCAAGGCTCTGCCGCACAGCAAGCGCTACTGCGCTGTTCGGGCCGGTCGACTGGTCGATCAAGCGGGCGCTGGAGGCGCACCTGGACGAGCCCTTCTGGTTCGACACCACCCGCTACCCCGCCTACGTCGACATCCGGGTCAGCGTGCCGCAAGGGGTGCTGCGCATCATCGCCCCGCGCGATCGGGCCTTCGCCACCCAGGGCCACATCTTCATCCTGTGGATGACCATGGCGACGGTGCTGTTCACCGCCGTGGCGATCCTCTTCATCCGCAACCAGGTGCGCGCCATCGAGCGGCTGGCGGACGCAGCCGACGCGTTCGGCCGCGGCGGCGACGTGCCCCAATTCAAGCCGCACGGCGCGCGCGAGGTGCGCAAGGCCGCCCATGCCTTCATCGCCATGAAGGAGCGTATCCAGCGCTACATCGACCAGCGCACGGCGCTGCTCGCCTCGGTCAGCCACGACCTCAGGACCCCGCTGACGCGGCTGAAGCTCGAGGCGGCGCTGGCCGAGCCCAGCCCGCAGGTCAGCGCCATCAAGCGCGACCTGGCCGAGATGGAGCACATGATCGACGAGTACCTCGCCTTCGCCCGCGGCGAGGGGGGCGAGGCGCTCGAGACCGTGTGCTTGCGCGGGCTGATCCAGGAGGTCAGCGAGGGCGCGATCCGCGCCGGGGCCGAGGTTGCAGGTAGACGCGGACGCGGCGCTTGCCGCGCACGTCCGGCCGAACGCCCTCAAGCGCGCGTTGTCGAACCTGGTCATGAACGCCGCCGCCCACGGTGAGCACGTGGCCGTGGCCGCGCGGCCGCGCGCCGCCGGCGGGGTGGAGATCCTGGTCGACGACGACGGGCCGGGCATCCCGCCCGACCGCTACGAGGATGCGTTCAAGCCGTTCAACCGCCTGGACGAGGCGCGGAACCAGAACGAGAAGGGCGTGGGCCTTGGCTTGGCCATCGCCCGCGACCTAGCCCGCGCCCTCGGCGGCGACGTCACCCTGGACAAAAGCCCCCTGGGCGGCCTGAGGGCGGTGGTGCGGTTGCCAGGCTGAGGGCAGAAGGCGACGGCGGGGCGCGTCTCCCCGGCCCCGCGGCCGTCTTGCGGCTTCGCCGAGCGTTAAGGAAGCGATAAGCGCAACGCCCGTAGTCTGGGGCGATGAGTGGACTTTCCCCCATACTGCGCAGCCCGGCCGCTCCGCTTCGTGCGGAAGGCGACCCGTGGTTCTCCGCCCTGACCGGATTTTGGACGGCTTCGGCCGGAGTGCTGGTCGTGGCGGGCCTGGTTGTCGTCCTGGCCGCGAGCCTCTAGCTCGGCCCCTTAGCCGCGTTGCCACAGCGAACAGGCCGGCGCCGCTTGGCCTGGCGCGACGCGTGTCGCCGCTCTAATTCGCCGGGTGCTCGCCGTCCAGCCAGCGACCGCGATAGGCGCCATCGGGCCGGCAGCCTTGATCGCGCAGCCATTGCTCGACCAGCGCCTCGGTGGCGAAGACCGGACCCGACTTGTCCGGCGCTAGGGTGGTGTGGCCGAAGTAGAAGTTTGCCCGGAACCCGTACGGCACGGCGTAGTCGACGGACCAATGGCCGTGGCGAACATGGGGTGGGATCAACTCGGACATCTTCAGATAGCCGCCTACGTGTGCGAGCCGGCGGCGGCGACTTGGGCGGGGGGCGCCGGCTGGGCCAGGAGCGGGGTGATGGTCTGGTCGAAGCCGTCCTCGTTGAACGCGCCGGCCTGCATCAGGCGGAGCACGCCGGCCCGGTCGATCACGTAGCTGGACGGCACCTGGTTGTTGATCTCGCCATAGTCCCAGCTGCGGAAGTCCGCCACCACCGGGAACGGCAGCGCCTTGGCCAGGTCGGTCAGCTTGTAGGCCGGATAGTCGTCGGTCTTGATCGCGAAGATCGCCAGTCCCTCGCCCGGATGCCGGCGGGCGTAGTTGTTCATCGCAGCCAGCTCGGCCTTGCAGGGCGTGCACCAGGTCGCCCAGAAGTTCAGGACCACGACTTTCCCACGCAGATCGGCCAGGCTGTATTTCTGGTGGTCCAGCGTGACGAGCGTAAAGCCGGGCGCCGGCCTTCCAACCCGCGCGGCGCTCGCCGGGCCGCCGACGAGCACGGCGGCCGCCAGCACGATCGTCCAGACCCTGATCCGACTCAGCATCGCGCGCACCGCCTCGAGGCGGGCACGCTGCTTTGCGCCTCGGGCGCTGTCAACGGCGGCTTCAGAGGCAAGCCTCAGGCGTGCGCGGCGAACTCGCTGACCGGGTCGCCGGCGATGCGGCTGTGGTACATGACCCGGGCTCGCCCATGTCCCAGGGCCGGGCGCGGTGCATCAGGCAGCGGTTGTCCCAGACCACGACGTCGCCCGCCGTCCAGGTGTGGTGATAGACGCGCGGCGGCTGGACCGCGAAGGCGCAGAGTTCGTCGAGCAACCGCTCGGACTCCTCGGGCTCCAGGCCCGGGATGCCGTAGGCGTGCCGGCCGATGGCCAGGGTGGGCCGCCCGGTCTCCGGGTGGACCTTCACCAGCGGCCGGAGCGGCGGGTCCTTCACCTGGAAGCCGTAGCCGCTGTACGGGCTGCCCTCCTTGTGGGTGTGCCCTTCCTTGGCCTGACTGTAGTGCAGTGAGTGGTAGGCGCTCAGGCCCTCGATCCGCGCGCGCATCGGCCGGATCCGAGCGCATCGTAGGCCGCGCGCATGTCGGCCCATCCGGTCTCGCCGCCGGCCTTGGGCACCACGTGGGCGGAGAAGACCGCGCCCTTGGCCTGCACCGGCATGTAGGTCGAGTCCGCGTGCCAGCCCATGTTGCCCTTGAGCACCTTGACCACGTCGTCCGTGCCGTCGTCGACCCGGAGCGAGCCGTCGGCGCGCACGTTGGAAAGCGGCGCCCAGTCGAACTCCATCGAGCCCGAACCGGCGGGCGAAGGCGATCTGCTGGTCCTTGTCGAGGTGCTGGCCCGGAAAGATCAGCAGGGCGTACTGAAGCCAGGTCCGGTAGAGGGCGTCGAACGCCGCCTCGTCGAGCTCGGCCAGCTGCAAGGCCGTGACGACGGCGCCGAAGGTGGCGTCGAGCGGTTGGACATCGAAAGGATCGGCCATGGTTCTGCTTCTCCCCGAGAAGGCCGCGCCCAGCCTAGCGCAGGCGAGCGGCGCGCGCAGAACGAGGCCGATCGTCGGTGTTGCAACGCCGCGGCGCTGCGCCCTATCAAGATGACGGCTCATCGGGAGGACGCCATGGCGAGACTGGGATTCTCGCGCTCTGCACGGTCGTGCTGGCGCTCGTCGGGATCGACGGCGAGCGCGGCGCCGAGCCCGAACGGGACTTGGGAGATCATCTCTGACAAGGACGGCAAGCCGCGCGTTCTGATCGAGCTGACCACGGCGGCCGGAACGCTGCGGGGCGTGCTGACCAAGTCGCTGCGCGGCGAGGACCCGAACAAGCTCTGCGTCCCCTGCAAGGGCGCCGAGCACAACCAGCGCATCATCGGCATGCGCGTGCTGTGGGGGCTGACGCCCGTGCCGGGCGATCCCTTGAGCTGGCAGGGCGGCCAGATCCTCGATCCCGATTCCGGCAACGTCTATTCGGCCAAGCTGAGCGAAAGCGCCGACGGCAAGACGATCACCGTGCGCGGTTTCATCGGCATTTCGCTGCTCGGCCGCACCCAGACCTGGCTCCGCGTCAGCTAGCGTTCACGAACCGCGGCGCTTGCTCGTGCGTTGACACGTCGTCAGCCCGAGAGAGGAAGCGCGACATGACGGCCTTCACGCCCGCGGCGAACCCGGCCCCGCCGACGCCGAGCGCGCGCTATGGCGCGGTCTCGATCGCGCTGCACTGGATCATCGCGGCGCTGATCGTCATCCAGGTCTGCCTCGGCTGGTACATGAACGAGGTGCTGCCCGACCACACCCCGGCGCAGGCGCAGATCGAGACGCTGCACATCTCGGTGGGGCTGACGATCCTGCTGCTGGTGCTGGTCAGGATCGGCGTCCGGCTGACCCACCCCGCCCCGCCGCTGCCTGCCGACATGGCGGCATGGGAGCGGCTGCTGGCGCGGGCGACGCACTCGCTGTTCTACGTGCTGATGCTCGCCCTGCCCCTGACCGGCTGGGCCGTCGTCTCCGTCCGACCCGACGCCGTGCACTTCTGGGGCCTGCCGTGGCCGAAGCTGCCTGGCCTGGGCTTCCTGATGACGCCGGACCACAAGGCTTGGCGGCGCGAGCTCGCAGCACATCCACGTCTACATCCTGATCTGGCTCGTGATCCTGAACCTGGCCCTGCACGTCGCCGGCGCGCTCTGGCGCCAGATCGTGGGCCCAGGCGTGCTCTGGCGCATGGCGCCGTTGCGCTTCCTGAAGCGGTAGGTCGCGTTGAGCCGACGCTAGCCGAGCTCGCGCGAGCGTTTGGCCGCCGCCGCGACGGTGCGGGCGGCGAGCGGGCCGATGCCGTCGTCGGCCATCAGCACCTTGAGCGCCGCCTCCGTGGTGCCGCCCGGCGAGGCGACCTTGCGCCGGAGCTCGGCGGCGTCCTCGCCCGAGCGGTCGAGCAGGGCGGCGGCGCCGATCAGCGTGGCGCGCACCAGCGCCGCCGAGGCCTCCGCGCTCAGGCCCTCGGCCACGCCCGCCGCGCTCAGCGCCTCGATGAAGGCGTAGAGATAGGCCGGCGCGGAGCCGGAGACGGCGACCGCGGCGTCCATCAGCGCTTCGTCGTCGAGGTCGACCGTCGTCGCCACCGGATCGAACAGGGCGTGGGCGCGCGCGCGGGCCGCGCGGGCTGGCGGCGAAGATCGAGACCGCGCCCTTGCCGACCGCGACCCCGGTCGTCGGCATCGTGCGCGCGACCTGGCGCGGCCGAAGGCCGGCGGCGAGATCGGCGGTCTTCACGCCGGCCGCGACCGAGACGACGACGGCGTCCGGCGCGAGCTTGGGCGCGATCGCTGCGGCGGCTTCGCGCCAGACCTGCGGGCGGACGGCGAGCAGCGATGGTCGCGGCCTCGGCCAGCGCCGCGTCGGGCGGATTGAGCCGCGCGCCCCTCGGCGGCGGCCGCGTGCCGCGGCTTCGCCGGCGGCGGGATCGGCGATGATCAGGTCGCTGGCGGCGAACGCGCCTGTGGCGAGCCAGCCCTCGATGAGGGCGCCGCCCATGTGGCCGGCGCCGACGATGAGGATCGGCGTCAGGTCGTTCGTGCTCAGGCCTGGCCCACGGTCTCGAACAGGCAGGCGGCCATGGCTTCGTCCGGGCTCTTGCCGCCTTTCAGCAGGAAGTCGAAGGCCGGATAGAAGCGGTCCGCCGCCTCCACCGCCGCGTCGATCATCGAGGCGGCCTGCGCCAGCGTCGGCCGCTCGCCATGCGGCAGCCCCAGCGCGTGGCGGAAGATCACCTCGCCGTCCTCGCTCCACACCTCGAAGTGGCCGAGCCAGATGCGCTGGTTGACCAGCGAGGTGAGCTCGCAGGCGGCCAGCCGCTGGGCCTTCAGCGCCTGCATGTCGAGCGCCAGGCACAGCTGCAGGCAGTCGGCCTCGGGCCGCCAGGCGAACCAGAGCTCGTAGTCCTTCCAGTCGCCGGTCAGCGCGAACGCCAGGTCCCCGTCGTCGGTCCGGTCGAAGCTGAGGTTCTCGGCGTTCAGGACGCGTTCGACCACTTCAAGCGGATCGAAGCCGGTCTCGATGTCGTCGTCTGGATGAGGAAGGTCCATGGGGTCCCTTGGCTCTGGCCGCCGGGGCGGCCGCCGCGGAGCGGCCGTCTCGGTGAATCATACCCTAATCTGCTTCGCGGCCGGCGTCTCAACCGGCTTCGTCCTATGGGCGAGCGATCGCTCAGCCGCCCGTCTTGCCTTTCAGCGCCTCGACCTCGGCGCGCAGCGCGGCGAGCTCGGCCTTCATGGCCTCGAACTCGTCGCGGCGGATGAGGTCGAAGTCCGTCGCCATCTTGTCCGCCTGGGCGCGGAACGCCGCCTTCGCCTCTTCGCCGGCCGCCTGCGCCAGCCCGATGGCGGCGTTGGTCAGCTTGGAGAACTCATCGAGGAACGGGTTTTGGGTCTGCATCGCGCCCTTATATGGGAAACCGAATTTTAATGCGAAGGGATTGGACCGGGCTGCTAAATCGCCGCCGTCCGAGACGGTTGGAAGGAGCCCGCCCGCCTTGGTCTTCCCGGACTTCAACCCGGTCATCGTGCAGGTCGGCCCCTTCGCGCTGCGATGGTACGCGCTGGCCTACGTCGCCGGCATCCTCCTCGGCTGGCGCTACGCGTGGGCCTGGTCAGGAACCTCAAGCTCTGGGGCCCGCTCAAGCCGACCGCGACCGTCGCCCAGATCGACGACCTCATCCTGTGGATCACGCTCGGCGTCATCGTCGGCGGCCGGCTTGGGCTATGTGCTGTTCTACATGCTGCCGTCGCCATCGGAGCGGCAGATGCTGGCGCGCCAATCCGCTGGAGGCCTTCGCGCTGTGGCACGGCGGCATGAGCTTCCACGGCGGCGCGATCGGCGTTGGCCTGGCGCTGATCGCCTTCGCCCGCGTCAACAAGATCGACCTGATCCTGCTGGCCGACCTGGTCGCGCCCTGCCAGCCGATCGGCCAGTTCTTCGGCCGCATCGCCAACTTCATCAACGGCGAGCTCTGGGGCCGGCACGACGACGTCCCGTGGGGCATGGTGTTCTGCAGCCCGCACATCCGCCTGGCCAACGACGGGCAATGCCCGGCGGGGCTCGAGCCGCGGCATCCGAGCCAGCTCTACGAGGCGGCGCTGGAAGGGGTGCTGATCTTCCTCGTGCTCAGGCTCGCCACCCACCGGCTGCACTGGCTGCAGCGGCGGGGCGCGATCACCGGCGCTGTTCCTGCTGCTCTACGGGATGATCCGCATCCTGCTCGAGACCGTGCGCAACCCGACCTCACCATGCCGGTCTTCCCGTTCGGGCTGACCATGGGGATGATGCTTTCGGCGCCGATGGTGCTGGGCGGCGTCGCGCTTTTGTGGTGGAGCCTCGCCCGCGGGCCCGCGCCCGACCGGCCGCAGCATGAGCCTGCTTGAGCGGCTGAAGACCGAGATCGCCGCCGGCGGTCCGATCGGCGTCGACGTCTACATGGCCCGCTGCCTGCACGACCCCAGGGACGGCTACTACGCGACCCGCCCCGCCCTCGGCGAGGACGGCGACTTCATCACCGCGCCGATGGTCTCGCAGATGTTCGGCGAGCTGATCGGCCTCTGGGCGGTCGAGACCTGGCGGCGCATGGGCGCGCCGGCGCGGGTGCTGCTGGTCGAGATGGGTCCGGGCGACGGGACGCTGATGAGCGACGTCGCTGCGCGCCGCCAGGCTCGCGCCCGACTTCCTGGACGCGGCCGAGCTCTGGCTGGTCGAGACGTCCCGCGCCCCTGGCCGCGCGCCAGCGGGAGCGGCTGGCGGGCGCCGCGCCGGCGCCCCGCTGGATCGAGCGCCTCGACGAGGCGCCCGGCGATGCGCCGATGCTGCTGATCGCCAACGAGTTGCTCGACTGCCTGCCCGCGCGCCAGTTCGTGCGCACGGCCGAGGGGCTGGCCGAGCGCGTGGTGGGGCTGGGCCAAGACGGCGCGCTGGCCTTCGGCCTGCGGCCGGCGCCGCTCGGCGCGGCCCCGCCGGCCGAGGCTGCGGCGTGCGGCGCGCTGGTCGAGGTGTCGACGGCCCAGCAGGCGTTGGCGGCCGAACTCGGCCGCCGCATTGCGCGCCAGGGCGGCGCGGCGCTGCTCATCGACTACGGCAGCGGCGAGCCGAGCGGCGGCGACACGCTGCAGGCGCTGGCGCGGCACAAGGCAGTCGACCCGCTCGCCGCGCCGGGCGAGGCGGACCTTACCGTTCACGCGGACTTCCCGGCCGTGTGCGCCGCAGCCGCTGCGGCAGGCGCATCCGTCGGCCTGCTCACGCAAGCGGTGTTTCTGCAGCGGCTGGGCATCGTCGAGCGCGCCGCGGCGCTGGCGCGCAGCCGGCCGGACGAGGCGCCGCGAATCGAGCGGCAGCTCGAGCGCCTGATCGGCGACGAGGCGATGGGCGCCCTGTTCAAGGCCGCCTGCATCCACCACCCCGGCCTGGCGCCGCCCGCCTTCGAGGACGCGTCATGGTCGCCCTAGAGCTGGTGGAGAGCAGGCGGAGAGGCCCGCGGCGCAGCAAGAGCGGCGCCCTTCTCCCCTCGCGGGAGAAGGTGGACCGCGGTAGCGGGCCGGATGAGGGGCCGCGCCGGCGGCATGCGTGATGAACATGGCTCAATCTCAGCCCGAGCTAGAGGTGATCCGATCGCCGTTGCTTTCGGCGCTGCCGGGCGTGCGGCACGGCTTCTTCACGCGCGTCGGCGGGGTGTCGGAGGGGATCTACGCCAGTCTGAACGCCGGGCCCGGATCGGGCGACGATGCCGCGCACGTCGCCGAGAACCGCGCCCGCGCCGCCCGCTGGCTGGGGGTCGCGCCGGGGCGCCTGCGTCACCGCCTATCAGATCCACTCCGCAAACGCGCTCACCGTGGCCGAGCCCTTCGCCGCCCGACCGCCGCAGGGCGATGCGCTGGCGACGCGGGCCAGGGGGCTGGCGCTGGGCGCGCTCGCCGCCGACTGCGCGCCGGTGCTGATCGCAGACGCCGAGGCCGGCGTGGTCGCCGCCGCCCACGCCGGCTGGAAGGGCGCGCTGGGCGGGATCGTCGCCGCCGCGGTCGAGGCCATGGTTGCGCTGGGCGCGGCGCGCGAGCGGATGGTCGCCGCGGTCGGCCCCTGCATCGGGCCTGCCTCCTACGAGGTCGGCCTCGACTTCTTTGAGAGGTTCGCCACGCCTCGCCGGCTTACGAGCGGTTCTTCGCGCCGGGCGTCAGCGCCGACAAACGCCAGTTCGACCTGCCGGCCTTCGTCCTCGACCGCCTGGGCGAAGCCGGCGTGGGCAACGCGGAGTGGACCGGCGGCGACACCTATCCGGACGCCGAGCGGTTCTACTCGAACCGCCGCGCCGTGCACCGCGGCGAGGCGGACTACGGCCGGTTGCTGTCGGCCATCCTCATCACGGACGATAGGGGATGAAGGTCAGCGTCGTGGCGCGGCGCCGCACGTAGATCAGCTCCGGATCGCCCGGGTCGATGTTGTAGACGATGCCGCTGCCCTCGAAGCCCGCTTTGGCGAAGAGGGCGTTGGCCGCGGCGTTCGAGGCGTTGGTCGACGCGAAGATGCGGTCGTCCGTGTGGACCGCCTCGCAGTGGTTGAGCAGGATCAGCCCGATCCCCTTGCGCCGGTGCTCCTCGGCGACGACGAGAAGCTCGACCATCGGCCGGTTGAAGAAGCCGAGGCTGGTCAACGCGAACCCGGCGGGAGCGCCGGCGATATCGGCGATCCAGCTGCGGCCCTGTCCGAGCAGGTTCGAGGCGATGCGGGCGCGCGCGGGATCGGCCAGGCGCGGGTCGACCCGCCTCAGGCTGGCCAGATCGGCGCCCCAGGCGGGGCGGATGACAGCGGGGGCGGTCGTCATGGCTGGAAACGGCTCTAGGCGAACGCGCGGCCGAAATCCACACCGGCATGAGGCTTGGCGGCCCGGGACAGGCTGGACCGTCAGGGGTTGCTCGCCCGCCTCGCTCGGTTAAAAGCCTCTCGCGACCTCGCGGGGAATCCGAAGTCTTCCAATGAAGCTCCTGGCCGGGAACTCCAATCGGGCGCTCGCCGAGGCGACGGCCGCCTATCTCGACACCACGCTCACGCGAGCCCAGTTCCGCCGCTTCGCCGACAACGAGGTCTTCGTCGTCATCGACGAGAACGTGCGCGGCGAGGACGTGTTCGTCATCCAGTCGACCAGCTACCCGGCCAACGACAACCTGATGGAGCTGCTGATCTGCATGGACGCGCTGACCCGCGCGTCGGCCAGGCGGATCACCGCGGTGATGCCCTACTTCGGCTATGCGCGGCAGGACCGAAAGACCAGCGGCCGCACGCCGATCTCGGCCAAGCTGGTGGCCAACCTGATCACCCGGGCCGGCGCCGACCGGGTGCTGACCGTCGACCTGCACGCCGGCCAGATCCAGGGCTTCTTCGACATCCCGACCGACAACCTGGTCGCCACGCCGGTGCTGGCCGACGACATCAAGGAGCACTACCGCGACTCGCGCGAGCTGATGATCATCTCGCCCGACGTCGGCGGCGTGGTGCGGGCGCGGATGTTGGCCAACCGGCTGGGCGCCGACCTCGCCATCGTCGACAAGCACCGGCCCGCGCCGGGCCAGAGCGAGGTGATGAACATCATCGGCGACGTCAAAGGCCGCCGCTGCATCCTCTTCGACGACATCGTCAATTCCGCCGGCACCCTGTGCAGCGCGGCCGAAGCCCTGATCGAAGCCGGCGCGGTCGAAGTCGCGGCCTATGTCACCCACGGGGTGCTGTCGGGCAGCGCGGTCGACCGGGTGAAGGCCTCGGCGCTGAAGGCGCTGGTGATCACCGATTCGATCGAAGCGTCCGATCATGTTCAGACATGCGACAGGATCAGGCTGGTCAGTATCGCCCCTCTGATCGGCGAGGCCATCCGGCGCATCGCCAACGAGGAATCCGTTTCCAAGCTATTTGATTAGGGACCATGCGCGCTTTTCGAGCTCCAATCCCAACGACGAAGCGGCTCGTGGCCGTGCTGGCCGGGACGCTGGCGGCCGCCGGCGTCCTCCTGAGCAGCAGCGCCTCGGACCCGAGGTCGAGGACGCCGCCCGCGCCGCCTCCGATCTTTCCGACGCCGGTCCCGATCTCGCTGGCGACCTCGATCGTGCGGGCCGCGGCCGGTTATGAGGACTACATGGCGCAGGCCGCGCTGATCAGTCCAGGGTTCAGGAGCGGCGACGACGTCTCTGCCGCCCTCAGGTTGGGCGAGAGCGCGGACCCGCGCGCGCTGTTGCGCGGCGAGATCGCCTACGGCGCCATCGTGGCCCTTGACGATCCAACCTACGTCGCCAGCGTCCGCGTCTACGCCAGCAACGATGACGCTCGCCGCCAGCTAGCCAACCTGCTCGAAAGCGACCCCAGGTACGTGCTGAGCATCCGCGGAGCTAGCAGCGCCGCCGGCCTGGTCATCGAGGCGCTGATGAACCAGGGGACCCGTCTGAGGGCGACGGGCGCGGCGGTGACGCAGGCGGCCTACGACATCCAGCACCAGGACTGGTCGCACGCGACGGTCCCGGACCGCGAGCAACGTCTGGCCGAGGCCAAGTCCGTCGATATGAGCCTGAGCGCGTCGACGGACGTCGACGCCAACCTCAGCCGCGCGGCGCAAGGCTTTGACCCGCAGCCGCTGAACGGGCCCCCGGCGACCTCGCCCATTCCGCCGGTCGTCATCCATGCGCTGGCCGTCGCCGCGCTGGCCGCCATCGGGGAAGCGAGCGCCGAGAACGACGCCCAGGTCGAGCCGTTGTTGACGGAGCCCTCGGCGGCGGGGTGCAACAACCTGGCGAGGATGGATCTCTACCAGTGCCTTGCGGTGTCCAAGCCCTACTACGAGGACGTGTTCTGCCTTGGCGCGCATGCGCTGGCCGACACCGGCCAGTGCGTGATGATCGACGCCGGCGCGCCCGAGCCGGCGGCGACCGTGACCGCGGCGACGATCGATGCGGCGGACGCCGCGGCGAGGACGCCGCACATCCATCACGAAGGCAGGCGCCCGATGAGCTTCAACGACGCGCCGATGGTGCTGCGCGGGCCGCTGCGCGCGCCCAAGCAGATGCTGGCCGACCAGGAGTATGGCGGCCACGCCTCCCTGCACGACGACTCCATGGCCGAGACGCTGGGGTTCCGCGCCGGCCCGATCGAGGGACCGACCCACTTCAGCCTGTTCGCGCCGCTGCTCGACCATGTGTGGGGCAAGGCCTGGTTCGAGCAGGGCTGCTTCTCGGCCCACTACCTGAACATGGTGATCGAGGGCGAGGAGACCCGCGCCTTCGTCGAGTTGCCGGCCGAGGGCGCGCGCTCGACCCGCGCCTGGGCGGAGAAGGCCGACGGAACGCCGGTGCTGGAGGCGAGCGCGAGCCTCGGCGCCGGCGAGACGTTGCTCAGTGCACGGATGGCAGACCCTGCGGCCGCCGGACAAGCTGGTGATCCTGGCCGATCTCAAGGTCGGCATGACCGGGGCCGAGGACGAGCGGGTGCGGATGGACGAGGGCCAGCACATGGGGGCGCTCTACCCCTTCTCGCTGACCCAGAAGCTCGCGGCCATCACCGAGGCCTCGCCCTGGTACGCCGACGCGGCCGCCTCGCCCTGGGGCCGGCCGATCATCCCGTTCGAGATGGTGAGCGTGCTGGCGGAGTACTCCAGCGGCCGCGCGCGGTTCCCGACCAAGGGGCCGGCCGTCGGCCTGTTCGCCGACCAGGAGATCCGCATGGTCGACGGGCCGCTGTTCGTCGGCGAGGATTATCTGATCCGCCGCGAGATCGTGGCCCTGTCGGAGAGCCGGCGCACCGAGTCCTCCTGGGTGAAGAGCCGCATCTACGACGCGACGGGCAAGAGCCTGAAGGCCGAGATGCTGCTCAACCACGCCACGCTGAAGGACTCCTACGCCCGCTACGAGGAAGAGCGGGCGGCGCTGTAGCACGAGGGCCCGAGGTTGGCGCCCTTCTCCCCTCGAGGGAGAAGGTGGCCGGGCGAAGCCCGGTCGGATGAGGGGCCGCGCCGTCTTCGGTGACCAGCGAGACCATCGCTCGGCGCCAGACCACCGACGGCGGGAGCGTGTCGATTTCAGCGGTACATGTCGCCAGCCGCGGCGCGGCCCCTCATCCGTCTCGCTAACGCGAGCCACCTTCTCCCTCGAGGGGAGAAGGGCGCCGAATCTCGCGACGTGTGAGCGGGGAGCGGGCGCGGGGGCGCGGGCGCCGCGGGCGTTTGGCCCCGGCGATGCGGCGAGAAGGAGTGGGACTAGAAGAGACGATCGGTCGTCCGGCCTAAAAGGGCATCGCCCAGAGGCAAGGATGGCTGACGGGGTCTTTTGCTGCTGCTTGATGCTTGATGCTTGATGCTTGAGGGCGACACCGCCCGCCATCCTTGCCTCTGAGCAATGGGGACCTTTAGGGCACGGGTTCGTCCTCCAGGAACACGAGGTCGAGCGCGTCGAGATTGACGAACGCCCTATTCATCCGCTCGCGCGCGTCGATCCACGTGCACTGAGCGAAGGGATACATCGCCTGGTCCATCACCCGCTCGGCCGTCATGACCGGTCCGCCGGACTTCAGCCGCACCCGATCTCCCACCCGCACCTGCGGCGCATCGCTGCTCGCGCCCATCAGACCACCGGCGTCGCCACCGGCGCTGTCGACGAACGCGGGTGGCAGAGGTTGGTGGGTTGGAGGGCGCGGGGCGACTTCGAGCAAAGACGCACGAGCGCAGCGACGTTCGAGCGGATCGATGGGCCGACGTCTCGGCCGTGACGGTTGAACATTGCGGCTCTCGGGCGGTTTCGATAGGCCGAGACTACCGCGGCTCACCAGGCGCTCAGCATTTCGCTTAGCGACGCAAGGAGCCAGCCCAGCTCGATGTCTGCTTCCGACCCAATGCAAACTCTTGCCGATCCCTCAGCAAGGATGAATTAAGCAATGGTGCGAAACTGATGACTCCGTTCCCCCCAACCGATCGATGACCCGACAAGTCGTTCTCCCCGTGGAGGTGCGACAAAGGGCCGTCGCGGCCGGCGACGCCGGCGCTCGCTGGTTGGACGCATTGCCGGACCTTGTGGCCGGTCTGGAACGCGATTGGGGCATTACGGTCGGCGAGGCGCTCCACGGCGGGTCAGCGGCGCTGGTCGCGCGCGCCATCACCGCCGCGGGCGAGCCGGTCGTCTTCAAGCTCGGTTCACCCGGCTACGACGATTTCGCCAACGAGGTCGCCGTCTTGCGGATCGCCGCTGGCCGCGGCTACGCCAACCTCCTCAACTACGATGCGCCCCGCCGCGCGATCCTTTTGGAACGCCTTGGCCCAATGTTGCACGAACTGGGTCCGCCCATTCCACGCCGGATCGAGATCATCTGCGAGACCTTGCGCGAGGCTTGGCCGCCGTCCGCGGACCCCGCCGGTTTCCAATCCGGCGCACAGAAGGCCCGCTCACTCGCCGGATCGATCGCCAAGTGGCACCCGCAGCTCGGCGAACCCTGCTCTGGCCGGGTGGTCGCCCAGGCGATGGCCTTCGCCACAGACCGCGAGAGCGCCTTCGATCCCGCCCGGGCTGTTCTTCTGCATGGCGATGCTCACGACCACAACGCCCTGCAGACGCTCGACGGCGTCGGCTTCAAGTTCGTCGATCCCGACCCACTGTTCGGCGAACGCGCTTACGACCTGGCCATTTCCATGCGGAGCTGGACCGATGAACTGCTGGCCGGCGATCCGGTGCGCCTTGGGCTCGACCGCTGCACGCAGCTCGCCGACCTGATGGGCGAGCCGGCGAGTGCAATCTGGAAGTGGGGCTTTCTCGAACGGGTCTCCACGGGCCTCTTCCTGATGGTTCTTGGCCGCTTCGACGAAGGTCGGCGGATGCTGGCGGTCGCCGAGACCTGGGTCGGGATCGCCGCGTAGGCTCTCACCGAACGCCCCCGGCCGGGCGCCCAGCGGTGGGCGCGAATGTCCCTCGTTCCCCTCTGAGCGGACAGTCAGATGGTCCGCTTGTCGGTCGTCGAGGCGAACGTCGGCTTCGGGCGAGTCGCCTGTGTCCGCTTCCGACCCATTGCGGACATCAACTCACGCTCGCCAGGTTGACGATCTTTCCCTCCACGCCGCCGGCCTCGAGCAGCTCGGCTGCCTGCCGCGCGGCGAGCAGGGGCAGCCGGGCGGCGATCCGCGGCTTCACCTTACCCGCCGCAAGAAGGTTGAAGAGTTTGGCGAGATCCTCCAGAAAGGGCTTCCGGTCCCTCTGATAGAGGGCCGTGATTCATAGAAGGCCCCCCGGCGACCGGTCAGGGCGCAGGCAACGAACAACGTCGTCATCATTCCCAGAAACGCGAGGCCCTGGTTGCCAGTCACGCCGCTGAAACCATAGCCGACGACGACGCCACCACGCCGGGTCGCCCGCCGGCAGTCCTCGAGATAGCGACCCCCAAGCCCATCGAATGCCGCGTCGACCCCCTCCGGGAGCAAGTCTCGGACACCACGATCCACAGGCGCGGTTCGCCCTTCGATCGGCGTTGCCCCAAGCGCGCGAATGAAGTCGTGGTGACGGCTCGCGGCCGCGCCAATCGCCTGTGCGCCCGCCAGCGGCAGGAGCTCGAGAAAAGCCGTACCGACGCCACCATTGGCGCCGGTCACCAAGACGCGCTGACCGGGCAAGACCCGGGCGGTTCGATGAATGGCCTGGTAGGCGGTCACGTAGTTGAGGATCAGCGCCACCGCTGCGCCATCTTCGACGCCATCGGGTACGGGGACGAATATGTCCGCCGGCCGGACGAGTTTTTCAGCGTAGCCTCCATGCACGAGCAGCGCAGCAACCCGCTGGCCAACCCGCAACGACGTGACGCCTGTTCCCAGCGCCTCGACTTCACCGACCACCTCGTAGCCCGGCGTAAAGGGCAGGGGCGGCGCATAAACATAGCTTCCCCTCCGCATGATGAGGTCGGTGCCGCCAGCCCCGGTACCGAGGACCCGCAGCCGCACATCGCCCGGGCCAGGTTCGACGAGGGGACGCTCCACGATCTCGAGAACCTCAGGGCCGCCCTTCTTCGGGAGCGTAACCGCGCGATAGGTTGTCATAGGATCCCCCAGCGCCGCACCGCTCTCGGTCAGCAACCGGCTCCTTCAGGCGTCTGCAAGCTTTACCGCACTACGCAGCCTGCCCCGCGGTCCGGCTAGTTAATTCGGAGACATGTGGTGTCCGCTCTCGATCCTGCCGAGGCGATCGCGGGTCAGGCTTGTGGTTGGACGCAGGTCACGCGGTGGATTTCGGTGGTGAGGTCCGTGTTGACCTTGATCAGTTTGTCAATCTCGTCTGTCAGCTGCAGCACCGCCTCGGCGTCCTTAAATGTCTGAAGCGCCTGCTTGTCCGACGCGGACGCGAGGACGCGCTGCCCCACCATAATGATCGACAGAAGCACCAACTGCAGGAAGGTTTGGCTGATCCAGGATACGAGGGTGAAGACACCACCATGGATCGCATCGGGCAGACTTATCAGCGCCAGGGCGGCGAAGGCATAAGCACACCACATCGAGCCGACAGCCCGGGTGATCGTCGCGGCAAGCCAACCGTTGAAGCCGACTTGCTCGTCAGCAATCAGAGCGGCGCCTTCGGCCTTCCGCTTCGCAATGTGTGGGTGGGGAACGTGGGCTTCAGTCATCGCGCGGCCTCCTTCGAGTTTGACACTACGTCCAGGCCTCGCCCCGTCGGCGCTCGAAGAGGCGGGCGGTGGCCGCGCCGAACACGGCGCCTCCGACATGCGCCATGTAGGCCACCCCGCCCGACTGCGCTTCGGTAACTGTCCCCAGGCTGACGAGTTGGGTCAGCAGCCAGAACCCGATCAGGAGCACCGCCGGTACGAAGGTCACGCGAGCGAACCAGCCAAGCAGCAGCACCGTGCGGATTTGGTCGCGAGGGTAGGTGACGAGGAACGCCCCCATGACCGCAGCGATCGCCCCGCTCGCCCCAGGCTCGTGACAGTCGAGCTTGGGTCGACAGCCACCTGGGCCAGGGACGCGACGACGCCGCCGGCCAGGTAGAATGCCGCGTAGCGCACTTTTCCCATAGCGTCTTCGATCTGCGGACCGAAGGCCCACAGGAAGACCATGTTGCCAATGATGTGCGACCAACTGGCATGCATGAACATGGATGTGAGCAAGGTGTAGAGCCGATGGCCGGAGGCGATATCGGCCGACCTCGCCGCCCATGCGTTGATGAACGGATCGCCGGCGACGAGCTCCACGACGAAGACAACAACATTGATGCCGATGATCAGCGCCGTGACCGTGGGAAACCCGGCCGGCCGGCGTGTCTCGTCGGTGAGCGGAATCATGTCTCGGATCCCGGAGTCGAGCGGCCCGGACGGCGGCTTGCCGCGGAACCAAAGGTTAATTCTTGGCCACACGACTTGATCTGAATCAAACTCGCGCACACGGCTCGGATGTAACTGCCATGGTTCCGCTGAGCCCTGCTCAGCCGCAACTGTGCAGGACTGGCGTTCCGACCTCAGAAAGGTTTGATGTCATGACCGCAGTGTTCCCTGAGAAAGGCTTCCACGAGCAGGTTCGGCACACTGCTGGACGCCTCACCTGGCTAGGCATAGCCCTCATCGCCCTCGGCATCGCCGCTCTGGTCTTCCCGGCGATAAGCACCCTGGTCGCCACCTTCTTCGTCGGCTGGCTCTTGGTCCTCTCCGGAGTCCTGACCGTGCTCGGCGCTTTCCAGATCCGCGGCACCGGTCCGTTCTTCGGCGCTTTCTTACTCGGTCTGCTGTCCCTCGCCGCCGGCGCCTTCATGCTCGTGCGCCCGCTTACCGGCGAGCTCGCGATCACGTTGACCCTCGGCTTCCTGTTTATGCTTCAAGGCGCCAACGAGGCTTTCCTGGCTTTTGAGATAAGGCCAGCGCGCGCCTGGGGCTGGATGCTCGTCTCGGCGATCTGCAGCGTTGTCCTGTCGATGGCCATCGTCCTCGGCCTGCCAGGTATCTCCCTGGTCGCGCTTGGGATCATCATCGGCGTGAACTTCATCACCTCCGGCGTCGCCTACGCCTTCGTGGGCGCCACAGTGAAGAGCATCGTCTAGAGTCGCGCGACCGGCCTGCCGACTGATGACGGGCGGCAGGCCGGCCACCGATCAAAGGGCGCGGTTCGTTTCGACCCAGGCGGCGAAAGCCCGCATGAAGCCTGCCAGGAAGGTCTTCGTGCCCTCGTTGGCGATGCCGTCGTGCTCGTCGAACAGGGTCGCCGCCCCGCCCACATAAGCTTCGGGCTGCTGCAGCGTCGGCACGTTCAGGCAGACGAGCGACTGGCGCAAGTGGTGGTTGGCGCCGAACACGCCGATGGCGCCGGGGGAGACACTGACGATCGCTCCGGGCCTGCCATTCCAGACGCTCTTGCCATAGGGCCTCGAGCCCACATCGATGGCGTTCTTTAGCACGCCCGGAACCGAGCGATTGTATTCCGGCGTGACGAACAGCAGCCCGTCGACGGACCGGATCGCGTCGCGAAAGGCGACCCAGGCCGGCGGCGGCGCCTCGGTCTCGAGGTCCTGGTTGTAGTGGGGCAGGTCGCCGATCTGGACCACCTCAAGGGAGAGGGTGTCCGGCGCCAGATCGATCAGGGCTTTCGCCATCTTGCGACTGAACGAGCCCTTCCGAAGACTGCCCACCAGCACCGCGACTTCGTCTGCCATCGCCGTTCTCCCTCAAGCGTTGCGCTGCAAGTAGCCGACCCCTCAGAGCCGCTATCGGCAGATGCGGCGAACCCGACCATCCATCCCGATAGAGCGGCGGTAAGCCAAACTCAGGCGTTCTGCGCGAACGCAGCCTGGGCCGCCCAAAAAGGCGGCCGGCGAGCGAGCGCCCGCCGGCCTTACGTACGCTAGTGAGCTGCAACGAGCGTTTCGGACTTGACCGGGGCGCCAGCGCCTCGTTGGCCAGGGCGATCGCCTGCTTCATCTTCGCTGAGCGCCTGGCCAACTCCTCGCGGAGATCGGCGATGCGACGCTCTATGTCGGCCTTGGACTCTGCCGATGCAGTCGCGAGCTGCTTCTCGAGCGCGGTGGTCTTACGCACCAGTTCCTCATCCACCGCCTTGGCGCGGGCCTCGAGATCCTTCAGCGCGGCCTGCCAGTTGGCGCGCGCCTTCTCGATCTGCGCTTCGAGCTTGGCGCGGCGTTCGCTTGCAGCCTTCCGCCATTCCTCACGCAGCCGCTCCAGTTCGGCGCGACGCGCCGCCGCCTCCCGCTCGGCCTTCTCCTCTTCGAAGACGAGCCGTGGCTCGCGGATGGGGACGCCGCCGGCGGCATCCATCTCCACGTCCACTGGGGTGACCCAGGTTTCCGCAAGCTCAGCGACCACGGCGCACCGGCCGGTCATTAGCTCGTCCCCGACGTCGCTCAGAAAGTCATAGCTGACGTCGATTTCGCGCGCGTCGCGAAGGAGGCCGAGCATGGAGCCCGCGCTCAACCCCACCGCGACGCCGACCGGGCCGCCGAGAACGCCGGCCAGCAGGCCAACCAGCGAGCCGACGGCGATGCCGACCGGGGGTTGGTCCTCGCGCTGCAGCGTCGTCACCGCACCGGAGGCATCCTTCTTGATGACCGTCCAGCTGTAGAGAGTAACGCTGCCTTCGGCGTGAAGGCGATTGAGCCTCCTGATGCCGTCGAAAGCCCTCACTTCGTCTGGAAACACAACCACTAGGAACTTGTCCATAACCGTCCTCCTTCTGGGGGCCAGGCGAGAGCAGCGGGCAGGGATCGCGGAGGCCTGGACGCCAACCCTCCCGTCGTCGCTGAATAACGGAGCGCCGCCACAGTGCGGCGGAAGCACGATTGCGTCTGTCTTCCCGGAGCTTGAGCAAGCGGCCCGGACGCTCGAGCTGGAGCGCGTTTCGCGGACTATCGCGCCGGTGCGAAAGTACGCCTTGATCCAGGTCAACGGAGAGCTCGGGAACGCCGCCCTCGGCCCTGGAACCTCGACCAGTCCGAAGTCGAGCAGGCAGGCGCGCATGACGCCGAGGCCCGGCGCCGCAAAGCGGACGCACGCGATGTCCTCGACCTCACCAGGCTCATAGTCGCTTCCCTAATTTCTGACTATTTAGTCCAATATCGTCACGAATAGCGGGAAGTCAAGCAATAAATTTGACGAACTGGTCATATGGTGCAACAAGCAGGCGCATGACGGTTCTGGAAGACGTTGCTGCCGGGGGTCGGCGCGCGAAAACTCGCCAAGCCCTGATCGACGCCGGCTTTCGCCTGCTCGCCCAGCGTCCGCTCGACGCGATCTCCATCGACGAGTTTGTCCGCGAGGCGAACGACGCGAAGGGCAGCTTCTACAACCACTTCGACGACAAGGAGGCGCTGGCCCACGCGCTGGCGAGCGCCGCGCAACTCGATATGGAGCGCGCCGTTGGTGAGGCAAATCGCGGCGTCGAGGACCCCGCCCGCCGTGTGGTGCGCGCTTTGTGCGTCGTTGTTCGGCAGGCCATCTTAGACCCGGAGCGGGCGTCGGTCCTGCTGACCGTAACCGCGCAGGCGCCATTTGGGTAGGCGCCGCTGAACAAGGGCGTGCTGGACGACGTCTCGGCTGGCTTGGTCAGCGGCCGCTTTGCGGTGCCCACCGCCGAAGCCGGAGTACTCTTCGTCCTGGGCGTGGCTCAGCTTGCGCTCGCCCGCGCTCTAAACGAGCCGACCGCTCGCACGACCGCGATGCTGACCCAGCAGCTCTGTACGCTCCTGCTGCGGGGGTTCGGTCTGCCGGCGCCCGAGGCAGACGTTCTCGCCGCCCAAGCCGCACACGAAATCATTGAACCCACGCCGATAGAGGAACCGTCGATGGGCTGAAGCGTCGCGAGCCAGGGCGGGTCGCCACATCGCGCGGACCTATCCAGACGGCGTCGACAGGCTCGCGTGGGACGCGCCCATCAGCGCTGCTATGCCCAGCTGGCGCGGCGACGCCAGACGGTAGATCATCACGGACTTGGTGACGCGCTTGGCCATGCGGATCGCCGCCGTCGACCATCCGTGAAATTCCGCATCTCCCACGAGGCCCTGGGGCGCCTGGAATGAGATGGCGTTCAATCCGGCGTCGCGCAGGTTTGAAAGGCCGCCGACCGGCTCCGCCTCCAATCGCCCGACGACAAACTTACAATGCGGCCTGACCAGAGAGGCTGCCGCCAGCAAGGCGGCCTGGGGAACCCCCTCAATGCCGTCGATCTCGCAGATAACTGCCGCCCGTACGAAGGCTGTGGCTTTGCGGAACATGGCGACCAGGTCCGCCCGACCGAGTTGGTTGGAGAGGCTGACAAACGACACCGGAATGATGAGGCTCAACGGGCGCTGATCTTCGCAATCGGCGTCCAGGCAGTTGAGCCCATGGGCTGCGGTCGCGAGATCAATTTGAACAATGTCTCGCCGCGAGAGGTCGCCGAGCTCGGGCGCTGTCAACGGCTCTCCGGTATCCGTGCCGATGACGCGACGCACGATGCGATTGCCGATCTGAGTGTAGTGCTTCAACTCGAACACTGGCTCTAGCCCGCAGGAGACGACGACGTTGCGTCCTTTGGAGGTCGCGAATGGCGTCCAGCGGTTGACGGTGCGCCCCGGCGTCGTCGCCTCGATGTCCTGAGCCCCTGCTTGATCGGCGCTCGCCGCGACGGCGACGGGATCGATCGGCCGCGCTTCTAAGCTGTCCCTGGTGATGAGCGTGACTTCACGGACGCGGAGGTCCCCAGGATACGCCTTACCCAGAAAATAAGTCAGGACCTCACTCAGGTATCGAAGGCATCGCGACTGAGCCGCGAACCTCTGTTCGTCCGGAAGGACGACGAGGAAATCTGTCTCGGAGACCTTCAGAAAGTGACCGCTCTCGCCAAGGTGCTTCTCGAGGACCCGCTCAGTGTAATCGTAGACCGGCTCGCGCCGTGTCGCCCAGCGGCTGCCAAGGCGCTCGGCAATGGCATCCAGGGAAATGAGGTTGATCTGTCCGGTCGCAAGCAGCGGCGAGTCCAAGTAGTGCTCGAGCGCCTCTGCGGCCCCGCGATCGAACCGGCGAACGGTGGCCGAGCCGGTCGAAGTCACGGACCGGCCTCCGGCAGAGACTGCCATAGCGGCGGAGGACGACGGGTCATGAGGCGGCCTTGATTTTGGCAAGCCGATCGTTGCCCCGCCGCGACGACGTCCACATTGCGACCTTGGCCAAGAGCTCCGCCGGCTGGATCGGCTTTTTGATGTAGTCGACCATACCTGCCGCGACGGCGGCGGCGGGCCGCTCTGAAAGCACGCTCGCGCTGAACGCCAGGATTGGCGTGTCCCTGTTGGCATTGGCCGTGGCGCGTATGGCGCGGGCGGCAGTGAACCCGTCCATGCCCGGCATCTGCAGGTCCATCAGGATGAGATCGAATTCCGATTGCTGAGCCGCCCGGACCGCCTCGGCGCCGTCAGCCGCCTCCTCGACGCTGTGACCAAAGGGGGTCAGCATGACGCGGACAAGCTCGCGGTTCGCCGCGACGTCGTCGACGACAAGGATATGGGCCGGGAGCACGCGAAGCTCCTCGCCGCCGGCAGCGTCCTCATCAATTGGCGTTGCAGTCCTTGCAGGCGCGACAAACCAGAAGGTCGAGCCGCTGCCGGTCTCGCTCATGACCCCGATCTCTCCGCCCATGAGTTCGAGCAAGCGCCTGCAGATGACGAGGCCCAACCCGGCCCCGCCGTGGCGACGATTGATGGATTCATCGGCCTGACTTATGCGCTGAAACAGCCGGCCGCGGAGATGAGCAGCGATGCCCGGGCCAGTGTCGGAGACGGTTACCCTGAGGCGACCCGCATGACGCTCGTAGCCCGCCGACACCGAGACGGAGCCGGCGTCCGTAAACTTGATCGCGTTGCCGATCAGGTTCGTTAGCACCTGACGAAGGCGGGCGCGGTCTGCCTCGACGGCCGCCGGCAGGTCCGGCGCGAGGTCGCAGGTCAGAGCCAGACCGCGCTCCGCCGCCTCCGCCTCGAACAGGCTCACTGTCGTGCAGACGTACTCGGCGGGATCGAACACCGTCGGATCAAGCGGGATCAGACCGGCCTCCAGCCTGGCGAAGTCCAACAGATCGTTGACGAGCGAGAGCAGAAGCTGCCCCGCGGCCGCGACGCGCTGGACGTGCGGCCGCGCGGCCGCCGGCAGGCCGTCCACATATTGCAGAACGTCGGCGAAGCCGATGATGGCGGTGAGTGGCGTGCGGATCTCGTGGCTGATGTTGGCGAGGAAGTCGCTCTTCGCCCGGTCGGCGGCCTCCGCCGCCTCCTTCCCCGCGATCAGCGCGCGCTCCGCCGCCTTCAGTTCGTCGATGATCTGCGCAACGGCGATGAAACCTAGGACCTCGCCGTCGACGCCGCGAACGGCCTCGAGCACCAGGCGGTGCCACGATGATCCGCCAGCGCGTGTCGGGAGAGGAACCTCGACGGTGACCATCTCTTGCGTCTCGAGGTGAGCGCGCCATGCCTCAAGAATCGATGCGCGGATCGGCTCCGGCAGCCAGTTGACGACATCTTCGAACGCGCGCGTCGTCGGGACGACGACGCCCAGCGGATGCGGCCGGTCGAACGCGGCTTGGCCATGGCGGAAGTCGACCTCGAGGAAAAACACTTTGGCCAGGTCCAGGGCCATCCGAGTTCGCCGCTCGCGACCCTCAAGACTGAGCTGGGGACTACGTTCGACCGAGATCGCGGATCACGACTCCGGCGGCGACGATCGCCGCCGAGCCGTTGTCATGGTCGATTGGAGAGCGCGGCGCCGACGCCGGCGCGAAGTGGGCTAGCAGCCGCGCCATCGATTCGCCAAGGCGCACAGTCGCCGGGCCGGCGCCTGGGGGCTTGGTCGGCCGGCCCTGCACTCCACCCTCGGACAAGCCCGATCACCTCGCAGCCCGCGTAAGGCTCGTCACAATCCGGTTATTCGAGGTCTCGTTAAAGGTGCATTCCGGCCAATAATCTATCCGAACTGGCCGATCGGCTATTCGAGCCAGCGACTGCGGCCCGGGGGCGACGCGACCCCTGAATTGGGCGGAAACGGCTCGGCGTGCTATGGCCGTTCACCCAGGGGGAACACGTGATGATCTCTCCGGGTCCGGACGACAAGATTTATCCTGTCGCCAAGCTTGCCGCAATTCTCGACGTCCTCGCCGATGAGGGCGTCGCCGTCGAACAAGCTTTGTCAGGCACGGGAATCCCCGCGGCCGCGCTCAACTCGCCGGAAGCGCGCGTCTCGCTAAACCAGTTCGGCGCCTGCTACAAAAATGCAGTGCGCCTCTCGCCCGATCCGCACTTCGCTTTCCATGCTGGCTTGCGCATCCATCTCTCGACCTACGGGATGTATGGCTTTGCGATGCTCAGCAGCACCAGTTTCCGGCAAACGGTTCGGTTTTCGGTCCGGTATCACCACTTGACGACGCCGCTCGCAGAGATCGCCTTTGAGGAGACAGGCTCGGATGCGATCTACTCGATCCAGCCCGCGCCCTATCCCTCGGTCGACGCCGAGCTCTATCGCCATATCGTCGAGCTGGATTGGGCGACGGTAACCTCGCTCGGGCGGGATCTTTTCGGCCCAGCCTTCATGCCCCGAGAGGTGCACGCAACGTTCGCCCAACCGACCGACGTTGCGGACTATGCCGCGGTGATTGGCTGCCCCGTCCTGTTCGGTCAGGCCGAGAATCGCTTTGTCTTCGACGCCCGGTGGCTGGATCAGCCGGCCTCGCTCGGGAACCGCGTCATCTACGCGATGCTGGTCAAGATGTGCGACGATCTCTTGGCCGAGCTCGAGCTCGAAGCCGGATGGGCCGGCAAGGTCCGCGAGCGCGTCATGACCCGCCTGCCGGAGCCTGCGAGCTTTGAGGAAATCGCGAAAGACCTGAAGGTGAGCTCGCGGTCTTTGCGACGCCGATTGGGCGAGGAGAACACCTCTTACCGCAAGCTCGCCGACGAAGTGCGTGCCGAGATGGCGATCAAGTACCTTCGCGAGACCGATCTGAGCTTAGACGAGGTCGCCGCGGCGCTGGGGTTCAACGAGGTCGCGAACTTTCGCCACGCCTTCAGCCGCTGGACGAAGGCCACGCCGGGCAAGTTCATGAACATCCACCGGCCGCATGCGACGGCCGAGGACTCGTAGCTACGCATCCACTGCGCGTGGCGTCCTGGCGAAGGGAAGTATGACTTCCACCTGAAGGCCTGGATCATGGACCTCCGCGACAAGCAGCCCTACGGCGTCCCGTTCCGCTGCCTGTACTCGGCCAGCGTCGAAAACCTCCTCATGGCGGGCAAGCACATCAGCGTGACCCACGTGGCCAGTTCTTCGGTGAAGTTTATGGGCATCGGACTCGTCGGCAAGCTTAGCGGCCATGAGCATGACGCGTCTGGCCGGTTCGTTGCGACTGCGGTCTGAGGCTGTCGGGGGCGCGCTCGCGGACGTCCGCTAGCCCCCCGCGTCCAAGACACGTTTGACCCGGCCAGGAGCCGACTCGAGCAACCGGAAGACGCTGCTGCTTGATCACGCCCGGCAACGGTACGGCGCTCCAGTGCGGATGTCCGCTGCCCGGCCGGTCGCTGATGTCCGCCAACGAGCCAAAGCAGAAAACGGCCCAACCTTTTGCGGCAGATCAAGGCTGGCGCTGGGCAACGCCCGCACCTGTACGATCATGGATGCGAAGCCAATTGCGGCGATACTCGGTCCAACCCTTGTGGCTGTGACCGTGAGCGAGTTGCTGAACTTTCGGATCTGGTCGTCGGTCGCCGCGCCGGTGGTCTACCTCAATGGCGCACTTCTATTCGTTGGCGGACTGGTGATTGTACGTAGCCACAATGTATGGCGCCTTGGCTGGCCTCTGCTCATCACCCTGTCGGGCTGGGCGCTGCTCGCTGCCGGCCTCTTCAGGCTGTTCCTCCCTGAGGCACGCCAGGCGTCGTGGAACCCGACAACCGTGGCCGCGGTGCTGGCGCTGACGCTGCTGGGCCTGGTTCTTACCGGTTTCGGTTACCTTGGCGCTGAGCGCCGCTAGGCCCCTCGCCCTCTCGCAGCGGGATGCTCCTGAGCTCCTTCTCGAACGCTTCGCCGAAGGCCCGGGGGAAGGCCCCGCGCACCATGGGCCAGATCGCCCGATACACCGGCGCCGACCCGAAGCGGTCATCCGCCCGGTTCGCTCCCGACGGTCAACGCGCCAGCACGACGTGGGTCGCCAACTCCGTTGGGACCGTCTCCGTCACCCGATAGCCAAGGCCGGGCAGGTCAATGCCTGCGAACAGGGTTTCACCACGGCCTAGAACGACGGGCGACAGCGCCAGTTGCAACTCGTCGATCGCTCCTGCGAGCAGGTACTGGCGGACGGTCGAAACCCCGCCGCCGATCTTCACGTCCAGGTCGCCCGCGGCGGCCTTGGCCTGGGCGAGCGCCGCCTCGATCCCGTCGGTGACGAAATGGAAGGTCGTCCCGCCCTCCATCACGATTGGCGCCCGGGCGTGGTGGGTGAGGATGAAGGTGGGCGCGTGATACGGGGGATTGTCGCCCCACCAGCCCTTCCACGCGTCGTCCGGCCACTCGCCGCGGATCGGGCCGAACATATTGCGGCCGAGGATGAAGGCGCCGAAGCCTTCAGCGGAGGCGCGGGCGAAGCGGTCGTCAGTCCCGCCGTCTTCCCCGATCATCGATCGAAAGGTCCGTGTCGGGTAGAACCAATTCATCAACTCCTCGCCCCGCTTGCCGAGCGGATGATCCAGGCTCTGGTCCGCGCCGGCCCCAAAACCGTCGATGGACACCCCAAAACCCATTACGCGCACCTTGCCCATGTGGGGCCTCCGTTTTTGGATGACGTCGGAGTGGGCCTGGTGAGGCGGGATCTCGTCGTCGCACCAGACACCATTGCCCAATGTCCCTAAGCGGACAACGGCCTCAGACGATGAAGACCCGGTCGGCCGCCACACCGTCATGCGGTCGCTGTCACGACGAGAAAGGCGGTGTCCGATTCCGACCCCAAGCGAACGGATCGCCGGACCGTAAACTACCAGAGAAGGGGCGCGAGCCGGTGGCGCACGCGGCCGCGATAGTCGACGTAGCCCGTGAGGTTGGCTGCCAGGAACGTCTCCTCACGCAGCAGCCGCCACACGATGACCGGCAGAAGCAGGGCGGCCGGGACAAGTCCCCACCACGAACCGAGCGCCAGCGGTATTCCGGCGATCATGACAAGCGCCCCGGCGTACATGGGATGGCGGACGACGGCATAGGGACCGCTTGAGACCACGTGCTGGCCCTCGGCGATCTCGATCGTGCCGGCGGTGAACGTGTTCTCGCGAAAGGTGAGGAAAACGATCAGGAAGCCGAGAGCGATCATCCCGTCGCCAGCCAGCGAAACGGCAAGGGGCACGTCGGACCAACCGAAGCGATTGTCGAGCCCCGGCACGGCGAAGATGGCGAGGAAGACGAGCCCCGCCAGCGCCTGGACAACGTTCTGCATCGCATCGGACTCCGCGCCCGGCCCCGCCTTCACTCGCCGCTCCAGCAGGGCCTTGTCTCGGAACCAAAGCCAGACGCTGATGGCCCCGGCGCATCCGAAGAACACCGCCAGCATCACCCACGCGCGCCCGACGTGCAGCGTCCCTGCCGAACCGAAGAGCACGACGGCGACGACCGCGAACAGGAAGATGAATCCGGCAAAGGCGCGCGCCAACAGCATGCCAGCATAGTCACGCTTTGGACCGCGAAGTCCAAGGTCCGCGAACGTCCGCCTTCGGGCGCCCGCTGCGTGTCCGCTTTCGACCCAGAGCGGACAATCCCGGACGAGCCCCGGCCGGCGGTCCCTACGGCTGCTGAAACGAGTGGATCGGCCGGATCTCGATCGTCCAGCCGAACGCGGCGCCGTCCGCCACCTGGGGAGTTGGGTGCTTGGACGCGACGGCGATGGCGTCGTCCATGTCACGCGCCTCGATGATGGTGGCGCTGCCTATCAGCAGGCCGCCGTCGGCGACACGGCCATCGGCGACATCGAATGACGTTTGACCCGGCCAGGAGCCGAACTCGAGCAAACGGAAGACGCTGCTGCCTGACCACGCCCAGCAGGGGTACGGCGCTCCAGTGCGGATGTCCGCTTCCAGGCCCGTCGCTGACGAATGGCTCGCCGGTCCGTAGCGCTGCGCGCCGGGTTCAGACCCCACGCCTCAGCTGCCGTGAGGCGGAGATTGCGCCGAGCTCAGCGCCCCGCCGGCCGGGCGCCTGCCGCAACGCCGCGCGGAACTCCTGCAGAGCTGCCGCAGGTTGATGCAGCTGCAGCAGCAGCGTGCCGAGTTGCTCGCGCGCGGGAACGATCGGGCCCGGTGTTACCGGCAGCTTCTCGAGTGCATCCTCCTCGTCCGCCGCGGCGCGCAGGTCTGAGACCGCCGGCCCCGACTGGCCCAGCGCCGCCAGACGCCAGCCCTGCGCCTCCTTCAGCAAGACATCGGCCTGTGTCGCCCAGTAGGCGTCGCTTGAAGACCGTAGCGTGGCGGCGCACGCTGCGAGTGCTTCGATGTCGCTGTCGGCGGAACTCGGAGCCGCGGCGCGCGCATGGCCGAGCGCTCGCGCCCAGTAGATGATCGCCGCCACCTTGGTCGGTGAGCCCGGCAGCGGCGTCAGCCGCGCGGCGGCGTCCCAGTCACCGCTCTCGACTGCGAGACGCACGGGCATCGCGTTGGCCGCGTAACTCACCTTGAACTGGCCGGTGGGCAGGGCAGTCATCGTCTCGACGTCGGCGACGACCCTTCTCGCCTCATCGTAGCGTCCGAGTTGCAGGAGCGCATAGGTCAGGTAGTCCATCGCATGCAGCTCCTCGCCGATGTCGCCCTGCGCGTGGGCTGCGGTCCGCGCGGCCTGGTTGGAGGCGACCGATTCCCGCCAAAGTCCCAGGCGTGTGAAGATGTGCGCCGGCATGTGCAGGGCGTGCGGCGCCGAAGGAGCGATCTTGGAATAGGCGCGTGCGGCGGCGAGCCCCCGCGGGGCCAGTTCAGGGCTGTCGTAGGCGTGGATCAGGTAGTGCGGAACGCCCGGATGATGCGGCAGACGCCGCCACATCGGCTCCAGGATGGCCGCGGCGCGCAAGTCGTCGGCATGGGTCTTGTCCGCCGGCGAGGCGGTGGCGATCAGTGAAAGGGCAAAGAAGATCTGGGCTTCATCGTCCCGTGGGTTGCTTCGGGCGACCTGCGACATCGCCTGCGAATAACGCTGCGCGCGAACTGCGGGCGCGGTGTGCTCCCAGTCGAGGTAGTACTGCTGTAAGGCGGCGATGTACTGGCGCTCGCGCGACGACACGTCGCCTATCGCAGCGGCTCTGCGCAGCGCGTCAGCGCCCGCGCGCTCCTCGTCGTCCGAATCGACCTGTGGCTCCCAGAGTTCGTGATAGTGGGTCATCGCCACGCCCCAGAGCGCAATGGCGCAGTGTGGGTCTTGCTCGATGATCTGGCTGAACGCCGCGCGCGCCTGGACGTAGACGAACGAGTGCAGGAGCGCCACGGCGCGGTTGAAGCTCGCTGTGACCTCCGGGTCGCACGTGGTGGCGAATGCGACACTTCCGAGCTTCTCGGGCGCGCGGGCCTGGCCGTCCGCTTCGGCGGCAAGAGTCCGCCCTGCGGTCAGCATCGCCAACGCAAGAAGAACGCCCCATCGCTTCATCTGCATCTGTCGCCCCCATGCGCGTGGTGCGCGCTGCGACTTGATACGCGCCGCGTCGACAAGGCAACGAACGACGAACGGCTGAAGGTCCGGCCCGCGTCAGGTCGGAGCAAGAGCGGCGATCGTTTTCGCCCTTAGCGGACCTTCAGATCGGCTGCTTGTCGGCACTCACGGCCGATGTCCGCTTTTTGAGCAGGGACCCGTCGTCTGCTATCGACCCACAGTTGCCGTTTGCGGCTGAGCGGGAGTTGTACGCCGCGAGTGCCGACGAGGCAGCCAGCGGGGAATGCCTATGCGCAGCCTAACCATCGTCGCGGTCTTGGCTGTGCTTTTTGCCTGCGCGACCGGAGCGAAAACCGCCGTCGTTGGAGTCGCTGGCGCGCCCACCGCTCCCGCAACCTGTCCAGTCAGCCACTGCCCTAAGGGCGCCTTCCTTAACGGCGACGCCTGCTTCGTGAGAAGGTGCAAGGGAGTCATGTGCCCGAAGTTCGGGGAGGTATGTCCAGCTGGCACTCACTTGGGCCAGCGAAGCCTCAGCGATTGTTGCAAGGATGCCTGTGTCAAAGACTGCAGGCGACCCGTCCAGGCCACCGACTGAACGCGCCCCAGCCCGAGTGTCCGCTTCCGGGATAGTCAGCTAGGTCCGCTTTCGACCCAATGCGGACATCGGCGCCAGTCATCGCGCTGGACGAGGGAGCGCCTGCCTGACCCCGTGAGGGGCTTCGCAGGCCTCAAAGCACGCCGATTTGGCGCAGAAATCCAACCTGGTCGTAGAACAGCTTCTCCTCGACGATCTCGCCATCCTTCCAGCGGGCGACCGTGCAGAACTCGAGTTCAAATGGCTTGTTCGTTGCGGCGTGCATCTGGCCGTCGAGCCCCCTCATCGGACCGACCATCCGACCGGTCCATCGGGCAATGGTGCACGTCCAATCTCCGGATGCGATCATCACCTTGTAAGGGTCGTTATCGAGGTGGTTCTCTATCGACTTGAAGAAGGCCTCGGACTCGGCCTGGTGCGCGTCGCGGCCACGCGTCGGCTCGGGTTGCCCGGGCCAGTAGACGGCCGTGTCTGCCGTGTGTCGCCTTCTGAAAACCTCCCAGTCCTGAGCATTCCAAGCGTCGTCGAGCGTCTTCATGCGGTCGAGGTTACTATCACCACTCATAGGAGACCTCCGGGTCTGGGCTCGTCATCGCAGCGCGAGGCGCCGATCCTATCATGAGCGCTGAGCATCACGGCTCACGTCCCAGTGTCCGCTTCCGACGGACCTACCGGCGGCGGTCGGTTCTCCTGGTCCCAGCCAGGCCCCTAACCGACCCCGCCAATGTCGGTTTTCCCCCAGAGCGGGCCTCCCGATGGTCCGCTTCTGGGCAGGTCACCTTGGTCCGCTTCCGACCCGAAGCGGACTTTGGCACATTGACGCGCCGCCCGTTGTAATGACCTTTGACGAGGACGGCCCGCCGCCAAGGATGCAGAGAGCACGCGGATGCCTCGATCCACGGCCAACACATGAGCAACAGCGTCGCCGTCGTCGGCCTTGGCTGCGTCTCCGCACTTGGTCAGGGGGTCTCGACCAACTGGTCCCGGCTGAAGGACGGGGTCAGCGGCATAAAGCTGCTGAACCGGCGTCACCCCGACGCCACGTGGCTGACGATGCAGGGACCGGCCGCGTGCATCGACAGCCTCGATGCCAGCGCGGCTGAGACCTTTGCCGGGCGGAAGATCACCGCCCAGCTGGATCCCGTCGCCGCCTACGCGGTTGTCGCGACGCACGAGGCGCTAAGCGACGCGGGGTTGCTCTCCGAGCCCGCGATCCTCGCTGACGCGTCGATCGTCTATGGCGCCGCAAGCGGAGGGAACCTCACACAAGAGGAGGGATTCGTCCGCATTTTAGCCAAAGGCCAGTCCAACACTCACCCGTTGACCGTCCCCAAGATGATGAGCAGCGCGGCCGTGAGCCAGCTCTCGATGCTATTCGGCATCAGGGGCATCGCATTCGCCATTTCCAGCGCCTGTGCATCTTCGGCCCATGCCATCGCCGAGGCCGCCCAAATGATCCGCGCCGGCCGAACCAAGGTCGCGATCGCCGGCGGCGCCGAAGCCAGCCTCACCTTCGGCGCCTGGGCTTCCTGGCGCGCGCTGCGCGTCACCGCGCCTGACACCTGTCGGCCGTTCTCAATCGGTCGCAAGGGCATGGTGGTGGGCGAGGGTGCGGCGAGCGTTGTGCTCGAAGATCTCGACCACGCCCGCGCACGCGGCGCGACGATCTATGCCGAGATCACAGGCCTGGGAGACTCGTCCGACGCAGCGCACATGACCGCACCCAGCGTCGAAGGCGTCAGCGCCGCGATGCGCCGCGCCTATGCCGACGCCGGCATCGCATCCGACACGCCGGTCATCGTGAGCGCGCACGGCACGGGCACGCTATTGAACGACAAGATCGAGGCCGGGGTGCTTCGAGGGGTGCTCGGCCCCGATCTCGGTCGTCATCGGATGATCGCCACCAAGTCGGCTCACGGCCATTCTCTCGGCGCCGCCGGTGCGATGGGGTTTCTCTTCGGTGTGCTCGCGCTACGCGAGGGCGTTGCGCCGCCAATCCTGGGCTATCTCGGTCCTGACCCTGAGTGCGACCTGCCCCTGGCATTGGGACATGCGCAAGACTTCGAAGCCGAAGCGCTGGTGTCCAACGCCTTCGCCTTCGGGGGGTTAAACCTGGTCCTGATCGCTCGCCACGCCTAGCCCCCTGCCACCGCGTCCATTGCTTTTTCTCTGGCCCGGGCCTGGCCGTCCGCTTCGGCGGCAAGAGTCGGCCCCGCGGTCAGCATCGCCAATGCAAGAAGAACGCCCCATCGCTTCATCTGCATCTGTCGCCCCCCATGCGCGTGGTGCGGGCTGCGACTTGATACGCGCCGCGTCGACAAGGCAGCGACCGACCAATGGCGGAAGGTCCGGCCCGCGTCAGGTCGGAGCAAGAGCGGCGATCGTTCTCGCCCTTGGCGGACCTTCAGATCGGCCGCTTAGCCTAGCCTTCGGCCTGTTCAAGGCTACCACCAACCCCGGCGCCGTCCGGGCAGATCGCGCAGACGGGATACACGTCCAGATCGTTGGCGATATCGGCCGGCGCGACGAAACCCTCGGCGTCGGGCGCCAAAGCGATGCCCATGGCCGCGTAGGACTTCGCCACATATTCGGAGCAGACGAAGGCCGATTGGGGATCGTTGTGGCCAGGAAGCCGCTGCCCTACCTTGGCGGCCGCAATGTGCGAGGCGATTAGCGCGATCTCCGCCATAGAGTAGGGGTAGCCCAGCCTTTCGACGGCGAAGCGAGCCATCTTGCTGACGGCGGCGCGATCCGTGTGGGGGAAATTGCGATGACGCAGCGCAAGCAGCTTGCCTGGATAGGGGTGAGGAGCCGCCGCGCTGCCGTTCACCCGCTTGCTCATCGCGACCGCACGGACGCCATGCCCGTGCACGCTTTCGAGCAAGAGCGTACTGTCTACATCCTCCAAGCGCAGAACGAAGGCCGCGTGGCCCCAGAGGCTGTCGGTGAATGCCTCAATCAACTCGATCGGCAGCGCCGACGAGTGGAACAACACAATATCCCCCGTTCGGAGTTGTCCGCGCGCTTGGCTGTAGGGAATGGGAGTGAGGGCCTCGAACTGCTCCGTCGTGACCGCCATGGTCACCCCTGCGCTGCGTCGCCGTAACCGTATCGTGGCGCAAGGGCGACGGGCAAGGCCAAGCTGGCCAAGCCGGCTCGACCTAGGACGACTGCGACCGGAGACTACGCCAGAGCCCGCGAGCCGGCCGGCGAGATGATGGCTCGCATCTCAGGGCGTGACGTATGGATGAAGAAGAATCCCGACACACCGGCAGAGCGGCGTGTTCCAGGTGGTCCGGGCCGGACAGGGCCGGTGCTGCGGTCCGAGTGTTGGCACACAGGCACAGGAGCACCGGTTCCAAAGAGTCCCCACAGGACAGGGCTTCTGCGACTTGCAGCTCCCGCCAGGACCGGCCTGGGCGCTGGTCCCAAGACACGCCCAAACGAGCAAAATCGCCAATGCTCGCGTGAACGTCGACATGACGACCTCCGTGACCCGGCGTGGCCTCGGCCGACAGTGCGCGTCTGGATGACCTTCGGGCAAGCCTGACTTGGTATCCGCCCTTTGGGCGCCGCCGGCTGCAGGCTGCGTTGCGGCCCGCACAGTTCCGTGCGGGCCGGGAGAGTGTCAGTGCTTCATATGTAGCCGGGTGAGCGCCGCGTCGGCGTCCTTGTCGGCGTCGTTGGCAAGGCTGGTCGCTTTGTCAGCACTTGCCTGGGCCGCAGCGGCGCCAGTCTGAGCCCTGTCCGCCGTCGCCTGCGCACGCTGCGCGGCTGTTGCGGCATCGCCAGCCGCGCTTCCAGCTGCATCTGCGGTGCTTTGCGCATGTTGCGCCGCCGCCCCAGCCGCATTGGCGGCGTTTTGTGCAGCATCCGCCGTAGCCTGGGCTTGCTTGATGGCGTTGTCTTCCGATTCGCAGGCGCCGAGCGCCAAAGCGGCGCACGCCAACAGGCCAGCGAGGGTGATCTTAGTCGCGAGTCCGTTCACAAGAGCCTCCTCAGTAGAAGACAGCTTGTACGCTGCGATGACTTGAGGGGCGTTGATCTGGATCAACGGGGCGGATCCATGCGGTCTACTTATAGACCGGCAGTTAGGGTCTGCTTCCGACCCAAAGCGGACCGTGAACGCCGCGGCCCGCACCACCTCGCCGCGGCACTCGCCACTTTCGATCAAGTCGCTTGGCAACGGCGCGCATAGGTGCGGCCGCCGCGCTACCTGCGGGCCTGGCGCGCAGCGTACTTCGCATCTCGCTTCGCCTTGTCTTCGGCGGCCGAGAGGGCCTTGCGCTCCTTGCGCTGGCCCCGCTTGGCCGCCAATGCGGCCTCTTGTTCTGCAGCTCGCGCGTGCTCAGCCTCGATGATCGCATCGGCAGCCGCCTGGCGCTTGGCGGCCTTGACGGCGCCCCTCGCCACCCGGACCGCGTCCAACTCGGCGCTGCGCAGCCCTGCGCGCTGCGCATGTTGCGGATCTATTCGCGTCGGCTTCGGGCGCCACTTGTCCAGCATCGCCTGCTTGGCGGCCGCCGCCGTCTTGAGCCGATCGGCGAAGCCCGTCTTCAGTTTGTCGTTCATGGCTCAGTCCACGGTCCGAGTTCCGGCCGCGCGCTATCGTCTGCTAGCGACCCCTTGCGGACATGCATTGCCACGGACCCCACTTGTCGCACACAGGGATTTTGGGGGCTCCAATGCGATACACCCAGCCGCCGGTACATTTTCGTCCGTGCGGTCAGCCTGGGCGGAGGCTTCCCTTGCAGACATCTGAGGTGACGCGTGCGGTGGCTTCGGCCATGTCGACCGCCTCGTCGCTTGGCCTGACGGTCGACGACGCGGTCGTTCTGCAAAACTCGAACAAGCTCTCGGTCCGCCTTTTGCCCTGTGATGTCCTCGCCCGGGTCGCACCCCAGGGGCAGCACGTCGCACCGTTCGAAATCGAGCTTGCTCAACGGCTCGCCGCAACCGGCTGCCCTGTGGCGGCTCTCGAGCCGCGCGTGGCGCCGCGCGTCTACGAGCGTGACGGCGTGGTGGTCACGCTGTGGACCTACTACGAACCGGTCACGCAAGGAGAGGTCTCGCCAGCCGACTACGCCAAGGCGCTCGAGCGGCTGCATGCCGGCATGCGCACGCTCGATGTCGCGGCGCCGCACTTCACGGAGCGAGTCGCAGAGGCTCAGCACCTCGTGGCGAGCCGCGACCAAACTCCGGCGCTCGCCGACGCTGACCGGGCGTTTCTTGGCGCCACGTTGCAAAGCTCGAGACAAGCGATCGCCGGCCGCGGCGCGGCGGAGCAGCTGCTGCACGGCGAGCCGCACCCTGGCAACCTGCTCAGCACCAAGAGCGGTCCGCTGTTCATCGACCTCGAGACCTGTTGCCGTGGACCCGTCGAGTTCGACCTCGCCCATGCGCCCGACGAGGTCGTCGAACACTACCCGGGTCTTGATCAAGACCTGCTTGGCGACTGCCGTCTCCTCGTGCTGGCGATGGTCGCCGCCTGGCGCTGGGATGCAGGCGACCAGTTCCCGAACAGGCGCCGAGTCGGTCGAGAACTCCTCAGCGCCCTGCGCAACGGTCCGCCGTGGCCAGCGCTCGACGCCTTGATGCGGCGATTGGCTGGTCCGTAACATTCACGACGGTCGTGGGACTCTGCAGCGACCGCGCTCGGCTCACCCCTATCTGCCCCGCTTCCCACGGCCGCCAGGCTAACGGCGGCGCAGCCTCGTCACAGTTCCTTTTCGGCCAGGCTGCGGAAGTCGTCCGGCACGGATCGCGAGGCGCCGGGCGCGGCCGAAGCATAGTTCACCGCCTCCCAGCCGAAGCGCTCGCGGATCGCGTCGATGGCCCGGTCGGCCCTGAGCCGCGCCATGCCCCGGCGCGTGCCCGGCCGTCTGCCGTCGTCGGCGAGGCGGAACGGCAGTTCGAGCTGGAGATGCTGATCCTCGCCGAGATTGGACGCGGAGATCGCCAGGAGCGAGATCGTCGGCTCGCCCGGATTGTCGGCCAGCACCCCGCGCACGAGCCCGATCGCCACGTCCGCCAGCGCCGCGGTGGCGCAGATCGGGGCCGGCAGCGTCAGCGCCCGCGTGACCGAGCGAAGGTCGGCGAAACGGACGCGAACGGTCACCGTTCGGCAGGGACGATCCTTGGCGCGCAGGCGCCGCGCGATGCGGTCGGCCAGGTGCTGGAGGACAGGGCGGAAGACAGCCTCGGTGGCCTGCCGACGTCCCAGGGCCGACTGCGCCCCAGCCGAATAGGTGCGGCGCTGGGTCTGAATGACGCGCGGATCGCGGTTCCAGGCGAGCGTCGTCAACTTGCGGCCGACCGCGCGGCCGAGCAGGCGCTGCATCGCCCAGGTCGAGCTTCGCGCCAACTGGCCGATCGTGGTGACGCCGGCGTCCGCCAGCCTGGCCCGCGTCGCCGGTCCGACCCCCCACATCAGCTCGACCGGGAGGTCGTGCAGGAAGGCGAGCTCGCCCGCCGGATCGACGACGACCAGGCCATCCGGCTTGGCGACCTGGGAGGCGATCTTGGCCAGGTGCTTGGTGCGCGCCACGCCGATGGAGATCGGCAGCCCGAGCTCGTCTCGCACCCGCGCCCGCACGCGAGCGGCGATGTCGGCGGGCGCGCCGAAGAGGCGCCTCGACGCGGAGACGTCCGCGAACGCCTCGTCGATCGAGATGCGTTCGATGTCCGGCGTGAAGTCGGCCAGCACGGCGATCGCCGCATCGCCCAGGCGCTGGTACTCGCTGAAATGGCCGCCGGTGAAGATGAGGCCGGGGCAGAGCTGGCGCGCCCGGCGACCCGGCATGCCGCTCCTCACGCCGAAGGCGCGCGCCTCGTACGAGGCGGCGAGCACGACGCCACCGCCGACTGCGATCGGCTTGCCGCGCAGCTCGGGCTGCAGCAGCTGCTCGACCGAGGCGTAGAAGGCGTCCAGGTCGGCATGGAGAATGGAGGCGCTCACGAGGATAACAGTTCCCGTTTTGTTCCGACCGTCAAGCGTCGAAGCGGGGCGCGCCAGGCCTCCGGGCCGATTGACAGCCTCGGCGGTCCGCGCCATCTAAAGCGCATCGTTCACCGCGCCTCGCGGTGGCCGGGCGTTAACACCGCTCGGCGGATAGAGGCGCTCCAGGCAGCCGCCAGGAGCGCGCTGTCTGCCGCGCGGCGCCGTCATCTGGAGACGGCAATGACCCGACCTATTTCACTCTCCCCTGAACAGCTCGAGCAGTTCGAACGCCTGGGCGTCGTCCGCCTCGAGGGGTTGTTCAGCGCCGACGGCGTGCGCAGCGCACGCGAGGCGGTGCTGCGACGGCTGGCTCAGCGCGGCATCACCCAAGCGGGCGGCTGGCGCCTCGACGGTCCGCGATTGAACGAGGTTCGCGCGGGACATCCCTGGTGGAGAGTCTCGCAGCCACTGCCCTCGCGGGCGATCGGCGGGCAGCCCGGGCGCGCCAGCGAGCTCGAGGCGCTGGGCAGGGAGCCGGCGCTGTTGGCCGCCGCCGAAGCGCTGCTCGGCGGGCGAGGGTTCGATCGGACCGGCCAGCAGCGACTGCGCGTGCTCATCAACCTGCCCGACCCTGCCCCGTGGACCATGCCGACGGGCTGGCACACGGACTCGCAACAGCTGGCCAGCGGCCAATCGCCCGGCCTTCAGCTGTTCGCCTTCCTGGACGTCGTCGGCCCCGGCGGCGGGGGCACGCTCGTCGTGACGGGCTCGCACCGGTTGCTGAACACCGGACGCTTCATGACCCAGCCGCAGGTCAGGGACCGGTTGAACCAGCACCCGTTCTTCAGGCGCTTCGATGGCGAGGCTCCGACCGAGCCGGAAGACCAGGCGCGCCTGATGAGCGAGACCTATCTCGCCGGCGACGTCGAGCTGAAGATCATGGAGCTGACGGGCCAGCCCGGCGACGCCTATTTCACGGACCTGCGTCTGGCGCACACCGGCCGGCCCAATTCATCGGACCATCCTCGACTGATGATCACGCGCCCCTTCATCCGCGCCGATCTGAAACGCGAGATCCGCGAAGGGCCCGGACGGCGCTGAACTGGAGAAGCGATCGAGCGCCCGCTCAGCGGTGAGGCGGATAGCCCATTTCAGCTTCCGTCGAGTGGGCGAGGAAGGCGCGCATCGCCCACGCGCCGACGGCCAACACGATCAGGCCCGCAAAGATGCCGGGGACGACGCCGGCCGAAGTGCAGAAGGCGATGACCAGAGACAGGATAACCGCGCCCAGCACGATGGCGACCCATTTCACGCCCAGCATGAAACGGTGGTAGGTCACCGCCCGCACCTCAAAGTCCTCGACGGGATCGGGCAAGCCAGATGTTTGCTCGGACATGCTATAACCTCCCTATCTGGTTGATTATGTGGCGCTAAATACCACATGAGCCCCGTTTGTGGCAGCAAATCCAGCGTTCCATGCGCGCAATGGCCGCCCGGGCGCGCGTCTACCGGCCGCCGGCCTGCAACCGAAGGAGGGCCTCCAACTGTGACGTGGGCAGCCTGCTCATGACCTCGTCGAGTTGGCTGGGCGTGCTCGACAGGGGACACTCGCGCCTGAATCGAACGGCGCAGGCCGCCGCCGCCACCTGGCTGCACTGCCGGCGTGGGTCTGAGGCGGCGCCGTCCAGGCGCCTGCGGATCGCGCAAACCAACCAATCGCGCAGGTCGGCTCTCGTCGCGAAAGCGCGTTCGGCGGCGCGCGCGAGCGAGGCGACCTCTTGTACGAGCTCCGGCCCGTTGTCGGGCGGCATGGGCCCTCCTACGCGACGGTGATTCGCCTCCTAGCGTGAATCAGATCCACGACCTGCCATTGACCAAGATCAAGTCGCGCAGTCGCCGCATCCCGTCAGGGACGTCCGCCTCTGGGCAGGCCGTCAGCGTCACCAAGGAGCAGCCGGAGACGTTCACCACCCGTGCGGCGCGGCCGGGTCTCTTGCGCAGCCCCAATCGGCCGGCATTGCAATGCCGGCGATCAGTGCTCCCCTCTCTGAACGGTTTGATCCGCTCTGGGCGCGCCCCCTCGCGCTTTGATGGCGCTGGTCCGGCGGCGCGGCCTCGAGGCGGGCGAAGCGGGCGATTCGTGCGACCGGCCCGCTGCTCTGGCGAGCGCAAGCTCGCGCGCGAAGGCTGGCTCGAACGTGTCGGCTCGCGCCCGCTCCCACTCCCGCGCCAGCTCCTCCGGCATGTCGCCGCTCAGGATCGAGCCAGGCCCGACATGCGGGTAAACGTCGTCGCCGCGCAGGATTCGGCCGCTCTGATGGCGGATCTGCAAGTGCCAGGGCATGAGTTCGCGGGGGTGAGACAGTCCCGCCGAACCCAGCAGTTCGGCCAAGGCGCGCAGCGTGTTCTTGTGGAAGTTCGCCACCCGCGGCGCCTTGTCGGCGACGACCAGCGCACGCTGGCGGAGTCGGTCCTGCGTGGCGACCCCGGTCGGACAGCGGTTCGTGTGGCAGCTGCGCGATTGGATGCAGCCGACGGCGAACATGAAACCGCGCGCGCAGAGCGCATAGTCGGCGCCGATCGCGAACGCGCGACAGAAGTCGAACCCTGTGACCAGCTTGCCGCTGGCGCCTAGCCGAATGCGGTCGCGCAGGCCAACGCCCACCAACGCGTTGTGCACGAAGCTCAGCCCCTCGTTGAGAGGAAGCCCGACGTGGTTGCTGAGCTCGGCAGGCGCGGCGCCCGTGCCGCCTTCGCCGCCATCGATCACGATGAAGTCGGGCGTGACGTCCATCGCCAACATGGCCTTGACGACCGCTAGGAACTCGTAGCGGTGACCAATGGCCATTTTTACGCCGACGGGCTTGCCGTCCGAGAGCTCGCGCAGCTGGGCGATGAACGACATGAACTCTGTCGGGGTCGAAAACGCGCTGTGCAGCGCTGGCGAGACGCAGTCCCGGTCGCGCGGCACGCCGCGCGTCTGGGCGATCTCGGCGGTGATCTTCGCCTTGGGCAGGACGCCGCCGTGGCCGGGCTTGGCGCCCTGGCTGAGCTTCACCTCGATCATCTTGACCTGCGGGTCGCTCGCTTGCGCTCGGAAACGCTCGGGATCGAAGCGGCCGTCGGGCGTGCGGCAGCCGAAGTAGCCGGTCGCCACCTGCCAGATGATGTCGCCGCCGTAGCGACGGTGATACGGGCTGATCGAGCCCTCGCCGGTGTTGTGCGCGAACCCGCCCGTCTTGGCCCCGAGGTTGAAGGCCATGATGGCGTTGGCGCTGACGGCGCCGAAGCTCGTGCCGGAGATGTTCAGCACCGAGGCCGAGTAGGGTTGCCGACAGTCCGGACCTCCGATGACCACCCTAAAGTCGTGGTCGCTAATCGTCTTCGGCCGGATCGAGTGAGAGATCCAGCCGTAGTTCACAGCGCTCACGTCCTTCACCGTGCCGAAAGGCTGGGCGTCGCGGACGTCCTTGGAACGATTGTAGATGAGCACACGGTGCTCGCGGCTGAACGGAACAGGGTCTCGCTCATCCTCGATGATGTATTGGCGCAGCTCAGGCCTGATTGATTCCAGGATGAAGCGCATGTGGCCGATGATCGGGTAATTGCGCAGGATCGCGTGCGACGTCTGGATGAGGTCGTGGGCGCCAACCAGCAGCAACGGCAGCAACACCACCAGCGGGGCCGCCCACCAGGGATTCACGGCGATCGCCAGCGCAAGGGAAACGAGCGCCAGTGCAGTCACCAACTGCAGGACAAAATAGCGTGACAGCGACAGGGTCATCCGCGCCTCCCCCGGACTCCGGCTCGCTCGGCCGCAAGTAGGTTATGTCCGCTGTGTGACGCTTCAGTGCTGCAGCGATCGAGTGCGCGTCGATCCGCGACCGAGCGAGCAGAGACTTGTCGGCGTGCGCCTTCGCGAACCTGTGATAGTCAACGCCCCGCGGGGGGTCTCCGATGCTCCATCTGACTGAGACGAAGGCGCTCAGAAGCAGGCGATGCGGCGCTTGCGCGGCGGTAGCAGCCGTTGCCGCTGTCCTGGTGATCGCGGCGACGGGGGCGACGGCGCAGACCACGCCGCCGCCCCATCCGAACTATGTGCCGGTCAGCGGTGACGATGACACGATGATCCTGGTCGAGACGCGCTCCATGACGAACGAAGCCCTCTGGATGGCGTTTGCGTGGCGCGCGCCGCAGTCGGACGGGGCGGTGGCGGCGGTGACGCAGCAGCAGGTCGACTGCGCGAAGAGCACCACGCGGGAGATGTACCGTGCGTCCTACGGGATCAGCGGCCGTCTTCTCGGGACCAATGCTGTTCCGATGGAGACAAGCCAGCCCGTTGCGCCGGACTCGCAGCTCGCGGCAGTCCTCGACTTTGTCTGTCGCGGCACGACCTGGCTGGACACCAACCTCAGCTTTCGCAGCCCGATTGAAGCTCGCCGCTTTCTCCTGGCTCACTAATCCGCGACTCAGGGCGCCAACGCTGGAACCGCGGCCCCCGCTCGTTCGCCGAACTGTCGCAGAAGCGAGCTAGGCCCGGCGACAGATTGGGCAACCTGCCGCTGCCATGACATCACCAGACGACGGCGGATTCACGTTCGAGCTCAGCCGGCGCAAGTTGCTGGCCGCCGCGGGACTTGGGGGAGCGGCCTTGGCCGGACCCTTCGCGTCAGCCAACGCCGCCGAGGCTGCGAGCAGCTCGTCCGACCAAACAACGGCGCCCGCCGTGGCCGGCCTGCATCTGCAGTTCGGCGCGGACGCTGCGACCGAGATGGTGGTCTCCTGGCACACGCTGCAGGCGGTCGAGCGACCCCGGGTCCTGCTCGGACGCCCGGACGGCGGGCTGGAGCAGGTCGCCGAGGCGGTGACGGCCAGCTACGTCGACGCCAAGTCAGGGCAGGCCGTCCATGCGCATCATGTGACCTTGGGCCGGCTGCGCGCCGATACATCGTACCTGTATGGCGCCGTGCACGATGGGGCCGAGCCGCTGTTCAGCACCTTTCGCACGGCGCCACACGGTCGGGCGTCGTTCACCTTCACCAGCTTTGGCGACCAGGGCACTCCAACGCTGGGAAGGGCATACGACCCGCCCGCGGGCGTGACGCTGCCGGCGACCTTGTACGTGAACGACAATCTCGGCTCGCCCGCCGCTGCCGACACGACCCTGGGGGTCGAACGTCTCCAGCCCTTGTTCCATCTCTTCAACGGCGATCTCTGCTACGCCAACCTTGCCCGCGACCGGGTCCGCGCCTGGTGGGACTTCTGGGAGAACAACAGCCGCAGCGCCAGCCGGCGACCTTGGATGCCATCGGCGGGCAACCACGAGAACGAGCTCGGCAACGGGCCGATCGGCTTTGCCGCCTACCAGACCTACTTCCGGGTCCCGCCGGCGCGCGGCCAAACCGACCTCACCCGCGGGCTCTGGTACGCGTTTACCGCCGGATCGGTGCGCGTGGTCAGCATCGCCAATGACGACGTGACCTACCAGGACGGCGGAGACTCCTACGTCAGAGGCTATTCCGCTGGCGCGCAGAAGGCGTGGCTGGAAGCCGAGCTGGCCGCCTCCCGCGGCAACCCACAGATCGACTGGATCGTCGTGTGCATGCACCAGGTCGCCATCTCAACGGCCGACCACGCCAACGGGGCCGACCTCGGAATCCGGGAGGAGTGGGTTCCGCTTTTCGACCGCTATGGCGTCGACCTTGTGGTGTGCGGACACGAGCACCACTACGAGCGCTCGCACCCCATCCGCGGCCAGGAGTCGAATGGCACGCTGACGCCGATCGCGGCCTCGACCGCTGGCGAGGTGATCGACACCAGCCAGGGCACGGTCCACATGGTGATCGGCGGTGGCGGCACCTCGAAGCCGTCCAACGGCCTGTTCTTCGACCCGCCACAATGCCGGGTGATCACCGCCGTCGGCGCCCCGGACGCCCGGACAGGGCGGCGCCCGCCAATCTACGCGCACGAGCCGGCGGCGTGGTCCGCCGTCCGCAACGCAGCCCACGCGTACGGCTTCGCCGCGTTCGCCGTCGACCCCGGATCGCGACCCGGCGGCTTCACCACGATCAAGGTCACCTACTATGACGTGGTGGGGACCGGCGGGCAGCTGGCGCCCTTCGAGACCTTCACGCTACGCCGCCGGCGCCGCGACTAACGCAGGGACTTGGCCTTGATCGATGACTAGGTCTCGAACGAGCGGCTGGCGGGCGAGCCTGGTCGGGCTGGCGATCGCCGTTCTTTCGCTTGGCGCGGCCGGCGCCACGGTCGCGCCGCCGACCGCCGGCGCGACCGCCCGGGCTCACGTCGCGGTCGCACGCATACCCTTCAGCCGCGCGGACGTGGAAAGCGCCGACGGCCGGGCCTTCACCATCGCATGGTCGGCGAGCCCCGCGGCCGGCGCGGTCGCGGTGTACGCGCGGACCACCCCGCAGTCGGATGGGCCGGACGGCGCGGGGCGCCTCGTCGGACGCGGAGCGTCGAGCGGACGCCTATCCGTGACAGGCCTTCCGCCCAGTGACCGATGGTATTTCGAGTTGCGCCCGGCCCACGGCGAGCCGCTGGTGACGGCCGATCGCAGTCTTCACCTCGCCACGGCGCCCAACTTCCGCGACGTCGGCGGCTATCGGACGCGCGACGGGCGGTGGGTGAAGGTCGGACTGGTCTATCGATCCGATCAACTCGACCGATTGAACGAAGCGGATCTGGCCGAGATCGGGCGTTTGGCGCCGTCGCTGGACGTCGACCTGCGAACGGCGGCCGAAAGAGCAAGAGGGCCCGACCGCCTGCCGGTCGGCGTCGAGCTCGTCGTGGCCGATGTCGTCGGACAAGCCGGGCCGAACGCCGCGACGATGGCCAAGATCACCAGCCCCGAAGCGGCGGTCGACTTTCTGGTGACCGCCAACCGGGGGTTCGTGTCCCTGCCAAGCGCCAGAGCCGCCTACTCGAGCCTGTTCGGGCGGCTGCAGAGCCCGGCCGGACCGGTCGTCTTCCATTGCTCCGCCGGCAAGGACCGGACCGGCTGGGCGACTGCGGTGCTGCTCACGGCCCTTGGCGTGCCGCGGAGCACCGTGATGGCCGACTATCTGGCCAGCAACGGCTATCTGGCCGCAAAGAACCAGGCCGCCTTCTCGCGCATGCCCGCCGCCAGCGTCGCGAACCTGACGCCGATCTTCACCGTCAGGGCCGCTTATCTCGAGGCTGCTTTCGACGAGGTCGATCGCCGCTATGGCTCATTCGATCGCTATTTGCGGGTCGGCCTTGGCATCGACAACAAGGCGCTGGCGGCGCTGAAGGCCCGCCTCCTCGCCGGCGCGCCCACCCGCGGCGCGCGATAAACCTACGGCGGCGGCGGTGAGGCCCCGACGCAGCACGGCTCAATCGCGCAGGTCGCCCTGGAAGATCGCCTCCTGAAAAGACTCGAACGTCATCGTCCTCCCACTCGGCAATTGAACGCGCACGTTCTTCCGATGCTCGCGCATATAGGCGAGAGCCAAGCGCGTGGCGCCGCCGAGGGTGTCGGCCGCCTGTTCTGTCGGCTTCTCGTCGGAGCCGTGGATAACGACGTATGTCACATAACTGTCATATGTCGGCCGCGCGTCATGGGGCAACGCTCTGTCCCGCGCCGGACCGCATTTTGGCGACCTGTTGCAGAAGAGCGATAGCGCGCGACGCGTGGTGTCCCAGGCGTTTGGGTCGGCCGGCGCCGCGCTAGCCTGCCGCGAGGACCGGCGCGGCCGACGGCCGTTCCAACCCATGGCCGCTCGGACCGCGTTCGCGCAGCCAGAGCGCGAGCGTTGAGACCAGGCCGATCACGCTCAGCCCGCCCAACAGCACGAGCATCGGACCATAGCCCTCGGGATGCCCGGGACCGGCGCGGTAGACGTCGTTCAGCCATCCGGCCGCGTAGTTGGCGGCGAACATGCCGAGGCTCTGGATGACGTTTATCAGGCCATAGGCTGTTCCCAGCCGGCCCTTTTCGACCAGCATGGCGGTCGCCGGCCAGATGACGGCCGGGATGACCGAGAAGGCGACCCCCATCAGCACCGTCGAGACCCAGAGGCTGACGTTCGTCGCGCCGAGCAGGAAGAAGGTCACCGGCATCAGGGCGGCGCCCAGGGCGAGCAGGGTCGAGCGGCGGCCAAAGCGGTCGGCGATCCAGCCGACAATCGGCGTGGCGAAGATGGCCGCAAAGAACACCCAGCTGTTGATCAGCCCCGCCTGGGCGAGCGTGCGGTGCTTGGCGTCCTGGAAGAACTCGATCGCGAAGGTCGAGCGGAATGGGAAGAACACCGACGCGAAGAGGACGTTCAGCCCGAGGATGTACCAGAACGAGCGGTCCCAGCTTCCGAGCCTGCGCCATTCAATGCGATGGTTTTCCGTCGCGCCGCGCGACGGGCGATGCCGATCGATCAGGACGAACCCCACCGCCGCGACCAGGCTGACGCCCGTCAAGACTGCGGCGAGGACGAGCGGCGGGCGCCAGCCCTGCGCGTAAAGCGGCGCGGCCCAGCGGGTCGAGATGTCGGCGAGGTAGGATCCGACGCGCGCGAAGCTGAACAGCAGGGACATCGATAGCGCCGCGGCCTCGGCCGAGAACCATTGCGCGATCCCGGCCAGCAGGGCGACCAACAGCGTCTCCTCGCCGATGCCGAAGATGAGCCGTCCGAGGGCCATGACGCTGTAAGGCTCGCCGACCGCGGTCAGCGCGGCGCCGACAAAGCCGAACGCCGCCGTCAGCAGCGCGGTCCGGGCCGCGCCAAAGCGGTCGATGAACAGCCCGCCCACCAGCGACAGCGGAATGTTCGGCAGGCTGAAGATCGCGTTGAGCAGCCCGATCTGCGACTGCGACAGTCCGTGCAGCCGGCGCAAGAGTTCGGCGTCGGGCGCGATGGCGTCATAGGCATAGTAGTCGCCGGCGATGGAGAGGGCGGCCAAAGCAAGCGCGAGCCACGCGATCCAGGGCCCGCGCGCCATGCTCAGGCGATCCTCGCGCCCTGGCGCCTGAGTTCGGCCTGCACCGCCGTGATGTCGATGTCGTGGAAGCCGCGGCCGGTCTTGACGGAGATTGCCGCCGCCACGCCGGCGCCCTGGCCGGAGACGGCGCAGCACATCATGTTGCGGGTCGCGGCATGGCTGATCTTGTCGCCGCCGATCGAGCGGCCGGCGACGAGCAGGTTGCCGACGCCCTTCGGAACCAGCGCCCTGTAGGGCACGTGGAAGTAGCGGCCGGTCGTCGGTAGGATGAGGATGCCGTAGCCATCGACGAATTCGGGGAAGATGCCGATGGCGTCGTCGAAGCGCGCCTGGCCGCGCACGTCATCACCGGTGATGTTGTAGAGCCCGTCGAGCTTGCGCGTATCGCGCACGCCGATCGTCATGCCGAAGTTGCGCAGCTTGGCGTCTTCGCACCCGGGCATGAAGCGCTTGAGGGCCTCGATCGCCAGCATAGCCTGGCGGCGGCCCTCCATCTCGCCGCGCGTCAGATCGTCCGGGTCGGTCCCGTCGTAGTTCAAATGGACGAGGTTGAGATAGGTGAGGTCGCCCTGATCGGTGATCGAGCCCCAGGTCCCCGCGATCGTGGCGAGGTTGGGGGGCAAGAGGCCAGCCTCGAGAGCCTTCTTGAACGGCTTTCTGAGGAACGGCGAGAAGAGGTCGTCCTCCTTGCCGTCGGTGACGATGTCCCACTCCCCGTTCCCGCCCCAGTCCTTGTAGGTCTGCGGATCGGCCCTCACCTGCTCGAGGAACCGCGCCTTGCTGACCCCGCACATCGAGAACATCACCGAGACCGACATCATCTCGGCCCTCGGCCGAACGAACGTCGGCGCGCCGGCGCGAAAGGCGATGTCAGCGTCGCCGGTGGCGTCGATCACACGCCGGGCCAGGATCGCCTGCCGGCCGGCCTTGCTTTCGACGATCACGCCGCGCAAGGCGCCGCCCTCGACGATCGGCGCAACGAACAGGCGGTGAAGCATGGGCCTGACGCCCGCCTCTTCGACGAGGACGTCGGCCACGTACTTGAAGGCTTCGGCATCGAGCGCGTGGCTCACCGACTGTGGCTCCGGCTGCGCGGCGCCCATGGCCCTGGCGCGATCCTCGAACTCGCGTCCGATGCCCTCGCTGTCGACGGTCTTCGGATGCCGGTACCAGGCCAGCCCCTCGACCCCGACCTGGGTCATGTTGCCGCCAAAACAGCCGTAGCGGTCGACGAGCGTGGTCTCGACGCCTGCGCGCGCCGACGCCAGAGCCGCCGCAAGGCCCCCAGGACCGGAGCCCACGACCAGCACGTCGGTTTCAAGCACGACCTCGACCTTGCGTGCTGGTTCGTCGATCGAACGGGTCACCGCGCAAAACCTCATCGGGCCCGATGCGCCTCGGGCCGGCCTGGAGATCAGTAACGACCTACACCGTCCGCCGCCCGAAGCCGCTCCGTCGCCGGTGAATTTTTCATGACGCGCAAGCGCGCTCCGGCCCAGGCCTGGGCGACCTACTTGGCGTCTGGCAGGTTGGCCGGCGTGTTGGCGAGCGCGACGAGCGACTCGCCCAGCTTCTGGGCTTCCGCTCTCGGAAGCGCAAACGACAGCCAACCGAGACCCGGATGATGCAACATCAGGCCCACGAGGTCTGGGTTGGCTTGAACCAACGTTGTCCGGCAGATTGGATCGACGATCGCTGTCGTGCGGGCGCTTGGCCCAATCAACTCGCCTTCGGGCGCGGCGTTGACGGCGCCTTGCGACCCGCTCGTGCCGACTCGCGCCGCCAGCGGATCGCCGATCGTCAGCTCGATGGTCGCGTAAGTCTCCGAGCGCATGTCGCTCATGCCCGCAGCCGACATTGCGTTCTCCTGCTTTAGCGGCGCTGACCCCTGAGGGACCCAGAGCCCCTGCTCGCCGACGGCGATTGAATCGGGCCCGGCGCCACGCCCGCCGCACTGTTCAGATCGTCGATGGCCGCCGCCAGCAGCTGTTCCAGACGCGCACGTGCTTGGGGTTCGCGCTCCGCTTCGAGTAACTCTTGATAGCGCAGAATATTCTGTCTAATGACGATTTTCTGCACGTTCCGCGACCTCGGCGATAGCCAGCGCACGTTATTGCCAGCAAGAGATGCTCTACAACAACACGCGGCGCCATAGCGACGCGGTCGGTTTGAATATTCACGTGAAACTTTTGTGACGTGATCTGAGTCAATGCGCACGAACTCTGGTTGAGCGACGGGTGTCCGCGCAACAGCGGATCGCCTTCATGCTCGCCAGCCTGTTCCTCGAAGCCGCCCGCGCCGACCCGGCCGAAGCTCCCCAGATTGCGCTCCCCGAGGCTCGCCTCGCCGAGAAGCTCAGTGTGCGACACGTCAGCTTTCGCTATGGCCGCGTGCTGGCCGTCGACGACGTCTCGTTTCCCGTCTACGCCAATCGAGTTACGGCCCTGATCGGCCCGTCAGGGTGCGGGAAGTCCACGCTGCTCCGCGCGCTCAATCGCATGCACGACCTCTATCGCGACCAGCACGTCGAGGGCGAAGTGTTGCTGGACGGCGAAGACATGCTCCGCGCGGAGATCATGGGGGGCCGCGTCCGCTCTCGGATCGGCATGGTCTTCCAGACGCCGATCCCCTTCCCGATGTCGATCTACGACAACGTCGCGTTCGGTCCGCGCCTCTACCGGACCTATCGGAAGCGCGACATGGACGAGCTCGTCGAGACCACGCTGCGCCGCGCGGCGCTCTGGGACGAGGTCAAGGACATGCTCAAGCGCAACGGCAAAGACCTCTCCGGCGGGCAGCAGCAACGCCTCTGCATCGCGCGCGCAATCGCGCTCCGCCCGGAGGTGCTGCTCCTGGACGAGCCCTGCTCGGCGCTCGACCCGGGCTCGGCGGCGAAGATCGAAGAGCTGATCCACGGCCTGAAGGCCGATTGCACGGTCGTGATCATCACGCACAACCTGCAGCAGGCGGCGCGCATCTCCGACTTCGCCGCCTTCATGTACCTGGGCAAGCTGATCGAGTTCGGTGCGGCCGCTCAGATCTTTAGCAGGCCGCTGCAGCCGCAGACGCACGACTTCGTCCTTGGGCGTTTTGGGTGACCTGAGCTCGGCGCCGAGGCCGTCGGCCGACTCACCAGCTCCTCAGTCGCCGCAGCAACGGCGCCTTCTTGTGCTGGTTGGCGTCCATGCGGCGAAACAGCGCCTGCAGCTGGTCGATCGCGTCAAACAGGTACGGCCCCTTGTTCAGCATGACGCACTCGGCGCGTGCGGCCATGGCCGCGTCCGTCATCTCGCCGCGCGAGGGCAGCCCGGTCTTGACCAGGGTTTCCAGCACCTGGGTCGCCCAGATGGCAGGGACGCCGGCGGCCTCCGCCAGCCACAGGATCTCCTCCTGAATCTCGGCGGTCCGCGCGAACCCGATCTCAACCGACAGGTCCCCGCGGGCGATCATGACCGCGGTGGGCTGTCGCCCGGCGGCCTGGACGATGATGTGCGGAAGGTTGGCGACCGCCTGGGCGGTTTCGATCTTCAGGACAAGGCAGAGCGTGCTCCAATCCTCGGGCCGCAAGGCGGCCAGCGCCGCCTGCAGCGCGGCCACGTCGTCCGCCGACTGGACGAAGGAGAACTCGATCGCATCGGCGTGCGCCGCGACGAACTCGAGGTCCAACCGATCGTGGCCGGTCAGCGCGCCGACCTGCACGGTCGTGTCGGGGAAGTTCAGCGCCCGCTCGGGCTTCAACCGAACGCCGCGCTCCCTGGCCAGCGTCACCCGCGCCACGACGCCCCAAGCTTCGGCCCGTTCGATCTCGGCGGCGATCTTGCCGTCGTCGATGAACACGCGATCGCCCAGCGCGGCGGCGCCAAGCGCCTCCGGCAGGGTGCACTCCACGGCAAACGGGGCCACGTCCGCAGCGACCACCGGCCCCAGCCCGCCAGGCCTCACGACGGCGATGCGGTCGCCGGGGCGGACCTTCTTGGCTTTGCCGGTCGTCTGCACTTCGCCCGTTCGGATCTTCGGTCCCGCCAGGTCCATGAACACCTTCATTCGGTGGCCCGTGGACGTCGCTGCGGCCCGGGCGTGGCCGATCATGCGGGCCCACGCGTCCGCATCGTCGTGCGCGCAATTGATGCGGATGGCCGCGACCTGCCGTTTGGCCAGCTCCAGCATGAACGCAGGGTCCTCGGCGGCCTCGGTCGGACAGGTCACGAGCAGGGCCACTGGCGAGCGGCTTCCCCGCGCGCCGAAGATCGCACGCGCCTGGGCGGCGAGCTTGCGCTCGCCGGAGAAGAACGTGGCGGCTGGTTCGATTGGGTCGCCCATCCCTCCGATCATGGCCGCCAGCGCGGCGCGCACGGCGAGCAGGGTGGGCAGCACGCGGCTCTCCAGCCGCCCGAGCGACGACAGGCCAAGCGCCATCAGCCGCCGTTGCAGCGGCCGAAGGTCGTGGTGGCGCAGCGCCAGGTACGCCGCCAGATTGGCCGCCCCATGCTTGAAGGCGGGCCGTTCGATCTTCGGCTGCCAATCGCCCATGCGGACGTCGGCTTCGCCCCGGACGTCCTCGATGAGGGCGCTGACCTCGACATAGACAGCGGCGACGTCAGTCGACATGACGAAAGCAGAGACACCCCGCTGGCCTCGCGTCCCGTGATCGTTTGATGACATCGCCATGATCGCCTAGCGGGTGTCGGGCGGTTGCGACGTCTGCTCGAAATCGAGCAGGACATCGCGCAGCTCGGTCGTCTCGACGCCAAATCGATCGGCCCACCGCCTCAACTCACCGTCGTCGTTAGGGTCGATGACGTCGGTCGGCCTGAGAGGCTGGTGCGGCGACCCGGCAAAGCGGCGACCCAAGCGACCCAGCAGGTGCGACCACAGTCGGCTCAGGTGCGAAAGCATGACGTTGCGGGTTCCGTGTTGTCGCTACGCCCAAGGTTCGCGCCGGCTGCGGCGGCGCTTTGACCTCGCTCAACGGTCCTGCAGATGTCACCAAATCTTCACGTTGGCGCCGATGAAACCGCCGGGCCCGACGAGCGTCGCTGGCCGCTGCCCTGACGGGTCTTGGCTCGGTCTTGCGATGGCGTGGCGCTACCAGGCGTAGGCCTCGGGCGCGGGGCCGCCTGGGCCGGGGAAGAGTTCGTCGAGGCGTTTCAGCGCTTCCTCGGACAGAGCGATCTCGAGGGCGGCCAGGCTGGATTCCAGCTGCGCCATCGTGCGCGGGCCGATGACCGGCGCGGTCACGCCGGGTTGGCTGGCCACCCAGGCCAGGGCGACGCTGCCGGCCGGCTGGCCGAGCTCGTCGCAGAGGGCCTGGAAAGCCATGACCTGATCGGTCGGCTTGATGAAGCTGCGCCGGCCCTGCTCGTTGTCGGCCGGGCGGCCGCCGAGGACCCCGCCGCCCAGCGGGCTGTAGGGGATGAAGGCCATGCCGTAGGCGCGCGCAGCGGGCAGCACCTCGAGCTCGACCGTGCGCTTGGTGAGGTTGTAGACGCTCTGCTCGGAGACCAGGCCCACCGCGCCCCTGGCCTTGGCGCTCTCCTGCGCCTGGGCGATGTGCCAGCCGGCGAAGTTGGAAGAGCCGACGTAGAGCACCTTGCCCTGCTGGATCAGCACCTCCATCGCCTGCCAGATCTCCTCCCAGCGGGCGGTCCGGTCGACGTGGTGCATCTGGTAGAGGTCGAGGTAGTCGGTCTGGAGGCGCTTCAGGCTCGCATCGCACGCCTCGCGGATGTGCTTGGCCGAAAGGCCGCGCTGGTTCGGGCCGACCCACGAGCCGGTGCGCCGCGCCGGATCGCGCGAGCCCCATTCCGACGGCGCGGAGTAGACCTTGCTGGCCAGCACCGTCTTGTCGCGCCGCCCGCCGCCTTGGGCGAACCAGCGCCCGAGCAGCGCCTCGGTCTGGCCGGCGTTGTAGTTGTCGGAGGTGTCGATCAGGTTCAGCCCGAGCTCCATCGCCCGGTCGAGGATGGCGAAACTGTCGGCCTCGTCGGTGAGCCAGGAGAAATTGACGGTCCCGAGCGCCAGCGGCGCGACCTGCAAGGCCGTCGACCCGAAGCGGCGAAGTTGCATGTGGATTACCCCTTCAGAGAGCGTCGCCCGAGACCGACCCGGGCCGTTGGCGCCGTCAGCGATCCGGCCGCGCCTGGCGCTCGCGCAAGCGCTGAACCTCGGCTTCGACCGCCCGCTCACGAACGCCGCTCAAGACCGCGTAGACGGAGAGGCCGTGGGCCAGAAGGCCGATGCCCCAGCCGAGCGCCGGAAACAAGGCCCAGAACACGTGCGGGGTGGTCGTGAGGTTCACCGTGACCAGAAGGGTGTTCACGGCCACATAGACCAGCGCGTGAATCCAGAACCCGATGCGGGCGTTCACGCGCCTTTCGGCGGTCCGCCGTAGCGCAGAGTCGGGGTCGGGAGGTGTCATTTGGCCTCTCTGGCCGACCTTACCGGCCGCTCCGGGCGGATCATAGTCCCGCTTCGCAGCGGCCCGGCCGGTGCGATACGCCCCGCGTGCATTGCGCGACGGCGGCTTTTTGGGTATCTAGCCCGCCGCAATTTCGCCTGCCGTCGCCGCGCGGACCCGCGCGGCGTTTCATTTCGGAAAGCCCCCATGGCCGACATCGTCCTCGACGTTGAAGTCCGCGACAGCACCGGCACGGGCGGCGCGCGCGACGCCAGGCGCGCGGGCAAGGTGCCGGGCATCCTCTACGGCGGCAAGCTGGGACCGGTGGCGATCGCCGCGCGCGCCAGCGTGTTCCGCAAGGCGCTGCACTCGGGCCGGCTGCTCGGCCACGTGGTGACGCTGAAGTACGGCGCGGAGACCCAGCCGGTCATCGCCAAGGACGTGCAGTTCCACCCGGTCACCGACGAGCCGGTGCACTTCGACCTCTACCGCGTCGACCTGCACCAGATGATCCGCATCGCCGTGCCGGTGCACTTCCGCAACCAGGAAGACTCGCCCGGCATCAAGCGCGGCGGCACGCTGAACATCGCCCTGCACGAGGTCGAGGTCATGGCGCCGGCGGGCTCGATCCCGGAAGAGCTGGTCATCGACCTGACCGGCCTCGACATCGGCGACGCCGTGCGCGCCTCGGCGCTGGTGCTGCCGGAGGGCGTGCAGATCGCCATCGACCCGGACGCGACCGTCGCCTCGGTCGCCACCTCTTCGGCCCTGCAGGCCGAGGAAGAGGAAGCCGAAGAGACGGCCGAGGCCGTCGAAGGCGAAGCCGAAGCGCCGGAAGCCGAACCGGAGTAGACGTCGCGCCGAAAGGCGCGGGGCCACATGCAGCTGATCATCGCGGGACTCGGGAACCCCGAGGCGAAATACGCGCACAATCGCCACAACCTGGGCTTCCTGGTGCTGGGCGCGATCGCCAAGCGCTGGAGCTTCGGGCCGGAGCGGCGGCGGTTCCATGGATCGGCCGCCGAGGGCTCGATCCCGACGCCAGACGGCCCGGTGCGCGCTCTGCTCCTAAAGCCGCTGACCTTCTACAACAACTCGGGCCTGGCGGTCGGCGAGGCGATGCGCTTCTACAAGCTCGAGCCCGAGAACGTCGTCGTCTTCTACGACGAGATCGACCTCGCCCCCGGCCGCTTTCGGATGAAGACCGGCGGCGGGGCGGCCGGCAACAACGGCGTGCGCTCGATCACCGGCGCGATCGGCGCGGGCTTTCGCCGGGCGCGCATGGGCATGGGCCATCCGGGGCACAAGGACATGGTCGATGGGCTACGTGCTGTCTGACATCCCCAAGGCCGACCGCGACTGGGTGAACGCGCTGGCCAACGCCTGCGCCGACGCCCTGCCGTTGCTGGCCGCCGGCGAGGACGAGAAGTACCAGGCCGAAGTCATGCGCCTGGCGCCCGCGGAGAAGGCCGATCCGCGCCAGCCGCCGCGCGACTAGCCCCAGATCCTCCCCCGTTGGGGGAGGGGGACCATGCGAAGCATGGTGGAGGGGGCATGCCGCTTGCGCGGCCGGTCAGCAATCAAGACCTAGGTCAGTCTTGAACCGGGCAAGGCCGGCCACTGGCCCCCTCCACCACCCTTCGGGCGGTCCCCCTCCCCCTACGGGGGAGGATCTAGAGCGCGTGGCGGCGAAGCGCGGCTAGAACCTGCCGGCCCTGTAGTCTTCGAAGGCCTGGGCGACTTCTTCGCGGGTGTTCATGACGAAGGGGCCGGACCAGGCGACGGGTTCGTTCAGCGGCTTGCCGGCGATGAGCAGGAAGCGGGCGTCGCTCTCGGCGGTGACGCGGACGCCGTCGCCGGCTCCGAGCACGATGAGGCTGACGGCATCGACGCGCCGATCACCGATCGTCACCGCGCCCTCGTAGAGCGCCAGCATGACGTTGTGGTCGGCGGCGACCGGCTCGTCGAAACTCGCGCCCTTGGGCAGGGTCACGTCGAAATAGAGCGCATCGACCGCGCCGTCAGACACCGGGCCGGCGACGCCGCCGGCGGTCTTGCCGGCGACGACCTTGACGACAACGCCGCCCTCGCGGGTCTCGACCGGAATCTGGGCCGCATCGAACTCCTGATAGTCCGGCGCGCTCATCTTCAGCGCACTGGGCAGGTTGATCCAGAGCTGGAAGCCGCGCATGTGGCCTTGCGTCTGCTCCGGCATCTCGGAGTGGACGACGCCGCGCCCGGCGCGCATCCACTGGACGCCGCCGGGGCCGACGACGCCCTCGCGGCCGGTGTTGTCCTTGTGCCGCATGCGGCCCTCGAGCATGTAGGTGACCGTCTCGAAGCCGCGGTGCGGATGGCTGGGAAAGCCGGCCATGTAGTCGCTGGCGTCGGCCGTGTTGAAATGGTCGAGCATCAGGAACGGATCGAACATCTGCGCCTGTTGCGTGCCCAGCAGCCGGGTCATGCGCACGCCGGCGCCGTCGGAGGTGGGCTGGCCGGGGACGGCGGCGGCGACGGGGCGGACGGTGAGGGTCTTGGCGCTCATGGCGGCCTCCTGGCGGGGGGACCGCAAATGTCGGATCGAGGCGGCCAAATCTCAAGACCGGCCCTTTCGCCATCGGCGGCAACTCGTGCTAGGTCCCCCGCTCCCTTAAAACCGAACCCAAGTCCATGGCCCTGAAAGTCGCCATCGTCGGCCTGCCCAACGTCGGCAAATCGACCCTGTTCAACGCGCTGACCGAGACCGCCGCGGCGCAGGCGGCGAACTATCCGTTCTGCACCATCGAGCCCAACGTCGGCGACGTGGCGGTGCCCGAGCCGCGCCTGGACGCCCTGGCCCGGATCGCCGCCTCGAAGGAGATCATCCCGGCCCGGATCAACTTCGTCGACGTGGCCGGCCTGGTGCGCGGCGCCTCGAAGGGCGAGGGCCTGGGCAACCAGTTCCTGAGCCACATCCGCGACTGCGACGCCGTGGCCTTCGTCGCCCGCTGTTTCACCGACGACGAGGTGAGCCACGTCGAAGGGCGCATCGACCCGATCGACGATCTCGACATCATCGAGACCGAGCTGATGCTGGCCGACCTGGAGAGCCTGGAGCGGCGCGTGGTCAACCTCGAGAAGCGGGCCATGGGCGGCGACAAGGAGAGCATCACGACCTTGCGCCTCGTTCGCCTGGCGCTGGAGGCGCTGAGCGCCGGGCGGCCGGCGCGCACCGTCGCCGTGCCCGCGGACGACGACAAGGCCTGGCGGATGCTGCAGCTGTTGACCGCCAAGCCGGCGCTCTACGTCGCCAACGTGGACGAGGCCTCGGCCGAGAGCGGGCAACGCGCTGTCGGAGCTCGTCCTTGAACGGGCGGCGCGCGACGGGGCCAAGGCGATCGTGATCTCCGCCAAGATCGAGAGCGAGATCGCCATGCTGGATGCGTCCGAGCGCGCCGAGTTCCTGGAGACGCTGGGCCTGACCGAGCCCGGCCTGAACCGGCTGATCCGCGAGGCCTATGCGCTGCTCGGCCTGCAGACCTTCTTCACCGCCGGGCCGAAGGAGTCGCGCGCCTGGACCATCGCGGTCGGCGCAACCGCGCCGCAGGCGGCGGGCGTGATCCACACCGACTTCGAGAAGGGCTTCATCCGCGCCGAGACCATCGCCTACGACGACTACGTGCGCCTGGACGGCGAGGCCGGCGCCCGCGACGCCGGCAAGCTGCGCGCCGAGGGCAAGGACTACGTCGTCCGCGACGGCGACGTCATGCACTTCCGCTTCAACGTCTAGGGTCCACGCAATTCCGCTTATTCCGCGAAGCGGACCAGGCCTTTTCAACCACCAAGCACACCAAGCACACCAAGGGTTCTGAGAGCGCGCTGACGCCGCGGCCATTCACGGCCTCTTGGTGTGCTTGGTGTGCTTGGTGGTCAGATCGGGCAGCGCAGGCAGATACGGCAGCCGGATAGGACCTCCCGCTTCGCGGATGCCCGACCTAGGCCTGTTCGAGGAGGGCCAGGGAGCGGGCGCAGGGTTGGCCGGCGTAGTGGGTTTCGAGCGCGTGGCGGAAGAGGGGCTCGTCGGGCGCGGCTTGCGCGAAGAGGGTGAGGCAGGAGCGGAACTTCAGCACGTCGGGAAAGCCGAAGACGGCTTCGGCGGTGTGGCCGTCGAGCCCGTTCACGACTTCGACGCAGGCGCGCAAGCGGGACCCGAGGAGCGGGTGGGCGAGGTAGGCGCGGGCCTCGTCGAGGGAGCCGATGGCGTAGAGCACGGCCATCGGGCTGCCGCCGAGGCCGGCGAGCTGCGGGAAGACGAACCACATCCAGTGGCTGGTCTTGCGGCCGCGCCGAAGCTCGTCCAGCGCGCGCTCGTAGACGCCGGCCTGCGCCCCGACGAAACGGGCGAGATCGAACGGATCGTCCTCCAAGCCGGCCTCCCTCGACGCGCGAGCCTAGCACGCGAAAGCGCACCGCGCGCGATTGCGCCGGAGCCCGGCGTCTGACCTAAGGGATTTCGCCAACCAGAACAACGATGGAGCGAGAGGGAGAAGCGACATGGCCGAGAAGATCAAGATCAAGTCGACCGCCGCGGACGGATTTGAGTTCGGCGCGCTGCACGCCGAGGCCAAGGGCCCGCGCAAGGGCGGCGTCATCGTCATCCAGGAGATCTTCGGCATCGACCAGTATGTGCGCGCCGACGTCGAGCGCTGGGCCGAGCGCGGGTACGAGGCGCTGGCGCCCTACATGTACGACCGCGTCGCGCCGGACTTCGAGGTCACCCACGACGACATGCAGACGGCGATCGCCACCGTCAGCAAGGCAAAGCCCGAGGACGCCATGGCCGACGTGCAGGCGTGCATCGACTATCTCAAGCCCCGCGGGCCGGTGTTCATCGTCGGCTATTGCTATGGCGGCACGATCGTGTGGCAGGCGGCGGGACGGCTGGAGGGCCTGGCGGCCGGGTCGAGCTACTACGGCGGGGGCGTCGCCGGGGCGTCCGACCTGACGCCGAAGTGCCCGGTGATCTGCCACTTCGGCCGCAAGGACGGCTACATCCCGGCCGACGAGGTGAAGGCCAAGCTCGCCGGCGCCCAGCCCGGACGTGGCGGTCCACATCTATGAAAAGTCCGGCCACGGCTTCAACAACGACGGGCGGCCGGACTCCGACGCGGGCGACGCCAAGCTGGCCCGCGAGCGCACGCTCGCCCTGTTCGAAGCGAACGGCGCGCGCTGACGGCCGTGGGCGAGGCCATCACGCTGACCAGCGCCGTCGACGGCTTCGCCTTCGGCGCCTATCACGCCGGCCCGCCGACGCCCGCCAGGGCGGGCTGGTGCTGATCCAGGAGATCTTCGGGGTCACCGACCACATCCGCGAGCTCTGCGACGGCTTCGCGGCCGACGGCTACGAGGTGATCGCGCCGTCCTTCTACGACCGCCTCGAGCCCGGGTTCGCCGCCGGCTACGACGCCGAGGCCGTCGGCAAGGGGCGGCGCTATTCGGAGGAGACGCCGTGGGACCAGGTCGCCGGCGACCTGGCCGCCGCGGTCGCGGCCCTGAAGCCGCCGGTCTATGCGGTCGGCTATTGCTGGGGCGGGACGGCCGCCTGGCTGGCGGCCTGCCGCTGCGAGGGGCTGGCGGCCGCCTCGTCCTTCTACGGACGCCGCATCCCCGAGCTGGTGAGCGAGACGCCGCGCTGTCCGATCATCCTGCACTTCGGCAAGCGCGACCCGAGCATCCCGCCCGAGGTCGTCGAGCAGATCCGGACCGCGCACCCGGACCTGCCGGTCTACGTCTACGACGCCGGCCACGGCTTCGTGTCCGACCGCCGCGCCGACTACGACGCCGACTGCGCCCGCCTCGCCCGCCTGCGCACCCTGCAGCTGTTCCAGAAGGCGAGCGGCGTCAGGAGCGAGATGTAGCGGGGCCATGTTCGACGTAGGCGACGACGGCCTGCGCGAGCTCCGATGCAGCGCGCCGGCTGCACCGGCGGACACCTAGATCTTGCGAAGCGCTGCGCGGCCGCTCAGACCCGAGGCTTCGCGTGCCCGCTGAGTGGAACAGGTCCTCCGTCGCCTAGTGGGCGACGTTGCGCCAGATGCGGCGGTAGCTGGCGTAGAGCAGGCCGGTGAACAGCACGAGGAAGATCATCACCGAGAAGCCGAGCCGCTTGCGGTCGGTCTGGTGCGGCTCCGACGCCCAGGCGAGGAAGGCCACGACGTCCTTGGCCTCCTGCTCCGGGGTCGCGGCCGTGCCGTCGTCAAAGGTGACGCGGTTGGCGGTCAGCTGCAGCGGCATGGCGATGAAGCCGCCGGGCGGGACGTCGCCCTTGCCGCGTCCAGTTGCTGGTCAGGTCGCCCGGGAAGTAGGGATTGTAGTACCTGCCCGCCGGCACGGTGAGCCCGGCCGGCGCCGGCGCGATAGCCGGTGAGGAGCGAGTAGACGTAGCGGGGGCCGTCCTCGCGCGCCTTGATGATCAGCGACAGGTCCGGCGGCAGCGCCCCGCCGTTCGACGCGCGCGCGGCGGCTTCGTTGGGGAACGGCGAGACGAAGGCGTCGGCGGCGGTCGCCGGCCGGTGGATCGTGTCGCCGGTCGTCCGAGTCGATGTCGGCGACCTGGAAGTCCTTCACGATCGCCTTCACGTACGGATTGTCGTTCGGGTTCGGATACTTCGGATCGTAGAACGGCCCGCCCTGCTGGCCGAGGTTCGCGATAGCTCATCAGGTTCATCGAATGGCAGGCCGAGCAGACGTCGTGGTAGACCTTGTAGCCGCGCTGCAGCTGCTCCTGGTCGAACTGGCCGAACGGCCCTTCGAAGCTCCAGTGCACGTCCTTCGGCGGCGGCGCGGTGGTCGCCGGCGTGGGCCGGCCGCGACGGCGGCGAGGCGAAAGGACCGCCGCGAGGGCGAGCGCTTTGCGGAGCATCGGGCCCTAACCCTTCTTCTCGGGCGGCGGCGGCGGCGCCGGCGGGAACGGTCGCCGGGTGCGAGAGCACCGGCTCGGAGATGGACTCCGGCATCGGCAGCGGCGTCTCGAACATCGGCACCAGGAACAGCGAGGCGAAGAAGCCGAAGTAGGCGAGCAGTGCCGAGCCTGCGACAGCCAGACGTCGCTGTTGATCGGATAGTCGCACGAGGGTGAAGCCGGCGCCGACGCCGGGGATCACGGTCGCGTCGGGCTCGTGCGCCCCGCACCAGCCGAGCACCAGGCAGGTGGCGATGAAGATGAAGAAGAACCAGCGCGCGATCGGCCGGTAGCGCATGGAGCGCACCTTGGAGGTGTCGATCCAGGGCAGGACGAAGAGCATGCCGATGGCGGCGCCCAGCGTGATCACGCCCAGGAGCTTGTTCGGCACGGCGCGCAGCATCGCGTAGTAGGGCAGGAGGTACCACTCGGGCACGATGTGCTGGGGCGTCACCAGCGGGTTGGCCGGGATGTAGTTGTCGGCGTGGCCCATGGCGTCGGGCGCGAAGAAGACGAAGGCCGCGAACAGCACCATGAAGACGCTGAGCCCGAACCCGTCCTTGACCGTGTAGTAGGGGTGGAAGGGGACGGTGTCGGTCTTGTCCTTCACGTTCGACGCCGGTCGGGTTGTTGTTGCCGGGCACGTGCAGCGCCCAGATGTGCAGCACCACCACGCCGCGATCACGAACGGCAGCAGGTAGTGCAGCGAGTAGAAGCGGTTGAGCGTCGGATCGTCGACCGCGAACCCGCCCCAGAGCCAGGTGGTGATCGGCGGGCCGACCACCGGGATGGCGCCGAAGATGTTGGTGATCACCGTGGCGGCCCAGAAGCTCATCTGGCCCCAGGGCAGCACGTAGCCCATGAAGGCCGTGGCCATCATCAGGAAGTAGATGACCATGCCGAGGAGCCACAGCACCTCGCGCGGCGCCTTGTACGAGCCGTAGTAGATGCCGCGGAACATGTGGATGTAGACCGCGAGGAACATCATCGCGGCGCCGTTGGCGTGGATGAACTGGATCAGCCAGCCGTAGTTCACGTCGCGCCGGATGTGCTCGACCGAGTTGAACGCGAGCGCCGGCGTTCGGCACGTAGTGCATCGCCAGAACGATGCCGGTGACGATCTGCACGCCGAGGCAGAAGGCCAGGATGGCGCCGAAGGTCCACCAGTAGTTCAGGTTCTTCGGCGTCGGAAAGTCCATCAGATGGTCTTTGCCGAAGCGGATGATGGGCAGGCGCGAGTCGAGCCAGCGTTCGATCGCGGTCTTGGGCTCGTAGGTCGAATGTCCGCTCATCTCAGCCGATCTTGATCTTGGTGTCGGATTCGAACGCGTAGTCCGGGATCGCGAGGTTCAGCGGCGCCGGACCGGCGCGGATGCGGCCCGAGGTGTCGTAGACCGAGCCGTGGCAGGGGCAGAGCCAGCCGCCGTACGGCCCCTGCCCGAAGTTCGGGATGCAGCCCAGATGCGTGCAGACGCCGATCAGGACCAGCCATTGCGGCTTGCCGGGCTTGTGCCGCGACGGCGTCGCGTCGCCGGATCGCGCAGGCCGGCGTTGTCGGCCGCGACCGCGTCGGCGATCTCCTTCGGCGTCCGGTAGCGCACGAACACCGGCTTGGAGCGCCACTTCACCTCGACCTGCTGGCCGAGCTGCACCTTGGTCAGGTCGAACTCGATGGACGACAGCGCCAGCGTGTCGCTGGAGGGGTTCATCTGGTCGATCAGCGGCCAGGCGACGGCGGCGACCCCGCCGACGGCGGCGGCGGCGGCGGCGATGTTGATGAAATCGCGCCGGCTGGGATCGTCGCCCCCGTGGCTGGCTGCAGCAGCGGTGTCGGCCACCTCGTCACTCACCCCTTCGCTTCGCGGGCGCGGCATAGCGCCGCCCCAGCGCGTTTGACGGCCTCGACCTTGCGGTAGCCGCCTGCCACAAGAACGGAGCTGGGCGGCCCGGACGAGCTGCGCAAAATCGCCGCGTCGCTCGACCCCGCCCGCGAGTCGCCTCGCCCCGCCAACGTCTTGTGCTGGATCGCTTAGAATGCGCCTCGCTCTTTTTCAACCAGACATTCCGCAAAACCTCGGCGGCGCCATCAGACTGTGCGCTTGCCTGGCGTGCAACCCTCGAGATCATCGAGCCTTGCGGCTTTCCGCTTTCGGATCGTCTGGTGCGGCGCGCGGCCCTCGACTACGCCGCCCTCGCCCAGCGTCACGCGCCACGATTCCTGGGACCGATTCCTCGCGGCGGACGCCCGGCGCGAAGGGCCGGCTGGTCCTGTTCACGACCCAGCGCGGCGAGGCGCTTCATCGATTTCGCCTTCGCGCCCGGCGACACGCTGCTGTTCGGTCGCGAGAGCGCCGGCGCCCCGGAGCGCGGTGCACGCGGCCGCCGACGCGCGGCTCGTGATCCCGCTGGCCCCGGGCGCCCGCTCGCTGAACGTGGTCGCCGCCGCGGCGATGGCGCTGGGCGAGGCGCTCAGGCAGACTTGCGGCTTTCCGGCGGCGGCGAAGGCGGTCCAGGCAAGGCGCATGAGCACGATTTCGGCCGAGATCGAAGAGCGGCGGGCGCGGGCGAAGGCCTGGTTCGAGGGCCTGCGCGACCGGATCTGCGCCGAACTCGAGCGCCTGGAGGACGAGGCGCCCTACGAGCTCTTCCCCGGCGAGCCGGGGCAGTTCGATCTGCGGCCATGGACGCGCGAGACCGGCGCCGGCGGCGGCACGGGCGGCTTCCTCTCCGGCCGGTTCTTCGAAAAGGCCGGCGTGCACACCTCTGCGGCAAATGGCCGCTTCACGCCCGAGATGGCCGCGACGATGCCGGGGGCCGACGCCGATCCGAACTACGTCTCCGCCTCGATCAGCCTGATCGTCCACCCGCTGAGCCCGCGCGTGCCGGCGGTGCACATGAACACCCGCTTCCTCTCGACCGGCGTCAGCTGGTTCGGCGGCGGCGCCGACCTGACGCCCGTGATCGACGAGCAGCGCAGCCAGGAGGCGCCGGACGCGCTGGCCTTCCACGCCGCCATGCGCGCGGCCTGCGACGCCTACGACGCTGAGGCGTACGGCAAGTACAAGGCCTGGTGCGACGAGTACTTCTACCTGCCGCACCGCAAAGAGCCGCGCGGCGTCGGCGGCATCTTCTACGACCAGCTGAACTCCGGCGACTTCGAGCGCGACTTCGCCTTCACCCGCGCCGTCGGCGAGGCCTTCCTGGACGTCTATCCGAAGATCGCCCGCCACCGCATGAGCGAGCCCTGGACCGAGGCGGACCGCGAGGAACAGCTCGTGCGCCGCGGCCGCTATGTCGAGTTCAACCTGCTCTACGACCGCGGCACCATGTTCGGCCTGCGCCAGGGCGCCAACATCGAGACCATGCTCTCCTCAATGCCGCCCCTGGTGCGGTGGCCGTAGGGGCTTTCAGCCGCTCATCCCGGCGAGAGTTGGAAACCGATTTTTTCACCACCAAGCACACCAAGCACACCAAGAGGTCGTGTTTGGCCGCCTCGCGTGCACGCTCTTAGGAAACCTTGGTGTGCTTGGTGTGCTTGGTGGTTCATTGAGCCACTCACCGTCAGCCCGCCGCTATGCATGGGTCCCGCTTCGCGGGGGGATGAGCGCTCTGACGCGGCCTAGGCGTCCGAGAACAGGGCTTCGGCGAGGTGGGGCCAGGTTTCGGCGGGGGGGCGCGGGGTGCGGAACGGCTGATAGTAGCGCTCGCAAAAGCCGATGAAGGTCTCGCGCAGCGTATCCTCGTCGACGTCGAGGACGGCGAGCAGCTGGATCAGCCGCTTGACCACCGGATGGGCCAGGAAGGCGCGGGCGGGGTCGAAGCCGCTGGCCTGGGCCATGATGCGGCCGGGCGCGTTGCGCGGCGGATCGTGGGCGCCGTTCAGGTCGAGGAAGCAGGCCCCGAGGTAGCCGGCGAGCGCCTCCTTGGTGTTGCCGAGCTGGTCGGCCAGCGATGCCTTGGCGAGGCCGAGGTTGCGGAAGCTGCCAAGCTCGAGCATGCCGCATGTGGGTAAAGGCGTTGCGGGCGATGAGGGCGAACGCCGACGTCCGCCTCGCTGGGCTCGCGCCCGAGCCGCGCGGCCAGATGCCGGCGCTCGGCCTCCAGCGCGCATTCGTCGAGCAACGGCCGAAGCGGCTGGTCGCCGCCCCGTTCGCGGATAAAGCTCCCACTCGAACTCCAGGCGGGGCAGATCGGCCTCGGCGACCAACACGCGCTCGCGGTCGATCGGGCGGCTGCGCACATAGATCTCGCGCGCGCAGCGGGGGCACGGGCCGGAGCGGGTCGGCCAGGCCGGCAGGTCGCGCTCGCAGTTGGGGCAGGCGCCGTCGAGGCGTCCGATCGCCGTGTAGGCTTCAATGCGTCGTCCGCCCATCGTCCAGCCCCCCTTGGGCGCGCGGGGCGGGCAGAGGCGCCGCCGCGCCAGCCTTCACCCTGGCAGAGCTTCGCGGCGGAACGAGGGAGGGAATGGGGCGAGCGGCGCCTCAGGCGTAAAGTCAGGGTTAACGGCGGCCCCGCGCTGGCGTTGCCCGCCGCTCGCCGCTTAAGGTGGCGGCGACAGCTTTAGAGGACCCAACGATGCCCCACGCCACCGCGAACGGACTTGAGATCTACTACGAGAGCCACGGACCCGACGACGGCGAGCCCATCCTGCTGATCATGGGCCTTGGCGCGCAGATGACCCGCTGGTCGCCGGCGTTCTACGGCAAGCTGGTCGACGCCGGGTATCGGGTGGTCCTGTACGACAACCGCGACGTCGGGTTGACGGAGAAGCTGGACGCGGCCGGACCGCCGGACATCGCCGGCGTGGTCGGGGCGATCCAGGCGGGCCGCAAGCCCGACGTCGCCTATACGCTCGACGACATGGCGGCCGACGCCGCGGCGCTGCTCGACGCGCTAGACATCGAGCGCGCGCATATCGTCGGCGCCTCCATGGGCGGGATGATCGCCCAGCTGGTGGCGGCCGACCATGCGCACAAGACACTCTCGCTGACCTCGATCATGTCATCGACCGGCAATCCAGAGCTGCCGCGCGCGACGCCGGAGGCGATGGCCAGGCTGAACACACCCGCCCCCGATCCCAGGAAGGACCTCGAGGCCTTCCTCGCCAGCGCGGTCGAGGGCGCGCGGGTGATGGGCCCGGTCTATCCCATCGACGAAGCGGCGGTGCGCGCTCAGGCGCTCGGCGACTTCGAGCGCGCCTACTATCCCGTCGGCTTCCAGCGGCAGTACGCCGGCATCATGGCCTCGCCGGACCGGCGGCCGAAGCTGGCGACGATCACCGCGCCCACCGTCGTGATCCACGGGGAGGCCGACCCCCTGGTGCCGGTGGAAGGCGGCCGCGACACCGCCGCCAACATCAAGGGCGCGGCGCTCAAGACCTATCCCGGCATGGGTCACGAGATGCCGGCGCCGCTGCACGACGCCATCGTGGCGGACATCCTGACGGTGATCGAGCGGGCGCGCGCGCCGGCATGATGCTTCGCCGCGCCTTCGCACTCGGGGCGCTGGCCTTCGCCGTTCTGACCCTCGCGCGGCCGGCGCCTGCGCTGGCCGCCGACGTCACGCTGACCATCGACGTGGGCGGCGTCGCAGCGGACCGCGTTCGTGCATGCGCCCGACACGATCGACCCCGCCCGCCGCTACCCGCTGGTGATCGGCTTCCACGGCGGGGCGGGAAACGCGGAGGGCTACATCCAGACCTCGCAGCTGTTCGCCAAGGGCGAGGCGGCAGGGTTCATCGTGGTCTGCCCGCAAGGCACCCCGATCCCCACGCCATGGCCGGGCGATCACCGGATCTGGAACTCGGGGACGGAGTACGAGCAGCCCAGCCGCGGCGCAGACGACGTCGCCTTTACCCGCCTGATCATCGAGCGGGTCAGCGCGATGTATCCCATCGATTCCAAACGTATCTTCGCGACCGGCTTCTCGAATGGCGGCCAGATGGCCTACCGGCTGGCGCTCGAGCTGGCCGACCGGATCGCCGCCGTCGCGCCGATGAGCGGCGGGCGGCTGGCCGGCGCGGCGCGACCGTCGCGCCCCGTTCCGGTGATGCACTTCCACGGGATGGCCGACACCGTCTACCCGCTGCGCGGCGGGCTTGGCGCGAACAGCATCGGGCGCACGCCGCACGTCGGGATCGACGACGTCATCGACGAGTGGCGCCGCTTCGACGGCGCCGACCCGACCGCGACCATCGAGCCGCACGACGGGTGGGAGGTCCACAGACACGCCGGCGCAACGCCGGTGGTTCTGGTGCTGGTCGAGGGCATGGGGCACCAGATCGCCGGCGGCGGCGACGACCACCTGCCGGGCCAACCGATGCGCGCCCAGCCGGACGCGATCGGCATGGCGCTCGGCTTCTTCCTCGACCACCCGATGCCATGAGCGGGCGCGAGGCCGTCTGCTCGAACTGCCTGGCGCTCGTTCCGGAAGCGCAGACGCATGTGCTGCCGCTGTTCAACGAGACGGTGGAGCGGTTCGTGACCACCTACCGCTGCGACAAATGCTGGCCGGCGGCGCTGGCCGAAGCCCGCGCGCATCTCGCGGCGAGCGACGACGCCGACGAGATCGCCTCGTTCGCCGACGTGCTGGCCGGCCACGCGGTGTTCATCCACGAGTACATGCGCGGCGATCCGGCCCGGGTGGTCAAGGCGATGTGCCTGCGCATGCTGGGCCTGATGGAGTCCGGCGCGGTGCGCCTGTCGATCGGCCCGGATCGTCCGCTGGAGTCCTAGAACGCGCTGAGACTAGGCGCCGTGTTCTTGATCCTCCCCCGTAGGGGGAGGGGGACCGCCCGCAGGGTGGTGGAGGGGGGCCGTGGCCGGCCGCGCCCGTTTCAGGAATGACCTAGGTCTTGCTTGCAGGCCGGCCGCGCGAGCGGCGGGCCCCCTCCACCATGCTTCGCCCCAGCCCGCGCAAGCGCGGGCGTTCCTCGCGGGAATTGCCAAGCATTTGGCCATTCCATGCCGGCTGCTGTCGCAGCCGGCCGCTCGTCACCCCCCTCCCCCAATGGGGGAGGATCCAGGGGTCGCGCTTCGACTTAAATAACGTCACCCGGCCTAGCCGACCTGTTCGTGGGCTTCGGCCAGGATGTAGATCACCCGGCTGGCCGCATCGAAGATCGGCGTGACCCAGAGCGCCAGCGTGCGTACGCGTCCGTCATCCTCGAGTTCGACGGTGTCGGCCGCGCTCTTGCCGGCCGCCGCGGCGGCGATGGCCCGCTTCAGCCGCTCGATCGCATCGGCCTCGACGTCGAGGACCCCCAGCCAAGGCAGCGTCCACAGCGGGCGGCCGACGTAGCGCTGGTCGCCGATGGTGAGGCGCGGGCGGCGCTGTTGATCTCGAGCACCGCGCCGTCGGGCGCCAGCAGCGCCATCGGGCCGACCGCATGGTCGAACAGGGCGCGGAACCGCCGCTCGCTCTCCTCGAGGCTGGCCTGAGCGGCCTTGCGGGCGGTGACGTCGCGCAGGTGGGCGGTGAAGGTCGTCTCGCCGCCGAGCGTGACCTTGGTGATCGCCGCTTCTATCGGGAAGACCTCGCCGGAGCGGCGCAGGCCCCGGATCTCCTGGCGCTCGCTCATCATCCGCGACGGTGAGGATGCGGCGCGGAACGCCTCGACGAACGCCGGATGCGGCTCGCGCGCCGCCGGCGGCATCAGCATGGTCAGCGGCTGACCCAGCGCCTCGTCGGCGCGATAGCCGAACATGCGCTCGGCCTTGAGGTTGAAGAAGGTGATCGTCTGCGCATCGTCGCAGGAGACGATTGCGTCCTCGGCGATGAGCAGGATGCGCGCGGCGCGGAGGTTGGCCTCCTTGAGCGCGATCTGATCGCGGCGGCGGACGGTGTCGTCGCGGACGGTGATGAAGAAGCGCTCGTCTCCGGCCACGGCGCCGCGGGCGACGCGGACCTCGACGTGCATCTCGCGGCCGTCCTTGCGGCGGGCGAGGAAATCCAGGTAGCGCGACTGCTCGCCGAGCGGCTCGGCCGCCCAGCGTTGCAGCCACTTGACGGCATCGGCCCTGCGGTGGGGATCCGGCGGCACCAGCATGCCGATGTTCCGCCCCACCGCCTCGGCCGAGCGCATAGCCGAACAGGCCGACGGCGGCGCGGTTGAGGAACACGATCTCGCCGTCCGGCTTGGCGACGATGATCGCCTCCGGCGCGTTGTCGACGATGGCGGCGTCGAGCGCCGCGGGATCGGTCTGGGCTTGCGCCATGCCGCTCAAGGTCTCCGCCGGCGAAGCGGAGCCCCTCCAATCGGAGGCTCCGCCTTGCCCGCCCAGGGCAATCAGGCCGCGATCGGGTGGCCGCCTTCCATCGCCTCGAGCACGCGAGGATCATCGAACACCGGGATGCCGGCGTCGTCGTATTTCTTGCGCACCGTCGGCGTGAGCAGCCCGACCCGGGCCAGCGCCGGCATCATCAGGTCCTTGATCGAGTGGATCTGGCCGGGCGGCAGCTCGGGCTCGATCCCCGCCTCCTGCGGCTTCCTTCATGCCCTTGAAGAAGTCCTCGTGGTCGATGCCGCTGTTGTCGAGCACCTCGAGGAAGCCGGGGTCGACGCGGTTGGCCAACCCGCCGCCGGTCGTCCCGCCATTGACGATGATGTTCACCGCCTGGAAGGCGAAGTCGGCCAGCTCCTCGCGCTCGGCCTCCGGCAGCCTTGGCGATCACCGGACCAAGGTAGACGTGGCCGAAGGAGACGTGCCGCGACTCGTCGCGCATGACGTTGAAGGTCAGCTTCTTCAGGAGCTCGCAGGTCGTGGTGCGGTACATGTTGTTGAACGCGCCGAGCGCCAGGCCCTCGACGATCATGTTCATGCCGATCATGACCTTCTCGTAGCGGTTGGACTGCAGGGTCGCGTCGATCAGCGCCTTCAGCCACGGCGACATCGGATAGACCATGGCGATCTTGTCGCAGTAGCGGGCGTAGACCTCGACGTGGCGGGCCTCGTCCATGGTCTGGGTGGCCGCATAGAGCTTGGCGGTCGCGTCCGGCACCGAGTGGGTGACGCAGGCCGCCGTCATCAGCGCGCCCTGCTCGCCGTGCAGGAACTGCGAGAGCAGCTGCGCGGTCGAGTGGGCGGTGAAGGTCTCCTGCTGCGACTTCGACAGCTTCTTGAAGAACGGCATCTGGTGATAGACGTCCGAGCGCGCGTTGATCAGCGGCTTCGACGGGTCGACCGGGGTGTCCCACGGCAGGTACTCGTCCGAATCCCACTGGTTCTGCTTGGCGCGCTTGTAGAGGTCCTCGACCCGGTCCTGGGAAAGCTCGTAGTTGAAGGTCCAGGCGATATCCATCGGGTGGCGATAGATGTCGTCAGGGGTCATCGAGACCTTCCAGGCGCCCTTCATCACCTCGCTCGACTTGCTCATCACGGTCATGGGGTGGTTCCTCCGGGGTTAGTACTGGCGGGCGGGACAGCGGACGATCAGGCCGTCGAGAGCCGTATCGACCTTGAGCTGGCAGGAAAGGCGGCTGTTCGGCTGGACGTCGAAGGCGAAGTCGAGCATGTCGCGCTCGAGCTCATCCATCGGCGGAAGCCGGTCGAACCAGCTCTGCTCGACGTAGACGTGGCAGGTCCCGCAGGCGCAGGCGCCGCCGCAGTCGCCGTCGATTCCGGGAATGGTGTAGCGCTTGGCGCCGTCCATGACCGAGAGCCCGTCCGGGACCTCGACATGGTGCTCGGCGCCGCCGTGCTCGATGTAGGTGATCTTCGCCATTCACCCCGGCGCGCCGGCGACACGCGGCCAGCGGCCGGCGCAGAACGGCCTAGAGCCTCGCTGGTCTGAGCGCGCATCCCGCATCCACTTCGCGGGCGAACCTAGAAGGTGACGTCTCCGTCACCTTTGATCTGGATCAATCGGCGCCGGTCGAGCCGCGCACGATCACTTGATCGCGACCCCGACCGCCGCGGCGCTCAGTAGACCATCCCCTGGGCGACGGCCTTGAGCTGCTCGACGAGGGAGAGCTTGTCGTCGGTGAAGTCGTGGTCGATCCACCAGGCTTCGACCTCGCGCATCACCTCGCCGACCAGCGGGCCCTCGGGCACGCCGGCGGCCATCACCTCGGCGCCGGTCAGCGGCAGCGAGGGCCTTTGCCAACTCTGCGCCATGGGGATCAGCGCCCGCCACTGGATCGCGGCGGCATGCCGCTCCGACCCCGCCCAGGCCAGCAGCACCCGGTCGCAGAAGGGCTGCACGCCCAGCCGATAGACGGCGCGACGAGCCTCCCTGGGGCTCATCCAGGACGCGATGCGCTCGTCTGTCCCCAGCGCGCCGGTCAGACGCGCGCGAAGGGCGTTGGAGAGCTTGAGGCGATCGGCGACGGCGTCGCCCGCCGCGGGGTCGTCGGGCAGCAGTGCGGCCAGCCTGAGCTCGGCGTCGCACTGGAAGAGCTGTTCGGTCTCGATCTCGACCAGCCCCTCGAAACGGGCGAGGCCGGCGGCCTCCGGCAGCACCTCGGCCAGCACGCCGGCCTGCGCCATCAGCCGCATCGCCGGACGCGGGTCCTCGGCGGCGAGGAGCTTGGCCAGCTCCTGGGCGATGCGCTCGCCGGAGAGGCCGCGGACAAGGTCCTTGAGCGCCGCGCAGGCGGCGAGCCCAGAGGGATCGGGCGCCTCGCGGCCGTAAAGGGCGAAGAAGCGGAAGAAGCGCAGGATGCGCAGCGCGTCTTCGCGGATGCGCGTTGCGGCGTCGCCCACGAACACCACCCGGCCGGCGCGCGGCGTCGGCCACCCCTTCGCCGGTGGGATCGTAGAGGCGGCCGTCGGCGTCGGCGTAGATCGCGTTCAGGCGGAAGTCCCGGCGCGCCGCATCCTCGGCCCAGTCGGTGGTGAAGGCCACGACCGCGTGGCGCCCGTCGGTCTCGACGTCACGGCGCAGCGTCGTCACCTCGAACGGCTTGCCGCCCGCGACCGCCGTCACGGTGCCGTGGTCGATGCCGGTCGGAACCGCCTTCAGGCCCGCGTCGGTCAGCGCCTTGCTCACCCGGTCCGGGGTGAGGGTGGTCGCGATGTCGATGTCGGCGACCGGCTCGCGGCGGATGGCGTTGCGCACGCAGCCGCCGACGAAGCGCGCCGCGCCGGCGCCGCCCGCCGCTTCGAGCGCCGCGAGCACCGCGGTCGTCTCCGCCGCCCGCATCCAGGGCTGGACGGGAAGGCTCGCCGCCTCGCTCATGCGCTGGGCGCCGGCTCGCCGTAGAGCCGCTCGTAGAGGGCGCGCAGCATGCCGGCCGTGGCCCCCCAGATCAGCCTGTCTTCGAACGGCATGGCGTAGAAGTAGCGCCGAAGGCCGTCGGCCTGTTCGCGGAACTGCCGCTCGTGGTTGTTGGGGTCCATCAGGAAGGCGAACGGCGCCTCGAAGACGTCGGCCACCTCGTCGGGGTTGGGCGTGAGGCGAAAGCCCGGCGCGACGAAGCCGATGACCGGGGTGATGTCGTAGCCGCTGCCGGTCTGGTAGTTGGACGAGAGGCCCGCGAGCGTGACGTGGTCGCGCGGCAGACCGATCTCCTCCTCCGCCTCGCGCAGCGCGCCCTCCCAGGGCGTCTCCCCCGGGTCCAGCCGCCCGCCCGGGAAGGCGATCTGGCCGGTGTGGCTGCGCAGGTTGTCGGAGCGGCGGGTCAAAAGGACGGTCACGCCGGCCTCATGCTCGACCAGCGGCACCAGAACCGCCGCCGGTTTGAAGCTCTCGATCTTCGGCATGCCGGGGTTGAGCAGGAGGTCGGAGATCGGCGACGGCGGCCGGTTCGGATCGTAGCTGTCCAGCGGGTCGAGGCGATCGCTGATCCACGTCCGCAGCTCGGCCGGCGTCATGCGGCCCGCGCCCTTGGCGGCCCGACCGGGAACCAGACCCCGTTCGACTGGACGCAGAAGGTCGGGCCGGAGGGAAGTTCGCGCTCGGTCGCCAGCTCAACGAGCTCGTAGAAGACCGGGCGCGCGATCAGGGCCTCGAGCCCGCGGCGAACGTGCAGGTAGGGCCTGGGCTCGCCGGTCTCGGCGTCCATCTCGACGCGAATGGCGTTCTCCGGCCCGGCCTCGACCACGTCGCCGACGTTGGTCAAGAAGCGCAGCACCCCGTCCTCGGCGTCGACGCGGATGGCGATGAAGGGCGCGTCTTCCACCGTGATCCGCATCTTCTCGACCGGCGTGACCAGGTGGAAACCGTCGGGATCCTTCCTGAGCACGGTCGAGAACAGGCGGACCAGCGCCTCGCGGCCGATCGGCGTGCCCTCGTGGAACCAGAGCCCATCCTTCTTGATGACGATGTCGATCTCGCCGCAGTGCTCGGGATGCCAAAGGTGCACCGGCGGCAGCCCGCGCCCGGGCGCCTGCTTCTTCGCTTCGGCTAGAACGCCTTCCAGCCCGGCCGGTCCCGACTGACTCATGACGGGAAGGTAGGCGCAGGCGCCCCCACCCTCAAGCAGATCGGTCGTAGCGGAGGCGGGGGTGGAAATCGCCGCGGCCGTCGGGCGTCAGGTCCAGAACGCCCCAGAGCGGCCAGATCAGGTCGATGTGGCGCGGGTCCTGCCCGGGATCGCGCGGCGCGTACGCGAGCTCCGAGCCCCAGGTGTGGCGGATGGTCCCGCCCTTGCGGGTGAAAACGTTCATCATCGGCCGCTGTTGACCCTCCGGCGTCTCGCCGAAGTAATCGCGATGGAAGCTGTTGTTCGCGGACGACAGCAGACGCAGGTTCCGCCAGCCGCGCTGGCGCGCAAAGCCCAGGACGCGACGGATCGGCGAGCGGGCTATGACCGCCAGGCTGGCGTTCTGCACGATGGGGGCGACATCGCCGTCGAGGCTGTCCAGCATCGAGGTGCAGGACGGGCAGGGCTCGTCCATGTTCGGCCCGAACATGTAGCAATAGGCGATGAGCGTATCGTGCAGGCCGAACAGCTCGGAAAGCCGCACGCGGCGGGCGTCGTCCCCCTCCTCGAACACATAGTCCTCGCGCACGGCCCCGCCCGGCGGCAGGGCGCGCCGCATCGCCGCCACCGCCTCGACGCGCCGGCGAAGGTCGACCTCGGCCGCGAGCAGCGCATCGCGCGCCTCGCGATAGGCGGCGCTCTCGTTGGGGAAGCTCAGCCCCGTCCTGGTTGCGGTCGGCGCGTCGGTCATCGGAGGCTCCATGCAGAGGGGGAAAGAATGCGCCGGGATCGCGGGCGCGGGAAGGCTCCGCGACATCGGCGCTGGCAGAAGGGGGGGCTTCTAGGCCGGTGAACGATGACTGCCTACGACACTGGCGGTTTCGCTAGTGGTCTATCGCGGCGAGGCTCCGCCAAGCCGAAGCCGCGCGATGACCGCTTCTGATGCCGTGGACGGCTCTCCACCATCCGCTGCAGCTTTGCTGCGGCCGAGAGCAGGAGGAGAGCCATGGAAGAAGTTGTCGTCGTTGGGTTGGACATCGCCAAGTCGGTGTTCCAGCTGCACGGAGTGAGCGCCGCCGGGGCGGTTGTGTTGCAACGGAAGGTGACGCGGTCGCGGTTGCTGCCGCTGTTTGGGAAGCTGCGGCCGTGCCTGGTCGGGATCGAGGCCTGCGCCACGGCGCACCACTGGGCGCGGGAGCTCAAGCAGCTCGGCCACGATGTGCGCCTGATGCCGCCTGGCTACGTGAAGCCCTATGTGAAGCGGCAGAAGAACGACATGGCCGACGCCGAAGCGATCTGCGAGGCGGTCACACGGCCGACGATGCGCTTCGTCGAGATCAAGTCGCCTGAGCAGCAGAGCGTGATGGTGCTCCATCGCACCCGCCAGACGCTGATCGGCCAACGCATCCAGCTATCGAACTCGATACGGGCGCATATGGCTGAGTTCGGCCTTGTTGCTGCAGCTGGTCGCGAAGGGCTTCAGCGGCTGATCGATAGCCTGAGCGCGAGCGACGAGGTCCCAGCTACAGCGCGCGCCTGCCTGCTGATGCTGGCGGCCCAGCTTCGGCTGGCGAGCGCTCAGATCCTGGAGGCCGACCGGGCGATCGCGGCCTCGGTGCGTTCGAACGAAGCGGCGCGGCGGTTGATGGGCGTGCCTGGCGTCGGGCCGCTTCTGGCGAGCGCGATCACCGCAGCCGTGCCCGATCCAAGAGCCTTTCGTTCGGGTCGCAACCTGGCCGCCTGGATCGGGCTTGTGCCGCGTCAGAACTCGAGCGGCGGGAAGGAGCGACTCGGATCGATCACCAAGGCGGGGAACCGCTATCTGAGGCAGCTGCTCGTCGTCGGAGCGATGGCGGTGATCAGGCGCGCCCAACAGTGCGGGACCCGTCGGGCGTGGCTTGCTCGGTTGATGAGCCGACGCCCGACGAAGGCCGCAGCGGTGGCGCTGGCCAACAAGACCGCCCGCATCGTCTGGGCGATGTTGGCCCGCGGCGAGGCGTACCGCGAGCCGATTGCGGCCTAAGAGATCAGGCTACGGCCTGAAGACCGGCAAGGGCAGACAGGAGTGATGCTAAGGCGGCGGGACCGCGAAGAGGGACACCCCAGTTGAGTCAGGGCGCTCAGAGCGCGTGCTTCTGATCGGGACCCGCTTCAACGGAAGACATCATGGCCAGCGGCCTTAGAGCGCCGCGCTCACAGGCCGAACACATGACCGCACCGACAGCCGAAGCAGAGCACCTAGACACCCTTGCCACCGGAGAGCCGTCCACACATGACTCATAGCTGCCTAACGGACGTCCCATTCTGTGCGGTCTAGTTGGAGTTCAGATGGCCGCGCGCCTCGCATTCGCGTAACACGCCGTGGTTCGTCGAGGGGGCACAAACCGTGCTGAAGGGGATCTTGGCCGCTTTCACGCTGGCTGCTGGATTGGGCGCAAGCCTCAGCGCGCTGGCTCAGGTGGCGGCGGCGCCTCCAGCCGAGACCCACAACGACTACACCAACCCGGCGAACTGGCTCTGCCGGCCGAACCGCCAAGACGCCTGCACGGTCAATCTCGACGCGACCGTGATCCGCGCCGATGGATCAACAACGATTGAGCGTTTCCATCCCGATCCCAACGCGCCGATCGACTGCTTCTACGTCTATCCCACCGTCTCGCTCGATCCCGGCGTCAACGCGACGATGGCGATCGAGCCTTCCGAACAGGTCGTGGTCCAGCAGCAGTTCGCGCGCCTTGGCGCCAAATGCCGATTGTTCGCGCCGATGTATCGCCAGCACACACTGACCGCTCTCGCAGCCGGCGTAAGCGGCCACCCGATGGCCGAAGGGGACAGCCGCAAGATCGCCTACGACGACGTGCTCGACGCCTGGAACGAGTATCTCGCCCACGACAATCATGGACGCGGGGTGGTCCTGGTCGGCCACAGCCAAGGATCGGGGATCCTGGCCGAGCTGATCGCCCAGGAGATCGATGGCAAGCCGATCCAGAAGCAGCTGGTCTCCGCAATCCTGATGGGCATCGGCCTGCAGGTTCCTCCAGGCAAGGATGTCGGCGGCGAGTTCAAGCACATCCCGCTCTGTCGCTCGGCGACGCAACCCGGCTGCGTCATCGCGTATTCAAGTTTCCGCGTGGCCTCGCCGCCGTCGGCCGATAGCTTCTTCGGTCAGGGCGACAAGAGAGCCGGCACGGTGGCGGCGTGCGTCAATCCGGCGGCGCTTGGCGGCGGGTCGGGCGCCTTGAAGGCCGTCATGCCCGCGAGCGGCACTTTCGTCATCGGCGCCACCACGATCCCCGCAAACTGGACCAACCCGCCGACGCAGATCGACACGTCGTTCGTTGAGCTGCCGGGATTGCTCTCCGCCGAGTGCGTGTCGAACGATCATGGAACCTACCTCGCCGTGACCATTCACCCGACGCCAAGCGGACGGCGCACCAACGACATCACGGGCGACATCGTGATTAACGGCAAGGTGCAGGCGGACTGGGGCCTACATCTGATCGACGCCAATCTGACGATCGGCAACTTGGTCGACGACATCGGCGACGAGAGCCGCGCCTATCTCGCTCGGGAGCGCTAGGAGAGGCTACGGGCTCCGGCGCGCCAATGACCGCTTCTGGCGCTTAGCGGACACACCAGGGGTCGCGCGCGCTGTGCTAAGGTGGCTGAGTGGCGAAACTCAAGGAGATCGTCGTCGATTCAATACGCCCCGCCCTTCTCGCCCGGTTCTGGGCGGAGGCGCTGGACGGCTATTTTGTCCGCGCATACGACGCCGGAGAGATTGCACGCCTGAGAAAACTCGGCCTAACCCCTGAAACCGACCCTTCCGTGATGGTGGATGGGCCTGGCCCCACCCTCTGCTTCCAGCTCAAGCCTGACCCGAAGACGGTGCGCAACCGGGTGCACATGGACATCGTCGCCGGCTCACGGCGATCGGAGGTGGCGCGTCTAGCGGCGCTCGGCGCGCGGGTACGCGACGAACACGACGGCTTCACCGTCATGCTGGATCCCGAAGGCAACGAGTTCTGCGTCGTCGAAGCGCGCTAGTGGCCGGCCCTCCCCACCCTCGGCGCGCCCGCTCGTGAACCTCGATGCCGAATGGCAGCTCTTGGCGCTTAGCGGACACCAGCAGTCGAAGAGGCGGCATTGTTTCGCTGCGAGGCCAGGGCGCGTCTGTCGGTCCAATCACCTCGGAACCCCAGCGCTCTCGCACGTTCGAACCAGGGCGCTGCCTCGGCGTCGGAATTGGTCTGGCGCACAAGCACGCCCATGTTTCGGTAGAGCGGCGGGCACTTGGGGTCCAACCCAAGGGCCTGGGTCAGATGCCCCCTCGCCGCGTCGTGCTCGTCCAAGCCGATTTCGGCGGCCGCTAGGTTGTTCAATGCCAGGACCTCGGCGTTGGCGGTGTAGCTGCTGGGGGCAAGCCAGATCAGATGCTTCAGCCAGGGGCGCGACCGCAGAGCCCTGAGAAAGCGCTGCGTGTGGGTCTTGCACCGCGGATAGTCACGCCGATTGAGGTAGTGGAGACCGGCGAGCAGATCGGACCAGAAGTGGGCCTGGACGCGCCCCGAAAACAGCAACAGCACGAAGGCGATCAGCAGTGCCGCGGCCAATCCGGTTTCGCCGTGTTGGACGGCCAGACCGCCGCCGAGGCCAGCCACAACGATGCCGCCGGTGCGGAGAAAGTAGAGGGCCTTGAACGAATTTGTTCGCGTCATGAGGCTCGCGTTTGATCCGGCGACCAAGAGTGGGGGCGCCAGCTATTGCAGCCTGAGGTAAAGAGCAAGCTTATGACCGCTCTTGGCGCTAAGCGGACATCCCGAACGTCCGCTCTGCGCCACGGCGCCGATGACCGCTTTCGACCCATATCGGACACCGCGCGGGCCGCGCCTGCGAGGCTTGGCAGTTGGTCTGATTGGGGCCACGCTGATCTGCGGCAAAAGGGAGGAGCCTGAATGAACAGGATGCTTTTGTTCGCGGTCGCCACGCTAGCCGGCCTGTCCGTCGCCTCAACCGCCAGCGCCCCAATCTACTTGCACTCTCACAGCGCTGTCCGCGCGCACCGCTGCGTCCACGGCGTTCCCTGCGGCAACATCTGCATCGCCAAGGGCAAGGTCTGTCATACCGCCGCAGCGCGAAAGCATAACCCCTTCTGAATCGCTCGGCCCATAGCGTTCGCGGTCGTTCCGCTTCTGGCGCACAGCGGATATCCGCGAGGTCGGCTTTCCGACCGAGAGCCCATTTCGCTGACGCGCGCCACCTTCTCCCTCGAGGGGAGAAGGGCGCGATTTCGGCCGACCTTAGGGGTCGGGCCGGACCGGGCCGGCGAGCTCGGCGGCGGCGCCGGGGGCAAGCGGGTTGACCAGGACCCGGGCCGGGTCGACGGGGCCGGGCAACGCGACGGACGCCGGCGCGCGGCTGAAGCCCAGCGGGCCGTAGTAGGGTTCGTCGCCGACCAGGAGCACCAGCGCATGCCCGGCGGCGGTCGCCGCCTCGCAAGCCCGGCGGACGAGGGCCGCGCCGAGGCCGAGGCTGCGCCAAGCGTCGTCGACGGCGAGCGGCCCGAGGAGCACGGCGGGCGTCTCCCCGATCCGGATCGGCCACATGCGCACGCAGCCGACGACCTCCCCCTCGGATCGGGCGACGAAACAGATGTCGAGCAGCGGCCGGTTGCCTTCGCGCAGCCGCTCGGCCGCCTTGGCGTAGCGCCCGGGCCCGAAGACGCGGTCGACGAGGGCGGCGACGGCGGGCGCGTCGTTGGGCTGTTCGGGAAGGATGGGCGGCAGGTCGGCGGTCATGGCGATCTCGAAAGAGCGGACTACAAACCCGCTCCATGACGCGCGGGCGACGGAGCGGAGCGTTAGCTGCGGAGTGTGGTTCGCAAGTTCGTTCGCCGACGTCGCATCCGGGTCACCGCCTGCATGAGGAAGGGCGCTCGCATAGGGCGCACGGCCGCCGCCGTCAACGTCGCTGGCGCGATTGCGGCGGCGATAGCGCCACGCTAAGGCCCGCCCATGGCTGCCGTCCCTCCGCCCGGCTCGCTGCTCGCCGAGCGGGATTACATGCGTTTTTGGCTATCGCGGCTCACGGCCAACCTCGGCGTGCAGATCGAGAGCGTGGCGATCGGCTGGCAGATCTACGCGACAGCCCGGCGCAGCATGGACGTCGACCATGCCGCCTTCCTCGTCGGCATGGTGGGGCTGGCCTCGTTCGCGCCCCTCTTCCTGCTGGCGTTGCCGGCCGGCGTCATGGCGGACAGGTTCGACCGCAAGGCGATCCTCAGACTCTGCTATGCGGCCGAGATCGTGGTGGTCGCGGGCCTGGCGATCGCGAGCCAGCTCGGGTTGGCCAACCCGCCGGTGATCCTCGTCGCAGCGGTCCTCTTCGGGGCGTCGAGGGCGTTCTGGGCGCCGGCCAACACAGCGCTCGGGCCGATGCTGGTGCAACGCGAGCAGCTCGCCCGCTCCATCGCCTGGAACTCGCTGGCCGGCCAGGGCGGCTCGATCCTGGGGCCGGCGCTCGGCGGCTTGCTGGTCGCGCTGTCGCCCGCCCTCGCCTACTGGACCTCGGCGGGGCTCTACCTCTTCGCGGCCGGGGCCACGCTCCTGATCGTCAAGTCGGGCCGGCCCGCGGTCCAGTCCGCCTTCAGCCTGGCGATGGTGCGCGAGGGGCTGGCCTATGTGTGGACCAACAAGATCGTGTTCGGAGCCATCTCGCTCGATCTGTTCGCCGTCCTGCTGGGCGGCGCGACCGCGCTGTTGCCGGTGGTCGCGCGCGACGTCCTGCACGTCGGCGCGAGCGGGTTCGGGATCCTGCGCTCTGCGTCCTCGGTCGGGGCCGCGAGCGTGGCCATCTACCTGGCCAGCCATCCCATCCGCCGCCACGCGGGGATCACCATGTTCGTGGGCGTCGCCGTGTTCGGCCTCGCCACGATCGTGTTCGGACTGTCGCGCTGGACGCCGCTCTCGGTCGCGGCGCTCGTCGTTATCGGCGGCTCGGACATGCTGTCGGTCTTCGTCCGCGGGACGCTGGTGCAGCTCGTGACGCCCGACCCGATGCGCGGGCGCGTGGCCGCGGTCTCGTCTCTCTTCATCTCGGCCTCCAACGAGCTGGGCGAGTTCCGCGGCGGCCTCGCGGCGCGGTTCGTGGGGCCAATCGTGGCGCTGGTCGGCGGCGGAATCGGCGCGCTGATCGTCACCGGACTCTGGGCGCGACTCTTTCCCGCCTTGCGCAAGGCCGACCGGCTCGCTTAAGCCGTCGTCCGCGAAATCCAATTGTTTTCGGGAGATTGAAGATCATGGGTGTTTTGGACGGGAAGGTGGTTCTGGTCACCGGCGGCGGCAACGGCATCGGGCGCGACGTGCGCGCTGATCGCGGCCAAGGAAGGCGCCAAGGTGGTGGTCAACGACCTCGGCGGCTCGCTCTCGGGCGGCGACGAGGGCTCGGCCGGGCCGGCCGAGACGGTGGCGCAGGAGATCCGCGCGGCCGGCGGCGAGGCCGTCTCCAACTCGGAGAGCGTGACTTCGCTCACGGCCTGCCAGGGCATGCTGCAGCAGGCGCTGGACGCCTTCGGCGGACTGCACGCCGTGATCAACCCGGCCGGCATCCTGCGCGACGGCATGTTCCACAAGATGAGCGAGGCGGACTGGGACAGCGTGATCGCCGTGCACCTGCGCGGCTCGTTCAACGTGGCGCGGGCGACGATCGAGCACTTCCGCGACCAGAACGACGGCGCCTACGTCTTCTTCACGTCGACCTCGGGCCTGTTCGGCAACATCGGCCAGACCAACTACGGCGCGGCCAAGATGGGCATCGTCGGGCCTGTCGCGGATCATCGCCATGGAAGGCGCGCGCAACAACGTCCGCTCCAACGCGCTGGCGCCGGTGGCCTGGACCCGCATGACCCAATCGGTGCCGGTGAAGGACGAAGCCGCCGCCCAGCGCCGGCAGATCATGGCGACCTCGATCCGCCCCGACCAGCCGGCCAAGCTGTCGGTCGCGCTGGCTCGGAGCTGGCGAAGAACGTCACCGGCCAGATCTTCGGGGCCAGCGGCGACAACCTGATCCTCTACAGCCAGCCGCGGCCGATCGCGAACCTGAACAAGGCCGAAGGCTGGACGCCGGCGACGATCATCTCGGAGGCCTTGCCGCAGATGCAGGACAAGTTCTTCGACCTGAACCGCGCGCCCATCCAGGCGCCGCGTCCAGCGACCGCGCCGGCGAGCTGAACCCGCGAGAGCGGGAGCCCCGCTCTTTAGCACAGAGCACGTGAAGGTAAGCAGAGAGAGAGCGCAGAGGCTCAGCGTTCTGTGCGCCTCCTCTGCGCTCTCCGCGGTGAGATGCGGCTGCGCAGCCTGTCGCTGCCGCTTGCAAGCACCCTAGCGGCGGTAGACGCCGGAGAAGCTGACGTTCATGCCGCCGCAGGCCTGGTTGTCGGCGACGACGAGGACATCGCCGATGAGGCGCAACGTCGCGCGGCAGGCTTGCGGATCGCTGGCGTCGTCGGCGAACGTGACCGCGTTGCCGCTCGGCGTCGCCGTCCCGGAGAGGTCGCCTGTGTTCGGCCCGCCAGGGAACTGACGGGCGGAAGGGTGCGCCGAGGGCCACCAGGCCTGGCCGTCCGCCGTGAGCGCCGCGCCCTTGGCCGTGAGGCGGATCACGTCGTCGCCCTCGCGCCAGCGCCCGACCCAGGCCTTGAGCGGCGGCGCGGCGTCGACAGGCAGCGGCTTGAGCCGCGCGGCGTCGACGTAGCCGGCGTCGCCGCTGACTGGATCGAACGCGCAGACGTAGGTCCCGAGACGGTGGCCGCTGAGCAGCGTCGCGCCCGGGCGCACGGACGTCGGGCCGTGGCACTTGGCGGCCGCCGTCGGGCAGCCGTTGTCGTCGTTCAGCAGCCACAGCCGCCCCTGGCCGATCACCTGCGCGCGGCCGATCGACGTCTCGTCGGTCGGGAAGGAGCCGTTGCGGCACGTGGCGTCCGGCGTCTGGGCGCGCGCCGCCGCCGCGCCCCAGACGATGATCAACGCGAACGCGGCCCGCGCCGCCGTCCTAGCCCCAGCGTTCATGCCACCCCTCCTTGGTCAGTTCCCAGTACAGCGATCGGCGGATCGTGCCGTCCGGCCGCATGCTCCCACGCTCGCCCATGCGGACGAAGCCGGCGGCGTCGATCAGGCGCGCCGAACGGACGTTGTCCAGCGCCGCGGTGAGCCCGATCAGCCGCACGCCGAGGCTGTCGAACATCCAGCCGAAGGCGTGCAGCGCGCCCTGGCCGCCCTGACCGCCGCCCTGGCGGCTGGCGCGCATGGCGCCGGCCAGCTCCGCCGAGCTGCGCTCGGGCCAGACGGTGAACTTCGAATAGCTGATCACCTCGCCGCCGGCGTCGCGCGTGATGGTCAGCAGCCCTTCGCCGCGCTGGCGCTCCGCTTCGCTGGTTCTGATCCAGGCGCGGACGGTCTCAGGCGTGATCGGGCGCGGCAGGTCGTAGATGGGATCCGAGACGGCCGGATCGGCGAGGAAGGCTGCCAGCGCCTCGGCGTCCGCTTCGGTCGCGACCGCGCGTCCGTCGCCCAGCGCCGCGAGGTCGGGGTCGCGCACGGCGGCGCGGATGCGAGCGGCCTCCTCGGCGCTGGCCTCGAGCATCGTCTTCGGCGGGGCGCTCATGGCGCGGCCAGCCTGGCCAGCGCTTCGCCGGAGAGGCGCCGCTTCAGCCACTCGGCCTGGGTCGTCGCGCCCAGCCGGTCGTAGAAGGCGATCGACGGCGCGTTCCAGTCGAGCACCGCCCACTCCAGCCGCGCCAGGCCTTCGTCGCGGCACCGGCGCGCGAGCGTGCGCAAGCAGCGCGAGCCCCGCGCCGCGGCCGCGCGCGGCCGGGCGGACGAACAGGTCCTCGAGGTAGATCCCGTGCCGGCCCTCGAAGGTGGAGACGTTGTAGAACCAGAGCGCGAAACCGACCGCGGCGCGCCGTCGACCTCGACGATGTCGCAGAAGGCGCGGGGGTCTGGGCCGAACAGGATGGCGCGGACGTCCGCCTTGCGTGGCCTTGGCCTCGTGCGCCAGCCGCTCGTAGTCGGCCAACTCGTGGATCAGCGCATGGATCAGCGGCGCATCGGCCGGCGCGGCCGGGCGGACGGAGACGGTCACTCGAACCCCCTCTCCGCCAGCTCGCCGACGAGCTGAGCGTTGGCGCGGAAGTGGATCGCATCCCAGCCGATGTCGCGGGCGAGCGCGACGTTGCCGGGCGAGTCGTCGATCAGCAGGATGGCCTCGGGATTGACCCCGAGCCTCGCCTCCACCTCGGCGTAGGCGCGGGCGTCGGCCTTGGTCAGGCCGAGCTCGGCCGACCAGAACATCGGCTCGAGCGCATGGCCGTCGGGGAAGACCTCGCGCACGAACACCGGGTTGTCGCTGAAGCCGCCGACGCGAACGCGCGCCTTGAGCCCGGCGGCGAGCTCCCAGAGCGCCACGTTCGGCGCCTCGAACACGCTGAGGATCAGAGCCAGCCCGGCCTCGCGCGGCACAGGCCAGCCGGCGAGATCCGACAGCGACCGGGTCAACTCGTCCTCGTCCGCCTGACCCAGATCGAGACGCCCATGCACCTCGCTCCTCATGAAGTCGCGCGCCCGCTCGGGCGTCACCTTGAGCGCGCGCGACAGCGTCCGCACCCGCCGCTCCCGGTCGAAGGGCAGCAGGACGCCGCCCAGGTCGAACAGTACGACCTCCGGCGCCGTCATCGCAGGCGTCAGGCGCCGATTTTGACGCCTGGCGGGGGCAGGCTGTCAGCGGGCACGAAGAAGTCGGCCATGAGCGGGGTCGCCGGATCGACGCGGTACTGGTCGAAGTCGCGGACGCCTTCGCCGTAGAGGAGGCTGTCGTCGATCAGGAAATTGCCGCTGAACGAGCGCGCGGGCTTCTCGAAGATGGCGTGCGCGGCGTCGGCCATGATGTCGACGGTGCGGCAGGCCTTCATCCCCTCGTCGCCGGAGAGCGCGAACTTGATCGCGGCCGTGGCGATCCCGGTGCGCGGCCAGAGGGCGTTGAAGGCGATGCCGTCGTCCTTGAACTCGGCGGCCATGCCCAGCACGCACATCGACATGCCGAACTTGGCCATCGAATAGGCGGTGTGGCCGGCGAACCAGCGCGGCGACATGTCGAGCGGCGGCGAGATCATCAGGACGTGCGGGTTGGCGGCGCGCTTGAGGTGCGGGATGCAGGCCTTGGAGGTCAGGTACGTCCCGCGCGCGTTGATCCCGTTCATCAGGTCATAGCGCCGCATGTCGGTGGCCAGCGTGCCGGTGAGCTGGATCGCCGAGGCGTTGTTCACGCAGATGTCGATGCCGCCGAACCTGGCGACGGTCTGCTCGACCGCATCGAACACCACCGCATCGTCGCGGACGTCGACGATCAGCGGCAGCGCCTTGCCGCCCGCCTTCTCGATCTCCTCGGCCGCCGTGTAGATGGTGCCGGGCAGGTGCTTGTGCGGCTCGGCGGTCTTGGCGGCGATCGCGATGTTGGCGCCGTCGCGCGCGGCGCGAAGCGCGATCGCGAGCCCGATGCCGCGGCTCGCGCCGGTGATGAACAGCGTCTTGCCCGAAAGGCTCATGGCCGTCGCCTCCTTGTTCGCTTCAAGCCTGTGAATACCAGACCACGCCCTTGGCGTCCGGGCGAGCCACCGCGTGACCGCGCACGATCAAACAGTTGAGGTGGGCGAGCGCCTCGCCGGTCGCCATGCCCAAGAGCTCGGGGCCGATGGCGCGGGCGAACAGGACGCCGAAGACGTCGATCGCGCGCTTGGGCTCGGCCAGCAGGCGCGTCAACCGCTCGAGGCCGCGCTCGTGGCCGCGGATCAGGTGCTCGAGGCGCAGGTGCAGCCCAAGGAACGGGTCGTTGTGCGCCGGCAGGACCAGCGCGTCAGCCGGGACCTTGGTCTCGATGCGGGCCAGCGACGTCAGCCATTCGCTGAGCGGGTCGCCGTCCGGCTCGGTCGGGAACACCGACACGTTCGACGAGATGCGCGGCAGCACCTGGTCGCCGGAGATCATCAGGTTGAGCTCGGCGCAGTGCAGGCAGGCGTGCTCGGGCGAGTGCCCGGACCCGACCACGACACGCCAGTCGTGTTCGCCGATGCGGATCGTCTCGCCGTCCTGCATGCGGCGATAGCTGTCGGGCAGCTGGTAGATGCGCTTGCCGAAGCCGCCGAAGCGGGTCCGGTAGTCCTCGATCGCCTCCTCGCCCCAGCCGGCGCGATGGTAGAAGCGCAGCGCGTCCTCGGGCGCCTCGCCCGTGTCCTCCGCCAGCATGCGGCACTGCAGGTATTCGAGCCGGGTCATCCAGAGCCGGCAGTCGAACTTGCGGGTCAGCCAGCCGGCCATGCCGACGTGGTCGGGATGCAGATGGGTGACCAGCACCCGGGTCACGGGCCTGCCGGCGAGCGGGCCGGCGAGCACGCGACGCCAGGCCTGGGCCGTCGACCGGGTCTGCATGCCGGTGTCGACCAGCGTCCAGCCGTCGCCGTCCGCCAGCGCCCAGACGTTGATGAAGCCGAGCGGCCCGTCGAGCGGCATGCGCATCCACAAAACGCCCGGCGCGATCTCGACCGCGGCGCCAGGATCGGGCGTCCGCTCGAGCGGATAGACTAGGGCGCGCGCCTTCGTTTGGCCCTCGTTTGCCGCTCTATCCGCCAACGCTTCCTCCGCAGCCCGCCGTCGCTCCAGGGCCTAGCCCGGCGGGGGCGAGGCGTCCAGCCGCGCGCGGCCGGCTTGACCGGCTTGACGCGCACGCGTTTAAGCTCCGCCAAAACGGGAGAATCCCCAGGAGTGACTATGCCGAGACTTTCCAGACTGCTGGCCGCCGCCGTGACGTTCGTCGCGGCGATCACCGTCGCCAGCGCGACCCTCGCCCAGGCGCCCTCGCCGCTCTCGCCGGAAGCCAAGGCGGCCGGGATGAAATCCGCGCCAGCCTTGATCGCGGCAAACCACATCCCCTGCACGCTCATCGACGCCAGGCTGCTGGGGAATCTGAAGAGCGCCAAGGGCGGCACGGCCACCTTGACCGAGATGGCCTGCAAGGAGGGCACGGGCTACGTCGTCATCGTCGTCGACAAGCCGGCCGCCACCGACATCTTCGACTGCATGATCGCGGACCAGCCGGGTCCGAACGGCAAACCCGGCGCGATCGCCTGCCAGCTGCCGGAGAACGCCAACCCGTCCGCGGGGCTGCAGTACTGGATCACCCAGGCGGGCCGGACCTGCACCGAATCCAACAGCCGTTTCATCGGGATGACGACCGATGGCCACCGGCTCTATGAGATCGCGTGCACGAGCGGCCAAGGCTTTGTGATCGACCTGACGACCGCCACCTGGACCGCCAACGCCAGCAACTGCCTGGCCTACGCCAACGGCACCGTCAAATGCTCGCTGACGACCCCGGACAGCGAGCTTACCGAGGTGAACACGCTGGCGGCTTCGGCCGGCAAATGCGCCACGGTCGCCAAGGACCGGTACATGCTGAGCACGCAGGACGGATCCGACTACTTCGAGATCGCCTGCCCGGACGGCAAGGGCTACGTCCTGCATGGCGACAAGTCGGGCGCGCTGAACGAAGTCATCCCCTGCGCCCAGGCCTACCAGATCGGCGACGGCTGCCACCTGACCGACCCGCGCCAGGCGGAGACGCAGGAAGCGGCCCTCTACAGCGGCCTGTCGAAGAGCGCCGGTTTCGATTGCACCGTCCAGAAGTACGCCTTGTTCCCGCAGTCCGACGCCTCGAAGGACATCGTCGAGATGGCCTGCTCCAACCGGCCTGACGGCGCGGTCGGCATCTTCCCGGCCAAGGGCGCGGGTCAGGTCTACGATTGCATCCGCTCGCAGGACGAGGGCTACAAGTGCAGCTTCACGCCCGAGTTCGGCGGCCTATCCGCACCTGAGCGCGGTGCTGAAAGCGGCCGGCAAGGGATCGTGCGTGGTGTCGAACGCGCGGGCGTTCGCCCGTGGCGACGACGGCTCTGACCTCGTCGAGGTCGGCTGCGCCGACGGCGGCTCCGGCTGGGTGATGATCTTTCCCGCGCCCGGGTCGTCAACGCCAACCCAGCTGCTCAACTGCGCCCAGGCGACCAACCTGAACGGCGGCTGCCAGCTGCCGGGCAACAAGAAGAGCTAGGCGGGGAGGCCTGCGCGCACCTTCGCGCGCAGCACGTCGATCGGGGCCAGGCCCCGGTCGGTCTTGAAGTGCCAGTAGGTCCAGCCGTTGCAGGCCGGCTGCGACTGGACCATGGCGCCCAGCTTGTGGATCGAGCCGGCGAGGTCGCCGAGCGCGAGGCTGCCGTCGGCGCGCACCCGCGCCGCATGCTGGCCGCGCGGGCCGTAGAGCACATCGCCCGGCCGGAGCAGGCCTGCCTCGACGATCTGGCCGAAGGCGACGCGCGGCTCGGCGCGCTTCGAGCCGGTGACCTCGAGGTCGTCTGGCGCGGCGGGCGTCACCTTGGCGATACGCTCGCGGGCGACCGCGACGTAGCCGGCATCGCGCTCGATGCCGATGAAGCGCCGCCCCAGCCGCTTGGCGACCGCGCCGGTCGTGCCGGCGCCGAAGAAGGGATCGAGCACGAGGTCGCCGGGCTTGGACGAGGCGAGCAAGCACGCGATGCAGCAGCGCCTCGGGCTTCTGCGTCGGGTGCGCCTTCTGGCCCGTCGGCGCCCTTGATCCGCTCCTCGCCGGTGCAGAGCGCCAGCGTCCAGTCCGAGCGCATCTGCAGCTCGTCGTTGGCCATCTTCATGGCGTCGTAGTTGAAGGTGTAGCGCTTGGCCCCGCGCGAGCGGGCGGCCCAGATCAGCGTCTCGTGCGCGTTGGTGAACCGCGCGCCCTTGAAGTTCGGCATCGGGTTCGACTTGCGCCAGATCACGTCGTTCAGGATCCAGAACCCCAGGTCCTGCAGGATCGCGCCGACGCGGAAGATGTTGTGATAGCTGCCGATGACCCAGAGCGAGCCGTCCGGCTTCAGCACGCGGCGGCAGGCGGTCAGCCAGTCGCGGGTGAAGGCGTCGTAGGCTTCGAACGAGGCGAACTGGTCCCAGTCGTCGTCGACGGCGTCGACCTTGGAATTGTCCGGCCGCAGCAGCTCGCCGCCCAGCTGAAGGTTGTAAGGCGGATCGGCGAAGACGAGGTCGGCGCTCGCCGTCCGGCAGCTTCGCCAGCGCCTCGAGGCAATCGCCTTCGATGATGGTTTCCGGCCCGAACGTCATGCACGACACCCCACGTGACGCGGACGGTGGGGCGTTACGGTTAAAAAGGCGTGATTGCGGACTAGCCCTCGCCGCTCAAACCCTGGCGGGCCTTGTCGAGCTCCTCGGCGTAGCGGCGGAGGGCGTAGCCTTCGGTCAGGAGGCCGATCACCTTGCGGTCGACGATGTTCTCGACCACCGCCAGCGCCTCGCTCTCGGTGCGGTCGAACACGGCGACCGCCTGCTTGATGTTCATCGCCGGCGTCAGCGGGCTGTCGCCCCAACGGGCGATGTCGTGGGCGGTGCGCCGGGCGTCCTCGTCCGGCCGCTCGGCCGACGCATAGGCCTCGGCGGTCAGCACGACGCCCTGGTAGCGGCCGTCGTGCGTCGACGACGACCACGCGCTGGGTCGAGCCCAGCGGGTAGCGGGCGCGGAACTCGGCCAGGCTGGCGTCGCCAGGGATGGTCGCCGGCTCGCGCCGCATCATCCGACCGACGGTGAGCGCGCGCATCCAGCCCACGTCGATGGCGCTGCGGATGGTCTCGCCGCGCAGATGCAGCCGCCAGGTGGAGAAGGAGTAGCCGAAGGTCTCCCGCACCGCGATGCTGGTCACGATCGCCGAGGCCAGCACGATGGTGGTGACGACGAAGTCGCCCGTGGTCTCCAGCACCAGGAACGACATGGTGAGCGGCCCGCCGATCACCGCCACCGCGAACGCGGCCATGCCGACCAGGATGCAGAGCGTCGGGATCGACGGCGAGGCCGGGCGCGTAGGCGGCGGCCAGGGCGGCGAAGAGCTTGCCGGTCAGCGCGCCGAGGAAGAGGGAGGCGAAGAAGAGGCCGCCGCGGAAGCCCGAGCCCAGCGTCACCATCGAGGCGAACATCTTCAGGCCGAGCAGGCCGAGCAGCGCCGCGATCGTGAGGCGCGCGGGGATGTCGACGCTGAGCGCGCCGTGGCCGGCGGCCAGCACCTGCGGGGTGATGATGGCCAGCCCCGTCATCACGCACCCGCCGATCGCCGGGCGGATGGGCCGCGGCGCCTTGACGGCGTCGAATGCGCGCTCGGTGAGGTTGACCGCCCGCATCATCACGACGCCCAGCACCGCGCACACCAGGCCTAGCACCAGCATGCTGGGATAGTCGGCCAGGCTGAGCGCGCCGGTCGGCGGCATGTGGATCTCGTAGGTGACGGCGCGCACCGCCCGCGCGGTCAGGACGCCGGCGAGGCTGGCCGCCAGCACCGCGCCGGCGGTGGCGATGGTGTAGGTCCCGATGATCAGCTCGAAGGCGTAGAAGGCGCCGGTCAGCGGCGCGCCGAACGCCGCCCCGATCGCCGCCCCGGCGCCGCAGCCGACCAGCACGCGAAGGTCGTTGCGCCTGAGGCGAGAGCATCGCGCCGACCTTCGAGGCGAGGCCCGAGCCCACCTGCGCGTAGCCGGCCTCGAGGCCGACCGAAGCGCCGAACCCGTTGGAGATCAGGGTCTGGGCGGTGACCCAGAGGGAATCGCGCAGCGACATGCGCCCGCCGTGCAGGGCGTTGGCCTCGATCGGGTCGACCGGGATGGTCGAGCGACGCCGCTGCCAGAGCCAGGCGGACACGCCGAGCAACAAGCCGCCGGCGATCGGCGCGACATAGCCGCGGGGAAGCTTGGGCACGCCGCTCAGCCGCTCGGCCCCGACGCCGAACAGGATGCTGTGCATCTCGCTCGAGAGCGTGCCGATCAAGGCCACGGAAAGGCCGGCGGCCACCCCGACCGCGGCGCCGAGCAGGATCAGGGAAAGCTCGCTGCGACGCACGAGCCCGCGCAGGCGCCGGCCAAGCGCCGCCAGCCGCAGGGAAAGGGAGCGCGCCTCCCGCGGCGCGTCAGAGGAGGGTTGGACCGTCATCCCACTCGCTCGCGGCCAGCATGGGGTCGCCGCCAGCGAGCGCGATCCTGACCGGCGCCCAGGTCATCCGGTGAATGGGGCATGGGCCAAGCCGGCTCAGCGCCTCGCCGTGGATCGGGGCGCGATAGCCCTTGTGCGCCGCGAAGCCATAGCCGGGGTAGACGTCGTCCATCTCGGTCATCAGCCGATCGCGCGCGGTCTTGGCCAGGATCGACGCCGCCGCGATCGAGAGCGAGGTCGCGTCGCCCTTCACCACCGTCTTCACCGGGCACGGCAGGATGAAACGGTAGTTCCCATCGACGAGCGCGAAGGCGGGGGCGATGCCAAGGCCCTCGACCGCCCGGCGCATGGCGAGCCCGGTCGCATGCAGGATGTTGAAGGACGCGATCTCCTCGACGGTGGCGAACCCGACCGCCCAGGCGATGGCCCGGGCCTTGATCTCATGCTCGAGCCGCTCGCGCGCCATCGCCGTGAGCGCCTTGGAGTCATTGATGCCCTTGGGCACGCGGCGCGGGTGGAGGATCACCGCCGCCGCGGCGACCGGGCCCGCCCAGGGGCCGCGTCCGGCCTCGTCGACGCCGCACACGGGCGCCGGGCAGTCGCGCTCGAGCCGAAGATGCGGGCGCCGCGGCTTGGCGGCCTTGCGCGCGGCCATCAGGCGGCGCCCAGGCGCGAGACGGGCTCGTGCCGGAAGCAGCTGGCGACATGGTCGTTCACGACGCCGGTCGCCTGCATGAAGGCGTAGACGATCACCGGGCCGCAGAACTTGAAGCCCTTGGCCTTCAGCGCCTTGGCCATGTCGACCGCGAGGGGCGTCTGGGCCGGGACCTCGGCGATCGAGGTCCAGCGGTTCTGCACCGGCTTGCCGTCGGTGAAGCTCCAGATGAAGCCGAGCGAAGTCCTCGCCCTTCTCGCGCATGTCGAGATAGCGACGCGCGCCGTCGATGGCCGCGTCGATCTTGGCGTTGGAGCGGACGATGCCCGCGTCGGCCATCAACCGCGCCCGGTCGGCCGCGCCGAACCGCGCCACGACGTCGGGATCGAAGCCCTTGAACGCGGCGCGGAACGCCTCGCGCTTCCTGAGGATGGTGATCCAGGCAAGCCCGGCCTGGAACCCGTCGAGCACGAGCTTCTCCCAGAGCGCCCGGCTGTCGCGCTCGGGCACGCCCCACTCCTCGTCATGGTAGGCCGCGTAGAGCGGGTCGCCCGAGCCGGCCCAGGCGCATCGATTCGGGGTCTCGGTCATGCGCCGACGTTAGGCCCGAGCGGGCGGGCGGCGAAAGGGGCGAGCATGTTGCAGCGGTGAATCGGCGGCGTGGCTGTCGAGCGACGGCGCCGCTATTCGTCTTAACAAGCATCCAAGGGAGGACATCCGATGCTGAACAGCCCCATCGGGCCAGGCATGGTCGCCTACGCGGTCACGCTTCTGGTCCTGAGCGCGAACCTGATCTTTCTGTGGGCCGCGAGCGGGGCGGCGCGCAACACGAGCAAGGCGGCGATCAATCCCGAAGACGCGGCCCTGTTCAAGGTGCCGCTGATGGCGCAGGACCCGCCCGGTGTCGCTCGCGTGCTGCGCGCCCACGCCAACGCACAGGCGACCATCTACCCGTTCCTGTTCCTTGGCCTGACCTACGTGCTGGTCGGCGGCTCGGCCCGCGTCGCCTGGATCATCTTTGCGGTCTTCGCGCTGGCGCGGATCGCGCACTCGATCCTCTATCTGGCGGGCAAGCAGCCGTGGCGCACGATCGCCTTCGTCGTCAGCGGCCTGGCCCTGGTCGCGCTGGCCATCGCTCTGATCTGGCGGCTGATCGCCAAAGGCTGACCCTCGCCGCCGCCGGTCGTGTTGGAAGCGGGCCCGGCCGGTGGCATGAAGGAGCCTCGAACGAGGGGGACGCGCCTTGCATGTGGACGCGGGCGGCGGCGACACGCTCGCCGCGGTCATCATCGGGGCCGTGCTGGCGACGCTCGGCGGGTTCGCCGCGACGCAGATCGAGGGCCATCTGCGCCGCCGCGAACGCGAGCGCAGCGCGGCGCTGTTGTTCGGCGAGGTGCTGTCCGTGATCGAGCTCCTGACCAACCTGGCCGACCAGGCGCGCGGCCGCGGCGACCCCTACGGCGGCTTCACCATGCGCATGACCCGCGGGCTGAAGCGCGAGATCGAGGTCTACGACCGCAATCGGGAGTCGCTGTACGACCTGCGCGACAGCGCGGTGCGAGCCAAGATCCACAGCCTCGCCGCCCGCCTGACCCTGACGCTCGAAGGGGTCTTCGACCTCACAGACGAGATCGCGCTGGCCGAGGCCACGCTGGCCGCGATGGAGCCGGACCATGCCGGGACGTCCAGCCGCGGAGGAAAAGCTCGCGACGCTTCGGGAGCAGCGCGCATCGTCTTTCGACTTCGTCGTCGAGACCGCCAAGGACATCAAGCCGGTGATCGCCGCGCTCGAGCCGCTGGCGCGGCAGTCCTTCGAAACCTACGCCTCGACGATCCGGCCGAGCTAGACGGCTGCCCAAACACCGATGCCCGGTCGGATGCGGGGTCGCGCTCCGATCGGAGATTTGCCTGCTGACACCAGCGGCCGAAACGCCGGCCGTTTTCACCACCACGAAAAGCACGAACGCGCTGAGCAAAACACGTCGTCATCCCCCGCTGGAGCGAAGCGCAATGCGGGGGACCTATGCACTCCGGATGGATCAGGTGTTCATGGGTGGCCCGAACAAGTCGGTTGGCCACGCGCGAGCAGGTCCCTCTGCCCGTTCGTGCTTTTCGTGTTTTTCGTGGTTCCCTTCTCTTGCGGAGCGCCCGCCGTCCGTTGGCCGAAAGCTAGCCGCTCACCTTCACCGGCCGGCCCTCCACCGTCAGGGCCGCGCCCTCGATGCGGTCGATGCGTAGGAGGGCGATGGCGTGGCCATCGATTCCCGTGCGCACCTCGCCGGCGCGCAGGCGAGCGTCCGCCAGCACCTCGGCGCCGAAGGCGGTGGAGCGCCGTCGAAGGTGATCGTCCGCATACGGTTCTTGATCTGACCCCGGCGCTTCATGCGCGAGGTGGTCTCCTGGCCGACGAAGCAGCCCTTCTGGAAGTCGATGCCGTTCAGGAGGTCGAAGTTGGCCTCGATCGGGTAATCGGTCTCGGCGGGCGAGTCCTTGCCCGGATCGGGGACGCCGAGCGCAAGACGCATGGCGTCATAGGCGGCCTCACGGGCGATCGTTGCGCCGGCCGGCGCATCGCCATAGGCGCGGCGGCCGAGGGCGGCGAGGCGCGGGTCGGCCGCTCCTCCACCGGCTCCGCCCCAAAGCGCCCAGACGGCGGCGTCGACCGCCGCGATCTCCACCTTGGCGCGGAGGCGGTAGATCGAAAGCCGCTGGATCAGCGCGTCCCGGCGGTCGGCCGCGACGTCGAGCCAGCAGCCGTCGTCGCGCCCGAGGATGAAGAGGTCGAAGAGCAGCTTGCCCTGGGGGTTGAGCAGCGCCCCGAAACGGAGCTCGCCGGCCTGAAGCGTCTCGACGTCCTGGCTGAGCAGGCCCTGCAGGAACGTGCGCCAGTCAGGCCCGACCACCTCTGCGATCGCGCGGCTGCTCAGCTGGGCTGCGGTTCCCGACTCGGCCATGCGCCAGATGTGGCGCCGGCCCGGCTGGAGCGCCAGTCCGCCGCCGCCTATAGAGGAGGCGATGGCGAGCTTTGATCTCATCGTCCGCGGCGGCGAGGTGGTGAACCACGCCGGCCGCGGGGCGGCCGACGTCGGCGTGCGCGACGGCCGGATCGCCGACATCGGCGACCTTGGCCAGGCATCGGCGGGCGAGGTGTTCGACGCCACAGGGCTCACCGTCCTGCCAGGCGTGGTCGACACCCAGGTGCACTTCCGCGAGCCGGGCATGGAGTGGAAGGAAGACCTGGAGACCGGGTCGAGAGGCGCGGTCCTCGGCGGCGTCACCGCCGTCTTCGAGATGCCGAACACCGATCCGACCACGACCACCGCCGAGGCGCTCGCCGACAAACTCGCCCGCGCCAAGGGGCGCATGCATTGCGACCACGCCTTCTACGTGGGCGGGACGCACGAGAACGCCGACATCCTGGGCGAGCTCGAGCGGCTGCCCGGGTGCTGCGGCGTCAAGGTGTTCATGGGCTCGTCGACCGGCACGCTGCTGATCGCGGACGATGCGGGCCTGAAGCGGGTGCTGGCGGCGATCCGCCGCCGCGCCGCCTTCCACTCCGAGGACGACGAGCGGCTGAACGAGCGCAAGCCCCTCGCCCGCCCCGGCGACTGGACCAGCCATCCGGACGTGCGCGACGCCGAGACCGCGCTGCGCTCGTCCAAGCGGCTGATCGCCATGGCCAGGGCGGCCGGCAAGCGCATCCACGTGCTGCACACGACGACGGCCGACGAAATCGAGCTCTTCGCCCGGCACAAGGACATCCTCACCTGCGAGATCACGCCCCAGCACCTGACCATGGCCGCGCCCGAGTGTTACGAGCGGCTTGAAGGTCTGGCGCAGATGAACCCGCCGATCCGCGACGAGCGCCATCGCGCCGGCCTCTGGCGCGGGATCGCGCTGGGCGTCGCCGACGTGATCGGCACCGACCACTCGCCGCACACGCTGGAGGAAAAGGCCAGGCCCTATCCGGCCTCGCCATCCGGCATGCCGGGGGTGCAGACGCTGGTGGCCGTCATGCTGACCCATGTCGCCGAGGGGCGCCTGACGCTGGAGCGGTTCGTCGACCTGACCTCGCACGGCGCCGGCCGCGTCTTCGGCATGGCCGGCAAGGGGCGGATGGCCGTCGGCTACGACGCCGACCTGACCATCGTCGACCTGAAGGCCAGACGGGTGATCAGGAACGCCGAGCAGGTCAACCGCTCCGGCTGGACCGCGTTCGACGGCTTTCAAGCCAAGGCCTGGCCAAAGGCCACCATCATCCGGGGGAGGATCGTGATGCGCGACGACGAGGTGATCGCCGAAGGGACCGGGGCGCCGGTGCGCTTCCTCGAGACGCTGGAGGCGCGGCCATGAACGGCGCCGACGCGGTGATCCAGACCTTCGCCGACAACGGCGTTCGCGCGTGCTTCGCCAATCCGGGCACCAGCGAGATGCAGTTCGTCGCCGCCCTCGACCGCGAGCCGCGCGTGCGGCCCGTGCTCTGCCTGTTCGAAGGCGTGGTGAGCGGGGCCGCGGACGGCTACGGGCGCATGGCCGGCCATCCGGCGGTGACGCTGCTGCACTTGGGGCCTGGCTATGGCAACAGCGTGGCCAACAATCACAACGCCCGGCGCGCCTTCACGCCCATGGTCAACGTGATCGGCGACCACGCCACCTATCACCAGAAGCACGACGCGCCGCTGGCCTCGGACATCATGAGCCTGGCCACGCCGAACTCCCGCTGGGTGAAGTCGGCCGCGACGGCGGACGACGCCGCCGACCTCGCCGCCGAGGCGGTGCAGGCGAGCTTCGGCCCGCCGGGCGGCCCGGCGAGCCTGATCCTGCCCGCCGACTGCGCCTGGTCGCCGGCGACGCGCAAAGGGCCGGTGCTGCCGAGGCCGACGCGCGCGCCGCCCTCGGGCGCGGCGGTCGACGCCGCCGCCAAGGCGATCCGCGGGGCGAAGAAGCCGCTGGTGCTGATGGGCTCCTCGGCGTTCGGGGAAGAGGGGCTGGCCGCCGCCGGACGCATCGCCGCGACCGGGGTCAGGATGATGGGCGACACCTTCCTCGCCCGCCAGCCGCGCGGCGCCGGACGCTACTCGCCCGACCGCATGCAGTATTTCGGCGAGGCGGCGATCAAGGACCTCGAAGGCGTCGACGTGATGGTGCTGGCCGGCACGAAGGAGCCGGTCGCCTTCTTCGCCTACCCGAACGCGCCGAGCGTGCTCGTGCCGGAGGGCTGCAGGGAAGTGGCGCTGGCCGACCAGGCCGAGGACGCGGAAGCGGCGCTCTCCGCCCTGGCCGACGCCCTCGGCGCGCCGGCGCCGGCCGCTCCGAACGCGCTCAGCCTGCCCGACCGGCCGGTGGGTGCGATCGACGCGCGCAGCGTCGGCGCCTCGATTGCACGCCACATGCCGGACGAGGCGATCGTCTCCGACAACTCGGTCACCTCAGGCATGGGGACCGTGATGCAGACCCGCACCGCGCGGCGGCACGACTGGCTGGGCCTGACCGGCGGCGCCATCGGCCAGGGCATCCCGGCCGCGGTCGGCGCAGCGGTGGCGTGCCCGGACCGCAAGGTGCTGTCGCTGAACGGCGACGGGGCGGCCGCCTACACGGTCCAGGGTCTGTGGACGCTGGCGCGGGAGAACCTCGACGTCACCGTCGTGATCTTCGCCAACCACACCTACCGCATCCTCGGCGTCGAGTTCGCCCGCACCGGCTCGGGCGATCCCGGCCCGGCGGCGGCGAGCCTGCTCGACCTCGGCAACCCGCGCGTCGACTGGACGTCGGTGGCGCGCGGCTTCGGCCTCGCCGCCGAGCGCTGCGAGACCGCCGAACGCTTCGACGAGGTGTTCGCCAGCGCGATGGCGAACAAGGGCCCGATGCTGATCGAGGTGGCGCTGGCTTAAGATCTGCACTGACCACCGCTCATCCCGGCGAAAGCCGGGACTCTTTTTCGTCCACGAACCTCACGAACCTCACGAACGGCCCAAGCTCGTTCGCTGCGGCCAAACGCGCTCTGTTCGTGAAGTTCGTGAGGTTCGTGGACAAGATCCTGCGGCGTCCTCGCCAGAACCAGCGTCGCAACAAAAAAGCCTGGGCCCCGGCTCTCGCCGGGATGAGCGGTATTGAATGCGGAGCCTAGAGCGCCAGCCGCAGCGCTTTGGCGAACAGCGGAGGGGGTCTCGGCGAGGGCGCGGGCGAGGGGCAGCCAGGTCAGGTCGGGATCGCGGCTGTCGGCCTCGGCGGTCCAGACGTCGAGCGTGAGCGCGAAGTGGGTGAAGCCGTGCTCGACGACGCCGAGGCGCCGCCAGTCGGCGCTCGCTGGGGCCGCGGCCATGGCCTCGGCGTCGAGGGGCGGTTTGTCGGTCCAGGCGGTGGTCGGCAGGCCGAGCATGCCGCCCAGCAGCCCCTTCGCCGGCCGGCGCGCCAGCGCCACCTCGCCGCCGCGCCTAAGCAGGAAGACCGCGCCGTACCGATGCGGGCGGTCGGCCTTCGGGCTCTTGCGCGGGTAGGTCTCCTGCGCGCCAAGCGCGCGGGCTTTGCAGTCGGCCGCCAGCGGGCAGCGGTCGCAGAGGGGCGCCTTGGGCCGGCAGACCATGGCGCCGAGGTCCATCATCGCCTGCGCCCAGTCGCCGGGATGGGCCGGGTCGGCGAGTTCGCCGGCCAGGGCGACAAGCTCGGGCTTGCCGGCGGGCAGCGGCGCGTCCACGGCGTACAGGCGGGCGATCACCCGCTCGACGTTGCCGTCGACCACGTTGGCGGGGCGCTCGAAGGCGATGGCCGCGATCGCCGCCGCCGTATAGGCGCCGATGCCGGGCAGCGCGCGCAGGCCGGCTTCGTCATCGGGGAAGACGCCGCCGTGACCGTCGGCGACCGCCCGAGCGCAGGCGAGCAGGTTGCGGGCGCGGGCGTAGTAGCCGAGGCCCGCCCAGGCGCCCATGACCTCGCCGTCCTCGGCCGCCGCCAGCGCCTCGACGGTCGGCCAGCGCTCGAGGAACGTCAGGAAGTAGGACGTGGCGTGCGGAATGGTCGTTTGCTGCAGCATGACCTCGGACAGCCAGACCCGATAGGGGTCCGGCCGCACGCCGCTCGGCCCGCGCCGCCGGCGAGACGCGCCACGGCAGCGCCCGCGCATGGGTCGCGTACCAGTCGAGCAGGCGCGTCTTGAGGGAGGCTCGGGGCACGCCGTCTGATAGCCCAGCCGGCGCTGTGGCGCGATGCGCCGGCGCCGGCTGGCGCCGCGCGAGCCGATCCGTCTAAGATGGCCCCCTGCCATGCCGCGCGCCCTCCCCACCGCCGCCGAAGCCGCCGAGATCCTGAGCCGCAAGCGGACGCGGCCGGCGCGCCGCCCGCCGCGGCCGGCCGGGGCGCGGCTGAACGGCTTCGTCCGCGCGCTCGACGAGCGCTTCGGCCGCGGGCCCGACACGCTGAAGGCGCGCTGGCGCGAGATCGTCGGCGAAACGCTGGCCCGCCACACCGAGCCCGCCAAGCTCAGCCGTCCGAGCGAGCGGCGCCGGCGCCACGCTCGAGCTGAAGGTCGAAGGTCCCGCCGCGGCGCTGATCCAGCATCAGGCGCCCGACATCCTGGCGCGGGTGAACCTCTTCCTGGGCGCGGGCGCGGTGGAGCGCCTGCGGATCGTGCAGGGACTGGTGCGCCCGCCGCCGGTCGCGCCGAAGAGCGTGCGCCGCCGCCGGCCCACGCCGCTGGACGCCGCCAGCGGAGGCGGACCTGGCGGCCGCGGCGGCCGGCGCGAAGGACGAGGCGCTGAAGGCGGCGCTCATCCGCCTCGGCCGCGAGGTGCTGCGCCGCGAGGAGGGCGCGGTGACGCCGACGTCCGGCCCGCCGGGGCCTGCCTCGCGCCGCGCTGGCGCTCGGTCTGGCGTTCGGCGCGGTCGCGCAGCCGCAGGCGGTCGAGCCCAGCGACATGAGCCTGGGCGACCCGGCGGCAAAGGTGATGGTCATCGAGTACGGCTCGGCGAGCTGCCCGCACTGCGCCCGCTTCAACAACGAGGTCTTCCCGGCGTTCAAGGCCAAGTACGTCGACACCGGCAAGGTGCGGTACGTGTTCCGCGAGTTCCTGACCGACCCGGTCGAACTCGCCGCCGCCGGCTTCCTGCTCGCCCGCTGCGGCGGGCCCGGACAAGTACTTCGCCATCCTCGACGGCGTGTTCCACGCCCAGGACGAGATCTACCAGACCCAGGACGCCTCCGGCCCGCTGATGCGCGTCGCCCACGACGACGGCCTGAGCGATGCGCAGGCCAACGCCTGCCTGCGAGGACCAGACGGCGATCAACGCCCTGAACGCGCGGGTGCGAGGGCTACGAGACGGTCGACAACATCAACTCGACGCCCACCTTCGACGTGAACGGCAAGCGGCTCGAAGGCGAGCAGACGCTGGCGCAGCTCAGCGCGGCCGTGGATCACGCGCTGGCCGCGACGACGCCGCACGCGCATGTGACGCATGTGACGCACCACCGCCGCACGCATTGACTTTGCCGTTGCGGCGGCGCTTCCGCTGGCGATGGCGGCCGTATGGGCGGTGCGGAGAGAATCGCGCTTAACTTCGCGCTTCGACGCCTTAAGAAGCGGCCGGTCAGAGCAATCGGGAAACGCAAGATGCCCCAGTCGATCTCGTCGCCTTGTCCTCTAGCCCTGGGCGCGCTCGCGGCGGTCGGCCTCGCCGCCTGCCATCCGGGCGGCAACGCGGTGACCTCGGACGACATGAGCCTGGGCAATCCGAACGCCAAGGTGACGGTGATCGAGTACGCCTCGGTCGCCTGCCCCTTCTGCGCCAAGTTCAACAACGAGGTTTTCCGGCGTTCAAGGCGAAATACATCGACACCAACAAGATCCACTACGTCTTCCGCGAGATGCTGGTGGGCGACGACAACGAGGTGACGATGGCCGCCGCCGGCTTCCTGATGGCCCGCTGCGCCGGCAAGGACAAATACTTCAGCGTCGTCGACGCCATCTTCCACGGCCAGCACGGCGATGGAGCAGTCCGGCGACGTGCGCGGCGGCCTGATGCGCATCGGCGAGGCCGCTGGCATGAGCGACGCCCAGTTCAACACCTGCATCAACGACGATGCGGCGCTGAAGGCGCTGAACGCGCGGGTGCAGACCTACACCACCCAGGACGGCATCGAACTCGACGCCCACCTTCGTCATCAACGGCAAGAAGCTGACGGGCGTGCCGACCATGGCCAGCCTCGACGCCGCGATCGCCGCCGCGCAGGCCGGCAAGTAGGCGCACGCGAGTGCATTTCCAGCGGCTGCGCCTTTCGGGCTTCAAGTCCTTCGTCGAACCGACCGACTTCCGGATCGAGCCGGGACTGACCGGCGTCGTCGGGCCGAACGGCTGCGGCAAGTCGAACATCCTGGAAGCGCTGCGCTGGGTGATGGGGGCCAACTCCGCCAAGGCCATGCGCGCCGGCGGCATGGACGACGTGATCTTCTCCGGCACGGGCGTCCCGGCCCTCGCGCAACCACGCCGAGGTCGTGCTCACCATCGACAACGCCGACCGCGGCGCGCCGGCGCAGTACGCGAACGATCCGGTGCTGGAGGTGGTGCGGCGGATCGACCGCGGCGCCGGCTCGACCTTCCGCATCAACGGCCGCGAGGTGCGCGCCCGCGACGTGCAGCTGCTGTTCGCCGACGCCTCGACCGGGGCCAATTCGCCGGCGCTGGTGCGCCAGGGGCAGGTCAGCGAGCTGATCGCCGCCAAGCCGCAGAACCGCCGCCTGATCCTCGAGGAGGCGGCCGGCGTCTCCGGCCTGCACGGCCGCCGGCACGAGGCCGAGCTTCGCCTGCGCGCGGCCGAGGCCAACCTGGCGAGGCTGTCCGACCTCGGCCTCGAGCTCGAGACGGCGCTCGGCCGGCTGAAGCGGGAGGCGCGCCAGGCCGAGCGTTTCAAGCGGGTCTCGGCCGAGATCCGGCGGCTGCAGAGCGCCCTGCTCTTCGTCCGCTGGGCCGACGCGGCGGCGACGCTGGAGCGCGCCGAGGCCGAAGCCGGCGACGCCACGCGCCTGGTCGAGGCGGCCACGCTGGTGGCCGCCGCGGCGCAGGCGGCCGCCATCGAAGCGCAGGCCGCGCTCGCGCCCCGCCGCGAGGAGGCGCAGACGCGCGGGCGCGGTGCTGCACCGGCTGGCGATCGAGAACGACCGCCTCGAGCGCGAGGTCGAGCAGGCCGCGGCCGAGATCGAGCGCCTTGGCGCGGACCTCGAGCGCATCGAGGCCGACCGCGCGCGCGAGAGCCAGATCGTCGAGGACGCCACCGCGGCGCTGGCCCGCCTGGACGGCCGAGCTCGGCGGCGCTCGAGGCCGAGGCGCTGGCCTCGCCCGAGCGCGTGCCCGAGCTGACCGAGGCCTGGCGCCTCGCCGACGCCCGCCGCGCCGGCGCCGACGCCGAGGTCGAGCGGCTGGCGGCGCTGGCCGCCGAGCGCGAAGCCGACCGGCGCGGCGCCGAGACCCGGCTGGCCGACGCGGAGTCCCGCGTCTCGCGCAATCGCCGCGCGCTGGAAGCCGCCCGCGAGCGACCGGGCGCAGATCTCGCAGCGACGCCGATCCGGCGCAGGCCGAGGCCACCGCCGCGCTCGCGGCCGCCGTCGCCGAGGCCGAGGCCGCGCGGGCCGCCCTCGAGGCCGCCGAGGCGACGCACGCCGCCGCCGCCGAGATCGCGGTCGCCGCCCAGGCGCCGCTGCGCGCCGCCGAGGACGCGCTCGGGCGGCTGATCGCCGAGCAGCATGGGCTGGAGCGGCTGGTCGCCGAGACCGACGCGAGCGGCTTTCCGCCGGCGCTGGCGCAGGTCACGGTCGAGCCCGGCTACGAGGCGGCGCTGGCCGCCGCGCTGGGCGACGAGCTCGACGCGGCCCTGGACGAGGCGGCGCCGGCGCACTGGTCGCGCGGCCCGCGGCGCGGAGCCGCCGGCATGGCCGGCCGGCGCGCGCCCGCTCGGCCACCACGTGCAGGCGCCGAGCGAGCTCGCCGCCGCCATCGCCTTCACCGCCGTCGTCGACCGGTCGAGCGGGCGCCCGGCTGGCCAAGGACCTGCCGCCGGGCGCGCGGCTGGTCTCGGTCGGAAGGCGACCTCTGGCGCTGGGACGGCTACGTCTCGCGCGCCGACGCCGAGCGGCCGGCCGCCGTGCGCCTGGAGCAGCGCCGCCGCCTGGCCGAGGTCGAGGGCCGAGATCGAGCGCGCGGCGCCGGCGCTCGCATACGCCAAGGCCGCGCACGAGGCGGCCGTCGCGGGGCTTGGCGGAGGCGCGCGAGCGATGCGCGGCCGCGCGCGCGGCGGTGCCGGGCGCCGAAGCGGTCGCTGTTCAAGGCGCGCGAGGCGGTCGAGGCGCACGGGCGCGAAGCCGCCCGCCGCGACGCGCGCGTGCAGTCGCTGGACGAGACGATCGCCCGGTTCGAGGCGGACGTGGTCGAGGCCGAGGGGCATCTGGCCGAAGCGCGGGCCGCGGCGGAGCAGCTGGTGTCCACGCCCGATCCCGCGCCGATGCTGTCCGAGGCGCGGACCGCCGCCCAGGACGCGCGCGACCAGGCCGCGCTGGCCCGCGCCGCTCTCGACGCCGAGGTGCGCGAGCGCGACACGCGCGCGCTGAAGCGCGACGGCCTCGCCCGCGACCGCGCCGACTGGGCCGCGCGCGCCGACTCCGCCGGGGGGCGGCTGGAGGCGCTGAAGAGCGCAGCGGGAGCGGACGGACCGCGCCATCGCCAGGGCCACGGAGGCGCCGGCCGCGCTGGCGGAAAAACGCGCGCGGCTGCTGGACGAACTCTACAGAGGCCGAGGCGCGCTCGGCCGCCGCCGCCGATGCGCTGGCCACCGCCGAGGACGCCTACGCGATCGCCGACCGGGCGTCGCGCGCGGCCGACGCCGACGCCGCCACGGCCCGCGAGCGGCGCGCCGGAGAGGCCGTGCGGCTGGACGCGGCGCGCGAGCGCCTGGCCGAGGTCGCCGCCCAGCTGCGCGACGTGGCCCGCATGGAGCCGCATGCGCTGGGCGAGCGTCTGGCCGCCGAGGCCGGCATGTTCCCGAGCGACCCGGTGCAGGTCGAAGAGCGGCTTGTCCGGCTGGAGCGCGAGCGCGAGGCGATCGGGCCGGTGAACCTGCGCGCCGAGGAAGAGGCGGCCGACTACAGCCAGCGCCTGGACGCCCTGCGGCGGGAAACCGGCGACCTGTCGGCCGCCATCGCCAAGCTGCGCCACGGCATCGAGGCGCTGAACGCCGAGGGGCGCGAGCGGCTGCTGGCGGCGTTCTCGGTGATCGACGAGCAGTTCCAGGCCCTGTTCCGGACCCTGTTCGACGGCGGCCAGGCCGAGATGCGGCTGGTCGAATTCGACGACCCGCTGGAGGCGGGCCTTGAGATCTACGCCTGCCCGCCTGGCAAGCGGCTGGCGACCATGAGCCTGATGTCCGGCGGCGAGCAGGCGCTGACGGCGCTTGGCGCTCATTCTGGGCGTCTTCCTGGCCAACCCGGCGCCGATCTGCGTGCTTGACGAGATCGACGCGCCGCTGGACGACGCCAACGTGGACCGGTTCTGCGACCTCCTGAACGAGATGCGCCGCCGCACCAACACGCGGTTCGTCACCATCACCCACAATCCGGTGACCATGGCGCGCATGGACCGGCTCTATGGCGTGACCATGCCCGAGCGAGGCGTCTCGCAGCTGGTCTCGGTCGACCTGCGCCAGGCCGAAGCGCTGGCGGCGGAGTGACGATGGCCGATCTCCCCACCCTCGACGGTCCCCGCGTGCCGGCGCTCTCCGGCGAGGCCCAGTCGCTGGTGATCCTGGTCCACGGCTATGGCTCGAACGGCGAAGACCTGATCGGCCTCGTGCCCCACTGGCGCGAAGTGCTGCCGGACACCGTCTTCGTCTCGCCCAACGCGCCCGAGCCCTGCCCCGGCGCTCCTGGCGGCTACCAGTGGTGGGGGTTCGGCGCGCGGCAGCGACCGCACCGCGGGCGTGACGAGCGCCGCGCCGATCCTCGACGCCTTCATCGACGCCGAGCTGGCCCGGAACGGACTTACCGACGATCGCCTGGCCCTGGTGGGCTTCAGCCAGGGGACGATGATGTCGCTCTACGTCGGTCCGCGCCGCGAGCGGCAGATCGCCGGCATCGTCGGACTCTCCGGCGCGCTGATCGACACGGGCGATGCGCCAAAGACCCATCCGCCGGTCCTGCTCGTCCATGGCGACGAGGATCCGATGGTGCCCATCGAGGCCTTCTACCGCGCCCGCGAGGCGCTCGAACGGCAAGGCTTCGAGGTGACCAGCCACGTCTCCCCCGGCCTCGGCCACGGCGTCGACCTGGCCGGCGTGACGCTGGCCAAGCGGTTCCTGAGCCGGGTCCTGACCTAGCTGGCGGTCGGCCCCGCGGCCGAATGACCCCCAGGCCAGGGCGACCGCTCCCGCGTCATCTCGACCATCGTGGGCCGAAAACCCACGGCTGCGAACAGCCGTTGAGCGGCCTCGTTCTGCGTGGCCGTGGAAAGCAAGACGCGCGGGGCGCCCCGCTCGGCGAGCGCGCTCAGCGCCGCGTGCAGCAGCGTCCTGCCCGCCCCCTCCCGGCGGTGTCCCGGATCGACAACGAGGTCATAGATCACGCCAGCTGGCCCGCGCAGAGCCATCCAGTCGTTTCCCTCAAGTCCCGCGTAGGCGTAGCCGAGCACCCCGTCGCGCCCTTCGGCGACGAGAACGATCACGTCCTCACGTTCGAGCTGCGATGCGAGGAAGCTTCCGTAGCCGTGCTCCGTGCGAGGTCCTGGAGCGACGAAGCGGTCCGGGTCGAACTCATGGTGGAGCGCGACCAGCAGCGCGCCCAGGCGGCCAAGAGCCGGGGCGTCATCGGACGTTGCGCGGCGGACGACGATCCTGGGAGGCTTGGTCATTTCGGGAGTATACGGCGCTCGGCGCCTGGGGTCCCGCCGCCGCGGCGCTCACTCAGCCGATCGCGGACGCGGCAGGTCACGAGCCGTTGCGATCGGTCTGCCGAAGTCCGGCCGGTTGCGTTCATCCCTGTGGGAGCGATCCGATGTCACTTTCCATCTACGACATTTCCGCGCCGGTGTTCCGGCAATACCTCGCGGCGTTTTCCGATGTCCTTGGCAAGGCAATGGCCCATTGCGCCTCGGGCGCGCTCGCCGAAGCCGAGGTGATCGGGTTTCGGCTTTACGCCGACATGGAGCCTTTCGCGTTTCAGGTGCGCCAGGCGCTCGTCCACTCGGCCGAGATGGTGGCCGTGCTGCGCGGCCAATCCTATCCGCGGGCCGAGGGGCTGCGGACGCTGAGGGCCTGCCAGGCGGCGGTCGATGCGGCGGTGGCCTACATGGATGCGGCCACGCCCGCCGACCTCGGCATCGATAGCGGCGCCGACGTGGCGCTGTACGATCCCCCAGGGGCGACGATGACGGCAGGCGATTTCCTGCTGAGACTGAGCTACGGGCACTTCTTCTTCCACATCACCACCGCCTACGACATCCTGCGCCACCTGGGCGTCGCCATCGGCAAGGACGACTTCATGGGCGATCTGCCGGTAAAGGCGCCGGGCTAGCGCGCGCGGTCCGAGACGCGCCTGGCGCAGCCTTTGCCTAACTCACTGCCGCCCGGGTGCTTGGCGAGCCAGACCGCCGATCGGTGCAGCGCCTCAGTTTGAATTCTGAGCGGATGTGACGCTGGTGGCTGATGACCGCTCCTGATGCCGTGGACGGCTCTCCACCATCCGCTGCAGCTTTGCTGCGGCCGAGAGCAGGAGGAGAGCCATGGAAGAAGTTGTCGTCGTTGGGTTGGACATCGCCAAGTCGGTGTTCCAGCTGCACGGAGTGAGCGCCGCCGGGGCGGTTGTGTTGCAACGGAAGGTGACGCGGTCGCGGTTGCTGCCGCTGTTTGGGAAGCTGCGGCCGTGCCTGGTCGGGATCGAGGCCTGCGCCACGGCGCACCACTGGGCGCGGGAGCTCAAGCAGCTCGGCCACGATGTGCGCCTGATGCCGCCTGGCTACGTGAAGCCCTATGTGAAGCGGCAGAAGAACGACATGGCCGACGCCGAAGCGATCTGCGAGGCGGTCACACGGCCGACGATGCGCTTCGTCGAGATCAAGTCGCCTGAGCAGCAGAGCGTGATGGTGCTCCATCGCACCCGCCAGACGCTGATCGGCCAACGCATCCAGCTATCGAACTCGATACGGGCGCATATGGCTGAGTTCGGCCTTGTTGCTGCAGCTGGTCGCGAAGGGCTTCAGCGGCTGATCGATAGCCTGAGCGCGAGCGACGAGGTCCCAGCTACAGCGCGCGCCTGCCTGCTGATGCTGGCGGCCCAGCTTCGGCTGGCGAGCGCTCAGATCCTGGAGGCCGACCGGGCGATCGCGGCCTCGGTGCGTTCGAACGAAGCGGCGCGGCGGTTGATGGGCGTGCCTGGCGTCGGGCCGCTTCTGGCGAGCGCGATCACCGCAGCCGTGCCCGATCCAAGAGCCTTTCGTTCGGGTCGCAACCTGGCCGCCTGGATCGGGCTTGTGCCGCGTCAGAACTCGAGCGGCGGGAAGGAGCGACTCGGATCGATCACCAAGGCGGGGAACCGCTATCTGAGGCAGCTGCTCGTCGTCGGAGCGATGGCGGTGATCAGGCGCGCCCAACAGTGCGGGACCCGTCGGGCGTGGCTTGCTCGGTTGATGAGCCGACGCCCGACGAAGGCCGCAGCGGTGGCGCTGGCCAACAAGACCGCCCGCATCGTCTGGGCGATGTTGGCCCGCGGCGAGGCGTACCGCGAGCCGATTGCGGCCTAAGAGATCAGGCTACGGCCTGAAGACCGGCAAGGGCAGACAGGAGTGATGCTAAGGCGGCGGGACCGCGAAGAGGGACACCCCAGTTGAGTCAGGGCGCTCAGAGCGCGTGCTTCTGATCGGGACCCGCTTCAACGGAAGACATCATGGCCAGCGGCCTTAGAGCGCCGCGCTCACAGGCCGAACACATGACCGCACCGACAGCCGAAGCAGAGCACCTAGACACCCTTGCCACCGGAGAGCCGTCCACACATGACTTAAAGCGGTCATAACCGGCGTCCGCTCTTGGGCAGGTCACTCATGTCCGGCAACGACCCAAAACAGCGGATCACTCCTTCGATAGGAGGACGGCGTCTGTGCTGACCTGCTGGTACCCCCGCTTCTCATAGAAGCCGGCCTCGGCGGCTGCGCGCGATGGGATCAGCACCGTCCGGCCGAAGCCGCGAACTTGAGCCTCGTTGTGCAGTCCAGACAGGAGCGCCGTGGCGCAGCCGGTGTTTCGGGCGACCGGAGCGGTGAACATATCGGCGACGTAGGCTGCATCTGGGGACGCGCAGACGATCTGGCCCTTGGCCACGGCGCGCCCGTCGCGGCGGCCAAGCAGATCGAAGAACTCGGGACGACTCAGGCTCGCCAGGTATGACGGGAAGTCGGAGCCCAGCGCGTTCAGCTCGTCGACCTGCTCCTTTGTCTCGACGCGCTCGAGCGCTAAGCTTGACGCCACGCTCGATTGTGCCAGCGCCAGGTCGAGCGCGAGCAGCCGCGTGTTCCAACAGCCATCGTAGCCCACTGCTTCGATCTCATCGGCGTCAGCGACCACATCGCATCCGAACACGTGCGCACAGTGCGTTTCGCGGGCGTTAGCGATGCTCGCCTCGCGAGCGGTGACGGCCGACTTGAGATCGACGGCGAGGATCTCGAGCGAAAAGTCCACCGCGCGAGGCCATGGGTGGGCGAGCGGAGTCTGATACCGAAGGGCCACTGCGCCAGGAACTCGAGTGACCGCGGTGCCGAGCTCGACGGCCATCTTGAGCGCGATGCCCTCGACCAGTGCGTCGAAATCGCGTCTGGCGGCCCGATTGCCCTCCATGCCACTTCCTCCCGGCGCGGTCATAAGATGAACGGTCTGTCTGGCGGTCAACCCAACCAGAGAGGTCCGCTTTCCGGCCGCGTGCCAGGGTCCGCTTTCGACCCAAAGCCGCCAAGCTAGCCCCAGTCGCGCCTAAATCTCTTGACAGTTATATTTCCGATTGGCGATGATTGAGCATGGACGTGTTCGAGGCCATCGCCGAGCCGCACCGACGCAAGATCCTGGGCATGCTGCGGGACTCCGAGCTGCCAGCCGGCGCTGTGGTCGACGCGCTGGGAATGAGCCAACCGGGCGTCTCGAAGCATCTGAAGCTGCTGCGCGAAGCTGGGTTGGTAAGCGTGCGCGCCGACGGCCAGCGGCGCCTCTACCGCGCCGAGCCCGACCGGCTGGCCGAATTAGACGCCTGGCTCGCCCCCTACCGCCGCTATTGGCGCGACAAGCTGGACGCGCTCGAGGACCACCTAATGAGGGAGAGCTGAGCATGGGCGCGACGCTGCAGGCGGACGGGTGGGTTGCACCTGACGACCCTCGCGATGCATGGATCCGCCAGCAGCCCGACGGGATGTTCGAGATGCGCTTCGAGCGGTCGGTCCCGCGCCCGGCGGAAAGGGTGTGGGCCGCGATCACCATTCCCGAACGGATCGCAGACTGGCTGGGGACGCCGATCCAGATCGACACGCATGTCGGCGGCAAGTTCATTGTCGCCTTTCCCCACGGCAGGGAAGACATGGTGGAAGGCACCATCATCGCCTGCGAACCTACGCATCTCCTGGCCTTTGAATGGGGCGACAGCATAGTTCGCTGGGAGATCACACCCGAGGAAGGCGGCTGCCGGCTGATCTTCAGCCAGACCGGCCTGAACGCCTGGTGGTTCCTGGGTGGCGCCGCGGGCTGGATGGGCATGGTGGACGACGTCGTCTCCATTGCCTGCGGCGGAACCGCAAAGGAGATCGAGGGCGGCTACCTTGCGGCGGTGGACCGCTACAAGCGCGACTATGGCCCCTTCGTCCCCGGCTTCGACGTGCGCCCTACGCTCCACAACGGCGAGTCCCCGGCCTTCGTGACCAAAAGCGCCGGCCGCTTTTACGACGTCCGCTACGGGCGGCGGATGATGCTGCCCATCGAGAAGGTCTGGGCGGCCCTCACTGAACCGGAACGGCTGGCCGACTGGCTGGCCATCGCCCGGATCGACCTGCGCGTCGGCGGCGAGGTCGTGCTCGAGTGGCCGACGGTCGACTTCACCGCCCGCTACGTGATCACCGAGCTCGATCCGCCGAACCTGATGGTCTGGGGCTCGACCGATCCGGCGAATCCGCAGGCCCAACTCCGCTGGCAGCTCTATCAGGAAGATCCCGACTTCATGGGCACGCGCCTGATGCTGATCGAGACCCTGCTCCCGCCCGAGCATCTGCTGAGCGTCGCGACCGGCTGGCACGCACACCTCTACGAACTGCCCGAGGCGGCGTTGCGCGAAACGCCGCTGCGCTGGTCTGCCGAACGGGAGAAGGCGCGGGCCGAGCGCGAAATGGCGGACCTGACGCCGCGCTACCGCGAGCGGCTCAGGCGCGACGCGCCGGACGCGGTGTGAGGACCGCCTCCGCTAGACGAGCGAGAGTCCGCTCCATAGCGGACGATCCCAGGGTCCGCTCTCGGGCAACCGACTTATGACCGCTATTGGCGCTTAGCGGACACCAGCAGTCGAAGAGGCATTGTTTCGCTGCGAGGCCAGGGCGCGTCTGTCGGTCCAATCACCTCGGAACCCCAGCGCTCTCGCACGTTCGAACCAGGGCGCTGCCTCGGCGTCGGAATCGGTCTGGCGCACAAGCACGCCCATGTTTCGGTAGAGCGGCGGGCACTTGGGGTCCAACCCAAGGGCCTGGGTCAGATGCCCCCTCGCCGCGTCGTGCTCGTCCAAGCCGATTTCGGCGGCCGCTAGGTTGTTCAATGCCAGGACCTCGGCGTTGGCGGTGTAGCTGCTGGGGGCAAGCCAGATCAGATGCTTCAGCCAGGGGCGCGACCGCAGAGCCCTGAGAAAGCGCTGCGTGTGGGTCTTGCACCGCGGATAGTCACGCCGATTGAGGTAGTGGAGACCGGCGAGCAGATCGGACCAGAAGTGGGCCTGGACGCGCCCCGAAAACAGCAACAGCACGAAGGCGATCAGCAGTGCCGCGGCCAATCCGGTTTCGCCGTGTTGGACGGCCAGACCGCCGCCGAGGCCAGCCACAACGATGCCGCCGGTGCGGAGAAAGTAGAGGGCCTTGAACGAATCTGTTCGCGTCATGAGGCTCGCGTTTGATCCGGCGACCAAGAGTGGAGGCGCCAACTATTGCAGCCTGAGGTAAAGAGCAAGCTTATGACCGCTCTTGGCGCATTCCGGTCATAAGCAAGGCACGGCGGGAGGGGCGCATCAGGTCACCAAGGAACCGTCTGGCCGTGACGGTCGAGGTAGCGCAGGCCATGAGAGCCTCGTTGCGCAATGAGGACGTCGACGATCTGAGGCATGGCATCCTCGACGCCGAACGGCGCGTTCGCACCGCCCATCTCCGTGCGGATCCAGCCTGGCGCCATTAGCACTATCGCACGGCCCTCGTCAGCGTGCCGGCCGGCATAACTGGCCATCGCCTGATTCAGGGCCGCCTTACTCGCGCGATAGACGTCGTTGGCGCCGTTGGTGTTGTTGGCGATGCTGCCTTGGCCGGAGGACATCACGCCGATCACGCCGCCCGGTCCGGCCAAGACGCCAAGCTCTTCCACGGCTCGCATCGCGCCGAGCACATTGGTGAGCATGACGTCCACGAATTCGTCCGTCGACACGTCCGCCATCGTGTCCCGGGGCTCACGGTTCGCGACGCCGGCATTGACGAAGACGATGTCGAACTCTCTGCCGCTCAGGCGATCGCGCAGCGCCCTCGTCTGGCCGTAGTCAGTCATGTCGAGCGTCTCGATCTCGACGCCATCGGGCCGTTCGGCCGCGAGCCTGTGCAGCGGAGTCCCAACGCCTCGCACAGTGCCGAGCACCAGCCATCCGCGGCGGGCGAATTCGGCGGCCATTGCGTGGCCTAGGCCACGCGAGGCGCCGACGATGAGAATCGAACTGCCGGAGTGCGGCGACCTGGAGCTGCTCACGTTTGAACCTTCTAGGCTGATAACGAAGAATGCTAGACCTCGCGTCCCACGGTGTCACAGGCAGGCCCGCTTGGCGGGCCGCCGCTTCGGGGCGGTGTGTCGCCTGGTCAGACGCCGGTTCTGTAGGGTGACATATCCATTCCTGGATAGCGCGCGGCGACGCCGTCGAGGGTCTCCTCGGTCCAGTAGGGATGGCCCGGCGGCGGAAAACCCAAGAGCTCACGCTCATCCACGGTCGCCGTTTCGATCCACCGGCGGAACGAGCCGTAGACGGCCTGCTCCGGCCAGCCGACGATCCCCACCCAGGGACATCCGGCCGGCGCATAGGTGACGAATTGGCCGAGCCGTCCGCCTTGTCGCTTAAACCGCGTGCCGCGATGAAATGTGCGCATGCTGTAGGCCAGGACCGATCCGGCCGGCACGGTCACCTTCACCTCATTCTCGTACAAGGCTGGTCTGGCTTCAGGGCTGTAGACCGCGGGCGCCAAGATGCGCTCGGGATAGTGCGTCTTCGAGCACACCGCTGTCGGCGCCAGGTCCTCGTCCACATCGGTGTAGTATAAGAGATAGGCCGTTTGCCAATATTGGGGCACGTCTGGCGGGTAAGTCAGCGTGTGATTGGCGTAGTCACAGTGCATATGCTGCTCTTGGTCGGAGGGATGACCGAGGCACTTGAGGCTTAGATCCGATTGCTCGCAAACGATTGGATTGCCGCCCGCCATGACCGACGCGAAACGTCTCAGTTCAGGATGCAAGGTGTTGCGGTTGAGCTGCTCGCCCGGGAAAGGGAATCGGACCTGCCGCCGATTCGTCCCCGTCCTGGCCCAATCCTCCGGCCTCTCGGCGGTCGGGTCGCGCACGAAGTCGACCCAACCCGGGTGGAGGCTCTCAATTTCATCCAGCGTTCGCTGAACCTCGTCCTTCGTCAGGAGGCCTTCGATGACGGCATAACCGTGCTCGCGATAGTGATCGATGTGCTCGTCGGTGATGGGCATCGCGCCTCCTCCTCAACGTCCGGCGCCCGCACGCTTTGGCACGGCGGCGGCGCCGTCAGGCCGCCGGCCTAGCCGGCGATGTACTTGCCCACTGCGCCCACGTAGGCCTCGGGCGACTCGTTCATCGTCAGATGCGAGAGGCCTGGAAACACTTCAAGGCTCGAACCGATAACGGCGTCGTTGATCGTTTGCGCGCAGTCGAGCGTCACCTCGTCGAACTCGCCGGTGGTGATCAGGGTGCGGTGCGGAAGCCGCTTGAGGTCCGCCCGCCGGTCCCAATCCTTGATCACGCCGGTGATGGTGAACTCGTTCGGACCATTCATCACCCGGTAGGCGATGGACTTGCTCAAGATTTCGGTCGTCTCGAGCACCTCTGGCGGCCAGGGCAGACGGCGGCAGACGTGCAGCTGATAGAACCGAAGCACGAGCGCGTTGTACTCATCGCCATCGGTCTTGCCGGCCGCCTCCAGTGCGCGGAGGCGGGCGCCTGCCCCATCCGGCATGGCGTCGATAAGCCGCCGCGTACCGGCGACGAACTGCGGTGCGCTGGCCAACGCTCCGCCCAGCACCAGTTGCTCGACACCGCGGCCGCGGCCCTGGCACATGTATTCGATAGCCAGCATCGAGCCCCAGGAGTGGCCGTACAGGACGATCCGCTCGAGGCCGAGCGCGTGGCGCACCGCGTCGACTTCGTCGACCGAACGCTGGATGGTGTAGAGGCTCTCGTCGTGTGGGCTGTCAGCTTTTCCACAGCCAAGTTGATCGTAGAAGATCACCGGCCGGTCGGCGGCGAGCGCGGCGAGCGGCAGGAGGTAGTTGTGGCCGGCGCCAGGCCCGCCGTGCAACGTCAGCACCGGCGTCTTCGGACCCACACCGACGCGCCTCCACCAAACCCGGCCGCCGGGGACGCCCGCGTAACCTTCCTCCTCGAATAGCAGCGGCGGCGCGCCCGCCGTCATTGCGAGCGCCGCCGCGCCGGCGCCGAGAATAGTTCCGCGTCGCGTTACGGACATCGTCGGCTCTCCCCAGCTTGGCCTCTATGCATACGACACGTCGCGTCCCTGCGCCCTGCTTTCTGCTCGCGGTCAGCCCTCAGACCTTGGATGCCGAGCATCAGCCGATGGGGCCCTTCGAGATTTCGGCCATCACGAAGTCGGCCACGGCTTCCGGTTTCAGTTCGGTCGTATCGAGGTCCACGATCCAGTCATGGTTCAAGCTCAACGGCTCAAGCCTAGCGAGGCGCTCCGCCTGGCTAACGTCGGTCATCTTTAGCCTTTTCGCGCGTTCTTCCGCGCCGATGCGATGGGAAAGCGCCGTCGCGCCGCAGGACAGCCTGACGACCAGCGCCCTGGCCTTTCGGCGTTTGGCTACGCTGAGGATTTGGCCGGCGATCGCGAAGTCTAACGGACTGCCCCCATCGTCCCCTATCGCGTGGGTGAAAACGTAGTTGCGATCCGGCGGCCCCAGCGTGGCGACGGTCTCCAAAACGGCCGTGAACACCGCGCTCGTGCGGTCCCAGACCGCTCGCGGCAGAGGTGTTCGCCCGTCGGGCTCGACGATCTCGAAGATCGGATTGCACCAATAGTGATTGTCGAGGAGCTTTGCCGGCATGCGCTCCGCAAGGAGCTTGCCTGCCGAATACATCCCACCCCCGGGGGCCCGATCAGATAGACGATGACGTTGTTCATTCGATCAGCTTAGCAGCGTAGCGCCGCTGGAGCAGCGTCATCCCCGCGACCACGCCCTGTCAGGACGTGGACGCTGGGGGCCCTTGCGCGCTGCGAACGTTGCGAAAAAGGTCGGTGGACGGTGTCGCTTTCCGACGCGCTCGTTCGTCGTCCTGACGAGAGGCTAACCTGCAGCCTTCACAGTGCGCGGGCGGGCGTGGCGACGATGGAAAACGGGGGGCTCTCGGCATGAATGTGCAAGAGCAAATCGACAAATATATAGCCGATCAAGTTCAGCCAAAACGCGGAGAACTTCTAGATTTGCACCGGCGTATCGTCGGCATGTCGCCGACCTGTAAACTCTGGTTCTTGGATGGCAGAAACGGCGAGGGAAAAGTCGTTTCAAATCCTAATATTGGATACGGATCAAGGGCGATCAAGTACGCCAATGGCGACCTGAGGGAGTTCTATCAAGTCGGCTTGAGCGCCAATACTACCGGAATATCCGTTTATATAATGGGCTTGAGCGACAAGCGATACCTGTCGGAAACCTACGGAGATAGACTCGGAAAGGCGAAAATCACCGGGTATTGCGTGAAGTTCAGGTCCTTGAACGACGTAAACGTCGCCGCTCTCGAAGAGATCATTGCTAACGCCATGAACGAGCGGCCAGAGCGCGGCTCGTCGTCGCGGTCCTAAGCGACTTCGCCCACGGCCGTCTTCGCCGGGTCGTAGCTGAGGATGGGGGCGAGCCAGCGTTCGGCGGTCCCCAGGTCCCAACCCTTGCGGCGGGCATAGTCCTCGACCTGGTCGCGGTCGATGCGGCCGACGCCGAAGTAGTGGGCGCCCGGGTGGGAGAAATAGAGGCCCGACACCGACGAGGGCGGCGACATGGCGTAGCTTTCGGTCAGGATCATGCCGGCGCCGGCCTCGGCGTTCAGCAGGCGGAACAGCGTACCCTTTTCCGTATGGTCGGGCTGGGCCGGATAGCCTGGCGCCGGGCGGATCCCGCGGTACTTCTCCGCGATCATGAACTCGATGTCGAAGGGCTCGTCGGGAACGTAGCCCCAGAGCTCGGTGCGCACGCGATAGTGCAGGCACTCGGCGAACGCCTCGGCGAGGCGATCGGCAAGGGCGGCGGCGAGGATGGCCGAGTAGTCGTCGCCGGCCTCCTTGAAGCGCCGGGCGACCTCGAGCTCGCCGTGTCCCGCCGTGACGGCGAAGGCGCCGATATAGTCCGCCCCCTGGCCGACCGGCGCGACGAAGTCGGCCAGCGCCACGTTGGCCCGGCCCTCGCTCTTGGCCATCTGCTGGCGCAGCGTGAACAGTCGCGCGAGCTCGGTCGAGCGCAGGTCGTCCGTATAGAGAGCGATGTCGTCGCCGTCGGCGTTCGCCGGCCAGAGGCCGACGACGCCACGCGCCTCAAACCAGCGCTCGGCGATGATCTGGTCCAGCATCGCGCGGGCGTCGCGGTAGAGGTCGGCCGCGGCCGGGCCGACCACGTCGTCGGTGAGAATGTCGGGGAAGCGCCCGACCAGCTCCCAGCTGGCGAAGAACGGCGTCCAGTCGATGAACCGCTCGAGCTCGGCGAGGTCGTAAGGCGCGAAGAGCGCGCGTTCCGGTGAAGCTGGGTCTCGGCGGCGTATAGGCGGCCCAGTCGATCGGGTAGCGCGCCGCGCGGGCGGCGGCGATCGGCGTGCGGGTCTTGGCCTCCTGGCCGCGGGCGAACTGCTCGCGAATGCGGACGTACTCGGCGCGCGTCTCGGCCTCGACCTTGTCGCGCTCGGTGGGCGAAATCAGGCTCGAGACCACGCCGACCGCGCGGCTCGCGTCGGTCACATAGGTGGTCGACCCCGCGCGATAGGCCGGCTCGATCTTGACCGCCGTGTGGGTGCGGCTGGTGGTGGCGCCGCCGATCAGCAGCGGGATCGTAAACCCGCGCCGCTGCATCTCGCCGGCGACGAAGACCATCTCGTCGAGCGAAGGCGTGATCAGGCCGGAGAGGCCGACGATGTCGACCTTGTGCGCGATCGCTTCGTCGAGGATGCGGTCGGCGGGGACCATGACGCCGAGGTCGACGACCTCGTAGTTGTTGCACTGGAGAACCACGCCGACGATGTTCTTGCCGATGTCGTGGACGTCGCCCTTGACGGTGGCCATGAGGATCTTGCCGGCGGCCTCGCGCCCGCCCGCCTTCTCGGCCTCCATGTAGGGCAGGAGATAGGCGACCGCCTGCTTCATCACCCGCGCCGACTTGACCACCTGCGGCAGGAACATGCGGCCGGAGCCGAACAGGTCGCCGACCACGTTCATCCCGTCCATCAACGGGCCTTCGATGACGTGCAGCGGCCGCTCGGCGGCGAGGCGCGCCTCCTCGGTGTCGGCCTCGATGAACTCGGTGATGCCGTGCACCAGCGCATGCTTGAGCCGCTCGGCGACCGGCGCATTGCGCCAAACCGCGTCGACGACCTTGTCGGCGCCCTTGTCGGACCTCGCGTAGCGCGGCGCGATCTCGACCAGGTGCTCGGTCGGGCTCTGGTTGTGCGTGGGCCGGCGGTTCAGGATCACGTCCTCGACCGCCTCGCGCAGCGCAGGCTCGATGTCGTCGTAGAGGGGAAGCTCGCCGGCGTTGACGATCCCCATGTCCATCCCGGCCGCGACCGCGTGGTAGAGGAAGACCGAGTGGATCGCGCGCCGCACCGGCTCGTTGCCGCGGAAGCTGAACGACACGTTCGAGACCCCGCCGGAGACCCGCGCGTTGGGCAGCGTCTGCTTGATCGACCCGCGTCGCCTCGATGAAGTCGACGGCGTAGTTGTCGTGCTCCTCCATCCCGGTGGCGATCGCGAAGATGTTGGGATCGAAGATGATGTCTTCGGCGGGAAAGCCGATTTTCTCCGTGAGCAGACGATAGGCGCGGGTGCAGATCTCGACCTTGCGCCTGGCGGTGTCGGCCTGGCCCTGTTCGTCGAACGCCATGACCACGGCGGCGGCGCCGTAGCGCAGGCAGCGGCGGGCCTGCTCGAGGAACTTTTCCTCGCCCTCCTTCATCGAGATCGAGTTCACGATCGCCTTGCCCTGCACGCACTTGAGCCCGGCCTCGATCACCTCCCACTTGGAGGAGTCGACCATGATCGGGACGCGGGCGATGTCGGGCTCGGCGGCGATGAGGTTGAGGAAGGTCGTCATCGCCTTGACCGAGTCGAGCAGGCCCTCGTCCATGTTGACGTCGAGCATCTGGGCGCCGGCCTCGACCTGACCGCGGGCGACGCTGAGCGCTGCGGGATAGTCCCCGTCGGCGACCAGCCGCCGGAAACGCGCCGAGCCGGTGACGTTGGTCCGCTCACCGATGTTGATGAACGGCGGGCGGGCGGTGGGGGTGTCGATAAGGTCGGTCACTGGAACCCCGGCCGCGTCGCGCTCGCGCGTGAGGCCAGCTTGCCGCCCTTGGGCGGCTGAGAGGCCTGAGCGATGTTTGGCCACGAAAAACACGAAAAGCACGAACGCGCGAGGACGGCCAAACGGCGCCAGGGACTCGACTCTTGTTCGTGTTTTTCGTGTTTTTCGTTGTTCGCTTCTCCCGCGCTCGCGCGCGGACGACCTAGCCGGAAGGGTCTGAGAGACCCCTCATCCGACCCCCTGCGGGGGCCACCTTCTCCCCCGAGAGGGAGAAGGGCGTCTGACGACAACACCCTCGACATCTGTCCGATGCTCAGACCAGCTCGAAGGGCTCTAGGCCCGCCAGCCTGCAGGGCCTTTTCGCGGTGGGGGATGGCGCGGGGCGGGAGGCCTTCGACGGCCTGGGCGATGCGGCGGATGTGGTCCGGGGTGGTGCCGCAGCAGCCGCCGAGGATGTTGACCAGGCCGCTGCGCGCCCATTCGCCGAGCATGCCGGCGGTGTCGTCGGGCCCCTCGTCGTACTCGCCCATGGCGTTGGGCAGGCCGGCGTTGGGATAGGCGGCGACCAGGGTGTCGGCGACCCGCGAGAGCTCGGCGATGTAGGGCCGCATCAGCTCGGCGCCCAGCGCGCAGTTCAGGCCGACGGCGATCGGGCGGGCGTGGCGGACGGAGTTCCAGAACGCCTCGACCGTCTGGCCCGGAGAGCGTGCGGCCCGAGCGGTCGGTGATCGTGCCCGAGACCCAGATCGGCAACGGCTCAAGCCCATCGTCTTCGAGGTCGAGGATGGCCTTGATCGCCGCCTTGGCGTTCAGGGTGTCGAAGATGGTCTCGATCAGGAACATGTCGACCCCGCCCTCGTGCAGGGCCAGCGCCTGCTCGCGGTAGGCGGCGTAGACCTCGTCGAAGGTCACGCCGCGCGCGCCGGGATCGTCCACCTTGGACGAGATGGAGAGCGTCTTGTTCATCGGCCCCATCGCGCCGGCGACGAAGCGCGGCTTGTCCGGGGTCCTGGCCGTCCAGCGCGCCGCCGCCTCGCAGGCCAGTCGCGCGGCGGCGAGGTTCATCTCCCGCACGGCGCCCTCGAGGCCGAAGTCGGCCTGGCTGAAGGTGTTGGCGTTGAAGGTGTTGGTCTCGGCGATGTCGGCGCCCGCCTCGAAGTAGGCGTCGTGGATCTCGGTGATCAGGTCCGGGCGAGTGAGGCACAAGCGGGTCGTAGTCGCCCTTGATCGGAACGGGATGGTCCTTGAACCGCTCGCCGCGGAAGTCGGCCTCGACGAGCCCCTTCTTCTGCAGCAGCACGCCCCAGGACCCGTCGAGGATCAGGATGCGCTTCTCCGCCGCCGCCTTGAACGCGGCGATCCGTTGCGTGCGGCTCATTGCAGCGCCTCCCGCGCGCCCAGCACCCGGCAGATGGCGTAGGTCAGCTCCGCCCGGTTCAGGGTGTAGAAGTGGACGTCGCCGTAGCCCTCCTCCACCAGGCGCGCGCACATCTCGGCCGCGACCGCGCATGCGATCAGCTCGCGGGTGGTCGGGTCGCCGTCGAGGCCCTCGAACAGCGCGCCCAGCCAGTCCGGCAGCGGAATGCCGCACCGTTGGCCATGCGTCTCCAGGCCCTTGTAGTTCGAGACCGGCATGATGCCCGGCAGGATCGGGATGGTGACGCCCGCCTTGCGCACCTGTTCGGCGAAGCGGAGGAAGGCATCGATGTCGAAGAAGAACTGGGTGATGGCGCGGGTGGCGCCAGCGTCGATCTTGGCCTTCAAAACATCGATGTCGTGCTCGATCGACGGGCTCTCCGGGTGCTTCTGCGGATAGAGGCTGACGCTGATCTCGAACGGCGCGATCGCCTGCGACCCCGCGTGCGAGTTCGGTGGCGTTGGCATAACCATCCGGACGCGGAACATAGGCGCCCCCGATCGCGCCGGGCGGGTCGCCGCGCAACGCGACCAGGTGGCGGATGCCGGCGTCCCAATAGTCCTGGATCACCTCGTCGACCTCGGCGCGGCTGGCGTCGACGCAGGTGAGGTGCGCCGCCGGCTTCAGCGTCGTTTCCTCCAGGATGCGCCGCACCGTGCGGTGGGTGCGCTCGCGCGTCGAGCCGCCGGCGCCGTAGGTCACCGAGACGAAGCTGGGCTGAAGCGGCTCGAGGCGGCGGATCGACGCCCAAAGGCCCTCCTCCGCCTCCGGCGTTCGCGGGGGCGAGAACTCGAAGGAGATGCCGAGCGGGCTGGGCCTGGCGGCCGGCCAAGCGGGCGCCCGCACGGGCGACCGGCCCGAGCGCGGAGTCGAGGCGGGCGATGGATGCGCTCATGCGGCGCTCCTCTGTTCGGCGGCCCTGGGCGTGGCGGCCCAGATCTTGACGGTGAGGCCCGCCCTCTCGGCGGGCGGCAGGCTGAGCGGCGTCGGCGCCGCGAGGCCGGCGGCGGCCAGCCAGCGGGCCATCTCCTCGTCGGAGAAGCCGAGCCGGCGGTGCTGGTGCGCCTCGCGCAGGTATTCGAGCCCGTGCGGCGCGAAGTCGACGATCAGGAGCTTGCCGTCGGCCGCCACGAGCCGCGCGGCTTCGGCGACGGCGGCGGCGGGGTCGTTCAGGTAGTGCAGCACCTGGTGCACGACGACGAGATCGGCCCAGCCGCTGGGCAGGTGGGTCGCAAACACATCGCCGTGGCGAAGCTCGCAGTGAGCGAGCCCGGCCTCCGCCGTCGTCTGGCGCGCGATGTTCAGCATCTGCTGCGAGAGATCGAGGCCGAGCGCGGCCTTGGCGTTCGCGCCGAGCAGCCTGAGCATGCGGCCTGAGCCGGTTCCGAGATCCACGATGCGCCGGAACGGCCCCTTGCCGGCCGCGGCGAGGATGGCCGCCTCGACGTCCGCCTCCGAGACGTAGAGCGAGCGGAGCTCGTCCCAGTGCGCGGCGTTCTGGGCGAAGTAGTCGGCGGCGGCCTTGGCGCGCTCGGCGCGGACGGTCTCGAGCGCCGCCGCGTCGCGGGCCACCGCGGCATCGCCAGCGCCGAGCAGGCCGAGGGTCTGGTCGATGAAGCTGCGCTCGGCCGCGCCGCCCGCCAGGCGATAGAAGGCCCAGGCGCCGTCGGGAAAGCGCTCGACGAGGCCGGCGGCCACGAGCAGTTTCAGGTGCCGGGAGACCCTGGGCTGGCTCTGGGCAAGCACACGCGTGAGCTCGCCGACGGCAAGCTCCTCGCGCGCGAGGAGCGCCAGGATGCGGAACCGGGTCGGCTCGCCGGCGGCGCGCAACAGCTCGACGATCTGGCCTGAACTCAGGGTCATTCAGCCATATAAAGATATCTTTATATGAAGTCAAGCCTCGCCTCGGGCTGGCCCCGGCGCTTGACGGCCGAGACATGGCCGGGCCATCGCTCGGTCATGCGGCGCGTGGTCATCCTGGGCAACTCCGGCAGCGGCAAGTCGACGCTGGCCCGCGCCATGGGCGAGCGACTCGGCCTGCCCGTCGTGCACCTCGACGCCCTGTTCTGGCAGCCGGGCTGGAAGGAGCCGGACGCCGACGCGTTCAGGGCAAAGGTCGCCGCGGCGGTCGCCGGCGACGCCTGGATCACAGACGGCAACTTCGTCGGCCGCACATTCGACCTGCGCTTTGCGAGGGCGGACTTCGTGATCTACGTCGACCAGCCGCGCCGGGTCTGTCTCTGGAGGGTGCTGAAGCGAGCCTGGACGGACCGCGGCAAGCGCAGGCCAGACCTGGCCGAAGGCTGCCTTGAAAACCTGAGCTGGGATTTCCTGCAGTGGGTCTGGACCTTCGAGCGCAAGAGCCGGCCCCGCATCCAGTCCGAAGCCGCCCGCTACGGCGTGCCGAGCGTCGTGCTCAGCGGGGACCAGGCGGTTGCGGCGTTCCTGGAAGGACTCCCTCGCCCCCGCTCTTCGCGGGGGAGAGGGTTGGGGTGAGGGGGACTGCGGCGATTCCGCGACATTCCCCGCGGCGGTTCTGTCGCGGAGAGGCCGCCCCCTCACCCTGCCCTCTCCCCGCTGCGCGGGGCGAGGGTTCTACGAGCTAGCGCGTGAACTTCTGGAACTTGATGCGGTGGGGGATCAGCGAGTCGGCGCCGAGGCGGCGCTTCTTGTCGTCTTCGTAGGACTCGAAGTTGCCCTCGAACCACTCGACGTGGCTGTCGCCCTCGAAGGCGAGGATATGGGTGGCCAGGCGGTCGAGGAACCAGCGGTCGTGGCTGATCACCACGGCGCAGCCGGGGAAATCCTCGAGCGCCGACTCCAGCGCCTGCAGGGTCTCGACGTCGAGGTCGTTGGTCGGCTCGTCGAGCAGGAGCACGTTGCCGCCGCCGGCCAGCGTCTTGGCCAGGTGCACCCGGTTGCGCTCGCCGCCGGAGAGCAGGCCGACCTTCTTCTGCTGGTCGCCGCCCTTGAAGTTGAACGAGCCAACATAGGCGCGGCTGGGCACCTCGCGGCCGGCGACCTTCATCACGTCGAGCCCGCCCGAGATCTCCTCCCAGACCGTCTTCTTGTCGTCGAGCGCATCGCGGCTCTGGTCGACGTAGGCCATGGCGACCGTCTCGCCGACGCGGATCGCGCCGCCGTCCGGCGTCTCCTGGCCGGTGACCAGCTTGAACAGGGTCGACTTGCCCGCCCCGTTCGGTCCGATGACGCCGACGATGCCGCCGGGCGGCAGCTTGAAGGTCAGGTCCTTGAACAGGACCTTGTCGCCGTACTCCTTCTCCAGCCCCTCGACCTCGATCACCACGTTGCCAAGGCGAGGCCCCGGCGGAATCTGGATCTGGGCGTAGGTCTGCTTCTCCCGCTCGGCGGCGTTCACCAGCTCGTCGAAGGCCGCGAGCCTGGCCTTGGACTTCGAGCGCCGCGCGCTGGGCGAGGAGCGGACCCATTCGAGCTCGCGGGCGATGGTCTTCTTGCGCGCCTCGGACTCGCTCGCCTCCTGCTGGGTGCGCTTGACCTTCTGCTCCAGCCACGAGGAGTAGTTGCCCTCGTAGGGGACCCCCTTCCCGCGATCGAGCTCCAGCGTCCACTTGGTGACCTGGTCGAGGAAGTAGCGGTCGTGGGTGACCAGGATCACGCAGCCCGGGAAGGCCTCCAGGTGGTGCTGCAGCCAGGCCACCGACTCCGCGTCGAGGTGGTTGGTCGGCTCGTCGAGCAAGAGCATGTCGGGCTTGGACAGCAGCAGCCGCGCCAGCGCCACGCGCCGGCGCTCGCCGCCGGAAAGGGTCTCGACGCTCCAGTCGTTCGGTGGACAGCGCAGCGCGTCCATCGCCATCTCGATCTTGCTGTCGATGTCCCAGAGATCGCCGGCGTCGATGGTCTCCTGGAGCTTGGTCATCTCCTCCATCAGCTCGTCGGAGTAGTCCTCGCCCAGCTTGGCGGCGACCTCGTTGTAGCGGTCGACGACCTTCTTCTCTTCGCACCAGGCGATGGCGTTGCCCCAGACGTTCAGCTGCTCGTCGAGATGCGGCTCCTGTTCGAGGAAGCCCATCTTGGTCCCCTCGACGGGCCTGGCCTCGCCGGTGAACTCGGTGTCGAGCCCGGCCATGATCCGCAGCAGCGTCGACTTGCCGGAGCCGTTCACGCCGACGACGCCGATCTTCGCGTCCGGATAGAAGGACAGCCAGATGTTCTCGAACACCTTCTTGCCGCCGGCGTAGGCCTTGGTCAGGCCCTGCATCTGGAAAATGTACTGCTGCGCCATGGCGGCTTGCTCGGCCTCGGAAGCTGGGGCGTTTTCGGGAACCGCGGGGTTCTATCGAACGCGGGCGGCGGCGTCCACGCACGCCTGCGCCGGCATTCGGGCAACGTTCGCCCGGACGGCGCGTTAGCCTCTCCAGCGGCCGTTCCGCGCCGTTCGCCGTTGGAGTAACGATCATGGACAAGAACCGCGTCAAAGGCGCCGGTCACGAAATGAAGGGCGCCGCCAAGGAAGCCCTCGGCAAGGTGACCGGCAACATCGGCAAGCAGGCGCAGGGCCTGGCCGAGAAGACGGTGGGCACGCTGCAGCGCAAAGCCGGCGAAGCCGCAGACAAGGCCCGCCGCGGCCAGCGCACCTAGCAGGCTCTCGCACCCGGATCTGAACGCCGCGGCGCCCGCGAGACGCCGCGGCGTTCGCTTTTGATGGGGCAAGCGTCAGGAGAGCCGCTCCGCCGTTCGAGATGGCTCTTGGGGGTCGGAGACACATCAGTCAAAGTGCGGCCGCCGGGATGGCGGCGGCGCCGGCTGCGGTCGGGGCGAGAGCCCCGCGCTTGCCGGCCAACAGCGGGGGACTACCAAATGCTCGACAGCTTGACCTTGGACGGCGGCAGCGTCGGCCTGGACGACGCGGTGATCGACGCCCTTCGCGGGCGGCTGCGCGGCGGCGTGATCCTTGCCCAGGACGCGGACTACGAGGCCGCGCGGCGGGTCTGGAACGGCAACGTCGATCGACGCCCGGCGCTGATCGTACGCTGCGCCGACGCCGGCGACGTCAGCAACGCCGTCGACTTCGCCCGCACCCACGGCCTGCTGCTTTCGGTGCGCGGCGGCGGGCACAGCGCGCCAGGCTATGGCGTCAACGACGGCGGCATGGTGCTCGACCTCTCGCCGATGAAGCAGATCACGGTTGATCCCGCGCGGCGCACGGCCCGCGTCCAGGGCGGCGCCCTGTGGCTCGAACTGGACACGGCGACCCAGGCGCACGGGCTGGCTGTCACCGGAGGCACGGTCTCCAACACCGGCGTCGGCGGCCTCACGCTCGGCGGCGGCATCGGCTGGCTGGGCGGGCTGTACGGGGCGACGGTGGACAATCTGCTGTCCGCGGAGGTCGTCACCGCCGACGGCAAACTGCGCCGGGCGAGCGAGACGGAGGAGCCCGACCTGTTCTGGGCGCTGCGCGGCGGCGGCGGCAACTATGGCGTCGTCACCGAATTCGTGTTCGAGCTCCACCCCGTGGGCCAGGTGCTGGGCGGCATGGTGCTCCATCCGCTGGACCAGGCGCGCGATGTGCTGCGCTTCTATCGCGACTTCGTTCCGACGCTGCCGGACGCGGCCGAGGTCCACGCGGGCTTGCTCTCGCCCGGCGGCTCGCCGGTGCTGGCGCTGCTGATCGGCTATAACGGACCGATTGAAGAGGGCGAGCGTGTCCTGGCGCCCCTGCGCCAGTTCGGCCAGCCGATCATGGATACCGTGGGCCCGATGTCATACGCCGCGCGCCAGGTGCTTCTGGATGAACCCAACGCGGTCCATGGGCTGCAGCGCTATTGGCGTTCGGCGTTCACCGAAGAGCTGTCCGACGCCTTGATCGACGAGTTCCTCGCGGCGGCCGCCCGCTTCTCTTCGCCGATGAACGCGCTCCTGATGTTCTACATTCATGGCGAGATATGCCGGCGCTCGCCGTCGGCCACGGCCTTCTCGGCCCGTCGACCGCAGTGGGACATCGACGCTATCGGCTGCTGGACCGATCCTGCGGAGAGCGCGACCCACATCGCCTGGGTGCGCGCGGTCTGGGCCAGGCTCGAGCCGCACCTGCTGGGGCAGGTCTACGTCAACCACATCACCGCGGACGACCAGCCGGAAAAGGTGCGCGCCTCGTTCGGCGAGAACCACGCTCGCCTGCGCCGGATCAAGGCGGCCTACGACCCGGGGAACCTGTTCCGCGTCAACTCCAACATCGCGCCCGACGCCTGACGCGGTGCGCGGACGAGCGGTGCGCTCGCGCCGCGCAAGCCGCGCCAGCCGTCACTTCGAGCAGGTCGGCCCGACGTAGGTGTACACAGAGTGGTTCTTGGTGGTCATGTCGCCGCCGGGACCGCCGGTCATCACCATCGTGGAGTCGGTGGTGTAGCTCTTGGAGAAGTCACCCTCGCCGGCCAGCGTCAGCTTGGCGTCGATGCCGTTGTTCGGGCAGTCGCCGGCCACGACGAAGCCGCCACTGGCCGTGCGCGTGGCGTTCATCTTGGCGCACTTCACCGGCATGCCAGCCATCGGATCGATCGGCTTGCCGTCCATGCACGCCGTGTCGGTCGTCGCCGCCGCGCCGTCCTGGCTGGACGAACGCGACCACTGGCCCGCCGTCGGCGCGGGCAGCTGCGCCAGCGTGATCGGCCCTGCCGGACCGGCCGCCGCCGGCGCCGCCGCCGATGTGGCCGCCGCAGGCGTCGCCGCCGTGGATGCGGCCGCGGCTGGCGCCGCGCTGGACCCGTTCGCCGCCGAATTGTCCGCTGTCTTCGAGCACCCCGCGAGCGCCACCGCGCCAAGCGCCAGACCAAGCACCAAACCCCGCATCCGCCGTCTCCCTGTTTTCAGTGTTTCAGCGGCGTAACATGCGCCCGCCCCTTGGCGAAGAGCCGCCGCATCGCTCGACACCCGACGATGCCGGGTTGCGCCAGCCGTCGCAGGCGCTAGGTCATGAGGGCGGCCGACGGCGACGCCGCGGCGCCAAGGAGCGTGCAGAGATGGCCAAGGGTCAGAAACGAAGCAATCGAGAGGTCCGCAAGCCGAAGGCGGCGAAGGCCAAGCCCGCGGCCGCGCCGGCGCGCGATTTCACCTCGCCGCCGAAGAAGAAGAAATAGCGGGCCGACGCTAGTGTGGCGCGTCTGCTGATCCTGGATCGGGCGGCCCGAGCAGGGCCGCGTCGGCCTCGCGCTGGAGCGCCTCTTCCTGGCCGCGCACGTAGACGATCGCCGCGATGGCGGCGAGCGCGGTGACGATGACGGCCGCCAGGCCGATCGGCCGCGACAGATGCACGAACGCGCGGCCGAAGAGGTAGGCGCCAAGCCCGAATGTGGTCGTCCACGCGATGGCGCCGAGGGCGTTGAACAAGAGGAAACGCCGCACGGGCATGCGGTTGGCGCCGGCGAGGATCCCCTCGAAGGCGCGCAGGAACGCGATGAAGCGGCCGAAGAAGATGATTTTCGCGCCGTGACGCAGGAAGAGATATTCGCCAAGGCGCCTGCGCGCCGGGGACAGCCCGACATAGCCGCCGAAGCGGGCGAGCAGCGGCGCGCCGGCCCAGCGTCCCAGGAGGTACCCCGCGCTGGTGCCGAGGAAGGCGGCGATGGCGGCCGTCGAGATGTCGCCCACGATGTTCAGCCGGTGGGTTCGCGCGGCGTAGAGCGCCGTCACGACGAGGATGCCCTCGCCCGGCAACGGAATACCGAGGCTTTCGGCGAAGATCAGCCCGAAGACGGCGACGTAGCCGTAGCTGGCGGCCAGGGCGGAGAGGTGGTGCAGCATCGAACGCGAGCATACCGAACTTCGCCAGCCGGTGCGTTAGCGCTCGGGCAAAAGAACGCTTGAAACTGCGGTCGGCTGGCCGAGACTGCTCTGGTCGGGGGCCCCATGGTGCGCACGGTCTTGCTTGTCGCGTGTCTGGCTGCGCTGGCGCGAGCCGCCGCCGCCGCGGAACTTACCGATCCCGTGCCGGACCACCCGAGCGTGACGATGTTCGACCTCGCCAAACTGGTCGTTCCCGACCTGGTGAGCACGCCGGACGGGGCGTCCGGACACAAGGCGGTCGCCTTCCGGCATATCGAAGGCAAGGACATGCTGGCCCCGCCGGAGGACCCGATCGTGCTGGGCGTTCCCCCCATCGACACGGCGGTCGTGCCCGGCCAGCCAGATCGGGTGCGTCGCCTTGATCGATCTCGGCGGTTCGGACGGCAACGTCGAGGAGGCGGCGGTGCTGGCGCTCGTCGCGTTCGATCCGGGTCCGAAGCTGCTGGACGTGGTCGGGGTCGGCAACGACCGTTGGACAGCGATGGAGACCGACCACATGCCCCTGCTCGCCGCCGGATCGCCGCTGATCGTCGTCGAGAGCGACCACTGGAACTCGAACGAGACTTACAACGAGGCGGAGATGATCTTCATCCGAGGTGATCGCTTCGAACTCATCGACAGCATCTTCACGTTCGACGAATCCTTCTGCGCCTACAGCCGGGTGGAAGAGCCGACCTATCGCGCGATCGCGGGTCCCGGCGCCTACCGCGCGGTCGAGGTCAGCGTCAAAGAAACCGTCAAGCGAACCGGAGAGGACGGCTGCAGCGACGAGAAGCCGCCGCCGGCCGGCGTGCATGTCTATTCCGGCGTCTACCGCTGGGACCCGGCGAAGGGGCGCTACGTCGGGCGCTCCAAGGCGCTCGACAAGCTGGCGACGTTGAACCAGGCCCGGGTGAACGGGGAGTAGGCGTTCAGGCGTAGCGCGCGCGGACGCCAAGGGCCGCGGGGCGGCCATAGCAGCGCTCGAGCCAGGCGCGGACCTGAGCGACAGGGTTCCAGATCGAGCTTCCCGCACGCGAGGGCGAGAGCACGCCGGCGACGTTGAGGTCGGCGACGGAGAAGCCTCGCCAAGCAGGAAGGGGCGATCGGCCAGCATCGCGATCGAGCAGGCCGAGCGCCCGCTCCACCTCCTGGCGCATCGACGCGGCAGCGGCGGCGCGCAGGTCGGCGAGCCTGGCGTCCTGCATGACCCAAGGCTCGAGCTGTCCCTGCGCCCAGAGGCTCCAGCGCCAGGCGTCGGCCTCGCCCTCCAGGCTCTCGGGATAGAGCGAGCCAGGCGCGTGGCGCTTGGTCAGGTAGAGGTTGATCGCCATCAACTCGGCGAGCGCGAAGCCGTCGTCGACGATGGCGGGGATGGTCCCGTTGGGGCTGATCGCCAGGAACGCGGGCGACTTGAGCCAGGGGTCGTCCACCGTGAGCGGGACGTGCTGGTAGTCGAGGCCGAGCTCGGCGGCAGTCCAGAGCACCCGCATCGTGCGCGAGCGCTGGGTTCCATAGATGGTGAGCGCCATGGAGGGCCGTACCGCCGCCGTGCGAGTCGGGTCAAATCGACCGTGTGTCGAACGCGCCGTGCCGCCCCACGCCGCCGGCGAACCGGCCCGCGCCCTCGCGCGTCTCGCCGGCCTGCACGACCGCGAACCCGCGCCGATACTCGTTCCTGAGCGCGTCCTCGAGGCCCATGCCCCACTGCTCGTAGGCCGACATCCGGTCGGCGCGCATGGCGAGCGGCGGGAAGGCGGCGATCTCTTGGGCAAGCAGCTTGGAGACAGCCAAGGCCTCGCCCGGCTCGACCATGCGGTTGGCGAGGCCGATGGCGAGCGCCTCCTCGCCGGAGACGCCGCGGCCGGTGAGGATCATGTCGAGCGCCCGGCTCATGCCGATCAGCCGTGGCAGCCGGATCGTGCCGCCGTCGACGAGCGGAACGCCGAAGCGCCGGCAATAGACGCCGAAGGTCGCATCGCGCGCCGCCACCCGCAGGTCGCACCAGAGCGCGAGCTCCAGCCCGCCGGCGACGGCGTGGCCCTCGACCGCGGCGATGACCGGCTTGGTGAGCAGCATGCGCGTGCAGCCGAGCGGCCCGTCGCCCTCCTCCACCACCCGGTTGCCGCCGCCGGCGGCGATGGCTTTCAGGTCCGCGCCCGCGCAGAAGGCGCCGCGCGCGCCGGTCAGGACCGCGACGTGCAGGGCCTCGTCGGCGTCGAAGCGGCGGAAGGCGGCGGCGAGCGCATCGGCGGTCGCCCGATCGACGGCGTTTCGCGCCTCCGGCCGGTTGATGGTGACGACCGCAATGACGCCGTCCTGCTCAAACTCGACCAGCGCCATGATTGACCCTCCCAGGGTGACACCATCTAGATGCACCTGGAGCCGCCGCCAATCGAGCCCCTAGATCCTCCACCGTAGGGGGAGGGGGACCGCGCGTAGCGCGGTGGAGGGGGACCGCGCGTAGCGCGGTGGAGGGGGAGCGATGCCGGCCGCGCCCGTTTCAGGAATGACCTAGGTTGAGCTTGCAGGCCGGCCGCGCGAGCGGCGGGCCCCCTCCACCACCCTGCGGGTGGTCCCCCTCCCCCAGCGGGGGAGGATCTTGGCGTCGCCCTCAGCGCCCGCGCGGCATGTCCTTGAAGGGGACGTCCTTGTCGACGCGGATCTCGCCGGGCAGGCCCAGCACTCGCTCGGCGATGATGTTCTTCAGGATCTCGTCGGTGCCGCCGGCGATACGCATGCCGGGCGCCGAGAGCAGCGCGCTCTGGAAGGCGGCGCGCAGCGGGGCGACGGCTGAATCGTCGATGATCCCGAACTGGTCCTCGAGTTCGACGGCGGAGTTGGCCAGGTCCTGCAGCTGGCCGGCGGCGATGATCTTGCCGATCGAGCTCTCCGGACCGGGCGTCTGGCCGCGGGAGAGCGCGGTCATGGTGCGGTAGCGGGTGTACTTCAGGCCCTCGGACTGGACGTACCAGTCGGCCAGCTTCTCGCGGAACGCCTGGTCGGAGAGCGCCGCGCCCTTGTCGGTCTGCAGCTCGCGCGCCAGCGACATGATCACGGCGTAGTCGAGGCCGCCGCCGCCGCCGACGGCGAGCCGCTCGTTCATCAGCGTCACCAGCGAGACCCGCCAGCCGTCGTCGACGGCGCCAAGCCGCTGGCTGTCCTTCACCCTGCACGTCGGTGAAGTAGACCTCGTTGAAGTTCCGCCCGCCCGACATCTGGTGGATCGGCTTGGCCTCGACGCCCGGCGACTTCATGTCGAGCCAGAACATCGTCAGCCCCTTGTGCTTGGGCGCATCGGGATTGGTGCGGACGATGATGATTCCGTAGTCGGCGTAGTGGGCGCCCGAGGTCCAGACCTTCTGCCCGTTGATCACCCAGTCGTCGCCGTCGCGCACGGCGCGCGTGCTGCGCCGCGGCCACGTCGGAGCCGCCGCCAGGCTCGGAGAACAGCTGGCACCAGATCTCCTCGCCGCGCAGCGCCGGACCGACGAAGCGCGCCTTGGTCGGCTCGTCGGCGAAGGCCATCACGGTCGGCACGCACATGCCAAGGCCGATCTGGAAGTAGCCGCCGCCGACGCCGAACCTGGCTTCTTCCTGGCCGAAGATGACCGACTCGATCGGCGTTCCGCCGCCGCCGCCCCACTCCTTCGGCCAGGTGATCTGGGCGTAGCCGGCCTCGGCCTTCTTCGCCTGCCAGGCCTTGGCGCGCTTCATGTCCTCCCAGTCGACCCCGCCGTCGGACTCCTCGCCGACGCTGTCGGCGCCGCGGGCGTATTTCGGCGCGTTGGTTTCGAGCCAGGCCTTGGCCTTGGCGCGGTAGGCGGCTTCTTGCGGGCTGTCGGTGAAATCCATCGTCCCTATCCCTTAAGCGGCGTTGCGGCGTTCGAGCTGGCGCACGAGCCGCTCCTTCCAGACCTTGGGCGCGCCGGCGACCAGGGCGAGCTGGCGCGAGCGGCGGTAGTAGAGGTGGCAGTCGACCTCCCAGGTGAACCCCATCCCGCCATGGGTCTGGATGTTCTCCTTGGAGGCGAACCAGAACGCCTCGGACGCCGCCACGCGAGCGGCCGCCGCGGCCACCGGAAGCTCCGGCGCGCCGACGTTCAGCGCCCAGGCGCCGTAGTAGGCGTTGGAGCGGGCCAGCTCGTTCTTCACGTAGACGTCGGCGAGCTTGTGCTTGATCGCCTGGTAGCCGCCGATCGGCCGCCCGAAGGCGTAGCGCTCGAGCGCATAGGCCTTGGCCATGTCGAGGCAGCGGTCGGCGCCGCCCAGCTGCTCGAACGCCAGCAGCACGGCCGCGCGGTCCATGACCCCCTCGGCAAGGGCCGCGCCCTCGCCCGCCGGCCCGAGCCGCTCGGCCGCAGCGCCGGCGAAGGTGAGCTTGGCGACGCCGCGGGTGGGATCCAGCGTCGCCAGCGTCTCGCGCGTCACGCCCGCGCCGGTCAGGTCGACCAGGTAGAGCCCGGAGCGGCCGCCCTCCTTGGCCAGCACCACCGCCACATCGGCGATGTCGCCGTCGGTGACGGGCACCTTGACGCCGGTGAGCTTGCCGCCATCGACCGCCGCCTTGATGTTGCCCTCCGAGTAGGCCCCCGGCCCCTCGGAGGTGGCGAAAGCGCCGATGAGCTCGCCGGCGGCGATCTTGGGCAGGTGGTTGGCCTGCTGCTCCTCGGAGCCCGCCAGCATCAGGGCTTCGGCGAGGAAGTAGACGGTGGACGCGAAGGGAACCGGCGCGCAGGCGCGGCCGAGCTCCTCGGCGATGGCGCAAAGCTCGATCCGGCCAAGCCCGAGGCCGTTGAAACGCTCCGGGATGGCGGCGCCCAGCCAGCCCTGTTCGGCGATCTTGCGCCAGAGGCCCTCGTCGTAGCTGCGCTTGGGATCGTCGAGCACGCCGCGGACGAGCTTCACCGGGCACTCGGCGTCGAGGAACTTGCGCGCCTCGGTCTTCAGGAACTTCTGATCGTCGGAATAGTCGAAGTTCATGGCTTCCGGCCTTGTTTTCTCGATGCCCGGCCACCCTAGCGGCCTTTGCCGCGCCTCCGGAAGATTGACCTCGCGTCAACGATTTTCGGCGCATATGCGGCGGTTGTCTCCCACTTTCGCGGGCGCCCATGGCCAAGGCACAATTCCACCGCAACCAGAAAGTCTGGGTCGAAACGGTCGGCACCTGGGCGGTGATCGAGAAGATCGTGCCCGTCTGGGCGCGGGGTTTCGACGAACCCGTTCGCATCGCCTACGACGTGGGCCTGGGCCGCGAGTTCCTCGCCCAGGACCTCAAGGCTGAAGAGCGCATCGACGGCGACGACGCGGAGGCCGGCGGCGCCTGGCGGCTCATGCGGGCGCGCAACAAGTGGCAACAGCCCGAGGACTGCGGCCACCACCCCTACCCGGGGACCTTCCCGGTGGTGGTGACGGATTCCGCCGACTGGGGCGGCTGGCGCGTGCCGGGCGCCGAGTACGACCGCGACCCGCGCAAGATCGAGCAGCAGGCGCGCCTGATCGAGGCCGCCCCCAGGCTGCTGGCGCTCGCCCGCGACCTCGCCGCCCTCGTCGCCGAGGAGCCGGAGGACGCCCCGGCGCCGATGCTGGACCTCGCCCAGCGCGCGGCGGCCATCGACCGCGGCCTCTCGGAGATGCCGACCGCGCCGGACGCCGAGTTGGCGGACGATGGGTCCGCGCAGGCGGCGGAGTAGCCCGCGCCCGCTAGCGTGCGAAGCGTCTGCCCGGCCTAGTCCTCGGGATAGATGACCGGCAGGCGAATGGCGCTCGGGTGAGCGGCGTCGAAATAGATCACGTTCCGGGCGACGCGCGTCGCCACGTCGCGCCCGGGCAACTCGCCGGTGTTCGGATTGACGTCGAACCGGGGTGAATTCGAGCTCGCGACATGCACAGCGATCCGGTGGCCCGCCTCAAAGGTGAGCGCGGTGTCCCAGAGGTCGAGCGTCAGCTTCTCCGGCGCGCCCGGGGTCATCATCGCGACGTCGTCGCGGTGACGGCCGTGGCGATAACGCGTGCGCAGCGCGCTATCGAGCACGATAGCCTCGTAGCCGTCCGGGTAGACGTCGACGAGCTTGACCATGAAGTCCGTGTCCGGACCATCGGTCGAAGCCCAGAGCTCCATGCTCACCGGCCCGGCGATGGCGACGTCGCGATCAAGCACCGCCGTCTGGAAGCGGAGATAGTCCGGCCGCTCGCCGATCGCCCGCTGGTCCATCGGCCCCTTCTCGAAGGTCAGGTTCGAACCGCCTTGCGTCGGGACCGGGCTCTTGGGATCGAAGTCGTAGGCGCGGGAGGCCGACGCCTCGGTCGGCGCCTTGCGCGACAAGCCCCCGTCCTCATGCAGGAAGTAGCCGACGGTCTGCGGCGCCGGCGGCCAGTTGGCGAACCGCATCCAGCGGTTCTTCGCCGAGAGCTCGCCCTTGCGAGCCGAGGCCATCATGTAGATCCGCACCGGCGGCTCATCCATGATCCCGTTGTCGACGCCCTTCAGCCAATAGTCGAACCAGCGGATCTCGTCGGTCGCGCCGCGCAACAGCTCCGAACCGTTCGGGTAGGCGAGATCGCCCGCCATGTCTCCATGGCCGAAGGGACCCATCTCCAGCTTTTGGTTACCGCGCGCGCCGCTGCTTCCGTGGTTCTGCAGGTGCTGGAAGTTGCGCACGTTGCCGACGCTGAACAGGTCGTACCAGCCGCCGTAGTTGTAGATCGGGATGTGGATGAAGCGCGCGTTGTGCAGGACGTCGCCGGTGACCGAAAGGGCGGTGGCGACGTAGGACGCGGCGCTCGAGCGGATGCGCTCTTCGGCGACGCCCTGGCCGCGGTTCCAGTCGCCCATGTCCCGCTGTTTGAAGGCGCCGCCGATGAAGGCGGTGTCGTTTCCGGCCACGATGACGAATGCGGCGACCAGATGCGGCGGGTTGGCGATCGCCGCCATGTTGGTCGTGATCCCCATGGCCGAGGCGCCCGTGACGCCGATCCGGCCGTTGCTCCAGCTTTGCCGGGCCATCCACTCGACGGTGTCGTAGCCGTCGTTGCGGTCGTCGGTGAAGCCGCCGTAGTGGCCCTCCGAGCGCCCTTTCCCACGCGTGTCCTGGACGAGGTAGGCGTAACCGGCCTTGGTGTATTTGCGGGCGGCGCGCGGATCGGAGAACAGCTCCATCGTGTCCTTGCCGTAGGGCGTGCGGGTGACGATGCAGGGGAAGGGCCCCTCGCCTTCCGGCAGGTAGAGGTTGCCGGCGAGCTTGATCCTGTCGCGCATGGGCGCGAGGACTTCGCGCGCCCCCGGGGCGATCGTCTCCACGCGCAGCCCCCGCACCTCCGGCGCCGGCTGGGCCTGAGCAGGCTGGCCAGAGCCTTCCGCGGCCGTGATGGCTTCGGCCGGCGCGTCTGACGATTGCTCGCTCATCGTTTCTCTCCCGTTGGCGCGACGAGGCGCGGGCGCCCAGTAAGCCATCAAGGCGCGGCTTCGGGAAGTCGCGCAGGGCGGATCGGGTCTCGTCGCAAGCAGCGCTGCGGCGTAGCGTTTCTCGCCGATGGAGCAGGGAGCGACATGGGGCGAACGATGACCGACGATGCTGAGGCCGGGCCGTCTGCCCTGCCGCCCCTGCCGCTTCCCGCCGGAATCCGCTCGCGGCGGGTGCGTCAGGCCAACGGGCTCGAGATGCAGGTCCTCGAGGCTGGGCGCCCCGACGATCCGTGCATCGTTCTGCTGCATGGCTTTCCCGAGCTGGCCTACAGCTGGCGGGCCGTCATGCCAGCCCTCGCGGGGGCGGGCTTCCATGTCGTGGCGCCGGATCAGCGCGGCTTTGGCCGCACCACCGGCTGGGACGACCGCTACGACGGCGATCTTGCGTCCTTCCGCCAGTTGAATCTCGTCACCGACCTGCTCGCCCTGCTGGCGGCGATGAGCATTCCGCGCGTCGCGGCCCTGGTCGGGCACGACTTTGGATCGGTCGTCGCCGCCTGGGCGGCCCTGATCCGGCCGGATGTCTTCCCGGCGGTCGTCCTGATGAGCGCGCCCTTTGCTGGGCCGCCGGCCCTGGTGGTGCGCGAGGCGCCCGCGTTCGATCTGGATCAGGCGCTGGCCGGCCTCAGTCCGCCGCGACGGCACTACACGCGTTTCTTCGGAACGCCTGGGGCGAATGCCGACATGCGCGACGCCCCACAGGGCCTGGCAGCCTTTCTGCGCGCCTACTTCCACGCCAAGAGCGGCGACTTCGCCGCCAACGCGCCCTTCCCGCTCGGAGCGCCGAGCCCCGAAGCCTTCTCCAGGTTGCCGGCCTACTACGTGATGCAGCGCGACAAGGGGATGGCGGAGACGGTGACGGCGATGGCCCCGTCGCCGGCCGAGGCCCTCGCATGCCGCTGCCTGACGGAGGAGGATCTGGCCGTCTATACGCAGGAGTTCGCCCGAACCGGATTCCAGGGCGGCCTCAACTGGTACCGCATGGCCGCCGATCCCGCGCTTCGGCTGTTCTCCGGCCGGACCATCGACGTCCCCGCAGCCTTCATCGCCGGCGCCCGCGACTGGGGAGTCTATCAGTCGCCCGGCGCATTCGAAGCGATGGCCACGCGCGCCTGCCGCCGGTTCACGGCCAGCACGCTGATCCCAGGCGCCGGCCACTGGGTGCAACAGGAGGCGCCCGAGGCGACGTCGAGCGCCATCCTGGCCTTCGTCGCCGCGTCGTCGCCGGCGACCCGATGACCCTTTGCGCTGACGGCCGGCGTTGGTAGCCTGGGCCCATGGGCGGCGGACGGCCGCGTCAGGGGGAGCACCATGAAACACTTCGCAGTCCCGAGCCTCGGCGTCGCCTTGGCGTTGTCGCTGCTGGTTTCGCTTGCGGCCGGATCCCTCGCCCAGGCCCAGAGCGCGCCGCTCGAAACCTATGTCGCGCGGCTGAGCGACCAGGATCACTTCAATTCCTACGGCGAGCGGCTGACGACGGCGGCGGGGATCATCCGTCAGGACCGGGCGAACTACTACGAGTTCGGCAAGCGCGATCCCGAAGACACGCCGGACGCGTTCTTCTCGAGCAAGGCCAACCGCGCCCGCCTCGAGCAGATGCTGCTGCACGGCACGATCTCGCGCGAGACGAACAACGAGATCGTGAACGGCACGCCCCTGATCGTGGTCAAGGTCTGGAACAACTTCGTCGACGTCGACGTCTACCGGTGACGCCAACGACGGGCGAGGTGACCGCCCGAGCGTGACGGCTTCGATCCTGCACCTGGGCCTCGGCGCGTTCCACCGGGCGCATCAGGCCGCCTATTTGCAGGCGCTGGCGAGCCTGGGTGAGCGGGACTGGCGGCTCGTCTGCGGCAACATCCGCGGCGACGGTCTCAAGGTCGAGCAGGCCCTGGTCGCCCAGCACGGTCGCTATGTGCTGGAGACGGTGTCGAGCGCCGGCGTGCGCGCCTACCAGACCATCGACGTCATCCAGCGGGTGCTTTCCTTCACACCCGACCTTGCCGCGGTGACCGCGGCGGGAGCCGATCCCGACACGCGGATCATCTCCATGACGGTCACCGAGGCGGGCTATCACCTGAAGCCCGACATGACCCTCGAGGAGGACGCGCCCGACGTCGCCGCCGACCTGCGGACGGGCTCACACCGCACGCTCTACGGGGCCTTGAGTCTGATCCTCGGCGCCCGCATGGCCAAGGGCGCCGGACCGGTGACCCTGCTCAGCTGCGACAACCTGCGCGGCAACGGCCGGCGCCTGTCAGCGGGGCTGCGCGCCTTCCTCGCCGCCCGCGGCGAGCATGCGTTGCTGGCGTGGTGCGCGCAAAACGTCACGACCCCGAGCAGCATGGTAGACCGGATCACGCCCGGGCCTCCGCCGGAGCTCGGCGCGCGCGTTCGCGCGGCGGTGGGCTGGGCCGACCAAGCGCCGGTGATGGCGGAAGACTTTCACCAGTGGGTGATCGAGGACGACTTCGCCGCCGGCCGGCCGCGGCTCGAGAGGGTTGGCGTGCAATTCGTGGACGACGTGGCCCCTTATGAAGAGGCCAAAATCCGCATCCTCAACGCCAGCCACAGCGCCATCGCCTGGGCTGGCGTGCTCAAAGGCTACGAATTCATCCATCAGGGAGCGGCCGACCCCGCGATCGCAGCGCTCGCCCGCGCGTTCATCATCGATGCGGCGATCCCCTGCCTTTCGCCCAGCCCCATCGACCTTGCAGCCTATGGCGCCACGACCCTGTCGCGGTTCGCAAACGCGGAGATCCGCGACACCAACCAGCGGGTGGCCGCCGACAGCTGGGCCAAGCTGGCTGGCTTCATCGCCCCGACGCTCGGCGACTGCCTGGCGAGCCGCGTCGGGCTCGACAGCGCGGCCATGCCGCCGGCCCTCTTCCTCGTCTTCATGCGGCGCTGGGCGGAGGGAAGGCTGCCCTTCCGCTACGAAGACCAGAGCCTGGACCCCGCCGCGATGCGCGGCATCCTCGATGCCGACGACCCTGCGGGCGCCCTTAGCGCCGAGCACCGGTTCTGGCATGACAGCGCCGGAGACGCCCGACTGGCCGACGCTGTTCGCCGGGCGCTGCCGCGGGTGGAGTCCATGCTTGGCGGCGGCCGCACGGCCGGCTAGGCCAACCACGCGCCGACCGTCAGGCGGGCTCAGCCCCGCGGGTCAGAGACGCGACCACCGCACGAAGAAGGCGCGCACGGTCACGGCCAAGGCTGGGCGCCTTGAGCTCCTCGATCGCGCCGGCGAGCGGCTCGCCGCGATGGCGGTTCCCGAGGAAGAATATCTCCGAGCGGACGGCGTCAGCGGAGTCCGCCCGGCTGAACAGGCCGGTGAGGGCGCCAAGAAGGGTCATCCTGCGGCGTCGAGGAGGCCGGCCGACGAGCCGCGGGCTTCGAACTCGGCGGAATACGGCTCGAGCGAGACGAGGTCGATCTCGATCTCGCGCCCATCCTCCAGCCGCAAGTGCGCGGCCACCGAGCACGGCTCGTCGATGGCGCTGGGCGCTGAATTCGACGAGGGCCGAGAAGTCGCCTTCCATCTGGCCGCTGCCGGTCTTCATGGGACCGCGTGCGAACACGTCGAGTTCGTAGGTGGCGACGATGGAACCGCCGGACCAAACCAGGGCGCCCTCGCCACGCAGCGCGGCCAGCAGCTTCATCTGCGCGCCCCGCCCGGACCGCCAGAGGCGGCTCGACTGCGCTCGATGCGGCGATGCTGGGCGCTGGTCGGCGCCTTGCGGGCTTTCGCTCATGTTTCAGCTTTCAGGAGCGGTGAGGAAGACGCGCGGAGCGCGGCGATTTCCCACCTTGTCCGGCGTCGAGCCGGCTTTCCTTTGTGTTGATCATAGCACGTCTGGGGCCGCGACGCCCTGATATTCGCCGGCCCGAGCGCCCCAACGAGCATGGCGCCGGCTGGCCTGCGCCCCTATCATGGTCGCCATGGAAACCGACTTTCAGGTGCTCCAGCGATGGCGCGACCTGCGCGCCATGCTGATCGATCAGTTGGACATGTTCGAGAAGGGCTCGCTCGTCCTCCGCTCAAATGGCGTGAACCTGTCGGCGTCGGCTATCGCTGACCTGAAGCGCAACATCCTCGAGTTCGACGGGCTGATCGCCAAGGGCGAAGCCGACGCCTAGGGCGAGTCGCCTGGGTAGGTCTTGTACCCATCGTTCGGCCACAGGAAGTTGGTGTGGGTGATGGTCACGCTGAAGTCGAGCGCCTTGACCTGGTGCCACCAGCCGATCGGCATGAAGATGATCTCGCCTGGCTCGAGGGTGACGTCATAGATGCGGACGCCGGCCAGGCGCGGATAGCGCGCGAGGTCGAGCGCAGGATCGTCCAGGTCGAAGGTCTCGCTGAACACATGGCGGGTGTTGTAGAGCCGTCCGACCTCGGCCGAGGGGACGATCTTCAGCCGTTTGCGGCCGGTGACCTGGGCGATCAGGTTGTTGGTCAGATCGTGGTGCAGCGAGGTGGTCGTTCCCGCCGGCCCGATCCACATCATGCCGGCGGCCGGCCCGATCTCGCGGGTGAGGAACTTGTCCAGGCGTCCGAGGTCCTTGCTCAGCACCGACAGCGCCTCGGCGTTCCGCTCTGAGTTGTAGGCGGTGATGTAGGCGTCGTTTCCGGGCTCGCCGATCAGCGCCATGAAGGCGCCGAACGGGGCGGTCCGGCGATGGACGTCCTTCTCCTCCTCAAAGCGCGGGTTGCCGGCGCGGCCACCCTGGTACTCGATCACCCGCTCGCCGACGGTCTTGGCGAGGTACTCCGGCGTCCAGCGCCGCAACGCCGGCCAATCGGCCATCTCGCCGGTCAGGACCACCGGCCGGTTGGTCGCATAGTAGCGCTCGAGGAACTCTTCTCCGCTCAGGCCCGCGCGCCGATCGATCGCCGCAGCCGCGGGCGCGAGCGACCGTTGCCGCTCGACGGTCTCGAGCAGCCACTCGCGTTTGCGCAATGCGGCGGCCGCGGCGCCCGGGCCGGCAGCGGCGTCGGGCTCGACGGGCGGCCGCTCGGCCGGGTCGGAGAGCGGCGCGGGCGGAACGCCGGGCGCGCGCCGCCGGTCGAACGGCTTGAGCCTGAGCTTGGCCCGGTGGTCGTCGATCAGCGCTTGCCCGGAGGCGTCGACGCCGCGGTAGTAGTGCTTCTGCCAGCGGTCGGCCGGGGCCTTCGGCGGGTTGTCGCGCATAGCCACGTGGAAGGCGTCGCGCGAGGCGCTCCATTCGAGAAACCGGCGGCGGAGCTCGGGATCGGCGTCCAGCGACTGGAACTCCGGCTCGAACCCCTCGAGCGCCGCGCGCTCGAGCGGAAAGAAGAAGCCGATCGGCTCGCCCGCTTCGAAGCGGATGCGCGCGCCTTTGCGGGTGAAACGCCAGTTCATCGTGAAGGTGAACGGCGACCAATCGGTCTCGATGACGCCTGTCAGCGCCTGGATCGCGTCCTTCTGCCGGTTGGGCGAAGGGCCGATCCACAGGTTCCAGCCCGGCGGGGTGCGGAAGATTCCCTCGATGTGGAAGGTGATCACGCCCTGGCCGAAGAGAGAGACGGGCGCCTGTCTTGGCTCTGCGCCCGGGTCCAGCCAGATCGTGACGCCCTCCGGGCCGGTCTCGCCGTTCCATTCGGCCTCGAACCCGCAAGGGCTCAAGACCTCCCAGCCGTGGGCGTTGGCGATGTTGAGCGGCAGGCAACGGCGGGCGAACGACTCCGGCGTCGCATCCATCCAGGCGCGCGTCGCCGGCGCCGGCCGGATCAGCGGCGCCCAGCCGGGATGCAGGTAGCAGATCAGCTCCACGTCGAGGACCGCCGGCCGTTCATCATCGGTCCCCACCATAGCGCCAGACGAGGGGCGGCTGGCTAGACCTCTGGCCTTCGCTCTCGCGCCCGTCTAAATGCCGGCATGCGCACAGAAACGCCCGCTCCGGTCCGGCTGGCCGACTATCAGCCGCCCGCCTTTCTCGTCGACGACATCCATCTGGACGTCCGTCTCGACCCGTCCGCCACCCGCGTGAAGGCGCGCCTGAACCTCAGACGGAACGGCGGCCACACCGCGCCGCTGGTGCTGGACGGCGTGCGGCTGAAGCCGATCAGCATCGCCCTCGACGGCCGCGCGCTCGAGCCCGGCGACTACACGCTGGACGACGAGCACCTGACGATCGCCCCGGCGCCCGACGCCTTTCTGCTGGAGACCGAGGTCGAGATCGACCCGGCGAACAACACCGCGCTCGAGGGGCTCTACATCTCGGCGGGGCGTTTCTGCACCCAGTGCGAGCCCGAGGGGTTCCGCAAGATCACCTGGTTCCCGGACCGACCGGACGTGCTGGCCCGCTACACGGTCCGCATCGAGGCGGACGCAGCGGCCTACCCGCGCCTCCTGTCCAACGGGAACCTGATGGAGTCGGGCAAGTCGCCGGGCGGCCGGCACTTCGCGGTGTGGAACGACCCCTTCCCCAAGCCGAGCTATCTGTTCGCGCTCGTGGCCGGCGAACTCGACGAGCTGGCCGACACGCTGGTGACCATGAGCGGGCGCACGGTCCAGCTGCGCATCTTCGTCGACACCGGCATGGCCGAGCGGGCGACCTACGCCATGAATTCGCTGAAACGGGCGATGAAGTGGGACGAGGAGGTGTTCGGCCGCGAGTACGACCTCGACCTGTTCATGGTCGTCGCCGTGCGCGACTTCAATTTCGGGGCGATGGAGAACAAGGGGCTGAACATCTTCAACGCCTCGCTTCTGCTCGCCGAACCGGAGACCGCGACCGACGCCGACTACGAGCGCATCGAGAGCGTGATCGCGCACGAGTACTTCCACAACTGGACGGGCGATCGGGTCACCTGCCGCGACTGGTTCCAGCTGTGCCTGAAGGAGGGGCTGACCGTCTTCCGCGACCAGAGCTTCTCGGCCGATCAGCGCGGACATGCGGTCAAGCGCATCCAGGACGTGCGCATCCTGCGTGCGCGCCAATTCCCCGAGGACGCCGGTCCCCTCGCCCACTCTGTTCGCCCGTCGAGCTTCGTCAAAATCGACAACTTCTACACCGCGACCATCTACGAGAAGGGCGCGGAAGTCATCCGTATGCTGAAGACGCTGCTGGGCGATACGACGTTCCGGCAAGGCATGGACCTCTATTTCGAGCGCTGGGACGGGCACGCGACGACCGTCGAGGCTTTCATCCAGTGCTTTGCCGACGTCTCCGGCCGCGACCTCGGCGAATTCTTCGCCTGGTACGAGCAGGCCGGAACCCCGCACCTGTCGATCGCCCAGCACTACGACGAGACCAACCAGACATTGGACCTGGTGATCGAGCAGTCGATTCCGCCCACGCCCGGCCAGACCGAGAAGCGGCCGGCGACGATCCCGATCGCGATCGGGCTGCTGGACGACGACGGGCGGCCACTGAACTTTCGTCCGCCGGGGGCGGAGGAGCCGGTCGAGCAGGCGGTGATCGTGGTCGACCGAGCGCATACGGCGGTCAGGCTCGAAGGCGTGGCCTCGCGGCCGGTGCTCTCGTCCCTTCGCGGCTTTTCGGCGCCGGTGAAGCTTTCGACCGATGCGCCCTCCAAGGACCGCTACGTGCTGATGGCGTCCGACCCCGACCTGTTCAACCGCTGGGAGGCCGGCCAGGAGCTGGCGCGGGACCTGATCCTGGCGCGCGCGGCGGGGGCGCCGGACGAGGTCGGCGAGGAGCGGTTCGCGGCCGCCATGGGCCGGGCGCTGAGCGACCAGTCGGCCGAGCCGGCGTTCAAGGCCCAGGCGCTCAACCTGCCGAGCGAGAACGACCTGGCGATGGCGCGCGACCCGGCCGATCCCGCCGCCATCCATGCCGCGCGCGAGGCCCTGCGCACGCGCCTCGCCGTGCACCTCGGCGACCTGTTGCGCCGCCTGCACGGCGGCTTGCAGGAAGCAGGCGAGTTCTCGCTCGACGCCGAGGCGGCCGGCCGGCGCGCCCTGCGCAACGAGGCGCTGGATCTGCTGGCGGCCGATCCATCCGCGGAGAACCGCGAGCGCGCGCTCGGCCACTTCCGCGCTGCGGCCAACATGACCGACGCGATCGGCGGCCTCTATGCGCTGATGTTGATGGGCGGCTCCGAGTTCGACACCGCGCTGGACGAGTTCTACGAGCGCTGGAAGCACGAGCCCCTGGTCATCGACAAGTGGTTCAGAATCCAGGCGATGAGCCCAGCCGAGGACGCGCTCGGCCGCGTGCTGGGGCTGACCGCCCATCCCGGCTTCGATGCGCGCAACCCGAACCGGTTCCGCGCGCTCGTGCAGACGTTCGCGAACGGCAACCCGGTGCGCTTCCACGACCCCTCGGGCGCCGGATACCGCTTCGTGGCAGACCAGATCCTGGCCGTCGACGGCGCCAACCCGAGCCTCGCGGCCCGGCTGGTCGAGACGCTGTGCGGCTGGCGCCGCTACGGGCCGGAGCTGGGCGCGATGATGAAGACCGAGCTGGAGCGGATCGTCGAGACGCCCGGCCTGTCCAAGAACGTCCTTGAACTCGCCAGCCTGGCGTTGGCGTAGGCGCTTACGCCAAGGCCCCAGGTTCGGCGCCCTTCTCCCCTCGAGGGAGAAGGTGGCCGGGCGAATGCCCGGTCGGATGAGGGGCCGCGCCGTGCGGGGTGACTAGCGCGCCTGCTCGGATCGAGCCTGTCGGTATCGCTCCAATCACCACCCTCGGCGCGGCCCCTCATCCGTCTCGCTAGCGCGAGCCACCTTCTCCCTCGAGGGAAGAAGGCGCGCCAATCTCGAAGGGCTCAGGAGTCGTCGAGCAGTCAGCGCTGGGCGGTGACCGTCAGGGAGGCGTGAGCCAGGGCCGTGTGCGCCAGCATGGCGCCGATCGCGTCGGCGGGGGCGTCGGGCTGGATCGGAGGGGCCGCCGTCGGCAGCGCCCAGATGCTGATCTGGTACTGGTGCACGCCCGAGCCCGCCGGCGGACACGGCCCGTCATAGAAGGCGTCGCCGAAGTTGCCCGCGATCGCCCGCGCCCCGGCGGGCAACGCCTGGACGCCGCGCGGCAGGCCGGCGGTCGCCGGGGGAAGTCCGACCACGATCCAGTGCGACCACTGGTGCGGCCGAGGCGTGAGATCGATCATGGTCAGGACCAGGCTCTTGGTCCCCGCGGGCGCGCCGCTCCAGGCCAGCGCCGGCGAGACGTTCCGCCCGCCGCAGCGCGCATAGACGTTGGCGATCGGCATCGGCGCGCCGGCCTTGAGGTCGGGGCTGGTCAACTGCATGGCCGCGCATGGCGAACCGGCGATCGTGGCGACGAGCGCGCCGGCCGCCGTCGCGCCGGCAAGGCCTAGCGGCCGGATCCGCATGTCGACGCTCCTCAAAGGCGCGCCGAGATGCCGCCCGGCGCTAGCGATAGCTGACGACTTCGTACTCGATGCCGTCCGGGTCGAGGAAGTAGAAGCGGCGGCCCGGGATCGTAGTCCCCGTGCGAAAAGGTCGCGAGGCCCGCGGCCAGCACCCTCTCCTCGGTCGCGTCGAGATCGTCGACCTCGACGCCGATATGGTTCAGCGGGCGGCCTTTGGCGAAGTCGTCGTCGAGCGCCGCGCGGGGCGAGTAGAGCGCGATGTAGGCGTCGTCGGAGCCGACATGGATCGTCCGCCCGCCGGCCATCGCCGGCCCCTGCCAGCGGATGCGCCAGCCGAACAGGCTCTGCATGAGGGCGGCGGCGCGATCGGGGTCGCGGACCGTGACGTTGACGTGCTCGATACGGAGAGCGGGCATGGGCGGCGGTGTCCTTGGCTCGAGCGCCGGGAGCGGCGCATGTTGCCGGTCGTACAATCTCAAGCTAACTTGAGGTCAAGCTCCAATTTCGGCGACGCACATGCCCCCGCCACCCCTGCTCTCCATTGGCGATCTCGCCCGCCGCACCGGCCTTACCGTCTCGGCCATCCGCTTCTACGAGCAGCGCGGCCTGGTGACCGCCATCCGCACCACGGGCAACCAGCGCAGGTTCGCGCGCTCGGACATCCGGCGGCTGTCGTTCGCGCTGATCGCCCAGCAGCTGGGCCTCAGCCTCGGCCAGATCGAGACCGAGCTCGCCACTCTGCCGGCGGGCCGGACGCCGACCCGCGAGGACTGGCAGGCGGTCAGCCGGCGCATCCGCGGCGTGCTTGACCAGAAGATCGCGCTGCTCACCCAGACCCGGGACAAGCTGGACGGCTGCATCGGCTGCGGCTGCCTCTCCCTAGACCGCTGCGCCCTTTACAACCCGGACGACCGCGCCGGGCGCGCGGGCGCCGGCCCGAGGTTCCTCTTGGGCGACAAAGCGGAAGACTTCGGGGCGGTTTGAGCGCCGGCGCCCGTTAGCCCGCCCGGCAGAAATCGACGTCGCTGGTCTGCACGGTTCCTCCGGTGCGCCCCGGGGCCGTCTCGTATGTCCAGTAGAGGTTGGTGTGGGCGATGACCTGGTCGGGCGGCGGCGCGCCCCAGGCGGTCTGGTCCTCGGTCGTGTGGGCGTCCTTGACCAGGGTGGCGTCGTAGCCCCTGGCGAGCGCCCCATGGAGGGTCGAGCGGATACAGGCGTCGGTCTGGGCGCCGGCGACGATCAGGCGGCCGACGCCGAGGTTGGCGAGCACGCTCTCGAGCGTGGTGTCCTCGAAAGCATCGCCGTAGGTCTTCTCGACCAGGGGCTCGCCGTCGCGAGGATCGAGCTCGGGGACGATCCGCCAGGGGTCGGTGCCGCGCACGAACTCCTCGCTGAAGTGCTGGACCCAGACGACGGGGGCGCGTGCGCGCCGGGCCTTCTCGACCAGGGCGGCGACGTTGGCGACAACCGCGTCGCGCTGGTGCGCGCCGGCGACGACGCCGTTTTGCACGTCGACGACCAGGAGCGCCGTGTTGGGGCGGTTCGGGAGCGTGGTCATTCGACCGGCATACCCACCTCGCCCGCCCTCGTCCACCTGAGCCGGCGAAGGTGCGAACTCATATGGCCCCACCGCCCTTGCGCCTCGTGACACAACTCTCCGCGCGCGCGTAAGCTCCGCTGGGGTGACTCGGGGCTTGCGGAGCGCGGCTGTTGGCTGGCGGGGCGAGAAGCGGAGCGCGGCTTGCGTTCGGCCGGACGGGCGAGGGCCCCGCCTCCAGCGGTGAGCGCCCGCGCCGCGCGACCAGCGCCTACGTCCTGATCGCCGTCGCGCTCGCGCTGCTCACGCTGGCTATCTACACGGGATTTTCCATCGTCAAGCTACAGCGCGAGACCGCGCGAACGCCCGAGCTGGGCGGCGCCGCGTCATCCGCGGCCGCCGCGCTGGCCGGCCAGACCGAGGGCCAGGTGGCCCGCCTGGAGGCGGCGCTCGGCGCCGCCGGCGCCGTCGCCGTCAGGAACGCCGGCGAGCCGATGGACGCCGCCGAGGCGGCGCTGAAGGCGGCGCAGCCGACCGCGCGCGCCGTGGCGCTGGTCGGCGACGACGGCGTGCGGGCGATCGCCGGCGACGCCGGCGACGCCGACTGGGCGGCCGCAGCCAAGGCGGCGCGCGCCGCCGGCCAGAGCCTGTGGATCGGCAAGGTTGGCCACGGCGACAGCCAGGCGATCTACGTGGCGGAAGCGGCGCCGCCGGCCGCGGGCGACAACGGCCGCCTGTTGATCATCGCGCTGGCCGACCTCGCGCCGGCGGCGCTCGGCGAGCCGGACCGGACGGTCGACGCGCTGGCGCTTGTCACGCCGGACGGGCGCGTTCTGTCGGTCTCCGGCAAGGGCGGGGTCTCACAGGCCGGCGCGCTGGACGAAGCGTTCCAGGTGGACAGCGCGGGCCTGTTCTCCGGCGCCATCGTCGCGGGCGCGCTGCCGGACGGGACGAAGGTGCTGCTGACCGCGCGCAAGGTGGCGGGCGGGGCGCTCTATGCCGTGGCGGCGCAACCGAGCGACGCGGCGGCGGCGGCGCGGGAGAGCGTGAACGAGGACCTCTTCTCGCTGATCGCCCCGCTGTTGGTCGGCATTGCGCTCGCGCTTCTGTTCCTCCTGCAGAGCCGCAAGGCGCAGGCCGCCGAGCGCGCGCTGTTGGACAGCGAGCGTCGGTTCCGCCTGGCCGTCGAGGCGGCGCGCTGCGGCATCTGGGAATGGGACCTCGACGCCGACCGCCTCGACATGTCGGACATCGCCGGCGCCATTCTCGGCTGGGGCGGCGGTGGATCGATCTCGGGCGCCGCGCTTCTCGAGCGGATCGCGCCCGAGCATCGCGACAAGGTGGTGCAGACCCGAGCGGCGGCGCGAACGCATGGGGCCTTCGACGTCTCCTTCCGCATCCCCGACCGCAACGGGCGAGCGGCCTGGATCGACTCGCGCGGCCAGGCGATCGGCATGGCCGACGAGAGCGGCTATCACCGCATCATCGGGGTGATGCTCGACGTCACCGACGAGCGCCTGAGCCAGGCGCGCGCGCAGGCGGCCGAGCTTCGCCTGCGCGGGGCGATCGAGAGCGCCTCTGAGGCCTTCGTGCTCTGGGACCGGCTCGGGCGCCTGGTGGCGTGCAACCAGAGCTACCGCGAGTTCTTCGCGCTCGAGCCCAGGCTCCTGAAGCCGGGAACGCTGCGGACGGAGGTGCAGCGGTTCGCCGACCTGGCGGTCAAGCAAGAGGCGGACCCGATCGGCGATGGCCTGCGCGAGATCGAACTGCAGGACGGCCGCTGGCTGCAGATCTCCGAGCGGAAGACCGCCGAGGGCGGCATGGTGATGACCGCCGCCGACATCACCGCCATCAAGAAGCAGGACGAGGCTCGCCGCCTGAACGAGGAGGAGCTGACCCAGGCGGTCGAGGACCTGGAACGGGCGCGCGAGCAGGCCGCCGATCTCGCCGCCAAATACGAGGCCGAGAAGATCCGCGCCGAGAGCGCCAACAAGGCCAAGAGCGAGTTCCTGGCCAACATGAGCCACGAGCTCAGGACCCCGCTGAACGCGATCAACGGCTTTTCCGAGATCATGGTCGGCGAGATGTTCGGCGCCATGGGCGACAAGCGCTACAAGGAGTACGCCCAGGACATCCTCTCCTCGGGCCAGCACCTGCTGGCGCTGATCAACGACATCCTCGACATGTCGAAGATCGAGGCCGGCAAGATGAACCTGCGCTTCGAGCCCATGGCGCTCTGCGACGTCATCGAGGACGCCGCGCGGCTGATGCGCAATCGCGCCGACGCCGGCGGGCTCGAGCTGGAGGTCGAGGGTCCCGCCGCTGCCGGATGTCGAGGCGGACTATCGCGCGATCAAGCAGGTGATCCTGAACCTCTTGTCGAACGCGTTGAAGTTCACGCCGAACGGCGGTCGGGTCACCGTCGGCGCCGAGCTCATCCGCACCGAGGGCCCGCACGACCGCGTGCGCTTCTTCGTGCGCGACACCGGCATCGGCATCGCGCCGGACGACCTCGACCGCCTGGCCCGGCCGTTCGAGCAGATCGAGAACCAGCACTCGAAGACCCAGCAGGGCACCGGGCTGGGCCTGGCGCTGACCAAGTCGCTGGTCGAGTTGCACCACGGCGTGTTGGAGCTGAAGAGCGAGCCTGGCGTCGGCACGACGGTCAGCGTCACCCTCCCCGTCCGCCACGACGACCGCGCCGACGCGTTCGCCGCCTAGCGGCCGGTCCTCCACCGTAGGCGGAGGCTCTGAGCGTCGCTCGGCTTCAGTGCTGGGGCGGCGGCGGTGCGGCGGAGCCGTCGCCGGCGGCGCGGCGCGGCGAGCCAGCCGGGCGCACGGCCAAGGCCTTCGGAGAGCGTCGTGCGGCCGTGCTGGTCGAGGCGGGCGGCGAAGTCCAGCAGGGCGTTCTCGACGGCCGCGCGCACCTGCATGTCGTCGTTGCGGGCCCGATCGAGCGCGGCGCCAGCGGCGGCGCGGTCGAAGGTCGGCTGGCGCATCAGCTCGGCCGCCTGGCGCCGGGCGAGGCGCGCATCGAGCGCCGTCGGGCCCTGCCGCTGCACCTCGTCCTGCATGAGGGCGCGGAAGACGTCGCGGTCGGTCGGGGTCGAGCCGGTCGGCGGCCGCCATCATCGGATTGGGCCGCGCCCCGGGGGGCGGCGGCAGGCCGATCGACTGGCCGAAGAAGACGCCGACGAACGCGCCGACCACGAAGACGTTCAGGACCAGCGAGAGGCCGAGCAGGATGGCGAGCGTGCGCGGCCGCATCAGGCTCGAGCCCACATCGAGGTTGGGCGTGAACTCAGACGAGCCGTCGAGCGCGGCCGTGACCGCCGGGTCGTTCTGCTCGCTCGTCGGTTGCGCATGCAGGCTGACGCGGCTGACGTCGGCGCCGACGAAGCACGCCGAAGATGCAGGCCGCGGCCAGTCCGGCGGCGGAGAGCCACAGCGTGCGCGGCCGCAAGTATCCTGGCGAGCGGCGCGGTCGCCGCCACCCGACGCTGGCGAGCTCGGCGCTCGGCGGGTCCATGCCGTCCAGGCGTCGAGCAACCCGTCCAGCCGCCTCGCCTCGGCGCGCCGCCCGTGCGCGGTACGGCGTTGCGGCGAGATGCCGCAGCGCGAGCGCGCGCTCGGCGTCCGGCCAGCGCGCGGCGTCGGCGCCGTAAGCCTCGATCAACGCCTCGAACCGCTCCTCGTCCATGACCTCCACGTCCACCATGGCCACGCTCGTCAAAGCTCGTCCGCGAAAGGCTTGAGCATCGCGCTCAGATTGCGTCTGGCGCGCGCCAAAGGCTTTCCAGAGCTTCAACGCTGATGCCCATCAGTTCCGCCGCTTCGATGTTCCCCAACTCCTGATAGTGACACAGCACAATCGCCTCGCGTTGGCGATGGGGAAGCTTTGCCATGGCCTCGCCGACGGCGCGGCCGGCGTCGCTGGCCTCGAGCCCGCGATCGGGCGCGGGTCCTGGGTCGGGTCGCGTCGGGCGGCTCGGCGTAGGGCTGCTCGCGCCGTCGGCGCAGGCGGTCGTAGCAGAGGTTGAGCGCGACCCGGTGCATCCAGGTGTCGAAGCGGGCCGCGCCGGGCCGCCATGCCGCCGCGTGGCGCCAGACGCGCAGGAAGACCTCCTGCGCGACATCCTCCGCCTCCACCGGGTCGCCGAGCATGCGCCGGGCGAGCGCCAGGATGCGGCTGAGCTTGGCCGCCACGAAGGCGTCGGCCGCGCCAGGCTCGCCGCGGGCGATGCGCGCGATCAGCGCCTCGTCGGGATCGGTGCTCACCCGCCGCCGCCCGACGGCACCAGCGCATCGAACGCCTTCACCGCCTGCGCGCGGACGGCCCTCAGGCGCGCTCCGCAGCGAGGCGTAGCCGCGCACGCCGGCCGCGCGGGCGAGCACCGCCCGGAAGCCCTTCGGCTCGTGGTCCGGGATCGGCGACGTCCTCGACGGCGAGCTTCAGCGGCTGGGCGAGATTCTGCTGCAGCCGCCAGGCGTCGATGAGCGCGCCCGCGGCCGCCGCATCGGCCAGGCCCGCGTCGGCCATCGCCGCCAGGGCCTCGACCGTCGATGTGGCCAGCGGCCCGCGCGGCAGCGGCATGGACGAGCTGGAGGTATTGGGCGGCGAACTCGACGTCGACCAGCCCGCCCGCGCTCGAGCTTCAGGTCCCAGAAGCCGGCCGACGGCCGCTCGGCGGTCATCAGCGCGCGCATCTCGCGCACGTCGCGGGCGACGCGCTGCGGCGTCGCGCGGCTGGCGCAGCGCCTGCTCGATCGCCGCGGAAGCCGCCGCGGCGAACGCCGCGTCGCTCGACCAGACGACCCGGGCGCGGGTCAGCGCGAGCAGCTCCCAGGTCTCGGCCACGCCGGCGTAGTAGTCAGCGAACGCGCGGAACGAGACGGCGACCGGGCCCTTCGAGCCCGAAGGCCGCAAGCCGCATGTCGACCTCGTAGAGCCCGCCCTCCGCCGTCGGCGCCGAGAGCGCGGCGATCAGGCGCTGGGTGAAGCGGCCGTAGATGGTCTCGGCCGCCCAGCCGCGCTCGGCCGAGGCCGCGTCCGGGCTGTCGGCGCGATAGAGGGTCATCAGGTCGAGATCGGAGCCGGCGGTCATCTCGCGCGAGCCGCACTTGCCGAGCGCGACCACCGCGACCGCGCCGGGGAACGCGCCTGCGATCCGCTCGACCTCGGCGAGCGCCGCCGGCGCGAGCGCGCGGATGGACGCATCGGCGAGGTCGGCGAACGCGCGGCCGGCTTCCGCGGCGCTGGCCGCGCCGCTCATCACCTGCACGCCGATGCGGAAGCTCTGGTCGCGGTGGGCGCGGCGCACGGCGTCCATCGCCGACTCGAAGCCGCCGTCGGTCTCGGCGATCGCCGGCGGCGAACAGTTCGGCGTCCTCGGCGCGGATCGAGGGGCGCGAAGAAGTTGCGATCGAGCATCGCGTCGAGGGCGGCCGGTCGCCGCGCCAGCACCGAGGCGAGCACCGGCGCGTAGGCCATCACCTCGACGATCAGCTGGAACAGCCTGGGCTGGGCGAGGAACAGCGACTGGACCTGCACCCCGGCGGTCAGGCCCTCGAAGAAGGCGGCGAAGCGGGCGAACGCGATGTCGGGCGCGCCGGTGGCATGCGCCGCCTCCAGCAGCCGCGGCGCAAGTCGGGTGAAGAGCTCGCGGCCCTGTTCGCTGCGCGTGGCGGCGATGTGGCCATGGTGCCAGGCGCGGATCGTCGAGGCGACGCGGTCGGGATCGGAGAAGCCCATGCGCGAGAGCGTGCGCAGCGTCTCCGGATCGTTCTCGACGCCGGTGAAGACCAGGCTGCCGAAACGCGACGACAGATCCTCGCTCTCGGTCGAACAGCTCGGCGTAGCGGGCGTTCACCCGCGCGAGCAGGCGGCCGACCTCGGCGTCGAAGCTGCGCAGATTGGCCGCGCCCGAGAGCGCCGCGATCCGGCCGCGGCCGGCGGCGTCTTCCGGCAGGCGATGGGTCTGCTCGTCGGCCACCATCTGCGCGCGGTGCTCGAGCGCTCTCGAGGTCGCCGTAGGCTTCAGCCAGTTCGGCCGCGACGCGCTCGGAGACATGGCCGGCGGCCGCCAGCGCCTGGCCAGCGCCTCGAGCGTGCGGCCGGAGCGCAGGCTGGGATCGCGTCCGCCCAGGATCAGCTGCTGGGTCTGGACGAAGAACTCGATCTCGCGGATGCCGCCGCGGCCGAGCTTGACGTCGGCGCCCTTGGCGGAGAGGCGCTCGTCGACCTTCTCCGCGTGGATCTGCCGCTTGATCGACTGGATGTCGGCGATGGCCGCGAAATCGAGGCTGCGCCGCCAGATGAAGGGCGAGAGCTCGGTCAGGAAGGCGCGCGCGCGGCCGATGTCGCCCGCGGCCGGCCTTGCCTTGATGAACGCCATCCGCTCCCAGTTCTGGCCGAGGCTCTGGTAGTAGCCGATCGCCGCGGCGACCGGCGCGGCCGGCGGCGTGACCGACGGATCGGGCCTGAGGCGCAGGTCGACGCGGAAGACATAGCCTTCGGCGGTCCTGGCCTGCAGCATCTCGGCCAGCGTGCGCGTGACGCGGTTCGCGAAGGCCTCGGGCTCGACGCCGTCGGCCAAGCGGAGCGCCTCGGGCTCGTAGAAGACCGAGAAGTCGATGTCGCTGGAGTAGTTGAGCTCGAACGCGCCGTACTTGCCCATGGCGATCGCGAAGAGGCCCGGAATGGGCCCGCCCTCCGGCGTCGCCCGTCGAGCAGCCGGCCGGCCTCGCGCTCGCGCCGCGCCACTTCGGCCAGCGCGAGCATGACCGCGCGGTCGGCGAAGCGGGTCAGGGCGCCGGTGACCTCGTCCAGGTCCCAGACTCCGCCGAGGTCGCAGAGCGCGGTCAGCAGGTGGAGATCGCGCTTGGCGATGCGGAGCGCATCGTCGATCGGGGCCGCGTCGGCGGCGGCCAGGATCGCGTCCAGCGCCGCGGCCGGCTCGCTCGGCGAGCATGCCGGCAAGCGCGGCCGGCCGGCGAACGCGCGAGGCCGGCCAGGTAGGGCGAGGCGCCGAAGACGGGCGCGAGCGCCGCGGCTGGCCGTCACGAGGGCGGGCCGCCACCCCTCGGCGTCGGCCGCCTCCGCCAGGCGTCTCGAGCGCCGCGGCTGCGCGCGCCTTGTCGAAAACCGGGCCGCAGGGGCGAAGCTGGCTCGGCGAGCACCGGCGGCGGCCTTAGGCCGCCCGCGGTAGAACGAGCGCCACGCGCAGCCCCGGACCAAAGCCGCCGACCGCGCCAGGGCCCTCGTCCAGCTTCCAGCCGCCCGCCGTGCGCCTCGGCGACGGCGGCGACCAGCGACAGTCCGAGCCCCGCGCCTGGCTTGTTGCGGCTGTTCTCGAGCCGCACGAAGCGCTCGACGATGCGATGCCGGTCGGCGTCGCTTACGCCCGGCCCCGTGTCGGTGATGGAGAACTCGATCTCGCCCGAGGAGCGGCGGCGCGAGCGCAGCATCACCGCGCCGCCGCGCGGCGTGTACTTCACGGCGTTGTCGAGCAGGTTGGCCAGCGCCTGGGCGATGAACTCGCGATCGCCGCGCACGCTGAGGCCCTGGGCGAGCTCGGCCTTGAAGTCGAGGCCGTGCTCCTCGCAGGCCGGCTCGTAGAGCTCGGCGATGTCGGCGGCGAGCTGGCTCGGATCGAACGCGGTCTGCTTGGGCGTTGCGCCCGCCGCCTGCAGCCGCGCGATCGCCAGCACGGTGGAGAAGGTGGCGAGCAGGGCGTCGGCGTCGTCGAGCGCCTGGGACAGTGCCGGCCTTGGGGTCGCCGCGGCCCGCCTCGACGTCCAGCAGCGCAAGCTCGAGCCGCGCCCGAAGCCGCGTCAGCGGCGAGCGCAGGTCGTGGGCGATCGCATCGCCGGCGTGGCGCAGCCCGGCGATCGAGGTCTCCAGCCGCGCCAGCATGTCGTTCAGGCCGGCGGCGAGCTCGCCGAACTCGTCGCGGGTCTCGGCCAGCGGCACGCGCGCGGAAAGATTGCCGCCGCGCACCGCGGAAATGACGTTGTTCAGCCGGGCGAGCGAGCGGTTGACGTTGCGGCTGACCAGGAGGCCGCCGGCGAGGCCGAGCACGATGACGAGCGCGCCCGCGCCCCACATGGCGCGCGCGACGCGCTGGACGAAGGTCTCGGCGAAGCTGACGTCGGCCGCCACCACCAGGGTCTCGCCGCCCGCCAGCCGGACCACGTCGCCACGCGCGAGCGGCCGGCCGCTTCCTTCCATCGCGCTCCGGCAGTCCAGTCGAGCCGCATCCAGACCGGCCCTGAGCGTTCGCCGCCATTCGCCGGCGCCGTGCTTGAGCGTGCCGCCGAGCGTGCGTCCGGCGCGGTCCTTGAGCAGGTAGAGGAAGGGTCCGTCGGCCGCGGTGGACGCGGCGAAACGGCTAAGCAGGGCGCGGATCGCCGCCCTTGGCGTAGAGCGCCTCGAGCGTGCGCGTCTCCTGCGCCAGATCGTGGTCGACGATCCGCGTCACCTCGCCGGCGGTGCTGAGGTAGATGTAGCCAAGGAAGGCGGCCGCCGAGGCCGCGAACAGGGCCAGGAACAGACAGCGTGAGCAGGAACGGCGTCGTACGGAAGAGCGCGGGCAGGCGCATGGCTCAGCCGTCGAGCCGGTAGCCCGCACCCCGCACGGTCGTCAGCATCGGCCGGTCGAAGCCCTTGTCGAGCTTGGACCTCAGCCTCGAGATGTGCACGTCGATCACGTTCGTCTGCGGGTCGAAGTGATAGTTCCAGACCTTCTCGAGCAGCATGGTCCTGGTCACCGACTGACCGGCGTGTCGCATCATGAATTCAAGCAGCTGGAACTCGCGCGGCTGCAGGTCGATCAGCTTGCCGTCGCGCCGGACGCTGCGGCCGATCAGGTCCATCTCGAGGTCGCCGACCCGAAGGGTCGTCGCCACCGCGCCGGTCTCGCGCCGGCGCGACAGGGCCTCGACCCGCGCGATCAGCTCGGCGAAGGCGTATGGCTTGACCAGATAGTCGTCGCCGCCGGCGCGCAAGCCCGCCACCCGATCCTCGATCTCGCCCAGCGCGGTCAGGAACAGCACAGGCGTCTGGTCGCCCTCGCGGCGCAACGTCTCGACGACGGCAAGCCCGTCCATGTTCGGCATCATGCGGTCGACGACCAAGACGTCGAAGCCTCCGCGTCGCGCCGCATCGAGGCCGAGCACGCCATCGGCGGCGAGCTCCGTCTCGTGGCCGGCCTCGCTCAGACCGCGCACCATGGCCGCGCCGGCCTCGGCGTCGTCCTCGATGATGAGGATCCGCATCGCCCCCTCGGTCCTAAGCGTCCTAGCCGTCCATCTTGATCGGCACGAAGATGGTGCGCCCATCGCGGCGGATGCCGAGCAGGATCGACGTGCGCCCTTCCTTCTTGGCGGTGGCGACGGCGAGTTCGACGTCGTGCGGGGCCGCGACCGTCAGGTCGCCGGCGCGCACGATGATGTCGCCGGCCTGCAGGCCCTGCTCGCCGGCGTCCGACGAATCCTTGACGCCGAGCACGAGCGCGCCATGGGCGTCCGACGGAACGCTGAGGCGCCGCCGCGCGCCGTCATCGAGCGCGCCCAAGGTCATGCCCAGCACGTGCGGATGATCGGCCGCGGCCGCGTCGGGCGCCGCGACGGCGCCATCGTTCTGGCCGTTCTGGTTCAGCGCAAGCTGTTCCTCGGGCGGCCGAACGCCCGAACGGATCTCGATCGTCATCGGCTTGCCGTCGCGCAGGATGGACAGGTTCAGGATCTGGCCCTCGTGCGACTGGGCGACCAGGCGGGTCAGCTCGGTGGCGCTGTTGACCTCTTCGCCGTCCAGCCCGACCACCACGTCGCCGGACTTGACGCCGGCCTTGTCGGCCGGGCCGCCGGCCGTGAGGTCGGCGACCAGCGCGCCCTTGCGCGAGCCCATGCCGAGGCTCTCGGCGATCTGCGGCGTGACGTTCTCGATCGAGGCGCCCATGTAGCCGCGCACGATCTGGCCGTGCTGGATCAGTTGCTGGGTGACGTTCTGCGCGACGTCGGCCGGGATAGCGAAGCCGATGCCGATGGAGCCCCCGGAGGGCGAGGCGATCTGCGAATTGACGCCGATGACGCGGCCGTAGGTGTCGAACGTCGGCCCGCCCGAGTTGCCGAGATTGATCGGCGCGTCGATCTGGATGAAGTCGACGAAGCTGTCGCCGATGTCGCGGCCGTAGGCCGAGACGATGCCCGCCGTGGCCGTGTCGCCCAGCCCGAGGGGGTTGCCGATGGCGATCACCCAGTCGCCGACCCGCGGCTTGGCCGAGTTCTCGAAGTCGACGAACGGGAAATTGGCGCCGTCGACCTTGATCACCGCCAGGTCGGTCGCCGTGTCATGGCCGATGACCCGCGCGGGCAGGATGCGGCCGTCCTTCAGCGTGACCTTGATGTCCTCGGCGTGGGTGATGACGTGGTTGTTGGTCACGATGTAGCCGTCGGACGAGATGAAGAAGCCCGAGCCCTGGCTTTCGGCCTTCTGGGTCGGCGCCTGGTTCTCGTCGCCGTTGTCCTGGCCCGGCGGGCGCGAGGTTGGGGAAGTTCTGGAAGCCGGGGACGTTCTGCAGGTCGCGGACGCTGACGTGCGAGGTGACGTCGATCGAGACGACCGCCGGCGAGACCTTCTCGAAAATGTCGGCGAAAGAGAGCGGCGCGCCAGGCGGCGGCGCGAACACGGTCGCGGTCGAGGCGAGCCGGGTTTGCAGGTGGTCGACGCTCATTGCGTTCGGCGTGACGCGCAAACCGCCGGCCGCGAGCGCGGCGACGGCGACGCCGGCCACGGCGATGCCGATGATGATGCCTGATCTCAGCGAGGCCATCGTCTATTCGATCCTTGTCTCCAGGGCGCGCCTGACGCGTCGTCGCCCGATCCGCCCAAACCTAAGGATCGCAGCGTTCGGCGCCAATGGTCGCGCGCTCTTTCGGCCAATGTTACGCACTTTCGGAGTCGCAACTGTGGCTGAACGGCGCCGGGCATGTTCACTTGTCTATCAAAGCTGAAAGACGCGCCTGCTCGGTTGCGCTGAGATCATCGGCCGCGGCGTCCGGGCGCGCCTTGCGGCGCAACAGGATCACCCCGCCCCCAGCCAGCACCACCACGAACGGCGTCAGCCACAGGATGGCGTTGCCGAGCGAGAACGGCGGCTGGAGCAGCACGAACTCGCCGTAGCGTTGGACGAGCGAGGCCTTGATCGCCTGGTCGCTGTCTCCGGCGGCGACCTCGCTGCGCACCAGCTGGCGCAGGTCGCGGGCGATGTCGGCGTCGAATTCGTCGATCAACTCGCTCTGGCAGACGACGCAGCGGATCTGGCGGAAGAGCGCCCGAGCGCGCGCTTCCTGGGCCGGGTTCTTCAGCTGGTCGGCCGGATCCGCCGCCGCGTTGGCGAGAAGGAAGAGCGCCGCCGCCGCCGTCGCAAGCCGGGCCCAGCTCATGTCGCCGGCTCCGCCGCCGCCTGCGTGGCGGACGCGCGCCGCGGCACGCCGAACCTGAGGCGGCGATCGGAGAGCGAAAGGGCGCCGCCCAGCGCCATGATGCAGCGGGCCGAGGAAGATGAGGCGGACGAAGGGGTTCCAATAGGCGCGCACCAGCCAGGCCGGCTGGCCGCCCTCACCGGTGCGCGGCTCGCCGAGCACAGCGTAGAGGTCGCTCAGGCCGCGCACGCAGATCGCCACGCGCGAGGTGCTCTGCTGGTTCGCCGGATAGAAGCGGCGCTCCGGCCCAGCCTGGCAAACGGGCTGGCCGGCGCGGGTGACCACGACCGTCGCGCGCTGGGCCGCGTAGTTCGGGCCGGCGATATCCCCGACGCCGGTCAGCGCCAGCTGGTAGCCGGCGACCGACATGGATTGCCCGGCGCTGAGCACCTTGGCGGCCTCGATGCGGCCGCTGGTCTCCAGCGCCGCGCCGAGGATGAAGACGCCGAGGCCGAAGTGAGCGAGGCTCATGCCCCAGGACCCGCGGGGCAGGCTGACGAGCCGTCGCCAGGCCTGGCTGGCGCCGCCGCCGCGAACGCGCTCGACGAGCTCGCTCACCGTACCGGCGATGATCCAGATCGCGAGGGTGACGCCGGCGGCCGTCACCGCGTCGCCCGGCCGGGCCAGGGCGAGCACCAGGGCGCCGCCCGCGAGCGCGAGCAGCGCCGCCGCCCACAGGCGCTGCAGCGCGCCGGCGAGATCGGCGCGCTTCCAGGGCATGAGCACGGCGATCGGCATGAGCACCAGGACGGCGGCCATGATCGGGCCGAAGGTGCGGTTGAAGTAGGGCGGCCCGACCGAGACCGCGTCGCTGCTGAACGCCTGGCGGATCAAGGGGAAGAGCGTGCCAAACAGCACCGCCGCCGTGGCCGCGGCGATGAAGAGGTTGTTCAGGATCAGCATGCCTTCGCGGCTGACCGGCGCGAACAAGCCGCCGGGGGTCAGCTTCGGCGCGCGCCAGGCAAAGACCGTGAAGCCGGCGCCCGAAGCCAGGCCGAGGATCGACAGCAGCAAGACCCCCCGCTTGGGGTCGATGGCGAAGGCGTGCACAGAGGTCAGCACGCCCGAGCGCACCAGGAAGGCGCCCAGCATGGAGAAGCTGAAGGCGACGAGGCCGAGGAACACGGTCCACCCGGCCAGCGCGCCGCGCTTTTCGGTGACGGTCGCGGAGTGCAGCAACGCCGTCGCGGCGAGCCAGGGCATGAAGCTGGCGTTCTCGACCGGGTCCCACGACCACCAGCCGCCCCAACCCAACACATAGTAGGACCAGAACGAGCCCAGCATGATGCCGATGGTGAGCAGGCTCCATGCGGCGAGCGCCCATGGCCGCACCCATCGCGCCCAGGCGGCGTCGACGCGCCCCTCGATCAGCGCCGCCAGCGAGAGCGAGAAGACCACCGACATGCCGACGTAGCCCGAGTAGAGAAAGGGCGGATGGATGGCGAGGAAGGGGTCCTGCAGCAGCGGGTTCAGCGAATGGCCCTCGACCGGCGGATTGGCGAGCCGGATCAGCGGGTTGGACGCAAACACCGTGTAGCCAAGGAAGAGCGTGCCGAGCAGGCCCTGGATCGCGACGGCGTTCGCCTTGAGCCGCGCCGGCAGGCCGTCGGCGAGCAGCGCCATCACCGCCCCATAGCCGGTCAGCGCCAGGCACCAGAGCAGCATCGAGCCCTCGTGGCTGCCCCAGACGCCGGTGATCTTGTAGAGCAGCGGCTTGGCGGTGTGTGAGTTCTCCGCCACGTTCATTACGGAGAAGTCCGAGGTCACGAACGCGACCATCAGCGCTGCGAAGGCGCAGGCCGTGCAGATGAAGGACCCGACCGCCGCCCCCTCGCCGGCGCCGGCGAGCGCGGTCGAACCGCGCCAGCGCCCGGCCAGGGAGAGCGCGGCCTGGGCGATCGCCAGCGCGAACGCCAGCACCAAAGCAAACGAACCGAACTCGGCGGTCATGAGCCCTTCTCCGGGGTCTCGGCGCCCTGCCCGCGCCACTCGCCCGACGCCTTCAGCGCCTTGACCAACTCGCGCGGCATATAGCGCTCATCGTGCTTGGCCAGGATCTCGCTCGCCTGGAACACCCCGTCGGCGCGGAAGGCGCCTTTGGCGACAACACCCTGCCCCTCGCGGAACAGATCGGGGACCTCGCCGCGGTAGACGACCGGGTCCTGCCCCTTCAAGTCGGTGACGTTGAACGCGATGCCGCCATCGGCCGTCTTGCGCAGGCTGCCCGACATGACCAACCCGCCGAGCTCGATGGTGCGGCCGGCCGGCACGCGGGCGGCCCGCGCCTGGCTGGGCGAATAGAAGAAGGAGACGGAATCGCCCAGCGCGTAGAGCACGAGCGCCGCCGACGCCGCCAGGATCGGGGCGGCCATGGCGACGGCCAAAAGGCGCCGGCGGGCCTTGCGGGATTTCGGCAGGAGACTCATTGCGGCGCAGCCTCCGCCCTTTCCACCTGGGCCATGGCCTCGGGCCGGTTCTTGAACTCAGCCTGGGCCTGGTTCATCGCCGCCGCCCGATCCGCCTCGTCGCCCAGCACGGTATAGGAGCGAATGAGGCGGCCCCAGCCCTCCGGATCGTCCGGCTGGGCCTTCAACCGCGCAGCGAGGCGCGAGACCATGGCGCGGATCATGGCCTGCTGGTCGGCGCCTGTCGTCTGTTGCTGCTGTTCGGCCGGCAAGGCCCCTGACGTCTGCACCGCGGCGATCTGCCGTTGCAGGGCGGCGTGCGCCGGACTGTCGGCGGGTATCAGGCCGAGCAGCGTGTTCCATTCCTGAACCCCGCCACTGATATCTCCGGCGGCGATCTTCGCACGCCCGAGGTAGTAGTGCGGCGCCGGCAGTTTGGGATCGAGGGCCATCGCCCGCTCGAACGCCGCGCGCGCCTCGGGCGAGAGATCGTCGCCCGCCTGCATGGTGATGGTCTCGCCCAAGAGCTGCCAGAGCTGGCCGCGGTTCGGATCGAGCGCGATCGCTTTCTTCAGGTCCTGTTCGGCGGCGACCGGGTCGTCGGAATCCACCTCGGCGTGGGCCAGATAGACCAGCGGCACGGGGTCGGCGGGCCGCTTGGCGACCACAGCGCGAAGGACGGCGGCCATCTCGGGCGCGGTCAGCTGATCGGCCGTGTCGTTGGCGCCGGCTTCCTGGGTCCAGATGGCCAACCGCCGGGCGTAGGGCTGGTCGGGCGTCTGCGGCGAGCCGACGAACAGATAGGCCGCGACCGCAAGCAGAGGGACGAGCGCCGCGGCGACGATCACGGCTATCCGCCCGCTCCGCCCGGCGCCCGCGGCCGCCGGCGTCGCCTCGGCCGCGGCGAGCAGCCGCCGCGCCGCTTCTGTCCGCGCCGAACGACGCTCGGCGTCGGGCAGCAAGCCCCTCGCAGCAAGATCGTCGATCTCCGAGAGCTGGCGACGATAGACGGCAAGCGTCGGGTCCTCGTCCGGGTTGCGCGCCTGGGCGCGCGCGGCCCTGAGCACGATCAGGATGGCCACGGCGGCGGACAACAGGGCGGCCGCGATCCAAAAGGCGATCATGGCCTCTAGCTAATGCAATTTGCGGCTAGCCGCGAGGCGGCTCCACGACGGCGAGGTCGAGACCGCGGGCCCCTGGGCGATGCGCGCCGCTCAGGTCGGCCTGTTTCAGCATGGCGCCGGTGAAGTTCGAGCGGCTCAGGTCGGCGAAGACCATCACCGCGTGGTTCAGGTCGGCGTCCGAGAAGTCCGAGCCCTTGGCGATGGCGCGGGTCAGGTCGCATGGCAGCAACCGGTCGCCGCTGATCAGGAGCGGTCCGAGCACCGCCTCCCGCAGGTCGGAGCCCGAGAGCTTGGCGCCCATCAGCCGCGCCCCGCGCAGGTCCGCGCGGCGAAGGTTGCATGCGCGCAGGTCCGCGCCCTCGAGGTGCGCGCCCTGCAGCTGCACGCCTTCCATATCAAGGCCGTAGAAGACCGCGCCCTTGGCCGAAAGCGCCGTCAGATTGTAGCCCTTGATGCTCTTCAGCGCGCGCAGGTCGGCCCCGTCGAACGAGGACGGCGTGCCCTGGGCGCCGTCGGTCTCGCACCACTGGGCGTGGGCGGCGACCATGTCGGCATAGGGAAGCTCGGAGACGTCGCGGCCCGAGGGCTGGTCCGTCAGCGCCCCGTCCATTCGCGCGTCGGTCGTGTTGCAAGCGTAGATGGTCGCGCCGACGAGGACCGCGTCGCGCAGGTCGGCGCCGGAAAGGTCGGCGCCTGAGAGGTCGGCGCCCGCCAGGTTCGCGCCCGACATCGACGCCTGCTTCAAATTGGCGCGGACCAGCTTGGCGTCCTTCAGGATCGCGTCGGTGAAGTCGGCGCGCACGGCGATGACGCCCGACAGCTTCGATCGCTCGAGGTTGGCGCCGGCGAGCGTCGCGCCTTGCGCCTCGGCGACGCGCTGGGTGTGCTCGAGCAGGCGCAGGCCCTTGCCGCGGTCGACGGCCGCGATCGAGCCCTCGCGCAGGTCGGCTTCGAACAGGTCGGCGCCGGTGAGGTCGGCCCCTCGCAAGCAGGCGCCGCGCAGGTCGGCGCGCCGGAGCGAGCTTTCACTGAAGTCGGCGTCCTGCATGTCGGCGCCGAAGAACACCGCGTGATCGAGCCTGGCGTTGACGAACTTGCAGCCGACCAGCAGCGCGCCGGTGAAGTCGGCGTCTGAGAGGTTTCGGCCGCGGAAATTCAGGCCAGAGAGGTCCATCCACGAGAAGACGGCGCGCGCGCCGCCCGGGCGCGCGGTCCACAGCCGATCGTGCTTGGCGCAGATGGCATCGGCGTCTTCTTGCGTAAGACGGCGATAGTTACTGGCCGTGCTGTACGCGGACATGCGGCTTCCGTGGGCAAGGGAATGTTGAACGCACTATGACCCGTTGGGGTTAAGGCAATCCTTCCGAGGACTTGGGAAATGCCGGGTTCGGCCTAGCCCAAGTCGGCCGCCTCGTCGGCGAGCAGGCCGCCCTCGACCGCGACGCCCGCCGCTCTCAATCGCTCAGGCCCGCGACCCGCCGACAGCCGGTGCGCGTTGGCGGCGGCGTAGACCACCCGCGCGACGCCCGCGGCCGCGAGCCGCTCCGCGCAGGACGGCGCCCCAGACGAGCGTTCGCCGCAGGGCTCGAGGCTGACGTAGGCGACGGCGCCGCGGGCCGCCGGGCCGGCGAGCGCCACGGCCTGTTCTTCAGCGTGGGGGCGGCCACCGTCGGCCGTCGCCGCCTCGGCGACGACCATGCCGTTCGCGGCGATTACGCAGCCAACCGCCGGATTTTCGCCAGTCCGGCCGGCGCGCGTGCGCGCGAGCGCGATGGCCCGCCGCATCATCACCACGTCGACGTCAGGATCCACCGGCGACCGCCAGTGCCGGCAGCGGCTGGGCCCGGGCCTCGTCAAGATAGCGCGCCGCGGTTGGGCGCAGCCCGCCATCCAGGCTGACCAGCAGCGGGTTGCCGGTCGGAATCTCGATCCCGGTGATGACGTCATCGGCCACGGAGAACAGGTGCTTGACGATGGCGCGCAGCGAGTTGCCGTGGGCGGCGACGAGCACCCGCTCGCCCGCCGCCAGCTGAGGCGCGATCACCCCGTTCCAGTACGGTAGCACCCGCTGGAGCGTGGTCTTCAGGCTCTCGGTGGCCGGGATCGGCTCGCCGGCGTAGCGCCGATCGGCGCTGAAGTCGTGGCGGCCGCCCGGCTTCAGGGGCGGCGGTGGGACGTCATACGAACGGCGCCAGGTCTGCACCTGGGCGTCGCCGACCTCGGCGGCGACCTCGGCGTGGGTGCGGCCGGTCAGCCCGCCGTAATGGCGCTCGTTCAGCCGCCAGGACTTCTCCAAGGGAATCCACAGCTGATCGGCCCGGGCGAGGGCGAGATCGGCGGTGCGGATGGCGCGGGTCAGCACCGATGCGAAGCAGCGATCGAGGGCGATGTCCGCGGCCTTGATCAACTCGCCCGCGCGCACCGCTTCGGCCTCGCCGGCAGCCGTCAGGTCGATGTCGACCCAGCCGGTGAACCGCTTCTCGAGGTTCCAGAGGCTTTGGCCGTGACGAAGCAGGACGAGGGTAGGCATCGGATCCATTCCTACGAAGCGCCCCGGCTAGGGCCCGGACCGTCGGGCGTCAAGCCGCGGGGGCCAGCCTCGTCAGGCCAGAAAGGCTAGAAACGTGTCGGCCACGGGACGGACGTCCGCCGCAGGCTGAATCGCCTTCCTCAGCTCGCAGCCCGTGATCACAGCCAGCGCGAACTCCGCCAAAGTGTTCGCCTCGACGCCGCGCGCCGCGGCCAGATCGGCCAGGATCTCGGCGAGCAGCCGGACCCACTCGCTCCTTACCCTCAAGTAGGCCTCGCGCATCCGCCGATTGCCGATCGCCTCCGACCAGCTGCGCACGTCGAGTTGGAACGTGCTCGCCGGCCCCGGCCGCTCGAACTCACGGAACAGGATCGCGATCCGCTCGCGGGCGCTTGCGGCCGGGCCCGCCTGCGCCAGCAGCCCCAACATCGATTCACGCCCGCTCTCCAACATCGCCTCGATGATGGAGTCCTTGGTCCTGAAGTGGCCGTAGACCGCACCCGCGCTCAGGCCAGCCTCCCTGCAGATGTCGAGGATCGTCGTTTCGTGGAAGCCCTTGCGGGCGAAGCACACGGCGGCGGCGCTGAGAATCTGGCGACGCCGCTCTTGCCGCCGCGCTGATGATATCTTTGGCATAAAAAACGGGTGCCCGTTTTTGTCATAGATGTCAACCCCTTGTCTTAACTCAGATATGGAACACTCAAGTTGAGTCTATTCCATGCCTTGACTTCTACAAAAAGGACGGTTATCCGTTTTTTATGCTACAAACCGCCAAGGCTCAGGAGTTGCCATGACCACCCTCTCATCGCCGAACGAACGGCGCGCCCAGTCCGACCATCCGCCACGGCTCGGGGCAGCCGTGGCATCGTTGCTCAAGACCCGGCCAATCACGGCCTTCCTCGCGCTGACATTTGCGATCGCCTGGTCGATCTGGCTGCCGGTCGCTTTGCTGGCCCCCCGCTATTTCCTGCTCGCTGTCCTTCCGGGGGCCTGGGCGCCGACGATCGCCGCCACGCTGCTCACGGCCGTTTCCGGAGGGAAGCCAGCGCTGAAGGCCTATCTGGCGCGGATCCTGAAATGGCGGGTCGGCGTCCAGTGGTATCTGGTCGTGCTGTTTGGCACAGCCATCGTCGCCTACGCCGCGCTCGGCATCTTCCTGCTCATGGGCGGGCAGGTCCCCGAGCTTGGACTGCCGATCGGGCTACGCCGCAACCTGTGGCTCATCCTGCCCATCGTCTTTGTCATCAACATCTTCGTCGGCGGCCCGCTTGGAGAAGACATCGGCTGGCGCGGTTATCTGCTGCCGCAGCTGTACCGCTCGACGAACGTGCTGAGCGCCAGCCTGATCGTCGGCGTGGTCTGGGTGATCTGGCACGCGCCCTTCTTCCTCTTCCCCGAAGGGCGCTCGGTGGTTGGCAATGTGCCGTTCGTCTGGTTCGCACTGCTGACCACAGCTTGGTCGGTGCTCTTCGCGTGGGTCTATGTGAACACCCAGAGCGTGCTGATGCCGGTCCTCTTCCACGCGGCGATCAACACCACGCTCGGAACGCTCGGCGTGCTCGGCCAGACGCACGGGGGGTACACGCCCCTTTACATCGACACCGCGCTCACCTGGGCGGCGGTGGCGGTCGTCGTCCTCATCTTCGGCCCGGGCCTGCGGCGGAAAGGCGCGATCGCGACGGCCTAGGCGGCCACGCGCGCCTGGGTGCGCGGCGTCGTGGCCGCTGCTATACCCGCCGCCGATGTCCGATCGGGTCTTCTTCTCCCTCGTCGCGCTCCTGGCCGTGTGCCTGATCGCGCTGGCGACGGTCGCGCCGCAGGGCCTAGGCGCGCGCTCGCCGGGCCCGTTCGGCCGACCGTTGGCGCAGCCCGCGCCCGACCCCGCCGCGCTGGCGCACGCCGCCACGGCGCTCGCAGGCCTCAGGTCGCGCAAGTGAGCGGCTTCGACGCGGTCGCCGTCGCCCGGCGGGTGCTCGGCGTCGAGGCCGAAGCGCTGGCGAAGCTCGCCGGGAGCCTCGGGTCCGCCTTCGTCGAGGCGGTGGACGTCCTCGCCGCGGCCAAGGGGCGGGTGACCCTGACCGGCATCGGCAAGTCCGGCCACGTCGGTCGCAAGATCGCCTCCACCCTCGCGTCCACCGGCCAGCCGGCGCAGTTCGTCCACGCCACCGAGGCCGCCCACGGCGACCTCGGCATGATCGGCCCGGGCGATGTGGTGATCGCCCTCTCCAAGTCAGGCGAGCAACGCGAGTTCGCGCCGATCATCGCCTACGCCAAGCGCTTCGCCATTCCGCTGATCGCAGTGACCGCCGCGGCCGACAGCACTCTTGGCCACGCCGCCGACGTCGTGCTCTGCCTGCCCGCCGTCCCGGAGGCGGCGGAAGCGCTGGACCCGCCAACCACGTCGACCACGCTGATGATGGCGCTCGGCGACGCGCTCGCCGTCGTCCTCCTCGAGCGGCGCGGCTTCACCGCGAGCCATTTCAGCGTGCTGCATCCGGGCGGCAAGCTGGGCGCGGGCCTGCGCCTGGTCGCCGAACTCATGCACGGGCCAGACGAGCTGCCGTTGGTCGCGCCCGAAACCCCGATGGCGGACGCGATCCGGGTGATGAGCGACAAGCGCTTCGGCTGCGTCGGCGTCGCCAACGCCGATGGCCGGCTCGTGGGCATCATCACCGACGGGGACCTTCGCCGTCACATCGACGGCCTGCTCGATCACACGGCCGCCGAGATCATGACCACGACGCCGCGCACCGCCACGCGCGAGATGCTGGCGGCCGAGGCGCTGCAACTGATCGCCGGGGTCACCGTTCTCTTCGTTGTCGATGATGAACGGCCGGTCGGCATCCTCAGCATGCACGACCTGCTCCGCGCCGGGGTGATGTGATGCTGCCCGTTCCAAGCCCTGACGTCGCCGAAAACACCCTCGCCTACGAGACGACGCCGCTGGTCAAGCCGACCGGGTTCCGCGAGTACGACGCGCGCTGGCTGCTGGGCTCGGAGATAAACCTCCTCGGCGTCCAGGCGCTGGGCCTCGGGCTCGGGACCTATATCCACGAGCTCGGCCAGTCGCGAATCGTGGTCGGCCACGACTACCGCTCCTATTCGCTCTCGGTGAAGCAGGCCTTGACGTTGGGGCTGATCACCGCCGGCTGCGACGTTCACGACATCGGCCTGGCCACGACTCCCGCCGCCTACTTCGCGCAGGTCAACCTGGACATCGCCTGCGTGGGTTTCGTGACCGCCAGTCACAACGAAAACGGCTGGACCGGCGTCAAGATGGGCGCCGCGCCGCCGCTCACCTTCGGACCTGACGAAATCGGCCGACTGAAGGCGATCGTGCTGGGGGGCGAGGGCCGCGAGCGGCCCGGCGGCCGGCTGACCCGCGTCGAGGGGCTGGCCGAGCGCTACATCGCCGACGCGGCCGGTCGCGTGAGGCTGACGCGGCCGCTGAAGGTGGTCTGCGCCTGCGGCAACGGCACATCGAGCGCGTTCGCGCCCGAGGCGCTGCGGCGCATGGGCGTCAGCGACATCATCGAGATGGACTGCGATCTCGACTGGACCTTCCCCCACTACAACCCGAACCCCGAAGACCAGGTGATGCTGAAGGCCATGGCGAGCCGCGTCGCCGAGACCGGCGCAGACCTCGCGCTCGGCTTCGACGGCGATGGCGACCGTTGCGGCGTGGTGGACGACACCGGCGAGGAGATCTTCGCCGACAAGATCGGCCTGATGCTGGCGCGGGACCTGGCGCCGACGCACAAGGGCGCGACCTTTGTCGTCGACGTGAAGTCGACCGGCCTGTTCGCGACCGATCCGGTGCTGGCGGCGAACGGCTGCACGACCGTCTACTGGAAGACCGGCCACAGCTACATCAAGCGCAAGACCGCCGAGCTGCACGCCCTGGCCGGCTTCGAGAAGAGCGGCCACTTCTTCTTCAGCGCGCCGCTCGGGCGCGGCTACGACGACAGCCTGGTCGCCGCCGGCGCCATCCTTTCGATGCTGGACCGCAACCCCGGCCAGTCGCTCAGCGCCATGAAGCGCGCTCTGCCGGTGGCCTTCACCTCGCTCACCATGTCGCCCCATTGCGCCGACGAGGTGAAGTACGCCGTCGTCGACCGCATCGTGGCCGAGTACCAGGCCCTGGCCGCGGCCGGGGGCAAGATCCTTGGGCGGGCGATCAAGGAGCTGATCACCGTCAATGGCGTGCGCGTGGCGCTGGAGGACGGCTCGTGGATCCTCGTCCGCGCCTCGTCCAACAAGCCGGAGCTCGTGGTCGTGGTCGAGAGCATGCGGTCGGAAGACGATATGCGCGCGCTGTTCCGCCAGGAGGTGAAGCCCAGGCTGGCCAAGCACGCCGAGATCGGGGCATACAACCAGGAAATCTAGGCGACCGGAGGAGCTGAGAGCCTATGCGCGTCGCCATGATCGGCGCCGGCTACGTGGGCCTGGTTTCCGGCGCCTGCTTCGCCGACTTCGGCCACACCGTCACCTGCATCGACAAGGACTCCGAGCGCATCGAGCGCATCACGGCCGGGGTCATGCCGCTCTACGAGCCGGGCCTGACGGACCTGGTGGCGCAAAACGTGCGCGAGGGGCGCCTCAGGTTCGCGACCGAGATGGGAGCCGCCGTCGCCGAGGCGGACGCCGTGCTGATCGCGGTCGGCACACCGTCACGGCGCGGCGACGGCCACGCCGACCTCAGCTACGTCCACGCCGCGGCGGAAGAGATCGCCGCCCACCTCGATGGCTTCACCGTCGTGGTGACCAAGTCCACGGTGCCAGTGGGGACCGGCGACCAGATCGAGGCGCTGATCAAGCGGCTGCGTCCGGACGCCGATGTCGCCGTGGTCTCGAACCCGGAGTTCCTGCGCGAAGGCGCCGCGATCAACGACTTCAAGCGGCCCGACCGCGTGGTCGTCGGCCTCTCCGACGAGCGGGCGCGTGCGGTGATGGCCGAGCTCTACCGGCCGCTGTTCCTGAACGAGACGCCGATGCTGTTCACCGACCGGCGCAATTCGGAGCTGATCAAGTACGCGGCGAACGCCTATCTGGCGATGAAGGTCACCTTCATCAACGAGATCGCCGACCTCTGCGAGGCCGTCGACGCCGACGTGCAACAGGTCGCCCGGGGGATCGGGCTCGACAACCGCATCGGATCGAAGTTCCTGCACGCCGGGCCGGGGTTTGGCGGCTCGTGCTTCCCGAAAGACACGCTGGCGCTGGTGCGCACCGCCGCCGACGCCAAGAGCCCGCTGACGCTGATCGAGGCCGCGGTCGCGGCGAACGACCGGCGCAAGGCGGCGATGGCCGGGAAGGTGATCGCCGCGCTGGGAGAGGACCTGTCGGGCAAGACGATCGGCGTCCTCGGCCTGACCTTCAAGCCGAACACCGACGACATGCGCGAGGCGCCCAGCCTGGAGATCATCCCGGCGCTGCTGGCCCGCGGCGCGGCGGTGCAGGCCTTCGACCCGGAGGGCCAGGAAGCGCGCCAGCTGCTGCGGGGGGTCGCGTTCAAGGCCGGGGCCTACGAGGCGGCGGAGGGGGCGGACTGCCTGCTCATCCTCACCGAGTGGGACCAGTTCCGGGCGCTGGACCTGGATCGGGTCAAGGCGGCGATGCGCGAGCCGGTGGTCGTCGACCTGCGCAACATCTACCGCCCCGCCGAGATGCAGGCGCGCGGTTTTCGCTACATCAGCGTCGGCCGACGCGAAAGCTGACCGCCGCGCCGCGCTATCCGCCGCTCAGGGCCCCGAAGATCATCAGCTCGGCCCCATCGTCGAGCGCCGTGGTTACATCGCGGGCGGCGTCCCTTCCGATGTAGACCCGCATGTGCCGGCGGATGCGCGCCTGCTCGTCGACGACGCGGAACTTCAGACCTGGGAACCGGCGGTCGAGGTCGTCGAGCACCGCCTCGACGGTGTCACCCGCAGCCTCGAGCCGGCTCTCGCCGCCGGTGTAGGCGTGCAGCTGCGAGGGGATGAACACCCTGATCATGCGCGAGGCGCGGCGACGACCGAGTAGATCTCGGGCAGGTGGGCGCCGATCGAGCGCCAGCGCTCGCCCTCGTCGGTGCTGATCCACACCTCGCCGCCTGTGGTGCCGAGATAGAGCCCGACCGGGTCGAGCCTGTCGGCGCAGAACGCCTGCCGCTTGACCGTGAACCAGCCCTGTTCGGCAGGGAAGCCTTGGTCCTGCCGTCGCCAGCTCTGGCCGGCGTCGGCGGTGCGATAGACGGCGGGCCGCCCGCCGGGGCTCACCCTCGGCCAGACGTCGGTGCCGTCCATCGGGAACACCCAGGCGACATCCGCGTCGCGGGGGTGCGGCACGATGGTGAAACCGATATCGCCGATGTCCTTCGGCATCGCCTGCCCGATCCGGATCCAGCCGTCGTCGGGCCGGTCGACCCGATAGATGCCGCAGTGGTTCTGCTGGTAGATCCGGTCGGGCTTGGCCGGGGCGAGCGCGATGTAATGGGCGTCCTGCCCGTACTCCGGATAGGGGTCGGGGAAGAAGCTCGCCTCGACGTTCTTGTTCAGGGGCGCCCATGAGGCGGCGCGGTCGGTGCTCTCGAACACCCCTCCGGTCGAGGTCGCGACGTACATGTGCGAGGCGTCGCGGGGGTCGATCACCACCTGGTTGAGCAGCGGACCGTCCGGCGTTCCGGAATCCGCCGGCACCCACTTGTCGTACATCGAATGCTCGTTGAAGCCGGCGACGCTGGTCCAGCTGGCGCCATTGTCCTCGCTCACAAACAGGCCCGGCGGCGAGGTTCCCGCCCACCAGACGCCTGGCTCGCTCGCATGGCCCGGCTCGAGCCAGAAGGTGTGCTCGACGGCGCGCCCGGTCTGGGCGTCCGCCGCGGCCGGGAAGGCCGGCGGCCGGCTGGCCTCGGTCCAGGTTCGCCCGGCGTCCAGCGAGCGGAAGACGGTCGGCCCGAGATGGCCGGTCTTGGCGGCGATCAGCTGAATGGCCGGATCGCGTGGATCCTGCACGAAGTGGTTGACGATCTGGCCGAGAAACAGCGGCCCCTCGACGCTCCAGGCGCCGCGCGCGCCATCGTCCCGGTAAACCCAGGCGCCCTTTCGCGTACCGATAAGAAGCTTGGTCATGAGGCGGGCCTCATCGCTGCAGGTTGGTGAGATCAACTCCGTACAGGGCCGCGTTGCGTTGCATGTACGCAGGCCGCGGCTCGATCGGCTGAGCGATCAAGCCCGCCTCGAGGATGTCAAGGAAGGTGTGCCAGCCCATGGCGTTCTGCCCCTCGAAACGCTCGAGCACCGGCAGGTGGGTCAGCACCAGCCGCGCGCCATCGCCGGCGGGCTCGATTTCGAGCGTCAGGTAGGACTCCGGGAAGGACGACTCGGTTTCGCCGGGCGAGAAGACGTTCCAGGTGTGGGCCAGCTTGCGCCCGGGCCGCCATTGGGTGACGACGCCCTGGATGTGGCCGCCCATGAGCCGCACCTGTCCGCCGACGCGCGGCTCGATCGCCGAGTCGTCGCCGTACCATCCGGCGAGCTTGCTGCAATCGGTCAGGTGCTCCCACACCCGTTCTGCCGAGCCGCTCAGATGGCGCTCGAAGCGAACCGCCGGCAGGCGCAACATCTGGCCCAGGTCGCTCATTGCGATGGCTCCTTCGTCAGCTCGGCCTCCAGCGCGTCCAGCTTGCCCGACCAGAAGTGACGAACGCGCGTCACCCAATCCGACATCTCGTCGAGTCCTTCCGGGTCGAGTTCGTAGATCCGACGCTGCGCCTGCGGCCGCACGCGCACCAGCCGCGCGGTGCGCAGGGTTTTCAGGTGCTGGGAGATGGCCGGCGCGCTGATCTCGAACCGGCTGGCGATCTCGCCCGACGACAGCGGTCCGTGCGCGAGGGTCTCGACGATCCGGCGGCGGGTGGGATCGGCGAGGGCGGCGATCGTGTTCATATGAGCATATTGAAGCTCACACTTAATTAAGTCAAGACTACAATGACGTCGACGCGCGGGCGGCGTCTAGGCGGTGACCTGTTTCACCGCGCCGGCGATGTCGCGGACGACCTGGGCGATCAGCTTGGCGTCGTCGCCCTCGGCCATGATCCGGATCAGGGGCTCGGTGCCTGACGGCCGCACCACGATGCGGCCGCAGGCGTTCAACCTGGCCTCGCCCTCGGCGATCGCCGCCTTGACGCTGGCGTCGTCGAGCGGCTTGGCGCCATTGGCGTAGCGGACGTTCTCCAGCTTTTGCGGCACGGGCTCGAACTGGCGCGCGAGGTCGCTCATGCGCTTGCCGGACGGCACGAGCACGGCCAGCACCTGCAGGGCCGCGATCAGCCCGTCGCCGGTGGTCGAAAAGTCCGACAGGATGACGTGGCCCGACTGCTCGCCGCCGAGGTTGAAGCCCCCCTCGCGCATGCGCGCCATGACGTAGCGGTCGCCGACCGCGGTCCGCTCCAGCGTCAGGCCCCGCTCGCCGAGGAAGCGCTCGAAGCCGAGGTTGGAGTAGACGGTGCCGACCACCCCGCCGCCCTTCAGCCGGTCGGCCGCCGCCCAGTCCGCCGCGATGATGGCCATGATCTCGTCGCCGTCGACCACCTCGCCGCGTTCGTCGCAGATCAGGAGACGGTCGGCGTCGCCATCGAGGGCGATCCCGATGTCGGCGCGATACTCCCGCACGGCCTTGGCCAGCGTCTTCGGATAGGTCGAGCCGCACTCCGCGTTGATGTTGAGGCCGTTTGGCGAGACGCCGACCTCCTTCACCTCCGCGCCGAGCTCATAAAGGGCGGCGGGTGCAACCTTGTAGGCGGCGCCGTTCGCACAATCGACGACGACGCGCAGGCCGTTCAGGTTGAGGCGGCGCGGGAAGGTGCCCTTGACGATCTCGACGTAGCGGGCCTGGGCGTCGTCGATGCGCTGCACCCGGCCAAGCTCGGCCGGCTCGGCAAGGCCCTCCTGCAGGCCTTCGTCCATCAAGGCCTCGATCCTTAGCTCGATCTCGTCCGACAGCTTGTACCCGTCCGGGCCGAACAGCTTGATGCCGTTGTCGGTGTAGCTGTTGTGCGAGGCGGAGATCATGACGCCAAGGTCGGCGCGCAACGAGCGGGTCATCATCGCGACGCCTGGCGTCGGCAGCGGCCCGAACAGGCGCACGTCCATGCCGACGCTGGCGAAGCCGGCGACCAGCGCCGGCTCGATCGTGTAGCCGGAGAGGCGCGTGTCCTTTCCGATCACGACCAGGTGGCGCCGGTCTCCCCCGGAGCGGAAGAGCTTGCCGGCGGCCAGCCCGACGCGCAGCGCAACCTCGGCGGTCATCGGATGGCGGTTGGCCTGTCCGCGGATTCCGTCAGTGCCGAAATAGGCGCGAGCGCTCATGGTGTCTGGCTCTCCAGTCTTGGCGAAACGGTCGGAAATGCAGATTTATTCGGTTCCCGCGTCGCCGATGCTAAATCCAGGCCAGCGAGCCGCCAAGTCGCGCTCGATGTTAGACTGAACAGCCGGCGGGCGGAAGAACAGCCCCGGGCCAGATCAAGCAAGGGCGTCCGGGCGCATGTGCGGCATCATCGGGATCGTCGGAACCTCGCCCGTCACCGAGCGGCTGATCGAGAGTCTGAAACGGCTCGAATACCGTGGCTACAACTCGGCCGGCGTCGCCGCCCTCGACCACGGGCGCATCGACCGCAGGCGGGCGGCGGGCAAGATTTCCGGCCTCGAGGCGCTGCTGCGTGAGGATCCCCTGCCCGGCCGCACCGGCATCGGCCACACGCGATGGGCGACCCACGGCGCGCCGACCACGCGCAACGCCCACCCCCACATCGCCGGCCGCGTGGCCGTCGTGCACAACGGCATCATCGAGAACTTCGCCGAACTGAAGCGCGAGCTGATCCACGCCGGCCACGTGTTCGAGAGCGACACCAACTCCGAGGTCGTCGCCCAGCTGATCAACGCCGAGCTCAGCGCCGGGCTTTCGCCGCTGGAGGCGCTGAAGGCGGCGCTGGACCGGCTCGAGGGCGCGTTCGCGATCGCGGTCATGGTCGACGGCGACGAGGAGCTGGTGATGGGCGCCCGGCGCGGGCCGCCGCTGGTCATCGGCTACGGCGACGGCGAGATGTATCTCGGCACCGACGCCATGGCGGTCGGCCCGTTCACCCAGCGCGTCGCCTACCTCGACGAGGGCGACTACGTCGCGATCGACCACAAGGGCGCGCGCATCTTCGACGCCTCGGGCGCCGCGGTCACGCGGCCGGTGGTCACGGTCCCGCCGTCGGCGGCGCTGGTCGAGAAGGGCAACTACCGCCACTTCATGGAAAAGGAGATCCACGACCAGCCCGACGCCTGCCAACACACGCTGTCGAGCTACCTCGACCCGATCGCCGGACGGGCCGCCGCGCCGGACGGCTTCGACTTCGCCTCGATCGACCGCCTGCACATCGTCGCGTGCGGCACCGCCTCGTACGCCGGCATGATCGGTCGCTACCTGTTCGAGCGTCTCGCCGGCCTGCCGACCGACGTCGAGGCGGCGTCCGAGTTCCGCTACCGCGAGCCGGCGGTGACGGCGAGCGCGCTCTGCCTGGCCATCTCCCAGTCCGGCGAGACGGCCGACACGCTGGCGGCGTTGCGCTGGTGCAAGGCCAAGGGACTGGCCACCGCCGCGATCGTCAACGTGCACGGCTCGACCATGGCGCGCGAGGTCGACCACTTCTGGCCGACCAACGCCGGCCCCGAGGTCGGCGTCGCCTCGACCAAGGCCTTCACCGCCCAGGTCGCGGCCCTGACGGCCCTGGCCATCGCCGCCGCCGTCCAGCGCGGGCGCATCGATCAGGCCGAGGAGGCGCGGCTGGTCGCGGTCCTGATGGAAGCGCCGCGGCTCCTGGCCGAGGCGATCTTCGACGAAGAGCCAGATCCACGCCTTCACCGCCGAGGTCGCCAGGGCGCGCGACGTGCTCTACTTCGGGCGCGGGGTGATGTTCCCGCTGGCGCTGGAAGGCGCGCTGAAGCTTAAGGAAATCAGCTATATCCACGCCGAGGGCTATGCCGCCGGCGAGCTGAAGCACGGCCCGATCGCGCTGGTCGACGAGGAAACGCCGGTGATCGTGATCGCGCCGTCGGACGCGCTCTACGACAAGACGGTGTCGAACATGAGCGAGGTCATCGCCCGCGGCGGGCGGGTGATCCTGATCACCGACGCGGAAGGCGCGGCGCGTGCGCCGGAGAGCGCGCGAGTGATCGTGGCCCCGAGCGCCGATCCGCTGATCGCGCCCCTGGTGTTCGCCGCGCCGATCCAGCTGCTGGCCTACCACGTCGCCGTGCAGAAGGGCGCGGACGTCGACCAGCCGCGCAACCTCGCCAAGTCGGTGACGGTCGAGTAGCCGTCTCAGGTGGCCACGGGCGCGGCGAGAGGCTAAGGCGAGCACGATGTCAGCTATCAAGAAAGCCGTGCTGCCCGTGGCCGGGCTCGGCACCCGCGTGCTGCCGGCCACCAAGACGATTCCGAAGAACCTTTTGAACGTCGTCGACCGGCCGATCCTCTCCTACGTGGTCGCCGAGGCCAGGGCGGCCGGGATCGAGCACTTCATCTTCATCGTCGGCCGCGGCCAGACGGCGATCGAGGACTACTTCGACCACCATCTCGAGCTGGAAGAAGCCCTCGCGGCCAAGGGCAAGCACGATGTGCTGGCCGACGTCGCCGGGGACCTGGCGCGGCCCGGCGAGATGAGCTTCGTTCGCCAGATGCGCCCCTTGGGCATCGGTCACGCGGTCTGGTGCGCGCGCCACCTGATCGGCGACGAGCCGTTCGCCGTCATCTATCCGGACATGGTCATGGACGCCGAACCTGGCGCGATGACCCAGGCGGTCAGGGCCTACGATCAAGTCGGCGGCAACATCGTCGTGGTCGAGCCCGCTCCGCCCGGCGAGGCGCACAAGTACGGCATCGTCTCGCTGGACCCCGGAGAGGGCCGCCTGCGCAAGATGAACGGGATGGTCGAGAAGCCCGCGCCCGGCACCGAGCCCTCGAATCTCTTCATCAGCGGCCGCATCATCCTCGAGCCGCAGATCTTCGAGCTCTTGTCCGCCCATGAGACCGGCTCCGGCGGCGAGATCCAGCTGACCGACGCCATGGCCAAGCTGCTGCGCACCCAACCGTTCCACGCGCTCGAGTACGAGGGGACGACCTACGACTGCGGCGACAAGATCGGCCTTTTGAAGGCCAACGTCGCCTTCGCCCTCAAGCGCCCCGACCTTGGCGCCGAGGCGCGCGCGGCGATCGAGGCGCTGCTCGCGCGCTAGCTGACGGACTCAGCCGTTGTGTTCGCGGTACCAGGCGACGAAGCGGCTAAGGCCCTCTTCCAGCGTCGACCTTGGGGGCGTATCCGGTCAGCGCGGTGAGCGCGGTCACGTCGGCGAAGGTCGCCGGGACGTCGCCGGCGGGTTTGACCCCCGCGACGATCTTCGCCTTCACGCCAAGAAGCGTCTCGAGCGACTTCACCAGGGCCGAGATCGTCTGTGGCCGCCCGGCGCCGATGTTCAGCACCCGGTGACGCGGCGCGTCCGGCGGACGGTCGAGCACGGCGATCAGCCCGTCCGTAATGTCGTCGATGTAGGTGAAATCGCGGGTGAGCTCGCCGTCGCCGAAGACCTCGATCGGCTCACGCGCCAGGATGGCGCGCGTGAAGGCGTAGTAGGCCATGTCCGGCCGGCCCCACGGTCCGTAGACGGTGAAGAAGCTGCAGGCCCGTCTGCGGCAGGCCGTAGAGGTGCGCATAGGCCTCGCTCATCAACTCGTCGGCCTGCTTGGTGGCGGCGTAGAGCGAGGTCGGCCGGCCCAGCCGGTCGCCTTCCGAAAACGCCCGCCGGCCGCTGCGCTCGCCATAGACCGAGCTCGACGAGGCGTAGACCAGGTGCTGGAAGCCGTCCCGCGCGCGGCAGGCCTCGAGCACGGCCAGGTGGCCGACGAGGTTCGATCGCGCATAGGCCTGCGGGTTGTCGTAGCGGACGCCGGCCTGGGCTGCGAGATGCACGACCCGCACGGCGCCGGCATCGCCCAGCAGCCGGGCGAAGGCGTCGGGCTCGGCGATGTCGAGCCGCGACGAGCGTGAAGCCCGTCATGGCCGCGAGCGTCGCCGCGCGCGCCTCCTTCAAGGCGACGTCGTAGTAGTCGTTGAAGTTGTCGACGCCGATCACGCGCTCGCCCCGGGCCAACAGGCGTTCGGCGACGGCGTGGCCGATGAAGCCCGCCGCGCCGGTCACCACGATCGGTTCAACCTGGCTCACGCGCCGGCGGTCCCCGCATGCGGCTGCGCAGCATCAGTGCGCACGACGAAGGTTCTCCTAGACCAGAGCGCGCCTCGGAGTCGACGCAGGCGCCCCCAGCGTGCAAACCTGTCACGGAATCGGAGTTGAAGCCGCGAGCGGCGCGGGGCTCCGCCGGGCGAAACGTCGAGCGAGGCGGTCATGCGGGTGCTGATCCTTGGGGGCGACGGGTTCTGCGGCTGGCCGACGGCGCTGCACCTGTCGGCTCGCGGCGCCGAGATCGGCATCGTCGACAACCTTTCGCGGCGCGACATCGACAAGGAGCTGGGCGTCGAGTCGCTGACGCCGATCGCGCCGCTCGACGCACGCCGCGCCGCCTGGCGAGAGATCAGCGGACAGGACATCGAGCACTTCCCGCTGACCCTCGGCCGCGACTACGACGCGCTTTTGGCGCTGCTCAGAGACTGGCGGCCGGACGCCGTCGTGCACTTCGCCGAGCAGCGCGCCGCTCCCTACTCGATGAAGTCCTCGCGTCACAAGCGCTATACGGTCTCCAACAACGTCTGCGCCACCCACGACGTTCTGGCGGCGATCGTCGAGTCGGGCCTCGACATCCACCTGGCCCACCTCGGCACCATGGGCGTCTACGGCTACGGCACGGCCGGAGGGCCGATCCCGGAGGGCTACCTCACCGTCAAGATCGAGACCGACGAAGGATGGGTGGAGCGCGAGATCCTGCACCCGGTCGCGCCGGGGTCGATCTACCACATGACCAAGACCCAGGATCAGCTGCTGTTCCAGTTCTACGCCAAGAACGACGCGCTTCGGATCACCGACCTGCACCAGGGCGTGGTCTGGGGCTGCCAGACCGACGAGACCCGCTCGGACCCCCGGCTGATCAACCGCTTCGACTACGACGGCGACTACGGCACGGTGCTGAACCGCTTCCTGATCCAGGCCGCGGTCGGCCATCCGCTGACCGTGCACGGCTCGGGCGGGCAGACCCGCGCCTTCATCAACATCCAGGACACCGTCCGCTGCATCGCGCTGGCGCTGGCCAACCCGCCGGCCAGGGGCGATCGCGTCGCCATCTTCAACCAGATGACCGAGACCTGGCGCGTGCGCGACTTGGCCGGCATGGTCGCGCGGCTCACCGGCGCGCCGGTGGAGTTCGTCGCCAATCCGCGCAACGAGGCCAAGGAGAACGAGCTCACCGCCTGCAACGACACCCTGATCAAGCTGGGCTTGCAGCCGATCACGCTCGAAGCGGGCCTGATGAGCGACATCGTCGAGGTCGCCCGCGCCTACGCGAGCCGCGCCGACCTCAGCAAGATCCCCAGCATCTCGGCCTGGAACGCCGAGCGCGCCGCCGCCCTGGCCGCCCAGGACCGCGACGACGGAGAACAGCTGCGCGCCGCGCAGTAGCGCGCCCGCCTTCGCCTCCGCGCGCGAATGCCGATATGGGAGGGCCATGGCGGCTCTGCCCCCGAACTTCACCCTCTTGCAGGTGATCCCCGACCTCGAGACCGGGGGCGCCGAGCAGACGGCGCTGGATGTGGCGCGGGCGGTGGTCCAGGCGGGGGGCCGGGCGATCGTCGCCAGCCGCGGCGGTCGGATGGCCGCGGAGCTGGCGGCACGCGGCGGCGAGCTGGCGACACTACCGGTGCACACCAAGAATCCGATGGCCATGCTCGCCAACCGCGGGCGCCTCGCGAGGCTGATCGAGGACGAGCAAGTGAGCCTGGTGCACGTCCGCTCGCGCGCCCCGGCGTTCGCCGCCTTCGCCGCCGCGAGGGACGCCGGCGTCCCGTGCATCGCCACCTATCATGGCCTCTACGGCTCGGGTAACCCACTGAAGCGGTGGTACAATTCGGTGATGACGCGGGGCCCCTTCACCATCGCCAACTCCGGCTTCACCGCCCGGCACGTGATCGGCGAGCATCACATCGCGCCGTCGAAGGTGGTCGCCATCCCACGCGGCGTCGACCTGGCGCGGTTCGACCCGGCCAGCGTCCCAGCCGAACGGGTCGCGGCGTTGGAGGCGGCCTGGGAGCTTCCGCCGCGCGAGAGCGCGACGCGCTTCCTGCTCGCCGGCCGGCTCACCCGCTGGAAGGGCCAGATGCTGGCGATCGAGGCGGCGGCGCCGCTGAAGCGGCGGGGTGGTAGCGACTTCGTCGTGGTGTTCGCCGGCGACGACCAGGGTCGGACCGGCTACCGCGATGCGCTGGAAGGCGCGATCGTCGCTCACGGCCTGACCGGGCAGGTGCGCCTCGTCGGTCATTGCGATGACATGCCGGCCGCCTATCTTGCCGCCGACGTCGCGCTGGCGCCATCGCTGGACCCGGAGGCGTTCGGCCGCACCGCCGTCGAGCCGCAGGCCATGGGCCGCCCGGTGATCGCCGCCGACCACGGCGCGCCCGCCGAGACCGTACTGGCCGGCGAGACCGGTTGGCTGGTCAAGCCAGGCGATGCGCAGAGCCTCGCCGAGGCCATGGCCGCGGCGATCGCGACCGGGCCGGAGCGACGGGCGGCGATGGGCGCCGCCGGCATGGCCCGCGCGCGGCGACTTTATTCGGTGCAAGCCATGTGCGAAGCGACGCTTCAGGTTTACGCAAGGGTGCTGGAGAACTGCGCTGGTGGCCCGAAAGCCGCGTGAAATCGCCAAGATCCTCGTGATCAAGCTCGGCGCGCTGGGCGATTTCGTCCAGGCGCTGGCGGCGATGGAGCACATCCGCGCGGCGCACCCGAAGGCGCACATCACGCTCCTGACCACCCCGCCGTTCGAGGCGCTCGCCCGCGCCAGCCCCTACTTCAACGACGTCGAGACCGACGGGCGACCCGAAGGCTTCGGCGACGCGGTTTCGATGATCCGGCGGCTGCGCCGCGCCCACTACGATCGCATCTACGACCTGCAGACCTCGTCGCGCTCGAACCTCATCTTCTACCTGCTGCAGCCGTTCGGGCCGCAGTGGTCGGGCGTGGCGTTCGGCTGCAACCTGCCGCAGCGCAACCCGGAGCGGGGGCGCATGCACACGCTCGAGCGACAGGCCGACCAGCTCAAGGCCGCCGGCATCTGGCCCGACGCGCCGATCCGCCCCGGCTCGGCTCCACCCGCCGACCTCAGCTGGATCCTGAAGAAGGGACCCGCCGCGCGCCCCGTCTCGGCCAGCGCCGGGCGGCCCTATGCGCTGCTGGTTCCAGGCAGCTCCGCCCACCGGCCCGACAAGCGCTGGCCGGTGGAGAGCTTCGCAGAGCTCGGCGAGGCGCTGCGCAAGCGTGGGCTCGAGATCATCATCCTGGGCGGGATGCAGGAAAGCGCGCTGGCCAGGGCGATCCAGCGCAAGGTGCAGGCGCGCGACCTGACAGGGCGCACCGACTTCGCCCAGATCGCGGCGCTCGCCGCGCGCGCGACCGTCGCCGTCGGCAACGATACGGGGCCGATGCACCTGATCGCCGCCGCCGGCGCGCCGACGCTGGTCCTGTTCTCCTCCGCGTCCGATCCGACGCTGTGCGGGCCGCGCGGTCATGTCGCGGTGCTGCAGTCAGACAAGCTCGACGAGCTGCCGGTCGACCAGGTGCTGCGCGCGGTCGAGATTCTGTCGCCGGCGCCGCCGCCCTTCGTCTGGCGCGCAGCGCCTTGATCGGCGCAAAGCCCTTCGTCATATGTCAGTAGAAGCGTAAGGCTTTCGCCGCTACGTTTCGTTCCATCAACGGCTCAAGGAGAGCTAGCCTATTCGTCGTCCCATGCCCGCGCCGCCGTCCAAGGACGGCCCGCGCATCAATGAAGATATCCGCGTCCCCCGCGTGCTCCTGATCGACGAGCACGGTGAAAAACAGGGGATCATGCCCACCGCCTCCGCGCTCGAGGCCGCCGAGGAAGCGGGATTGGACCTGGTCGAGGTCTCACCGAACTCCGATCCGCCCGTCTGCAAGATCCTCGACTACGGCAAGTACAAATTCGAAGAACAGAAGAAGAAGGGCGCCGCGCGCAAGCGGCAGAAGCTGGTCGAGATCAAGGAGATCCGACTGCGGCCCAACATCGACACCCACGATTACGACGTCAAAGCGCGCGCCATGCACCGCTATTTCGAGGAGGGCGACAAGGTGAAGGTCACCTTGCGCTTCCGCGGCGGCGAGATGCGCCACCCCGAGCTCGGGATGAAGCTCCTGCAACAGGTGCGGACCGACTTCGAGCCGGTGGCCAAGGTCGAGTACGAGCCCCGCATGGAGGGGCGCCAGATGATCATGATCCTGGCGCCGCGCTAGGCCCGCGGGCCAGCGGCAACCCTTGATTGCGGTCTGAGCTTGGGTCACCCTCGGCGTCGGGTTCCGGGGGCGTCCATGAAGATCATCGTTTTCTGCGCAACATGGGCCGCGCTTGTCTCCGGCCTCGGCGTCGCGGCCAGCGCCGCCCCGCTCGCGGCTTACGGGAGCCTGCCGTCGATCGAACAGGTGGCGGTCTCGCCGGACGGCAAGCAGCTGGCGCTGGTGGTGACCAACGGCGACCAGCGCGCGCTCGCCATCGAGCCGGTCGCAGATCAGAAACCCACCGACCTCATCCGGTTGGGCGACAACAAGCTCCGGTACATCGAGTGGGTTGGCGACCACCATGTGCTGATGACAATCTCGGTCCACGCGGCGCTTGCGGATCCGGGCGGCACGCTGATCGGCGGGGGCGTCGAGCACCTGGTGGTCATCGACTACGACCTCGCCGACCACAAGCAGACGTTCCTGATGAACGACCTGCAGCACGCCTTGAACGTCGTCTATGCCGTGCCGGTTGGACGGGTCATCGACGGCAAGCCGGTCGCTTTCATGGAAGGGGTGGTGTTCCCCGCCGACGGTGGGCAGGGCGACCTCGTCCTCGTGCGCAGCGATCTGGACGCCCGCACAACCAAGGTGGCCGCCTACGGTCCGCGCCATGTGGCGGGGTGGCTGGTTGGGGTCGGCGGAGAACCGCTTGCCGTGACGGCCTACGATGCGCCGTCGTCGACCTGGACCTTGCAACTGCGCGCCGGCGACGGCTGGCGAATCGTCAAGACGCTCACGGCGCCGATCGAACGGCCGGCCCTCGAGGGCCTCGGCCGCGACGGCCGAGCCGTGCTCATCCGCGATCGCGTCGACAACAACCCAGTGTATCGGGAGCTGCCGGCGGACGCGCCGGACTGGACCGCGCCGATCGCCGAGGGCGACAAGGCGCCGATCCACGACACGGTGACGCACGCCCTGATCGGGTTTGTCGAGCTGGTCGGCGACGAGATGCGCTACAGCTTCCTCGACCCCCAGGATCAGCGGAACTGGCAAGGTGTGCTGGCCGCCTATCCGGGACAGCAGGTCGCGCTGGTGTCGGCGTCCGGCGACCACAAGCGCCTGGTCGTCCTCGTCGACTCGCCGACCGATGGGCCTGGCTACGCCCTGGTCGACCTCGACGCCCATGCCGCGAACTGGATCGGAGACGAGTACGAAGGCCTGAAGGCCGACGACATCGGCGAAAAGCGCGCCATCGCGTTCAAGGCCGCCGACGGCCTGCCGCTGAGCGGCTACCTCACGCTGCCGCGCGGCAAGCCGGACAAGGGCCTGCCGCTAGTGGTTCTGCCACACGGCGGGCCAGCCCTGCGCGACGGGCCGGGGTTCGACTGGTGGGCTCAGGCCCTGGCCGCGCAGGGCTACGCCGTGCTGCAGGTGAACTATCGGGGCTCTGACGGTTTTGGCTGGGCGTTCCTGTCGGCCGGGTTCGGCCAATGGGGTCGGAAGATGCAGACCGACCTCTCGGACGGCGTCCGCTATCTGGCGTCTCAGGGGACCATCGACCCCAAGCGCGTGTGCATCGTTGGCGCGAGCTATGGCGGCTACGCGGCGCTGGCCGGCGCGACGCTCGACAAGGGCGTCTATCGCTGCGCCGTCTCGGTCGCGGGTCCCTCGGACCTGCATCGGATGGTCGCAGACGACAAAGGCGACATGGGTCGCCAAGGCGTCGGCGTCGAGCGCTACTGGGACCGTTTCATGGGCGCGGCAAACGTCAACGACCCGTCGCTGGACGCCGTCTCGCCGGACAAGTTCGCCGGCCGAGTCGACATCCCGATCCTCTTGATCCACGGCGCGGACGACACGACGGTGCCCTTCGTGCAGAGCGAGCTGATGGCCGATGCGCTGAGGCGCGCCGGCAAGTCGGTCGAACTGGTGACGCTGAAACACGAGGACCACTACCTCAGCCACGGCGACACCCGGCTGCAGATGTTGCAGGCCAGCACCGAGTTCCTCGAAAAGAACAACCCGCCGAACTGATGCGGCGCCGCGTCCATCTGATCGTGACGGCGGCGCTCGCCACTTTCATCACTGGTCTCGCGACGCCAGGAAACTCGGCGGCGCTCGAGGCCTACGGCCGGCTCCCAGCCATCGAGCAGGCGCAGATCTCTCCCGACGGCGCCGAGCTGGCGCTGGTGGCTACCGATGGAGAGCACCGGAGGATCGTCGTGCAGCGGCTCTCCGACGGAGCGCTGCTCGCAAACTTCGCCGCCGGAGACCAAAAGATCCGCGCCATCGAGTGGGCGGGTTCTGGCCACCTTCTCGTCGCGACCAGCGCCGCACGCGGGGGCTTCCTCGTCGGGGTAGATGTCAACCTCGCCACCGGCAGCGTCGTGAACCTGATGAAGAGCGTGCCCGGGGCGCCCGGCGACCTCGAGGGCAGCCTCGACGTTCGCATCATCTCCGGGCGTCCGTTCGTCTTCGTCGAGAGCGTCCAGATCGGCCAGGACTACGTCGTGCCGACGTTGTTCAAGGTGGATCTGGAGGATGACCAGGCGCAGATCGTCGTGCGCGGCGACAAGGACACCAACGACTGGCTCGTCGACCAGTCCGGAGCGCCGGTCGCCATGACGGAGTTCGACCCCGAGACGCGCTGGTGGGCCCTCAAAGTCCGGCGCGGAGGCGACTGGTCGATTGTCATGACGCGAACGGCTCCGCTTGGCGGTCCGGCGATCATGGGGTTGGGGCGGGACGGCCGTTCCATCCTCATGACAGACAACGACAGCCGAGAGGAGCAGGACGGCCTGCATGAGCTCGAACCCGAGGCGAAGGATTGGGGGCCCCTGTTCGGGGCTGGCGAAGACGAGGACTACATCTTCGACCCCCTCACGCGCGCTCTGCTCGGCGTGCATGCCGTCGTCGGCAACGATGACCGGTACATGTTTTTCGACAAAGACGACCAAGCGCGCTGGGACGGGACGGCGAAGGCGTTTCCGGGAGACCGCTTGCTGCTGCAGTCTCTGTCGGCCGACCATAAGCGCATGGTCGTCCTTGACGACTTTCCGACCGAAGGCCCCGCCTACTACCTCGTCGACATTGACGCGAAGTCGGCAACGCCCATTGGGGCTGAATACGCCAGCGTTGGTCGGGGCGATGTCGCGCCGACCCAACCGATAGCCTTCAGAGCCGCCGACGGCCTCAACTTGAGCGGCTACCTGACTCTGCCGCTCGGCAAAGCGGCGAAGGCGTTGCCGCTGATCGTCTTTCCGCACGGCGGACCGGCCGCGCGCGACGAACCCGGATTCGACTGGTGGGTGCAGGCGATCGCCTCACAAGGCTACGCTGTGCTGCAGGTCAACTTCCGCGGTTCGGACGGTTTCGGGTGGACGTTCCAGCAGAAAGGCTTCGGCCAATGGGGCCGCAAGATGCAGACCGATCTGTCCGACGGCGTCCGCTTCCTCGCCGCGCAGGGGACCATCGACCCGCAGCGCGTTTGCATTGTTGGCGCGAGTTATGGCGGCTACGCGGCGATGGCAGGGGTCACGCTGGACCCTGGAGTCTACCGCTGTGCTGTCGCCGTTTCCGGCATATCGGACGTGCGCCGCTTCATCGACTGGAGCGAGGGTCCATGGAGCCCGTGGGGTGGACGCCTGTCTGACCCGACAGTGCAGCGCTACTGGGACCAGTATATGGGCGTGACCCGGCAAACCGATCCAGTGCTGGCGCAGATCTCGCCCATCGACCATGTCAATGCCATCCAGGCGCCGCTGCTGCTCATCCATGGCAGGGACGACGCCACCGTTCCTTTCGAGCAGAGCCAGCTCATGGCTGATGCGCTCAAACGCGCCGGCAAGCCGGTCGACTTCGTCGTCCTCAAGCACGAAGACCACTACATGAGCCATGGCGACACGCGGCTGCAGATGCTTCAGGCCGCGATCGACTTCCTGGAAAAGAACAACCCGCCCAACTAGCCGTCGGGCGCAGCGGGCCGCAGCCCGGGTTGCCGGGGCGCTCGGCTCAGCTTACCTGCACCGGCATGTCCGCCATCCCGTCCGATGAGGCGGCGCTGCGCGCGTCACGCGCGGCGCTCGCCACCCTGCTCATGGTCATGGTGATCAACATGCTGGGCTTTGGCGTGATCGTGCCGCTGTTGCCCTTCTACGCCCGCTCGTTCCACGCGCCGGGCTGGCAGATCGGCCTGTTGTTCTCGGCCTACTCGGCGGGCTCCTTCTTCGGCGAGCCCTTCTGGGGCCGGCTCTCCGACCGCATCGGGCGCAAGCCGCTGCTCGTCTCGACGGTGACCGCCAACTGCCTCTGCTACCTGGCGCTGGCCTTCGCGCCGAACGTCTTCGTTGGATGCCTCGTGCGGTTCCTGGGCGGCATGGCCGGGGGCAACAGCTCGGTGGTGCAGGGCTACATCGCCGACGTGACGCCGGTGGAATACCGCTCCGGGCGCATGGCGGTGCTGGGCGCGGCCTACAACATCGGCTTCATCTTCGGCCCGGGCCTCGGCGGTCTCTTGGCGCGGCCCGGCGAGGGGCCTGCCGGCTTCCAGCTGCCGCTGCTGGTGGCTTCGGCGCTCGCCGGGATCTCGGCGCTCGGCATCTTCCTCATCGTGCGCGAGAGCCGCGTGCACGTCGGCCACGCGGCGATCCAGGGCCCGAACCGCTGGACGATGACCGGCCGGGCGCTGCGCCATCCGGTGGTCGGGCGGCTGATGATCCTGACCTTCGTCGCGGGCCTCGCGTTCAACGGCATCGAGTCGACGTTCGGCTTCTGGGCCAGCCACCGCTACAACTGGACGCCCGCCAACATCGGCTTGTGCTTCACCGTGGCGGCGATCACCTCGGCGCTCGGCCAGTCGCTGTTCACCGGGGCGCTCTCGCGGCGGTACGGCCAGGCGCCGATGCTGGCGTTCGGCATCGTGGTGACGGTGATCTGCCTGACGCTGCAGCCGCTTGCGCCTTGGGGCGTCGCGACCATCGCCATCATGTCCGTGATGTCGCTGGGCCAGTCGGTGGCCTTCCCCAACACCTCGGCGCTGATCTCCCGCTCGACCGACCCCGACCGCCAGGGCCAGATGCTGGGCCTGAACAACGCGATGGGCGGGATGGCCCGGCTGATCGGCCCGCAAGCGGCGCTGGCGCTGTTCTACTGGCGCGCCGACGCGCCCTTCTTCGTCGGCGCGGCGGTGACCGCGCCGGCGATCCTGCTCGCGCTCGGCGCCGGCCGGGCGGCGAGCACGCCTCACGCCCGAGCGCGCCCCGAACACGAGCGGCGCCGGTACTGAGCGCGAGGTCGCTTAGATCCTCCCCCGTTGGGGGAGGGGGACCATGCGAAGCATGGTGGAGGGGGCCAGCCGCTCGCGCGGCCGGCGTGCAGGCACGACCTAGTTCTCTCCGGAAACGGGCGCGGCCGGCATCGCTCCCCCTCCACCACCCTTCGGGCGGTCCCCCTCCCCCTACGGGGGAGGATCTGGGGCGGCGGCGCTAGGCGTAGGACTCCGTCATCGCCGAGTAGACCAGGGTCCTCAGGTCGCGACGCAGGGTGAGGCGGGCGTCGGTGCCCATCACCTGGGTCATGAACACGACCGCGAGGTCCTCCTTCGGGTCGATCCAGAAGGCGGTCGAGGCCGCGCCGCCCCAATGGAACTCGCCCACCGTCCCCGGCAGCTTGGTCTTGGCGACGTCGATGTTGACCCCGCAGCCGATCGAGAAGCCGACGCCGTCGTAGCCGCTCTCCGAGAACGCGCCCGGAGGGGCCATCTCGGCCAGGCCCTTGTTGTCGGGCAGGTGGTTGAGGCTGAACAGCGCCACCGTCTTCGGCGACAGGATCTGGACCCCGTCGAGGGTCCCGCCGCCCAGCATCATGCGGCAGAAGCGCATGTAGTCGTGGGTGGTGGAGACGAGGCCGCCGCCGCCGGACTCAAGACTGGGCGGTTTGGCGTAGGTGCTCTTGCCGGCGTCGTCCTGCAGCTTCAGGCCGCGGCCGCCGCCCTCCTTCGGCTGGTAGCAGCTGGCGAAGCGGTCGGTCTTCTCCGGCGGCACCCAGAAGGCGGTGTCGTTCATGCCAAGGGGCTCGAACAGCCGCGTACGCAGGAACTCGCCGAAGCTCATGCCCGAGAGCTTCTCGACCAGGTAGCCCATGACGTCGATCGCGACCGAGTAGTTCCAGCGCGTTCCCGGCGAGAACTCGAGCGGGATCTGAGCGAGCTGTTCGATCATGCCCTCAAGGCCGCCCGGGGTGTCGAAGGCGTTGACCTTCATCTTGCGGTAGGCGGCGTCCACCGCGGTGCGCATCATGAAGCCGTAGGTCAGGCCCGAGGTATGGGTGACCAGGTCGACCACCTTCATGTGCCGCTCGGGGCGGCTGGTGATGAACTGGGGCGGTTGGTCGGCGAGCAGCGTCGGCATGCCGCTCTGGTAGACGCCGAGGTTCCTGAACGATGGGATGTGGGTGAAGACGGCGTCGTCGAGGCCGAGCTTGCCCTCTTCCACCAGCATCATGAGCGCGACCGAGGTGATCGGCTTGCTCATCGAATAGATGCGGAAGAGCGCGTCTTCGCGCATGTCCTTGCCGCGCTCGAGGTCCATCGAGCCGGCCATGCCGGTGTGGACGAGCTCGCCGCGGCGATACACCTGGGTGATGAGACCCGGCAGGAACCCGCCGTCGACATAGCGCTCGGCCATGACCCGATCGAGCACCTTGAGGCGGGCTTCCGACATCCCCACCAATTCCGGCCGCAACCGGCCCTGGCTTCCGTCCATCTTGCACTCTCCTCGCCTAGCGTGTGCTTTGAAGAAAGCTCCTAGCAGACAAGGGGCCGGCGAACGAGACTTACCCCGCGTCAGGCCCGAACCCGGTTGACGGCGGCGTCGCAACCTTGCTCAAGTTGACCCGGCTCCCGGCGGGGGCCCGATAATTTCAAGAGGAAGCGCCATGGCCGTGAAGTCATTTCCCATCGAAGCCAGCCACATTCTGATGTTCGCCCGCTCGATCGGGGACGAGAACCCGGTCTACGCCGACGCCGATGCTGCGAAGAAGACCGAGGCCGGCGGCATCATCGCCCCGCCCACTTTCGCCCAGGCGAGCGCGCAGTTCGATCCTGACTATTTCCTCCGGCCCAAGGTCGGCCAGCCGTGGTTCGGCTCGGGCAAGAACCCGACCGGCGCCGCGCCGCGCGGCGGCGGCGGAGGTGGTGGCGGCGGAGGGGGCGGCGGCGGCCTGCACGCCGAGCAGCACTTCGAATACCACCGGCACCTTCGGCCCGGCGACGTCCTGACCGCGACCACCCAGCCCGGCAAGACCTGGGAGCGCGAGAGCCAGCGCGCCGGAAAGCTGGTGTTTTCCGAGAGCGTCACCGAGTACCGCGACCAGAAGGGCGAACTGGTCATCACCGCCAGGGGCGTCGGCGTCCGCACCGAACGCCCCGTCGCCGCGCGCTAAGGAGAAATGAAATGGCCCTCAGCGCATCGAAGCTGAAAGTGGGCGACACCCACACCGCGCGCCTGGTCGAAGACCTCAAGCGCACCCAGATCGTCCAGTATGCGGGCGCATCGGGCGATTATAACCCGCTGCACACCGACGAGATCTTCACCACCAAGGTCGCCGGCTATCCGTCGGTGTTCGCCCACGGCATGCTGACCATGGGCATGACCGGTAAGATGCTGACCGACTACGTCGGCGACGGGCGGCTGACCAAGTACGGCGTCCGCTTCACCAACCAGGTTTGGCCGGGCGATACGCTCGAACTCCACCGCGACGGTGAAGGAGATCAAGGACGAGGACGGCCAGAAGATCGTCGTACTCGACGTTTCGACCACGAACCAGGACGGGGTCCCGGTGGTGACCGGCTACGCCGAGGCGCGGATCGACGCTTAAGGCCAGGAGGCGGCGGCGGCCGTGACCCGGACCATCACGGCCGCCGACATCGACTTCAGCGAGCGGGCCAGCACGCTCGTCTATTCCGATACGCTGCGGTTCGTCCTGCCGGTGCCCAAGCTCGCCGGCGGCGGCGAGCCGCTGGTCGCGCCGCCGGGCGAGAAAGCGGCTGAGTCGTTCGTCGACCACAAGGGGCGGCCGATCAAGGGCCGCGGAGTCGTCTTCTACAATCCGGATGACGAGTGCTGGCAGGCGGCGCCTGGCGACGGGACGGCTGTGATCATCGTCAGCCCCATCGACGCGGCGCAAGGCGCCGAACTGGCCCAGAAGGTGAAGACCCTGAGCCCGGATCCGGAGGCGCTGACCCTCGAGCAGATCAAGTCCGTCATCCGCTTCGCCGGCCAGCTCGGGATCGGGGCCGCCTACAACTCCACGCGCGCCTTCGTGGCCGAACGGATGACCCCGTCCGATCCGAAGGCGCCCGCCGGTTTCGGGTTGCATTGGCGCAAGGCGGGCGACACCTGCCGGGCCGTCTTCGTGTCCGGCGCCGGCCGCTACCGCGGCCCCGCCGCAACGCCGCAAACGTTCCGCAACGGAGCGGTCATGCTGAAGCAGGGCGAGAGCGTCCGGCTCGTGCAGACGCGCTCGTTCGAGGCCACCTACCGCCTCCCCGACGGCAAGCCCGCCCACGTCCGCGACCTGAAAGCGCAGGACCCCAAGTGAACCGTCATCGCCCGACGTGTTCGGGCCACCCATGAACACCGTCGAACGTGAGTGTTCATGGGTCCCCCGCATTCCGCTGCGCCACAGCGGGGGATGACGATGAAGAGTTGCGGCGGCGGTTGACAACGGCTGGGGCGCCCCGCCGCCGTTGCTTTTGGCGGGGGTTTGCCGTATGCACGCCGGCTTCCAAGAAGAGCCGCCTGGCCCATGGCATGCCATGGCGGTTCCAACTGACCACCTCAAGAGGACGGGGCTTCAAAGCGCCCCGCAGGAAAATGCCGAAACTGAAGACGAAGTCGGGCGCGAAGAAGCGCTTCACGATCACCGCAACGGGCAAGGTCAAGGCGGGCGTCGCTGGAAAGCGCCACCGGCTGATGAGCCACGACGCCAAGTACATCCGGCAAAATCGCGGCACCAAGGTGCTGAACGACGCGGACGCCAAGACGGTGAAGTCCGCCTACATGCCGTACGGCAAGGGGTGATCCGATGGCCCGCGTCAAACGGGGGGTCGCCTCCCACGCCAAGCACAAGAAGGTTCTGAAGCAGGCCAAGGGTTTCTATGGCCGGAGCGGCACCACGATCCGCGCCGCCAAGGCCGCCGTCGATCGCGCCGGGCAATACGCCTACCGCGACCGCAGGAACAAGAAGCGCTCGTTCCGGGCGCTGTGGATCCAGCGCATCAACGCCGCTGCGCGGGCGGAAGGCTTGACCTACGCCCGATTTATGCACGGCCTTGAGCTGGCGGGCGTCGTCATCGACCGCAAGGTTCTCGCCGATGTGGCGGGCGCCGATCCCGCCGGGTTCAAGGCCATCGCCGACAAGGTTCGCGCCGCGCTGGCCTGACGTTCTTCCGGATCGATCCGGGTTTCGAAGGCGGCCCTCGCGAGCCGGGGACCCTTCGCGCCTGCACGCAATCCGGATAGAGCACAGCCAGCCATGACCGACCTTCCCGCCCTCGAAGCCGATCTCATCAAGGAGATCGCCGCCGCCGCCGACCCGGCCGCGCTCGAAGCCGTGCGCGTGGCCGCGCTCGGCAAGACCGGCGCCGTCTCCAATCTGCTGAAGACCCTGGGCGCGATGAGCCCCGACGAGCGGCGCGTGCAGGGCCCGCTGATCAACGGCCTGCGCGACCGGATCACCGCCGCCATCGCCGAGCGAAAGGCGGGGCTGGACTCAGCCGCCCTCGACCAGCGCCTCGCGGCCGAGCGCGTCGACCTCACCCTCCCCTCGCCGCCCCGGCGCAAAGGCTCAGTGCACCCGACCATGCAGGTGATGGACGAGATCGTCGCCATCTTCGCCGAGATGGGCTTTGCCGTCGCCGAGGGACCGGACATCGAGGACGACTTCCACAACTTCACCGGCCTCAACTTCCCGCCCAAGCACCCGGCGCGGGAAATCCACGACACCTTCTTCCTGGCCGAGGACGGCCTCGGCGAGCGCAAGGTGCTGCGCACGCACACCAGCCCGATTCAGATCCGGGTGATGCAGCGCGCCAACGCGCCGGTCGAGGCGCCGCAGTTCGCCCACGGCCAGGAGCCGCCGATCCGCATCATCGGACCCGGCCGCACCTATCGCCGCGACTCTGACCGCACCCACACGCCGATGTTCCACCAGGCCGAGGGGCTGGTCATCGACCGCGCCATCCACCTCGGGCACCTGAAGTGGACGCTGGACGCCTTCGTGCGCCGCTTCTTCGAGCGCGACGACGTCGTGACGCGCTTTCGCCCGCACTTCTTCCCCTTCACCGAGCCCTCGGCGGAGATGGACGTGCAGTGCGACCGCTCGGCCGGCGTCGTGAAGATCGGCGAGGGAACCGACTGGCTGGAGATCCTCGGCGGCGGGATGGTGCACCCGAACATCCTGCGCACCGTCGGGCTCGATCCCGACGAGTGGCAGGGCTTCGCCTTCGGCCTCGGCGTCGACCGGCTGGGGGTGCTCAAGTACGGCATGCCGGACCTGCGCGACATGTTCTCGGCCGACGTCCGCTGGCTTGGCCACTACGGCTTCTCGGCCTTCTCCGCCCCCAGCCTCGCGACGGGGCTCAGCCGATGAGCGCGCCGGCACGCTGGACCACCCTCGAGTCATTCGCCTTCGGCAACTCGCCGGCGATGGCCGACGCGCTAGGCGCGCTCGTCATCGCCGGGACCAAGACCACGACCTGCTGGGCTGAGGTCGACGGCGAGATCACTCAAGCGGGCAAGCAGATGGTCATGCTCGACGGGCGCGGCCGGCCGTGGGCCGTGATTGAGACGCTGGAGGTGACTCGCCGACGCTTCGACGAGGTCGACGCCGCCTTCGCCCGCGATGAGGGCGAAGGCGATCGCACGCTCGCCGACTGGCGTGATGGCCACCGCCGCTATTTCTCCAAGCATGGCCAGTTCGCGCCGGACATGTGGCTCTACTGCGAGCGGTTCCGCCTGGTCGCGGTGCTGGACCGGGAGGCGGTGCGATGAAGTTCACGCTTTCCTGGCTGAAGGAGCACCTCGAGACCTCGGCGAGCGTCGCGGAGATCGCCGAGGCCATGACCATGGCCGGCCTCGAGGTCGAGCACGTCGACGATCCGCACCAGCGGTTCGCCGCCTTCTCCGTCGCCCGCATCGCCGAGGCCGTCCAGCATCCGAACGCCGATCGCCTGCGCGTCTGCCAGGTCGAGACCAAGGATGGAATGAAGGAGATCGTCTGCGGCGCGCCGAACGCGCGGGCGGGCCTGCTCACCGTCTACGCCCCGATCGGGACCTACATTCCGGGCTCCGGCATCACGCTCGAGCCCCGGCCCGTCCGCGGCGTGGTCTCGAACGGCATGCTCTGCTCGGCCGCCGAGCTGGAGACCGCCGAGGAGTCGGACGGGATCATCGAGCTCGCGGGCGCGCCCAAGGTCGGATCGAGCGCCGCCGATGCGCTGGGGCTCGAGGCGGTGATCGACTTCGAGGTCACGCCGAACCGGCCGGACTGGCTGGGGGTCGCCGGCATCGCCCGCGACCTCGCCGCCGCTGGCCTGGGCAAGCTCAAGGACCTGTCGGTGAGGCCGGTGAAGGGCGCCTTCCCCTGCCCGATCGAGATCCGGCTGGACGGCTCGGACGCCTGCCCGGCGTTCGCGGGGCGCCTGATCCGCGGGGTGAAGAACGGGCCGTCGCCCGCGTGGCTTGCGGCGAAGCTGCGCGCAATCGGGCTTCGCCCGATCTCGGCGCTGGTCGATATCACGAACCTCCTGACCTACGACCGCGCGCGGCCGCTGCACGTCTACGATGCGGCCAAGCTAAGCGGCGGCTTCATCGAGGCGCGCCTCGGCCGCGCCGGCGAGAAGGTGCTGGCCCTCGACGGGGAAACCTACGCGGTCACGCCGGAGTATTGCGTCATCGCCGACGGCTCCGGGGCGATCGGGCTCGGCGGGGTGATGGGCGGCCTGACGACCGGCTGCTCGGCGACCACGAGCGAGGTCTTCATCGAAAGCGCCTGGTTCGACCCGATCCGCACGGCCCAGACCGGCCGCGCCACCGGCATCCTGTCCGACGCCCAGTACCGCTTCGCCCGCGGGGTCGATCCGGGGTTCCTGGTCCCCGGCATCGAGCTTGCGACCCAGCTCGTGCTCGACCTCTGCGGCGGCGAGCCCTCCGACGTCCTCCTCGCCGGCCATCTGCCCGAGCCGGTCGCCGCCGTCGACTTCGACCCGGCCTATGTCGCCAAGCTCGGCGGTCTCGACATACCGGCGGAAAGAAGTCTGGAAATTCTTAGCGCCCTCGGTTTCGAGACCAGCGGCAAGGGCAAGACCTACGTGGTCCAGCCGCCGAGCTGGCGACGGGACGTCGAGGGCAAGGCCGACCTGGTCGAGGAGGTCACGCGCATCTTCGGCTACGACAAACTGCCGGCCGCGGCGCTGCCCGAGCTCGAGGCCCGCTCGGGCGGGGTGCTGAGCCAGCGCCAAGCCCGCGCGGCGATCGCGCGCCGCGTCCTGGCGAGCCTGGGCTATGCCGAGGCGATCACCTGGTCGTTCATGCGCCGGGAGCACGCCGAGCGCTTCGGCGGCGGCCGGGCGGAACTCGTGCTCGAAAACCCGATCGGCGCCGACCTCGACTGCATGCGGCCCTCGATCCTGCCGAACCTGATCGAGGCGGCGACGCGCAACGCCAACCGCGGCTTCGCCGACGTCGCCCTGTTCGAGATCGGCCCTGTGTTCTCGGGCGACCGGCCGCAGGACCAGCGAACGGCGATCGCGGGCGTTGTCGCGCCGCATGCGCCGCGGCGCTGGGACGGCGGCGGCGCGGACGAGCTGTTCGCGCTCAAGGGCGATGTCATGGCGTTGCTCGCCGAGCTCGGCGCGCCGGTCGGCTCGCTGCAGATCGCCCAAGGGTCGGCAGCCAGCTGGTGGCACCCCGGGCGTTCGGCGAGGCTGCAGCTTGGCCCCAAGGCGGTGCTCGCCGAGTTTGGCGCGCTGCATCCAGGCGCGCTTGCGGCGCTGGACGCCGAGGGGCCGATGCTGGGCTTCGAGATCTGGCTGGAGGCGATGCCGGAAGCGAAGAAGAAGGCGGCGAAGACCAAGCCGGCGCTCGAGCTCTCGCCGTTGATGCCGCTCCGCCGCGACTTCGCGTTCGTGGTCGATTCGAGCGTCGCCGCCGCCGACCTCGTCCGCGCCGTTCAGGGCGCCGACAAGGCGCTGATCGCCGGCGTCTGGGTCTTCGACCTCTACGAGGGGCCGGGCGTGCCAGAGGGCGGCAAATCCCTGGCCGTCGAGGTGACCCTCCAACCCACGGAGCACACGCTGACGGACGCCGAAATCGAAGCGGTGTCTGCGCGGATCGTGGCGGCGGCGCAGAAGGCGGTGGGGGCGAAGCTGCGCTCCTAGAACCCTCTCCCCCGCCGTAGGTGGGGGAGAGGGCAGGGTGAGGGGGCTGCGGCGGTTCAGCGGACAGGCCGGCGCCGGGTGGGCGCCGAGAGGCAGCTCCCCTCACCCTCCCCTCTCCCCGCTCGCGGGGAGAGGATGATCTTGACGGGCGCTGCGTTATGCCGGCGAGGCTCATGAAGCAGGCAGAGCAAGGAACCCAACCGA
>CAVRED010000010.1:0-284422 GCA_963719975.1 uncultured Alphaproteobacteria bacterium
TCAGCGCCTCGCGCACGCCGGCCGGCCAGGCGTCCATATCCGCGCCGTGGGTGGCGAACATGGCGACCGCCAGGCGGTCCATGCCGAACGCGACGCAGCCGGTATGGGCGGGGGAGCCGTCGGCCAGCACAAGGTCCCAGGTCAGGCCGAAGTGGTCCTGGTGGTAGTTGAAGCTCATGCAGGCGGTCGGCTCATCGTGCGAGCGCACGGGGACCAGGAGCTCGAACTTCAGCGCCTGCTCGCGCTGGCTGGCGGCGGCGAGCTGGCCGCCGCGGCCGAAGAAAGGATCGTTGGCCAGGTCGACGCGATGGTTCAGGCCCAGCTGGTCGGCCAGCGCGACGGCCCGGGTCACCCAGGCGTCGCGGAACGCTGCGATCTGCTCGGGCGTACCGATGCGGACATATTCGCGCATGCGGAACGACTGGAACCTGTCGATGTCGGTCGAGGGTTCGCGGCGAAAGCAGTCGGCGGCGACGTCGAAGGTCAGGCCGCTCGTGGGCACCGGCCCGCGCGCGGCGGCGAGCGGATAGACCGGGTAGCAGGCGGCCGGCGCCAGCACGAGGTCGGCGGGCTCGAGCTCGGCGGTCCAGTCCTCGCCCTCGTAGAAGCGGGAGACGATGCCGCGGATGTGCCGCTCGTCGCCGCAGAGGCAGCTCACCGCGCCCAGGAGGTTCGGGAAGCTCTTCAGATAGCCGTGGCGCTCGAGATGGGCGCGGCTCATCACCGGCGGGAACCGCATCACCTCGGCGTCGGCCGGGCGATGGCGCGAGATCAGCGCGGTCAGCGCTTCGACCACGCTCTCGTACCGCCCGGTGCGCGCATAGACGCCGTCGATGCCGGTCTCGTGGAAGAGGTCGTGCTTCAGCGCCGCGAGCGCATCGGGGTCGCCAACCGCGGACTTCTGGGCCATGCGGCGCGTCAGTCCCTCAGCGAGGTGGCGACCTCGCCCAGGAGTTGGGCGCTCGCCACGTTGCCGAGGATGCGGTCGTTGTTGATCATGATCGGCGAGGAGAGCACGTCGCGAAGGTGGCGGCCGATGCTGACGTCGGTGTCGTTGCGGTAGCTCGAGAGACCGCCGACGCGCATGGCGCTCATCACGGTCTGGACCGCGAGCTCCGAGGCGTCGACCTTCAGGAGGCTGATCGCGGTCTGGAACTCCATGGTCGAGAGCGCGTCGGCGTCGTCGGCGATGGCCTCGTAGCGGTCGACAACGGCGACGATCAGCGCGCGCAGCGCCCGCAGCGAAGCCGTGGCCTTGGAGAAGTGCGGCGCGCTCGGAGGAAGCTCGCCGCCTCCGCGCATCGCCTTGCGGACGTACTTGCGCGCCCGCTCCACCGCGCCCGCCGCGATCCCCGCCCAGGCGCTGGACCAGAGAATGTGCGCGGCCGGCACCATGCTCTGGGCGTGGATGGCCTCGTAGGGGGTGGTCATGACCTGGGCCGCATCGCCCGTGGCGTCGAGGTTGAAGCCCCCGCTGCAGGTGCCGCGCATTCCGAGCGCGTCCCACGACAGAGTGGGCTCCAGCGTGTAGTCGCTGGCGAGCAGCACCACGAGCACTTGGTCCGAGGCCGTGGCGTCGGCCGCCCGGCGGGCGGTGGTGACGATGGCGTCGGCCTGGGCGCCGTAGGAGATCACGGTCGCATCGCGCTTCAGGCTGAAGCGGGAGCCGACCCGCTCGACCGGCGCCTCGCTCGAGCGGACGTTGCCGCCGCCCTGGCCCTCGGTGGTCGAAGAAGCGACAAGCATTTGCTCGTTGGTCAGCTTGCGCAGGAAGGCGCGGATCCAGGCGCTGTCCATGCCGTGGCGGACCACGCAGGCGATCTTCACCTGGTGCATCGCGTAGATCAGCGCGGTGGAGCCGCAGGCCTGGCCCAGCACATAACAGACCTCGGAGAGCTCGCTCAGGCTGGCGTCCTCGCCGGCCAGGCTCTTCGGCGCCATCACGCCCCATCAACCGCTCGGCCTTCGCCGCGGCGATCGCCTCGGCAGGGAAGCGCCCGCCGCGATCGACATCGTCGGCGAACTGCGCCGCGACGGCGGCCGCGCGTCGCGGCGCGCTCAATCAGATCGGCGATCGCGGGTCGGTTGTGTTCATGAAGGGCCAAGCGCGGCTCCTAGGGGCCGGTTCGATGACCGTCCGGCTGGCACGGCTGTCCCAACGGTGGCCGGGGTCACGGCTCGCCGGCAGAGTCCGACTCGGGTGAGGCCGCGGATGATCAAGCGCGGCTGCCTGGCGCTGGATTCGACAAGCTGCCGATGGTCCAGACGTGGCTGTCCCAATGATGGGCGTGATCCGCAGCGCGCCGAACGGACTTCAAGGCTCGGCCAAGCTTGAAGAAGCCAACCCTTGGTGGCACACGTCTTGCTGAAGACGAGCTTCGCCACGGGTCTTACTCCCCTGGCGGATTGGGATGGGTTCCTATGCGCGTGTGTAAGGAAGTGGCATGTCGGACTTAGCTGTGTTGTCGCGACGAGCGCAGATCGCCGCGATCGTCGACACGCTCTTGGTCCGCAAGAAGCTTGAATCCGGAGTCGGGGTCGACGAGGACCTGCACGACCGCGGCCTGACCTCGATCGACATGGTCACCCTGATGCTGGCCGTCGAAGACGCGTTCGAGATCGAGTTTCCTCAGAGCGAGTTGACGCCGACAACTTCCGCACCATCGCGGCCCTCGAGCGCCTGGTCTGCCGGGTCGCGGGCTAGCGGCGGCTGAAATGCCCCTCGATCGGCGCGCCAGTCGCCTCTTGAACATCCTCGCCGCGACCCACCGCGCCGATGCGCCGCGGGAGACGGCCGACGACCGCCGCCACTCGCTGCTGACGCTCGCGCACACGATGGAGATCGTTCCCGAACAGGCGGTCGAGTGCTCGCAAGGGGTGATCACCGCGCCCGACGCCGACATTCCCTTCCGGATCTACTCGCCGAACGGAGTCCGTCGACCGCGTTCTTCCCGCGCTCGTCTTCTTCCACGGCGGCGGCTGGGTGGCTGGCGGCTTTGACACCCATGAGGGGTTTTGTCGCCGCATCGCGGCGGCGGCCGGATGCCGGGTGATGGCGGTCGACTATCGCCTGGCCCCCGAGCACCCCTTCCCCGCCGCGCATCTCGACGGCCTCGCCGCGACGCGCTGGGCGATCGAGAACGCCGCCGCCCTAAGGTTCGATCCCGCCCGGATCGCAGTCGGAGGCGACTCCGCTGGCGGCGCGCTCGCCGCCAGCGTCTGCCATGCCCTTCGCGACGCGGGCGGACCCAAGGTCGCGCTGCAGGTGTTGATCTGCCCCATCCTCGACTTGGCCGCGGAATTGGAGTCGCGGCGCGCCTTTGCCGAGGGCTACTTCGTCAGCCGCGCGACGATCGAGCGCGACGTCGACGACTACTGCCCGCCCGACATCGACCGGCGCGATCCGCGCGTCTCGCCGCTGCGCGCCGCGCGCTTCGACGGCCTGCCGCCGGCGGTCATCCATGCCGCGGAGTTCGACCCCTTCCGCGACGAGGCGGCGGCTTACGCCGCGGCGCTGCGCAAGGCCGGCGTGCGCGTGCGCGAGATGCGCCACCCGGGGATGATCCACTATTTCTACGCGATGGCCGGGCGATCCCGTATGCGCTCGTCGCCGCCGAAGCGATCGGAGTCGACATTCGACGCATGCTCCCCGAGACTAAGAAGCGGATGTCGCCGGCCGAAATCGCTGCGAAAGCAGCTACATCGAGGCGCGTCTAAGCGCGCGTTCTCCGCCGAAGGAGCGCCCATGCGCCGCGAGACCATCGCCGTCCATGCCGGGTTCGACGCCGATCCCACGACCCACGCGGTCGCGACGCCGATCTACCAGACGGTCGCCTACGCCTTCGATTCGGCCGACCATGGCGCGGCGCTGTTCAATCTCGAGATCGACGGCTTCCGCTACAGCCGCATCAGCAACCCGACCGTGAGCGTGCTCGAGCAGCGCGTCGCCGAGCTGGAAGGCGGCGTCGGCGCGATCGCGCTCGCGTCCGGGCAGGCCGCGCTGCACTATGCCTTCGTCAACCTGGCCGACCGGGGCGGCAACATCGTCGCCACGCCTCAGCTCTACGGCACGACCCATTCGCTGCTGTCGCACGTCCTGCCGCGCCAGGGCATCGAGGGCCGCTTCGCCGCCTCCGATCAGGCCGCTGACATCGAGCAGCTGATCGATGAGAACACCCGCGCGGTCTTCTGCGAGAGCGTCGGCAATCCGGCCGGCAACATCTGCGACATCGAGGCGATCGCCGAGGCCGCGCACCGCCATGGCGTGCCGCTGATCGTCGACAACACCGTGCCGACGCCGGTTCTGCTGCGCCCGATCGAGTACGGGGCGGACATCGTCGTCCACTCGCTGACCAAGTTCATGGGCGGCCATGGCACGACGCTGGGCGGCGCGGTGGTCGATTCCGGCCGTTTCGACTGGGCGGCCAACGCCGACCGCTTCCCGATGTTCAGCGAGCCGGACGAATCCTACCACGGGCTCGTCTACGTCGAGCATTACGGGGCTGCGGCCTATGTCGGGCGCATGCGCTCGGTCTACCAGCGCACGACCGGCGCGGTGCTGTCGCCGCTGTCGGCTTTCCTGCTGCTGCAGGGGATCGAGACGGTGGCGCTCCGGGTCGAGCGTCACGTCGAGAACGCCCGCAAGGTCGCCGAATTCCTCCGCGCCGACAGCCGCGTCGACTGGGTGACCTACACCGGCTTCGCCGACAACCCGCACCACGCGCTGGCGCAGAAGTACCTGGGCGGCAACCCGCCGTCGCTGATGACGTTCGGGGTCAAGGGCGGCTACGAGGCCAGCAAGGCCTTCTACGATCGGCTGAAGCTGATCAAGCGGCTGGTGAACATCGGCGACGTGAAGTCGCTGGCCTGCCACCCCGCCTCCACCACCCACCGCCAGATGAGCGACGAGGCGAAGGCGAAGGCGGGCGTGACGCCGGAGATGATCCGCCTCTGCGTCGGCATCGAGCACGCCGACGACATCATCGCCGACCTCGACCAGGCGCTGGGCGCCGCGCCCTGCCCCTCGAGGCGGCCGCCGAATGAGCGCCGCCGCCAAGCGCCGGCCGGCCGCAGGCGAGCGCGCCCAGCGCGCGCCGTTGGTCGATCGGGCTGGTCAACAACATGCCCGATGGCGCCCTGCAGGCGACCGAGCGGCAATTCGAGGGGCTGCTCAGCGAAGCGGCCGGCGGGGCCGACGTCAGCCTGCGCTACCTCTCCCTGCCCGAGATCGAGCGCGGCGAGCACGCGCGGGCGCACATGCGCGGCCGCTACGCCCATATCGACCGCCTGCCCGCCGCCGGCCTCGACGGCCTGATCGTCACCGGCGCGGAGCCGCAGACGGCCCGGCTGGACGACGAGCCCTATTGGCCGAGCCTCGCCCGCGTCGTCGACTGGTCGCGGGCCGCCGAGATCCCGACTGTCTGGTCCTGCCTCGCCGCCCACGCCGCGGTGCTGCATCTGGACGGCGTCGAGCGCCGTCGGCTGCCCGCCAAGCGCTCCGGCGTCTTCGCCTGCGCTCCGGCCAGGCGACACGCGCTGCTGGCCGAGACGCCGGCGCCCATCGCGCCCCACTCGCGGCTGAACGAGCTTGTGGAGAGCGACCTCGCGTCCGCCGGCTACCAGGTCCTCACCCACTCGCCCGAGATCGGCGTCGACCTCTTCATCAAGCCCGGGCCGGCGCTCGCCCTCTTCTTCGAGGGGCATCCGGAATACGCGGCCGAAACCCTGCTCGGCGAATACCTTCGCGACGTCGGACGCTTCCTGCGAGGCGAACGGGAGGCCCATCCGGCGCCCCCGTCCGGCTATTTCGACGACACAACGCTCTGCGTGCTCGAAGAGCTGGCCGCGCGGGGCGAAGCGGGCCGCGATCCGCGACGTATCGCCGACTACATCAGCGCGACCGAAAGCGCTCGCACTCCGGGCGACCTGGCGGCCGTGGGCGGTCGGCATCTACCGAGCGTGGCTCGAGCATATCTCGGCGCGCAAGGCGGGCCGCATCGCCGGCGCCGCCAAAGCGCGCCGATAGCTGTCAAGCGGCGCCGGTCCCAAAGAAGACGCCAGCGACGCCGGCGACACCACGGATGGCTCAGAATCGTCTCGCAAATTGACGGACGATGGCGTCGCCGTCCTCGCTGACCTGATAGCCGGAATAGAGCGCAAGGCAGAAGGCGCCGCCATTGACGCCGATGCGGTCCCAAAACCTTCGCTGGGCTGGGTCGCAGGCGTCCGGCGCAAGCCGGTGATGCCATGCGCAGAGTGGGCAGCACGCCGCGTCGCTTGGGCGTCTGCCGAGAGCCGGCCCTTTCAGATCGGTGTGCTTCTGGTGTGCCGCCTCGATAGGATTCAATCCGATGAAGCCGGGCGCGAGCGGCGGTGGACCTTCGATGAGACAGGCGATGCAGGGCAGACCGCGGAGCCAGCGCAGATAGCGCGTATCTCGGGTGGGGGCCGAGCGCTGGCCGGCGACCACCGGCGTCACGCGGGCCGGTCGAGCCGTCTTCGCCCGCTCGCGCGCCGCACGCTTGATGCGCTCGACTTCTGCAATCTTGGCCCGTTCCTCGGCCGTGAAGCTCATGACGCAACGCCCAGGGGGTCCGCTGTCGTCCCGATGGCGTGGGCGGTCACTCCGTCCTTCACCGCGCTCTCCAGCTTGGCCCTGGCGGTCTCGAGCTCCTTCTTGAGCGCCAGGGCGTCGCCGGGCGAGCGCGCCCAGAAGTCCCTCAGCGCCTGGCGATTGATGCTTTCGAACCAGTCCAGCTGCGCCGGAGACTGATAGTCCCGGATCGTCTCCAGGGTCTTGTCGGCGATCTGGCCCACAGGGACGTTCGCCAGCGGCGCCGACGGGGCGAGCTGGAACAGGATGGCGTCCTTGCCGCCGATCAGCCGCAGCCGCTCCGTCACGATTGGCCTGCTCGACCATTTCGGTGGGCGAGATGTCCTCGACCAAGGCCTGGTCCAGTTCGGCCCGCTCATAGACGGATGACAGGTCTTCCGGGAACGCCTTGCGGAGCGCCTGGGCCTCGGCGCACTTGGCCAGCATGACGCGGCCCATCTTCGACCACTGCCCGTCAAGCTTCTGTTCGCCGGTCGGCGCCCGTCGGCCGGTCTCCTCGTCTTCGCCCCACTGATCCTTGATCGGGTGCGAACTCGTCCCAATAGGCGAAGCCCGCGACCGGGCGCCACGTCTCGCCGCCCTCGTCCCGCATGTAGATCTTCAGACTCGCCTTGACCAAGCCGAGCGGGTTGAGCGGCCCTTTGAGGCTCTCGTCATACTCGAACTGCGGTTCGTCTTCGTCCGGCCGGTAGCGCAGGGATCGGGCGGCCACCGACCGCATCCCGTCGATGCCGGTGATGATCGCCAGGCGCCGCTTGCCCGCGTCCTTCTTGTGGAACACCAGCGCGTGGACCTGCTTGCGGAACGGATCGAGGCCGGTCAGCCGCGCCACGTTGATGAAGAGGTTGAATTCGTCATCGTTGCAGTCGCCGGCGACGGTGCGGCGGATCAGCTGCAGCTGCGCGGCGCTGAAGGCGGAGGGCAGGCGTGAGGGAACGACTGCGTTCATGGCTACTTGATCCGGATGGTCAGGGAGGGCGCCGGCTGCTCGAGGCGGGCGCCGGGGATGGGGCCAAGGTTGGCAAGCGCGCGTTCGAGCGCCGCCTCGCGGGCCTTGGGGTCGCCGGGGTGCGCGGACTCGGCCAGCTGGAGGGCGAGTGCGATCTGGGCGTCGCGGCGCTCGAGGGCTTCTTTCAGCGCCCTCTTGTCGAGGACCGGATCGCCCGGCTTCCAGTAGTCGGCCGGAATGTCGGCCTCTTCGTCGATGACCAGCTTGGGGCCGCGCTTGGAAAGCCCGAGCGTCGCGATCGGACGCTGGATCGACGCCTCGATGCCGGCGATGACCAGGGCCTGCTCGATCAGCGCCCTGTCGGTGGCGACGCGCGCCTCGAAGCGTTCCTTGCGCCCCTTCGCGTCGTCGAGGTGTCGCTGGACGCCCTCGGCCAGGGCGTTGTTGAGCGTGATCCGCTCCAGGAGTCGGTCGATGATCTCGAAGAGATCGGTCTCGCCCTCGACCATGTCCGCGATCGAGCTCATCATCGTCCTCTGCGACGGCGGCGAGCGACTCCTTCACGGCCAGGGCGGCGCAGGCCGCCTTGATCGGGTCGAGCCCGGACTTGCCGCGGTCGCCTCGCCCGACAGCGGGCGGATCCCTCGTCAGCGCTAGATCGGTCATGAGATCCCAGTGTTCGGTCATTCCGGAGTGAGTCCAAGCGCGCTCGCCAGCAGGTCCATGTCGTCGAGGAGCTCGAGCAACGCGCAGGCGAGGTTGTCTGGGCGGCGGTCGAGGGTGACGACTTCGGGCGGGCCGCGATCGATCGTGCACCAGCACCGATCCCGCACCTCCCTGATGGCGCGGGGCAGCACCGCCGCAGCGTCAGCCGGTCGACCGGCCTCGAGCCAGCAAATCGCCAAGCTGGCCAAGACGTTCGGCCAGGTGATCGGGCCGCTGGGCCGGCCGCTCTCGTCGACGGAATAGAAGTAAGTGCCCTCGACTTCCCCGGCAGCTTCACGGATCGACCTCAGTCGCTCGGCGTCGCTCTGAGCCGTCATCGAGGCCGCAGCGTCGGCCTCGAGTTGCAGGTGCTATGCTGCCTGGCAGTCGGAAAAACCGATTCGGCGACCTGGGGTCCATTTAGTGTCGCTAAACTACCACTAGCGTCGTCGTCAATGATAACTGGCGCGCAGATTCGAAGCGCGAGAGCGGCGCTGAGATGGACGGCGGCTCAGCTCGCCGCTGCGAGGCATCAGCGTTCAGACCGTGATGCGCCTGGAGGCCCACGATGGCGTTCCGCCGAGTCGGTCATCTTCGCTAAGCGCTATCGAGGCCGCCTTTGAGGCCGCCGGCATCGAGTTCATCGGAACGCCTGATGACGGCCCGGGATACGGGTCTGAAGCCCTCGCGGGGCAATGCCACTTCGTGATCGGCTGCGGGTGGCGCGAGAATGACTGTCACTACGGTCAGGATTGGGCGACCGTCATGGCCGCGTATAGCGTCGCCGACGCCAAGACGAACTTGCCGCGCCTCATCGATCGGGCGCTTGGTGGCGAGCAGGTCATCATAACCGCCACGGCAAACCCGTGGCCGAACTCAGGCCTGCAGGCACGCCTCAGCTCCGGCGGCGCCAGCAACCTGTGCCGGCCTCAGTCACGCGAGGGCATTCGCCAGCGAAGCGCACCTCAGTCGAACTGCTGAACGACCTCTATGACGAGCCAACGCGATGAGCTTCTACCTCGACGCCAGCGCGATCTTCCAATCGCGCACCGCGTCCGTGGGCTGTGCGCATCGGCTCCGAAATGACGTTGGTCTCGAGGATCGTATCATCCCTCGGCGCTCGACGGCTCGCGCAAGGGCTCGCGACGAAGGCTCCCAGATCCGACCCCGCCCAGCGGCGCAAAGCGCCGCCCGATCGCCTCAGCGAGATCGGTAGAGCTTGGCCCATCCTCGCGAAGCACCTGCGCAGGATCTGGCGGACTTCCTCCTCCATGGTCCGGCCGTGCCGGAGCGGCTCGCATCCGCAGGCGCGCCTTCAGTCGCATCGACGTTGCGGACCGTGATGGCGGGCGTCGGCTGACCTGGGGGACGGCTCAATTCTCAAGCGCACGCCGCACGGTCTCGGGTTCTCTCTCGATCACCGTGAGATAAGCCAAAAGCGCGCTGTCGGCTTGGGTGCGTCCTTGTTCCAGATCCCTAAGCCGCGCCACATTGATGCGGTATCTTTTCGCGAACGCCGCTTGGCTAAGCCCGGAATGAAGGCGAGCCCGCCGAACGAGACGGGCGGAACGCACTTTGCTCAGCTCGACGTCGGAAAGTGGCGGATTGTCAACGTCGGCTTCGGCCGCCGCGATGATGTCGGCCTCGGTCATGGCGTCCAACCGATCTCGCTGCGCCGCCGAGAGCTCGGGCGCGCTAGTCGGATTGAGTGTGAACCGGGTCATAAGCTCTACGCTCCTTCGTGTTTGCGCGGCGTGCGGAAATGATGCGGCAGACCCCGCCGCGGTCGGTGAAAACGACCACGAACAGCCTGCCTTCAATCAGCCCGACGGCCTTCCGTCGTACTTCTGCGTCGCCCTCATGGCTGGCGTCGAACTCGACCATGCCGGGGTCTACGAAGACACGAGCGGCGTGGTTGAAAGGAACGCCATGTTTGGCGAGATTGGCTCGCGCCTTCGCTTCGTCCCATTCGAATTCACGCCGACGCACCATAAGCGTATATACGGGATTTCCGTATATACGTCTACGAAAATGCCGACTTGAGTGGGACGAGGGGCCGAGTCTCGCGCGAGGAGGCCATGCGCCGCCAAGGGACGCCCCGCTGCCTGGCTAGACTTCCAGAAGCCGCACGGCGCCCTTGAGCGTTGGCGAGCGATCGACGGCCGCATGAAATCGACTGTCAGCGGTGACCACGTAGGTGTTCTCGCGGATCGCCATCGCTAGATAGAGGCAGTCGTAGACCGGGTGACCGAGCCGGTTCGCCAGATCGGTGGCCGCCAGAAGGTCGTCCTCGATCGTCGTCGTCGTCACCGGAGCGTTGTAGAGTTCGGTGAGGCGCTCGGTAGCCTCCTCTGCGCTGATCTCTCCGCGCTGGGTGCGCCGCCAAAGCGCGTTGGCGGCTTCGAGCAGCCACAGCGCCGGGGCGATGAGCTCCTCCTCCAGCAGGGCGTCGGCTGCTTCCCGGCCGGGCTCGTCCAGCACCCACTTCAGCGCGACGGACGCATCGATGACGATGCTCACCGGCTATCGCGATCTTCGCGGATCAGGTCAGCGGACTCTCCCTTGATGCGCCCGCGGGTTTCGTCGCGAAGGCGCCCGGCGCGTGCTCGGAAGGCCTCGCGGCCCGCTTTCAGAGCCTTCTCAAGGATGGCGCGGTGCTCCGCCTCCGCGCTTCGGCCATGGCTGGAGGCCTGGCGCTTCAGCGCCTCCACCACATCGCGAGGAACGTTTCTGACCAGAAGCTGGGGCATGGCGACTTGCTATCACGTGATAGCAAGTCGCGTCAACGGCACGCGTCGGCGCCTGCGGCGGTCTGATCGTATCGGTAGCGGTTCGAGGTCAAGGGGGTTGGCTTAAGTTGACGTCGCCGTTTTGGCGGGGCGGGGGAGGAAATAGAGATGCCCGTCGAACTCTCCGCCCGAGTCGGGTGCCTTCCCGGCCACTCCGAAGTGTATCACATGATACAACAAGTCCGTTCGAACGCTCTCAGCCTCATCCTCAACGCGGTCCCTGAAGTCCCACAAACTCTCCCCCTCGGCTCGCCACCAGATCGTTCCGTTGCAGTCCGCCCTATCCACGGGACCGTGATGGGGCATGCACCACACGGAACCGCGGATGCTTTCGAAATTTGAGTTCCCTCGAAACTGGCTTCGCCTCCAGCGCACCAACCGCTTATGCAGGTCACTCAACGACGCATCGCGCGCTACCTCTAGCGCCTTCGAGAGCCTGCTCCAACGCCACCAGTCGCCGCTCGAGCTGCTCGAGCCCAAAGGCGACGCTGTACCGATCGATGAGCCTGGCGATCGCCACCCTTCGCCGGGGAGCAGGTCGCCTGCGGCCACCGCGGCGATGACAGCCGCAAGGGCCGCAGGCACGTCAGCTCCACTGGTGATCGGCGGCAGGGCAAAGCTTACGGGCCTCTCACGAAGGGCGGGCGCCAGGCGGTCCAAGCAAAGCTTCAGGGCGCCAGCGTCACCGCCTAAGGCCGCCTCGATAGCCCGCCGCGTCAGCGCTTCAGCCTCGCCCTCCAACAAAGCCTCGACAGCCCGGGTGGCGCGATGGCGGGCCCCCTTCGGTTTGCCAGGGTTGCCAACTTCGAAAGGGCGTCCCCGCGTCTTCGTCGCGACTAATGCTCTTGATCCCATGCTCTCGCTCGTTCCCAGAGGTCCTCGCCCTCGACCGGCTCGATGGCCTGGCCGCAGCTTCTCGCGGATGCCGCCGCCGTCTCACCCCGCACTATAGAGGCAGATGGGTCGAGTCGGCCGCAGGCAATCTCTACCGCCGAGCTCGAAGTCTTGGACCGCGACGCCAGCTCGCGAGCGCAGGCGCGCCTGCTCGCCTATCAAGCGAAAGGTGCGTATTTCGGTCCGAATCCGACCCAGGGCGACGATAAACACAGGCTCAGGGCGACGGAGGGACATCTAAGGCGGCTGAAATCACCGCTGTCGTTGCCGATCACCTCCCCCTGGCGCGAACTCGACCGGCTCCGCCTCTGCACGCCGCAGGGCTCTGCGTATCTGTCGCGCGGGGTCAGCCCATTGGGGGGCCTTCCCGGCGCGTAGGGCGGTTGCCTTAGCTGTCCCAAGGGGCCGGCGCCCGAACTGGATCGTTTTGATACGGGCCCCGACGAAGACCGTGGGTCAGGCTGGCAGGCTGCGGTCGGCACGGCCCGAGTTCACGGCCGCAAAGCCGCAACCATAGCGCAACGCCTTGCGAGCCGGGGGTGAGCGAGCCCTCCACAACGACTACAGGGTTGGCATCGACAGTGCTTCGGAATAGTCCAATACGTTGGATACGTGTCGGAATGAAACGCTTGCTCGGGTCCTACCTTTGACCAGCTTCTTTCGTGAGGATCGACGCCGCAACCACGGAGGCGCAGTTGGTATCCGGAGCTTCCGGCGTGCTGGCGATCGTGCCCCGTCCCTCCATCACAACAACGACAACCTCGTCGCGACGAGATTGGCCGCCGCCAAGTTGTCTCTAAAGGAGTGGGACGACACTCTGAGCTCCGTGTTAGGCCCAGCGCTGTTCTGCGAAACCTATGACTTCATCCCGGGCCTATTTGGCCCAGCCACCAAGTCCTCGCTTGGTGTGAGCGGCGCCCTGCGCCTTGCCCTACTTCGCAGCATGCCGCTCTTTTGAGCGAGCTGCGGCTGACGGCTCATCGCGGCCCAGCCGCGACGTTGAACACAGGCTCAGGGCGACTGGGGGACATCTAAGGCGGCTGAAATCACCGCTGTCGTTGCCTATCACCTCCTTGAGGTCGGCTGCCCCATTCTAGGTTGAAGAATTCGAAGAATACAATGTATGGTATAGGAGCGCCTTTGGCGGGATCTCGACCGGCTCCGCCTCTGCACGGCGCAGGCCGGCGCTGCGTATTCGTCGCGAATATACGCGGGCTGGCAGGCGCTGGGAAACCTTCGCTATGGCCAGGACAGTCGTGCAAGCCCACTAGGAGCGCGGTACCTGCGAGGGCGCCCTACGGCACAGCGCCTTTGCTTGTTCGACCCGGGAGGTGATCGACCCTTGCACTCTGTGCCACCCTCTAAAGGCGAGGCCAGCTTCGTCACTGGCCCGCCACACAAGCTCCGCCTCGAAGTAGACGCCACGATGAGCCAGCAAGAGGCCAACTTCGTGCGTCATACGGACGGTGGGGCTCACTCGGACCTTCGCGCCGCCGGCGGAGATATTCCGAACAGTGCACTCGGCGGTGACGCCGTCGACCGCCATGAAGAGCGTGCCAGCGGCGCGGGATCTGACCCGCACAGATTGCCGCCGATCCGCTGAACTCTCTGCGCCACCTGCCCCACGCCAAAGATCAGTCAGAGCAGTGTGTCCTCCCTTGCCGTCGAGCTTGACGGGCTCGGTGAGTCGGACACCGACATTTGGAGAACGGCGCCAGATCGTTGTGGCTCGGTAGGCGATCCCTCGATCAATCTCGATCAGCCAGAACTCATCGGGAGCGGCCGCCCCTGCTGGCAGTCGCAACCTCGCGTCGCCGGTCGACCGTTTGACCTCGATGCATTTGAAAGAGGTGCTGAAATCGGAAGATGCCGCCAGAGCATCTCGCCCCGCCGCTCCCGGCGAGCGAAGGGAGTCTTTCGTTCGAAGCGGCATTTGGGGGCGGCCACGCGCTCAGCTGCTGGGGTAAGGCGTTGTGCACGGTACGCGCGCCAATAGGCCTGCAACTAAGTCAGCAAAGTTAACCCGCGCCTAAACCTGTGTATGCGCATTCCCGAGCGGCCAAGAGTCCGGACTCAAACCGGCTCTCAGGCCGATGCGACACCGGCGCTCGCATAGAGCCGAGGCCGACTCAATCAAAACGACTATCATCCCGTCGTCACGACTCAACGGGGTGTCACAAATCGATGGTTTTCCGCGTGTTGCATGGAAGCGGCATTCGCCTGCGTGAGGAGCGCTTAGAGTCGCTCGACATGGCCACGCGGCGCGCGATCGAGCTCATGCAGGAAGCGCGGGCGAGTGTGCGAGTGATCTTGCCGGATGGAAGCGCAATCCGCATGGGCGCACCGCCGCAACGCCGTCGCGCGGCGCTCTCTCGGTAATGACACTTGCCTCCTGTCGAGCAAGCCTGAGGCGTTACCGGGGTGGTCGATTTTCTCGTCATTGGCGTATGTCATTGCGGAGCCCAACGCCGGGGCTAGCCTTTCATCGCCAACTGTAACCAACGCCAAGATGGTTCGGATTGGCTGAAGGCCCGGCCATCCCAGACGATGCCGGGCCTTCCCCATGTAAGGGCTGATGCAGGGGTCCTTGCGCGGCCCTCTTCGTTGCCGCCTCTGCAGCCATAGCCTTCAGCCTCACCCGCACGAGCCAGAGAGCCGCGTTGGGAAGCAATCGGCAGCGCGCGCCAACCGCACGAGCTGTGCATAACTTGGCCAAAGCAGTGGATATCGCAGATCCCTGGGCTTGCCGTTCAGGAACACGAGCGATGACCTTCTTCGAGTTGTCACAGATCAATGACCAGCGCCTGTCGGTGCGTCAGCGTCCCATCCTGAAGCGGTGAGGACTAAGCATGGGGATGATCAACTCAATCAGCGGTGCGCCGAGTCGCGCTAGCAGCTCGCGCGGAACGATGCGCTCGATGGAGCGGCCCCGCAGCGATCTGCTGGGAGACCACAGCCGCCGCAAGGCCACAATTGAAGACGACGGCCGTCGTTGGTCCCCGCGGGTGACCCTTCTGTTGGCCGGCGGGGTCTCGTTGGCTGTGTGGGGCGCCATTATCGCCGCCGCGGTGCGCTAGCGAGCCCAGCTCTCGGGTCCAAAGCAGACCAGCCGCTGCGGCGCCGCCGCCCGGCGGGCTCGACGGATTAACCATTCCGAAGGGCGCTTCTCATCAACCTCTGCTCTGGCCAGACCGAGAGACGCGATGCGAGTCTTGCTGATTGAGGACGATGGCGCCGCCGCGAAGAGCATCGAGATGATGCTCAAGTCGGAAGGTTTCAACGTCTACACCACCGAGCTCGGTGAGGAAGGCGTCGATCTCGCCAAGATCTACGACTACGATCTCATCCTGCTCGACCTGGATCTGCCGGACATGAGCGGCATGGACGTCTTGCGCAGCCTGCGTATCGCGAAGATCAATACGCCTGTGATGATCCTCTCCGGCGTTTCGGAGATCGACACCAAGGTGAGGAGCTTCGCCAACGGAGCAGACGATTACACGACCAAACCCTTCATGAAGGAGGAGCTAGTGGCCCGCGTTCGCGCCGTGGTCCGCCGTTCGAAGGGCCACGCCCACTCGGTGATCAAGACCGGCGACATCACCGTTGATCTTGAGGCCAAGACAGTCGAGGTAAACGGATCGCACGTGCACCTGACCCCCAAGGAGTATCAGCTGCTCGAGCTGCTTTCCCTGCGCAAGGGGACGACGCTGACAAAGGAGATGTTCTTCAACCATCTCTATGATGGGATTGACGAGCCCGAGCTGAAGATCATCGACGTCTTCATCTGCAAGCTGCGCAGGAAGCTGGCCGAAGCCACCCAAGGCGAGCACAACATCGAGACGGTCTGGGGTCGCGGCTATGTCTTGCGCGACCCGCCCGCGGTCGCGGCCTAGGAGCAGTTCACCAGGCGACACCAGCACGACGGCCGCCAAGCGACACATCCGCTAGAGTTCAGCCCATGGCCGCCTGGAGAAGTTTTGCCCGCGCAGTGTTGGTGGCGGTGGTCCGACGAGCCAAGTCTAACGCTTCGATCACTCGGATGCCGACTTCAGCAGCGCGCTCCAGCGCCACCGCTTCGGTTCGGGTCAAGGTCAAGGTGATTTGCGGCTTTTCTGCCATGGCGGGTCTCCGAACTGGAGCGCTCTGAGCTCCGCATCGCGTTCGTGCAAACCGCGCGCCAGCCGCCGCCGCCCTGGCAGCGACATGGCAAGGTCGGGCCCGCTCTCGGCGTGGTTAACACCCAAGTAACCGACCGCCTGCACCCTGAGCTGAGGCTGAAGGATCCCTGGGTTGACCGCAGAAGCTCCTCCAAGCGCTGGGCGCATTGATTCCTGGACGCGAGCGATGGTCGAGGAAGAAGCCCAACAAGAGTTCATCGATCTCGGCGCATGGCCCGACCCCATTCTCGTCCACGGCGCTGAGCGGTTCGAGGGTGATCGCGTGACGCTCGACGGTCCACGACCTGAAACCGACGAAGTCGCCCAGGCGGCTCCGGACGCTCGGTCCACCGAGACTATCGATGCGGCCTGCGCCGAGCGCTCGCCCGACGACGTCGCTGAAGCGCTCCCATTGGCCGTGCAGTGCGATGGCCACCAACCGCCCCAAGGGCCGGAAGATTGGGTCGAGTCGTTCCTGGTGGGGCTGACAGAGCGGCTCGGTGCAATCCGGAGTGAAATGGCCGACGAGATCGGGAAGACTGTCGACTTCGCGATCGAGCGCGTTCCGGAAGGCGCTGAAGGCGCGTCGCGCGAGCCGCCGTCTGTGCTCGACCCGACGGTCAAGCAGCTGAGTCTTGAAGTCGCTCGCATCGCGGAAGTCGTGAACGCTCGGTTCGAGCGGTACGAGCTCACCGCCGCGGAACTGCAATCCCAACTTGGCAGCCTCGCCGCCCGGATCACCGAGTTGGAGCGGCGCGACGAGCGGGCGCCCGCCCCAGCTGACGCAATGAGCACCGCGGCGCTCGTGGCAGGTCCGCCCTGCGCACCATGGGACTCGGCGGACATCGTCAACCAGTTCGTCTCGGCGCCCCAGGCGGCGCCTGGGCCTGACGTCTCGACCACGACCGCGGTGTTCGCGCTCGACGCTGCAAACTCTGATGCAGGCAGCGGCGTCGCCGTACCTGACGGCCCGAGCCATCCGTCTCACACGACCCTGGAGCGGACTCAATCCGACCTGGAGACGGTCCACGGCCTTGACGGGTCAACGGAGGAGATCGCACCGGATCTCAGCCCTTCGTCGCGCCGCGCGAGGGGCTCGGTCTTCAGCTGGCGAGCCTCCGCGTCGAAAGGGCCGGCGCGCAGACGAGTGCCGGGTCTCCAGACCGCGCTGATGGTCGTGGGTGGCGCCGGCGTCGGCCTCGCCGCCGCGGTTCTCTTCTTCGCGCTGGACGGCACACCCGCCAAGCGACTTCACCTACGTGCGAGCGAGGCGCCGCTGGACCTCATGGCCGTGGCAGTGTCGCCCAAGCCCGCGCAATAGGCCGGTTGAAGTCGACCCTCATCGCCGGAGCTGGGGCAGACGCCTTCAGCACTCGGACGCTGCCAGAGCGACCGGAGCGGGGGACTAGACTCTGCTGACCGATCAAAGTGAGAGCCCAGCGGATCACCAGGCCGCTGGGCCCTCTCGCCAGCTCTCCGCCCTGAAATTGGAGGGCCGGCGCGTGGTATGTTCGCATCAAAACCCTTCGGAACTATCTCTGAGCTAGCTAACGGTTACCGCCGCCTGAACTCGAAACCGACCCAGCCGCAAATGCGGTCATCACGTGGCGTTGCGCCGGACCGCTTGATCGCTTTAGTGAAGGCCATCCTGCGCCGAATCCGCCGCCTTGCCCTGCACCGAGGGGCGCTGTTAGAAGCCGCGATTCCTCCAAGGGACGCGCAAATTCCACCCATGAACATGACCATCACCTTGGCCCTTCTGGCGCTGGGCGTCTTCGCGACGGTCGGCTGTGGATGGATGGGGGCGCGGCCGAAGAACTACCTCAAGCCGCGGTTGATCCCCTGGCAGATCCTGATGCTGATCGGCGCAGTCTTCGTGTTGGTGGTGTGCATCCACCTCCTGAACCTGTTCGGCATGACGACCGGCAACACGGGCGGACGATAGCGCCAGCGAGCCATCGCGCCGCCGGCCCTATTGAACCGCAGCGAGCGCAGAGAAAGCGGGGAGGACGCCGAGGCCCTGCGTCCTCTGCGCCTCCCTGCGGGGAAGTCTGGCACGAGGTCACCGGCGACGGAGCTCTCGAGACGAATAGACCGCGAGGCGGTGGGTTCTCTTGCCGGCGGGCGGAGAGAGCCACCGTCGCGTGCACCGTAACAGGTCCCTGTTGAAACGCAGCGAGCGCAGAGATATCGGGCGAGGACGCCGAGGCCCTGCGTCGTAGCGCGTCCACGCGGGGAAGTTGGTCACGCGTTCACGGGTGTCGGGTCCTCTGCGTCCTCTGCGCCTCCCTGCGGGGAAGTCTGGCCACGCGGTCACCGGCAATCGGTCTCTAGAACCGCGAATGCCAGGCAGCGAGGAGGCCGAGGTTGGGTGGGATGTCGCGCTGGTTGTTCTCGTCCATGACGCCCAGCGCCTTGAGCTCGAACTCGCCGATGTGACTGAAGTCGCGCGAGACGCCGAAGCCGAGGTCGAGCTCGCGCCCGGAGGGCGAGGCGCTGAACTGGCGGCGTGTGAACTCGACGATCTGGGAATCTAGCGTCGGGATCTGGCCGAGCACGGCGGTGAAGGTCCCGCCCTCGATGCGGGTCGGCTGGCCCACATGGAGGTCGAAGCGCAGGCAGCCGGGCTGATCCGCCGGACAAAGGGTGCGCGCCGATAGCGCCCACTGGCTGGAGATCGCCGGCTCGCTGAGGCCGAGGAAGAGGCCGTTCGCGTGCGTGCGCCCCATGCCGGCCTCGGCGGAGAGCATCAGCCTGTCGGTGGGCGTCCAGTCGATGCGGGCGGTCGTGAAAGTGGTCTCAGCGGGCAGGGCGTAGGTCGAGCCGCGCGGCAGGAACGAGCCGAGCGGCCCCTCGGGCTCGGTAAGCTGGCCGGCGGAGAAGACCAGCGTGAGCGGGCCGCGGCTGAACTTGGCCTCGGCCATGCCGTAGTGCGATGGCGCGAGATCGGTGAAGCCGTAGAGGGCGTAGGGGCTGCCGCCGCCGGCCTCGGCCGAGATCGTCCATGACGGGGTCAGGTGCAGGCCGGCGCGCACGGCATGGTCGGGCTGGGACAGCATGGCGAAGGCGTTGTCGCCGGCGCCGAGGCCGGGCGCGGCGGGCATACCGTTCTGGCCGGTCCAGGCCTGGAAGCTCAGCCGGCCGAGGTCGGCGGTAAGGTTGAGGTCGGCGCGGTGGTCGGCGGCCATGCGCAGGTCGCCACGCCCGCGCAGCGCAAGCTGGGCAGCGTCGGCGTTGGGCTGGGCGTCGGTGGTGAGGCTGAGCCTGGCCTGGCCGTTCCCGACCACCACCTGGGCCGTGTCCTCGGGCGTTGCGACCTCGGCCTGCAGGCTGTGCCGCGGCGCGACGTGGAAGCCAGCGGCCAGGTTGACGGCGAACGGGCGCTGGTACCTGTCGTAGCCCACCGTGGTCAGCGCGTTGGTGTGCGCGATGGAGTCGCCAAGCGCGGTCGCGACCATCGATCCGGCCATGGGCGAGGGCGTCATCGTCGTGCCGCTCGCCTGCGGGATGCTCATCGGACCCTGGGCGGTGAAGGCGGCGTTCAGGTCGATGAGGCCGAAGCCGTATTTGCTGGTGTCAGCGTAGATGCCGCTGTGGTTGGCGGTCGTCTCGAGGAGGTTCACCGCCGCCTTGCCCGTCAGCGTGGGGAAGGCTTGCATGAGGAGCGCGAGGGCGCCCGCCGCCGTCGGCGCCGAGAAGGAGGTGCCGGAAACGTTGAAGCAGCTGTTGTTCTGGTCGCAGTCGGTGATGATGTTGGCGCCCGGCGCGACCACAAGCCGCCCGCCGCACTCCCGGCGGGGGCCGAGAAGTTGGCGAGCTTGTCCTGACGCATCGGTCGCGCCGACCGCCAGCACCGAGCCGGCGTAGCGCGGGTCGATCGCGTACATGGCCGGCCACTCGACGCTGCCGCCGAGTTGTTGCCGGCGGCGATGGTGAAGACGACTCCGGCGGCCACCGCGCTGGACAGGGCGGTCTCGAAGTTGGTGTCGAGCGGCCCTGGCCCGCCGAGCGACATGTTGATGATCCGAGCGCCGTTGCCCGGCGGCATAGGTGATGGCGGATCGCCTCGTCGTCGTCGAGGAAGGAGCAGCCGCTGGACGTCGGGTTTGGGCCGCAGGAGCCGACGGAATCGGCGCGCACCGACAGGATGGTCGCTTGGTAGGCGACGCCGATGGTGCCGAAGCCGTTGAGCTCGGCGGCGATGGTGTCGGCCACCCAGGTGGCGTGCAGGTTGACCCCGTTGGCGTTCGGCCGCCCGGACAGCGGTCGGTGACGACGTCGGTCGACAAGGGCGAGATGTCGTTGTTGGGGATCGTGAGCTCGGGATTGTCGAGCTGAACCCCAGTGTCGATGACGCCGACCACGATCCCGGCGCCAGAGGCGCCGATCGGCAACTTGCTCGTCGGCGCATAGGCGGTAGCCGCGTTGATCTGACCGAGCCCGTACTGCGCCTGATACTCAGGACTCGACGCCGTCGGCGGCGGGGCGGGAGGAGTCGGTGTTGGTGTCGGTGTGGGTGGCGGCGTCGGGGTTGGCGTCGGCGTCGGGGGCGGTGTCGGAGTGGGGGTTGGCGTTGGCGGCGGTGTGGGTGTCGGCGTCGGCGTGGGCGTGGGCGTCGGCGTCGGCGTGGGTGTCGGCGTCGGAGTTGGCGTGGGTGTCGGCGTGGGTGTCGGCGTCGGCGTGGGCGTGGGTGTTGGTGTCGGCGAAGGACCGCCGCCTCCGCCGCCGGCGCAGGCGGTCACCGCGATGCCGGACATCAGCGCGAGCGCCAGCGCGCTCGAGCGCGCCCAACGGAACCCCAGCCCTGCGTCCATGGACTCGCTCCCTCGTGCGCTGACTCACGCCGCAGGCGAATCATTATCGTGGCGCGTGAATCGCCTCAACGCGGCTCTCAGCCGTAACGCGAAATGGTGAGCCAATCGCAAAACGACCGCCAGATGTAGCCGGTTACCGATTGACGGCCAGAGACCGGATCCGCGCGGTTCGGCGGACCCGGTCCCGACAGGCGCGTCCCCTCGCCGTCCTGCCAGCGGTGGCGACGGTCGCCCTCGAACGTCAGCGGGTCTGCCTTAGCCGGCGGCCGGAGGGCCGTCGTGGTCGCCGTCGTGGCCGTGGCGCATGCCGTGGTCGCCGCCGCGCTCGTGGTCGCCGCGGCCCATCATCCCCATCGGCAGCGCGTCGAACGCCTTCTGCTGATCGGGCGTGAGCGCCGCGTAGAACGTGCGGATCGCGTCGGCGCGCTTTTGGAACTCGGCCTGACGCCTGGCCATCATGTCGGCCATCTTGTCGAGCCGTTGCGGCGTCGTCAGCTGGGCCGGGGTCATGCCTTCAGGCCGCCCGTGATGCTCATGGCCCGATGGCGCCATGGCGGCGAGGAAGGCCTGCAGCGCCGGCTGTTGGTCTGGCCGCAGGTTGAGCAGGGCCTGGAGCCGCTGGGCGTGCTCGGCCTGGCGCTGCTCGCGCCATTGGGCCCGCTGTTCCGCCGTGGGCGGCTGGCGCGGCGCCGCCGTCTGGTCCTGGCCGAGCGCCACGCAGGCGAACGAGAGAACGGCGGCGCTCGCCGCGAGCGCGGCGGAGGCCTTGAGGATGGTCTTCATGGGTGTCTGGGTTCCCGACAAAGGCGCGCGCCCTTTTGAGGGTGAAAACGCGCGCACTGGTTTTGCCCCGGTGTTCGAACGCACCACGGCGAAGGTTCCGTCGGTTCCGTCGTCGGAACACTTTGGAAAGCGGCAAGGCCGCTTTCGACCACAAAAGGACACAAGGACACGAAGAGGCCGTTATGGTTGCTGCGCCACGGTTCGGCGCGGTGTCCTTCGTGTCCTTCGTGGTCCAATTCGACGGCGCGGCTTGCGCCGCGCGCGGGAAGACGCCTACGAGCGGCGGCGGCGGGCGGCTTCGAGGACTTGCTGGACCTTGGTCTTCGGCAGGCCCGCGAGGGTGAGGTAGCCGCGGTCGTCGCCGTCCAGCTCGGTGAAGTGTCGGTCTGCGAGCGCCAGGAACTCGGGCTTTTTCACAAAGCCGCGCATGTCGACGTCGGCGGCCGTGACCGGCTCGGGCGCGGAGAAGAAGCCGAACGGCGCCGCGCCGACGCCGGACACATCGAGCTGAGGGCCCCTGCCCGCGTTGTTCTCGGACTCGTGGTCGTACATGCCCTCCGGCGTCGCCAGGCGATGTCATGCCCGTGCCGGGACCGGCGACCCCCTGGGCGAGCCACAGCCTGAACCCGGGCGCGGCGAGCGCGCTGACCGGAACCCGATAGCCGAGGATCTCGGGCGCCACCTTCTGCTCGTAGACCTGGATGTCGAAGGGATCGAGCACGCCGTGATGGTTCAGGTCCAGCACGTCGAAGAAGGCGCCGGCGTCGGCGACGAACTCGGCGTGGGTGAGCTGGCCGTCGCCCTTCTTGTTGGCCTGGTGGAACCAGTCGACCACCGGGTAGGGGGCCGACATCGGCGCGCGGAACGGCTGGCCGCAAGGGCTGAAGAAGACGTTGGGCGGCAGCCCCTCCTGCGCCGCGGCGAAGCGGGGGGCGGCGAGCAGGGCGGCGGCGCCGACGAGGGCGAACTGGCGGCGGGTGGGACGCATATCAGGCCACGCGGAACAGGGGAACTGAGCGGCCGCCATCTTCGCCGCCCGCCCGCGCCGCATGCAACGCCCGCGAGGGCGCGCGAGCGCGCGCTCCCTTCATCGTCATCCCCCGCTGGAGCGAAGCGGAATGCGGGGGACCCATGCACACCGGATCCATCACGGTGTCATGGGTGGCCCGAACAAGTCGGGCCATGACGGTTGAAGTTGGTCGCGTGAGCTACTGCCGGTCCATGACCAGGATCTGGAAGGTGCCGGGCTTGGTGGTGGGGCGCTGGCCGGCCGGGACGGGGAGAATGTACTCGGCGGTCGGCAGGTAGACGCGGCCGGTCGACGGGATCGACGGCGCCGGTGCGCGTGCCGATCTGGGTGGGGATGGTCGCGACGATGGTGTTGTCGCCCGCCCCCGAGAGCGCGATCACGTTGAGCTGGCCGTCGAGCGCGGTCGGGATCAGCGCGAGCGCGCGGTTCGGATCGTAGAGCACCGCGTCGGGGAAGCCGCCGATCTTCAGGCTGGCGATCTCCTTGCCGGTGTCCGCGTCGAGGATCTTGGCCACGCCGCTGCCGCAGGACGACACCAGCCGGTTGCCGACGACGTAGGCGAGACCGGTCGGCCGCTTGCAGTCGGCCATCGCGTAGCGCCCGAGCACCTGGCGCTTGGCGAGGTCGATGACGGCGATCTCGCCGGTGCTCTCGACGTTGACGAAGGCCCGGCCCTTGCCGTCGACGGCGGGGAACTCGAGCGCGTCGCCGACCTTGATCGTCGCTGACGACGCTCTCGGCCTTCGGATCCACCAGCGTGACGATGCCGGCGTCGCCGTTGACCACGACGACAAAGCCGGTCGACGGATCGTAGATCGCCCCGTCGGCGTCGGGATCGACGGTCAGCGACTTCATCAGCGTCCCGTCGGCGGCGTTGAGGATCTTGACGCTCTTGTCGCCGCTGTTGGTGGTGACCAGCACGTCGGACCCCGGCACCGGGACGACGGCGTGCAGGCGGTCGCCCTGGGCGAAGTTGGCGTTGAGCACGCCGGTCTTGACGTCCAGCGACAGCACGACCGTCCCGTGCGCGACGTAGACCCGTCCGCGCGCGGCGTCGAAGCTGGCGTAGTCCCAGCCGCCGTCGGGGCCGGCGATGCGCTGGACCACGGCGAGGCTGGGCGCGGCGGAGGCCGTGGCGAACCCGGCCAGGACCGAGGCGGCGGCGGTGAAGGCAAGCAGCAGGCGTTTCATGGGAGTCTCTCCAGTTGAGGTCATTCTAGCGACGTTTTGCGCGGGCGGGCGGTCACGTCGTCCTGCCCTCGTCGGCGCGCGGACCGCCGACGAGGCGGTAGAGCGCCGGCATGGCGATGAGCACCAGCGGCCCCTGGGCCACCAGGCCGGCGATGATGGCGATGGCCAGCGGCCGCTCCATCGAGGCGCCGCCGCCCAGCGCCAGCGCCAGCGGGGCGAGCGCCAGGATGGCGGCGAGCGTGGTCATGGCGATGGGGCGAAGCCGGTTCACGCCGGCCTGGACCAGGGCGGCGTTCGGCGCGACGCCCTCGTCCAGCAGCGCCTCGTATTCGGTGAAGTAGAAGATGGCGACCTCGGTGGTGATGCCGACGATCATCGTCATGCCCATCAGCGCCATGATGTTGAGCTCGACGCCGGTCAGGAAGAGGCCGATCGCCACCGCCGAGGCGGCGACCAGCGGCATGGCCAGGATCACGCCGGCGACGCGGAAGCGCTCGTAGATCACCAGCAGCAGGACGAAGACCGCCGCCACCGCGGCGACGAACACCAGGGCAAGGTCGCGGAAGGCGGCCCGCTGTTCGGCGAACAGGCCGCCCATCTCGAAGGTGACGCCCGCCGGCAGGAAGCCCGGGCGGGCGACCAGCCGCTCGACCTCCGCCGCCGTCGATCCGACGTCGCGGCCCTCGACCCGGGCGGTGACGGCATCCATGAGGCGCATGTTCTCGCGATCGATCTCGGCCTGGCCGTTGACGATCCGGATCGTCGCGATGCGCGAGATCGGGAAGGCGTGGCCGTCGGCCGGAGACTTCAGCATGAGCCCGCCGATCTGGTCCACCCGCGCGCGCGTCCCGGCCGGGGTCCAGACGCGGACGTTGACCAGGTTGACGCCCGACTGGACCTGGGTCGCGACGGCGCCGGAGAGCAGATCGTCGATCTGCTTGGAGGCCTCGCCGGCGTCGATGCCCTCGAGCTCGGCGCGCACGGGGTCGACCTCGACGGTCGAGGCCGTCGCCGGCGATGACGACGCCGCTCTTCACCTCCGTCACGCCGCGGACGTGCTGGATGGCCGCCGCGACCTGCGCCGCCGGCGCGGTTCGCCAGCGCCGGCGTCGTTGGCGTAGAGCTTGACCTCGATCGGTTGCGGGACGGCCGTGAGGTCGCCGATCAGGTCCTCCATCAGCTGCGCCGTCTCGATCTGAAGGCCCGGGACCTGGGCTTGCACCTGGCCGGCGATGTCGTTCATCACCGCGTCGATCGGCCGGCGCCCGCCGCGCTTGAGCCAGATGAAGAGGTCGCCGGTGTTCGGCTCGGTCAGGCCGCCGCCGAGCTGGGTCCCGGTGCGCCTGGAATAGGTGGCGACGTCGGGCGTGGCGCGCACGATCGCCTCGACCTGGCGGACCAGGCGATCGGTCTCGGTCAGCGACATGCCGGGCGGAGCGACGTAGTCGAGGACGAAGCCGCCTTCGTCGATCCTGGGGATGAAGCCCGTACCCACGTTCAGGAAGCAGACCAGGCCGAGCGCGGCCAGGACGGCGACGGCGCCCATCGTCAGGGCGGGCCTGGCGACGCTGGCCTCGAGCAGGCGGCGGTAGCGCGAGAGGAAGCGCCCCTTCTCATCGAGCGCGGCGACGGTCTCGCGACGGCTGACCAGCTGCTCGACCAGGATCGGCACCAGCCACCAGGCGACAAGGAAGGAGAGCGCGAGCGAGACGGCCATGGTGATCGACAGCGCCTTGAAGAAGGCGCCGGTCACCCCGGTGAGGAAGGCGAGCGGGACGAAGATGACCGTCGTCGCCGCCGACGACCCGGCGAGCGGGCGCATGAATTCGGAGACCGCGCGCTCGATGCCCAGTCGGCCGCGCACGCGTCTCGTCGGCCAGCCGCCGCTCGATGTGCTCGATCATCACGATGGCGTCGTCGATGATGAGGCCGATCGCGGCGGCCATGCCGCCGAGGGTCATGATGTTGTAGCTCTGCCCGATCAGCTTCAGCACCAGCGTGGCCGCGGCCAGCACGACCGGCACGGCGACCACGGCGGCCAGCGTCACCCGCCAGTTGCGCAGGAAGACCAGCAGCACGAGCGCCGCCAGCACCACGCCGATGACGATGGCGTTGCGCAGCGCCGCGGCGGAATCGAGGATCAGGTCGCTCTGGTCGTACCAGGCCTTGACCTGCATGTCGGCCGGGCCCTGGCCGCGCATGCGCTCGAAGGCGGCGCGCACCTGGCGGGCGATCTCGACCGTGTTGCCGCCGGGCTGCTGGTAGACGTTGACCAGCACCGCGTCGCGGCCGTCGGCGGAGACCCGGATCCACTGCGGCTCGGGCGCGGCGGTCACCGTGGCGACGTCGCCGACGCGGACGACGGTCCCGTTCACGGTCTTGACCACCACGTTCTCGATCTGCCGCGGCTCGGTCAGGCGGGACTGGGTGAGGACGAGCAGGAGCTTGCCCTCGTCCTCGACCCGGCCGGAGGCGCTGAGCGCATTGGCGCCGGCGACGGCGGCGGCGACATCGGCGATGGAGAGGCCGTTCGCCCAGAGCTTCGCCGGGTCGGCCTCGATGCGGTACTCGCCCGGCGCGCCGCCCTGGCTCTGCACGCGGGCGACGCCGTCGATGGTCGAGAGCACCGGCGCGAGGGTGAGGTCGGCGAAGCGGCGAAGCTCGACCGGCGTCGCCCGCGCCGAGGTCAGGCTGTAGGCGGCGACCGGGTCGACGGTCGGGATCCTGGCGGCGCACGTCGAAGGCGACGCCGGCCGGCAGCGTCTGCTGGGCGGCGGCCAGCGCCGACTGCACGCGCTGCAGCGCCAGGTCCATGTCGGAGCCCCAGCCGAAGTTGATCGAGATCTCGACCGAACCGCGGCTGGTGGTCGAGCGCAGGTCGCGGACGCCGGGGATGGCGCGGATGGCCTGCTCGACCGGGCGGGTGATCACCGCCTCGGTCTGGTCGGCGGGACGATCGCCCGCGTCGACGGTGACCGCGATGCGCGGGAAGTGCACGTCGGGGAACAGGCTGACCGGCATCAGGAAGGCGCTGACGAGCCCGCCGACGACCAAGAGGCCGATCAGGGTGAGGAGCGAGCGCCGGCGCTTGGAGGCGAACGCGGCGAGGTTCATTGCGCGGCGACCTTGACCGCCATGCCGTCCTCGAGCTCGTAGGCGCCCTGGACGGCGACGGCCTGGCCCGCCGCGATCGCTCCCTTCACCTCGACCTGGTCGCCGTAGTCGTGGCCGACGGTGACGAAGACGCGCCTGGCCTTGCCGCCCTCGACGACGAACACGTGGTCGCCGGTCTCGTCGAAGACCACCGCCGCGCGCGGAACGGCCAGGCCCTGGTGGGCGCCGGTGACGACGTCCGCCTGCACCGCCGAGCCGATCGGCGGGGCGGCGCCGTTCAGCGGCGCGACCGCGTCGAGGCTCTTGGTCGCCTGGTCGGCGGCGCGGCCGACCATGGTCAGGCGCGAGGCGATCGGCGCGCCGCCGTTCACCGGGCGGATGGTCACCGCCTGGCCGACCGCGAAGGATCCGGCGCCCGGCTCGAGCCCGAGCTTGACGCTGACCGCGCCCTCGCGCGCCAGCGACACGCAACGCCGCGTCCTGGGCGACGTGATCGCCGGGCGCGGCGGCGACGTTGGTCACCACGGAGGCCGCCGGCGCGCGCAGGGTCTGGCTGGCGAGCGCGCCGCCCTGCCGCTGCTCGGCCGCGAGCCCGGCCTCGGCGTCCGCCAGCGTCTTCTTCGCCGCGATCAGCTGGTCGGTGGCGGCGAGATGGGCGTCGAACAGGCGCTGCACGCGGGCGAGGTCGCTCGTCGCGGCGCGCTCGGCGTCCGCGGCCTGGCGGTAGGCCATGGCGGCGCCCGGCGCGCTTGCGACCACCACCAGCGGCTGGCCCGCCGCCACGGTCTGGCCGCTGCGCACGAGCACGCTGGTGACGATCACCGCCCGCGGCGCGGCGAGGGTCGAGGTGGCCGCCGGATCGGCCTGGACGACGCCATAGACCGTTGCGACGTCCTGCAGCGCCTCGCTCCGCACCGGCGCGGTGGTGACGAGCGCCGTCGGGCTCACGTCCTGGCTCTGGTCCTCTCGCCGTGGCCGCGGGTCAGGACCAGGAAGGCGATGCCCGCGACCACCAGCGACGGCCACGAGCGCGGCGATGATGCGGTTGCGGGTCACGAGGCGGCGCGCCGGCGGGATGAAGAGGGCGGTCTCGAGCTGGATCTCGGCCATGCGGGCGGCGAGCTCGCGGTCCTCGAGGTCCGCCTCCTTTCCGACGACGGTCTGCACCAGGGCGAGGTAGGCCTGGCTGTCGAGGTCGCCGCGGGCGAGCGCCGCCGGCGCCGGCGCCAGCATGGCCCGAAGGCGCGGGAGGTCGGCGCCGAGCAGCGGCCGCCTGCGCCCGGGCGCTGGCGAGCTCGGCCGCGGCCGCCTTCACCTCGGCGTCGGTCTGGTCCAGGCGCGCCTGGTACTCGGCCTTGAGCTCGCGCGCGGGTGGCCTCCTGGACGCGCACGTCGCCGCGGCCCCCGTTGAAGATGGGCAGCGCGATCACGGCCGCGAGGCCCAGCGTCGTGGTCGGCGTGGGGTCGCGGGCGTAGGCGAAGGCGATCTGCGCCAGCGGGAACTGGGCGAGGATCGCCTGGCGCAGCTTGGCGTCCTCGGCGCCGTAGCCGGCCTGCAGGGCCAAGCAGGTCCGGCCGCCGCTGGGGCAGGCTGGCCAGGTCCTGGGCGAGCGCCGCGTCAGTCGTAGCCGGCCGGCTCGCCGTCGTGGCGGAGCGGGAGCACGACGCCGGCGTCGAGGCCGATCAGGGCGTTCAGGTCGCGCCTGGCCTTGGCCGCGTCGTGCTCGGCGGTGGCGAGCGCCGTCTCCGCGTCGAGCTTCGCCGCCGCATCGGTCGCGGCGACCTGAGCGGTGACGTCGCCGCGGGCGAGCGCGCGGCCCGAGGCGTCGGCGCGATCGGCGGCGGCCCTGGCGATGTCGCGCAGGAAGGCGGCGCGCGTCTCGTCGGTCATCACGGTCTCGGCGAGCTGGCGCGCCGCTTGCGCCGTCGTCCACTCCGCCCAGAGCTCGTCGAGGTTGGCCTGCTTGGCGGTGAAGCGCGCGGCGCGCTCGCTGGCCGCGACCTGCGAGCAGGCCGGCGATGTCGATGGCGGGCGAGATGTCGTAGGCGGTGGCGTGGTCGGGCCCGGCGATCGGGCGGTCGAAGCCGAGAGGTGATCTGCGGGTCGGGCAGGAGGCCGGCGGCGAACACCTGGGCGGCCGGCACGCCGAGCGCCGCGCGGCGGGCGCGCAGGTCGGGGCTGTTCAGCACCGCCAGCACCGCGACGTCGAGCGGCGTGAACCCGGCCGCTCGGGTCGATTGTGATCGAGGTCAGCGGCGCGACCCTCAGCCGGCGACGTCGGTCTTGAGCGCATCGGCGCCGGTCGCGAGGTCGGGGCCGGCCGGCAGCGGCAGGGCCGATAGGTCTCGCAGCCGGCCAGCGCCAGCGCCGAGCCCGCGCAGGCGGCAAGCGCCGCGACCGCGAAGGGTCCGACGCGGGGTCTGGGCGTCTGGTCCGGGCATCGGCGGGCGGCACAACCCCTACGCGCTTGAAGGTGATGGCGAGCTTTCCGCCACATTGGGAAAGCCCAATGTGCCGGCTCTTGCCGCGTGTGGCGGAAGACGACGCGCACGATAAGGCCCGGGCTCGGCGTCCGACAGGCTGACGACCGCGCCGTGCAGGCGCGCGACCGCGGCCACCAGCGCCAGCCCGAGGCCGCTGCCCGGCGTCGAGCGGCTGCGCTCGAGGCGATAGAAGCGGTCGAACACGCGGCGCCGATCCTCGGCCGGCACGCCGGGCCCGTTGTCGGCGACCTGGACGATCACGTCCGCGCCCTCGCGCGCCGTCCGCACGCGCACCGCGGCCTTCGCGCCGGCATGGCGGAGCGCGTTCTCGACCAGGTTGACCAGCATCTGGGTGAGCAGCTCGCGGTCGCCCTCGACGACGAGCGGCCCGCCGTCCTCGATGCCGAGCGCCTGGCCGGCGTCCTCGGCCGAGGGGGCGAAGTCGTCGACGACGCCGCGGGCGAGCGCGGTCAGGTCCACCGGCCGGAAGGCCGCGCGGCGGGCGCCGCTCTCGATCTGGGCGATGCGCAGGAGGGCGGCGAAGGTGTCGAGGATGGCGTCGACGTCCTCGAGCGCGCCGGCCAGCGCCTCGGCGCGATCGGCGGGGCGGCGCAGCGTGCGGCTGGCCTCCAGCCGCTGGCGCAGCCGCGTCAGCGGCGTCCTGAGGTCGTGGGCGATGTCGCTCGAGACCTGGCGCAGGCTCTCCATCAGCGTGGCGATGCGGTCGAGCATGCGGTTGAAGGTGACCGCCAGCCGGTCGAGATCGTCGTCCGATCCGCGCACGGGGATGCGCCGGGCGAGGTCGCCGTCGATGATCGCCTCGGCCGCGCCGGTCATGGCGGCGAGGCGGCGGTGCACGTCGAAGCTCAGGCCATAGCCGCCGAGGACGCCAAGCACCACGACGCCCGCGAACGCCCAGCCGAAGCCCTGCAGCACGGTCTCCTGCAGCGCCTCGCTGCGCTCGTCGTCGTCGCCGACCACCAGCCGATAGCCCTGCGGCAGGGTGGTCGTCAGCACACGGAGCGACTCGGCCGGGCCTCGCGGCGTCAGCCAGGCGCACGGTCGACCAGCCAAGCGGCGCATGGGCGAGCCGCCAGCGGCCCGGCCAGCGGCCCGCCCGTCCGGCGCCTGCAGGCCGTAGTCGAGCGCGCCGGGCGTGCGCTCGCGCTCCTCGACGGCCTGCACCACGCCGGTGAGGCCTTCGGTGTTGAACTCCTGCGCCAGCGCCGACGCTTCGGCGTTGATGCGGGCGTCGAACTGCTGGCGCATGGCGGCGCGCGTGGTGAAGAAGGTGATGGCGCCCAGGATGACGACCGAGAGCGCAAAGGCCGCGGTGTAGACGGCCGCGAGCCGGGCGCTGGTCGAGCGGAACACGTCAGTCCGGCTCGCTGAGGCGGTAGCCGGCGCCCCGCACGGTATGGATGAGCTCGCGCCCATGCCCGCGGTCGACCTTGGCCCTGAGACGGCTCATGTGCGTCTCGACGATGTTCGTCTTCGGGTCGAAGTGGAAGTCCCAGACGCTCTCGAGAAGCATCGTGCGGGTGACCACGCGGCCGCGATGCCGCATCAGGTACTCGAGCAGCTGGAACTCGCGCGGCTGCAGCTCGATGCGGGCGCCGCCGCGCGTCACGGTCCGCTTGAGGCGATCGAGCTTCAGGTCGGCCACCTCGAGCGTGGCCTGCACGTCCTGGGGCGGCGGGCGGCGGGCGAGGGCGTTGACCCGCGCCAAGCAGCTCGGCGATCGCGAACGGCTTGACCAGGTAGTCGTCGCCGCCGGCCTCGAGCCCTTCGACGCGGTCGTCGATGCCGCCGAGCGCGGTGAGCAGCAGCACCGGCGTCTTCACCCCGGACGCGCGGATGGTGCGCAGGATGGCCAGGCCGTCCATCTCGGGCAGCATGCGGTCGAGGATGATCACGTCATAGGGCTCGCCGGCGGCCAGGAGCAGTCCCTCCCGGCCGCCGGCGGCGTGATCGACGGTGTGGCCCGCCTCGGCCAGCGCCTTTTTCAGGTAGGCGCCGCCTTCCTTGTCGTCCTCGACGAGCAGGAGCTTCATGGACCCAACTCTGCCTCAGCGATTGGCCGGCGGCGAGCCCGGCGCGTCAGAGGTTTCGCGCCTAGTCGGCGTTCGGGCCTTCGAGGCTGTGCTCGAGGACCGCGCCGGTCTTGGCGTCGACGCCGATCTCGTAGGTCACGCCCTTGGCGCTCTTGACGTCGAACGAGTAGCGCAGGCCGCTGCCGCCGTGCTCGCGCTCGAGCTCTTCGTCGGTGATGACGCCCGGCTGGGCCTTGAGCGCCGTATCGCGCGCCTGGGCCAGGGGAACCTTGGCCTGCGGCGCGTACCTGTGGCCGGCAAACGCCGGAGAGTCCGCGCTCGTCGGCAGGGCCTTGGCCGACGCGAGCCCGGCCGTCCCGAGGGCCGCAAGGACGGCGAGCGGGTAGATGAAATGACGCATGGCGCTCTCCTTTGTTTCACCCCCGCAACATTCCTTCTCGCAGAGCTCCGGGTGGGCGCGACATGGAGCGGACCTTACGGTTTCCCAACCTCGGGGCGGCGCGCCGGCCTCAGGCCTCGCCGCGGCCGCGCTCGGCCTCGGCGACGATGCGCCGGGCCTGGGCCAGGTCTTCCTCTTCGACCATCAGCCGGGCGGTGATCGCGGTCCCCCAGAGCGTGCCGGCGCCCTGGTCGAACACCGCGCTCTCGATGCCGGCGTCCTTCAGGACAGCGCGCAGGTAGGACATGCGCACCGGATTGGAGGTCTTGATCAGCTCGATCATGGCGCAACCGAGCCTGGGCGATCGGCCATTCGATGGCAAGCCGCGCGGAGCTCGCTCGCAGATAGACCAGTTTACATTTCAAACTAGTTCATGTAGAGCAGCGTCCGACAGTCGAGGAGGACGTCATGAGCGAAGCCGTCAGCCGGTTCGAAAGCCCCGCCGCCCAAACGATCGCGCAACCCGCCGCGCCGGCCGGGGCGACCGCCCTCGCGGCGGCCCGGCCCGACCGCAACATCGCGATGGGCTATTTGAAAGCCTTCATCACGCTCCTGGTCGTGGCCCACCACACCGCGCTGGCCTACGTGCCGGGGCTGCCGAAGTCCGGGCCGGTCTTCGACAAGCCGCCGATGCTCTGGACCGTCTTCCCGATCGAGGACAGCCGCACCTTCGCGCCGTTCGGCGCCCTGGTGAGCGTCAACGACATCTTCTTCATGTCGCTGATGTTCTTCATCTCCGGCCTCTTCGTCTGGGACAGCCTGAAGCGGAAAGGCGCGGGCGGCGTTCGTGCGCGACCGCCTGCTGCGGCTCGGCCTGCCCTTCGCCGGCGGCCGCCACGGTGCTCGCGCCTCTGGCCTACTATCCCGCCTATCTCGCGACCGGCGCCAACCCCGCGATCGGCGCCTACCTGCGGGCATGGACAAACCTAGGCGGCGCCTGGCCCGCCGGGCCGGCGTGGTTCATCTGGGTGTTGCTCGCCTACGGTCTGGCGGCGGCCGCGCTCTATCGTGTCGCGCCGCGCTGGGGCGAGGCGTTGAGCCGCCTGGCCAAGGGCGCGGACCAGCGGCCGCTGCGGCTGTTCGCCCTCATCTTCGCCGTCTCCGGCGTCGCCTTCACCGGCCTGGCGCTCGCCTTCACGCCCGAGCAGTGGTTCGACTTCGGCCCCTTCGCCGTCCAGTCCGCGCGCATCCTGCACTATGCCGTCTACTTCGCGGCTGGGATCGGCGTCGGCGCCGCCGGCCTCGGCGCCGGCCTTCTGGCGCCGGCGGGCAAGCTCGCCAGGCGCTGGTGGATCTGGGCGCTCCTCACGCTGCCCAGCGTCGCGCTGGCCGCCGGCGTCGCGATCGCCGGCTACGTGCTGAAGGCCTCGAGCGCGCCCGGCTGGCAGATCGCCAGCGACCTCACCTGGGCGCTCGCCTGCGCCACCCTCTCCTTCGCCTTCCTGGCGAGCTTCGTCCGCTTCGTGCGCAAGCCCTCGAAGGTCTGGGACAGCCTGTCGGCCAACGCCTACGGCATCTATCTGGTCCACTACGCCTTCGTGATCTGGCTGCAGTACGCTCTGTTGCCGGCGGGCCTGCCGGGGGTGGCGAAGGGGCTGTTCGTCTTCGTCGCCGCGGCCGGCCTGAGCTGGGCGACGACGGCGGCCTTGCGCCGGGCGCCCGGGTTGCGGAGGGTGCTGTGAGCCCGGTCGCGACGGGGTCAGAATCAATCGAGGATGAGGCTCCGATGAGCGCCAAGACCCACTCCCCCGCCGAGGACCTCGCCTTCATGCGGACGCTGGTCGAAGGCAGCGACGCGCGCGCGACCGCATCGTTCGGCGAGGTCTATTTCGCCGGCGGCCTCCTCTACGGGCTGCAGATCGTGCTGCAATCGATCCCGGGGTTCGGCCTTTGGACGCCCCCGCCCGCCGTCCAGCTGGCGCTGGGGATCGGCCCCACGGTTGTCTTCGTCGTCTTCCTGCTCTGGGCGATCCTGCGCAACAAGGCCAGGCCCGTCGGGGGCGTCGCCCAACGGGCGGTCGGCACGGTGTTCGCCGTGGTCGGGTGCGCCAACCTCGCCCTCGTCCTCATCATCGGCTCGGTGGCGCTCCGCCACAAAAGCCTGGAGATCTGGCTGATCTACCCTTGCGTGGTCTTCGTGCTTGCAGGGCGCGGCGTGGATCGTCACCGGCCTGGTCCGCCGGCAGCTTGCCCCTGCCCTCCTCGGCGCCGCCTGGATCGTCGCGGCGATCGCCATGGGCGTCTCGATCGCGTCGATCCCGCTCTACTCGCTGATCGCCGGCGCGGCCCTGATCGGCCTCATGGCCGTGCCGGGTTGGGCGATGATGCGCCTGGACCGCAAGACCGCCTGAACCCCAGTGGCCGGTCAAACCTCTTTCGCCATCGGCGGCATCGACGAGGTCATCCACGGCCGCATCCGGCTGGGCATCATGGCCTACCTCGCCAACGCCGGCGTGGCCGACTTCAATGAGCTGAAGGGGGCGCTCGAGGCCACCCAGGGCAACTTGTCGGTGCACCTGCGCAAGCTGGAGGACGCGGGCTATGTGGCGATCGAGAAGAGCTTCATGGCGCGCAAGCCGTTGACGCAGGCGCGCCTGACCCCGGCAGGGCGCAAGGCCTTCGCCGCCTACCTCGAGGCCATGGGCCGGCTGTTGCGCGAGGCGAGTTGAGCCAGGCAGCCGATCTCGCCCTGCTCAAGCTCGAGATCGAGACCTGCCAGGTCATGGTCGCGTCGGACCGGTTCGTCCGCGTGAACAGCCCAGGCAACCACCATGGACCGCTCGTCGCGGTCGCGGGCTGCGCGGCGGGCAACACCGCGGCCGTGCACGCCGACCTGGACGATGTGCTGGCGCGCCGGGTCCTCGACTTCATCGCCGCCGCCCCGGCCTGGGCCGACGGCGCGCGCCTGCCGCCCTGGATCGACGCGCTCGCGGCCATGGTCGATGCCGATCCGGCCTACGCTGGCCGGCGGGCCGGCCTGGCGGCTGCCCAACGGCCTGGCGTTCGCGCACCAAGCCCGCATCGTCGCCGGCGAGAGCCAGGAGGGCGCGGCGATGGTGGCCCGCTTCGTGGCGGACGGCATGCCGCCCGCTCTGTTCGAGGCCGGCTATGTCGACGTGGGCGAGCTCTGGGCGCCCTGGTGCGCCGCGATGGTCGGAGACGACGTCGCCGCCCTCTGCTGCGCGGCGCGCCTGGGCGAGCGCGGGGCGGAAGCCGGCCTCTACACGTTTGCGCCCTACCGCGGCCAAGGCTTCGGCGCCGCCGTCACCGCCGCCTGGTCGAGGCTGCCGTCGCTGGCCGGCAAGACGCTGTTCTACTCGACCCAGTGGACCAACCGCTCCTCGATCGCCGTCACCCAGCGCCTGGGCCTGCGCCGCATCGGCGCAAGCGTGGGCATCGGCTAGTCGGCGGTGGCTGGTGTTTTGGCGCGGGGGACGAGTTCCCATTCGCGACATTGCCCCTGACGGCCGACAAGCGGCTCATCTGAAGGTCCGCTGAAGCGGCTTTGCCGGGCCGCCGTCGATCACGGCCGGGGTGCAGGCCAATGCGGCGGTTGCCAATCTCGGGACGATGCGGTCGACACCGGTCTCGATCGCTACGCGTTATTCCGATTTTGCCCGGCGAGGTCCTGCTGGGTCAAACCGCGATGCCTGCTCCACGGGCGAATGAAGGGTGACGTGCGTGCCTTCTCTGTAGCCGCAACGGTTGGCCCGGCTTACCTTCCACTGGTGCGCACGATGTGAGGTCGAGAGCAGACGACCCACTGTGTGCCGGAAAGCGGACGTTCATCGCGCGCTGATTGTCGGCTCATTGCGCCTTGGGCAAGGAGGTCGTGGTCACGATCTTCTCGCCGTCACTCAACTGCCGCCGTCCCAGCCAGCTCGAGCTATCCCGCCTCCGCTACGGGAAGCTTGTTCGTCGCCACGTTAGCCGTGCAGAAGCCGCGCGGCGAATGTCCTGGCGCGGACCAGCGCGCCTCATGCGTCCGTTGTAAGCGCGCTGACGAACGCCTCGTAGGCCGGCGATGTCTGCATGATCGCCAACGCCACCAGCTGCGCGCTTTCTTCGAAACGGACGGAGGCGTCGGCCATCAGTGAGCTCAGCCCGCCGCGAACGAGGTCGCGGTAGTCACGGTACTCGCGCGCGCCGGCGAAGTGCTCGCCACGCGCCGCCTCGACTTCGGCCCGCTCGGCGAAGTCGCTCAGGAACTTAAAGTGCAGGAGCACGCCGGTGGTCCGGGCGAGCGGTGTCGGGGTCATATGGTGGGTGCTGGCGACATAGCGGCTGTCGGCGCCCCAGCGGACCAGCGGGACCTTGCTGATCTGCGGCGGGCGTCGCTCGCCGCTCAACCGCTCCCGGAACAGCCGCGCGCGCGGTCCACCGAAAGCCATGGCGTAGGGGCAGATGTCGTGCCTGAACAGACGATACGGCCCGCGATCGAAGAAGGGGCAGGTCTTGAGCAGCGATCCGCTGGGGGCGAGCACCGTCTGGGCGAGCGGCCGGTCGGAGTACATGTCGAGCATGAGACAGAAGACAGCGCGCGCGCCATCTCCGTCGAGGAAGCGGCAGAAGCTGGGCAGATCCACCGTCTCATAGTGGGGGTAGATGAGGAGTTCGTCGGCGTCGCTGGTCACCACCCAATGGCCCTCAGCGTGAGCGCTGAGCACGGCATTGATCCAATTGCCGCCACACCCGCTGCCGGCGTAGCTGTCGCTCGTGACGAACAGATGCACGTCCGGAGCGCTCTCCAGGAGTTCGCGGGAGCCATCGTCAGAGTCGTTGTCGATGACCAGGAACCGGTCGACGCCGAGGGCACGGTAGTGCGCGAGCGTCGATGGAAGGCGGACCGCCTCATTGCGCACCACAAGACAGGCGAAGACCGCGCCCGGTCGTTTGACGATCGGGCGCCCGTCGATCCTTCGCAAAGTCGCCTGCGACGTCACCTGGCTGCAACGCGGGACGATAGAGTGAGGGTTGCGCCGCCTGTACCGCGAACAAACTGCTCAGCCGTATGCAAACCTCGCTCCGAGAGATGACACGAGCAGACATCGACTAGCGTGGGGCCCAGAGATTCTCACTCTTGCTCAGCCCTCAGCTTGAGACAAACTACTGAGCCGGATGAGCAGGCGCAATCCGGCCCTCCTCAGCAGACCACTGGTGGCGCTTCGGGTCGTTAGGGGTCATTGGCGACCAGCCGAAAAGCGGACTATCTGATGTCCGGTTGAGGGCAAGGCTGATCGAGGCCGATGCGGCGAACCACTCTACAACGCCTGGACGTCGCTCGCGGCTCTAGCGCTCAATCCGAGGGGCGCTGACCATGGCGACGGCCTCGCCCGCGTCCGATGACTGGAGCAGGTCGGCGCTTGCACTGGGGCTCGCCCGCGCCCCCTGGACCCCATGCTCCGAGGACGGCGAGCTTCTTCTCGACGTCCTGAGCCCATATTTGATCGGCGGCGGAGCCGTTTCAATCGTGGCGCTCCTCGGCGTGACGCCCGCGCTTACTCAGCTGAGCTGGCCGCAGGGCGCGCACGTTCTGGCCGTCGACGCCAGCCCAACGATGGTGAGATCTCACTGGCGAGCTCATCCTTCCGTGCCGTCGGCCGTCATCTGTGGCAGGTGGCAAGCCCTGCCTCTGGCTGACAATTGCGCGGCCGCCGTCACGGGCGATGGCAGCCTGAACGCGCTCCCATACGCGGCCTACAAGGACCTGCTACGCGAGGTCGCCAGAGTGCTGAGCCCCGAGGGCGTGTTAGTTCTGCGCTGTTTTGTGCGCCCGGACACGCGCTGTAGTGTCAAAGACATTACTCAAGACGTCGCGAAGCGGGCATTCGCAAATAGTGCGCCCTTTCGCCTCCGCCTGTGCATGGCGCTCGCCGAACGGGATGGAACCCTCGTCCTTGGCACGTTGCTCGAACGCTTCAACGCCCTGTTTCCCGATCGAGCCAAGCTCGCGGAGACGGCGGGCTGGCCGACAGACGAGGTCGACCGGTTCGACATGGACCGGGATAGCAAGATCGAACTCACATTTCCGTCCCTGTCCGAGTTGGCGGCGTACGCCAAGCCTTCGTTTGCCATCCGAGAAGTCAGGTATGGGTCATACAATTCGGCCGAGCTCTGCCCGACGATAACGTTCGTCCCGTCCAAGGATCGGCAACCGCGCTTACCGCGATAGGTATTCCTCGACGCCGTCGGCGTATCGACTTGGCCAGTCGGACCCTTTCTTGCTCGGGGGCATGCCGACCGTCTTGTTCACATCCATCACGACGGGATGTCCATCATGGATGACAAAGTCGATTTTGCCGTAGTCCAGACCGAGGCGCTTGCGCAGAGCTCGGAGTTGGTCCGGCACCGGGCTGGGTTCGAGCCGGATGGTGGTGGCGGCCTTCACCAACGCTGTGCTCGATACGCACAGATCGCAGCGCTCCACGTGTCCGAGGAACGTCCAGAATCGAATTCCGAACCCGTCCACCAAACGTTCGGGCAGGAACTGCTGAACGACCAACCCATCGTTGAGCCAAGCCGGACTCGGCACCGCGGCAGCGCTATCGAACGTGGGGTAGTCGGAGAGACCGATGGCGTTCGGAAACGGCAGGGGCAGGTCCGCCAACTCCGCGAGCTTGTTGGCGCGCAGCTCAGGGGCGCCGCGGCAGTTGAGATCAGTCTTGACGATGACGGCGCCGGACCAATCGGTATCTTGTCGTACGAGGCCGTCCGCGACCGTGCGCTTTGCAATGTTCGCAACTTGACCGTTGAGACAAATTGGAAAGGAAGCCGCGAATTCCAGGTACTCAGACGGCACATAAGTAAGATCAACGTGGAGCAGGGCGATGTCGGCTGCGATGGCCTGCTTCGGAACGCCCCTTGCGAGGGTCACTCTATGGCCACGTCTAACAAGTTCGACGATTATCGGGCCCAACATATAAGGAGACGCCAGTCCATCCTCGGTCTTCGAGGTGTACATGGGTACGTCGTATTGGTGGGTGATAACAACGATGGCCGGCACGACCACTCTACCCCCGTCAGGCGCAGTACAGCAGGCGCGAGCGGACATCTAGCATAGGCGAGCGCAAGGCAGAATTGGATAGGCTCGCGCCTTCAGGTCCGACCTGATCAACCTTGCACGGCGGCTACGTGTATCGGCCGGCAGCGCCACTAGCGCCGCGGCCCGTTTGGACACGGGTTCAAGCCTGGCCCGATCACCGGCATCGGTCCGACGCATCCGTGCGGCCGAAGCTCGAGCGCGTCAGTCGAATAACTTCGCGTCACACTCGTGTCGCCGGTCGCCTGGACGGCATCGCTGGTGGGTTCAGCATCTCGCGGGACCTTGAAGACGCCCGATGAGGTGCAGCCCGCCAAGGAGGCGGCGGTACAAAGAGCGAAGATCGCGACCGCGTTGCGCATTCCTTGGCGTCTCCTTCGGCCCCCCTCGCCACTGAGACCTCCCCGCGAACTCACCGCGGCAGCAGCCGATCAGGAGTCAGCTGCTGGAGCGGCCGCACCATTGTTGGAGAGATGGTTTGACAGCTGCTGCAGGAAGTCCTCCGCCGGTTGCCCGGCTGCGCTGGCCATCTGCTGAACCTTATCGCTCCCCAAAGCGTCTCGAAGCTGGTCCGCGCTGACCGGAAGATTTTGACCGTCCCCAGTCCAAGAGGCGACATGATCGGCGAGCCCGTTCGCTGCAAGGTGCTCCAGTACTCCGCCCATTCCGCCGGCGTTGTCGCCGCCCGCCAAGCTGCTAAGTCCGTCCAACAGTCCCATCGCCTTTGCCTTCTGTGCTGAGCGGTCAGCTTAGTAACCGATTGTGACGTTACCGTGCCCGCGGCGATGTCAGATTGGGGTCGAGAGCTCACCTTAGAGGGACGCCGCAAAGCGGACGCCGGCCGAGGCGATTAGGGAGGCGGCGCCGGGCCGCCGCTGACGCAGCCGCCACCGACCGAGAGAACGACGCTCGTGGAACAGTCGATGGTCTTCGCGCTGCTGCTCGACTGCAGCAAGCGCCCGTCCGATCCGAAAAGTGAAGCTCACCGTCGTAGTGGTCGACTTCGCCCCACCAACGAAGAGCCCGATGATGGGAACTAACGTCACCGCTTTGACGTGGGAGCGCACCGACACGTAGATGATCGTGCGGGAACCATCGGACGAGGCCGTGTCGGTGGAGGGCGATCCAAACGAGGCGACAACGTCCTCATAGGTCGCTACGCCGGGTCTGAATGCTGAGGCCTGTTCCGCAGTGACGTCGGCCGCGAACGCACCCGTAGCCATCGACAGCGCCGCAGCGCACCAGAGCAGCAATCGCATCGCGTCAGTCTCCGAGGGAAAGCATCAAGCTATCTGCCGCGCTGAGTCGAGACGCGGCAGTCAGAAGTTAATGGAGTTGCAGCCAAGCCTTCGTACAGTCAGCCTATGCTCAGGCTGCGTCCGACAACAGTCGAAGGGACGCCATCTTCGGGGTCCCGCGGCGACCTGGTGCTCTTCGCGAGTATGCTTTGGGTGGTACTTGTTGCGGGACTTACGGTCGCCGCCGCGGTCATCCTGATTGTCGCGGTTGCGCGGTAGAAGGCGCTGCGGCCGCAGTGGAACCATCGTCTGCTTGGATCGATAGCAGACACCGACGACCGACCGACATCCCACGCGAAAGCTGCTGGCGCCGCGCCCGGCCGCAAGGTGCGCGAAGAAGGCGCGTTTCGCCGGGGCTATTGCGTGACGATCTCCAGGCGTGCGTCCCACCGGCCGTCCGAGCGGGCGTCGATCCGCCAGACCTGGCGCAGCTTGTCGTGAAACTGGGGCAGCCAGAGATTGCCGTCGGCGAGCGGCATGAGGTCACGGCCGGCGAGCTCCGACAGCCAGGCAATCAACCGAGCGCGATGCGGCCGCGCTTTCGCCAAGACCGCACCGCGGACTTCGAAGGGGTCGGGGGCGGTCTTCTGGTAGGCGGCGACCGCCGCCTCCACAGCCGAGGCACTGGGCTCGACCACCGTGACGTGCCTGGGGTCGTACATCTCTTCGCGCCCGCCTTGGGAAGGGGTGGTGACCAGGGGGACTCCACAGAGGAAATACTCCACGGTCGCATTGTTGGCGCCCTCCGCCGCCGAGAGGACCAGGCCACAGCGCGACTGGCTGACCACCCGTCGAACGCCGGCCGCATCCAGGAACTTGAGCCCGCCCTCGTTGGTATAGTTGACGTAGCGCAGTCCTCGGTACGCTCGAGCCACCTCCGCGACGGAGTCGGTGCTCCCAAAGATCGTGTAGGTGATCAGCGCTAGATTGTTCACCCCGTGCGCGAGCTCATGGCGCTTGAACGCGTCCGTCCGTGCAGTGTGAACAGCGTCATAGACCTTCGGCTGCTCCAATTCGGGGAAGTAGAGCCGCTCATCGACGAACGCTGTTATCGTGGCCCAGATCGCCCCGACGCCCAGCGCTCGCACCAACGCGGCGTCGTCGTCCGATGCAGCCAAGGACCAGAGCCTAGCGTTCGGATGGTCGTTGCGGAGCCGTGCGTTGAGTTCGGCGATCTCCGGGAGGAGGAGGTCCATCCGGTTGGAAGGGCGCGTGACGATGTGGCACTCGCGCCCTTGAGCGATTTGCAGGGCCATTCTGACGCCCCAGAGCGCGCCCCATCCGGCCGAAATCACGAAGACGAGCGGCTGGCGCCACAGGACAAGAAAGGTCGTGGTCCCGATCTTCTCGCCGTCACTCAATTGCCACCGTCCCAGCCAGCACGCCCGCCCCAGTGACGGGGGCGCCTGTTCGCCATCACCTTAGCCTTGCACAAGCTGCGCGGCGAATGTCGGTGTGTGGACGCCCCTCCGCTGCGTGTTCACCGAGGTCGCCTAGGAACGACCGGACGTTGCGTTGGCCGTCAGGACCCCCGGCGGGGCCGCGTCTCCTTTGGCCGTCCACTCTGAACGGTCAGCCGATCACGAACGCGGGGCCGTTCGAGCCCTGGACGGTCACCGGGCCTGGGCCGAAGTCGAACGCGGCCAGTCCCTCGCGCAGCGCCGCTTCGCGCCGCCGCAGCAGCCCCTGTGAGATCGCAAGCCCCAGCAGGGCCCGGTGATGGCCCTCGTCATAGGCGTTCTTGCCGTGACTGACGTAGACGTAGAGGTGCGGCGCATCGTCGAGCAGGTGGAAGCGCCCGCGCGCCTGCAGCTGCTCGAGCACCGCCATGTCTTCGCCGCGCTCAGCGGTCGCGCCCGTCTCCGGATAGACGATAGGCGCGGAGCGCCAGCACAGCAGCGATGGCGGCAATCCGCCCGCGTCGGTCACTTGCCAGTTCGTACAATAGAGCCGCCGCTCGGCCGGAAAGAGCTGCATCACTTGCGTCAGGCAAAGGCCTTCCGCGCCGGCCTCGACGAGGGCCTCGACCTGACGCGTGACCCGTTCGGGATGGCGCATGTCGTCGTCGTCCCAGATGCAGACGAGATCGCCCTTCGCCTCCGCCAGGCTCACGTTGCGCAGAGCGCCGAGAGACATCGCCCGCGCCGGCGCGATTACGTGGATGTCCGAGCGACCGAGGCCGCTCACGTAATCCTCGATCGCCGAGCCCGTGCCGCCTTGGACGCGGGTGTCCACCACAATGACGAGCTCGCGCCGCTCGTGGGTCTGGCGAAGGTAGTCGTCGACGCTCCGCACCAGCCCGGCCCATCGATCAGGAACGGGCAAGGTGACCATCAGGCAGCTGACGAGGGGGACTTCAGCCAAGGTCGGTCTGCGCTCCGGCGAGGACGAAGGCCGGTCCGTTCGAGCCTTGCACAGTGATGGGGTCCGGCCCGAAGTCGATGGCGGCCAGACCGGCGCGCAACTCAGCCTCGCGGCGGCGGAGCAGCCCCTGGGTCAGGCCGTGCCGGTAGGGCAGCACGCGATGGTGCGCGTCACTCCAACTGTTCGCGCCGTGGCTCACGTAGACGTAGAGATGCGCGTGGTCCGAGAGGACCGCAAAGCCGCCTCGCGCCTTCACCTGCAGCACGACCTCGGTGTCTTCGCCCAGCCGGGCCGCCGCGCCGCTCTCGGGATAGGTCAGCGCCGTGCTAGCCCAGCCCATGATCGAGCCGGCGAAAGCGCCCTCGGGCGCGTTGCGAAAGTTGTCGCAATAGAGCTCCCGCTCGGCGGGGAAGAACTGCATGACCTGCTCAAGGCCGATCGCCTCGGCGCCGGACGCGACGAGCGCCCTCGCCTGCCGCTCAAGGCGATCTGGATGATAGAGGTCGTCGTCGTCCCACTGGCAGACGATTTCTCCCAGCCGCCTCGACCTTGGCGATGTTGCGGAGCGCGCCCAGCGTCAGCGCGCCGGCCGGCTCGACGATGCGGATATCCGGCCGGCCGAGCTCGGCCACATGGCGCTTGATTGCAGCGGCGACGGCCGCGTCGCCGCCGTTCAGCACGACTACCAGTTCGCGCGCGGTCCAGGTTTGTCGCAGATAGTCGGAGATGCTCCGCTGCAGCCCCGCAAGGCGCGGGAGCGCCGGCAAGGCGACCATCAAACAGCTGATCAGCGGCTGGTCGGGCATGGTGCGGCCTATGGCGTCAACGACAATCAATGCCCATGCCTGCCTCACTGCAACGCTGGCAAGGCCCTTGGGTCCTAGATCTTGCGCTCCTGCCGACGGCAAGAACGTCGCCTGCACCGGGAGCGCCGCGAAATGGGCGGCGCAGGTCAACGTCCGCTCTCCGTCGGAGGCGGACATCGGCTGGTCGCCCGAGAGCGGACATCTGCCAACTCGGCCGTGGCCCGCGTTCGACGGCCTAGCTCCCTTGCTCTTCCAAGTTCACGGTAGCTAACCTTAGTTAGGCGCCTGTCCAGCGCCCTGGCGAACGGGCGATGATGCGAACGTCTCGGTGCTCTTGCGGCGAATGTAAGGTTGAGGTCGAGGGCGACCCCACTTTGAACGGGCTATGCAACTGCGACGACTGCAGGCGACGGACGGGCGCACCGTTCAGCTGGTCCGTCTACTTCCCCAACGACGCAATTCGCAAGATCGAGGGGCCCTTGACGACGCGCGTGGTCGAGTCGACCAACCCGCAGACGAGCAGGCGCTTCTGCGCAAAGTGCGGCTCGACGCTGTTCTGGACAGCGGACGGCGCCGCTGAGACGGGCTTCGCAGCGGGTTGCTTCAACGATCCGACGCTGCCCGCTCCCAGCGTCGTCGTGCGATATCCCCAACGGATGCCCTGGGCGGTCTTCCCCGCGGAGTGCGAAATCGTCGACATCGAACGTCTCTTGCAGACGCGAGCCAGCGGTTCGCGCTAGTCCGCGCCGCTAGCCATGGCTGAGCTCGCGATATCCGGCAAACGCCCGTAGAATATCGGGCTCGTGACCCGAACGCGCGCGGCGCTGCCGATGCTCCATCCTGCTTGACCAGGCTGATGACGCGTTCTTGCGGGAGCATCCCGCGGCGCCTCGAGATCGCCAGCCGTCTGGTCGCTCTATAGGCGATTGCGGTCTTCACGCCGATGGCCCTGCGCTACGGCGCCGACCGGCGCGGCGAAAGCAACGGCGGAGAAGCTCCCGGCCGTTCAGTCCGTGCGCCCTGTCAATGCGTTCCAGGCCGCAAGGGAGTCCATGTAGTCTCTCCAGTGCGTGATCTTTCGGGGCCATCAGGTCGGCGCGTCGCTCGATACGAGCGAGGCCAACCAGGAAAGTCGTAAAGCACTTCGTAGATGACGTCGTCGGTGATGATGTCGAAGAAATGCTCGCCATCGACGAGGTCGCCTAGCGCCCCTCGAACGAGATCGAAATAGGGGGAGGCCGCCTCGTAGGCAGCGTATCTCGGACTTGGCATCGTGAACTCGCCATGCGCTAGAGTTCGACCATGATGCGGTCGATGTTCCGATCGCCGCGTTTGTAGCCCGGTCGGGGCGCGGCCGACTGATCCGGGCTGATGTGCGCAGCGGCCCGCTCGTCCAACCGGATCAATCTCCACCCGCCGCGGTCGCGCTTGGCGCTGGCGCCAACCTGCCAACAACGCATGATCGGGTGGCCTTCGCGGCTGTAGCCGACCGCGTGAACCTCCAGGAAGCGACTGAGCCCGTCATAGCGAAGCTCCAGCACCTTCCCCTGGCGAAGGGCGTCCTTGGCGGCATCGATCAGCATGTCCCGACGCTACACGCGAACTTCGATCTCTCCAATGTCAGGTCACGCCCCTTCGCCGATCTCGACGCCATCGCCGCTCAATCGTCGAACTAGTGTGCAGATGTGCGCCAGCTGTTGGGCAAGACTCGGAGGCGCAGGAAATGCGGCATCCAGCGCCGCAGTGCCCACCGTAAAACCGGCTACGCCGGCCGCAGCAGCTGTGGCGATCCTTTCGTCGCGGTCGATCGATCCCGCGACAATGACGGGTTTGCCTCCGGCTGAGCGCAGGATCTCGCGGATCAGCGCCAGCGCGTCGCCCGTAAACCGGTAGGCGAGAAGGTCTAGCCCATGCACGCCATCGCGGGCCGCCAACGCGCGGGCGCTGCTCGCGATCGTCTCGATGTCGCCAACAAGCCGGCTTGGGTGGCCGAGGACCTCGCCAGGGAATGGGAAGTAGCGGATCGCGCTGCCGGCGATGATCGGTTCGACCATGGCCGGCCGCATGCCGCCCATAAGCACGTCCACGCCGAACTCAACTCCCGCCCGCGCCGCGGCTGCCTCCGCCTCTGCATCCAGGCTCACCATTTCCAGGTAGACGACGCCGCCGCCCGCGTGAATGTCGGCGGCAAGCGCCCTCAGCTCGGAGAGCGGCAGACCGACGTCCTTGAAGCCGATGTGCCGAACCCCGGCCGCCAGGGCCTCCGGCAGCCGCGCGCGTGCGTCGGCGATCGTGGAATCGCCGCGGGTGAGCATGAAAATGAAGTCGGGCGCCGCCATCGTACGTCGAGACTACGCTCGTCCTTTGCGGCGCGCATGGCCTGCCTCGACGTCGCGGACGGCCGGACGCCTTCGAACAGGTTCCCTGCGGCTCAGCGAAGCGGCTTGATAATGGCCACGCACTTCCAACCGGGTTTGCCGGTCGGAAGGCTGATCCAGCGCGGTCGGAACGGCCATTTGCAGTGGACCCAGTGCGGCGGCTTGCGTGGCTGGGCGGTGGCCGGCGCATCGACGAGACAGGTCAGGCTCGCGGCCAGGATCGAAGCGGCGAGTCCGGCGACGCACAGTTTCACGGCTGCTCTCCCGCATCGACGACGGCGCGAGTTGATTTCACGCGGCTCGCGCCTGCTTTTCCAGCATAATCGCCCCGCAGCCGCGGCCCATAAGGGGATCGGCCTTGAACGCCGGAGCAAACGCATGAGCGTGTCCAGCAAACCCGAGCCGATCATGAAGGTCGAGGTCGTGACGCCGGAGGACTACGTCGCCGACGTCATCGGCGACCTAAAGAGCCGCCACGGCGACGTCCAGCGCACCGACCAGCGAGACAACGCCCAGGTGATTCACGCGCTCGTACCGCTGGCGAACATGTTGGGCTACGTCGCGACCCTGCGCTCGATGACCCAGGGCCGAGCCAGCTTCACGATGCAATACGACCGCTAGGCTCCACAGTCGGCTCCGCCCGTTGGTCCACCGGCGCATCATAGAACCCCGGCACCGACGACGTGCGGGGGGAGTGACTCGAACCAGGTCCTGAACTCGCAATAACAGAGGCATTGGCGAATTTGCTTGCGACGATTAGTCGGAACCCGGTCCGCCCATTCGTCCATACTGGAGGCAGGGCGACCGATCCGCCGCGAAGGCTGTATGAGGCGCACGGACGCGGCGCTCGGTCTCCACCCCGACGCGACGACGACCGGTCCGGGGCCGCGTGCAGTCATCCATCTGGAGCCTTCCCATGACCCCCACCATCACCGCGTTTGAGCGATCGCCCGATCGAGGCAGGGGACTGGCGCGTGACATGCGCGTTCGCTGGGCGCTCGAAGAGGCGGGCCAGCCTTACGAGGTTCGTCTCGTTTCGTTCGGCGAGATGAAGGAACCGGCGCATCGGGCGCTGCATCCCTTCGGGCAGATTCCGACCTATGAAGACGGCGACCTCGTCCTGTTCGAATCGGGCGCGATCGTTTTCCATATCGCCGAGCGCCACGCGGGCCTGCTGCCAGAAGATGCGAACGCCCGGGCGCGCGCGATCACGTGGATGTTTGCCGCGCTCAGCACGGTGGAGCCGCCGATCGTCGAGCTCGGAACCGCCGCCCTCCTCGAGCGTGACAAGGCGTGGTACGCGGAGCGCCTGCCGATCCTCGAAGGTCGCGTCCGCGCGCGGCTGGACGAGCTTTCCAGCAGACTCGGCGAAGCGGACTGGCTCGATGAGGCGTTCAGCGCCGGCGACCTCTTGATGGTGACGGTGCTGCGCAGGTTGAACGGTTCGGGCATCGTTGAGGCCTATCCGAACCTCTCCGCCTATGTCGCCCGCGGCGAAGCGCGGCCCGCCTACAAGCGCGCATTCGAAGCTCAATTGGCGGTCTTCACCGGCGCCGCGCCGCCCGCAGTGGGCGCCTAGCGCTCCAAGCTCAGGCCTCGCCTAAGGCCGTCACGGCAGGCTAGTTGTTTCTCGCACGAGGAGACGCGGTGGACTATGACGTTGTCATCGTGGGCGCGGGGTCGGCGGGCGCTGTGCTCGCCGCGCGGCTGTCGGCCAACCCGGCGCTGCAGGTGGCGTTGATCGAAGCCGGTCCGGACTATGGGTCGGCCGAAACGCCCGACGCGATGCGCAGCGCCAACCCGAACGAGATCATCGTCGGCGAAGCCCACGCGCGTTATCGCTGGGACGCGCTGAAGGCCAGGCGGACCGCGGCGCAGACGCCGCGCACCTATTGGCGGGGCCGGGGCGTTGGCGGCAGCTCGGCCATCAACGGCCAGATCGCCATCCGCGGCGTGCCCGAGGACTTCGATGGCTGGGCGGCTGCTGGGTGCGCAGGCTGGTCGTTCGCCGAGGTGCTGCCGGCGTTCAACCGGCTGGAGACTGACCTTAGGTTCGGCGCCGCCGACTATCACGGCGATGCCGGGCCGATCCCCGTCTATCGCGCGCCGGTCTCCAAGTGGGGGGCCGTGGACCAGGCGCTGGCGGAGGCCGCGCTGGACGCGGGGTATCCCTGGGAGGCGGACCACAACGCGCCGGGGACGACCGGCGTTTCGCCCTACGCCATCAACAGCCGCGACGGCGTGCGCGTCAGCACCAACGACGCCTACCTGGAGCCCAGCCGCGGGCGCAACAACCTGGCCATCTTCGGCGACGCGCTGGTGGACCGCGTGCTGTTCGAGGGCGAACGCGCCATCGGCGTGCGGGCGCACATCGGCGACCGCTGGCTCGAGGTGAGCGGCGGGGAGGTGATCCTATCGGCCGGCGCCGTCGGCTCTCCGGCCATCCTGCTGCGTTCAGGGGTCGGGCCGGCGGAGCACCTCGCCGAACACGGGATCGCCGTGAAGGCGCCGCTGCCGGTTGGCGAGGCGTTCCAGGACCACCCCGCCATCTTCCTGCCCCTCCGTTTGGAGCCGTTCGCCCAGCCGCCGGCGGGCTTTCGCCACACCAACGCCTGCGTCCGCTATTCGTCTGGCCTGGCCGGAGCCGGGCCGAACGACATGATGATGGTGGCGATGAACCGCTTCGGCGACAGCCTCGGCCAGCACATGGCCGGCGCGGTGGACGAGCCGGTGTTCGGCCTGCTCGGCGTCTGGGTGAACGAGTGCGTCTCGCGCGGCACGGTGCGGGGGACGCCCAGCATGCGACAAGCACCTGCCGCATGGGCGATCCGACCGAGCCCACGACGGTGGTTGATCCCGACTGTCGGGTCCTGGGGCTCGAGGGCCTGCGCGTGATCGACGCCTCGGTGATGCCCTCGGTCGTGCGCGCCAACACCCACCTGACCACCGTCATGATCGCAGAGCACATGGCCGAGCGGCTGTTGGTTTGAACGCGAGGCGCGCCGGGCCGCAAGCTGACGCGCAGCGCCTTTCCCTTGCCGCCCGCACTGCGGACTATCCGACCTTCGGCCGCTCTGTTTTGCTGGCCACAGCCAAGAGCGCCTGAGCAGCCCGCGGTCTAACGGTCTCGGGCGGAAAGCGCTACGTGTGGTGCGGGGGAGAGGAAGCCCGATTGGTTGAACCTGAGACTTTGTTCAAGCCGCAAGGCAACGCCGTTATCTACTTTGCCTTCCACCTGCGGCGGCTGGGGATTGAGAGGGTGCTCGACCTCCGGGCCGCGCCCGACGGGGTCGAAGCGCGCGTCGTGCGTCCTCGTCGTCAAGCCGTGTTCCCGATCACATCCGACAATTGGTTTGATGAGACATGGTTCGCGAAGTCGATCCGCTCAACGGCGGAGCTTCTGGATGAGGACGAATTGGACCGTGTGCTGGCGATGAAGGCCGACCGGCCGCCGGCGGGCGGAAGCTTCGAACCGCTCGTCGAGCGCCTCTGCTCCCATATTCAGCTGGTCATGCTCGAGCATGTGCTCATGGAAGGGCCTGACGAACTCACGGAGTTGGAAACGCTTCTCGCGGGCATCGCGGGATTCTCACGAGTACTCGTTGAACCTGACAGCTACGACGAATTTAAGGGCGTCGCACTGACCTACAGCGCGATCTACCTCTCCGCGCGCGCCCGAGTGCGCCGGAAGGTCCCGTGAAGCGCCCGGGGTCGAGGGAAGGCGAGCTCCACAGCATGCCCTCGCGACTGAGGTGCGTGAGGTCGCACACTCCGCCGGAAGCGGCGTTGGCCCAGTGCCGAGGTCTTGACGGCGATGGCGGTTGTCGGGTGTGGTCGCCCCTGCCCCGACATGCCGAGCGTGCGCGAGACAGTTCCCTTGCCGACTGTCCTTGAGGTTCTGCGGACGGCAAGCCGACTGCTCGGCTAGCCGCTGACGCTCGCGGCGCCCTGGTCGACCTTCCAGATGAAGTCCAGCACCCCTGCTGGACTCCCCGCCGGCAACGCACGAACTCGCGCTTTGCGAAGAACGAGTCGGCGCCACGGCCATCGAGTACGGCCTCATCGTCGCCCTGATCGCGGTCGTGATCATCGGTGCGGTGACCGCAGTCGGCACCAACCTCTCGACCAAGTTCAACACGGTCGCCACGAGCATCTAACTCGCTCGCAGGCGAAGAGACAGAGAATCGGCCGCGCCTTCATCGCCGCGGCCTTTTCCATCCGGTGTCGTGACGCGGCGCGTAAAGAACCGCGGCTGGCGCCTGGCCGGAAAGGCATGCCGCAATGCTCCATGAGAGCGCCCGACACCCGTTCGGAGATCCACCGACTGGCCCAAGCGACCACCTGTCGGGCGGCCATCGCTGCGGTCGCGTCGAGCGCCGGGCGTACCGCCGCGCGCGGACTCTCGTCGTCAGCAAGATCGTCATCGCAGACGGCGTCTCTCTCGATCCGCGGCGCGCAGGTGCGTGTGCTTAGCGCTGTTGAGCTTCCACCCGCCTTTGGGCTCTTGCTGACGAGCAAAGGCTTGTTCTTTGGCGGCATGGGGACAAGCTCGGCCTTACCTTCAGTCGCCATCACGACCTTCACATGCATAGCGACCCGACCGACAGCTGACGACCAGCTGAACACACCGGGTGGTGTCTGCTCGAGGTTCGGCGCCGCTCGAGAAGGGCGATTGCGGTAACCACCTAATCGCCTAGCGCATGCTAGATGGCGTCATCGCCCGGAGAGATCGCCATGCCGGAACAAGCCTCAATCACTCTCACTCTGACACGAATCGAGGCTATCGCGCTCGAGCGGGCGGCCGACACTGGAGTGCGCGTCATCGAGGCGCTGAACCTCCCCAACCGGACGACCGCCACCGAGACGGCGCTCACGCGACTGAGGTCCGCGATCAGCGGATCCTCCTGAAGGGGCTGCATAGGCTAGGGGTTGCCCGCTCAGCCGGTCATTCAATGATCGACCCATGCCCGCGCGGCGCCAAATAGGGTCAGCAGCAACGTCAGCTCTGGTTCGTTTGCTGACGTCGGCGGCGTCCACGAAAGCAGCGGACATTCCCGGTTAACCGCACCTCGAGAGAAATCCCGTGCGGGCGGAGTGGCCTTGCTATACCGGCAGTGTCTTGACTGAAGCTACGGAATGACCCGATGGCCGAACCTGAAGACCAGCCCGCCTCGCTGACTGAACTCACAGCGGACATCGTTTCGGCCTATGTCACCAGACACGGCGTGACGGCGGCCGACTTGCCCGCCCTTATCACGTCAGTCTTTGGAGCGCTCTCGGGTGTGGGGCCGGTCGAAGAGCCCGCAAAGACTCTCAGTTCCGGCCGTTCCAATCAAGAGATCCGTCACCAACGACGCGCTGATTTGCTTGGAGGATGGGCGGCCGTTCAAATCGTTGAAGCGTCACCTGCACAGCGCGCACGGGCTGTCGCCGGAGGACTATCGCGCCCGATGGGGTTTGCAGAAGTCCTATCCTATCGTTGCGCCCGGCTACTCAGCGTCGCGCTCGAGGCTGGCCAAGCAAGCGGGCCTAGGGCAGGTCCACGGAACGAGGGCGAAGGCCAAGTCCTCCGCAGTGAAAACGCCAAAAGCCCGCGCAAAGCGTCGGTAGGGCGCACGGTCAGACTCAACATCAGCCATGTCCGCGCTTGATCGACGGGAGCGCCAGCTTTGGGTCGGACGCTGACGTTGGCCCAGAAAGCCGACCTTCTCTATCGCTAGCGGGCCTAGACGTGAGCTAGGCCCTACCGTCAGCGCGGTGGAGTTCCCGGCGCGCCAAGCGCCTCAGTCCTCTTCAGCGCGAGAACCGCTGAGGAAGGCGAAGTGGTCGAGCGAGCTGAGGTCGGCGGCGCGGCCCGGCGCGGCCCCGAGCCAGACGGCAAATTCATGGAAGTCAACTTCGATGCCCCGCAGCACATCGCCACCGCGGATAACCTGAAGGGAGCGATCCTCAGCGAGGTGGCGCCAATCGTCGAACGTCGTTGGGAGGTTAGCGCCCAACAACCGCCTGAACCTTTCGAAGTCGTTGGGCGCGATGATCGGCAAATAGACTTTGGCCATGCGTTGCCCTTCCGCGGAGCCCACACCACGACGCTCGGAGCGGGCGGTGGCGCGATATATCATCAACTGCCACAGACCCGACGCGGGGTCGTATCGGAGCGCCTGGTGGCTCGGTCCAAGCTCGGCGCAGGCGTGGCCGATGCGACCCGGGCTTATGCCTCCGGAGGACGTTGCGACGCGTTCGATTGTCAGAGGACGGTGTGAACCCTGATTTCCTCAGAAGAGGGCTCGATCATTGACGATAAAGTCACTTACGTATTCGGGAAGTGCGACATGCAGCACCGAAGTGCTGCACGCTCAACCAGAGATCGTTGATCTCTTTAGCCGCCGCGACGTCGGCGGTTTGCTCCTCAGCCGAACCGCCTCTCTCCAGCGCAGATTGATAGGCCGCGCGCGTGCGCAAAATGACCGGGCTGACCGGGAGGCGCAGGAGACTCAACGCTTCGTGCGCTTTTCTGACGGCCGGGGGTTCGACGCCCGCCCGCACCGGCGGCGCCTGGTTCAGGACGACCATTGCGGGTTTGCGCAAAGGTCGAATGACTTTGAGCGTCCGCAGCAGGGCGGCTAGGTCGAGAAGAGTTGGGCGGATCACCAGGATGGAGAGGTCTGCGAGCACAATTGCATGGGCCAGCTCCTCCTCCTCGCCGGCAGGGGTGTCGATGACAAGGGCTTCGATGCCCGCTCGCACGGACCATGCCTGGAGCGCGAACAGCCCACGTGAATCGGTCTCGACAACAGCGGGGCCAAGGCCGCGACGTCCCTTCAAAACATCGACCGCGGAGCGCTGCGGATCGGAATCCGCCAACAAGGTTTTCAACCCACGACGCTGGGCGGCGATCGCAAGATTGATCGCGACGGTCGTCTTACCCGACCCGCCTTTGCGCGCGATTACCGCTACCGTCCGCATCCGATCGCCAGTCAGCCGGGAAGGAAGCGCACAGCTGAACCGGGAACGCTAACCGACTTACGGCCAGCTTTCCATCTTCGGGGCTTGAAGAACCGCATCGCGTCGGGCAGGTCGCTCACTGCGATCGCGATACGGTTGATCGACCCCAAGAGCCCAGGCGTCGCGAGAATTTCAGCGTGCGTCATGGCCAGCCCTCCGTGCTCGTCCAATACCGCCGAGGCGAGAGCCCCTGCAACGCGGGCGTGGACGTCAAAGGAGTGAGGAGTCGCAGCCGTCCGCATTGGGTCGGAAGCCCGCATGCGCCGTACGTGTACAACCCGGAGAGGTCGACGTACGCTGCACCTGTGGTCCGCTCGAAGGGCCGAGGATGGATGATGCAGATGTCCAGACGTCTCGCTGTGCCCTGCTTCGCGGCGATGACCTGGTTGGTCACCGGCTCTGCGCTGGCGCTCAATCCGCAACCGCTGCCGCCGAGGTGCCTGCCAGGCATGCACTGTGGTGGTCCCGGTATTGGGCCACCGAGCTACCAGATCGTTCACAGCTACAACCGCGGTGAACGCATCGAGCGCGACGACTGGTCACGCACACAGCCCGTCGACTATCGCTCCCAGCATCTTCGTCCTCCGCCGCGCGGCTACGAATGGCGCGAAGTGAACGGCCAATACGTCCTCGCCGCCGTCGCCACCGGACTGATCTTGTCGATCATCCTGAACGCCGGCCACTAGCCGCCGGGACCCGGCGCGGCGCCGACAGGGAGTTGGCGCGGCAGGTCGATCTTGAGAGGACCGCTGACGAGGTTAGCGATCGATCAAGGTTGACGCCCGACAATGGCGTCATGATCCGTGAGAGCGCCCACGACGGGTTCGGGGAACCAGAGACCGACCCAAGCCAGCCCTCGACGTCGTCCATTAAGGACGCAGACCGGCGGAGCGGGGTCGAGCGTCGCGCCAACTCTCGCGCGCGGACTCTCGTCTCCGCAAAGCTCGTCATTGGCGACGAGCGGGTCGATTGCATCGTTCGCAATTTCTCTGTGCGCGGCGCGCAGGTGCGCGTGCTGGGCCAGGTGGAGCTTCCGCCCACAGTTTCGCTCTTGCTGACGAGCGAGGGCCTGCTGTTCGACGCGACGATCACCTGGCGGAACGGCGACAAGCTCGGCCTCACCTTCCGCGGCCACCACGACCTTCACCGCGATGGCGACCCGAGCCGCTCGACGGTCCGCGCGATGTGGAAGGACTTGACGCTGCTCTAGCCCCTTGCCCGCCGCCGGCCCGGAGCGCGACGTCTGGCGCTCAGCCCCGCCTCAGCGAAGACACCAAAGCGAAGGCGCCGATCGCCGCCGTGCCGGTCCCGATGAACAACCAAGTCCACGAACGACCCTGAACGGCGGCGCAGTCCGCAAAGCAGAGGATTGGCCGCAACCGAACGATTCCAGCCCCCTGCAGCAGCCACAGCCCTCCTAACAACAAAGCCAGGGTGGCGACGAGGCGGACGAGTATCCTCACGGGGCTCCTCGGGCCCCAACGGAGCGCCTGCCATTTTGCGCGCAGCCTCGCTTAGCCCGGCCTGATCCGCAATGTCGGCTCTTGCGCGGTCCCCGCCGCAGGGGCGATCGCCGCTGCCGGGGCTCGCGCCCGCGGGTGTCGGCCGATCGACCTCCGCCGATCGAGGGGGGCTGGGGGGGACAGGTTCCAAGACCGAGCACGAACCGATCGGCCGACGCTTGCTCATACAGCGCCTGCCAAGGCAAAGCCAAGACCGGAAGACGGCGGTTTAATGTCGCGGCGGATGGCAGAGATCTCCGCGTTGGGTCGGGGCGGGATAGATTTGCGGCGCGCCTGGGGCAGACGTTCGAGCCTAGCTCGGGACCCGCCGGCGCGCTTGCTCAAGCTTTGTGGGGCGCCGGTAGGTGGTGGCGATCAATGTCATGGCTTGAGGGGGATGTTCTCGTAGTAGGGGATCGGGATCTCGCCCTCGACATCGATGCGACCCACCATCATCGCGGTGACTGGATGAGCGACGTCGGCATCGGTCATGATGTTGAGGCAGGTTGGCCGTCCGGACCGCTGCGCGCGGCGCACCGCTGGCGCGATGTCTTCGAACCGCGTGATCTCCTCGCCGGCGCAGCCGAATCCCTCGGCGACCTTGTTATAGGCGCTGGCGGCGAGCTTGACCGCAGTCAGCTTCTGACGGCCGAACACGAGCTCCTGGCCGTGCTGGGACATGCCCCAGGCTGCGTTGTTGAAGACGACGGTGAGGATCGGCAGGCCGTGGCGAGCCATGGTGTCGAACTCAGCGATGTGAAAGCCCACCGCGCCGTCGCCCGCGATAATCGCCACCGGCTTGCCGGGACGGGCGCGCGCCAAACCGATCGCGTAACCCTGGCCGACGCCGAGCGTTCCCAGATACCCGTTGCCGATGTAGAGGCCAGGACCCGGCGAGCGTCCGAACGGCTGGAACCATGCCGGCGCCTCGCCTCCGTCGTAGGCGATCGCCGTCTGCGGATCGAGGGCTTCGGCCACCGCCCGAGCTGCGTGGAAGGGATGGATCAGCCCCGGGCCGGTCTCGACCGGCGCATCCTTGAAAGCCGCGCCGCCCGCCTCACGCAGCGTCCTGAGCAGCCCGAGCCATGCGTCGCGCTTGGGCCACTTGCGGCCAACGGCGGCGGTTGAGAGCGCGGCGAGCGCCTCGGCGCTGTCGGCTGTCACCGCGATGTCGGGGGTTCGCAGACGCCCGATCTCTGCGCCGTCGACGTCGATCTGAACGAACGCCGCGCTGTGCGGGATGATCGAACCGCCGCGCCCGCCGAGGAAAAGCCCCGCGCGGGCGCCAAGCAGGATCACGAGGTCGGCGGGCTGCTTCGCCCCCATCGCCGCCGCGCCCAGGGTTCCGGCAGGTCCGGCGCTCATCGGATGTTCGGCGGCAATCGCGCCGTTGGCTTTGCTGCTGGTGAGGATCGGCGTGCCGGTGCTCTCGGCGAAAGCGGCGAGCAGCGCCGGGCAACGTGGCGAGAGCGCGCCGCCCCCGACGATCATCGCCGGGCGCTCGGCCTGGGCGAGGAGGTCGAGGATGCGCACGACGGCCTCTGGCGACGGCGCGGGTCTCGCCGACATCTCTGGCAGGGTGGGGAGAGTAAGGGCGCTCTCGTCCATCGGCGCGAACATTACGTCGATCGGGAACCTCGAGGAACACCGGTCCCGGACGGCCCGAGGTCGCCGTGCGCACCGCCTTGTCGACCAGATCGGCGATGCGTTCGACATTGGTGATGCGATGCGACCACTTGGTGACCGGCGCGGCCATCGCGACCTGATCGAATCCACCCTGTAGCGGGTTTGTCGCCACCTCGCGCAGCGGCGGCGATCCGGCGATGAACAGCACAGGCGTGGCGTCGAGCCAGGCGTCGACGATCGCGGTCAGCGCATTGGCGAAGCCGGGTCCGGCCGTGATCACGCAAACGCCGATCTGTCCGGTGGCGCGCGCGTAGGCCTCCGCCGCATGCCCGGCGGTCGCCTCGTGGCGCGTGTCGGTCAGCTGGATGCCTTCGTCGGGACAGGCGACCAGGAAGGCGTCAAGGTGGCCGCCATGCAGCGCGAATACCTCGCTCACGCCCAGCGCACGCAAGCTCTTGGCCAACACGCCGCCGCCGGTGATGCGAGTCATATCGACCTCCCGGGCCTATGGCGTTCTTGGCCCTGGTGAAACACCAAGGCTCGAGCGCGGTGATCGATCTTTCCACCCCCGCCGCGAATGTCCACGGGTCAAGGCGTCGCGACTGACAGCCCCGCGGCGGACAGTAGACGAGGCAGGTTGGGCTGGCCCGTGTGGGCGGTGACGCCGCCGTCCACCGCGATCGCGGCGCCGACGATGTAGGAGGCGTCGTCGCTGGCGAGGAACGCCGCGACCGCAGCAATCTCCTCGGGCCGCGCGAAGCGGCCGAGCGGCACGGCTTCGTCCCAAATCTCGCGCACGCCGGGCAGCTGGTTTACGCCTGCGATCAGTGGCGTATCGACCGGACCGGGGCAGATCGCGTTGATGCGGATCCCCTCGCGCGCGTGATCGATGGCGGCGGCGCGGGTGTAGTTGATCACCGCGCCCTTGGCGGCGTTATAGGCCGCAAAACTGTAGTCGCCAGCCAGTCCGGAGATCGAAGCGGTGTTCACGATGGCGCCGCCGCCACGCAGGCGCATCAGCGGAATCGCGGCCCGGCAACCGTGGAAGACGCCCGTCAGGTCGATGTCGATCACACGCCGCCAGTCGTCCAGCGCGAGGTCGGGGGTGGCGGCGAAGCTGCCGACGCCGGCGTTGTTGAACACCACGTCCAGGCCGCCGAAAGTGTCGGCCGCGCGCCGCATGAGGCCCTCGACCTGATCCCAGGCCGCGACATCGGTGTGCACGTAGAGTGCCCGCTCCGAGCCGAGATCGCGCGCCGCCGCTTCGCCCAGCGCGTCGTTGACGTCGGCGATCACGACCATCGCGCCCTCAGCGGAGAACCGCCGCGTGGCCGCAAGGCCGATGCCGGATGCGCCGCCCGTAACGACGACGACCTTGTTGTCGAACCGCATGGGGCCTCCGCTCGTGTGGTTGAGCGACATCTACCCCGTGTGCCGCCTCGTCAGTCGAGGCGGCGCTCGGCCACCAGACCGGCCAGCCCTGGGTCGCAAGCGTGCGGTCTTAGAAGAAGACGTAAGAGCGGACCACGACGTTCTTGCGGCATCGGGCGTCGGGGGGCGCGGTGGGGTCGACGCAAGCGGTGTGGAAGGACCAGCGTGAGACCGAGCCATCGGTCAAGGAGTCGTAGCACTTGAGCATCGAGACCTCGGTCGGCGTCTGCCGCGGGAACCAGTACCACTCGTGCTCGGGACGATAAGTGAAGCGAGTCGTCTCGCCGACGCGGTCGTCATAGATGCGATAGTTGGTGATGTACGGCTGGCTGGCGAACGAGGGCCAGGCGCAGAGCACGAAGGGGAACTGTTCGACCGTCTCCATCGGTTTGGCGAGATTGATCGACATGAACCGGCGCGACATCTTCCTGTCGGCCTCTTCCTCGGTGTGGCGCTGCTCGCGACCGAAGTTCCGCAAGTTCTTGGTCAGCAGCTCGCGGCAGCGCACGCGGCCTGAGTTGTCGTTCAGGTCGTTGTGCACAAGGTTGGCGTAACCGGCGTTCACGCCCGGGTTCTTGCTGTCCTGGTCTTCCCTGCGATCGCCCGCATAGTCCTTGTCGAAGACGTCGTGATTGTAGACCAGCGCATCGGTCGCGCCCGGGAAGAACTCGAGCAGCAGCTTTTCGATCTCGATGTAGAAAACGCGCTCCACTTCGGCCGGATCGTAGAAGTTCGTGCATGCGGACTGAAGGTGCGCCAGCGAGACGCCAAGCCGGTCCATGCACTCGGGAGTGCTGGGCGAGAGGCCCGGGTAGTACTCGCCGATCCGCCGCGCGTCGCGCAGGACCTGCGGGAAGAAGAGGTTCCGCCGTCCGTTGTCCTTCTCGTTCTGGCGCAACTTCGCCGCGACGTCGGCGCGCGCCGGGTCGCGCCACAGGGCGTTGGACGGGACGATCGAGTAGGTTGGCCCCTCGTAGATCGTATAGGGCAGCGGCAACGCGAGGCCGCCTTCGGGCGCAGCGACGCCCTGCTCGCGGATGTAGTCCATGCACTCTTCGTAGCGGCGGAATCCGGGGCCCCAGCGGGTCTCGATCGGGCCCGGCGGCGCATTTTCGATCATGTCGATGACGCGCTGGCCCTCGCCCGCGGTGAACGCCTTGAGCGCATCCTCGAGCGCCGCCGTCGTTCCCGCATCGCCCTGCCGCTCGAACGACATATACGAGAGGCCGCCGTTCGCTGCGATCGCCGGCGGCTGCCCATCCGTGCGCTGCAGCGATGGCACGTAGGAGGAGGGGGCTGCTTGCGTTTCGGCGAGGTCGAGCGTGCTCATGGGGCGCCTCCGGATTGGTCCGGCTTCACCCTGGCAGACAGCGCCGGCGTTTTCCAGACCATCTCCATGCCGCCTGCGCCGTCCCCGATCGCGAACCATCAGCTTGGCCACGAACAAATGGTCCGATAGCGTAAGGCAAGGCTCGTCGGGCATCGCCTACGAGGGGCGGACATGGCGCGGTGGATTTTAGTAGGCTTCACGGGCGAGGACCGCCCCTTGGCCGTACAGATCCGACGAGGTTTGAGCGCCTGCGGGATCGACGTCTCTGTCTATCGCCCCGAGGCCGGCTCGAGGCATCTTGCGCTTCAGCCAGAGGTTGGCGGAACTCATTGCGCTCTGGACCCCAAGTTCGCTCGGCAACGAAGCAATGCGCGGAGAAGCGCGCGAAGCCTTATGCAGCGAAAGGCTTATCAACGTCGTTGTCGGTACGCCTGCAGCGCCATTCGGGCCGCCCGCGGTTTCGCTTGAGGGGTGGGACGGGAGCGAGCCGAGTTCGCGTTGGAATGAACTCGTCGACGCCGTGCTGGTAGTGGTTGATCGGGGTGTGCGCGTGGAGTTCGCCGGCACGGCGATGACGGGGGCTAGGCTCGACGGATCAGGTGACCTGGCGGTCTTCGAAAGGAACCGCATGCCCGCAGAGGCGAGCGGGTCCGTTTCACTCTCTGGCGCACGGCCCCCCCTGTGGGCAGCCGAGGAGAGGGGCCCCGTCACGGCGCCCCGTTTGAGCCGACTTGCACTACTCATTTCGATTTCCGTTTCGGCCCTGACGGCGGGCGGCTTAGCGGTGGCGCTTTTGGCTCAGGGGCGACACGCCTCGACTTCCGAGGTGGCCTCTGCAGCTGGAGGAAGCCCCTCCTCCGCTGCCTCTATGGCAGCCACGGCTACCTCAGGCGCCGCCCAAAGTCCGGAGGCGATCGCGGCGGCCGCGGCAACGAGCGTTGATACAAGGGCGCCTGCCATCGCGGCGTTGAGGGAGAACGTGGAGCCAACCAAGGTCAGCGCCGATCCCCTCACTGCCCCGAGTGACTCCGCGGTGGCTGCATCGAGCGAGGCCTCCCAGGCAGCGCCCAACGATGCGCTTGCCGCAACGTCGAGTTCCGGGGCGCAGCTTAGCGGGGTCCATGTTGCGACCTTTGGCGCCGCCCCTGCGGCCGCGACGAATGTGGCGCCGGCCGTTAGTCCTCCAAGCGCTGGATCGAGCGAGGAGCGGCCCGCGAGTGGAACCGCACCGCTGACGCGCCCAACCGACACGCCCTGAGTTGACTCCCCTGGCGCGGCGGCGGAATCGGCAGCCGACGGGGTGTCAGATGACTCCGCGGCGGGCCGACGGCGCCCGACGCCTCGACCCTGCGAAGGTGGGGGGAGCGATGGCGTCTGATGCCTCAATGCGCAGCGCCGCTAAGTGGCGCGGTCGACAGTCCGGAGCACACGGACCGCCTCCTGGCGGCGTTCAGCGTCTTGCGGCGAATCGCCTGAAGCGACCAGGTCGAGCCACTTGCGCGCTTCGGCGTTGTTCCGCGGAGCACCGGAGCCCTTCGCGTACATCTCGCCCAGCTCGAGCTCAGCGTCGGCGTCGCCTTGTCCGGCGGACATAAGGAGCCAGCGGAGCGCGATGGCCCCGTCCTGAGGAACCCCCTCGCCGCGCTGGTACATCAAGCCGAGGTTGAATTCCGCTCCAGCGTTCCCCAAACTCGCCGCTCTCAGGAACCAAGAGAGCGCTGCGGCTTCGTTCTGTGCGGGCGTTTGGGCCCCCGGGGCCTGTGCGGCGGCTACCGCGCTCGCGGGGGCGGTCTCTGTTCGAAGACTGTCTTTCAATGGATCGCGCTCTTGATGCGCCGCCGCTCCGCCCGCTTCGATCATATCCGGCTCGACGTGAAGGTGGGGGCCTTGGGTCCCATGGCTGGTCTCAGGAAACAGCCGCCTGAACCCGATGCCGCTTCGACGCAAGCTGATCGCCGCCTGCTCCGGCGACATGCCTACGACAACGATGTCGAATGCGCCCGGCGCCTCGATGTTGCCCAGGGAGTGCCGCGATAGTGTTCCAGGCGGGACGGTCTCGGCGCCTTGCGCGCGAAGCTCGTTCTCCCGAGCAGGTGATCGATAGCCTCCTGTCTCACGCCAATTTCCTGTCCCAAACACACCGTTCATCAGATCGATGAATCGCGCCTGCGGCATGCCTGACACGCTGCTGCGGGGCTGCCGTGCGGCGTCTAGATAAATCAAGCCGAGGCCAAGATCCGCGTCGGCGTCCAATTGGGCGGCGGCTTTGCGGTACCAAGCCAGCGCCTGACCCACATCCCTCGGCACGCCCCGGCCCTGGGCGTACATCGCGGCGAGACGGACCTCGGCGCTGCTGTAACCTTGTGTGGCGGCTTTGATGTACCAATCCGCCGCTGCCGCGTTGTCGCGTGGCACGCCCTCGCCAGTCTCGTACATCACGCCAAGATTGAACTGCGCGCCGGGGTTCCCTTGATCGGCAGCCTTTCGGTACCAATCGATGGCTTGAGCGTCGTCCCGCGGAACGCCCTGACCTTGGCTGTACATCCGACCCAGATTGTATTCCGCGGGGACGCTCCCGCGCTGCGCAGCGTCAAGAAATGCGCCCGCGGCAGCCGCGTAGTCCTGGCGCTGGGCTGCGGCAAGGCCGTCCTCATAGGACTGCGCTGCGGCGGCGCCGACCACGCCCAGAACCAAACAAGTTGCGGCGCCGACGCACCCGAACAGCCTAGGCGCTAGCCGAGTCGAGGGCTCCCTGACATGGCCGGCGATTGCGGGCTGAGGGTCGAGCTGCGGCTGCGTTTGTCCCCGCAGGCTCGCCGCTTCAGGATCTCTGCTGATGTGACCATTGAGCCCCGCTTGGCAAGGAGCGTGCCTACGGCCTCGGCCGCAAAACCGGCAGGCCGACCTATCCGGTCCGCCGCATCTCTTCGGTGTTCATCGGCGGCGCATAGACGCTGACCAGTTCGGCCAGCTCGAGGCGCCGTTGGGCGGCGGCGATGTTCAGCCGTGTGTAGAGCCCCGTCGCGCCAAAATCGCCTTCCGCCTCGGCCCACCGATCCTGCGCGTGCGTGGCGAGATCATCGGTCTCACCGGCAAAGAGGACCTCCTGCCCGGGGCCTTCCCCGCGTACATAGAGAAAGTTCCCGGCGCGCCGCGACAACGGCTGGCCGGTCCGGTGCAACACAAACCGAAGCGGCTCACCTGACCTCGTCCGACACTCGATCTGATCCTTCATTACCCACCTCCACGCGCTGCGAGTTGCGTCTGCGTCAACAGGTAAGCCACTCGAATTTTAGCGCGGCAGCGCCCCTCCGACCATGGGGATCGGCCGCTTCTCCGGGGAATGTTCGTTTTGGTTTGGAGGCCGGGAATGTTCCGGCTTGGTGAGCGCCCCGTGTGCTGGATTGGCGCCCGCCACATAGCCTGAAGGCCCAGCGGGGGGTAGCCATCCACGGCTGCGCTGGGCCTTCTGCCAATCCGGCTCCGGGGGAGGGGCCGGACGGGCCGGCGATCCTGTGCACAAAATCAACGTCAGGACAACGCTGGCGCCGGGCGAGGGGCATCCCATCGGGATAGGGGCGAGCGGACGCTGCCCCGGGGCGGAGAGTGGACCTTCCCTTCGCCAAGAAGCTCTGGCTCGCCTATGGCGCGAGGCTTGAGTCTCCAACAGGCGCTGGCCCGATATGGGATCGGGCGGACCGGGAGAGACTCCATGACGATATCGGACAAGCCTGACCAGTCTGGGACCGCTGTCGTGAGCCTCGTTCGCGCCGCAGAGCGGGTCGCGGACCGGATTAATCGCCTCCAATGGGAAGCGAGAGTGTTGGCGGCCGAGAACGCCGAAGGGTTCGCCGCCGATATGCACGCGATGGCCGCCCGTGCGCTTGAGATCGCCGGCGGCGGTGACGCATACCCTCCTGGTGTCCGCGACCTAGCGGCGCGAGTGGCTGCAGGCCTTGAGACAAATGGCAAGTCAATGCAGGCAATTCTGCGTCAGGTCGGCCCCGCGCGCATGACGGCCGGGGGCAGCTAAGGGCGTCTCGGCCGCCGGGGTAGGATATCCAGTCCGGCTTGCAGTTGAGAGGCGCGAGGCGGGCCCGCCTGAATAGCGTGAAGGCTCCGCGGACGATCCACGGAGCCTTCGGGCTCGCTTCGCACGTTCGGTCACCATTTGGGGGAATGGATAACCGGAAGAGACGTTGCACGTTAAGAGTCGCCGCGGCTACCCCACGCAACCGGCAGGCGATCTCCCGCTAGGGGCTCATCGCAAGAGCATGAGCAACCACGCCATCCTCGCCCGCGTCGGAGACAAGCTCCGAATGCGTCCGCCCTCGGATCGCCCGCGGTGTGTTGTATCGTTGAGCTCGTGGCCCGGACGCCGCCTTATGCCGCCCGTGCGGCGCCCGCTAGCCACGCCTTCATGCGCGAGCACTGCGTTGGGTGTGCCGCGCGCTCGACGCAGACGGGCGGCACGAAGCCGCCGAACGTTATCTTCTCGCCGACCTTGTTGCCCACCACGCCGCATCGAGGGCACCTGATTTCTTCTTCGTCCATCCGTCTACCCGTCCCGGTGGTCGGCGCCAGACGAGCACTGATTCGATCAGGCTGACTAGCACTGAGCGGCCTGGTCGGCCGGAGGTCGTCTTCCGCTCGTTAGCGGACGTCAACAACCCGACGAGGGCCGAGGCTACGCCTCGGCCACCGGCCCGAGTGACGCCGGCCCTGCAGCGTCCGCTGGCAGCAGCGTAACCGTCGTTGCCGGCTGCTCAGTGACGCTGCGCATCACGTCCCGCGTCAGGCTCCACCGCCTGGAGCCTTCGCCGAACGGCAAATGGAATAGCGCCGGCCGTCCCTTGCGCGCCATTGCGGCGCAATAACGACTGAAGGCCTCCAGCAGCTCGCGTCTCAGACCCTCCGAGGCCGCCATTTGGCCTCGTCGGATGGCCACCCGATCGATCACCGCATCGCGATGCGCCGAGCCGCCCATTTCGAGCAACGCGTCGGCGATTTCCGCAACGGCGCTCTTCGCCGCCCCACTCTTTGTACTCCTTGCACCAGCAACCTCGTCGAGCAGCGTCATGGTCAGACGTCTCCCCTTTCTGGCGCCCCCTTGAAGTGCACGCGAACTGAAATGCCCCGCGCACATCAAGCGGCAAGGCCGTTAGCAATTCGTTAACGTTAATGGGCGCCGGCCAGCGGCCAGCGCAGCGGCCGAACTCCGCGTGGATCTCACCGGTTCAGCCGCCGGCCCGCCCTGTCATGTGGGCGATCCCCAGTTTCCACATCTCAGCCTGGTTCTCGTGCGGCGGGTCGCGGACGGGTGTTTCGGCGATGAGCTTGTCGACGAACGCGGCGAACTCGGGGCCGGTGGAGTCGCGCCAAAGACTCCAGGCGAGGCGGAAGCCGGCGTTCTGCATCGTCGCGCGGAAGGAGGCGAGGAAGGCGCCATAGGCGCCTGAGTCCACCAGCCCGTTGCGGTTCTGGTAGAAGGTGTCCTCCGTGTTCATGAAGAGGGCGCGGGCATAGAAGGTGAACTGGGTAAGTTCGTTGAGCGTGAGGTCGGCGGCGCCGGTCATCGCCTTCATGGTGGCGGCGGCCAGCGACGGGTTGGTGGTGCTGAGCATCATCTCCACCCCGCGGTCGGCGCGGGTCTGGGCGATGGTGGCGCGTTGATTGCGCTCGGCCTGATTGATCTGAGCGCCGAGCTGGCGCAGCTGGAAGTAGAGAAAAACCAGCGAGACCAGAACGGCCGCGCCGTTGACGAAGCTGCCGATGGACGCGAGATCGGTGAGCGACATGGGTTAGCCTCCCCCAAGCGTTAAGGCGCCTCCGGCGGCGCGACGCCGACCCTAACCCGTCGCCGGCATTTTCAGAGCCCGTTCTCGTCTAGGCGCCCAGGACATCGGCGAGCGCGATGAAATCATCAACTTCGAAGTCGAACGTCCCCGGCGCCGGTCGGCGGGGCTCCCGGCCGGGGCCGCGCTCCAGCGGACGGTGGACGTAGGCGGTGCGGAAGCCGCGGGAAGCGGCGGCCGCGAGGTCGGACGGGTGCGCGGCCACCATCAGGCACTCGGGGGCTGCGAGGCGCAGGATACGCGCGGCTGCATCGTAGGCCTCGGGCTGGGGCTTGTAGGCGCCGGCGACCTCAGCGCCGAGGATTGCGTCCCAGGGCAGGCCCGCGTGGCGGGCCATGTCGACGATCAGCCGCACGTTGCCGTTGGAGAGGCTGGCGAGGATGAAGCGGCGCTTTAGGCGCCCCATGCCCTCGCGCACGTCCGGCCAGGGATCAAGCCGATGCCACGCGAGGTTCAACGCGTCGATCTCAGCTTCGGACAAGCCAACAACGCCCGCCGCTGTCAGCACCTCAATGAGGTTCTCGCGGTGAAGTTCGTCGAGAATGACGAACGGCCGCTCGCCGCGGGAGACCTTGGCCATCGCCGGGACGTAACGCGCACGCCAGGCGTCGGCGAAGGCGCCCCAATCGAGCGCGTGCCCCTTCGGCCCGAGGAGAGCCTCGGCCTCGCCCGCGACGCCCGTCCGCCAGTCCACCACCGTGCCGAAAACGTCGAAGGTCAGCGCTTTGATCTCGGCCATGGCGGCCGATGTATCAGCTTCAGGACGCAGGCTGAACGTCGGTGAACTGCGCGGCGCGTCGCTGGAGAGAGAGGTCGTTGGCCAACGGCGGTCGCGTCTTGACGTGGGCGCGCCCACGCTTCGTCCCATAAGCTAGTCCGCGCTGACTCGCGGACTCGCTTGGGCAAGCTTTGCAGGGCGAAGGCGATGCGCGTGCGCCGCATGGGCTTCGAGCTCATGGATCTCCCAGAGCTCGTTGCGCGTGAAGTGCAGGTGCGGGTTCAGAACCATGAGCGCGCTCTTGCCGATGCGGCGCTCCAGCGCATGCAGCTCGGCGAGCTGTTGGCGCACCTCGGGCGAGATCGGTACGCTCCGGCCCTCCTCGCGGTCGATCAGGTCGGCCTCGGCCCTGGCGACCAGCCAGGTGTGGACCTGGATGTAGCGGAACATGTCGGCGCCGACGCCCGGAGGGTACTGCCGGCCAAGCGCCGCGACGAAGCGTCCGGCGGGGCTGTCGGCCAGCCGGCCGGCGCTGATGTCGTCCAGCATGTGCTGGTGGCTCTCGAATTCGGTGAGGAGCCAGCGGTGCGCGGCGTGCTCGCTGCGGATGAAGATGAAGAAGAGGATCAGCGGCACGAGGAACAGGGTCAGCGTCATGCCGATGATCGGGTCGGGCGCGAACTGGTTGAAGGTCCCGTGCACGACGATCGCCGCCGCCAGGCCCGGTAGGAACATCAACGCCTCGAACCTGTGCCGCTGTGCTTCGATCCGGGCGTAACGTTCGGTGAGCAATTGGCCCAGAACGGCGAACAGCGCGGTGCAGCCGGCGTGCATCAGCGCGGTGCCGAAGCCGCGGACCAGCCAGACGCCGACGGTCGCGTGGGTGAAGACGCTCAGGTAGATCCCGTTCTCGACCACCGAGAAGCCGGCCCCGACCGCGACGCCGGCGATGGCCGCGTCGATCATGAAGCCGATGCGGTTGCGCGCGAACAGCACGAGAATCAGCGCGGCCTTGAGCGTCTCCTCGATCGGCGGCGCAACGAAGCGGCTGAAGGGAGAAAAGCCGATCGGCAGCGTGTCGAGGAACTGGCCGTTGACGAAGTAGCTGGCCACGGCCAGAGCGCCGCCGCCGGCGAGCAGCCCGGCAATCTGCCGCCAGGACACAAGCTTGAACGCGTCGAGCCATACGAAGGCGGCCAGCATCACCAGCACCGGCCCGATCGCCACCGCCGACTTGATGACGATCAGCTCCAACGCCGGCGGTCTCCTCTATTGCGGAGTTTGGGACCCAAGGATCTTGAGCGAGGCCATGACCTCGCTTCTCTGGCGCCCGTTCGGCTCGAACCCTGAGGCGTAGCCGACCGAGAACGTCATCGGAAGCTTGAAGGCGGCGGTGAAGTTGAAATCCAGCTGCCCGCCCACGCTCTCGAACGTCTGCGCCCGCCCGCTCGGCGGCCCGGCTTCGAGCACGCCCGCGAACACCGCCGGGCGCACGGCCCACAGGTAGAGATTGGGCCTGCCGACGTCGGCGAACCGGATGGGCGGCAGGTTCCACTCGGCCAGCGACTTGGCGAACCAGCGCGCGGCGATCTGGTCGATGGCGAAGCCTGGGAAGCTGTCGAATTGGCGATAGCGCTTGGCCTCGCCGTCATCGACCCAGTTGTTGCCGAATGCGCCGAGATAGAAGGCGCCAAGTGGATTGAGCGGATCGCCGCCCGACGCGCCGACGGCGCTGTAGAGCCAGACCGAGGAATGCTTCCAGGCCGTCGGGGCCCCGAAGTCGAGCTCCGCCCGCGCCTGCGGGAAGTCCTGCCGCGCGGCGCGGTCGTCCTCGAAGGCGAGCTTCCAGCGAACGCCGCGCTCGTAGTCGACCGCGCCCAGCGACTTGTCCTCGTCGGCGTAGGTGAGGGAAACCTTGAGCGTGTCGATGTCGCTGTCGGCGAGCGCCGGAACGTTCTGGGCGCCCGGCAAGGCGTCCAGCCCGCGGTAGGCGGCCGCCTCGACCGCGAGGTCGAGTTGGCGAGGCGGATCGTAGATGAAGGGATGCTTGTAGCCGACGATGAAGGCGTCGCCCTTGCGGCTGCGGTCGACCGGCCCGAACAGGTCGTAGAAGTTCGCCTCGTTGTGCCAGTAGCGGAAGTCCCACGCCAAGGTCTTGAACTCGACGTCGGCGTGCCACTGCTGAGCGGGCGGCAGGACGTTGGACGGCGAATAGGCGATCGTCGCAATGAGCTGATTGAGCTCCAGCGGATCCTCGATGATCGCATGCCAGCCGAAGGCGACCCGGTGCTGGTAGCCTTCAACCACGGGGTAGCTCGCCCCGAGGCGCATCTCCTCGAGGGGCACGTATTTGCCGCGCTGGGTGACCATCTCGTCGAGCGGGATCTTGGCGGGTGAGCCGACGCCCCAGGTCTTCACCACCGGATGCGCCTCGGCGACCTCGGCGCCCAGGAACTTGATCGAGCCGAGATCCTCGAGCGGCCGGGGGTCGAAGCTGACCGGCGCGAAACCCTGACCGGTGTACTCGAACGCGATCAGCGAACCGTCGGCGCGCGGAATCGGGCGGAACAGGCCCGTGACCGCGTTGCTCACCGCCTCGACCTTCTGCGTCGCCAGCTCGAACCGGTAGATGTTCGAGACGCCCGTGTAGTAGGCGCTGCCGTACAGAAAGCGCCCGTCGGGCGAGAAGACGAAGCCCTCTGGCGTCGCCTGCCCGAGGCGGAGCTCGGCGATGGCCTTCGGCTCCGCGTCTGGCGTGAGCTCGTCCAGGCGGTAGACCCGCACCGATTGGTCGGCGTTGATCTCGCCAAACGAGGTCGATAGCAGCGTCCCGTCCGGCGAGATGTCGAGGTCGAACAGGACCTGGCCGTACTTGAACGTGTGGACCTGGGTCCACGACGTGTAGGGCGGGTCCATGCGCACCAGCGTCACCAGGCCGTTGAGGTGCCTCAGACCCCAGAGAGTGCGGTCCCTGGGGTTGAACGCCAGATCGCCGATGCGTCCATGCGCGATCAGGAGCTCAGTCTTGCCGGTGGCGACGTCCAGCTGCATCAGGTTGCGGTAGGCGTCGGTGTCGGTCGTGTACCAGGCGGTGCGTGTCTTCGGATCGTAGGCGAGCGACGTCACCCGGTAGAGCGTCGGCCCCTGGATGTCGGCGAGGTGGCGGATCGTGCCGGTCGCCAGCGACATCTCGCCAATGTGGGCGATCACCCCGGGGTAGCGGAACCCGCCGATCAGGGTGTTGGTCTCAGGGTCGTAGAACGAGCGCGAAACCGACCCCAGTGCGGCCGGCGACAGGCGGTGGGTCTCGGTGGTCGGGTAGGCTTCGACCGAAGCCAGGTTCGCGCGCTGGAAGTCGTGCTCCCAGGCGATCCATTGCCGCCACACGTCGTCCAGCGGCGCGCCGAACACGCGCTTGAATTGCGAAGCGTAGTAGCCGGCGCTGCCGTCGTCGCGCCGGAGCCACGCGATCACCTTTTCCGGCGAGCGGGTGAGCGCGAGGTAGCTCATGAACCGGGTGCCGTAGAGGTAGTCGTTGACGCCCACTTGGAAGTCGATCTGGGTGCCCTCGGACTCAAGACCGAGCGGCGAGAAGAAGCGGGCGTTGTCACGCACCATGGCGCGGAACACCATCTCATCGTAGGCGCCTTGGGCGCGGCCGTAGCCGCCGGCCATCCAGGTCTCCATGAAGACGGCGCTGCCCTCGAGGTACCAGCGGGGCGTGGTCGCCCTCGGCGCCGCCAGGTAGCTGTAGAGGATGCTCTCGGGGTCGTCCTCGACCGGCGCGGGCTTGCCGCCGAAGAACCGTCGCCAGCGCGCGTCCGAGGCGTCCCAGACGTCCATGGTGGCGACGTGCGTGAGCTCGTGGTTCGAGAGCGTGAAGAAGCGCTCGCCCGGGCTCAGGGTCTCGAACACCTGGCTCAAAGGCGAGATCTCGAGCAGCAGGGTGTTGTTGGGCACAGCCCTCGCGCCGGCGTTTCCGTAGTCGGCGAAGTCCTTCAAGAGCACCGTCGTGCGCTGCCACGGCCGCCAGCCGAACATGCGCTCCTGGAACTGCATCGAGTTCTCGAGGGCGCGCCCGACGTAAGGCGTGAGGTACGTCTCCGCAGGCGCGAAGTAGAGCAGGCTCAAGTCGCGCGTGCGGATGAGGTCGAGGTCGATCTCCGGCTTCGGCCAAAGGGGGACGTGCGCCTGAGGCTGCTGCGGCGCGGCGGGCGCTGGCGGGTTCGGCCCGGCAGGCTCGCCGCTCGGCGGCGGGCTCTGCGGGATCACCACGGTGGGCACAGGCGGCCCGGTTGGCTCGAGTTGCGCAAGGACGATGGGCCTGGCCGCCGTCCGCGTCGACGCAGCCGCGACGGCTGCCGGCGGATCAGCCGGGGCTGGCCCAACATCCATCAAATCAACCCCCTCCGGCGCCTCACGCTTGGCGCCGCCCCGCAAAGCACGCGCGACGCTAGTTCGACATCGCCTTCTGGAAGCTGGCGTCGCCGGCGAGCGCTGCGAAGGCCGAGTTCGACGCCAGCTGGGCGAACGCGGACGGATTGCTCGCCATGGCGGAGAAGGCCGCGCTGTTGCTCGACAGCGCCGCCATCGCCTGGCTGTTCGAGGCGAGCTGGGAGAACGCCGATGCGTTGGCCGCCATCGCGGCGAAGGCTTGGCTGTTCGCTGCAAGGGCGGCCGCCTGCGCGCTCGCCTGACTCGCGGCCTGGTTCGAAGCGGCGAGCGCCTGGAAGGCCTCGGCGCTGTGGGCCATGGACGCGAACGCCGAGGCGTTGGAGGCTAGCGCCGCGAACGCCCGCGAGTTGGCCGCCATCGCCGCAAAGGCCTGGCTGTTGGCGCAAAGCGCGGCGAACGCCTGGGCGTTGGCGGCGAGCGCCGCGAATGCCTGAGAATTGGCCGCCATCGCCGCGAACGCCTGCGAGTTCGCTGAAAGCGCCGCCATCGCGGCATGGTCGGCGGCGAGCGCCGCGAACGCGGACGAGTGCGCCGCCATCGCCGGGTTGTTCTGCGCCGCCGCGGCCGCGGCGAACGCCTGGGCGTTGTTCGCGTATGACGCAAACGCCTGCGCGTCCTGCGCCATCGCCTGGAACGCCTCGGAGTGGCGCGACAACGCCGCGAACGCGGGGGCATTCTGCGCCATGGCCGCCATGGCCTGCGGCTGTTGCGCCATCAAGGCGAAGGCCTGGGAGTTGGCCGCCATGGCCTGGAAGGCCTGGACGTTGGCGGCATACTGCGCCCCGTTCGCGGTCTGGGCCGCCGCGAGCTGCGAGGCCAGCGCCGCGAACGCCGGCCCGTTGGCGGCGAGCGCGGAGAAGGCCTGCGGGTCGTGCGACAGCGCCGCCATCGCCGCCTGGTCGGCGGCGAGCGCCGCGAAGGCAGGAGCGTTGGCCGCCATCGCCGGGTTGTTCTGCGTCGCGGCGGCCCGCTCGAACGCCTGGGCGTTGCTCGAGTACGCTGAGAAGGCCTGGGCATCCTGCGCCATGGCGGCGAAGGCCTGCGCGTGGCTAGTCAATGCGGCGAACGCCTGGGCGTGGCTGGCGAGCGCGGCGAACGCCTGCGAATTGGCCGAGAACGCTTCGAAGGCCTTGGGGCTGCCCGCGAACGCCGCGAACGAGCGCGCGTTGGCTGCATTGGCCGCGCCCGACTGGGCTGACAACGACTGGGCCATGGCCAGCAGGGCGGAGAACGCCTGTTGGTTCTGCATCAGTTGCGCGAACTGGCGCGAGTTCTGCGACATCGCCGCGAGCGCCTGGGAGTTCTGCGCCAGGGCGGCGAAGTGCGGATCAGCCGCCATCGCGCGGAACGATGGGTTCTTGACCATCACTTCGAAGGCGTCGGTCTGCATCAGCATCGGCACGCTGGAGTCGCCGAGGCCGACATCGGCCTCCGAGACCTGCGGCGCCCGATAGCGCTCCGCCGGCACGATCGCGCCAGCGACGGTGCCCCCTCTGATCGGAAGCTTGGTGGAGACGACGTAGACACCGCCTGCGAGGGCCACAAGGCCCGCCGCGACGATGGCGGTTCGCGCACCTCCGAAGGCCTTCGAGCTCATTTTGGATTGTCCCAGCAACGCTCCGGCAAGAGTGACACCTGTGTCGCTTTCGTCAATGGCGCGGCGTAGCCCGTACCGCACAGCGGCGCGGGCGAAAGGCCACTCTCCGGCAGGGAGCCAGCGTCCGCTTCCGACCCAAAGCGATGGGGTGGACGCCCCCCGACGGCATCGAAGTGCCAGCGTGGGGGTGTTGTGAACACCACTGCGAGGGAGGCGTCCATGGAAAGGAGGGGTCCGCCTCCGACGGTGTCTTTCCAACGCCGTCAGTGTCCCGCCCCCACCCACCCGACACCGGCCGCCTGAAGCGCCTCGGCCTGGGCTGCTTCCAAGTCCAAGGCTCCCAAACGACCTCCGGCATCCTGTCAGGCCAAAGCAGGTCGGTTCGCACGCCCGCCGCCAGAACCCGCTGGACAGCTCGACGCTAGGGCGGAAAGCTCTAAGTGATTCGGCACGCAGCCGATCAAAGCAGTTGGTATGGCTAAGAAACCAATCACATCGCGCGTCCACGGCGGCGGCGCGGGACAAGCGCCGCGGCGCACCATCTGCGCTCTGCGGTGGCGGTGGGCGGCGGGGGCGGTCGTGGTCTGGGCGCTCGCCGGGCCGGCGCTGACTCAGAGCTGCTTCGCTGACTGGAAACTGTTCGACGGCGCGTCGACGCTGGATCCGGCCCTATGTTTCTTCGACGCGAGTGGCGTCACCCGAGCTCGCGGCCGTGACGTGGGCGTGTGGACCAAGTGCGTCGGCCAGCGCGAGATTGAAGCCGTCGCCCCGACTGGCCCAACCGGGCGGGCGATCGCGGCGCGTGACGCTCAGGCGATATTGGCTGGATACGTCCCCCCCGCCGCAAGCCTGTACGGGCTCGACAGCGATGGATTGCGGTCGGTGATCTCCTATAAGTCCGCGGCCGATCTGGCCGGTCTCAAAGCCAGAAGTGCCACCTACTACGATCTGAACTGCGCCCGCGGCACGGTGCGTGCGCTGAGGCTTAGCAGTGAAGCGGCAACCGCGGCGGGCTTCCGCGGCACGCCCAGTGCGCTTGACGCGGCCACCCCTCGAGGCAGCGGAGCGAGCCTGCTCCAGCTCCTGTGCGGGCTTAACGTCGCTGTGCAGCCGCGGCTCGCCCCCGGGCGCCCAACGACCGAGCAAACGCGCGTTCGTAGGCCTACACACCTGGTCCACGTGGCGCTCGCGGCCAATCAGATACGGATGCATATTGGGGAACTGACGCAGCGACCAAGGATCACGGCGCGCAGGCCGCCGCCGGCGGCCAGTCGCGCCGCGTCGGCATCGTCGCTGGACGCGCCTCTGCGGCCCCGACTGAGCTAGCCACCCCTGTTGTGCACACGTTCCCTGTGCTGCCGCCGCGGATATTGGAAGGTGGATGGCAGAGGTGGTGGGGGAGCAGAAGCGTGCGTTGAGCAAAGCGGACTCTTAGCAACGCAATCAGTGGGTAGCGCCAGAGGCCGGGCATGGTCAGGGCTTGACCCGCCTGGCATAAGCGCGTAGCGGAGCCCGCCATGAGCAACCGCCTGCAAGGCAAAGTCTGTCTCGTCACCGCCGCCGGCCAGGGCATTGGCCGGGCGACGGCCGAGGCGTTCGCGGCCGAGGGCGCGCACGTCCTCGCGACCGACATCAACGCCGCCGCCGCTGGCCACGCTGCACGGCGTCGAGACCCGCGTGCTGGACGTGACAGATTCCACGACGCATCGTCGGCCTGTTCGACGAGCGTCCGTCCTTCGACGTGGTGTTCAACTGCGCCGGATACGTCGCCCACGGCTCGATCCTGGACTGCGGCGAGGACGCCTGGGCGCGCTCGTTCGAGCTGAACGTCACCAGCATGTTCCGCATCTGCAAGGCGGCTCTGCCGGCCATGCTGGCGCGCGGCTCGGGCTCCATCGTCAACGTGGCCTCGGTGGCCTCGTCGGTGAAGGGGGTGCCCGAGCGCTTCGCCTATGGCGCATCGAAAGCCGCGGTGATCGGCCTGACCCGCTCGATCGCCGCCGACTTCGTCGCCAGGGGCGTGCGCTGTAACGCCATCGCGCCAGGCACGATCGCCACCCCGTCGCTGCGCGAGCGCATGGCAGCCCTGCCCGGCGATCCCGACGCGGCCGAGCGGGCCTTCATGCGCGGCAGCCGATGGGCCGGCTGGGCACGGCCGAGGAGGTGGCGGCGCTGGCGGTCTATCTGGCGTCGGACGAGAGCGCTTTCACCACCGGCCAGGTGCACGTTCTGGACGGCGGGTGGACCGGATGAACCCGGTCCTGGTCGAGATCACGCGCGGCGAGCTGGTGGAAAGCCGTCATCGCGGCGCCATCGCCATCGCCGACGCTGGGGCCGGCTGGTCTGGTCGTGCGGCGACGTCGAGCGGCCGATCTACCCCCGGTCGGCGGTGAAGATGCTGCAGGCCCTGACCCTGGTGGAGTAGAGCGCCGCCGACGCCTTTGGGCTGAGCGAGGAGGAGCTGGCGCTGGCCTGCGCCTCGCACAGCGGCGAGCCGTTTCACGTCGCGGCCGTGCGTGCGTGGCTGAGCCGCATCGGCCTTGCTGACGACGCGCTGGCCTGCGGAGCGCCGACCGACGCGGACGGCCGCCCCCTGACCCGCGCCCACCACAATTGCTCGGGCAAACACACCGGCTTCCTGACCGACGCCCGCCACCTGGGTGGCGAGACGCGCGGCTATGAGCGGCCCGACCACCCGGTGCAGCGGCGCGTGCTGGCCGCGATGGCGGAGATGGCCGGGGTCGATCTCGGCCACATGCCGGTGGCCATCGACGGCTGCACCGCGCCGGCCGTCGCCCTGCCGCTGCGCGCGCTCGCGACCGCCGTGGCCCGCATCGCCGACCCGGCCAACCTGCCGCCCGACCGCGCCGCCGCCGCCCGCCGCCTGGACGCCGCGGTCAAGGCCAAGCCGCTCTATGTCGCCGGCACGGGCCGCGCCTGCACCGCACTGACCCAAGCCGCCGCCGGCGCGGCCAGCGTGAAGACAGGCGCGGAGGGCGTGTACGTCGCCGCGATCAGCAGCCTGGGGCTGGGCGTCGCCCTCAAGATTGACGACGGCGCGGCCGAGGGCTGAGACGGTGATTGCAGCCGTGCTGCGGCGATTGAAGTGGTCAGTGACGGTGATGAGAGCATCACGGCGCTGACAACGCGGTTGTGGCGACCTCCGCTGGTCAGGCCGCCGGAGTTCGCCGAACATCGACTTGGTTGAGCGGCGTCTCGCTCATCTAGCGGCCTGACGACAAACCAAGTCGTGGGGGGAGGACGACTGCGGGGTCGGCACGTCTGGCCTAGTTCGGGCTCGGAGCACGCTCGCCGCTCAGTTGTTGACGCCAGCGCGCCAAGGGGTCGACGGTGCCCACGGAGAGCGGGGTGGGCGGAGAAGCGAAGTGGGACCACAACAGCGGGAAACGTCGGCAGCTTGCGCTGCCGGGCGCACGGTGACGGCGGCGGGGCTGGGACTGGTGGCGGCTTTGGCCGCCTGCGGTAGACCGGCCGGGAGCGCACCGACATCGGCCGAGCGCATCGATGGTTTCGGTGAGCGTCCCTCTCGTGGGCTGCGCGGACGATGGACAGGTAGGGCCGCAAACGCCTCCGGCGAACGGGACGAAGACCGTGTTGGCCGACCGAGCCGCGGCGCCGCAACTGGCATACTACGTCACCGCAACGGACCTGGAGTGTTGGCGCCGCGCGGCTGGCATTGCGCCGGGATTTACGGGTCGGACGGGGCTAGCCTGGTGGTGACACCCGAGCCGAATTCAGCCTGCAGATCTTTCGAACAGCGGATGGGATGGCGCGACCGGGGACGCCATCGAGGCCAGGTTCGCCGACGGCAGCACGTCGGGCCGGTTTACGGTGGCGCGGGTCATCGAGCGCGTATTTCCCTCGCACCAAGCCTTCGTTCAGGGCGTCATCAATGAGGGCATCGAGCCGCCATCGAGCTTTCCAGCCGGACCGTACGCGTCGGACAAGGTGACGAGAAGCACACCAGAGGTGGTGGAATACCAGACACCGGCAGGCGCAGTTGGGTTGGGCACCGATACGGGCTTGAACCTAAGGCTCGCGCCGGGCTCCGACCCGGTGAGCGGCGTGGCGATCCTGAACGGCTCAGACCCGGTACTAGACACAGGTGACAGTGCGGCTGCCGGTTACCCGGACGTCACTGGCGGCTTCGATCATCGCCCAGTACGAACAGGATAATCCCGGTGCCGTCGGCGCAGCGCTGCCACAGTGGGCAAAGCTGCGCAGCCGTAGGCTGCGAACGGCTCGGCGCCCCACAGGACTGCTCGCACCGAAGAAGGTCTTGGCAAGAGACACGCCCGTCCACGGGCTCTGCGCCGGACGCCGCCCTTTCAGGCGCATGCACACGATTTGGCTGTGGAACGTGAGACGACGGGCTGACTGTGTGGTGGTTTGTATGGCAGAGACAGAGCCACAACCCAGCATATTTTCAACTACTTAGAGCTTAGAATGGTGGACGCGGCTGGGATTGAACCAGCGACCCCCTCGATGTCAACGAGGTGCTCTCCCACTGAGCTACGCGTCCCGCGAGGCGCCGCTATAGCCACCTGCCGGAAGGCCCGCAACCCACCGAAGCCCTGATGTCCCACCGCCCTTGTGCAGCTTGGTCGTCAGGTTCTTCGAGCGGTGGGCCCCCACACGCGTGGGCGCCTCGCACCCGCCTCTGGACAGGCGCACTTCGCCTGGCCGGGTCACCCGTCCCGCTCGATCGCCCCCGCAAGCATGGCATCGGCGATCGGCAGCGCGGCGGTCGCGAAGATCCTCCGCGGCTCGGTCACTTCGCGCTGGAACGCTCGAAGACCAAGTGGCTACCCGCGTTCTTTCGGCGCCAACCCTGGACCTGCAGCAGCTGCTCGAGCGCCCTCCTGAACCGGCGGCGGCGATCGTCTGTGGTTTGCTTGTTGTCCCCGGAGGCAATCTGGCTGGTCAAAATTCTGACGGTATTGCCTCGGCGAACGATCCGACTGTCGGCTTGACCCGCTGTCACGCGCGCCGCGATAGTTGCCGCCAGCGCTTGAACATCCAACGGTGCGGCTCTTGGCCTGAGTTGCCGCGCCCCACGTCCAACGATCGCAGCCGTCTGCTCGTCGAGGTTAACCTCCCAGCTGTGGATGTCGCCCCTGGACGATCCCAGAACTGTCCCGCCATGGCGCTCGATCTGAAACCGAAGGAATGGCGGATCCCATACCATCTGCTCGGTGTGCCGCTTGGCTTCGTGGAGCTTGTAGCCCTCCATTCTTTCGGCGCTTGAACCTGCCAAATCATCCCAGCATCGTGACAGAAGCACCTCGAGCTTGCGTTGGGCGGCTTCGGGTAGCACGCCCTTCGGACAGTCGGCGAGGAAGATCAGCACATCTCCGCTACCTGTAGAGCCGCCGACCCTCCTCGGTCTTCTCTGAGGTGATGGTCAAGCCGTGCTTCTTCTTTAGCGCCCCTGACATCGCCCCCGCACCGAGTGAGCCTGCCCGCGGTCAGCTCGGCCATGGTGGCGCCTCCTGGACGGCACAGCAGCGCCATCAGCTCACCGAGCTTGCCCATCGGATCAGCCCGCGGCGCGACCAACGCCTGCGCGGCCGGTCCGGTCGACCGATCAGCGCCGGCTTTCTGGCCGCCAGGCTTCTTGGCAGCCGCGATCGTGCCCCGCCCGCGTCGGTCGCCCCGAGCGGGATCGACCCGTCTTCCTGCTCTATGGACCGGCAGTATTTGTGCCAGAGCACGTGTTCGGCGACGCCACCGTCGACCGCTGGTGAGCGAGGGGGCCCCCTTCGCGCGAGGCTTCCGTGATCACGGCCGGTTGAGCGTTGCTGAGCTTCGGCAAGATGTTCTCCTCAGTTGGCGCGATGCCGCCCCACTGCGGCGGGCCTAGACCAGTGCCGGGCGGGTGGCGGAGGAATCTCGACGGATCGGTTCGCGCGGTGGACCGGCGGCGGCAGGCTGCACCGGGGAAGCAATGCTTCGTTGGCAGGCGAAGTCCAGAACAATCTATGAGAGAAGATGTGTGATTGAACTACATATGCATGTTCCCTCACGGAGGCGTTTGTCAGCGCCTGTATTTACCCGGACCCCTGGGAATGTAGTTCATCGGCCCTGCACGAGGGTCGCGCATTGGGTGCGGCTTGCGGACCGTCGGGCCGCCGCCCCGGTGTGACCAAAGCTCGGCGGCGGCTGGGGCTTGAAGTTCCTGAGCCAGCTGAGCGCCTGGGTCAACGCGTCCCCCTGATCGTCGAAGCGGCTGAAGGGCAACTCGGTGATCTCGTCGAGGAAAGCCGTCCGCCAGGATGCGTAGCGTGGCAGGAGAACGCGGCCATCCTGGAGCATGTCGAGCACAGCTTCCAGGCGCACCTGCTTGCTCGCGGTGGGCTGTTTGATCCGCTCCACCCTCAGGCCGAGTTCCTCGAAGACGCCGATCAGGGCGCGGCCAAGCGCCGCCTCCTCCACCAGGTGGATGGCCTTCGGGTGGCGCGTCGCAAGATCCAGAGCGTGGAGCTTGAGGTCGGTGAACTCGACCTGCCGCCGCCAGACATCGACCAGATGGAGGTTGCGGCCCTCGGTCCGAAAGACGAGCGCGACGCTGTAGGTCGAGCGTGGTCCGGCAGTCTGGGCGCAGTCCCAGCTGGAGACCGTTTGCTCGGCGACAGGCGGCACGAAGTCGTACTCCGGAAACCACTGGGCCTTGACAAGACCAGCGCGCAGCGTCGGCGCCTGCTGATACTGGGTCAAGAACACGTGCGGCGGCACGGTATTGCGCAGCATCTCGATCACCTCGGGCGTATGGGATTGTGGTCGCAGCACGTCGCCTGCAGGGCGCGCCCAGCTCCAGTCGCCCACGCGATAGGCGATGGGCGCCTCGGCGATCAGCGGCACCGACAGGAGCTCGAACACGCCCTGGGCGGTGAGGAAGCCGCAGAGGTCGTTCGGATGCAGCCGCTGCGCGCGATGACAGGATGCGCCCGAGGGCCTGGTTGTTGAGCCTGCTCTGAATTTTCTCAGCGTAGAGCTGGTTCACCCTCTCGCGCTTCTCTGTGTTGGCGTCCTTGGCGTCGAGGGGGTCGTCGATGATGATGGTCCGACCACCCTCGCCCGTGATCGCGCCGCCGAGAGCCGTCGCGATGAGTTCGCCGCCCTTTGTCGTTTTGAAGTGGTCGCGCCGAGCGAAATCAGCGGCCAGCACGGTGGCGGGGAAAGCCGCCCGGTACCAGTCGGTCGCCATCAGCTGCATACACCTGTAGGCAAAATCCTCGGCCAGATTCTCGCTGTGTGAGATCAGCAGGATCTCTCGCTCGGGTTCTGGCCGAGCAAGAAGGCGGGCAGGCGGACCGAGCAACGTGGGACTTCAGCACCCGCGGCGGGAGGCAGACGATCAGCCGGCGCACCTCACCGGAGATCACCTGTTCCAGCTTGCGGCTCAGGAGTTCCAGGTACTCCGAACGCTCCAGTGGCTCGTGCATCGAGCTCTTCGAAGGCTTTGGCGACGAAGGTCGGGAAATCCCGCGGCAGAATGGCCTTGAACAGCGCGGTCGGAGAGACGCCGCCAAGGTCCAGGCGGGGCGGGCCTGGATAGAGATCAGTCATCGCGGGCCTCCGGCTCGTCGGTCTGGCCCTCGTCCGATCCGCCCGGCGCCGGCGCCGCGGGGGCGTTGCGACGCAGGAAATCCTCGAGAATGTGCTGGTCGCTTTCGGACAGGGGGGCTTCGTCTTGGGCCGCCGGGGCCGAAACCACCTGCGCGGCAACGAGACCAATCAGCAGGTGCGCCGCCCGTGTGTCGCCCTTCAACGCCTTGGCGACGAGCGCCTTCAGTATCGCCCGCTGCTTGGAGACGGAGCGCTCGCGGACGCCTTCCCGCACCCTGATGGTCTCGGCCAACTCCTCAGCGAGATCGGTCGCAAGGTTCTTCGATCCTTTCTTCCGGCCCTTCGGGTTGCCGGATTGGCCGGAGCAAACCGGCGATGCTTGGCGGGCGGCCGTAGCCGACATCGTAGTCAGGCTTTTCGTCCGTCATCGATCAGCCCTCCATCGACGATGCGGGGCCGGTCAGCAGGGCGACCGAAGGCGAAGAAGGAGGAAACCGGAACGTCACGGAGGCCTCGAAGGTCGCGCCGGTCGCCGCCAGCACCGCCTCGCGGCCGGTCTCGGCCTCCCACCGGCGGATGACGACGTCGGCGTAGAGGGGGTCGAGCTCGATGCCGAAGCAGCGCCGGCCCGTGCGATGCGCGGCAATCAAGGTGGCGCCGGACCCGAGGAACGGGTCGAACACCAGGTCGCCGCGGCGCGAGACGTCCTTGATGGCGTCCGCCACCAGGGCGACGGGCTTCACCGTCGGATGAGAGCCCAGCAGTTCGTCGCGATCGGCGCCGAAGGACGACATGCCGCGGTAGGTCCAGACGTTGGACCGTGAACGACCGTTCCGGCCCGCTCGACGTTGTTCACGTGCGGCGCATCGCCCTTCTTCAGGACGAAAATCAGTTCGTGCTGCGAGCGATAGAGCGACCCCGTGCCGGCGTTGGTTTTGGCCCAGACCGCCATGTCGATGACCGTCAGCCCAACCGCTCCGACCGCCGCTCAGCAGCTCTTCGATGTGCCGCCAGTCCATGCAGCAATAGGCGATCGCGCCGTCCGCCATGACCGACGCGCAGGCGCCAAGGGCCTGGGCCAGGAACCCGATGAACTCGGGCTTGGTCATCTCGCCCGACGCGCAGGCGAACTCGCGATGGCGCCTTGCTGACGACGAACCCGCCGACCGCGACGTTATACGGCGGATCGCGTGAACGCCATCTGGGCGGTCGCGCCGGCCATCAGCTGCGTGAGCAGGCCGTCGTCCCGGCAATCGCCACAAGCCAAGCGATGGTCGCCCAGGATCCAGATGTCGCCCGTGCGCGAAACGGCGGGGCCGGCGGCGGGGCCCGGCGGCGCATCTTCGATTTCGCCAACGCCCAGGTCGTCGATGGCAAGCGCCATGTCGACTCTCGACCGGGTCGAAGCCGGTAAAGCTCCAGGTCGAAGCCGACCTCCAGCAACTGTCTCGAACTCGGCCTTCAAGCGCGGCGGTCGACCTTGGCGCTCGAGCGACAGCCGGTTGAGCGCAAGGCGGATGCGCCTTGACTTCGGCGCGTCGCGGTTGCGGACGACAACGACCGCAACCTCGGTCGTACCCGAGCGCCGTGAGCTCCTCGACGATCAGGTGGCCGTCGATGATCACGTCGCGCCTGGTCGATCAGGACGGGAACGATCTGGCCGAAGCGGGGCAGGATCGCGCGCGGCTTCTGACGCTGCCGGGCGGTGTGCGACCGGGCGGAGCCCGCGTAAGGTATGAGAGTCCGCGATTGCGCGGTGCTCGATCTCGATGCTGGTTCGCGGGCATACGCTGGATCCTAATGATGCCAGCGTGTGGACGACTGAGGCTGCAGATCGAGCTGGCGCCGCACCTCAGCGAACGGCGCCCCTCAACCTCCAACGCGACGCAAGGGAACGGCGTAATCGGCCGGGCCCGTCAAGGGAGCGCTGACACATGGGATTCTGCGCAGCTTGGCTCCGAGCTCGACTGCAGCCGGTTGGCGCGCAGATCGCGAAGGCCACTGCGGCTCGGTCCGCATGTCGCCGCACCAGCTCTGGAGATCCGCCGCTCTCGACAGGCGTCCGCACCGGCTTCCGGAGCCTCGCGTCGCTCTCAGAGCTTGAGCGGGCGAATTTGATCTCACGGCGTCCGACTCGCGCGGGAAGGCGGTATATCGGCGCGGCCCGCAGCGCCGCAAGCCGAGGGTCAGGTCGCGCTTAGAGGCTCGATGGTGAGGGTCTCCCTTGCCGTCCGTGGCGGTGATGGACGCGGTCGCCTCGCCCGTGCGCGTCAGGGTCGCCTTGCCGCCGGCGAAGGAGAACGTCAGCACGCGGCCGTCAGCCGACAGGCGGGCGTCGGTCGCATCGACATAGTCGCCGCGCCAGTAGAAGCCGATCACCTGTCCGCCCCGCGACGATGACCTGAGGCGGTTTCATCGCCCGCCGCGCCGCCCCAGGTTCCTTCGAAGCTCGGCGGCGACGGGGCCTGGGCGAGGGCCGGCGCGGCGACGGCGAGCGCGGCGAGGGTCGCGACAAACGGTCGGCGGCGGGGGTCACAGATCATGTCGCGCCTCGGAAAGGTCAGGCCGCGATCATGCGCTCCACTTCGGCCACGATCTCGCGCAGGTGCACCGGCTTGGCCAGCACCTTGGCGCCGGCGGGGGCGCGGCCGGCCGAGAGCGCGACAGCGGCGAAGCCGGTGATGAACATGATGCGCATCTGCGGCTGGCGGGCGGCGGCGATGCGAGCGACCTCGATGCCATCGATCCCAGGCATGACGATGTCGGTCAGGAGCACGTGGAAGGGCTGGTCCAGCGCCTCGACGGCCGTCTCGCCGTCGGGGCAGGCGACCACCTCGTAGCCGGCGCGCTCCAGCGCGCGCGCCAGGAAGCCGCGCAGGCTGTCGTCGTCTTCGGCAAGCAGGATGCGGGCGAGAACGACCTTGGTCATGCAGGTTCCGGCGGGTCGAGCGGCTGTGAACTCGAGGCTTCGAGCTTACGGGCCGATGTGTAAACCGCCGATAAAGCGAAAAGCCGCCGGTTGCGCGTCTGGCTCGCGTTGCCATCGCCGGGCGCGCAGTCGATATTGCGTCGCATGACCGCCCCTCCGGCCGCCCAGGCCGCCACCGAGATCGCCGCCTGGTCCGACGCGCCGGCGCCGTTCAGCATCCGGCGGCCGGCGGCGGAGGCCATGGCGCCGCTGGTGTTCGCCTCGCCGCACTCGGGACGGCTCTATCCCAAGGACATGATGGCCGCCTCGGCGCTGGACGCGGACTCGATTCGCCGCTCGGAGGACGCCCTGGTCGACCGCCTGATCGATGCGGCGACCGGCTATGGCGCGAGCGTGATCGCCGCCGCCTACGCGCGCGCCTACATCGACGTGAACCGCGAGCCCTACGAGCTGGACGCCTCCATGTTCGAGGACGAGCTGCCGGACTTCGCCCGCGGCCGCACGGCCAGGGTCGCGGCGGGCCTGGGCTCGATCGCGCGCATCGTCGCCGAGGGGCAGGAGATCTACGCCCGCAAGCTGACCTTCGCCGAGGCGGCGCAGCGCATCGAGACAGTGCACAGGCCCTATCACGCCGCGCTCGACGGCCTTCTGGGCGACGCCAGGGCGAAGTTCGGCATGGCGCTGCTGATCGACTGGCATTCGATGCCGCAGGCGGCCGCCCGCACTCTTGGCCAAAGCGGCGATTTCGCCGGCCAGGGCAGCTGCGACCTCGTGCTCGGCGACCGTTTCGGCGCCGCGTGCGCCCCCGCCATCACCGGGCTGGTGGAGGCCGAGTTCGAGGCGATGGGCTATCGCGTCGCGCGCAACGCCCCCTACGCCGGCGGCTACACCACCGAGTTCTACGGCCGGCCCCAGGCCGGCATCCACGCGCTGCAGGTGGAGATCAACCGCAGCCTCTATCTCGACGAGGCGACGCTGGAGCCGCACGAGGGCTACGGCCGGTTGCAGCGGGACCTGGAGCGCGTCTTCGCGGCCCTGGCCAGGCTGGCGCGGCAGCGCCTGAGCTGAGGCGCAAAGAAAAACGGCCGCGCCCGAAGGCGCGGCCAGTTCATAGGGAGGAAACGCCCAGGAAGGGCAAAGGCGCCAGAGACGCCTTACATCGTCATGTATAGGGTGCACCGCACCATTGCGCAACCAAAAAGATGAGCCAAGCGTCAGGTTCCTTCGCATATTTTGCTTACTATCTTGACTTAATTAGATTTTCTCACCATATCAGCGTTCGCCGATTTACGCTGCGCTGCACAAGCAGCATGGCGAATGTGATGGCGCGACTCCGCGCCGTCGTCTAGAAGCCTCCCGCCCCAGATGTCCCTCCGCAACATCGCCATCATCGCGCACGTCGACCACGGCAAGACCACGCTGGTCGACAAGCTGCTCGCCCAGTCGGGCGCCTTCCGCGCCAACGAGGCGCACGCGGAGCGCGCGATGGATTCCAACGACCAGGAGCGCGAGCGCGGGATCACCATCCTGGCCAAGTGCACGTCGGTGCTCTGGCATGGCGCCGCCGGCGAGACCCGCATCAACATCATCGACACGCCCGGCCATGCCGACTTCGGCGGCGAGGTCGAGCGCATCCTGGGCATGGTCGACGGCTGCGTGCTGTTGGTCGACGCCGAGGAAGGCGTCATGCCGCAGACCAAGTTCGTCCTTGGCAAGGCGCTGAAGATCGGACTGAAGCCGATCCTGGTGCTGAACAAGGTCGACCGGCCGCACGCCGAGCCGGACAAGGTGCTGAACGACGCCTTCGACCTGTTCGCCGCACTGGGCGCAACCGACGCGCAGCTGGACTTCCCGCACCTCTACGCCTCCGCCAAGCAAGGCTGGGCGGTGAAAGACCTGGCCGATCCGCGCGAGACGCTGGCGCCGCTGTTCGACCTGATCGTCGACCCACGTCGCCCCGCCAGCGGCGGAGGCGCACGCCGAAGAGCCGGCGGCCATGCTGGCGGTGCTGGTCGAGGCCGACCCCTTCCTGGGCCGCCTGCTGACCGGCCGCATCGACGCCGGGCGGCTGGCGCCCGGCATGAGCGTGCATGCCCTGTCGCGGGACGGCCGCGAGATCGAGCGCGGGCGGATCAGCAAGATCCTGGCGTTTCGCGGCCTGAGGCGGACAGGCATCGAGGAGGCGTTCGCCGGCGACATCGTCGCCATCGCCGGGCTCTCGAAGGCCACCGTCGCCGACACCGTCTGCGCGCCCGAGGTGGCCGTCGCCCTGCCGGCGCAGCCGATCGATCCGCCGACCATCGCCATCACCGTCTCGGCCAACACCAGCCCGCTCGCCGGCCGCGACGGCGACAAGGTGCAAAGCCGGGTCATCCGCGAGCGGCTGATGCGCGAGGCCGAGGCGAACGTCGCCATCCGCTTCTCGGAGACAGCGGAGAAGGACGCCTACGAGATCGCCGGCCGCGGCGAGCTGCAGCTGGGCGTCTTGATCGAGACCATGCGGCGCGAAGGCTTCGAGCTCTCGATCAGCCGCCCGCGCGTGGTCTATCAGACGGGCGACGATCGGCGAGCGGCTGGAGCCGATCGAGGAGGTCGTGATCGACGTCGACGACGCCTTCTCCGGCGTGGTCATCGAGACGCTGGCGGCGCGCAAGGCCGAGCTGGTCGACATGCGGCCCTCGGGGGCCGACAAGACGCGACTGGTGTTCGAGGCGCCGTCGCGCAGCCTGATCGGCTACCAGGGCGAGTTTCTCACCGACACCCGCGGCTCGGGCGTCCTGAACCGCGTCTTCGCCCGCTACGAGCCCTACAAGGGCGCGATCGACGGGCGGCGGAACGGCGTTCTGGTGTCGACCGCCGACGGCGACATGGCGGCCTACGCGCTGTGGAACCTCGAGGAGCGCGGGGTGATGTTCGTGGCCGCCGGCGAAAAGGCCTACCAGGGCATGATCATCGGCGAGAACGCCAAGCAGGACGACCTGGACGTCAATCCGCTGAAGGCCAAGCAGCTGACCAACGTGCGCGCCGCCGGCAAGGACGAGGCCGTGCGCCTGACCCCGCCGCGTCGCCTGACCCTGGAACAGGCCATCGCCTACATCGAGGCCGACGAGCTGGTGGAGGTGACGCCGAAGGCGATCCGCCTGCGCAAAGCCGTGCTGAACCCCAGCTTCCGCAAGAAGCGGATGCGCGAAGAGGCCTGAGAGCCTAACCTGGACGCGATCGGCCTGCCAGGCGCGGTGGGTCTAGTGTAGGCTCGGCCGCATGGCCCCACGGACGGCAAGGCCTGCTCATGGAACCGGAGGCAGGTTTGGGCCGGGCTCGCCGCTCGCCGGGGTCGGCGCGGGCTGCCGCAGCGACCGCGTCCGCCGCGCAGGTCCCGGCGACCGATCGGTTCCTGCTGCATTCGAGGCGTGTCGGGCGGGACTTCCTGATCGAGGTGACGCCGCCCGTGGGCCTCGCCGCCGCTGGCCATAGGGCGCCCGTCGTCTACGCGCTGGACGCCGGCTATCACCTGGCCGCGCCGGAGGCGGCGGCGCTGCAGGCGAGCGGCGCGATGGCGCCGGCCTTCCTCGTCGCCATCGGCTATCCGCCGGGGCAGCCGAACACCCGCGAGACCGACCTGCTGCACCGGCCCCACCTGGACGACGGCGTCAGCGTGGGCGGCGGCGGCGCGGCGTTCGAAGCCTTCATCCTGGACGAGCTGAAGCCCGCCATCGAGGCCCGCTATCCGGTCGATGCCGACCGGTCGGTGCTGCTCGGCCATTCGCTGGCCGGCCTTTTCGTCGCCAACCTGCTGGCCGACCACCCGCGCGCCTTCAGCGCCTACCTGATGGCCAGCCCCTCGATCTGGGCCGACCCGGCCACCGTCGGCCGTGTGCGCGCCGCCGCGCCGCGCGGGAAAGGCCGGCGCGTCTTCCTCACCGTCGGCGGGGCGGAGACGGCGCGCATGAAGACGGGGGTCGACGATCTGCGCGCGGCGCTGACGGCGCCGGCCTCCGGCTTCGTCGTGCACGGCCAGGTCTTCGCCGGCCAGACGCACAGGTCCTACTATCCGGCGTTCCTCGACGCCGCGCTGCGCGACGTGCTGCCCGGGCCAGGGCCGCGCGACTGAAGTCCCGCCCGGCGCGGTCTAGCCTTCCGGCGGGGCGGTCATGCTAAAGCTCCAGCCGCCATGGCCAACCCGATCTACCAAGCGATGCCGACCACCATCTTCACGGTGATGAGCGGGCTGGCGCGCGAGCACGACGCCCTCAACCTCGGCCAGGGGTTCCCGGACGAGCCGGGGCCGCTGGCGATCCGCCAAAAGGCGGCAGACGAGACCCTCTACGGCGACAACCAGTACCCGCCCAGCGCCGGCCGCCCCGAGCTGCGCCAGGCGGTGGCCGAGCACTACCGGCGCGCCCAAGGCCTGGACTTCGACTGGGCGAGCGAGATCACCATCACCTCCGGCGCCACCGAGGCCCTGGCCTGCGCCTTCCTCGGCCTGATCACGCCCGGCGACGAGGTGGTGCTGTTCCAGCCGCTGTACGACTCCTACGCGCCCATGGTGCGGCGCGCCGGCGGGATCCCCAGGCTCGCGCGCCTGGAGCCGCCGCACTGGCGCTTCGACCGGGCCATGCTCGAGGCGGCGTTCACCGAGCGGACGCGGCTCGTCGTGCTGAACAACCCGCTCAATCCCACCGCGACCGTTTGCCGGCAAGAGGACCTGGCGCTGCTGGCGGAGTTCTGCGTTCGCCACGACGCCGTCGCGGTCTGCGACGAGGTCTGGGAGCATGTGCTGATGGACGGCCGCGTGCACCGGCCGCTGATCGCGTTTCCGGGCATGCGGGAGCGGACGGTGAAGATCGGCTCGGCCGGCAAGATGTTCGCGCTGACCGGCTGGAAGATCGGCTTCCTCTGCGCCGCGCCGGCTCTGAGCGCGGTGCTGGCCAAGGCGCACCAGTTCCTCTGTTTCACCACCCCGCCCAACCTGCAGGCCGCCGTCGCCTGGGGGCTCGCCAACAGCGAGGCCTGGTTCGAGGCGATGCCGCGGGCGATGACCGCCTCGCGCGACCGGCTGGCGGACGCGCTGCGGCGCGAGGGATTTGCGGTGCTGGACGCCGAAGGCACCTACTTCCTCAACGTGGACCTCGCCGCCTCGGGCGTGCGCGAGGACGACATGGCCTTCTGCCTGCGCGCGGTGAAGGAGGCCGGGGTCGCCGCCATCCCGGTCTCGGCCTTCTACGAAGAGCGCCCGGTCACCACCATCGCCCGCCTCTGCTTCGCCAAGCGCGACGAGACGCTGGACGAGGGCGCGAGGCGCCTGGCGAAGGCGCGCGAGCTCTCGCTGCGGGCTCACAACGCCGGGCGATAGCGCCCGGGCGTGACGCCGAACTGGCGCTTGAAGGCGGTGATGAAGGCGCTGGGGCTCTCGTAGCCGCAGTCGGCGCCGTGACGGCGACGGGGGCTCCGCCGCTGAGGGCCGCGGCGGCGGTGATCAGCCGCGCCTTCTGCCGCCAGACCTCGAGGGTAAGGCCGGTCTCGGCGGGGAAGAGCCGCTGCAGCGTGCGCAGGCTGGCCCCGGCGCGGCGGGCCAGGTCCGCCAGCCCGGCGGATTCGCCTGGCGCATCCTGCACCCGGTCGGCGAAGGCGAGCGCGCGCCGGTCGGCCGGCAGCGGCAGGGCAAGGTCGATGGGGCGCGCCTCGAGCAGCAGGTCGACCAGGACGCGCGCAAGCCGATCCTGCTCGGGCGCGTCCGGATGCAGCATGCGCAGCTTGAGGATGTGCAGGATCAGCTCGCGCAGCAGCGGGACCACCTCCACAACGCCGGCCTCGGCCGGCAACGGCGCGGAGAGCTCCGGCGAGAGATAGAGAAAGCGCGTCGCCACCTCGCCGCGCATGACGATCTCGTGCGCGACGCCCGCCGGCAGCCAGATCGCCCGCGTCGGCGGCGCGAGCCATGCCGCCGCGTCGCTGACCACCCGCATCACGCCGCTGTTGCAGAACGCGAGCTGGCCCCAGGGATGGTCGTGGCGGTCGAGCCTGGTCCCGTCCTGGTAGGTCGTCGCGTCGGAGCGGACCAGATAGCCGTCGCCGTAGCTCAAAGCGCGCCCGGATCGTACTGCATGGCGCCGAACAGGTTGCCGTCGGGGTCGCGGAAGTAGACCAAGCGGCCGACGCCATCGATGTAGATCTGCGGCGCCGCGATGCGCCCGCCCGCGGCCTCGATCGCGGCGGTCGTCTGGGCGATGTCCTCGACGGCGAAGGTGGCTTCGAAGCCGAGCATCGCCGCCCCCCGCTCGATCTCCCGCCGGTGCTGCAGCGCCATGATCAAGCCTTCGCCCGCCTCGTGCGCCTGGTAGTAGTCGGGCGGCCCCCAGGGTTTGAACCGCCAGCCGAACACGGTCTCGTAGAAGGCCTTGGCGCGCGGGACGTCGTCGGCGTTGATGGCGAGATGGCGAAGCGTTGGCATGGCGTGCTCCCCTCGGGCTGGGCCGGTGCAGAGCCTGCCGGCCCGGCCGCTGTGTCGCCAGCACGATATCGCGCCAAATTATCGCGTGCACGCGCCAAGCGCCTGACCACGCTCTTGGCCGCCCCGCGAAGGCGATCTAGCCCTGCCGTCGAGAGCACCGAAGGAGGTTGGCGTGCTGACGGACGAGAGACTGGTGGCGTTCCTCGCCACGACTGATGCAGCTCGCGCGCGGGCGTTTTACGAGGGCAAGCTTGGGCTGACGCTCGCTCTCGACGAAGAGCACCTGATGGTCTTCGACAGCGGCCCTGCCCGGCTCGCGCTGCAGAAGAGCGACAAGCCGATCACGCCGCCGTTCGGCACCGCTGCGGGCTGGAACGTGCGCGACCTGCGCGCGAGCGTCCGCGATCTCATGGCGCGCGGCATCGTTTTCGAACGCTACGAGGGGATGCAGCAGGACGACCTCAAGATCTGGTCGCCCGTCCCCGGCGAAGGCGTCGCCTGGTTCAAGGACCCCGACGCCAACCTGCTGTCGCTCAACGGGCCGATCTAGGAGGCGAGGATGCCGACCATTCTCAATGATCCGACGCTCGACGCCCTGCTGCCCGGCCTGCACGCCGCCAGCGAGGCGCAGGACGAGGCGATCGGCCGTTACTACCGCGAGGAGCGCACGGGGCCGTGGACCGGGGGGATGGAGGCGCGCGACCACGCCTTCATGGCCGACAAGGCGGTGGCGCTCGAGCGCGACAAGGCCGAGTTCTGCTACATGATCTGCCGCGCCATCGGCGCGCGGCGGATCTTCGAGGCCGGCACCTCGTTCGGCGTCTCGACGCTCTATCTGGCCGCCGCGGTGCGGGACAATGGCGGCGGGGTGGTGTTCGGCGCCGAGTATGAGCCCGGCAAGGTCAGGCAGGCGCGCGCCAACTTCGCGGCCGCGGGCCTGAGCCGCTTCATCGACCTGCGCGAAGGCGACATCGTCGAGGCGGCCAAGACGTTCGAGGGCCCGATCGACTTCGTGCTGTTCGACATCTGGGGCGAGATGCTGGGGCAGTTGATCGAGATTCTCGCGCCCCGCCTGCGCCCCGGCTCTGTGCTTTGCGCGGACAACACGGCCGGCACGGGCGGCAGCTACGGCCCGATGTTCGAGTTCATCAATAACCCCGCCAACGGCCTTCGGACGATGACCCTGCCGTTCAAGGGCGGATTCGAGCTGACGGTGAAGGTCTAGGCCCCGGCGCCGCCGTCGACGACGATCGCCTGGCCGGTCATCCAGGCCCCGGCCTTGCCGGCCAGGAACACCGCAGCGCCGGCGATGTCGTCCGGCTCGCCGAGCCGGCGCAGCGGATTGCCAGCTGACGAGCGCCGTTCGGCCTCTGGCGTGTCCCAGAGCGCGCGAGCGAAATCGGTCTTCACCAGGCCCGGCGCGATGCAGTTCACCCGCACGTTGGAGGGTCCAAGCTCGTGCGCGAGGTTCTTCGCCAGCATGAAGTCGGCCGCCTTGGAGATGTTGTAGGCGCCGATCACAGCGTTGCCGCGCAGGCCGCCGACCGAGGAGATGATGATGATCGAGCCGTCCTTCCGCTCCTTCATCTCCGGCGCGACCATCCAGATCAGCCAGTGGTTGGAGACGATATTGTTGTCGAGGACCTTGCGGAACACCTCGTCGGAGATGCCGCTCATGGGGCCATAGTAGGGGTTCGAGGCGGCGTTGCAGACCAGGATGTCGATCTGCCCCCACGCCTTGCGGGTCTCGTCGACGAGCCGCTGCAGGTCGTCCTTCGAAGAGATGTTCGCAGGCACGGCGATGGCGTGGCCGGGATGCTTGGCGTTGATCGCCGCCGCCACCTCGTCGCACGGCCCGGCTTTGCGTGACGAGATGACCACCTTGGCCCCATGCTCGACCATCCGCTCGGCGATCGCCTTGCCGATGCCCTTCGAGGAGCCGGTGATGATGGCGACCTTGCCGGTCAGGTCGAAGAGCTCGGGCTGGGCGGTGCGGGTCTTGGTGTCGGCGGCAGCCGCCATGGTCGTTCTCCCGGTTCTCAAAACGCTTGTTTGATTGGCCGCGCACCCTGCCCCACCCCCTTCCGCGCGGTCAAGGCGGAAGGGGTCGCGCCGAGGGCGCTGTTCGCGGTACAGAGAGAGGGCCATGCCCGACGACGCCCGAGTCCAGGCCACGCGAGAGGCGAGCCTTCGCTTCGGGCAGGGGTTCCTGCGCGACATCTGGTACTTCGCGGCGCCGGGCGGCGACGTGCGCGCCGGCCAGCTCAAGCGCTTCCGGATCCTCGGCGAGCCGATCGTGATCGGGCGCACGAGGGGCGGCGAGGTGTTCGCGCTGCGCGACGTCTGCCCCCACCGCGCGGCGCCGCTGTCGGCCGGGCGGGTCGTGGACGGCGACCTCGTCGAGTGCCCCTATCATGGCTGGCGCTATCGCACCGACGGCGCCTGCGCTGCGATCCCCTCGCTGGTGGACGACCAGACGATGGACATCAGCCGCATCCGCGTGCGCCGCTACCCGACCGCCGAGAGCCAGGGCCTGATCTTCATCTGGATGGCGGCTGACGCGCGGCGAGCCGGACGGGCCGCCGCCGACCTTCCCGGGCGTCGTGGGCGGCCGGCCAAAGCTGATCGATCGGATGGAGTTCGACGCCCACCTCGACCACGCCGTCGTCGGGCTGATGGATCCCACGCACGGGCCCTACGTGCATCAGAACTGGTGGTGGCGCTCGGCCGCCTCCCAGCACGAGAAGGCCAAGGCGTTCGAGCCGCGCGAGGCCGGTTTCGCCATGGTGCGGCATGCGCCGTCGAGCAACTCCTACGCCTACCGCATCCTGGGCGGCGCGCCGGCGACCGAGATCAGCTTCCGCCTGCCGGGCCTGCGCTGGGAGCACATCGAGGTCGGGACGCGCCAGGTGCTGGCGCTGACCTGCCTGACGCCGCTCGACGAGAGCCACACCCGCATCACCCAGATCATGTGGTCGGACCACCCGGCGTTCACGCTGCTTCGGCCCTTCATCGCGTCGGGCGCGCGCAAGTTCCTGCGCCAGGACGGGGCGATGGTCGACCTGCAGAAGCCGGGCCTGGCCGACGACCCGACCCTGATCTGGATCGACGACGCCGACACCCAGGCCAAGTGGTACCAGGCGCTGAAGCGCGAATGGGCGGCGAGCCGCGCGGCCGGCCGGGCGTTTGCGAACCCGGTCAAGCCGGCCGTCCTGCGCTGGCGCAGCTGACCTCGGCGGCATGCGGATAACCGGGGGCGCCTACCGCGGGCGGGCGATCGCGGCCCCGCCGGGCCTCGCGACACGGCCGACGGCCGACCGGGCCAGGCAGGCCACCTTCAACCGGCTGGAGCATGCCGCCTGGTCGCCGCGGCTTGCCGGCGCGCGGGTGATCGACCTCTTCGCCGGCTCGGGCGCGCTTGGGCTGGAGGCGCTGTCGCGCGGCGCGGCGGCCTGCGTGTTCGTCGAGACCGACGAGACCGCTCGCGCGGCCATCCGCGACAACCTCGATGCGCTGGATCCGAAGGGCGGGCTTGGCGGTCGGTGCCGCATCCTGCGCCGCGACGCCGCCGCCCTGGGCGAGCGGGCGAGCGCCGGTGTGGACGCCTTCGACCTCGCCTTCCTCGATCCGCCCTATGGCAAGGGCCTTGGCGCGGCTGCGCTCACGTCGCTCGGAGCAGGGGGCTGGCTCACACCGGGGGCGATCTGCGTGCTGGAGCAGGGCGCCGGCGAGGCGGATCCCGCGGCGGCCGGCTTTCAGGCCATCGACGCCCGCCGCTACGGCGCGGCGACGATCCACATGCTGGCCTGGTCGCCGGACGCGACCTGATGGGCCGCCGGTACGCGAGGCGGGCGCGGAGGAGGTGACCGCCTTTGCGCGCCAGCGTCCCCGCCGGCGCGCCGAAGTAGAGGATGGCGACCTCGGCGGGCCCCAGGTCCTCGATCTCGCCGAAGCCGAGCGCGCGCAAGCGGGCGTGCAGCTGGGCGGGCTCGAACTGCGTGCGCCAGGCCTCGCCCATCGCGGCGACCCGCGCGGCGCGCGCCTGGTAAGCCCGGGCCTGCTATCGCCGGCATCGCGTCGGGCCGGTCCGAGTAGCTGAAGACGACCTCGCTGCCGGCCGGCAGCTTGGCGATGCAGCCGAGCGTCTCGAAGACGGCCTCCTCGCTGAGGTAGACGACGACGCCGAGCCAGCTGAAGAAGGCCGGCGCGCCGGCGTCGAACCCGGCTTTCGACAGGCCGTCGGCAAGCCCGACGCGCTCGAAGTCGACCGCTGCGAACGCTCAAGGCGGGCGGGATGGCGATGCCGGCCGCGGCCAGCCGTTCGCGCTTCCAGGCCTGGGTGGCGGGATGATCGACCTCGAACACGCGCAAGCCCGGGTGGGGATTGCGATAGGCGAAGGTGTCGAGGCCGGCGCCGAGCACGACCAGCTGGCCAACGCCGCGGCCTACCGCAAGGGCGAGCGCGTCCTCGGCGAAACGACTGCGAGCGGCGATAAAGAGCCGCATGGCCCGCCGGTCAGGATGGGCGAGAGCGTCAGCGGCAACAGCCTGCGCACTCTCGCCCAGGATCTGGACCGCCAGACCATCGTGAAAGATGCGCCGATGGTCGAGTAGCTGGTGCGCGGCGCGGTGCGCGGCGGCGGCCAGTGCGGTTCGGCTGGGTCGGCCAATCTGCATGGCCGAAGCTTTAGCATTCCGCGCGCGGACGAAAAGAACAAAAGTGAAACACCGGGTCGCATGCTGCGCCTATCGCCGCCCGAACAGCCGTTCGATGTCCGCCAGCTTAAGCTCAACATAGGTCGGTCGGCCATGATTGCATTGGCCGGAGTGGGGCGTGGCCTCCATCTGGCGCAGCAGCGCGTTCATTTCGGCCGCCGTCAGCCGCCGCCCGGCGCGCACCGAGCCATGGCAGGCCATGGTGGAGCAGACGCCCTGCAGCCGCTCGGCCAGCGCCAGCGCCTGGCCGTTCTCGGCAAGGTCGTCGGCGATGTCGCGGACGAGGCCGATGGCGTCCACCTCGCCCAGAAGCGCCGGCGTCTCGCGGACCAGCACCGCGCCGGGACCGAAGGCCTCGACGATCAGCCCGAAGCCGGCCAGTTCGTCCGCCGCGCGCACGACGCGCTCGGCCTCCGCCGGATCCAGCTCGACGACAGCCGGGATGAGCAGCGCCTGGCGCTTGACGCCGCCGGCCTCGATCTCGGCCTTCATCCGCTCGTAGACCAGCCGCTCGTGGGCTGCATGCTGGTCGACGATGACGATGCCGTCCGTGGTCTGGGCGACGACGTAGGTCTCGTGCACCTGCGCCCGCGCGGCGCCGAGCGGGAAGGCGGTGGGGTCGATCACCTCGGCGGTGGGGCCCTCGAAGGGCGTCTCGGCGCGGGCGGAGGGTTCGGCGACGCCGGGCAGCATCGGCGAAGGGGCCTGCGGCGCCCAGCCGCCGGCGCTCCAGGCGGAGTAGCCGCGCGGGCTCGGCCCGGGGCGGAAGCCGCCCAGCGCAGCCGTGGCCACGGTCGTCGAGGCCCGATGGCCCGCCCCCGCCAAGGCGTGGCGGAGCGCGCCGATGATCAGCCCGCGCACCAGCCCCGGATCGCGGAAGCGCACCTCGGCCTTGGCCGGATGCACGTTGATGTCGACCAACTCCGGCGAAAGATCGACGTAGAGAGCCGCCGTCGGATGCCGGTCGCGGGCGAGGAAGTCGGCGTAGGCGGCGCGGAGCGCGCCGGCGAGCAGCCGGTCGCGCACCGGCCGACCGTTCACGAACAGGTACTGATGCGCCGCATTTCCGCGCGAATAGGTCGGCAGGCCGGCGTAGCCCGAGAGGCGAACGCCTTCGCGCTCCAGGTCGATCAGGAGCGCATTGGCCTCGAAGTCCGCGCCGAGGACCTGGGAGAGGCGCTTCAGGCGGCCCGCCGGACCCTTGGCCTCTGCGGTCAGGCGCAAGGCGCGCCGTCCATCGAGATCCAGCGCGAAGGCGACCTCCTCGTGCGCCATCGCCTGGCGCTTGACCTCCTCGCTGATGGCCATGGCCTCGGCCCGCTCGGACTTCATGAACTTGAGCCTGGCCGGGCGTCGCGTAGAACAGCTCGCGCACCTCGACCCGCGCGCCGTGCGGAGCGGCGAAGGCGGCGGGGCGCACCTCGCCCATCGCGCCGGCCTGGCTCGCGATGGCGAAGGCCTCGGCGGCGCCTTGCGCCCGCGCGGTCAGGGTGAGGCGCGAGACCGAGGCGATGGACGGCAGCGCCTCGCCGCGAAAGCCCAGCGTGGCGATGTGCAGGAGGTCGAAGTCGCCGTCCGCGCCTGGCGCGAGCTTGGAGGTGGCGTGGCGCTCGAGCGCCAGCGGCAGCTCAGCCGCGCTGAGGCCCGCGCCGTCGTCGGCGACCAGAATGCGTGAGAGCCCGCCGCCGTCGGCCTGGACCTCGATGCGCGACGCCCCGGCGTCGATGGCGTTCTCGACCAGCTCCTTGACCGCGCTCGCCGGCCGCTCGACCACCTCGCCGGCGGCGATGCGGTTGACGGTCTCCGGCGGCAGGCGGCGGATGGGCATGGGGCTGAGCTTAGCGCGATTCCGCGCCAGAGCATGATGCTCATGCCCCAAGGTCCTCCCCCGTTCGGGCTAGCCGAGCGACCTCGCCTATGCCGGGAAGCGAGTATCTGCTACTCGGCTTTGCCCTTTGGCGGGATGATCCGGCGCGCGGCCTCCACAATCCAGTCCTTGTCCGTCTGCATTGCGGCAAGCATCCGAGCCTCAGCGCCGGCCCGAAGAAGCCCTGAGCGATCAATCCGGGTGTCACCCGCCTCAAAGAAGTCTCTTAAGACGACTTCTGGATCAGGTTCGCTCATGGCGACGTAAGCCAACAGTCGCGCAATGATGTCCCGCATCATCAAGAGCCTGACGCCATTGAGTGCGACCTCTTCCTTTAGATCGTTGTCTGCGCTCATCTCCTAGTCCTCGAACGGCAATTCCAGCTGGTCGGAATCATGAAACGGCGCCGTCTTGCACGTGACGCCGATCATGCGGCCGATCTGAAGCGCGCTCATGCCCTTACTGCACGCAAGACTTAGGTCAATCCTGAAGCGGGCAAGGCCGGCCCCCCACCACCGCACTTTGTGTTGTCCCCCAACGGTCAAGGATCACCGGAACGCTGTCCAATTCAACGCTCTCTAGCTTCCGGTTGCGCCACGACCGGCTTGGGCGCTCCTCTGAATGGCGCCAATGTGAGGCGCCCGGCCGCGGCCGGGCGGAACCGAGATCCGAGAGGCCTTGTCATGCCTGCCTTCGCCGCCGTCCTTGACGCCTACAACAAACGCGCCGAGGCGCTGGAGAGCCGTGGCGGTCCGTATGCGAAGGGGATCGCCTGGGTCGAGGGCAAGCTCACGCCGGTCGCCGAGGCGCGGATTCCGCTGCTCGACCAGGGCTTCCTCCACTCCGACCTCACCTACGACGTCGCGAGCGTATGGGACGGCCGCTTCTTCCGCCTCGACGACCATCTCGACCGTCTGGAAGCCGGCTGCGCCAAGTTGCGGCTCAAATTGCCGCTACCCCGCGCGGAGCTTCGCCGGACCCTCATCGACATGGTGTCGGTCAGCGGCATCCGCGACGCCTACGTCGAGGTCATCGTCACGCGCGGCCTCTCCTTCGTGCGCGAGAAGGACCCGGCTGCCGCGGTCAACCACCTCTACCTCTTCGCGCTCCCATTCGTCTGGGTGCATCCGCTCGCCCTGCAGAACCGGGGCGCCTCGGCGGTGGTCACGCGCACGGTCCGCCGCACGCCGCCCGGGGCCATGGACCCGACGGTCAAGAACCTGCAATGGGGCGACCTGATCCGCGGCCTGATGGAAGCCGCCGACCGGCATGCGGTCTATCCGATCCTGCCCGACGGCGACGGCAACATCACGGAAGGGTCCGGCTACAACGTTTTCGTCGTGCAGGGCGGCGTCCTGCTCACGCCCAGACGCGGCGTGCTCGAAGGCATAACGCGCAAGACCGTGCTCGAGATCGCCAAGGCCAAAGGCTGGCAGGCGCGCGTCGAAGAGGTGCCGGTCGAGACTCTCTACGGCTGCGACGAAATCTTCTTCTGCACCACCGCCGGCGGCATCATGCCGGTCACACGGCTGGACGGCGAGCCCGTCGGCGGCGGCCAGGTCGGCCCGGTCACCCGCGCGCTGTGGGAGGCCTACTGGGACCTTCACGACGACCCGAAGCTCAGCTTCGCGATCGAGTACGCGGACGCGGTGGCCGCCTGACGGGCGGCTGCGGGCGCCCTAGCTTCCGGTCGAGGTGTAGTGGCGGACGCCGAAGCCCCAGACCCAGAGCGTGACGGCCAGGAAGAGGAAGCCCGCGGCCGGGCTAGAGGCCATGAACCAGGCCGGCGCGCCCAGCGGGTCGGCGTGGCCCAGCGCCGCGACCACCGGGAAGTAGGCGACGCAGCCGATCGGGACGACGAAAATCAGAAAGTCGCGCAGCCAGGCCGCATAGATGTTCAGCGGATACTGCGCCGCCTCGACGCCGCCGTAGCTGATGACGTTGACGATCTCGAGGCTCTCCACCGTCCAGAAGGCGAGCGTCGCCGAAATGACCATGATGCCGAAGAAGAGCGCCATGCCGCCGACCATCGCCCAGACGAGCAGCGCGACCGCGGCGGGCGTGAACGCGAGGTGGGTGAGGACGCGCCCCGATCGCAAACACGACGGCCGCTTCGATCAGGCGGCCGAGCCTGGACAGGCGAAGCTCGTGGCCGAGCAGCTGGAAGGCGGTCGTGCGCGGGCGGAGCAGGAGGCGGTCGAAGGCGCCGGTGCGCACGTATTCGGTTCCGAAGATGTCGAAGCCGCGGGCGCAGCTGTCGGCGAAGGCGAACGCCAGGTTGACCACGCCGTAGAAGACGCAGACCTCGCCGAAGCGCCAGCCCTCGATCTGGCCGAAGCGGGCGAAGAGGGCCCAGAGCCCGAGGAACTCGATGCCGGTGGCGAGCAGCTGCGCGGTCGAGATCATCAGGAACGAGGCCGGGTACTGCATCTGGCTCCTGACCGACGCCGCCGCGTAGCGGCCGTAAAGGCGAAGGGCCTCCATCCTCAGCCCCCCTGCACCTGCAGCCGGCGCATCGCGCGACCCAGCGCCCAGCGGCCGAGCAGCACCAGCGCCAAGCGTCCAGCCGACCTGCAGGGCGATGCCGCCGAGCGCGGCCCATCCCGCGAGCTCGCCGAAGTAGATGCGGAATGGGGTGTCGAACAGGCCCGCGAACGGCTGCAGGCGCAGGCCCGGCCGGATCCAGCCGGGAAAGAAGGCGAGCGGCACGATCCCGCCGGAGAGCAGGTTGGAAAAGGGCGCGACCAGAAGGTTCGCTCCACGGTCGGTCATGCTGGCCACGGCGACGACGTTGATCAGAAGCACGATCGAAGCGGACAGCAGCGCGACCCCGATCATCGAGACAGCGAACAACAACGTGGCTTCGAGCCCTGCCGGCGCCTTGAGGCTCCAGGCGCCGAGGCCAAAGAGCGGCATCAGCCCGGCCGCCACGATGAACATGAGCACGGCTCTGGGCGCGACCCGCGCGGCGCTCCAGGCCACCGCGCGCGCGTACCACCAGCCATAGGTGTCGACGGGCCGCAGCCGGTCGTAGGCCACGGCGCCGGTGCGCACCATCTCGGCGACGTCCGGGTCGGCGTTCCAGGGCAGGAAGATGAGGAAGGCCTGGCCGAGCCAGGTGTAGGTGATGGCGTGCTCGAGGCTCATCGGCTGCGAGCGCGCCGCCCCGTAGAAGAAGGCGGCCAGCACCATGATCTTGATCGCGCCCCACCAGCACTGGGTGGCAAAGCCCGCGAGCGCGGCGGCGCGGTACTGCAGCACGAGCTGGAAACGCGCCGCAAAGGCGGCGAGGTAGGGCGAGGCGACGGCGGCCACGGCCTCTCAAGCCTCCCCCGCGCCATGGCGGTCGTAGAAGCGGGCGATCACCTCCTCGATCGCCGGCTGCTCGACATGGATGTCGGCGACGGCGTGCGCGGCGGCGATCTTGGCGATCAGGGCCGGCGCGCTTGTCTTCGCCGGATCGAACGCCAGCTCCAGCGAGCGCCCCTCGCGGGCGCGGACCTCGACGCCGGCGAGCACGAGATCGGGCGCATCCTCGGCGAACTCGATGTAGACACGCCGCTCGGCGAGGCCCTCGGCGCGCAACTGTTCGAACGGACTGTCGGCCAGGATGCGGCCATGGCCGATGACGATCACCCGCTCGGCCAGGGCCTCGATGTCATGCATGTCGTGGGTGGTGAGGAGGACAGTCACGCCCTTCTCGCGGTTCAGCCGCTGGACCACCTCGCGCACGGCGAGCTTGGCCGGCGCGTCGAGGCCGATCGTCGGCTCGTCGAGGAAGAGAATCTTCGGCTCGTGGAGAAGGGCCGCGGCGATTTCCGCCCGCATGCGCTGGCCCAGCGACAGCTGTCGCACCGGCTGGTCGAGCAGGCGTTCGAGCTTGAGCAGGGCCACGAGCTCGTCGCGCGTCGCGCGATAGCGAGCCGGATCCACGCGATAGATGGCGGCGAGGAGGTCGAAGCCCTCGATCACCGGCAGGTCCCACCAGAGCTGGGTGCGCTGGCCGAACACCACCCCGATGCGCGCGACGTGGCGGATGCGGTCCTCGTAGGGGACCAGGCCCTCGACGACCACCTTGCCGGAGGTTGGCCTGAGGATGCCGGAGAGAATCTTGATGGTGGTCGACTTTCCCGCCCCGTTCGGCCCGATGAAGCCCAGGAGCTCGCCGGCTTCGAGCGAGAAGCTGACCCGATCCAGCGCCTCGACCGTCCGCATGCGGCGATGGAACAGACCCTTGATCGCGCCAAAGGCGCCGGCGTCGCGTTCGGCGATCCGGTAGCGCTTGGTCAGGTCGGATACGACGATCTGCGGCACGGGCGCGTCTGCTCCGCGGGTGAGCGTTCAAGCAACGGGCAATGAGGGGGCGCGGACCCTATAGTCGCCATGTTTCGAGGGCAACTGCGGGCGCGGCCAGCGGCGACGAAGGTTTTCCCGCGTGGCCAAGTTGCAACCCGCCACGATAACCGCCACCTAGGAAGCCATGCCGCCGACCCCCCTGACAGCCCGGGCCGTTCGCGTCCTCGCCCTACTCGTCGCCCTGACCGCCTTGGCCGTCCAAGCCCGCGCGGCGCCGGCGTGGTGGCACGTGACCGCCGGCCGTTCGGAGGTCTGGATCATCGGCGCGCCGCACGAAGCGCCCAAGGGGTTCACCTGGGACACCCACAGCGTCCAGCAGCGCCTGCAGGGCGCGAGCGCGTTGATCATCGAGCCGCAGGCCAAGGGCTCGCTGCAGATGTTCGGCGACATGTTCGGCGCCTATCGGGCGCTGCACTCAGACACGCCGCTCGAAGACACCCTGCCGCCGCCGCTGCGCCAGCGGTTCCAGGCGGCGCGCACCGCGATCGGGCAGGGCGCGGCCAAGTACGCGGGCTGGAAGCCGACCGCCGCCGGCGTGCTCTTGACCAACGACTTCCTGCGCGCCCAGAGCCTGGAGACCGGCGCGACGGCGCAGACCATCCGCGGCCTGGCCCGGCGCGCGGGCGTGCATGAGGTCGCCGCGGGCTCCTACGAGGGCATCCCGGTGATCACGGCGGCCGAACAGCTGAACATGACCGGGCAGGAGCTTTGCCTTTCCGCCTCGCTGCACGCGATCGAGCAGGGCGCCGCCAGGGTCCGGCAGGCCGCGCAGGACTGGGCGCGCGGCGTCGTGCGGCCCAATCCGACCGACCCGGCCGACCAGGCGTGCCTCAACGCCATGCCGCAGCTGAAGACGCCTGAACGACCGGCTGATCGGCGAGGAGGCCGAGGCGGTCGCCGATGCGCTCAAGCACGGCGGCAAGACGGTCGCCGTGTTCGACCTCGGCGCGACGACGATGCCCGGCGGCGTCCTCGACCGCCTCCGCGCCCGCGGCCTCAGCGTCTCGGCCCCGGTGCCGTAGCACGGATGCGGGCCGCGGCGCCCCCTGCGTCGTTGTCGGCTAGAGTCCGGGCAGCTTGACGTAGGAGCGGCCCTGGGGCGCGCGGGCGATCACGACCGTCCGGCCGCCGGTCAGCTTCTGGATGCGTTCCGCCTCGATCGCCGGGTCGATCGGCGTCGACGTGTCGGCGCCTGTCGCGGCCGCCGTCTGCCACCGGCTGCACGGCCGGCTTGCCGCGCCGCCAGAACATCACCCAGTTGGCGAAGCCGGTGTCCTTGTGCGCGATGGCGCCGAACTCGTCGTCGACGACATAGCGGATGAGCGGGTCGGCATGGTCGGCGCCGGCCTTCGCGGCCAGGAGCTTCTCGCCCTCCGAGCGATCCTCGGCCGCGCGCTGGCCCATCAGCGCCTGACGCGCCGCGCTTTCCGGCTGCAGTTCGTCCGGCCTGGGCTCACCCGGCGCCGGCGGCCGCAGCGAGTAGTCGGGCGGCACGACCAGCGGCGCCATGGTCACCACGCGGAACTCGTCGGGCACGACCTTGGTGATGCCAAGCGCCTGCTTGGTGCTCTCGCACCCGACCAGCGCGGTGCTCGCCACCAGCGCCGCCGCAACGGCCACGCGACTGAAACTCATTGGTCCTGTGCTCCCAGAACGAGCGCCCCTTGCGACCTCGATAGCGCATTCCCTTTGCAGACGCCAACCGATCACGCTGTCGCGGGGCGGCGCTCGCCGAGCAGGCTGTCGAGGACGAGCAAGCCGACGCCGACGCTGATCGAGGCGTCGGCGACATTGAACACCCAGGGAAAGTGCAGCGCGCCGAAGTCGAGATAGTCGAACACGCGGCCCCAGCGCACGCGATCGATGACGTTGTTGCCGATCGCCCCGCCGATGATCAGGCCGATCGCGGCGGCGCCGAGCAGCCGCTCGGCCCGCCGCACCCACAGGACAAGCGCGATCACCACGCAGACCGCGAACCCGACGAGCAGCCAGCGCCCGATGTCGCCGTGGGTGCGCAGGAGGCCGAACGCGACGCCCGGGTTCCAGACGCTGGTCAGCCGGAAGACCGGCAGCACCTGGATCGGGCTGCGATCGATCAGGTCGAAGGCGCCGAGCAGCCAGGTCTTGACCGCCTGGTCGAGGACGACAACGATCGCGGCCAGGCTGTAGGCGACCCAGCCGTTGCGGTTCACCCTCGGCTCGGCGCGCTTCAGCGGCCATGGGCGGCGTCCCAAAAGGCCACGGCGTCGGCGTCGCGCAGCGAAAGGTCGGGATAGCGCGGGTCCTGGCCGACCTCGGGCAGGACGCGCCAGGAGCGTGCGCACTTGCGCCCCTCGGCCCGCAACGGGGCGACCGCGACGCCGGGCGCCTCGGGCGAGCGGAAGGCGTCCGCGGGGCCCTCGCCGGCGATCAGGCTGGCCTGGCTGGTGCGGAACACCTCGGCGGCGTCCAGGCCCTCGAACGCCGCGAGCAGGCCGGGATCGGCGATCCAGACGCGCGGCGCGGCCTCGAGCGCGGCGCCGATGCGCTTGTCGCGCCGCTCGATCTCGAGCGCGCCGGTGACCACCCGGATCACCGCCTCGACCTTGCCCCATCGCTCGGCTTCGGCGTCGTTGCGCCACGCGTCCGGGGTCGCTGGAATGACGCGCATCGCGTTCGGGCCCGCGTCCGGGAACCGGGTGGACCAGGCCTCCTCCATGGTGAAGGCCAGGATCGGCGCGAGCCAGGCGGTGAGCCGCTCGAACACCAGGTCCATCACCGTCCGGCAGGCGCGACGGCGCAGCGAGTCCGGCCGGTCGCAGTAGAGGACGTCGCGGCGAATGTCGAAGTAGAGCGCCGAAAGGTCGTTCGTGCAGAAGTCGGCGAGCGGCCGCGCCACGTCGTAGAAGCGATAGCCTTCGTAGGCCTCGCGCACGCGCCGATCGAGCGCCCAGAGCCGGTGCAGGATGAAGCGCTCGAGCGGCGGCATGTCGGCGAGGGCGACACGCTCGTCCTCGGCGAAGCCGGCGAAGGGCGCCAAGGAGGTAGCGCACCGTGTTCCTGCAGCTTGCGGTAGCTGTCGATCGTCGTCTGCAGGATCGTCGGCCCGATCCGGCTGTCCTCGGCGTAGTCGACGAGCGGCGACCCAGAGCCTGAGGATCTCGGCGCCGCTCTGGCGGATGACGTCCTCCGGCTCGACCGCGTTGCCCAGCGACTTCGACATCTTCTCGCCGTCCTCGGCCATGACGAAGCCGTGGGTCAGGATCGCGTCGTACGGCGCGCGGCCGCGGGTGCCCGAGCTCTCCAAGAGGCTCGACTGGAACCAGCCGCGATGCTGGTCCGAGCCTTCCAGGTAGAGGTCGGCCGGCCAGCGCGTGTCGGCGCGCCCCTCGAGCACGAAGGCGTGGGTCGAGCCGGAGTCGAACCAGACGTCGAGGATGTCCTCGATCTTTTCGAAGCGCCCGGCGTCGTGGTCGCCGAGGAAGTCGGCGTCCGGCCGGGTGAACCAGGCGTCGGCGCCCTCGGCCCTGATCAACGCGGTGATGCGCTCGTTCACGGCCGGCATCGTGCAGCGGCTGGCCGGTCTCCTTGTCGACGAACATGGCGAGCGGCGAGCCCCAGGCGCGCTGGCGGCTGATCAGCCAGTCGGGGCGGGTCTCGACCATGGCGCGGATGCGGTTGCGGCCGGCCTCCGGGAAGAAGGCGGTGGCGTCGATGGCGGAGAGCGCGGTCTCGCGCAGCGTGCGGCCGCCGTGGACGGGATCTTCCAGCGGATGGTCGATGCGGATGAACCACTGCGGCGTGTTGCGGAAGATGACCGGCGCGCGCGAGCGCCAGGAGTGGGGATAGGCGTGCTCGACGCGCCCGCGGCCGAGCAGCCCGCCCGCCTCGATCAGCCTGTCGATCACCGCGTTGTTCGCCGGGCCGAACTGGCCCTTCTTCTTGCCCTCGGTCTCCAGCACCTTCAGCCCGCCGAACAGCGGGACATGCGGATAGTAGGCGCCGTCCTCGTCGACGGTGTCGGGGATCTCGCGATGGCCGTGGGCGATCCAGACGACGTAGTCGTCCGCGCCGTGGCCGGGCGCGGTGTGCACGAAGCCCGTGCCGACATCGTCGGTCACCGTGTCGCTGGCGAGCAGCGGCACGGCGAAGCCATAGCCTTCGTCCAGCGCCGCGAGCGGGTGCGCGCAGACCATGCCCGCCGGGATCGACGGCGTCGACCCGCGTCCAGGCCGCGACGTGCGCCGCCTCGCGCACGGCCTCGGCCAGCGGTTCGGCCACGATCAGCCGCTCGCCCACCTTGGCCCACGGCGCGAAGGCCAAGCCCTCTTTCAGGGCATCGACGCGATAGGCCGCGTAGGCGATGTCGCGGCTGTACTGGATCGCCCGGTTGGCCGGCAGGGTCCAGGGCGTCGTGGTCCAGATGACCACCGAGGCGCCGACCGCCGCGTCGGGCCCCTCGACCACCGGAAAGCGGACCCAGACGGTGGGGGAGACGTGGTCGTGGTACTCGACCTCGGCGTCGGCCAGCGCGGTGCGTTCGACCGGGCTCCACATCACCGGCTTTGAGCCGCGATAGAGCTGGTTGGTGGCGACGTACTTGTGGAACTCGGCGACGATGGCCGCCTCGCTGGCATAGTCCATCGTCGAGTAGCGACGATCCCAGTCGCCGATGACGCCGAGCCGCTTGAATCCGGTCATCTGCACGCCGATCCAGTGATCGGCCTCCTCGCGGCAGAGGGTCGCGGAACTCGGCCTTGGACATGTCCTCCTTGCGCCGGTTTCGCGCGCGCAGGTCCTCCTCGACCTTCCACTCGATCGGCAAGCCGTGGCAGTCCCAGCCGGGCAGGTAGTCGACGTCGAACCCGAGCAGGAACCGCGAGCGGACCACGAAGTCCTTCAAGAGCTTCTGCAGGCAGTGGCCGATGTGGATCGCGCCGTTGGCGTAGGGCGGGCCGTCGTGCAGGACGTAGAGCGGCGCGCCGGCGGCCTGCCGCTGCTTTGCGCAGGCTGTTGTAGAGGTCCTGCTCGCGCCAGCGCTCGAGGATCTCCGGCTCGAGCCTGGGCAGGCCCGCGCGCATGGGGAAGGGGGTTTCCGGCAGGAAGACCGTCTCGCGGTAGTCGCGGCCGGTGGTGGATTTGTCGCCGGCGTCGGCGGCGGAATCGGAGCGCCATGGTCGGCTCCAGCATGGGTTCGAAGGCAAGGGCGGACAACCCGGCGCGAGGGCCGCCGTCGCCGGCGGCGTCACGCCGGGCGGTTAATTCGACGCGCTGGACGAACCCTGCTCATGGCGCGCGCTCTCTACCAGAGCCCGCCGCGCCGCGCGAGCCTCTTGGCGGCGCTCATCGCAACGCGAGCGTCATCGAGCGCACCTGCAGATAGTCGTTGATCCCGTAGATCGAGCCCTCGCTGCCGTAGCCCGACTGCTTCACGCCGCCGAACGGATTGGCCGCGATTGGAGACAAGGCCGGCGTTGACTCCGATCACGCCGGCCTCCAGCGCGCGGCCGACGCGCATGGCGCGGTCGAGGTCGCGGGTGAACAGGAAGGCGGCCAGCCCGTACTCGCTGGCGTTGGCGCGCGCGACCACGTCGGCCTCGTCGTCGAAGGCGAACACCGGCGCGAGCGGCCCAAAGGTCTCCTCCTCGCGGAAGAGGACATCGTCGCCGCCCTCCATCACCGTCGGCTGGAAGAAGCGGCCGCCGAGGTTGTGCCTGTGGCCGCCGGTCAGCACCCGCCCGCCGGCCGCCTCGGTGCGGGCGATGTGGTCCTCGACCTTGGCCACGCCCAGCCGCGTTGATCAGCGGGTCCGATCTGGGCGCCGTCATCGAACGGCTTGGCGACCTTCAAGCGCCTGAACGGCGGCGACCAGCCCCTCGAGGTAGGCGTCCTTGACCCTGTGGTGCACGTAGATGCGGTTCGGGCAGACGCAGGTCTGGCCGCCGGCGCGGTACTTTCCGCGCACGGTCCCGTCGACGGCCGTCGCGATATCGGCGTCTTCGAACACGATCAGCGGCGCCGCGCCGCCCAGCTCCATCGAGAGCCGCTTCAGCGTCGGCGCGCACTGGGCGGCGAGCTTGCGCCCGACCTCGGTCGAGCCGGTGAACGAGAGCTTGCGGATCTTGTCCGAGCCGGTCAGCGCGCCGCCGACGACGCGCCTGTTCGCCGGTGACGACGTTGAAGACGCCTTCCGGCAGTCCCGGCTTCCAGCGCGAGCGCGGCGAGCGCGAGCGTGGTGAAGGGCGTGGCCGAGGCCGGCTTGGCGACCAGCGTGCAGCCGGCCGCGAAGGCGGCGCCGGCCTTGCGCGTCAGCATGGCGGCGGGGAAGTTCCACGGCGTGATCGCCGCCACCGGGCCGACCGGCTCGCGGAAGGTCAGCCACCGTGTCGCCGGCCGAGGTCTCGATCACCGCGCCGGTGATCCGTTCGGCCTCGCCGGCGAACCATTTGATGAAGGCGTTGGCGTAGCGCGCCTCGCCAAGGCCCTCGACGAACGGCTTGCCGTTCTCGAGCGAGATCAGCGCCCCGATCGCCTCGGCATGCTGGTCGATCAGCGCCGCCCAGCGATGCAGGAACTCCGCCCGCCGGATCGGCGTCCAGGCCCGATAGTCCTTGAAGGCGCTGTCGGCGGCGTCGATCGCCTGCTCCACCTGGGCGGCCGAGAGTTTCGGAACGGTCCCGATGATGGTCTCTTCGGCCGGATCGTCGACGGCGATCTCGCCCTCGCCCCTGACCCATCGGCCGCCGATCAGGGCGGTCTCGCGCATCAGCGCCCGGCCCTTGGCCTTCAACGCCTCGCCCGCCCGGCGTCGTCGATCCATCCATGGCGGCTCCTCAAGACCTTGACCAAAGTTTGCACTTGCCGGCGCGGCGCCCGGTTCGCATCAATTCGCGCGGGCGGCGACAGACAAGAGCACGCCATGGAGAAACGCGCATGCCCTCGATCAGCGCCGTCGACGAAAAGACCGGCCGCAAATTCTATCTCGACGATCCGGACGACCTGAAGCCCGGCGAGCCGGTGACCTTCCTTCTGAACCTGCACGGCGGCGGCTCCGTCGGCGCCTGGCAGCGCGCCTACTTCCCGGCGGTCGACTTCAAGGAGAGATACCGCCTGGTCGTCGCGACGCCGTCGGCCGCCACCAAGGAGCCGATGCGCCGCTGGGTCGGCGAGGCGGACGACGAGCACCTGCGCAACATCGTCGAGGCGGTGTTCGCCAAGTATGGGCGCGACAACATCAGGGCCTTCTGGCTGGTCGGCCACAGCCAGGGCGGCATGACCTCGAACCGCCTGCTCGGGCAGGACTTCTTCGCCCAGCGCGTCGACGGCTGGCTCAGCCTCTCCGGCGGCCGCATCGGGCCGATCGAGCTGCCGGACAGCTTCTTCCCCGGCGGGCGGCCGCGCATGCCTGCGCCGCGCGCCGGGGCAGCCCGCGACCGGGTCGGGCGGTCGCGCCGGACTGCGACATCTCCTTCATCTTCGCCACCGGCGAACACGAAATGGCGGCCCTGCCGGCGAACTCGCCCTGGGCGGAGAAATACGCCGCCGGTCCGCGCGAGCGCCTGGCGGACATCGTCGACACCGAGCCCGGCCAGGTCCACGACACCTCGCGCGAAGGGAGCTCGACGCCAGGCTGGGGCTTCAAGGCAAGGCCGGGAACGGCCGAGGTCTACGTCTATCCGAACGCCAAGGGCGGGCGGCTGATCGCCGACGTGGTGCGCAAGGACAAGGGTCACACCGAGGGGCTGGAGCCGAAGGTCACCGAGGCGCTGATCCAGATGATGGTGAAGCGCGCCCGGCGGGAAGGCGAGGGCGCTGGCCGCGGCGACGGCTTGACGGCCTTCAGGCTCTTGCCGCCCGCGCGGCGCGGCGCGACAAGCGTGGGCAAAGACGAAGACGGATGGGAGGAAGAGCGCGATGGGCAGCATCAGCGCCGTCGACGAGAAGACCGGCCGGAAGTTCTACCTGGACGATCCGGACGACCTGAAGCCCGGCGAAAAGGTCACCTTCCTGCTCAACCTGCACGGCGGCGGCTCGGTCGGCGCCTGGCAGAAGGCCTACTTCCCCGCCGTCGACTACAAGGACAAGTACCGGCTGGTGGTTGCGACGCCATCGGCGGCGACCAAGGAACCCGCGCGCCGCTGGGTCGGCGAGGCTGACGACGAGCATTTGCACAACATCGTCGAGGCGGTGTTCGACCAGTTACGGCTTGGAGAACATCGCCGCCTTCTGGCTCGTCGGCCACAGCCAGGGCGGCATGACCTCGAGGCGGCTGCTGCGCGAGGACCCGTTCTTCCAGGAGCGCGTCGACGGCTGGCTCAGCCTGTCCGGCGGCCGCATCGGGCCGGCCGAACGCGCCGAGGGGTTCGGGCCGCCGCTGCATGCCCGGACAGACAGCGCATGGCGCCCCCGCCCGCCTCGCTTGAGGATCCGGCCTGCGACTTCTCGTTCATCTTCGCGGTGGGCGAGCACGAGATCAAAAGCCTGCCGCAGACCTCGCCCTGGGCGGAGAAGTACGGCGCGGGCCCGCGCCAGCGGCGCGCCGACATCGTCGATGTCGAACCCGGCCAGATCTACGACAGCTCGCGCATCGATCGCTCGACCAAGGGCTGGGGCCTCCTCCCCCGGCCGGGTACGGCGCAGGTCTTCGTCTATCCGAACGCCCGCGACGGGCGGGTGATCGCCGACGTCGTGCGACTGGACAAGGGGCACACCGAGGGCCTGGAGCCGAAGGTGACCGAAGAGCTGATCAAGCTCATCGTCTCGGCCTCGGGCGGCAAGGCGCGGAAGGCCGCGGCGGCGACGGCGACGGCGCAGGCCTGATCCCATGCAGGCTCTTGTTCTGGACGGCGACGCCGGGATCGACCACCTGGCGCTGGTCGAGCGGCCGGCCATCGACCCCGGCCCCGGTCAGGTGCGGGTGGCGATCAAGTCCGCCTCGCTCAACTATCGCGACCTCGCAACCATCATGAACCCCGGGATCAAGCCGCGGCTGCCGCTTGTGCCGTTGTCCGACGGCTGCGGCGTCGTCGAGGCGGTCGGCGAGGGCGTGATGCGCGTAAAGGCCGGCGATCGCGTCGCGCCGCTGTTCTTCCAGGGCTGGGCGGGCGGCGATCCCACCCGGATGGCGCTGGCCACGGCGCTGGGCGGCGCCCTCGACGGCGTCGCGCAACAGCAGATCACGCTGAGCGAGCAGGGCGTCTCGAAGGTCCCGGACAGCCTGAGCGACGAGGAGGCGGCCTGCCTGCCCTGCGCCGGCTTGACCGCCTGGCGCGCGCTGATGGTCGAGGGCCGGGTCAAGCCGGGGGACGTCGTCCTGGTGCAGGGCACCGGCGGGGTCTCGATCTTCGCGCTGCAGTTCGCCAAGGCGGCCGGCGCGACGGTGATCGCGACTTCGTCCTCGGACGCCAAGCTCGAGCGCGCCAAGGCGTTGGGCGCCGATCACCTGATCAACTATCGCGCCACGCCCGAGTGGGCCCACGCGGCGCGGACCCTGACCGGCGGGCTCGGCGTCGACCACGTGATCGAGGTCGGCGGCGCCGGCACGTTCGCCCAGTCGATCCAGGCGATCCGGCTCGGCGGCTACATCCACGTGATCGGCGTGCTCTCGGGCTTCTCGAACGATGTGAACGTCGCGGCCATCTTCGGCGCCAACGCCCACATCAGCGGGATCACCGTCGGCAGCCGCGAGCAGTTCGAGGCCATGGTCCGCGCCATCGTGGCGAACGGCATCAAGCCCGTGGTCGACAAGCGCTACCCGCTCGCGGACGCCCAGTCCGCCTTCCGCGCCATGCAGGCCGGCGAGCACTTCGGCAAGATCGTGCTGGAGCTCTGAGAGCCCGCGTCAGCGGGCCGTCAGCTTTCGACCGCCAAGGACGCCAAGTTCGCCAAGAGGGGCGCAGCGCCAACCTTGGCGTCCTTGGCGTCCTTGGCGGTCAAATTGGACATAGCCGCTTTCGCGGCATCCGGCTCATCGCATCGCGATGGCGTTTTCCTTGTTGGGGTCGGGCAGGCCGAGGATGCGGCGGGAGATGATGTTCCACTGCACCTCTTGAGATCCGCCGGCGATGCCGCCGGCCTTCGATGACAGTACGAGCCTGGTCGCCGCCAGCTCCTCGGGCGTGAAGTCTTCGCCCTCCCAGCCGACGCCCTGGTGGCCCATGATCTCCATGGTCAGCTCCGCCCCGTCGCGGCGCAGGAACGAGCCGACGTTCTTGATGATCGAGGTCGTCGCGCTCGGGCCGCGGTTGGAGCCTCTCGCCTCGGCCTGCGCCCGCGCCAGGGTCTGCTGGAACGCCTTGGCGTCCATTTCGTAGTTGATGATCCGCTGGCGCAGGTCGGCATCGGCGATGCGGCCGCTCTCGTCGACCCCGACGTAGTGCTTGGCGAGGTTGGGAAGCTGGGCTTTCGGATCGGCGCGGGCGCTCGCCGCCCCCGATCCGATGCCGTTCCGCTCGTGCTGCAGGAGGCGCTTGGCGATGGTCCAGCCGCCGTTCAGCGGCGGCACCAGGTTGTCCTTTGGCACCTTTACGTCGGTGAAGAAGGTCTCGCAGAAGGGCGACGCGCCGGAGATGAGCTTGATCGGCCGCGGATCGACGCCGGGCGTGCGCATGTCGATCAGGAGGAAGCTGATCCCCTCGTGCTTCTTCGTCTGGTCGGTGCGCACGAGGCAAAAGCACCAGTCGGCGTATTGCGCGCCGCTGGTCCAGATCTTCTGGCCATTGACCAGGAAGTGGTCGCCCTTGTCCTCGGCCTTGGTCGAGAGGCCGGCGAGGTCGCTGCCGGCGCCGGGCTCGGAGAAGCCCTGGCACCAGCGGAGCTCGCCGCGGGTGATCGGCGGCAGGTGGCGTTTCTTCTGCTCCTCGGTGCCGTATTCCAGCAGGGTCGGGCCGAACATCATCACGCCCATGCCGCCGATGGGGTTCCAGGCGCCGGCGCGGTTCATCTCCTCGCGCAGCACGATCGCCTCGGACTGGCTCAGCCCGCCGCCGCCGTAGGCCTTCGGCCAGGTCGGCACGCCCCAACCGACCTCGCCCATGCGCTTGCGCCAGAGGTCGTCGTCCGCGGTCTCCTCGCGGTCGCCGCCGACCGCCTGCGGGCCTAACGGGCCCTTGCCAGCGAGACTCTTGGGGAAGTTCTCGTCCAGCCAGGCGCGCGCCTCGGCGCGGAAGGCCTCTGTGTCTCCGCCAAAGTCGGCCATGGCGTTCCTCCTGATCTTGTCTTTGCGTTCAACGCTAGGACCGGGCGCGCCATAGCGTCAACGCCCGGCCTTGACGAATGCGGCCATGGGGATGAACTGGCCGGAAAGGGAAGAGGAGACGGCCATGAGCGAGACGCAAACGCTGCTCGAAGGCGAGTTCAAGAGCCCGCGCAACATGTTCCAGGCGAACGCCGAGACCCGGGCGGCCGCGGAGCGCCAGGCGCGCGGCGCCGGATCCATCCACGACGACGCGGTCGCCACCAAACTGGGCTTCAAGGGCGGCACGGTTCCGGGCTCGGTGCACATGAACCAGCTCGCGCCGCTGATCGTGAAGATCTACGGCGAGCGGTGGTTCGAGCGCGGGAGCCTCTCGTCCTTCTTCACCCAGGCGACGGTCGACAACGAGCGCGTGCGGGCGACCGCCGAAGCGGGCGAGGAGCGCGCCCGGCTGCGCCAATACAACGAGCCGGGCGACCAGATCTCGGAGAACACCGCCAGCCTCGACCCGGAAGATCCCGGCGCGGAGCTCGTGCGGCGCATGGCCATGCAGGAGCCGGCGGCCGCGGGGCGCCTGCGCATCCTGGCCGAATTCAAGGTGGGCGACGAGACGCTCGACACGCCGGTCAAAGTCGACCGCAAGACGCTGCTGGCCCAGCTCGACACCATCACCGAGGAGCTGCCGCTCTACCGCGAGAAGGGCGTTCTGCCGCCGGGCCTTGTCATCCACCTCGCCCACCTGGCGCGCGGCAGCGTGCTGGCGCGGCAGAAAACGGCGGTCGGTCTGTTCGGCGCGCTCGAGATCCGCAACCTCGCCGGCCCGGTCCTGGCCGACGTCGACTATCTGGCGCGGACGAAGGTGCTGAAGCTCTCGGAAAGCCCCAAGACCGAGAACATCTGGTACGACGTCACCCTCGCCGACGCGAAGACCAAGACCGACGTCGCCGTCGTGCGCTTCCAGATCCGCCTGATGAAAGGCTCCTCCCCGCTTTGGGCCGAGGAGATGAAGGCGAAGGCCTAGCGTCCGGCGCTTGCGGCGCGGGCCGGCTTGGCCGATAAAACAACCTGGACGGTTCTCCCGGGAATCCGGGGGCCAAGAGGGAATGCGGTGCGGGGCTAGCCCCAAATCCGCGCTGTGCCCGCAACTGTAGGCGGCGAGGCCTCGGGTCCATTTCACGCTCCTTAGCGGGGCGTGACGCCACTGGCGCTCTCACGCGCTGGGAAGGCGAGGGCCCGAACGCCAAAGACCCGCAAGTCAGGAGACCTGCCGTCCAGGTCGCTCGTCCGGGGGTCCGGGTCCAGACTCCAGGCGCGGGAACGGCTTGCCTGGCAAGCTGTCCGTCGCAGCGGCAAACGACCGCCGCTGCGCCCCTAGCGATCCCCGCTTCTGGCGTGACCGGTCCAAACGAAAGGACGGACGCGCCATGCAACGCGCAACAGGACCCCTTCTCGCATCGGCCGCCATCGCGGCCGCGATCGGCGGCGCAAGCGCCGCCCACGCCCAGGACGCCGGGGCCCCCGACGTCGTCGTCACCGCCGAACGCGTGCCAGCGGCGACGCTGGCCTCGACGCCAGACGCCTACATCATCACCGACAAGGACATCCAGGCGGTGGGGGCCATCTTCGCCTCCGACATCCTGACCATGGCCCCCGGGGTGACTCTGAGCACAAGCGGGCCGTTCGGCGGCGTCACCGGCGTCTCCATCCGCGGCGCCACCGACGACAAGACGCTGGTCCTGATCGACGGCGTGCCGGTGAACGACGCCTCGCAGCCGGAGGGCGGCTTCGACTTCGGGCCGCTGGACCTCGGCGACATCGCCAAGGTCGAGGTGCTGACCGGGCCGCAGGGCGCGCTCTGGGGCTCCGACGCCATCGGCGGGGTCATCGCCTTCACCACCGCCGAGCCCAAGGGGTTCAGCCTCGAGGCCGAAGGCGGATCGCTCGACACCGGGCGTATCGCCGCCTCGGCGGGAGCGAGCGAGCCCGCATGGGCGGTTGGCGTCTCGGCGGCCGGGTTCACGACCGCCGGCGTCTCCGCCGCCGACGTGCGGAACAACTACGCCCGCTTTGGCCTGCCCGGACTGCACAACAGCGAAGCCGACGGCGACCAGGAAAGCACGGTGGGCGTGCGCGGCCGCTGGACGCCGTCGGACGCCTTCGAGCTCGACGGTCAGCTGCGCTGGAACCACGCCCGCACCAGCATCGACGGCTTCCCGCCGCCGGCCTTCCTGTTCTCCGACACCAACGACGTGCAGATCAGCGACAGCGTCGAGGCCTCCCTGCGCGCCCGCTTCCGCGGGCCGTTGGGTCTTGCCAACGAAGTCAGCGTCTCGAGCTACGACCTCGAGCGGGGCGACCATGGCGAGTCCGGCGTGTTCGGCTTCGACGCCCGCCGGCAAGTCTATCGCTGGACGGTGGCGAAGGGGGCCGAGAGCGACGCGGTGTCGGCGATCGTCGGGGTCGAACGCGAGAACACGGCGGCCAATCTCTCGACCGGCGCGCGATTCGACCTGGGGGCGACCTCCGCCTTCGCCCTGGCGCGCGCCAAACCTCTCCCGCCACTGACGCTCCTGGTCGGGCTGCGCTACGACGCCCCCGACCGCTTCCGCGCCCAAACCACGGCCCGGATCGGCGCGACCTGGGCTCTGCCGCTGGGCTTCAGCGTGCAGGGCTCGTTCGACCAGGGCTTCAAGACTCCGACGATCAGCGAGACGGCGTGCGACTTCTGCTTCGCCCCGCCCGTTCCCTTAAGGCCCGAGCATGCCCAGGGCTACGACGGCGGCGTCGGCTGGCGCTCGCCGGACGGGCGGATCGACGTGCGGGCGACGGCCTACGCGCTGGACGTGACCGACCAGCTGGCCTTCGTCGCCGGCCGCTACGTCAATATCGCCCGCACGCGCTCGCGCGGCGTCGAGGCGGAGGGCGAGGCCGCGCTGGGCTGGGGCCTGCGCGTCCGCGCGACCTACAGCTACACCGACGCGATCGACGCGACGACGCGCATCAACCTGCGGCGCGTTCCGCTGAACGGCGGGTCGGTGACGCTGTTCTGGGCGCATGGCCCGCTCGATGCGGCGCTGAGCGTGCGGGCGGAGGGGCAGGACCTGGACACCGACCTCGACGGGTTCACGCCGGCGGTGCGGCCCAGTTTCGCCGTGGCCGACCTTGCCGGCGGCTATGCGCTGAACCGCCGCGTCAGGCTGACGGCGCGCATCGCCAACTTGACCGACGCCCGCTACGAGCAGGCGTTCGGCTTCGGCGAGCCCGGGCGGACGTTCCTGGTCGGGCTGAAGGTGAGCGACTAGGCGGCGGCCCAGCGGTCGGCGTCGTGGGCGGCCTCGTCGTCGAGCGCCATCTCGGTCCAGTCGAGGTCCGGCGGGGGGCTGAGCGCCGCGGCGATGATCGCCTGCAATTCGGCCGCGCTGGCGATGCCAACGAGCACCGACGATGCCTCGGGGCGCGAGAGGGCAAAGCCCAGCGCCGCCTGCAGCGGGTCCGAGCGCCCCTCGGCGATCATGCGGCGGGCCCGGGACAGCCGCGAGGCGGCGCCCTTGAGCGGTCCTGGAATGCGGTCCGGGGGCAGGAAGAGCAGCCCCTGGAGGAAGATCGAGCGCAGCTGAACCTCGACGCCCCACTCGGCGATGGTGGCCAGCGTGCCGTCGACCAGGAGGCGCTGGTCGAGCAGGCTGGCTGGCGCCTGGACGATGTCTGGCTTGAAGCGCTTGACGATCCCGACCGGGTCGTCGGAGGCGAACACCGAGACGCCGACCAGCTCGAACAATCCCTCGTCGCGCAGCTTCAGGAGCCGCGTCCAGACCTCGTCGCCATGCGGGCCGAAGAGATCCCCGGCGCTCTGCACAACGACGGCTTCGGCGCGGGGCAGGTCGAGCCGGCGCAGCGTCGCGCGCGCCTCGGCCTCGACGTAGTCCGGTCCGCGATCGGCGCGCGCGGTCTTGATCACGACACGGAAGCGGCAGGGCCTGGGCAGTTGCTGGCCGATGACCTCCTCGGCGTAGGTCGCGCCAACGCTGGTGTCGAAGACGGTTAAGCCCGAACGGGCCGCTATGCTTAAGATCTCGCCCACTTCGGCCTCGGGCGAGCGGCCCCGGGCGATTTGCGAGCCGCCAAGGCGAAACTGCGCGGCTCCAAAGCCCAGCTTGGAAAGCGATACGCTCACGGAAGAACCCCACCGACGGCTTTTCGCCTTGATCAGGGCGTCCAAAATGGCCGGAAACGATTAAGGAAGCGGAATTGAGGGCGGTTAATGCCCTCTGAAGACTGAGGTCTCGGCGACCGAACGCATGAGACGGCGCTTGACGCCGGCGCGAACGCCCCCAACCTCTGACGCGATGGATTTGACCCTGCCGGTCTGGCCGCTGTTCGGGCTCGCCGAGGACGTGCGGCCGGCGCTGCGCCGCGCGGTGAGCGCCGGCGAGCCCGCGGCGCTGGTCACTTTGTGCAAGGTCGAGGGCGGCGGACCGCGGCCGCCCGGCACCCAGATGGTGTTCGCCGACGGCCTGGTGGCGGGCTTCCTCTCCGGCGGCTGCGTCGAGGGCGACGTGGCCATCCACGCCTCGGAGACGCTGGGCGACGGCGAGCCGCGCCGGCTGGTCTACGGCGAGGGCGGGCCGTGGCCGGACATTCGCCTGCTGTGCGGGGCCAGGATCGAGATCCTTGTCGAGCGGATCGCGCCCGACGATGCCGCCGTGGGGAGGCTCTTTGCGCTCACCGATGCGCGCCAGCCGGCGGTCTGGAGCACCGACGGCAAGGACCGCACGGTCGAGCCGGGCTCGACGGTTCCGAGCGAGGTCTGCCTCGTCTCCGACGAGCCCTTCCTGATGACCCGGCTCTACGAGCCGACGCCGAAGCTGGCGGTGGTCGGGGCCGATCCCACGGCGCTGGCGATCGCCAGCCTGGGCGCCCAGGCTGGATTCGAGACCACGCTGATCCGCCCCAAGGGGCCGATCGAGCCGCCGCCGCTGGCCGGCGTCGCCTACAGCAGAGCCGAGCCGGCCGAGGCGCTGGCGCGGATGGGCGTCGACCCGTGGACCGCCATCGCCATCGCCACCCACGACTGGGACACCGACCAGGACGCGCTGGTCGCCTCAATGCCGACCGCCGCCTCCTACATCGGCGTGCTCGGCGCGCGCCGGCGCCTCCCGGAGCGCTACGCCAGGCTGAGGGCCGCGGGCGCGAGCGAGGCGGATCTGGCGCGACTGCACGCGCCGATCGGACTCGATCTCGGCGGCAAGGCGCCCTGGGAGGTCGCGGTGGCGGTGATCGGCGAGATCGTCGCCGAGCGAACGCAATCCTACAGCCGGTCGAGCGGGAGGATGTCGACCACGGCGCCCGCCGCTGCGGCGGGAGCGCCGACGCCGCGGCGGATGAGCGCGCCGGCTTCGGCGAACACCTTCACCAGCGACGAGTCCTGATCGAGCATCGCCTCGACGACCTGAACGCCATCGACCGACGACAGCCGCCCCCGCATCCAGTGCTCGCGGCCGCCGTTGGCGGGAATCGCGGCGCCGAGGCGGGCGGTGGCGAGCCTCGGACCGGGCTCGGCGCCCTGCATCGCGGCCAGCAGCGGTCGCAGGAACAGCTCGGCGCACACCAGCGCCGAGGCCGGATTGCCGGGCAGGCCGAGCACGCGCCGGCCGTCGGCCAGCACGCCGAACCAGGTCGGTTTGCCCGGCCGCATGCGCACGGTCTCGACGCTGAGCTCAAGGCCAAGGTTGGCGAGGGCTGGCTTGACCAGGTCGTGGTCGCCGACCGAGGCCCCGCCGAGCGTCACGACCAGGTCGCCGCCGGCCCCAGCCACCGTGCGCGCGATGGCCGCGGCGTCGTCTCCCGCGCGGAGCAGCACCGGCGCCGCGCCGCCCCATCGCTCGATCAGGCGCGCGAGCGTCGGGCCGCCGGAATCGAAGATCTGGTCGGGACCCGGATGGCCCCCAGGCGGGACGATCTCCTCGCCGGTGGAGACGAGAACGATCTTGATCGGCCGGGCCGTCTCGAGCTCGGCGCGGCCCGCGGCGGCGGCGAGGCCAATGCGCCATGCGTCCAGCCGCGCGCCGCGCTCGAGCAGGGTCTGGCCCTTGCGAAAGTCGCCGCCGGCGGGGCGGATATAGTCGCCGCGATCGCCGGGCGGGGGCGTGGCGAGGCGCCCAGCCGCGGCGCTTGCCTCCTCCTGGATCACCACCCGATCGGCGCCGGCGGGAACCGGCGCGCCGGTGAAGATGCGCACCGCCTCGCCAGGCTTCAGCGTCTGGGCGTAGGCGCGTCCGGCGGCGCTCTCGCCGACGATGCCGAAGTCCACGCCGTCGCCGGCGACCGCCCATCCGTCCATGGCCGAGGCGTTGAACGGCGGCTGGTCGCGCGCGGCTGTGATCGTCTCGGCGAGCACGCGGCCGAAAGCGGCGTCCAGCGGGACGCGCTCGGCCGGCACGGCGAGCGCCAACGCCAGCATGCGGGCGCGCGCCTCCTCCACGGGAAGGTCGTTCATCGTTCGGTGCGGTGGAAGTCGCCCGAGGTCCCGCCGGTCTTGGAGATCAGCCGCACGCCCTCGATGCTCATGGCCTTATCGGCGCTCTTCAGCATGTCGTAGAGGGTCAGGCAGGCGACCGAAACGGCGGTCAGCGCCTCCATCTCGACGCCCGTCTGGCCGCTGGTCTTCACCCGCGCTGTGACGGCCAGGCCGAGGCCGCCGGCGTCCTTCGACACCTGCACGGCGATCTTCGACAGCGTCAGCGGATGGCACATGGGGATGAGATCGGACGTCCGCTTGGCCGCCATGACGCCAGCGATCTCGGCCGCGGCGATCACGTCGCCCTTCTTCCAGCCGCCGGCGAGCGCCAGGGCCAGGGTCTCCGGCTTCATGCGCACCAGGCCCGCGGCCACCGCCTCGCGCTCGCTCACCGGCTTTTCGGAGACGTCGACCATGCGGGCGCGGCCGGTTTCGTCGATGTGGCTGAGCTCGCTCATTTCTCGTTCAGGCGCGGCATGATCTCGATGAAATTGCAGGGCCGGTGGCGGCTGTCGAGCTGGGCCGAGATCACCTTGTCCCAGCCATCCTTCACCGCGCCGTTCGAGCCCGGCATGCAGAAGACGAAGACCTCGCCGATGAGCCCGGCGGTGGCGCGCGACTGCAGCGTCGACAGGCCCACCGACTGGTAGCTGACCATGTGGAAGATCACCGAGAAGCCGTCGATGCGCTTGGAGAACAGGGGCTCGATGGCGTCGGGCGTGACGTCGCGGCCGGTCAGCCCCGTCCCGCCCGTGGTCAGGATCACGTCGACCTGGCCGGAGTTCACCCAGCCCATCACCTTGGCGCGGATGGCGACCTTCTCGTCTGGCACCAGCGCCCGGTCGGCCAGCTCGTGGCCCGCATCCTTGATCCGCTCGGCGAGCACGTGGCCCGAGGTGTCGCTCTCCTCGTCGCGGGTGTCGGAGACGGTGAGCACGGCGATGCGGACCGGCGTGAAGGGATAGCCTTCATCGATCTTGCCGCCGGGGGCGGGGAAAGGGGCATTCATGGGCGATCTCCGGGTCTCGTGGCCATTCTATTCGAGGTCGCGCAAGTGTCCCAGCGCACCATTGCGGGTCGACCCTACTCGTAATGCAAGGCGTCGATCGGGTTCAGATTGGCGGCTTTGCGGGCCGGATAATAGCCGAAGAAGATCCCGACCGCCGCCGAGAACAGGAAGCCGCCGAGGATCGCCGCCGGCGACACCTGCGTTGGCCAGTGGGCGACGGCCGAGATCACGAACGAGACCACGACGCCGACCAGGATGCCGGCCGCCCCGCCCGTGACGCTGAGCAACACCGCCTCCACAAGGAACTGCAGCAGCACCTGCAGCCGCCGCGCGCCGATCGCCATGCGGATGCCTATCTCGCGGGTGCGCTCGGTGACCGAGACCAGGAGGATGTTCATGATCCCGATGCCGCCGACCAGGAGCGAGATCGAGGCGACGGTTGCCAGGAGCGCCGACATCACCTGGCTCGAGCCCTGCTGGGCCTGGGCGATCTGGCTGAGATTTCGGACGCTGAAGTCGTTCAGCTGGCCGCTTTGGATGTGATGGCTTCGGGCGAGCGTCCGGGTCACCTGGGCGATCGCGGTCGTCACCAGATCGGGACCGCCGGCCTGGACGTAGATGCCGTTCACATAGCCGGTGAGCACCGGATTGATCCCGTAGGGGTTGACCGCCGGCGGGTAGGCGGCGCTGACCAGGTTTTGCGCCGATTGCGGGCTGGCGACGCCCAACACCTTGCGCTCGGCCGTGTTGAACGGGATCAGGACCACGTCGTCCTGGTCCTGGCCGAATCCGGTTTGGCCCTTGGACGCGAGCAGCCCGATCACCTGCATCGGCACGCCCTTGATCAGCACTGTGGCGCCGACCGGGCTCTGACCGGGCGGGAACAGGTTCTGGTAGACGGTCTGGCCGATCAGGGCGACCGTGTCGGCGGCATCGTTCTGCTGGTCGGTCATGGTCGCGCCGTCGGCGATCTGCCAGTTGACGATGCCGACATAGCTCGGCGACACGCCCTGGATCGCGGTGCTCCAGTTCCGATCGCCATACTGGACCTGGGCGGACTGGCGGGTCAGGTATCCGACATCGGCGACGGCGGGGTCGCTGTGCAGGATGGTCTGAGCGTCGGTCACCGTCAGGGTGGAGGCGCTGCCGGCGCCGGCGCGCGCGCCGCCCGCGGTCGTGGCGCCTGGCTGCACCACGACCATGTTGGTGCCCAGGCTTTCCAGCTGCTTCTTCACCGCCGCGCTGGCGCCGTCGCCGACCGCCACCATGGCGATGAGCGCCGCCACGCCGATGAAGACGCCCAGCATGGTCAGCGCCGAACGCATCTTGTTGCGCGCCAGGGCCTGCAAGGAGGCCGTGAACGCCATCGAGAGGAAGGCCACACCAAGGCCAGCATCGCCGTCGGGCCGGGGGGAGAACGGCGTCTTGGGCGTCGCCGGCCTCGCCGGGCCGGGGTCTCCATCCGAGGCCGCTGCGGTCTGATGCTTGTCGGACTCGATCTTGCCGTCGCGCATCACGATCAGCCGGTCGGCGTAGGCGCCGATATCGGCCTCGTGGGTGACCAGGATGACGGTGACGCCCTGTTCGCGATTGAGCTTGCGGATGACGTCCATGATCTCGTGCGAGGTCTTGCTGTCCAGGTTGCCCGTCGGTTCGTCGGCCAGCAGGAGCGCGGGGTGGTTGATCAGGGCGCGCGCGAGCGCGACGCGCTGCTGCTGGCCGCCCGAAAGCTGGCTCGGCGTGTTCCGCTCCCGATCGGCCAGCCCGACGTCCGCGAGCGCCTCGCGCCCGCGCTCGATCCGCTGCCTCGACGTCAGTGCGGCGCCGACCCCATAGAGCAGCGGCAGCACGACGTTCTCGAGCGCGCTCGTGCGCGCGAGCAGGTTGAAATTCTGGAACACAAAGCCGATCCGCCGGCCGCGGATGTCGGCGAGCTCCGTCTCGGGCAGGCGCGCCACGTCGCGGCCTTCGAACAGGTATTCGCCGCTGCTCGGGCGGTCGAGGCAGCCGATAACGTTCATCAAGGTCGACTTGCCCGACCCGGACGAGCCCATGATGGCGATGAACTCGCCGCGCGCCACGGTGAGGCTGACCCCTTGCAGGGCATGGACGGTGCTGTCCCCGAGTTGGAACGTCCGGGTCAGGTCGGTGATGCGAACGACGGCGTCGGCCATCCGCTGACGTCCCTAGACGCCGCGCAGCGACGGGGGGGTCGCGCTCGCGGCCCGGCCCGATGCGCCGGCGACCACCGCCGAGACGACCACCTGATCTCCGACCTTGAGATCGCCGGCCTTGATCTCGGCGAAGGCATCATTGTTGAGCCCGACGGTCACGGGAACCCGGACCAGCTTGCCGTCGCGCTGCACCCAGACCGACCGCCCGCCGCCCCGACCGGCGGCGGCAGGCGCCCCGCGGGATTGAACCGCAGCGCCTGCGATGGAACGCGCAGCACGTTGTGGACCTGGGCTTTGACGATGGCGGCCGTCGCGGTCATGCCGGGCCTGAGCAGCAGCTGCGGATTGGCGACGGCGATGACCACGTCATAGGTGATGACGTTCTGCACGCTGATCGGCGATTGGCGCACCTGAGCGACGAGCCCCTGGAAGGTCCGGCTGGGGTAGGCGTCCACGGTGAAGCTGGCGCTGGCGCCCTGCACGACGCCGGCGATGTCGGATTCGCTGACGTTGGTGTCGACCTGCATCTTGGTGAGGTCCGTGGCGATCAGGAACAGGGTGGGTGTCTGCAGGCTGGCCGCCACGGTCTGCCCGGCCGTCACGTTGCGCGTCACCACCGTGCCGTCCACCGGCGAGGTGATGTTGGTGTAGTTCAGGTTGATCTGGGCGGCCTTCAGCGTTGCGGCTCTCTGCGCGATGGTCGCGACGTCCACCTGGACCAGCGCCAGCGCCTGATCGTAGGCGTTCAGGGCGAGGTCGGCGGCGTCGCGAGAGCCGGAGTCCTCCTTCAGCAGCAGCTGGGCGCGGCCGTTGGCCAGCCGGGTGTAGACCACGTTGGCCTGGTCCTTGACGAGCTGGGCCTTGGCCAGGTTCAGGTTGGCGGCGTCCTCATCGACAACGATCTGATACGGCGACGGATCGATCTTGGCGCAGAGCTGACCCTTGTGGACCCGGGTGTTGTAGTCGCAGGTCAGCGACACGAGGGTTCCCGAGACATAGGTCCCCACCTGGACCGTGATCACCGGATTGATGGTCCCGCTGGCGGTGATGGTCGTGGCGACGTCGCCGCGTGTCACCGGGTTGGTCACGTAGCTCGCCGGTTGGGGGCGAAGGGCGATCCACCACGCCGCCGCTCCGACCGCGATCAGCGCCACGGCGGCTGCGAGCGCGATCAGTCTCCAGGGCCGGCGCTTGGTCATGCGGCCGCTTCATGCCGCCCGCAGCGCAAGCTCGCCTTGATCTGACGCAAGCGCGGCGCGACGACCGGCCTCACGCCTCGTCCCACCGCTTGGCGTCGGTCAGGTCCTGGTCGGTCGGCTCGACCCAGCGCGCGCCGTCCGGACCGTGCTCCTTCTTCCAGAACGGCGCGCGGCTCTTCAGGTAGTCCATCAGCAGGTCGGCGGCCTGGAAGGCGGCGCGGCGGTGGGCCGCGGCGGTGGCGACGAAGACGATCGCCTCGCCGGGCGCGATCTCGCCGTGGCGGTGGACGATCAGGACGTCGTGCAGGGAGAAGCGCGCCTTGGTGGCGCCGGCGATGCGCTCGATCTCGGCGTCGGTGAAGCCGGGGTAGGCCTCGAGCTCCAGCCGCTCGACCTGGCCGTCCGACGCGCGCGCGATGCCGGTGAAAGTGACGACCGCGCCGGTCTCGGCCCGACCGGCGCTGAACTCGGCCAGCAGGGCGCCCGGGTCGAACAGGGCGGTGGTCAGGCGCACCGTCACCGGCCTAGCCTCCGCTCATCGGGGCGAGGAAGGCGACCTCGACGCCGGACTTGAGCGCGACGTCGCCGCGCACGATCGCCTTGCCGACGGCCACCTGCACGCCCCTGCCGGCGAGCGCCGCGCCGAGCGCGGGGTTCTCGGCCGAGAGCAGCACTTTCAGCGCCGAGAGGGTGGCGGGCGTCTCGGGAAGGCTGCGCTCGCGCCAGCCGGCGACGTCGGCCAGGCGGCCGAACATCAGGACCCTGGCCATCAGCCGCCGGTGGTCGACATGTAGCGGGCGACGGCGGGCGCGGCGCCACGCTCGATATGGAAGTCGTGCCCCTTGGGCTTGGCGTCGATGGCGGCGCGGATCGCGGTCTCCAGCGCCGCGTCGTCGGCGCCGGCGCGGATGACGGCGCGCAGGTCGCTGGCGTCCTCGCGGCCAAGGCAGGAGTGCAGCGTGCCGGTGCAGGTCAGCCGCACGCGGTTGCAGCCTTCGCAGAAGTTATGGCTGAGCGGGGTGATGAAGCCGAGTCGCCCGCCAGTCTCGGCGATACTGACGTAGCGCGCCGGCCCGCCGGTCGTGAGCGGAAGGTCGGTCAGCGTCCAGTAGCTCTCCAGCTCGCGGCGGACGTCGGCCAGCGAGAGAAACTGGTCGGTGCGATCGGCCTCGATCTCGCCCATGGGCATGGTCTCGATCAGCGTGAAGTCCATACCGAGGCCGTGGGCCCAGCGGATGAGTTCCGGAATCTCCGCGGCGTTGTCGTCTCTGAGCGCGACGGCGTTGATCTTGACCGCGAGCCCGGCCGCGCGCGCGGCCTCGATGCCGCCAAGCACCTTCGCGACGTCGCCGCCGCGGGTGATGCGGGCGAAGAGGTCGGGTTTCAGGGTGTCGAGCGAGACGTTGATCCGCTTGATGCCGTGTCGCGCCAGATCGCTCGGCGAACTCGGCCAGCCGCGTGGCGTTGGTGGTGAGTGTCAGCTCATCCAGCTGGCCCGCGGTCAGATGGCGGCCGAGCCTCTCGATCAGTGTCATGATCCCCTTGCGCACAAGGGGCTCGCCGCCGGTGAGACGGAGCTTCCTTACGCCGAGGCCGACGAACGCCGATGCGATGCGGTCGAGCTCCTCCAGCGTCAGCACCTCGGCCTTGGGCAGGAAGACCATGCGCTCGGCCATGCAGTAGACGCAGCGGAGGTCGCAGCGGTCGGTGACCGACACGCGCAGATAGGTCACCGCGCGGCCAAAGCCGTCGATCAGCGGCTGTTTCGCCGCGGTGGACCGTGGGGTTGAGGCGTCGTAGGGCGTCATGGTCGATGCGGAACATAGAAAGGAATGGGCCTTGGCGACAGGGGGCGCCTTGGAATCGATCGTTCTGGCGGCCGGTTTCGGCTCGCGCTTCGGCGGCGGCAAGCTGACCGCGCCCTGGCATGGACGCATGCTGATCGAGGGCGCTCTGGCGCGCCGCAATCGCCGCACCGGCATTAATTGTCACGGTCGTCTGGGGCGCCGACGAAGCCGTTCCGGCGGCGGCGAGGGCCTACTTCGAGGGCCGCGGCCAAGCCATGCGGCTAAAGCTGGTGCACGCAGAGCACCACGCGCGCGGCCTCTCGGCCTCGCTGAAGGCCGGGATCGAGAGCCTGCCGCCCGACTGCGCCGGCGCCTTCGTCTTCCTGGGCGACATGCCCCGCGTGCCGCTCGGCGTGCTCGGCCCTCTGGCCGAGGCCGTGGCCGGCGGGGCGCTGGCGGCGGCCCCGGTGTTCGACGGCCAACGAGGGCACCCGGTCCTGTTCAGCCGCGCCCTCTTCGCCGACCTGCTCAAACTCGACGGCGACAAAGGCGCAGGCGGCCTGCTCGCAACCCTCGCCCCGGACCAGCTTGCCCTGGTCCCCGCCCCCGACGACGGCGTCCTCTACGACGTCGACCTCCGCACAGACCTTGGTTAAGTCCGCGCATCCCGCGACAGCGGGACCGAAGTCATTTGAACCGCAGAGAACGCAGAGAAGAAGCAGAGAACGCAGAGGCTCTGCGCGCTCCGCGTCTTCTCTGCGGACTCCGCGGTAAAGAACATGGGTCCCGCTTTTCGCGGGATGGGCGGATCTAGACCTAGTCTTCCAGCAGCGCGTTCATGCGTTCGACGGCTTCGAGGAACTCTTCCTTGAAGGTCTGCACGACCTGGCCGGCGGACTGCACCCGGTCGATCAGGCCGACGCCCTGGCCGACGAAGTAGGTGACCATGTCGCGCGCCTTCTCGTTGCCGGCTTCGGCGGCGCGGTTGACCGAGCGGAGCGCGTTCTCGCTGACCAGCGTCATCAGCGGCATCGGCAGCGGGCCTGGGCTGTCGGGGCTGCGGTCCCAGGCCTCCGTCCAGGCCGAGCGCAGCTGGCGGGCGGGCTTGCCCGTCCGGGTGCGCACGCGGACCGCGTCGCGGCTGCCCGCCTCGATCATCTTCTCGCGGAAGATCGCGGACGTCTCGCTCTCGACGGTGGCGAGCCAGACCGAGCCGGTCCACACGCCGGCCGCGCCCATCGCCATGCAGGCCGCCATCTGCTCGCCGGTCATGATGCCGCCCGCCGCCAGCACCGGGACGTCGCGGATCTTCTTGATCGCGCGGATCACCTCAGGGACCAGCACCATGGTGGTGACCTCGCCGCAGTGACCGCCGGCCTCGGTGCCCTGCACGACCAGGATGTCGACGCCGGCGGCGACCTGGCGAAGGGCATGTTCCTTCGCCCCCACCAGGGCGGCCACGGGCACGCCGTGCTTCTTGCCCATCTCGATCATCGCGGGCGGAGGCACGCCGAGCGCATTGGCGATGAGCTTAATCGGATGTTCGAACGCCGCTTCGAGGGTGCGGAGCGCGAGCTCCGGATCGAAGGGCTGGGCGCGGTCGTCGGAAACCTGCACATCGAAGGGCTCGACGCCGGCGTCGGCCAGCAGCTTGGCCGCAAAGTCCTTGTGCGCCTGTGGCACGCGGGTGCGGAGCGAGTTGTAGGTGACGCCCTTCTCGCCCGCCGTCGCCATGTTCTCCGGCACGAGGACGTCGATGCCGTAGGGCTTGCCGTCGACGTGGTCGTCGATCCACTTGAGCTCGGTGTGCACCGATTGCGGGGTGTGGCCCGTGGCGCCCAGCACGCCGAACCCGCCCGCGCGGCTGACCGCGGCGACCACGTCTCGGCAATGGCTGAAGGCGAACAGGGGGAACTCGATCCCCAACATCTCGCAAACCGGCGACTTCATCGGCGCATCCTCGTCTCTTTGACCTGAACCAAGCGCTGTGGGGGGCTCGTCGTCAACGGTCTGCCCCAAGGGAACCGCCCGATTTGACCGCCAAGGACGCCAAGTTCGCCAAGGGTCACATTGCCTCGGGCGTCACCCATCCCGTCATCCCCGCTGGAGCGAGATGGAATGCGGGGGAGCGCCGCGCTTGCTCTTTTTCGTCATGGCCCGGCTTGTCCGGGCCACTCATGCGCCTCTTGGCGTTCTTGGCGACCTTGGCGGTCGGAGGGGCGGGCCAGCTCGCGCTGGCCCCAAGGGACTAGGCGCTCTTCACGAACGGCAGGCTGGAGGTCGGCGTCCCGTTCAGGACGAGGAGCGCGTTGGCGACCGCCGGCGCGATCACCGGGGTGCCGGGTTCGCCGGCGCCGCTGGGCGGGTTGGTCGAGGGCAGGATGTAGGTCTCGACGTGCGGGGCCTCGTTCATGCGCAGCACGCGGTGAGCGTCGAAATTGGACTGCTGCACGATCCCGTCCTTCAGCGTGATCTGGCCGAACAGCGCCGCCGAGAGGCCGTAGCAGGTCCCGCCCTCCATCTGCTGGGCGACGAGGCTGGGCGCGATGGCCGTGCCGCAGTCGACGGCGCAGACCACGCGCCCGACCCGCGGTTCGCCGTTCTTGATCGAGACCTCGGCCACCTGGGCGACCAGCGTGCCGAAGCTCTGGTGCACCGCAACCCCGCGCGCGGTCCCGGCCGGGAGAGGACTGCCCCAGCCGGCCTTCTCGCAGGCGAGGTCGAGCACGGCGCGGTGGCGCGCCGCGCTGGCGCCGGCGCGGGCGTACATCGCCCGGCGGTAGTCGACCGGGTCCTTGCCGGCGCGCCGCGCCAGCTGGTCGATGGTGTGTTCCATGACGAAGGCGGTGTGCGTCGCCCCGACCGAGCGCCACCAGAGCACCGTCACCGGAAAGTCCGGCATGTAGACCTGGCCGTCGACCACGGGGATGGCGTCGAAGTAGGGCGAGCCCTTGGCGCCCTCGACCGTCGAATCGTCGAACCCGCCGCCGATGATGCCGCCCTTCATGATCGACTGGGTCACCACCCGGTGCCGCCAGGCGGCCGGGAAGCCGTCGGCGGCGACGCTGACGGCCACCGCGTGGTAGGCCATCGGCCGGTAGAGGCCGCCGGTCATGTCGTCCTCGCGGGTCCAGACCAGCTTGACCGGCCGAAAGCCGCCGACGTGCTTGGCGATGTGCACGGCCTCGACCACGTAGTCGGACTTGTTGTTGCCGCGCCGGCCGAACGAGCCGCCGGCGGGCAGGGTCTCGATCTCCACCGAGCCAGGCAGGGTCCCGACCACCATGGCGGTGTTGATCTGGTCGAGCGTCTGGATCTGCGACCCGAAGGTCAGCTTGACCTTGCCGCCGTCCACCTGCGCCACGCAGTTCATCGGCTCCATCGAAGCGTGGGCGAGGTAGGGGAAGTCGTAGGTCGCTTCGAACAGCTGGCCCGAGAAGGCGTTGGTCGCATCGCCCTTGGTCTCGAACGGCTGCGCCTTCACATCCCCCTGGCCGGCGGCGATCCGGTGATAGTCGGCCATCGATCTGGTCTGACGAACGCTTCTCGGCCTTGTCTTCGTTCCAGGTCACGCTCAGCGCGTCGCGGCCCTGGCGGGCGGCGAAGGTCGACTTGGCGATGACCGCAACGCCGGTCGGCAGGTGCATGACGTCGACGACGCCCGGAACCTGGCGCGCGGCGCTGGCGTCGAACGAGGCGACCGTCCCGCCGAACCGGGGCGAATGGGCGACCATGGCGACCAGCATGTCCGGCAGGTGGACGTCCTGGGTATAGCGCGCCGTACCCGTGCTCTTCGCCGTCCCGTCCTTGCGCCCGACGCGGTCGGTGCCGATCAGCGTAAAGTCCTTGGGGTTCTTCAGCACGGGCGACTGTGGCGGGGGGACCTTGGCGGCGTCCGCCAGGAGGTCCCCGAAGGGCGCCGAGCGGCCGGAAGGCGCGTGGGTGATCACGCCGTTCTTCACGCCGAGGCTGTCTGGCGAGACGCTCCAGCGAGTCGCCGCCGCCTGGACAAGCATCGCGCGCGCCGCGGCCCCAGCCTGCCGATACTGTAGCCACGAGTTGGCCATGGCGGTCGACCCGCCCGTGCCCTGCACGCCGAACAGCGTGTTGGCGTAGAGCTTGGCGTTGGCGGGCGCCTCGGCCGTGGTGACCTTGTCCCAGTCGGCGTCCAGCTCCTCGGCGATCAGCGCCGCAAGACCCGCGTGGTTCGCCTGGCCGGAATCCTGGTGCTTGTTCATCACCAGAACCGAGCTGTCGGGGCTGATCTTGATGAACTGGCCGAACGGGCCGAGGTGAGGGTCCTTCGCCCCCATCGACATCACACCAGCCATGTCCTTCGGCGAGCAGCCGACGACAAGCGCGCCGCCGGCGAGGCCGCCGGTGATGATGATGGCGCGGCGCGACGGGCGTGCGATCTTGGACAGCGCGTTCATGCCGAAGCTCCCTTGCCCTTGCCCGCCGCGGTGTGGATCGCGGCGCGGATGCGCTGGTAGCTGCCACAGCGGCAGATGTTGCCCTTCATCGCCGCGTCGATGTCGTCGTCGGAGGGGCTCGGGGTTCGCCGCCAGAAGCGCGCTCGCGGACATGATCTGGCCGGACTGGCAGTAGCCGCACTGGGGCACGTCGTGCTCGATCCAGGCCTGCTGCACTGGGTGATCGCCGCCCAGCCCCTCGATCGTGGTGATCTTCATCGCGGTCGCGGTCGCCGATCGGCGTCTGGCAGGCGCGGATCGCCTTGCCGTCGGCGTGCACCGTGCAGCAGCCGCACTCGGCGATGCCGCAGCCGTACTTGGTGCCGGTGAGCTTGAGCTCGTCGCGCAGCACCCAGAGCAGCGGCGTCTCGGGCGCCGCTTCGACCGTCATGGTCTGCCCGTTGATGTTGAGGTTGGTGGTCATGCGTCCTCCCACGCCTGCGAAGGCCGGACTGATTTGTCGCTATCTTAACACCGCTCAGGTTGACGCGCGCGGGCAAAAGAGCGTCCGATTGCGCCGCCATGGACGCTTTCCCCGCGTTTTTCCCACTCGCCGGCCGCACGATCGCCATCGTTGGCGACGGCGACGCCGCCGACGCCAAGGTGCGGCTGTTCGACGGCTCGCCGGCGAGGCTGGCGCGCATCGACGACGCCCGGGCGCACGAGGCCGCGGCCTACGACGGCGCCACGCTTCGCCTTCATCTGTGGCGGCGACGAGGCCTTCCGCGCCCAGGCGGCCGCCGCGGCGCGAGCGGCTGGCGCTGTCGTCAACGTGGTCGACCACCCCGCCCTTTCGGACTTCATGACGCCGGCCCTGGTCGATCGGGGACAGGTGGTCGCCGCGGTCGGCACGACCGGCGCGGCGCCGCTGCTGGCCACCCTGCTGCGCAGCGACATCGAAGCGCGTGTTCCGGAGGGGGCGGGCCGGATCGCGGCCCTGTTCGGCGCCTTGCGCCAGAAGACGCGAGAGGCTCTGCCCAACCTCGACGACCGCCGCGCCTTCCTGCGCGAGGCGCTGGTCGGTCCGGCCGCGGAGGCGGCGATGGCGGGCGACATGGCCGGCGCCCGCCGCCTGCTCGAGGAGGCCTTGGCCGGCGCGGCGAAAGGCGAGCGCAGAGCGGGCCGGCTGCGCATCGTGATGGACGGCGGCCAGGGCGACCTCATCTCGCTCCGCGCCGCGCGGGCGCTGGCGCAAGCCGACGTGCTTGTGGTGGGCGAGGGCGCCGCGCCGGCGACGATCGCGCTCGCCCGGCGGGAGGCGCGCCGACTGACGCCGAAAGCGACCGGCGCGAAGGCGTTGGCCCGAATCCTGGCCCAGGGGCTGGACGTGGTCTGGGTCTCGGCCCACGAGCCGGCGCTGGCGCCGCAGGGCGTCGACGTCGAAGTCGAGCGGCTCTGGCCGGGGCGCGGCTAGGCGGCGAGGCGGCCGGTGACTTCGGCCAGCGCAGCGGCGATCTGGGTCACGTCGTAGGGTTTCTTGATCAGGGGCGCATCGAACCCCTGGGGCGTGAACTTGGAATCGCCGTAGCCGGTCGCGAACACGAAGGGCACGCCGCGGGCGGCGAGCGCCCGGGCCACCGGCAGGACCGACTCGCCGTTCAGGTTGGCGTCGAGCACGGCCGCGTCCAGGGGCAGCTCGGCCATGCGCAGGCCTTCCTCGACGTCGGCCGCCGACCCGGCGACGCTGGCCCCGGCCTCGGCCAGGCCGGCCTCGAGCTCGAGCGCGAGCAGCAGCGCGTCTTCGACGATCAGGATGCGCAGCCCGCTGATCCCGGCGTGGCCGGCGGTCACCGGCGCGCCGGTCGAGGCCTCGGACTGGAGCGCCGGCTCTGTGGGCGAGGCCGCGGCGCGGCCCGCCTCGGCTGCGATCGCCGACGGCCCGGCGATCAGGACGGCGCGCACGCCGTCGCGGCGATGCTCGACACGCACCGAGCCGCCGAGTTCGCGGCCGGTCACCTTGTCGAGCAGCGTCGCGCCGAAGCCGTGACGGGTGGGCGCCGCGACAGGCGGGCCGCCGCTCTCGGTCCAGCAGAGCTCGAGTCCGCCGTCGGCTGTGGGCTTCCAGGCCACCTCCACGCGCCCGAGCTCGGTCGAAAGCGCCCCGAACTTCACCGCATTGGTGGCGAGCTCGTGCAGCGCCAGCGACATGGCGTTCGCCGCCCGCGGCCTTAGCAAGAGGTCCGCCCCCTGCCAGCGGGTCTGGCCCGGCGCGAGCCCGCCGAGTTCGGCCGCAGCGATATTGCTCATGCCGGCGCCCCGCCATCGCGTCGCGATCAGCAGCTGGTGCGCCGAGGCCATCGACTTGAGCCGTCCGGCGAAGGTCTTCAGGAAGCCGTCGAGCGACGAGGCCTTGCGCGCCGACTGCGCTGCCAGCGACTGCACGACCGCCAGCACGTTCTTCACCCGGTGGTCGAGTTCGGCGACCAGGCTCTCGCGCTCGGCCTCGTCGCGGTCGCGATCGACCTCGTCGGCGGCGATGGCGGCCAGATCGGCGAGCATGGCCCGCTGGTCGGGCGCGAGCGGACCGCGGCCGTCGGGGTCGTGGAGCAGGATGACGCCCAGGCTGCGGCCGTTGGCGGTCGCCAGCGGCGCGGTGACCCGGCGACCTTCGGGGCTGGTTTCGACCACGATGTCGCGCGCGACGGGGGCGAGCGCCGCCACATCCGCGGCGCTCGGCCAGCCCGGGCCAGAGGCCCTCTTAGCGGCGACGCTGGCCGCTCCCTCGTCGAACACCACGACGGCGGCGCGCGGACCGCCGCAAATGCGGGCGGCGAGGTCCAGGATGTGTCCAAGCCGAGCGGCGCCCGCTTCGGCCGCGGCGACCTTTACGGTCGGGGTTTCGAGGGAGGCGGCGTGTGCGTCCTTCTCAGCGGCCATGGGCGACAACCAAGCCCGTGCTTCGATCGGGGCCAACGGAGGCCGGCCGCGCGTCTTCACAAGCTGAACAGAACACCTTGCGGTCAGATAAGGAAAGCGTCATGCAGCCTTCGACGTCCTTTCGAGCTTCGCCGCAAACCAGCGGAACCGTGCGGTTTGCGGTCGCGTTCCGCCTTCTGCATCGCTTCCCCGCTCGGGGATTCCTGGAGACCGCCCCATGCCCGCCAGCAAAGCCATCGACGAGACCGCCGAGAGCGTCGACAAGACGCTGAAGGACGCCGAGAAGCAGCTCAACGAGCTGACCGAGCAGGCGCGCAAGACGATCCAGGAAGGCATCGAGACCCTGCGCACTCAGGCGCAGGTCTACGCCGACCATGCCGGGGACCACCTCGACGTCGCGCAGAAGTACATGACCGAGCGTGTGCAGGAGCGGCCGCTGACCGCCACCTTCGCGGCGCTGGGCGTCGGCGTGCTGATCGGCCTTCTGCTGGCCGGCGGGCGGCGTTGATCTTCACGCGCATCCTCATGGCGTTCGTGGCCATCGCGGCCATCTGCGCGTCCGTCACGGTGACCGTTTTCGCGGCCGCCTTCGCGCTCTTCGCGCTGGTCCAGCCCTACGTCGGGGGCCGCCGGCGGGGGCGCCGTGCTCGCCGGCGTCTTCGCCGTCATCGCGCTCATCGTCGGGCTGATCGCCATGCCCCGCCGTCGCCGACGCCGTGGCGATGGCGCCTCCGGCGTGGCCGAGGACCTGATGGACCTGGTGCGCGACAAGCCGATGGCCTCGGCGGGCGTGGCGCTGGCCGCCGGCATCATGGCCATGCGCAATCCGCGGGTGATCACCGAAGTGATCCGCGCCTTCCGCAGCGAGCGCAGCGAACGGCGCAAGAAGGACTGATCCCCTAAAGGTCGACAACCTCGAAGCCGGCCTGCGCCGCCAGCCGCTCGGCGATCAGGCGGCGATGGCAGACCCGAGCGTCGGCCTCGAGGCAGAGCAGCGCCGCCGGCCGATCGCCCGCGATCGCCTCCGCCTGTGCAAGCTCGGTCTCCGCCGCCGGCTCGTGATCGAGATAGTCGGTGTAGATCGCCTGCATCTGGGCCGTGCGGCCCGCCCGGGCGGCGGTTCGGCCGGCGGCGGGCGTGCCCAGAGCCCGCAGGTGGACGTACTCGATCCCCGCCTCGGCGAGGCCAGCCGCCAGAAGCCGCTTGGAGAAGCCGGCGCGTCGCGACGCGGCGACGGCGCGCACGTCGATCAACACCGCCACCCCGGCGGCCCTGAGGCGAGCGATCACCTCGGCCTGGGTCGCCGCCTGATAGCCGATGGTGAAGAGTTTCATCGCGCGCCCTCATCGCTTATGCAGCGCGGCCATGAGCATGCCCGAACCGCGAACCGCCACCGTGCGCCTCGACACCCCCAACGGCGCGGGCGAATTCGCATACCTCGATTTCGGGCCGAGCGCGCGACCGGTCGATGCGGTCTTCACCCACGCCAACGGGTTCAACGCGCGGAGCTATCGCACGATCCTGCAGCCCCTCGCCGAGGAGTTCCGCCTGCTGGCGATCGACCTGCGCGGCCACGGCCGCACCCGCGCGCCGACCCCGACCGAGGCGCGCAAGACCTGGCTCGACCTGGGCGATGACCTCATCGCCTTCCTCGACGCCCTCGACCTCGGGCCCGTGGCGCTGGCTGGCCATTCCATGGGGGGCACGCTTTCGCTGTTCAGCGCCGCCGAGCGGCCAGAGCGCGTGCGGGCGCTGGCGCTGTTCGACCCGGTGATCCTCCTGCGGGCGGCCCCGATCCGGCGCGAGGCGATGGACTCGCCGATGGTCGCGGGCGCCATGCGCCGCCGGCGGGTCTTCCCGAGCCGGGCGGAGGTGGCCAACTCCTACCGGGGGCGCGGCGCCTTCACCAACTGGACCGAGGCGATGCTCGCCGACTACGTCCAGGACGGCTTCCTCGACCGGCCGGATGGGACCGTCGAACTCGCCTGCGCGCCCGAGTGGGAGGTCTCGAACTACACCTCGCAGTCGCACGATCCGTGGGTGGCGTTCGAGGCGAGCCGCTGCCCGATCCACATCTGGCGCGCCGAGAAGGCCTCGACCTGTCAGCTGGACGAGCGCATCGCGCCGCTGGTCGCCAGCGGCCGGCTCCTGGTCGAGACCGTGCCGCAAACGACCCATTTCCTCCCAATGGAGCGCCCCGACCTGGTCGCAGCCGGCCTCCGCGAAGCCATCACCGCCCCAGCGCCGTAGGGTCCGCGCGCAATACCGCCAATCCCCGCGAACGCGGCGACTCAGGCTGTTTCACCACCAAGCACACCAAGAGGCAGGGGTTGGCCGCCGAGCCGGCGCCCTCTCCGACCCCTTGGTGTGCTTTGTGTGCTTGGTGGTTGAATTGAGCAGCGCAGGAGGCCCGGTTTCAGCCTGGGCCTAAGCGAACAGCCTTGCGAAGCGGCGTTTCTCGCGGCGTTTCCAGCCGCCGCGGTGGTAGGCGTCGGAGACGATCAGGGGCACGACCGTCGTCGCTTCGGCGAACACCATCTGCTCGTGGGTGGTCTCGACCTTGCCCCAGGACTGCGCCTCGCGCAGCGTCGACGACGAACAGGCCCCGTCGCGGACGTCGGCTACGGTGATCTGCACGGCGTATTTGTGCATCTCGGCGTCGATCCCGAGAATCTCGGCGCAGACGACCGTGTCCTGGGCGAAGTTCTTCGGGACGCCGCCGCCGACCATGAAGAGGCCGGTGGTCTTGGCGGCGATCTTCACGTCGGTGAGCTCGCGGAAGTCGGCGATCGCATCGATGGTTACGTAGGGCCGCCCGGCCTTGATCCTCTCCACCTGGTGCTTGACCAGCCCGAAGCCGGCCGAGGAGTCGGTGAAGGCCGGGCAGAAGATCGGCGCATCCTCTTCGAACGCGGTCTGGATCAGCGAACCGGGCTTCTTCGCGCGCCCGTCGGCCAGCCAGCGGCCCATCTCGCGGATGAAGGCGCGGGACGAATAGGGCTTCGGCTCCAGCGCATCGGCGATCTCCTTGATCGCCGCATCGCAGGCCTGCAGCTCTTCCTCGTCGATGTAGGTGTCGTAGATGCGGTCGATGTAGAGGGCGCGCAGGTCGCGGTCGTCCACATCGGACTGGGCCTGATAGTGCTTGAAGCCGAGCGCCTCGAAGAAATCCATGTCGACGATCGAGGCGCCGGTGGCGACGACCACATCGGCCATCCCGGTTCTGATCATGTCGCGATAGACGTGCATGCAGCCGCCGGCGCTGGTCGAGCCGGCCAGCGTGAGCCAGGGCGAGCAGGCGGGGTCTTCGATCGCCATCGACAGGATGTCGGCGGCGCGCGCGGTGTCGCGCGAGGTGAAGCTCATGCCGCGCATGGCGTCGATCACCGGCCGCGCATCGTAGGCGGTGATGTCGACGTGCTCGACGGTCTTGGCCAGGAGCTCGGCCTTGGTGTTCGGCTTGGTCATGACTCGGCTCAGCAGAGAGGGCGCTAGCGGCGCCGGCGCCTCTTGCCACGGGCGCGCGACAGCTTGACGACCGTGTCGGTCTCGACGCGCGGCGTCGGGATCGAGCGCGGGGCAAGGCCGTACATCGAGGCCATGGGCGCGTCCTCGACGATGGCGGCGTCGAGCTCGCCATAGCCGTTGAAGCGGGTGGCCATGGCGACGCCGTAGGCGCCCAGCATGCCGATTTCGACGTAGTCGCCTTCGGCCACGTCCTCCGGCAGCCAGAAGGGGCCGGGCATGTGGTCGAGGGAATCGCAGGTCGGTCCGTAGAAGCGGAAGGGCTTCAGTGGCGCGTCGGCCGGACCGCCATCGCGCACCAGCTTGACCGGGAACGGCCACTTGGTGTGGGCGGCGTCGAACAGCGCGCCATAGGAGCCGTCGTTCAGATAGAGCGCATCGCCCTTGCGAAGCTCGACCCGGGTCAGCACCGAGGTGCACTCGGCGACCAACGCCCGCCCGGGCTCGCACCAGAGCTCGGTGGTCTCATGCACCATCATCTCGGCGAAGCCGCGGTCGATGGCGTCGACGTAGAAGCCGAGCTCCGGCGGGACCATGCCGGGATAGACCGACGGGAAGCCGCCGCCCACGTCGACGACGTCGGCGAACACGCCGGCGCGCACGAGCGAACGCGAGGCCTGCGCCATCGCCGCCTGGAAGGCGGTCGGCCGCATGCACTGGCTGCCGACGTGGAAGGCCACGCCCATCAGCTCGTCGGTCGCGCGCCGCGCGGCGAGCAAGAGCGCCGGCGCCTGATGCTGCTCGACACCGAACTTGCCGGCCAGCGGATAGGCCGCGCCTTCCGACGAAGCCGCGAGCCGGACGATGAGGTTGAGGTCCTTCGCGCCGCCGGTGGCGTCGATGATCTTGGCCAGTTCGTCCTCGGCGTCGAAGACGAAGGTCTTCACTCCGTGGTCGAAGTAGGCGGCCGCGATCGCCGTCCGGCTCTTCACCGGATGCATGAAGGCCATGCGCGCGCCCGGCGCCTGCTCGGCGACCAGCTCGATCTCGGCCAGCGACGCGACGTCGAAGGCGTTGATCCCGTTCTGCACGAGCGTCTTGATCACCCACGGCGAAGGGTTCGCCTTGAGGGCGTAGAAGACGTCGCCTTTAAAGGTGTTCTGGAACCAGCGCGCCGCTACGGCCAGGGTGTCAGGTCGCACGAGTGCGACAGGACGTTCCGGCGACCGCTCACGGACCAGGTCCAGGGGCGAATGGTACGTGTGCAATTCACGTAACCCCCTGCATGATTGTTAACCCAGGCCGGCGTTAGCAGCGCTTCTCTCGACTTCGGGTCCGCCGGAGCGCGCGACATAAGGAATGCGCACGGCGATGTAAAGCTTTATCCGCCGCCGGCCGTTAAGCGCGGCCCTTGCCGCCGCCACGAAAGTTTCGCATGCCAGGGGCATTGCTGGCCGCCTCGCGGTCGGCGGGGTCGAGGGCGGCATGGCGTTCGATGGAGCGATCGAGGTTCGCGCGGCCGCCAAGACCTTCGGGTCCAGGCGGGCGCTGGACGGCGTGACGTTGAGGGTCGCCCGAGGCGAGATGGTCGGGCTGATCGGACCGTCCGGCGCGGGAAAGTCGACGCTGCTCCGCGCCATCAACGGGCTTTCCGTGCTCGACGGCGGCGACGGGGCGATCGAGGCCTGCGGAGCTGTGGTGCAGCGGGCCGGGCGCGTCGCCGACGACGTGCGGCGGACGCGCGCGCGCATCGGCATGGTGTTCCAGCAGTTCAACCTCGTCGGGCGTTTGAGCCTCTTCACCAACGCGGCCCTCGGCCTCTTGGGCAAGACGCCGTTCTGGCGCGGTCTGCTCGGCCTCTGGTCGCCGGCGGAGAAGGCGGCCGTGATGACGGCGCTGACGCGCGTCGGCGTCGCCGAGCAGGCCGGCCAGCGGGCTTCGACACTCTCCGGCGGCCAGCAGCAGCGGGGCGCGATCGCCCGCGCGCTGGTGCAGGAGGCGCAACTGCTGTCCTGGCCGACGAGCCCGTCGCCTCGCTGGATCCGGCCGCGGCGCGGCAGGTGATGGAGCTGCTCGCCAGGCTGAACGCCGAGCAGGGCCTGACCGTCGTGGTGACCCTGCACCAGGTCGACTATGCGCTGCGCTACTGCCCGCGCGTGGTGGCGCTGAAGGCCGGCCGCATCGTCTTCGACGGGCCAAGCACCGCGCTGGACCCCGCGCGGCTGGCCGAGATCTACGGCCCGGAAATCGAGGACGCCTACCTGGGAGGACCGGCCGCAATGATGCGCAAGGCGTTGGCGATCCTCGGAGCTGCGGCCCTGCTCGTGCTGACGTCGTGCGGGCATGACGACAGCAAGGTGATCAAGTTCTGGTTCGAGTCCGCCGAGGACCAGGGCGCGATGGGCAAGCGCTGGCAACCGGTGCTCGACGACATGCAGCGAAAGACCGGCCTGAAGGTCGAGGCCTACTACGCGTCGAACTACACCGCCGTGATCGAGGCGATGAAGTTCAACCAGGTGCAGGTCGGCTGGTTCTCGGCGCTGCCCACCCTTGAAGCGGTCCGACGGGCCGACGGCGAGATCCTGGGCCGCATCACGGACGAGGGCGGAGCCAGGGACTACGAGTCGATCCTTCTTGCCAAGAAGGGCTCGGGCATCACCCTCGATGACGTCCTGAAGTGCGGCAAGCGCTACAACTTCGGCATCGGCGACCCGCGTTCGACGTCGGGCACGCTGGCGCCGATGGCCTATCTCTTCATCCCACGCAACATCGACCCGGAGACCTGCTTCAAGGTCGTGCGATCGGCGTCCCACCAGGCCAACCTGTTCGCCGTCGCCAACGGCGTGGTCGACGTCGCCACGATGAACACGGTGGGCCTTCAGTTCGCCCACCGCGACGAGCCCGAGACGGCGGACAAGGTCGAGGTGATCTGGACCTCGCCGCCGTTGCCGGAATCGTCGATCGTCGCGCGCAAGGACCTGGACCCGGCGGTCAAGGCCAAGATCAGGGACTTCTTCCTGACCTACGGGACAGCGCCCGGCGCCGACGGCGATCGGGAGCGGGCGAACCTGAAGGCGCTAACCTTCGGCGGCTTCGCGGCCGCGGCGCCGGACTACCTCGACCCGGTCAGGCAGATGGACGCCAGCGAGGCGCTCTACCAGGCGAAGAAGTCCGGCGACCCGGCCAAGATCATCGCCGCCCAGCGCGCCTACGACGCGGTCATGGCCGACATCGCCGCCCACCACCCCGGATGAGCGACGCCGGGGCCAACATCCCGCCGCCGCCGGTCAAGCCGCTCCGCGAGCGGCTGATCGACCTGGTGCTCTGGGGCGGCATCGCCGTCGTCCTCATCGCCAGCATCGGCCCGGTGAACCTGCGCCGCCTGCCCATGCTGTTCGCCAACTCGGCGAACCTGCGCGACCTCCTGGGCGCCTTCCTGCACCCGGACCTCGGCGACATGCCCGAGTACATCGCGCAGATGTGGCTGACGGTGCAGATGGCGCTCTGGGGCACATTCATCGCCATCTTCATCGCCATCCCGCTCGGCCTCGCCGCGGCCCGCAACATCTCGCCGGTCTGGATCCAGCAGCCGGTGCGGCGGATCCTGGACGTGCTCCGGTCCCTGCCGGAGCTGGTCATCGGGCTGGCGTTCATCGTGACGGTGGGCCTTGGACCGCTCACCGGCGTCCTGGCGTTGGCCATCAACACCGGCGGCGTGCTCGGCAAGCTGTTCTCCGAAGCGGTCGAGACCGTGGCGCCCGGCCCCATCGAGGGGGTGCGCGCGACCGGCGCGGCGCCGCTGCAGGAGATCGTCTGGGGCGTGATCCCGCAGGTCGCGCCGCTCTGGACCAGCTATGCCCTTTACCGCTTCGAATCCAACGCCCGGGCAGCGACCGTGCTCGGCTTCATCGGCGCCGGCGGCATCGGCCAGATGCTGTTCAACTCCATGAACGCCTTCGAGTTCAGCCAGACCGCGGCGATGGTCATCGTGATCATCGTGGCTGTCACGCTCATCGATCTGCTCTCGCAGGCGATGCGAAGCCGGCTTATCTGAGGGCCGATGACCGCCCAAACCGCGCCGCACATGCTGGCCCAGCCGGCGCCCAACCGCCCGATGGTGATGATCTCCATCATGAGCGCGATGGTCATGACGGTGCTCGACCAGACGATCGCCAACGTCGCGCTGCCGCATATGGCCGGCTCGGTGTCGGCGTCCGCCGACCAGATCACCTGGGTTTTGACCTCCTACATCATCGCCGCGGCGATCATGACGCCGACCACCGGTTGGCTGGCCAGCCGCTTTGGCCGCAAGCGCGTGTTCCTGGTTTCGATCATCGGCTTCACCGCCGCCTCGGCGGCCTGCGGCGCGGCGCAGAACCTCGATCAGATCGTTCTCTTCCGCGTGCTGCAGGGAGCCTGCGGCGCGGCGATGGCGCCTCTGTCGCAAGCGGTGATGCTCGACGCCTACCCCTACGAGGAGCGCGGTCCGATCATGGCCATCTGGGGCATGGGGATCATGATCGCGCCGATCTGCGGCCCCATCCTCGGCGGCTGGCTGACCGACAACTTCTCATGGCGCTGGGTCTTCTACATCAACCTGCCGGTCGGCGTGTTCGCCGCCATCGGCGTTTGGACCTTCCTGCACGAGGAGGACCGCGGTCATAGGGTCCGCTTCGACGCGATGGGGTTCGCGCTCCTGTCGCTGATGCTGGGCGCCTTTCAGCTCTGCCTCGACCGCGGACAGAACAACGACTGGTTCCAGTCGCCGGAGATCATGGTCGAGGCGGGGCTCGCCGCGCTGGCGCTGGTGCTCTTCACCGTCCACACGCTGACCACCGAAGACCCCTTGGTGCCGCTGGAAATGTTCAAGGACCGCAACTTCGCCGCGGCGACGGTCCTGGGGCTGGCGGTCGGGCTCCTGGTCTTCTCGGTCATGGCGCTCCTGCCGCCGATGGTCCAGACGCTGCTCGGCTATCCGGTGATGACCGCGGGCATGATCTCGGCGCCGCGCGGCATCGGCAGCCTGATCTCCATGGCGTTCGCCGGCCGCCTGGTCGGGCGCGTCGACGCGCGCATCCTAATCACCGGTGGGCTCCTGCTGTTCGCGGCCTCGTTCCTGGGGATGAGCACCTTCAACCTGCAGATGGACTCCTGGACCATCATCTGGACCGGCGTGGTGCAGGGGCTGGGCACGGGCCTAGTCTTCACGCCGATGAGCGTGCTCGCCTTCGCGACGCTGGCGCCGCACCTGCGCACCCACGGCACCGGCGTCTTCACCCTGGTGCGCAACCTCGGCAACAGCGCCGGGATCTCGATCATGGAAGCGACCTTCGTGCGCAACAGCCAGATCGTGCACGCCCGCCTCGCCGAGGGGATCAACCCGGAGAATCCGAACGCGGTGACCGCGCTCGGCGGCGCCGCCGCGATGAATGCGCCGACGACGATGGCCGGGCTGAACGGCCAGGTGAGCGCGCAGGCGGCGATGGTCTCCTACATCGACGTCTTCCACCTGATGTTCCTGACCACGCTGGCGGCCATCCCCCTGGTGTTCCTGCTGCGCAAACCCACCGGCCCGCCCCGCGAGGAGCCAGTGGCGGCGGACTAGACCCCTTTGCTCCGCGCAGCGGAGCCGTCGCATTCGACCGCCAAGGACGCCAAGATCGCCAAGAGGGCCCGCAACGGTTCAGCCGCCCTTGGCGTCCTTGGCGCGCTTGGCGGTCAGATTGGGCGGCTGCCGCCGGCCCCGAAACTCGGTTGGTCCTGAGCTAGACCTGCGCTGGCCGGCGGCGGAGGCGGGCCAGGCGGCGGAGGCGGCGCCAGAAGCGCGTTTTCTCCGGCTCCGGATAGGGCTGCAGGTTGCGCACGAACTCGTCGGCCGAGGCGCGCCAGGAGAAGCGCTCGGCGTAGGCGCGCACCGCCGCGCGGTCGATGTCGAGGCAGCCGAGACAGGCTTCGCGCAGGCCCTCGGTCATCGTTTCGGCCAGACGCCCGGCGCCCGAGTTGGGGATGATGTCGACCGGCCCCGGCGCCGGGAAGGCGGCGACCGGCGTCCCGGACGCCATGGCCTCCAGGATCACCATGCCGAAGGTGTCGGTGAGCGAGGGGAAGACGAAGACGTCGGCGCCAGCGAAGTAGGCGGAAAGCTCCTCGCCCGACTTTGAACCCGGGAAGACGGCGTCGGGGTGCTTGGCCGCGAGCGCCGCCTTCTGCGGCCCGTCGCCAACGATCACCTTCGTGCCCGGCAGGTCGAGATCGAGGAACGACTCGATGTTCTTCTCGACCGCGATCCGCCCGACGTTCAGCCAGATCGGGCGCGCGAGCCCGGCGTAGACGTCGGGGTGGCCGCGCTTGGCCGGGTTGAACACCTCGGTGTCGACGCCCCTCGACCAGGGCGAGATGTTGCGGAACCCGTGCTTGGCCAGCTCGTCGCGCATGGTCGGCGTCGCCACCATCAGCCGCCCCGACGGCTTGTGGAACCAGCGCATGTAGGCGTAGCCGGCCGAGACCGGCAGCGGCAGACGGGCGGCGACGTACTCCGGGAACTTGGTGTGGTAGCTGGTGGTGAACGGCAGCTTCCAGTCGAGGCAAATGCGCCGCGCGGCGAATCCGATCGGACCCTCGGTTGCGATGTGGATCGCCTCCGGCTCGAACGACTTGAACTTCTCCTGCAGGGGCTCGTAGGCGCCGACGGCGAGCTTGATCTCGGGATAGGTCGGCAGCGGGAAGGTCTTGAACTGGTCCGGCGAGATCACCTCGACCTCGTGACCCATCTCGCGGCACTCGGCGACGGTGCGCGTCAGCGTGCGCACCACGCCGTTGACCTGCGGCTCCCAGGCGTCGGTGGCCAAGAGGATGCGCATCAGACGAAGGAGGCTTCCCGCGCTTCCGCCTCGCTCAAGCGCTTGACCATCGACCACGAGCGCAGCTTGGCCCACTCGAGAATCTCGAACCGCCCGTCGGCATGCTCGACCAGGGCGGTGCAGCTTTCGACCCAGTCGCCGTCGTTGATGTAGCGGACGCCGCCGATGTCGCGCATCTCGGCCTTGTGGATGTGCCCACAGATCACGCCGTCGACGCCCCTGCGGCGGGCCTCTTCGGCAACGGCGGCCTCGAAATTCTCGATGAACTGGAGCGCGTTCTTCACCTTGACCTTTAGATAGGCCGAAAAGCTCCAATAGCCGAATCCGAACCGGCGGCGCAGCCGATTGAACAAGGTGTTCAGGCCGAGAACCGTCCTATAGGCCCAGTCCCCGGCGAAGGCGAGCCAGCGGGCGTGGCGGGTCACCGCGTCGAACTCGTCGCCGTGCAGGACGAGGTAGCGTTTGCCGTCGGCCGCCTCATGCAGGGCGTCGCGGACCACGACCACCCCGCCGAAATGGACGCCGCAATAGTCGCGCGCCACCTCATCATGGTTGCCGGGGACGTAGATGATCTCGGTGCCCTTGCGCGCCATCCTGAGGATCTTCTGGACGACGTCGTTGTGGGACTGCGGCCAGTACCAGCCGCTGGCCAGCTTCCAGCCGTCGAAGATGTCGCCGACCAGGTAGAGTCGCTCGCACTCGATGTGGCGGATGAAGTCGAGCAGAAGCTCCGCCTGGCATCCCTTGGTGCCGAGATGGACGTCGGAGATGAAGACCGTGCGGTAATGGCGCACGGCGGGCTCGGCGCTCATCGGCGTCGACGTCTTTCCATGGCTTTCGGCGCGGTTAGGCTGATTGCATGTCGCTTTTGTGAAAAGGCGCGGCGGACCAAGAGCCTGGCGCTTGAGGGCTAGGCTTGCGCGGCGTCAGGTGATCTATGCTCGCGGCCAAAGGACTTCAGGGAGAGACGTCCATGATCGACTTCGAGATTCCGGAAGAAGCCAAGGCCATGCGCGCCAGGGTGCGGCAGTGGGTGCATGACGAATGCATCCCGGCCGAGAAGCGGCTCATGGACGGCGAGGACTACAAGACCGTGCTGGGCGACCTCAGGGCCAAGGCGCGCGCCCAGGGGCTGTGGCTGCCCTTCATCCCCAAGGAGCACGGCGGCATGGGTCTTGGGCCGCTGGCCAACGCGCTGGTGCAGATGGAGCTGGGCGAAAGTCACCTCGGCGCCCTTTCCATGAACAGTCAGGGCCCTGACGACGCCACCATCCTGACCCTGCTCGCCCACGGCACCGAGTACCAGAAGGAGAAATTCCTCAAACCCCTGCTGAACGGCGAAAAACGCGTCTGCTACTCGATGACCGAAAAGGCCGCGGGCGCCGACGCCACCGGCATGCAGACCCGCGCCGTGAAGGACGGCAACGAGAACTACATCCTGAACGGCGAGAAGTGGTTCTCGTCCGCCGCCAGCGCCGCAGACCTTGCGCTGGTCATGGCGATGACCGATCCCGACGCCCCGCGCCACCAGCGCTATTCCACCTTCATCGTCGAGCTGCCGAACCCCGGCTACCGCATCAAGCGCGACGTGCCGACCATGGCGCTTGAAGGGCCGCTGTCGCACATCATGGGCGGCGGCCATGCCGAGATCGACATCGTCGACCTGAAGGTGCCGGCCGAGAATCTGGTCGGCGGCGAGGGCCAGGGCTTCAACATGGGCCAGCACCGCCTGGCCTACGGGCGCCTGCGCCACGGCATGCACAACGTCGCCATGGCCCAGCGGGCGTTGGACATGGCCGCGGCCCGCATCACCAACCGCTCGACGTTCGGCGCGCCGCTGCACACCCGCCAGGCGGTCCAGTTCATGATGGCCGAGTGCGCGACCCAGCTCTACATCGCCCGTCTGATGCTGCTGCACATCGCCTACAAGGCCGAGCACGGCATGGACATGCGGCAGGAGAACTCGATCGCCAAGGTCTACCTGGCCAACATGGTGCACCACGTGGTCGACACCGCGATCCAGCTGCACGGGGCGCTGGGCTACAGCCGCGATACGCCGCTGGCGGCCTGGTACACCGGCATCCGTTCGCAACGGCTAGTCGACGGGCCGGACGAGGTGCACCGTTGGACGGTCGGCCGCAACGTGATCAAGGCCTACCAGCAGCACGGCACCACCGCCTCGGCGGCCGGCGGCGATCTGCTCTAGGCGCGTAGCGCCGTCCTTTGACCGCGGAGGACGCGGAGGAGAGCTGAGAGAGCGCAGGGGGTCAGAGCCCCTCTGCGAACTCTGCGCTCCTCTCTGCGATCTCTGCGGTTGATCTTTGTGCGCGCGGGGCGCGCGGGCCGACAAAATCGAAACGGATTCTAATTTTGCGTTTTCAGACGGCGGCGTTGCGGTTATCTGGGAAGCTTCACTGACCCCTGATCAGGAACGCCGAATGACCGACGCCGCCGTCGCCGAGCCCAAGGCCGATCTCGGCTTCGACCCCGCCGCCCTTCGGGAGAAGTACCGCGCCGAGCGCGACAAGCGCCTGCGCGCCGACGGCAACGAGCAGTACCGCGAGATCAAGGGCGAGTTCGCCCACTACCTCGACGACCCCTATGTCGAGCCCGGATTCACCCGCGCACCCCTGACCGACGAGGTCGAGGTGGTGGTGATCGGCGGCGGCTTCGGCGGCCTCCTCGCCGGCGCGCGGCTGCGCGAGGCCGGCGTCGAGGACATCCGCATCATCGAGAAGGGCGGCGACTTCGGCGGCACCTGGTACTGGAACCGCTATCCGGGCGCGGCCTGCGACATCGAGAGCTACATCTACCTGCCGCTGCTGGAGGAGATCGGCTACATGCCGGTCGAGAAGTACTCCCGCGCGCCGGAGATCCTCAAGCACAGCCGCGCCATCGGCGAGCACTTCGACCTCTATCGGAACGCCTGCTTCCAGACCGAGATCACCGGCTTGCGCTGGGACGAAGCGGCCAAGCGCTGGATCGTCCAGCACCAACCGCGGCGACGCGATGCGCGCGCGCTTCGTCGTCATGGCCAACGGCCCGCTGCACCGGCCGAAGCTGCCCGGCATCCCGGGCGTCGAGACGTTCAAGGGCCACAGCTTCCACACCAGCCGCTGGGACTATGGCTACACCGGCGGCGACTCCAACGGCGGCCTGAGCAGGCTGAAGGACAAGGTGGTCGGGATCATCGGCACCGGCGCGACCGCCGTGCAGTGCGTGCCGCACCTGCGCCGAGGGCGCCAAGCACCTCTACGTCTTCCAGCGCACGCCCTCGTCCATCGACGTGCGCGCCAACCGGCCGACCGATCCGGACTGGGCCGCGTCGCTCGCAGCCCGGCTGGCAGCAGCACCGGATGGACAATTTCAACGCGCTGGTCTCCGGCGGCTTCGCCGAGGAGGACCTGGTCAACGACGGCTGGACCGACATCATCGGCAACCTCCTGCTGCTGATGCGCAAGGGCCAGGGCTCGGGCCAGTCGATGGAGGCCCTGGCCGAGACCATGCAGCTGGCCGACTTCCAGAAGATGGAGCAGGTGCGCGCCCGGGTGGACCAGGTGGTCAGGGATCCAGCCACCGCCGACGCGCTCAAGCCCTGGTACAACCAGTTCTGCAAGCGTCCCTGCTTCCACGACGAGTACCTGGACGCCTTCAACCGGCCGAACGTCACTCTGGTCGACACCGAGGGCCAGCGGCGTCGAGCGAGATCACCGAGACGGCGATCGTCGCCAACGGCAAGACCTACGAGGTCGACTGCCTGATCTATGCGACCGGCTTCGAGGTCGGCACCTCCTACACCCGCCGCGCCGGCTACGAGGTGAGCGGCCGCGACGGCCTGACGCTGACCGAGAAGTGGAAGGACGGCGTCTCGACCCTGCACGGCATGCACGTCGCGCGGCTTCCCCAACTGCTTCCTCGTCTCCAACTCGCAGTCGGGCTTCACCGCCAACTTCCCGCACATGCTGAACGAGCAGTCCAAGCACCTGGCCTACATCATCGCAGAGGCCGGCCGGCGGCAGGCCCGCACGGTCGAGGCGTCGGAAGAGGCGGAAGCCGCCTGGGTGCAGACGATCGTCGACTGCGCCATCATGCGCCAGCGCTTCCAGGAGGAGTGCACGCCCGGCTACTACAACAACGAGGGCCAGCCCTCGGCGCTCGCCGCCCGCAACGGCCCCTACGGCCGCGGCCCGGTGGCGTTCGTCAAGCTGCATCGAAGACTGGCGCGAAGCCGGCGCCCTCGAGGGGCTGGAGCTGGGCTAGGCCCTACTCCGCCGCCTGCGCCATCGGGGCGGCCTGCGCGCCGCGGAGCAGGCGGCCGGGCAGGGCGTCGGTGGGCTCGCCGTTGCGGTAGGTGACCTGGCCGCGGACGATCGTGGCCGTATAGCCGCTCGCCCGCTGGATCAGCCGGCGCCCGCCGGACGGCAGGTCGTAGGCCACCTGCGGGGCGTAGAGCGTCAGGTTGTCGTGATCGATGACGTTCAGGTCGGCCCGATATCCCGGCTGGACGACGCCGCGGTCGTAGAGGCCGACCGCGCGGGCGGTGTCGCGGGCCTGCATGCGCACGATCTGGCTGAGCGGCAGCTTGGGGCCGCGGGTGCGGTCGCGCGTCCAGTGGGTGACCAGCGTGGTCGGGAAGCTGCCGTCGCAGATCATGCCGACGTGGGCGCCGCCGTCGGACAGGCCAGGGATGGCGTCCTTGTGGTTCATCATCGCGTAGGCGGGATCGAGGTTGCCGTCGGCGTAGTTCAGGAACGGCACGTAGATCATGCCGCGACCGCCGTTCGACAGCATGTGGTCGAGCGCCACCTCTTCCGCCGAGACGTCACGCGCCGCCGCGATGGCGGCGACGGAGTCGGACTCGATCGGCTCGTAGTCCGGCCGGTCGCCCATCAGGTACATGCGCACGAAGGCGCCGCCGGCGCCGCGCACGCCTGTCTCCGGGCGGCTGGCGAACAGCCGCGCGCGGAAGTCGGGATCGCTCAGCGCCTTGACCCGCTCGGCCAGCGGGCTTGCCGGCGATCTCCTTGTAGGCGCCGTAGTGGGTGAACGGATTGACCGTGAGCTCGAGGCCGAGCAGCACGCCGACGGCCCGCGCCGGCACCTGGGCGCGGATGGCGCAGCCGGCGGCGTTGGCGTCTTCGACGTGGGCCAGCAGCGACTGGTAGTTGAACGGCTTGAGCGGGCTCTGCACCAGCGAGAACGACATCGGCCGCCCGGAGCGCTCCACGACGCGGCGGAGCATTGCCGAACTCGGCGTCCTCGTCGACGAAGTCGGAGACGAACTGCAGGACGCCCGGCCCGCAGCGTCCATGCCGAGCGCGATGCCGGTGAGTTCGTCCTCGCCAGCGGTCAGCGTCGGCAATCGGTGGCCGTCGGACGAGCGGTGGTTGAGCGTGCGCGAGGTGCCGAAGCCGATCGCGCCGGCCTGCATCGCTTCCTTGGCGAGCGCGGCCATTGGTCGCGATGTCGCGCTTCGGTAGCCGGCTCCCGGTCGACGCCGCGCTCGCCCATCACATAGACGCGCAGCGCCGCGTGCGGCAGCTGGCTGCCGATGTCGACGTCGAATCGCCGCTCGGCCAGCTTGTCGAGATAGTCGGGATAGCTCTCCCAGTTCCACGGTAGCCCTTCGGAGAGCACTGGGAAGGGGATGTCCTCGACGCCTTCCATCAGCCTGACCAGCCGGTCGTGGTCGTCGGGCCGGCAGGGCGCGAAGCCGACGCCGCAGTTGCCCATGACCACCGTGGTCACCCCATGCCACGACGAGGGCTGCATCCGCGCGTCCCAGGTGGCCTGGCCGTCATAGTGGGTGTGGATGTCGACGAAGCCCGGCGCGACCACCTGGCCGCGGGCGTCGATCTCTTCCGCGCCCGAGCCCGCAACCTCGCCGACGGCGGCGATCACCCCGTCCTTGACCGCGACATCGGCCTGGCGGGGCTCAGCCCCTGTGCCGTCGTGCAGCAGCCCGCCGCGAACGACGAGATCGTAGGGCTTGTCCATGGTTCGGTTCCTCAAAGGCGCCGCGCGCATTTGGCGCGCGCCGGCCGGGGTCGGTCAAGTGTCCGCGCTCGCAGCCCGCCTGCGGGCCGATGAAGAAAATATCATCAGGTGTTCGATCCGCCTGTCGGTTGCGATCCGACTTTTTCGTCCTCACGTAACAGAACACAAACTTTGATGTGTCACAGTTGAAATCATGCAGAGGACTCTAATCACCGGACGTGTGGTTCTGCTCGCGGGCGCGTTGCTCGGCCTGCTGCTCGGCCTACTGTTGCCCGCACCGGCGTTGCACGGCGGCGAGCGCGGCGGAATGCTCACGCCCGGTTACTCGGCTCACTAGGGCGATTGCCCTAAACTCCGCGCCGATGAGTCGGCGCCCAGCCTTCAGCTTCCTCGAGTTCTTCGCCGGCGGCGGCATGGCGCGCGCGGGTCTTGGCGATGCCTGGACCTGCCGGTTCGCCAACGACGTCGATCCGCTGAAGGCCGCGGTCTATCGCGCCAACTTCGGCGGCGATGATCTGGCGCTGCGCGACGTCTGGGCGCTCGAGGCGGCGGATCTGCCCGCGGCGCGGGCCGACCTCGCCTGGGCGTCCAGCCCTTGCCAGGACTTGAGCCTCGCCGGCGCGCGCGCCGGCCTGGGCGGCGCCCGCTCGTCGGCCTTCTGGGGCTTCTGGCGGCAGATCGGCGCGCTGGACGCGGCGGGCCGCGCGCCGGGCGTCGTCGTGCTCGAGAACGTCGCCGGCCTGCTCAACTCCAACGGCGGCGGCGATCTGGCCGCGATCGGCCAGGCCTTCGCCGCCCGCGGCTACCGCTTTGGCGCGCTCGAGATCGACGCCGCGGCGTTCCTTCCGCAGTCGCGGCCGCGCGCTTTCGTGGTCGCCGCGCGCGGGCCGGTCGAGGGGCTGGCCGGCGACGAGCCAGGCGCGTTCGCCTCCGCCGCCGTCGTCCGCGCGGCCGAGCGCCTGCCCGACTGTCTGAAGCGACAGTGGGTGTGGTGGCGGCTCGCGCCCGCGCCCCGCCGCAACACGACCCTGGCCAGCCTGCTCGAGCCTGACGAGGCGGTCGCCTGGCGCTCGCCAGCGCAAACCGCGGTCCTGCTGGGGCAGATGAGCGCGCTCCACCGGGCGCGCCTCGCCAAGGCGGCGGGCGGCCTGGAGCGGGCGGTCGCCGCCGCCTACCGCCGCGTCCGGATCGAGCGAGGCGGGCGGGTGCAACGCGCGGAGATTCGGCTGGACGGCCTGGCCGGTTGCCTGCGCACCCCGGGTGGCGGCTCGTCGCGCCAGCTGCTGGTCTTCGCGGAACGCGGCGAGACGCGCAGCCGCTGGATGACCCCGCGCGAGGGGGCGCGCCTGATGGGTCTGACCGAGTCATACCGGCTGCCCGCCGGCCATACCGCGGCATGGCGGGTCATCGGCGACGGCGTGGCCGCGCCGGTCGTGCGGCATCTTGCGGCGCATCTGCTCGAGCCGCTGATCCGCCGAAGCATCGCCAACGCTGAACCGGACGCGACGATTTCTGAGCGGACAAGGCGCCGGGCCAGCGCCTAAAGTGCCGGCAAACCCGCCCGCGAAGGCCCTTTGCCATGACCGCAGCAACGACCGCCAAGCCCAAGTCCTACGACGGCGCACGCTTCAAGCGCGCCGGGCGCGGCAAGATCTTCGACTCCATCGTCGACACCATCGGCGACACCCCGCTCGTCCGCTTGCCCCGTCTCACCGCCGAGCTGAAGCCGAAGGGCGAGGTCCTGGCCAAGCTCGAGTTCTTCAATCCGCTGGCCAGCGTCAAGGACCGCATCGGCGCCTCGATGATCGAGGCGATGGAGGCGCAAGGGGTGCTCAAGCCCGGCTCGGTGATCATCGAGCCGACCAGCGGCAACACCGGCATCGCGCTCGCCTTCGTGGCGGCGGCCAAGGGCTATCCGATCATCCTGGTCATGCCGGAATCGATGTCGATGGAACGGCGCAAGATGCTGGTGCTGCTCGGCGCGCGGCTGGAGCTGACGGCGGCCGAGAAGGGCATGCGCGGCGCCGTCGGCCGCGCCCAGGAGCTCCTTGCCGAGATTCCGGGCTCGGTCATGCCGCAGCAGTTCGAGAATGCCGCAAACCCCCTTGTGCACCGGGTCTCGACCGCCGAGGAGATCTGGAACGACACCAAGGGCAAGGTCGACGTCGTCGTCTCCGGCGTCGGCACCGCCGGCACCATCACCGGCGTCGGCCAGGTGCTCAAGGCGCGCAAGCCCGGCCTGCAGATGGTGGCGCTTGAGCCGGAAGGTCTCGGCCGTGCTCTCCGGCGGGCAACCGGGGCCGCACAAAATCCAGGGCATCGGCGCCGGCTTCGTGCCGGGCGTGCTCGACCGCGGCGTGATCGACCGGGTGATGACGGTGACCAACGAGGAGAGCTTCGAGATGGCGCGCAAGGCCGCCCGCATCGAAGGCCTGCCCGGCGGCATTTCGTCGGGCGCGGCGCTCTCGGCCGCCTTCCGCCTGGCCTCCGAGGACGCCTACGCCGGCAAGATGATCGTGGCGATCATCCCGAGCTTCGCCGAGCGCTACCTCTCCACCGCCCTCTTCGACGGACTCTAAGGCGCGGCCGTGACCGACGTCTTCACCGCCGAGAAGCGCTCGGCGGTGATGCGTCAGGTGAAGGGGCGCGACACCACGCCCGAGCGTGCGGTCCGGCGGCTGCTCTGGCGGCTCGGCGCCCGATATCGGCTCGACCGCCGCGACCTGCCCGGGCGGCCGGACATCGTGCTGGCGGGGCGAAAGCTCGCCATCTTCGTGCACGGCTGCTTCTGGCACGGCCACGATTGCGCCAGGGGCGCCCGCGTGCCGAAAGCCAACCGCGCCTACTGGACCGGCAAGATCGGCAAGAACCGCGCCCGCGACGCCGAAACGCGCATCAAGCTCGAGGCGCTCGGCTGGCGGGTGGAGGTGATCTGGGAGTGCGAGCTGAAAGATGCGGTCGCATTGGAGCGGCGGCTAAAGGAAGCGCTCCTCCCTCGCCCCCGCTGAAGGCGGGGGAGAGGGATGGGGTGAGGGGGCCAGCGGCGGTTCAGCCGTGATGCCGGCGACGGATATTACGCGGTGAGGCACCGCTGCCCCTCACCCTGCCCTCTCCCCACGCTGCGCGCGGGGCGAGGGTTCTTGCTCAGAACGCCTCGGCTCTGAGGGCCATCATGGCGGCGGAGCCGGTCTTGAGCTTGGCCAGGTGGGCGGCGCAGTCCGGCAGCACGCGCTCGAGGAAGTAGCGGCCGGTGACCAGCTTGTCGGCGTAGAAGGGATCGGTGTCGCCGGACGTCGATCTTCGCCTGGGCGGCCTCGGCCATCATCGCCCACATGTAGGCGAGCGCGGTTAGCCCGAAGAGGTTGAGATAGTCCATCGACGCCGCGCCGGCGTCCTCCGGGTTCTGCGTCCCGTGTTGCATCAGCCAGAAGGTGGCCTCCTGCAGCTTGGCCTTGGCGTCGGTCAGGCCGGCGATGAAGGGGGCGAGCTTGGCCGCCTCCTCGCGCTCGGCCGACGTAGGCGTCGACCTCGGCGAAGAAGCTCATCACCGCGCGGCCGCCATTCGCGGCCAGCTTGCGGCCGACGAGGTCCAGGGCCTGGATGCCGTTGGTGCCCTCGTAGATCATGCTGATGCGGCAATCGCGCAGGTACTGGCTGGCGGGGAAGTGCTCGGTGAAGCCGGAGCCGCCGTGCACCTGCATGGCGTCGGAGCAGGCGCGGAAGCCGCGGTCGGTCATGAACGCCTTCGCGACCGGGGTTAAGCAGGCCCATGTAGTCGCTCGCCCGCTCTTTGACCGCCTCGTCCGGGCTCCCGTGCATCAGGTCGCCATGCAGCGCGGTCCAGTAGAGGAAGGCGCGGCCGCCCTCGAGCACGGCGCGGGAGTCCATCAGCATGCGGCGCACGTCCGGGTGCACGATGATGGGATCGGCTGGACCGTCGGGGTTCTTCGGCCCCGAGAGCGAGCGGCTCTGCAGGCGCTCGCGCGCGAAGTCGCACGCCGCCTGGTAGGCCGCATCGCCCTGGGCCAGGCCCTGGACGCCGACGCCGAGGCGCTCCTCGTTCATCATCACGAACATCAGGCGAAGGCCGGCGTTCTCCTCGCCGATCAGCCAGGCCTTGGCGTCTTCGTAGACCATCACGCAGGTGGCGTTGCCGTGGATGCCCATCTTCTCTTCCAGGCCAGCGCACTTGACCCCTTCGTTGCGCGCGCCGACGCCGCCGTCCGCGGTCGGCAGGAACTTGGGCGTGATGAAGAGGGAGATGCCGCGCACGCCGGCCGGCGCGCCCTCGATGCGGGCCAGCACCAGGTGGACGATGTTCTCGGCCAGGTCGTGCTCGCCGCCCGAGATCCAGATCTTCTGCCCGCTGATCCGATAGGTCCCGTCGCCCTGAGGGACCGCCTTGGTGGTCAGGAGGCCGAGGTCCGTGCCGCACTGCGGCTCGGTCAGGTTCATCGTCCCGCCCCACTGGCCGGTGGCGAGCTTGGGCAGGTAGGTGGCCTTCTGCGCGTCCGAGCCGCCGGCGTGGATGGCCGAATAGGCGCCGTGGGTCAGGCCCGCGTACATGGAAAAGGCCATGTTGGCGGCCGACGACATCTCCGAATAGGCGGTGTTGACCACGGCCGGCAGGCCCTGGCCGCCGAAGTCGGGCTCGGCGCCCAGCGCCGGCCAGCCGCCCTCGACCATCGCGCGCGTAGGCCGTCCTTGAACCCCTTCGGCGTGGTCACCGTGTTGTCGGGGAACCAGTGGCAGCCCTCCTGATCGCCCACCTTGTTCAGGGGCGCCAGCACCTCTTCGCAGAAGCGCGCGGCCTCGGTCAGGATCTGCTCGACGACGTCCAGCGGCGCATCGGCGAACCCCGGAAGGTTGGCGTAGCGGTCGAGCTTGAGCACCTCGCCGAGCACGAACATCTGGTCGCGGACCGGCGCGCGGTAGCTCATTGGGGAATGTCCGTCAGGCTAGGGTTTTGAAAAAGCCGCGGACTATTTCGCGAATTCGTGCACGCCGTCCAGTCGCGCGCGCAGCACCTGGTCGTAGTCTTCCGCCTTGGGCAGCAGGTCCGGCCGGGTCTTGGCGAGCATCGTCTCGAGCTGGGCGCAGGCGTCGTGCAGGGTTTCGAGCGCATGGTCGATGTCGACGCGCTGGGCTTCGAGCGCCACGATCCGCTCGCGGAACTTGCGCAGCGACTTGGCGTTCTGCACCGCACCGCCGTCCTCGACCGAGTAGAGGTCCAGGATCTCGCGGATCTCGGACAGGCTGAGGCCAACGCGCTTGCCCCGCAGGATCAGGGTCAGCCGCGCCCGGTCTCGGTAGTTGTAGACGCGGTTCAGACCCTCGCGCGCCGGCGAAAGCAGGCCCTTGTCCTCGTAGAAGCGGAGGGCGCGCGGGGTCACTTTGAACTCGATGCAGAGCTGGCGGATCGTGTAGGTGCGCTCGGGGCGCCTGAGATCGGGCATGCGTGGCCTCCGTTGCCGCCGGACGTCCTAGGTCCCGTTTACGTAAACGTCAAGCTTGGCCGCTCGCCGCCCGGCTATCCCCCGCCAGGTCCTCGCCGGCCAGCGCGCGCTCGATCAAGCCGATGGTGCGCGAGAGGCCGAAGATGGCGGCGAAGGAGCCGAAGCGGGGGCCTTGGCTCTCGCCGATCAACACCTCGTAGAGGGCGGTGAACCAGTCCCGCAGCGGCTCGAAGCCCGCGGCCTTGCCGGCGGCATAGACCTCGTTCTGGATCAGCTCGCCGTCCTCGCAATCGATGGGCAAGGTCTTGAGCCGCTGCACGAGGTCGGCGAAGGCGGCCTGCTCGCGCGGCGTCGCCGCGCGGAAACGCTTCGCCGGTCGGACGAAGTCCTCGTAGTAGTGGATCGCATAGCCGCAGAGGCGGTCGAGCAGCGGCTCGCGCTCCGGACTGGCGCCGGGCAGGTGGCGGCTCAGGAACCCCCAGAGAATCGAGGCGTCTGACGCGTTCGCCGCCGACACCAGGTTCAGGAGCATGGTGAACGAGACCGGCGAGCCGCGCTCGGGCGGCTGACCGCGATGGACGAACCAGACGGGGTTGTCGAGGGGATTGGCTGCGTTGGCTCTGCGATTGTAGGCGTCGAGCTGCTGAAGGTATTCGTCGGTCGCGCGCGGGATGACGTCGAAATAGAGCCGCTTGGCCGAACGCGGCGAGCCGAACATGTAGTAGCTGAGGCTCTCCAGGATGCCGTAGCGCTGCCAGTCCTCGAGCGTCAGCCCATTGCCCTTCGACTTCGAGATGCGTTGGCCGTTCTCGTCGAGGAAGAGCTCGAAGTGGAAGCCGTCGGGCGGCTCGCCGCCGAGAACCTTGCAGATCTTGTCTGGAGACGCGGACAGAGTCGATCAGGTCCTTGCCCGACATCTCGTAGTCGACGCCGAGCGCGGTCCAGCGCAGCGCCCAGTCGGGCCGCCAATTCATCTTGACGGCCCCACCCGTCACCGGCGTCTCCACCAGGGCGCCGTCCTCGTCTGCGAAGACGATCGCGCCACGCTCCGGATGCCGTTCGAGCGTCGGAACCTCGAGCACCCGGCCGGTGGTCGGGCTGATCGGGAAGAAGGGCGAATAGGTCGCCCGCCGTTCCGGCCCCAGCGTCGGCAGCATGATCGCCTGGATCTCGTCGAACCGCTCGAGCGCCAGAAGCAGCGTCTCGTCGTAGAGACCTGAGCGGTAGGCATGGGTGGCGGACAGAAACTCGTAGTCGAAGCCGGCCTCGTCGAGGAAGGCGCGCAGGCGGGCGTTGTTGTGGGCGCCGAAGCTGCCGTGCTCGCCAAAGGGGTCGCGCACGGCGGTGAGCGGCTTGCCGAGATCCTCCTTGAGCATCGCCTGGTTCGGCAGGTTGGGCGCGATGCGGCGCATCCCGTCCATGTCGTCGCAGACGACGATCAGGCGCGTCGGGATGGCCTCGCCGGTCAGCGCTGCGAACGCCTGGCGCACCATCGAGGGGCGCGCGACCTCGGCGAAGGTGCCGAGGTGCGGCAGTCCGGAGGGCCCATAGCCGCACTCGAAAACGACGGGCCGGGCGAGCGCGGGCAGGGCGACGACCGCCTCGTCGGCCTTGCCGGCCTCGATCAGAGCTGACGCGAGGTCGCGCTCCTCGTCAGGTCAGCCGCAGCCGAAGAATGCGCCCGAGCAACAGCCTCGCCTGCTCGAACGGCCAGGACTTCGCGTCGCGCGCGAGGGAGACGAGGGGATCCGCCATGACGCGGTTAAGCCGAGGCGCCGGCGCCAAGTCAACCAAACGCAAGGCTGCGCCGTAAAACGAAAGCCGCGGCCTTGAAGCGGCCGCTGACCAACCCCAGGATGTGTCCATGAAGCGTCTGACCGCACTCCTTACGGCGCTGGCCCTGATCCTGGCCGCCACCACCGCCTTCGCCGCCACCCAGACCGCCATCTTCTCCGGCGGCTGCTTCTGGTCGATGCAGCACGACATGGAGCACATCCCCGGCGTGGTCTCGACCGAGGTCGGCTACACCGGCGGTCACGTCGCCCACCCCACCTACGAGAGACGTCACCACCGAGACCACCGGGCATCTGGAATCGATCAAGGTGACGTTCGATCCGGACAAGATCACCTACGCACAGCTGGTCATGCGCTACTGGCATCTGATCGACCCGACCGACGACGGCGGGGCGTTCTGCGACCGGGGCGCGTCGTACCACAGCGCCATCTTCGTCGCCTCGCCCGAGCAGCGGCGCATCGCCGAGGCGTCGAAGGCCTACCTGGAGCGGGGACCGCTGAAGGGCCGGCATCGTCACCCCCATCCGCGACGCGGTCGCCTTCTGGCCGGCCGAGGACTACCACCAGCACTACGCCGACAAGAACCCGTTCGACTACGGCATCTACCGCTCGGGCTGCGGCAAGGACGGCGTCGTGCGCGGCATCTGGGGCCCGCTGGCGTTCCGCTGACACCGGTCCCCAAGTTCGCGTCCCCGCGCTAAGACAGCCGCCATGATCGCGCCTGTCTCCGCCGAATGGTCGCCGCATCGGGCGATGTGGCTGGGCTTCCCGAGCCACGCGGAGCTCTGGGAGGACGACCTGGACGCCGCGCAGGCCGAAACGGCCGCGTTGGCCCGCGCCCTGGCCGGGCCTGGCGGCGAGCGGGTGCGGATGCTGGTGAGCGGCGATGCGGCGGAAGCGGCGGCGCGCGCCGGCTGCACCGACGACGCCGGGATCGAGATCGTGCGCGGCCAGTTCGGCGACATCTGGCTGCGCGACACCGGGCCGATCTTCGTCGAGCGCGACGGCGCGTTCGCGGCGGAGTCGTTCGCCTTCAACGGCTGGGGCGGCAAGTACGTGCTGGCGGGCGACGAGACCGTGGCCGAGCAGATCGCCGCCGCATCCGGCGCGCCGCTCAACGCAGAGCCTTTCGTGCTGGAAGGCGGGGCGATCGACCACGACGGCCTCGGCACCGTGCTGACCACGCGCCAGTGCCTGTTGAACCCCAATCGCAACCCCGGCTGGACCGAGATCGAGGCGGAGGCGGCGCTGACCCGCTGCCTTGGCGCGCGAACGGTGCTCTGGCTGGGCGACGGCCTTTTGAACGACCACACCGACGGCCACGTCGACAACCTCGCCCGCTTCGTCGCGCCAGGCGTCGTGGCCTGCCCGATCGCCTGGGGCCGCGCTGACCCGAACGCGGCAGGTCTACGACGAGGCGGCCCGGCAGCTGGCGGGCATGCGAAACGCGCGCGGCGGGCGCGCTGACCGTGGTCCGCATCGCCTCGCCCGGCCTGATCGAGGGCGCGGACGGCAAGGCCGCTCCCGCCTCGCACATGAACTTCGTCATCGCCAACGGGGCGGTGGTCGCGCCGGTCTATGAAAGCCGAGCCTCATCGTTCGCGCTCGATGCGCTGCAGAGCCTTTTCCCCGAGCGCGCGGTGATCGGGCTGGCGTCGAACGCGCTCCTGACCGGCGGCGGCTCCTTCCACTGCATCACGCGCGAGGAGCCGGAATGAGCCGCACCCTGACCATGGCCGTGCTGCAGAGCGCCTATGGCGATGACCTCGGCGCCAACATCGCGCGCACGATCGAGCTTGCTCCGGGCGGCCGCGGCCGCCGGCGCGCAGGTGATCCTGCCGCCCGAGCTGTTCCAGGGCCCCTACTTCTGCGTCCGCCAGGAGGAGCGCTGGTTCGCCAACGCCCACCCCTGGCGCAGCCACCCTTGCGTCGCGGCGCTCTCGCCGGTCGCGGCCGAGCTCGGCGTGGCCATACCGGTCTCGATCTTCGAGCGCGAAGGGCCGCACTACTTCAACAGCCTGGTCATGCTCGGGCCGGACGGGCGGCCCCTGGGGCTCTACCGCAAGAGCCACATCCCGGACGGACCGGGCTACCAGGAGAAGTACTACTTCCGGCCCGGCGACACCGGCTTCAAGGTCTGGGACACCCCGTTCGGCCGCCTCGGCGTCGGGATCTGCTGGGACCAGTGGTACCCGGAGGCGGCGCGCGCGATGACGCTGGGCGGCGCCGAGGCGCTGCTCTACCCCACCGCCATCGGCTCGGAGCCGCATGATGCGAGCCTCGACACGGCCGCGCCCTGGCGCCGCGCCATGCAGGGGCACGCGGTGTCGAACGTGATCCCGGTCGCCGGCGCGAACCGCACCGGCTTCGAGCCCTGGGACGGACTATCCGGGCGGCGGCCAGCGCTTCTATGGCTCGAGCTTCCTCTGCGACCATCGCGGCGACGTGGTCGCGGAGCTGGGCCGCGACGAGGAGGGGTTCGCGCTCGCCGCCTTCGACCTCGACTTCCTCGCCGCCCACCGCGCCGCGTGGGGCTTCTTCCGCGATCGCCGCCCCGACCTCTACGGCCCGCTCGTCGGCCCGAGGCCGGCGTGATCGAGACCGAGCGGCTGGTCCTGCGCCGTTGGAGCGAGGCCGACCGCGAGCCCTTCGTCGCGATGGTGACCGATCCGGCTGTCGGCGACTGGCTGGGCGGGGCCCGCACGCCCGAGCAGGCGTTCGCGGATTTCGATCGGATGCTCGCGTTCTGGAACGCGTGGGGCCATGGCTGGCTGGCGGTGGTCCCGAAGGGCGATGGCGAGGTCATTGGCCGAGTCGTCTGCCGCCGCGGTCCCCCCGGAGTGGAAGCACCCGATGAAGAGCGTGGTCGAGGTGGGGTGGGCGCTCGCCCGCGAGGCTTGGGGTTACGGCTATGCGAGCGAGGCCGCCGCGGCCGTGCTGGAGTGGGGCTTCCCGACGCTAGGCGTTTCCCAGATCTACGCCTGGACGGCGGCGACCAACCTGAGGTCCCAGGCCGTCATGCGCCGGATCGGCATGACGCGCGCGCCCGAGCATGACTTCGAGCACCCGGATCTCGCGCTCGACGATCCCCTTCGCTCGCACGTCGTCTACGTCGCCGCCCGTCAGTAGGGCGGGTGCGCCGCGGCCTGGTCGGTGTCGAGGCAGTCTCCCGGGCCAACGTGCGGGGTTTCCCGCGCCGTCTTCACCTCGTCGCGCGCCGCGTCCATGTCGGCGCGGAACTCGGGGCTCGCGTGCAGGGCCGCCACCAGCGCCGCACCGTCGTCGCGGCCGGCCTCGACGTCGCTGAGGTAGTGCACGCCGCAGACGATGCGGCTTTCGCCGACCGAGCGGGCCCGCATCATGATGTCGCTCGCCCGGTCGGGCGCGAGTTCGGCCAGGATCAGGCCCCAGGCCCAGCTGATGGCCGCGTGCCCGGACGGATAGGATGGGTTCTTCGTCAGCCCCTCGCTCTTCTCCTCGCAGACCGGCGCGTCGGGCGCGGACGCGTAGGGCCTGGGCCGGCCATAGTGGTTTTTCGGAGGATCGACGACCCCGCGGGAGTCCACCGCCACACGGAAGAACAGGCGGGTGAGCTTGGGCGCGTTCTGCGCATCGAGCGTGATGCCGAGCGCGCAGGCGAAGTAGCCAGGTCCCTGGCGGAGATTCACGTCCGACGCCGCCAGCGCCCACCGCGCCGTTCCGTTCAGCGCCCGCGTGCTCTTGAAGATGGCCACATCGTCCGCCTCGCGGCCCGATCCCGCCGCGGGCGGCGGCGCGAGCAGCCGCACCGTGTCGGGCATGGAGTCGGGTGTCAGGTAGCCTTTCAGCGGCGGCTGGGCGTCCTGTGCGAGCGCAAAGGAGGCGACCAGCATCATGGCCGCGGCGAGCGGCGCGAGAATGCGTCTGGGCATGCCCGCGATTGAAGCGGCGATCCGCGACAGCTTTGCGACGCTAACCCAGGACGGTCTTGCCGTTCTTGATGCAGGTGACGCCGCGGTCCTTGATCCGCGCCTCGAAGGAGACCACCGGGCCGTCCTTCCAGAGGTCGACCGTGATCGTCTCGCCCGGGAACACCGGCGATGAGAAGCGCGCCGCGTGGCTCTTGAAGGCCGCGGCGTCATAGTCGGCGTAGGTTTGCAGCACCGCGCGGCAGGTGATGCCGTAGGTGCACAGGCCGTGCAGGATCGGCCGCGGGAAGCCGGCCCGGCTGGCGAACTCCGGATCTGCGTGCAGCGGATTGTAGTCGCCGGAGAGCCGGTAGAGCAGGGCCTGGCCGGGCGCGGTCACGATCTCGATCGAGCGGTCAGGCGCGCGGGTCGGAACCGCGTGGGGCTCGGGCTGACCCTCGGTCGGGCCGCCGAAGCCGCCGTCGCCGCGGGCGAACAGCGCGGCCTGGATAGTGGCGATCGGATCGCCGCCCTCATCGGTGATGACGGTCTCGTTGACCACCACGGCGCCCTTGTCCTTGCCCTTGTCGAAGACGCCGAGCACCCGGCCCTTGGTCTTGATCTTGGCCGCGGCCGGGACCGGCTTGTGGAAGGTGATGTTGCGCTCGCCGTCGACGATCAGCACCGGGTTGAGCTGCATGCGCGCCTCCGGCCCCGTCGAGCTCACCGGCCGGCTGCGGATCACGGAGGCGAAGCTGGGCAGCGCCTTCAGGTTCCGTTCGTAGACGAACGCCAGCTCCTTCTCGTCCATGGGGTCCGCGCCCATGCCGACGCCCAGCGCGTAGAGCATCGTCTCCTGGTTGGTCCACGCGCCCTCGCCCTCGGTGCGGCGCTCGAGCACCTGCGGATAGTCGATCGGCATCGCTCCCTCCCTCTGCTGGTCTCCCATTCAAGGCGAGCGACGCTAGGGTAGGCAAGCCCTTCGGCTTTCGGACCCGCGGCCGCATTGCCCGCCGGGGACCGATCCGCTAGAAGCCGCCGTTCTTTGAACGAGCAGGGTCCCCCATGGCAGCGAACGATCCGGTCCTCGGCAACCCAGTCACAGGGCAGGTGTTGTTCTACACCCGGCCGGAACCCCTCGACATCAATCGCCACGGCAAACTGGGCATGATGGCCACGGACCGGCCGTTCCGGTTTGCGGCCAAGCAGCATTTCATTCCGCTGCACGCCGGCGAGTTCGGGCCCGCGGCCGTCAACTACCCGATTATTTTCGCCGGAACCGACTACGCGCCGCTGGCGGTCATGGGGCTCTCGGCCGGCGAGAACATGTTCATCGCCGAGGACGGCTACTATCGCCCGGGCGCCTACATCCCGAGCTTCATCCGTCGCTACCCGTTCGTTGGCGCGCGGGACGACCAGGCGAAGCGGACGATCGTCTGCATCGACCGCGGCTCCGACCTCTGGGTCGAGGACAAGGCCGACGTGATGCTGTTCGAGAACGGCGAGGCCAGCCAGTTCACCAAGAACTGCATCGAGTTCTGCAGCCAGTTCGACACCGACCGGGCGGCGAGCGAGCTGTTCGTCAAGATCCTGCAGGATCTCGACCTGTTCGAGACCCGCCAGGCGACCTACACGCCTCGGCTCGAGAACAACGTGCTCGGCGAGCAGCAGCTGGTGGCGGAGTTCTTTGCGGTGTCGGAGACCAAGCTCAAAGAGCTGCCCAACGACAAGTTCCTCGAGCTCAAGGACAACGGGGCGTTGCCGCTGATCTACGCCCACATGACGTCGCTGTTCGGCTGGGAGCGGCTGATCAGCGAGGCCCTGGCCAAGCGCGCCGCGCAAGCGGCCGCCTAGTCGTCGTCCTCTGGGGTTTCGCGGCAGGCGAACACGCTGCGGGTCAGGCAGGAGAAGACGAGGCGGCCGGCGCTATCGAGCAGGTCGTGCTGGGCGAAGACGATCCCCTTGCCGGCGCCGACCGGGTCCTTGCCCATGACCGTCATCCGCCCGCGCAAGGCCTCGCCCGCCGGCGGGTTGCGCGCCCAGCGCAGCGCATCGACCCCCAGCCGCTTGGTTTGCGGCCAATCGGCAGAGGCCCTCTCATCCAGGCTCGACCAGACCGCGTAGACGAGGGCGTCGCTGGCCCCTTCGGCGACGTCGCGCTCGGGCGCGAAGGCCTCGTTAAAGCTCTCGAGCATATCCTCGGTCAGGCGCATGACGCCCAGCGTCACAACCTGGCCGACCTCGATATCCTCGAAATGCGCAGGCATCCAAAGCTCCTCGCGTCTTGTCGCCTCAGCGGCGGACCTATAGCTCTCACGTGGTGAACGGAAGCCTCCTTTCGGTTGTATTGCGCTTGGCGGGCCTGGTCGGCCTTTGCTTGGCGCTCGGCGGACCGGCGCGGGCCGCGCCGGTCCGACTGGGGCATCTGTCAGCCGAGCTGATCGCCGATCGCAGCGGCGTCGCGCCGGGCCAGACCATCCATGTCGCGCTGCGCCAGGCGATCGACGACGGCTGGCACACCTATTGGCGCAATCCCGGCGACTCCGGCGAAGCGACGACCGTCGACTGGACGCTGCCGGCCGGTTGGAAGACCGGGGCGATCGTCTGGCCGGCGCCGCAGAAGCTCCCGACCGGACCCCTGATGGACTATGGCTACACAGGCGAGGTCTTGCTGCCGGTCGCCCTGACCGCGCCCGCCGACGCGCGACCGGGCTCGACGGCGATGCTGTCGGCGCACGCGTCCTTCCTCGTCTGCAAAGACGTCTGCGTGCCGGAAGACGGGACGGTGACCCTCGCGTTGCCGATCGTTGCCGGCGGCGCGGGGGCCGATCCGCAGTGGGGGACGCCGATCGCCGCCGCGCTGGCGGCGGCGCCCCATCCCACCGCCGCCCTGCGCGCGGCGCTGACGCTTCAGGGCTCTCGTGTGAAGCTCAGCATCGCGGGCGCGCCCGCCGCCGGCGCCCAGGCCGCCTACTTCTACCCCTACGACGGCGAGACCATCGACCCGGCCGCCGCCCAGGCCATCGACCGCGGTCCCAAAGGCCTCACATTGATCCTGACGCCGGGCTCGGCGTTCAAGAGCGGAAGCTGGTCCGCCCATCGTCACCGGCGTGCTCGCCATCGGCGCGCAGACCTTCGAGGTTTCCGCAAGCGCAAGGCCCGCCGCTCGCCGGCGCGGGCGGGCTCGGACCGCCGGCGCCGCCGGCCGACGTCGTGAGCGTGGCGCTGACCCTGGGAGCGGCTTTCCTCGGCGGCCTGATCCTGAACCTGATGCCTTGCGTCTTCCCGATCCTGGCGATGAAGGCCAGCGCCCTGGTCGGCCATGCACACGAGCCCAGGCGCGCGCGGCTGCAGGCCGCGGCCTACCTGGTCGGCGTGCTGTCGGCGTTCCTCGCGCTCGGCGGCGGCCTGATCGCCGCCCGGGCGGCGGGCCAGGCGGTGGGCTGGGGCTTCCAGTTGCAATCGCCGGTCGTCGTCGCGGCCATGACGCTGGTGATGCTGGCCGTCGCGCTCGACCTCTCCGGGGTCTTCGACGTGGGCGGAAGCCTGCAGGCGGCCGCCGGGCAGGCGGGCGGGCCGGAGCGCGGCGAAGGCGTCGGTCCGCGCCGCGCTGACCGGCCTGCTCGCCGTCGCCGTCGCGGCGCCTTGCACGGCGCCCTTCATGGCCGGGGCGATCGGGTTCGCGCTGACCCAGTCGGCGCTGATGGCGCTCGGCGTCTTCGCGGCGCTGGGCCTCGGCATGGCGGCGCCGTTCGTGGCGCTGGCCTACGCGCCCGGCCTCTTGCGCCTCCTGCCGCGCCCGGGCGCCTGGATGGACGGGCTGAAGAAGGCGCTGGCGTTTCCGATGTACGGGACGGCGGCGTGGCTGGCGTGGGTCTACGCCGAGAGCGCCGGCGCCGATCGGCTGGTGAACCTGCTCGCCGCCGCGGTGCTCGTGGGCTTCGCGGCCTGGCTGTTCGGGGCGAGCCAGCGCGCGCGCGCGGTCGGCCGCCGCGGCGCCTGGCCGGCGCGGGCGGGCTCGGCGGCGGCGCTGGCGCTTGGGCTGGCGGTCGTCTTCTGGCCAAGCGCGGCCAGGCTCACGCCTGAGCCGTTCTCGCCCGACCGGCTGGCGAGTCTGCGCGCGGCGCACAAGCCGGTGTTCGTCAACTTCACAGCCGCCTGGTGCGTCACCTGTCAGGTGAACGACCGCATCGCCCTCTCTGGCGGGCGCGTGGCCGACGCGTTCGGAAAGGCGGGCGTGGTCTACCTCAAGGGCGACTGGACCGACCGCAACGCCACGATCGAACAGGCGCTGGCCGAGCAGGGCCGGGCCGGCGTGCCGCTCTACCTGATGTATCCGGCCAGCGGCGGCGAGCCCGAGGTGCTGCCGCAGATCCTGACCGAGGGCGCTGTCGTCGACGCGGCGAAACGCGCCGGTTAGGCGGCCGGTTGCGGCGGGGCGGTGATCACTTCGACGTTGTCGCGCAGCAAAAAGCCCATGTCGCGCAGCGCGACGTCCTCGTCATGGCCGCTCTTGGCGTTGGTGACGGCGGCGAGCTTGCCGGGCAGGTCCTGGGAGATGCCGTGCAGGATGCACTTCAGGTCGTCTTTCACGCCGCGGCCGACCAGCACCACGTGGCCCTTTTCGTCGAGCGCGGCGAGCTGGGTGACACCATCGGTGAAGGCGGCGAAGTCGGGCAATGGCTTCGGATCGGTCGCGCCGTTCAGCCCCTGGCGATAGGTCTCGACCTCGGCCCGGAGGACGCCGGCGCGCTTGACGATATCGGCGAACAGCGGCTCGGCGGCGACGGACACCGGCGCATCGGCCACGGCCGGGACGGGCTGGGCGACATCGGCCGGTCCGGCCTGGGCGAAGACGAGGAAAGCGGCGACGGCGACATCGCAAGACATGGATGGTCATCCTTGAACGAGAAGGGTGTCGGGGTTGCTGCAACTCTCGCGCCACCGGGTAAACATCGCGCTACCGCCGCCCGCGCGCCCAGGCGCTTCCTTGCCGCCGGGGGTGCGATCCGTTAAGAGCGCGCGCCCATGACCGAGCGCCCGCAGGCCCGGAGCCCGAAGGGGTTCATCGACAAACGCGCCGCGGATATCGCCGCCGAGCGCGCGATCGTCGACGCCGTCTCGGCCGTCTACGAGCGCTACGGCTTCGAGCCCCTGGCGACCAGCGCCTTTGAGTACCTCGACGTGCTTGGCAAGTTCCTGCCGGACGAAGACCGCCCGAACGACGGCGTCTTCGCGCTGAGGGACGACGACGAGCAGTGGATCGCGCTGCGCTACGACCTGACCGCGCCGCTCGCCCGGTTCGTCGCCGAGAACGTCCAGAGCCTGCCCAGGCCATTCCGCCGCTACGCGGTGGGGAGCGTCTGGCGGAACGAGAAGACCGGGCCCGGGCGCCTGCGCGAGTTCGTGCAGTGCGACGCCGACACGGTGGGCTCGGCCCGCCCGGAAGCCGACGCCGAGATCATCGCCATGATGTCGGAAGGGCTTGAGGCCGCCGGCCTCGCGCGCGGCGAGGCGCTGGTCAAGATCAACAGCCGCAAGCTGCTGAACGGGCTCATGACCTCGGCCGGCGTCGTCGAGGATGGTCAGCGCCTGCGCGTGCTGCGCGCCGTCGACAAGCTCGACCGGCTGGGGACAGAAGGCGTCACGCATCTGCTCGGCCGCGGCCGCAAGGACGATTCCGGTGACTTCACCAAGGGCGCGGAACTGGCGCCTGCCGCGATCGAGCGCGTGTTGGCCTTCGTGAGCGCCGGGGCCGGCGAACGCCGCGAGACGCTGGATCGGCTGGCCAACGTCATCGGTGGATCCGCCGAGGGCGACGAGGGCCTCGCCGACCTCGACCGCATTCATCAGGCGCTGACGGGCCTGGGCTTCGGCGACGAACAGGCGCTGTTCGACCCCTCGGTCGTGCGGGGGCTGGAATACTATACCGGCGCGGTGTTCGAGGCCGACCTTCATGCTCGAGACGCTCGACGAGCGCGGGCAGGCGGTCCGGATGGGCTCGGTCGGCGGCGGCGGGCGCTACGACGACCTCGTGGCCCGCTTCACGGGTGAGGCCGTCCCGGCGACCGGCTGTTCGTTCGGCGTATCCCGGCTGGCGGCGGCGCTGAGGGCGGCCGGCCGGGCCGAGGCGACGCGAGCGCGCGGTCCGGTCGTGGTCATCGCCTTCGAGGCGGACGCCATGGACGACTACTTCGCGATGGCGAGCGAGCTGCGCGCGGCCGGGGTGGCGGCCGAGGTCTACCTCGGCCAGTCCGGCATGAAGGCGCAGATGCGTTATGCCGACCGCCGGCTCTCCCCGGCGGCGGTGATCGTCGGCGGCGACGAGCGCGCCGCCGGCGCGGTGACGATCAAGGACCTCGATCTCGGCCGCGCGCTGGCCGCCGGCGTGCAGGACAACAAGACCTGGCGCGAGGACCGCCCCGGCCAGGTCACCGTGCCGCGCGGCGAGCTTGTCGCCGCCGTCCGGCGCATCCTCGAGGCCGGGCGATGAACGTCGAGCCGCCGCTGCCGCCCGAGGCGCTCGACGCCATCCGCGCCCCGTTCGATGCGCTGGGCGCGCCGGTGATCGACGCGCCGATTCTGTTGCCTCTGGGCGCCGTGCTCGATCTCGCCGGCGAGGTCATGCGCGGGCGGCTGTTCCTCGTTCAGGGCGACGGCGAGGATGCGGCGCTGCGGCCCGACTTCACCATCGCGGTCGCCCGCGCCCACATCGCCGCCGGCCAGAAGGCGGCGCGCTATGTCTACGAGGGCAAGGCCTTCCGCGTGGCGCCGAAGGGCTCGGGGCGAGCCGAGGAATTCCTGCAGATCGGGCTCGAGGTGTTCGGCGGCGGCCGCGATCCGAGCGTCGACGCCGAGGTGGCCAGCCTGGCCTGGCGGGCGGCGTCGGCCGGCGGGCGCGGCGACCTTGCCATGGTGCTGGGCGACATCGCGCTCTTTCGCCGCGCTGATCGACGCCATGGCGCTGGCGCCGGCGCTGGCCGCGCGGCTGAAACGCGCGTTCGCGCGCGGCGGCACGATCGGCCAGGAGCTGGCCCGCGCTCAGGCGGCGGCGCCGGCCGCGCGGCAGGGCGACCGGCTGGCCGCGCTGCTGGCCGACCTGCCGGAGGCCGAGGCCGCCGCGGTGCTCGAGGACCTCTGGTCGATCGCCGGCATCCAGCCGGTGGGCGGCCGCTCGCCCGGCGAGATCGCCCATCGGCTGGCGCAGCGCGGCGAGACGGCGCGCGCGCCGCAGCCTGACGCCGGCCGAGGCCGGCCTGATCGGCGACTTCCTGGCGCTGGCCGGAGCCGCCGCGGCGGACCCTCGATGCGGCGCGCGCGCTCGTTGAAGACAGGGCGGTCTTGGCCTCGACGCCGAGTTCGACGCCTGGGCGCGGCGGCTGGACGCCCTGGTCGCCGGCGGCGCGCCGGAGGACCGGCTGCGCTTCCAGGCCGGCCTCGTCCGGTCGTTCACCTACTACGACGGCTTCCTGTTCGAGGTGCGCACGCCCGCGCTCGCCGACGACGCGCCGGTCGCCGCCGGAGGGCGCTACGACGGCCTGCCCGGCCAGCTGGGCGGCGAGGTCTCGGGCGCGGTGGGCTGCGCGGTCAGGCCCGGCCGGGCGTGGGCCGCGCGCGGAGGGGCCGGGATGAGCGCGGACCCGCTCACCTTCGGGCTCTTCTCCAAGGGCCGGCTGAAGGAGCAGGCCGAGGCCTGGCTGGCCGACTGCGGCCTGACGCTGGAGGCCGAGGGCGGCGAGCGTGGCTACCTGGCCGCGATCAAGGAGCTTGCCCGACATCCGCGTGCTCCTCCTCTCGGCCGCCGACATCGCCCAGGGGCTGGACACCGGCGAAATCCACCTTGGCGTCAGCGGCGAGGACCTGCTGCGCGAGCGGGAGGCGGCCGACGCCCACGTGCTGCTGCTGCGCGCGCTGGGGTTCGGCGGCGCCGACCTGGTCGTCGCCGCGCCGGCCAGCTGGATCGACGTCGAGACCATGGCCGACCTCGAGGAGGTGGGCGCCGCCTATGTCGCGCGCACCGGCCGGCGCATGCGGGTGGCCACCAAGTACATGGTGCAGACGCGCGACTTCTTCGCCAGCCACGGCGTGGTCGACTACCGCATCGTGGAGTTCGAGCGGCGCGACCGAGGGCGCGCCGGCGGCAGGCCAGGCCGAGCTGATCGTCGACATCACCACCACCGGCGCGACGCTGCGGGCCAATGGCCTTCAGGCCGCTGGCCGACGGCGCTGATCCTGAAGAGCCAGGCGCAGCTCTGCGCGAGCCTGGCGGCCGACTGGACCGCAAGCAGCAGTTCGCCAGGCGGCGCGCCTGCTCGGCGTCGTCGAGGCGCGCGCGCGGGCGCTTGCGCACCGTCCTGGTGTCATGGCCGGCCGAGCAGGAGAACGCGGCGCGGGCCGCGACCGAGCCTTTCCTCGCCCGCGGCGCGACCCGGCGGGCGCAGGGCCTGCTCGGCGGAGACGCCGATCTGCTCGAGGTCACCGACGCGCTGGCCGGACGCCGGCGTCGGGCCGGTTTCGGTCGTGCATCCCAACTTCGCGTTCGAGAAGCGTCGGAGGCGGCCGAGACGCTCAGCGCGGCGGCTCGGCTTACGCGCGTGACGACCCGCGCACACGCCAAGCGTGCGGGGACCATGCTCTAACGGATTGACATGATTGCGAAAACACCGTTTGTTTCAGGTGCGAAAGACGTAAAGCGGCCGCCAGAGCCAGCCCGTCTTGGCGTTTCGGGGAGGAAACGCTCGCTTCGATCTGCATGAAGGGCCCGTCGCCGAGCGACGGGCTCTACTTTTTGCGGTCAGGCGCCGATCTTCAGGCGCTCCAGCGCCAGCGCCCGGCTCTGCTTGTAGTCGACCTTGCCGTTCGGCGAGCGCGCCACCGGCGCCAGCACGAGCTCGCGCGGGGCCTTGTAGTCGGCCAGATGCTCGCGCACGTGCCGCGACGAGGACATCCAGCGTCGGCGGCTCGGCGCCGTCCTCGACCTCGACCACCGCGCAGACCCGCTCGCCGAACCGCTCGTCGGGCACGCCGACCACGACGGCGTCGCGCACCGCCGGATGGCGCTTGAGCGCCTCCTCGACCTCTTCGGGGAAGACCTTCTCGCCGCCGGTGTTCACCACCTGCGATCCGCGGCCAAGCAGGTTCAGCGTCCCGTCCGCGTCGACCGTCGCGAAATCGCCCGGCACCGACCAGCGACGGCCCTCGAAGGTGCGGAACGTCTTCGCCGACTTCTCCTCGTCCTTGTAGTAGCCGACCGGCAGGAAGCCCGCGAGCGCGAGCAGGCCGCGCTCGCCCGAGCCCGGCTCGATGCGGCGGCCATCCTCGCTGAACACCGCGGTGTTGGGGCCGAGCATGAACTTCGCCGTCTCCGCCGTCTGGCCGGCGCTGGATGTCGAGCCGCCGACGCCGACCGCCTCCGACGAGCCCAGGCTGTCGAACAGGTCGATGTGCGGGGCGTGGCCGCAGCAGCCCCTGCTTGTTCTCGTGGCTCCAGACCGTGCCGGACGAGTTGATCACGCGCAGGCGGCTTAGGTCCCAGCGGCCGGGATTGGCGTCCAGCGCCTGCAGCATCGGCTGGGCGAAGGCCTGGCCGACGATGGTGACGCCGGTGACGCCCAGCCGCTCGACCTCGTCCCACAGCTCGACCGCGTTCAGCCGGTGCGACGGCAGCATGGCGATCGCGCCGCCGCCGGTCAGCGCGCCGAACGCGGTGAACTGGGCCGTGGCGTGCATCAGGGGCGCGGCGGCGAGGACCAGCCGCATGATGCCGCCCTCGCGCGCTTCGGCGGCGCGGGCGCGCTCGCCGGCCTCGGCCGGGGTCTCCAGCGGCGGCAGGCCCTCGAGCAGATTGCCGCCGCCGCCGAGCACCTTGAACAGGTCATCCTGGCGCCACATCACGCCCTTGGGCATGCCGGTCGTGCCGCCGGTGTACATGAACAGCAGGTCGTCGCCCGAGCGGCCCCAGGGCGCGATCACGCGGCCCTCCCGCTGGCCGGCGATCGCCTCGTAGCTGTCCGCCCAGTCCGGCGTCGGGTGGCCGGCGAGCTCGACGGCGATCCAGCGCTTGACCTTGGGCAGCCGGGCGCGGGCCTTGCCGGCCGCCTCGGCGAAGGCGGTGTGGAAGACGACCGCCTCGGCGTCGGCGTTGTCGAACAGGTAGACGAGCTCGTCCTCGCCGTAGCGGTAGTTGGTGTTGACGGGAACGAGCCCGGCCTTGAAGCAGGCGTAGTAGGTCTCGAGGTATTCGGGGCCGTTGTAGAGGAAGGCCGCGACCTTGGACTGGCGCCTAGCCCCGCATCGATGAGGAAGCGCGCGATGCCGTTGGCGCGGGCGTCGAATTCGCCCCAGCTCAGCTCGCGCGCGCCCTGCACCTGGGCGCGGCGATGCGGGACCGCGGCGGCGATCTCTTCCCAGATGTCGGCATAGGCCCAACCCGCCATGGTTCACGCGCTCCGTTTTCCGCTGATGCCGACCCTAGTTGGAGCGGCGGCCGGCGCCCTGTCAACGCGGGCCGGCGCATGAGCGGCGCCCCCGGCCATTCTCGTGTTCGGCGTCGCCGGCGTCGGGCAAGACCACGATCGGCCGGATGCTCGCCGAGCATCTCGGCTGGGCCTTCCTCGACGCCGACGACCTGCACCCCGAAGGCCAACGTCGAGAAGATGCGCAGCCGGCGTTGCGCTGGACGACGCCGACCGATGGCCATGGCTGGACGCGGTCGGCGGCTGGATCGACGCGCGAGGCGGCCGAGGGCAGCGCGTCCGTTGTCGCCTGCTCGGCGCTGAAGCGGGCCTATCGCGAGCGGCTGCGCGCCGGCCGGCCGCAGCTGAGGCGCGATCTATCTCGCCGGGTCGGAGGCGCTGATCGCCGAGCGGCTCGAGCATCGGCACGGGCCACTACTGGCCGGCGTCGCTGCTGCCGACCCAGTTCGCCGCGCTCGAGCCGCCAGCGCCCGGACGAGCACGCCATCGTCGTCGACATCGGCCCGCCCGCCGGCGGATCTGGTCGATGCGATCGCGCGCCGGCTCGCTTGACCACCCGCACGCCGGCCGGCGCAGGAGCCGGCCGATGGCCGCCCTGCATCCGCCGATCGAACCGCACGAGACCGGCCGGCTCGACGTCGGCGACGGGCAGCGGATCTACTGGGAAACCTGCGGCGAGCCCGCCGGCAGGCCGGCGCTGGTGCTGCACGGCGGCCCGGGGTCGGGCTGCACGCCGGGCATGCGGCGGTTCTTCGATCCCGCCGCCTACCGGGCATCCTGTTCGACCAGCGCATTGCCGGGCGCAGCCTCCGCACGCCAGCGACGCCGACGTGGATCTTGCCGGCAACACGACACCGCGCCTGCTCGGCCGACATCGAGGCGCTGCGCGAACATCTCGGTGTGGAGCGTTGGGTCGTCTACGGCGTCGTCCTGGGGCTCGGTGCTCGGCCTGGCGTACGCCGAGCGCCATCCGGATCGGGTCTCGGCGATCGTGCTCAGCCATGTCGGCCTCAGCCGGCACGCGCGACATCCATTGGCTCTACCACGGCGTCGGCCGCTACTTCCCCGAGGCCTGGGCGAGGTTCCGCGCCGGCGCCGGCGTGGCCGACGCCCGACGCCGACCTGGTGCGACGCCTACCCGGCTTCCTGGCCGACCGCGATCCGGCCGTGCGACAGAAAGCCGCGCGGGACTGGTGCGACTGGGAGGCGGCGATGATCTCGATCGACCCAGAAGCTCCTCGACCGCCGCGCTACGAGGATCCCGCTTCGCATGGTCTTCGCGCGAATCGTCACCCACTACTTCAGTGCACCGATGCTGGCTCGAGGATGGTCAGCTGTTGCGCGATGCGCCCCGAGTTGCGGGCGTTCCCGGCGCGATCATCTGCGGCGGGCTGGATGTCGGCACGCCGGTCGACGGCGGCCTGGGCGTTGCACCGGGCCTGGCCGAGCAGCGAGCTTGTTCGTCGTCGAGGACGGCCGGTCACGAGATGACGACGCCCGGAATGGCCGAGACGATCGTGGCGGCGCTCGACCGCTTCGCGCGGGCCTAGCCGCCAGTTCGGCCCTGGCGATCTCGGCGATCTTGAGGCCGACGGCGGCGTCGCTGTCATGGCCGCTCTTCGAGGCTCCAGGCGGCGCCGAGCACCGCATAGGCATGGACCCAGGCGAGCAGCCGCGCCGGCTCCAGACCCGCCGTCTCGGCGACGATCCCCGCCTGGCGCGCGAGGCGGCCCGGCTGAGAGCGCCACCTCGGCGTCGGGGTTGCGGAATAGGTTGGCGTACTCAAAGCCGCGCTCGCCGATCAGGCCCTTCGGGTCGATGGCGAGCCAGCCGCGCGGGCCCGCCGTCGAGCACGTTCTCATGGTGCAGGTCGCCGTGCAGCACGACGACCTCGCGCGGGCTGGCGAGCAGGTCGCGGGCGATCGCCCAGGCCTCGGCGAACGGTCCGCCGCGGCTCTCGGCGGCGTCGGCCAGCGAGCGATGCCAGCGGTCCAGCGGGACGAGCGTCGCGGGCGGCGGCGCGGCGCGCGGTTCATGCAGCCGCTCGCGGCGCCGCAGAGGATGCGCGTCGCCTCGTCGTCCTCGCCGCTCCGCGCCATCTGGGCGAGATCCCGCCGGCCGGTCAGCCGCTCGAGCAGGATCGCCGGGCCCTCGATGTCCAGCACGCGCGCAGCGCCCTCGCCGCGCCCACCAGGCCATCAGCTGGCCGCCGGCCTGCTTCCTCGGGGCCGCCCGCGATCTTCAGCATGGCCGGCTGGCCGGCGGCGCGCACCGGCACCAGATGGCTGCCGAACCGGGTCGAGAAGGCGCGCCGTCCGGCGGTGAGCGCCCATCGCTCGAGCCAGGGCTGGCAGGGATCGGCCTCGGTCATCCGGCGGCCAGGACGACGGCGCCGGCCGCGATCATCGCCGCGGCGCCCGGCCCGCGGCAGGGTCACCTTCTCCTTCAGGAACAGGGCGCCAAGGACCGCGGCGAAGAGGATGCTGGTTTCGCGCAGCGCCGAGACCTGGCCCATGGGCGCGCGCGCCAGGGCCCAGATCACCACGCCGTAGGAAACAAGGCCAAAGACGCCGCCGATGACCGCCCTTGCCATCTCGCCGTTGCGCGGCAGCACGAGCCGCCGGCGAACCGCGAGATAGGCGGCGATCATGCCCAGCCCCTGCACCACGAAGAGCCAGACCGTATAGGACTGCGGATCGCCGGCGAGCCTGGCGCCGAGGCCGTCGGTCACCGTGTAGGCGGCGATGAAGCCGCCGGCTGGCCAGCGCGTAGACGCTCGCCGCCGCCACCAGCTTCGCCCGCTCGAAGGCCAGCGCCATGATCCCGAGCGAGACCAGCAAGACCCCGGCCAGCGCCGCCGGCGTGAGCTTCTCGCCGACGACGATCGCCGCGCCGAGCGTCACGAGCAGCGGCGCCGTGCCGCGCGCGATCGGATAGACCTGCGCCAGGCCGCCGTGGTGGTAGGCGCGCACGAGGAAGAGGCAGTAACTGACCTGCAGCGCCGAGGAGAGGCCGATGCAGGGCCAGCTCGCGCGCGCCGGCCGCGGCAGCAGCACAAGGAAGGGCAGCGCGACGATCACCGACACCGCGCACATGATCGTCACCGACCAGAGCCGGTCGGCGCCGCCGCGCAGGATCGCGTTCCAGCTCGCGTGCAGCAGCGCGGCGCCGAGGACGACAGCGATGACGATGGGAGTCATCCGAGGGCTGTTAGGCCCTGGCGGCGCCGAGGTAAATCCCCACCGCCGCGGCGGCGATCAATGCCGCGCGGCGTCGCGCGCGGCTTGCTCGGCGTCCTTCTGCGCCACGGTCTTCGGCAGGCCGGCCAGCGTGAGGAAGCCCGTGTGCTTGGCGTCCAGGCGGTCGAAGCGCAGGTCGGCGGCGCGGAGGAACTCGGCCAACGTGATCCGCCCGTCGCCGGCGAAGTCGCTCGAAGCGACCGGCTCGGGGTCGGGGATGAGCTCATAGGGCGCGGCCCCGTCCAGGACGCTGGCCTCGCCGGGATCGCCGGCCGGGGCCCGCTGGCCGAGGCCGAACAGGCCGCCCCGGCGGCTCTCGCCACCGGCTCCGCGAGGAAGGCTCACGCGCCCCACAGGTATCCGGTAGGCGCCCAGGATCTCGGGCGCGACATCCTGCTCGTAGGCCTGCAGCTCGAAGGGATCGATGACCCCGTCGTTGTTCTTGTCCAGGACGTGGAAGAAGGCTTCGGCGTCGGCGCGGAACTCGGCCCTGTCGACCTTGCCGTCGCCTCGCTTGTCGACCTGGGCGAACCACTGCGCCGCCGGATAGGGCGCGCCGGTCGGCGCGCGGAACGGCTGGCCGGCGGGGCTGATGAACAACTGTCCGGCGCGCGGCGCCTGCGCCATGGCGGCGCAGGGCCGCCATCAGCGCCGCGGCGGCCAACGCCATTCTTAAGGGTCGTATCAACGCGGCGGATTCCTTCCGGGCCCTTGTCGCATAGTGCGGGCCATTGTTTCGCGGCGATTTCACCTCGGCTTGTCGCCTGGGCGGCCCCGCCGTAGGAGACATTTCAAGCGCAGGACAAAAGCGGCGGGAGGAAGGCATGAGCGAAACGATTCTGGAACCCGATCTGCCGATCGTCGATCCGCATCATCACCTCTGGGACCGGCGCCTGCCGCCGCAGACGAGCCCCCTGCCGCCGGCTCGGCATGGGTTCGAGAACGTGATGCGGCTTGCGCCGCGCTACCTGCACGACGAACTCCTGGCCGACCTGACCCGCGGCCACAACGTCATCGCCACCGTCTTCGTCCAATGCGGGGCGATGTACCGCGCCGACGGGCCGGCGCACCTAAAGCCGGTCGGCGAGACCGAGTTCGTCAACGGCGTGGCAGCCATGAGCGCCAGCGGGCTCGACGGCGACGTGCGCGCCTGCGCCGGCATCGTCGGCCACGTCGACCTGACCCAGAGCGAGGCCGAGATCGCCGAGGCTCTGGAAGCGCATGTTCGCGCCGGCGGCGGCCGCTTTCGCGGCATCCGCCACTCGGCCTCCTATGACGCCGACGTCGCCGTGCTGGGTCCGCTGGCGCGGCAGACGCCGGGCCTCTACCCGTCCGACGCCTTCCGCAAAGGGTTCGCGCGGTTCGCCAAGTTCGGGATGTCGTTCGACGCCTGGCTGCTCGAGCCGCAGCTCGGCGAGTTCCTCGACCTCGTGCGGGCGTTTCCCGAGACGACCTTCATCCTCGACCACGTCGGCACGCCGCTCGGCATCGGCTCCTACGCCGGCAAGCGCGAGGAGCGGTTCGGGATCTGGCGGGACAACATCCGAGCGATCGGCGCCTGCCAGAACGTGTTCGTGAAGCTGGGCGGGCTCGCCATGCCCTTCCCCGGCTTCGACTCCTTCATGCAGAGCCGGCCCTCGAGCGTGCTGGCCGAGGAGTGGCGGCCCTACATCGAGACCTGCATCGAGGCGTTCACGCCCAAGCGGGCGATGTTCGAGAGCAACTTCCCGGTCGACCTCTGCAGCTGCACCTACGACGTCCTGTGGAACGCGCTGAAGATCACCGCCAAGGGCTGCTCGGCCGACGAGAAGGCCGACCTCTTCGCCGGCGCCGCCAAGCGCGCCTACCGGCTGGAGCTCTAGTCGCCGTTAACGATCGATCTCGAGGAGACGCATGCGGACGCCATCTTCCTCGAAACCGCCGATGTCGCGAAACCCGACAGCTTGCGAGCAGGCCAGGGCGCGGGTGTTCGCCACCGCGTGGGCGATGTAGCAGCGCCGCTCGTCCGGCCAGCGGGCGAACGCGACATCGCGGACGTAAGCCCTGAGCATGGCCTGGCCATAGCCGTGGCCGACGAAGGCCGGCTCTCCGATGTAGAGGTCGATGCTGAGACCCTCGGCGACGCCGATCTCGGCCGCCCAGTCCGGCCAGTCGGCGTTGCGGTAGCACTGCAGGTAGCCGAACGGACGGTTCCGGCTGAGCGCGATGTGGCAGCGGGTCGGCCACGCCTCGTCGAGACGCGGGCCATACCGTTCGCTCACCCCGCTCAGATCGAGCGGCGCCGGCTGGAAGAAGGCCGTGACGTGCGGCGTTGCGAGCCAGCGGGTCATCATCGGGAAGTCGGCCGCCTCCATCGGGCGAAAGCCCAGGCCATCGGAGGGATCTGCGGTCATTTCGCGGCCGTTTTGGTGAGGGGGGTTCGCGCGCCCATGCACCGATCCTGGCTCGCGCCGACCCAAAAGGAAAACCCCCGGATCTCGCGACCCGGGGGCTCCTTGTTCGAGCCGTACTGAAAGCGCTCGGACCCTTAGAAGTCCATGTCGCCCATGCCGCCCATGCCGCCGCCGGGCATGCCGCCCGCGCCGTTCGCGGCCTTCTTCGGGGCCTCGACGATGGCGGCTTCGGTGGTGACCATCAGGCCCGCGACGGAAGCCGCGTCCTGCAGGGCCGTCCGCACCACCTTGGCCGGGTCGATGATGCCGGCCTGGATCAGGTCGACATACTTCTCGCTCTGGGCGTCGAAGCCGAAGGTGGCGGACTTGTTCTCCATCACCTTGCCGACCACGATCGAGCCTTCGACGCCGGCGTTCTCGGCGATCTGGCGGATCGGGGCCTGCAGGGCCCGTTGGACGATGGCGACGCCAGCGGTCTGGTCATCGTTGTCGCCCTTGAAGCCTTCCAGCACCTTGGAGGCCTTGAGCAGCGCAACGCCGCCGCCGGGGACGATGCCTTCCTCGACCGCCGCGCGGGTGGCGTTGAGAGCGTCGTCGACGCGGTCCTTCTTCTCCTTCACCTCGACTTCCGTCGAGCCGCCGACGCGGACCACCGCAACCCCGCCGGCCAGCTTGGCCAGGCGTTCCTGCAGCTTTTCCTTGTCGTAGTCCGAGGTGGTGTCCTCGATCTGCTTCTTGATCTGGCCGATGCGGGCTTCGATGTCCGCCTTGGCGCCGGATCCGTCGACGATCGTGGTGTCGTCCTTGGTGATGGTGACCTTCTTGGCCTTGCCGAGCATGTCGAGGGTGACGTTCTCGAGCTTGATGCCGAGGTCTTCGCTGATCAGCTGACCGCCGGTCAGGGTCGCGATGTCCTCGAGCATGGCCTTGCGGCGATCACCGAAGCCCGGCGCCTTGACCGCCGCGACGCGAAGGCCGCCGCGGAGCTTGTTGACCACCAGCGTGGCCAGCGCCTCGCCTTCGATGTCCTCGGCCACGATGAGCAGCGGACGCGCCGACTGCACGACGGCCTCGAGCACCGGAAGCAGAGCCTGCAGCGAGGAGAGCTTCTTTTCGAACAGCAGGATGAGCGGGTCTTCGAGCACCGCCTCCATCTTGTCCGCGTTGGTGATGAAGTAGGGCGAGAGGTAGCCGCGGTCGAACTGCATGCCCTCGACGACGTCGAGCTCGGTCTCGAGGCTCTTGGCTTCTTCGACCGTGATCACGCCCTCGTTGCCGACCTTGTCCATGGCGCGGGCGATCATGTCGCCGACGTCCTTGTCGCCGTTGGCGGAGATGGCGCCGACCTGGGCGATCTCGGCGTTGGTGGTGACCTTCTTGGAGGTCTTCTTGATCTCGGCGACGACCTTGACCACGGCCTTGTCGATGCCGCGGCGCAGATCCATCGGGTTCATGCCGGCCGCGACGTACTTCAGGCCTTCGCTGACGATGGCCTGGGCCAGGACGGTGGCGGTGGTCGTGCCGTCGCCGGCCTTGTCGTTGGTCTTCGAGGCGACTTCGCGGATCAGCTGGGCGCCGAGGTTCTCGAACTTGTCGGTGAGTTCGATTTCCTTGGCGACGGTGACGCCGTCCTTGGTCGAGCGCGGCGCGCCGAAGGACTTCTCGATGATGACGTTGCGGCCCTTGGGCCCGAGGGTGACCCGGACCGCATTGGCGAGGGTGTTGACGCCGCGCAGCATCCTGTCGCGTGCATCGGTGGCGAAATAGACGTCTTTGGCAGCCATTGTTCAGCTCTTTCGGATAAGGGGATTTCGGTTTCGGCGGGCTACTGCTCGAGCACGCCCAGGACGTCGCTCTCCTTCATGATCAGGAGATCCTCGCCGTCGATCTTCACTTCCGTGCCCGACCACTTGCCGAACAGGATGCGGTCGCCCTTCTTCACGTCGAGGGGCTGCAGCTTGCCGTTCTCGTCGCGGGCGCCGGGGCCCACGGCGATGACTTTGCCTTCCTGCGGCTTTTCCTTGGCGGTGTCGGGGATAATGATGCCGCCCTTGGTCTTCTCTTCTTCCTCGACGCGCTTGATCAGCACGCGATCGCCAAGCGGACGAAACGCCATATTGTCTCTCCCTTAAGGGACGTTGCGGTTGAACCTGGTGAAGCACGCGAGGGGCCGTTAGCAGCCGACACCCTAGAGTGCTAACGGCCGCGATTTATGGTCGCGACGGCGCAGAGTCAAGGCGCGTGAACGTTGCCTGGCTTGGGTTTTTTCAGCGCGCCGCGCGGCGGCGCAGCGTCGAGCGCATGAAATCGGCCGGCGGATCGGCCTCGGCGAGGATGGAATCGCGGATCGGCCGGGGCTCGGCGAACAGGTTGCCCTGGCCGTAGGCGATGTTGAGCTCGAGGATGTCGACGACCTGCCGCTCGGTCTCGACCTTCTCGGCGATCAGCTCGACGCCGTAACGGCGGGTGAGGTCGGCGAAATCGGCGGCGTTGAGGTCCTTGAGCGACCGCAGCGTGAGCCGCCCGTCGAGCTCCATGAGCTGGTTCAACAGCACGTCAGCCGAGACTTTGACGAACTTGACGTCGGCGCGGGACAGATCGGCGAAGTTGAGGTCGAGGTCCACGACCTTGTCGAGCGAGAAGCGGAAGCCAAGGTCGGCGAGCTTGGCCATGTTGCGCGCCTCGACCGCGCCCCGCCGATCGAAGGCCCCCTGGCCGAGTTCGAAGATCAGCGAGCCTGCCATGTCCTTGTTCTCGGCCAGGAACTCGAGGAACTGCGGGAAGAAGGCCTCGTCGCCGAGCGAGCCCAGCGCGACGTTGCAGAAGATGCCGATCTTGCGGTCGCTCTTGGCCAGACGCCGCACGATCTGCACGCAGCGGAACAGCAGAAGGTTGTCGATCGCCGGCATGAGCCCCTCGGGCTCGGCGACGCTCAGATACTCCGCCGGCATCATCACCCGCCCGGTCGCGTCGCGCAGGCGCGAGAAGCTCTCGTAGAAGACCGTTCGGCGCTGGGGCAGGCTGACGACGGCCTGCAGGTAGAGATCGACGCGATTGTCGGCCAGCGCCTCGCGCACGGTCTCCAGCAGGGCCATGTGCTGGTGGTGGTGGCGCACATAGGCCTGCGGGACGTCGCGGCCCTGCGCGGCCCGGTCCTCGAGCCCCTCGCGCATCCGCTGCACGAGGTCCTCGAGCACGCGCACTTCGGTGGTCAGCTCTTCGCTGCGCCGCTCGGCGTCTTCCTGCAGGGTCTCGGCGAACCCGGCCATGCGGTCGTAGAGGCCCTCGAGCTGGTCGGCGAGAATGCGGTTGGCCTCGCGCAGGTCGGTGAGCTCGCGCTGCTGGCCGCCGCGCTCGAACGCGCGGCCGATGAGGCCGTGCAGGGCGAGCGCAAGGGCCAGCGAGCCGACCAGCGCCGCCAGGCCCGCGCCCGCGCCGCCGCCGCCTCGCCACACCATGAGCGCGACCGTGAGGGCCAGGCAAAGATAGGCGCCGGCCAGAAGCGCTTCGGTGACCCTGCGCATCGTCCCCGCCGTTTCGAATCAGGGGGATTATCGGCGGGAAGCGGGCGAAGTCGAAGGAATTGCTCTTTAGGCTGGATGGAACAGGGCCGAGACCGACTCTCCGTTGTGGATTCGGCGGATCGCCTCGGCGAAGGCCGGCGCGATCGAGATCACGCTCAGCTTCTCGTGACCGAGCCCATCCCTGAGCGGCACCGTGTCGGTGCAGACGATCTCACGCACGTCGGGCTGAGCGCCGATCCGCTCGAGCGCGCCCTGCCCGAACAGGCCGTGGGTGCAGGCGATGCGGACCTCGCCGATTCCGCGCGGCCGCAGGTGGCCGAGGAGTTCGATCACGCTCGTGCCCCTGGCGATCTCGTCGTCGAGCACGATCACGTCGCGACCCTCGACGTCGCCGATGATGGCGCTGATGACCACCTTGTCGTCGCTGATGCGCTGTTTGGCCGCGATGGCGACCTCGACTCCGAGCATGCGCGCGAACTGCGCCGCGTCCTTGGCGTTGCCGAGGTCGGGCGCCACGACGACGGTGTTGGAGAGATCCAGGCCGCGAAAGTGCGCGGCAAGCTCGTTCAGCGCATGCAGGTGGTCGACCGGCACGCTGAAGAAGCCGTGCACCTGGGGCGCGTGCAGGGCCATGGTCAGCACCCGGTCGGCGCCCGCCGTCGCCATCAGGTCCGCCACCAGCCGTCCGCCGATCGAGATGCGCGGGCGGTCCTTCTTGTCGGAGCGGGCGTAGGCGTAGTGCGGCATGACCACGGTTCGCCGCGCCGCGCTGGCGCCGCGGGCGGCGTCGAGCATCAGCAGCAGCTCGACCAGGTTCTCCTGCACCGGCGCGCAGAGCGGCTGGACGATGAAGACGTCGCGCTCGCGGCAGTTTTCCAGGAGCTGCACCTCGATGCAATCGCTGGAGAACCGCTCGATGCGGGTGGGATACAGCGGGACCTGAAGATGGGCGCAGATCTCGGCCGCCAGCGACGGGTGAGCGCTGCCGCTGAAAACGGCGATTTCACCCAAGGCGGCCTCTCCTGGTTTCGAGGGGGACGGCGCGCGCCGCTTATCGCCAACCCGCCTAAGTCGTTCAAGGCCGCCTCACCTGGGGGTGCGGCGTGCTAAGCTCGCGGCCCGGCGCCCGAGGAGACCCAAGCCCATGCAAGCCCCGCAGTCCGCCGTCCTCCTGCGCATCTACACCGAGGAGGGCAAGACGAGCGGACACCGGCCTCTCTACGAGGACATCGTGCTCAAGGCGCGCGCCGCCGGCCTTGCGGGCGCGACGGTGCTGCGCGGGCCGATGGGCTATGGCCTGCACGCCAAGATCCACACCGCCAAGATTCTCGACCTTTCAGCCCAGCTTCCGCTGGTCATCGAGATCGTCGATGCCGAGGAGAAGGTCAGGGCGTTCGTGGCGGAGCTCGACAGCATTAAGGACCTCGGCCTGGTCACGCTGGAGAAGGTCGAAGTGCTGCACTACGGCAGCGCCAAGCAGGGCTAGCTAGCGCGTCGGCGTCGGGGTCTCGCCGCGATAGTCGTAGAAGCCGCGCCCGGTCTTGCGGCCCAGCCAGCCGGCCTCGACGTACTTCACGAGCAACGGGCAGGGCCGGTACTTGGAGTCCGCCAGGCCGTCGTGCAGCACGTTCATGATCGAGAGCACCGTGTCGAGGCCGATGAAGTCGCCGAGCTGCAGCGGCCCCATCGGGTGGTTGGCGCCCAGGTGCAGCGCCGTGTCGATCGCCTCCACCGTGCCCACCCCCTCGTAGAGGGTGTAGATCGCCTCGTTGATCATCGGCACCAGAACGCGGTTGACGATGAAGGCCGGGAAGTCCTCGGCGTTGGCGGTGGTCTTGCCGAGCGACTTGGCGAACGAGACGGCGGTCTCGTAGGTCCCGACGTCTGTGGCGATGCCGCGGATGATCTCGACCAGATTCATCAGCGGCACGGGGTTCATGAAGTGCAGGCCGATGAACCGCTCCGGCCGATCGGTCGTCGAGGCGAGCCGCGTGATCGAGATCGATGAGGTGTTGGAGGCGAGCAGCGTGCCCTTGCCAAGATGTGGCGCGAGCGCGGCGAAGATCGACTTCTTGACCGCTTCGTCCTCGGTCGCGGCCTCGATGACGAGGTCCGCCGCGCCGATCTGCTGCAGGCCCTCGACCGCCTTGACCCGTTCGAGCGCGGCCTTCATGGCCGCATCGTCGATGATTCCGCGGGCGACCTGGCGCGACAGGTTGCGCTCGATCACATGGATGCCGGCGTCGATCCGTTCGCGACTGACGTCGTTCAGCTCGACGTCGTAGCCGGCCAGGCCGCAGACATGCGCGATGCCGGTGCCCATCTGGCCCGCGCCGATCACTGCGACCGTTTTGATCTCGGCCATTCGTCCTCGCATCGGCGCCGCGGGCGCCGAAGACGTCCCCTCTTGCCGGCGGTTCTACCACGCCGAAAGCGAAGGCCAAGCGTTTTGCTGCATCGCAGCGAACGCCTCGGCGGTGCGGCGACATGAAATCTCTGTCATGTTACGACAGGTACCTTGCATCACTAGGTACCTCGCGATATGGATAGCCTCGATGAGGCGGAGGGCCCATGCCCGAGAGCATCGACATCCAGCTGAAGAAGGGCGTTCTCGAGCTCTGCGTGCTCGCGCTGCTCTCTCGCGAGGACGCCTACGGCTACGACATCGCCAGCCGCCTCTCGACGGCGATCGGCATGGCCGAAGGAACGATCTACCCGCTGATGCGGCGGATGCAGGGCGACGGCCTGGTGGAGACCTACCTCGTCGAATCGTCCGCTGGGCCGTCGCGCAAGTACTACCGCCTGACAGCCGCCGGCCGCGCGAGCTTCGCGGCGCAGCGCGACGCCTGGCGCGCCTTCGCGCGAGCCGTCGAAACCACGCTCGAGGAGCCTGCCGAATGACACGCGAGGCCTTCATCGCCCGCCTGAGGGCCGGGCTCAGGGACATGCCGCCAACGGCGGCCGCCGAGATCATCGCCGACTATGACGCCCACTTCGCCGAGGGCGCGGCGCAGGGGCGCCCAGAAGCGGAGATCGCCGCCGCGCTCGGCGACCCGGACCGGCTGGCGCGCGAGCTCCGCGCCGAAGCCGGCGTGAGGCAATGGGAAACGCGCCGCAGCCCGGAGGCCGCGGCCGTCGCCGTCTTCGCGGTTCTGGGGCTGGGCGCGATCGACCTCATCTTCCTGCTGCCCATCCTGATCGGCGTCGTCAGCGTGCTGTTCGGGCTGACCATCGCGGCGCTCGGCGTCTTCGTCGCCGGCGGCATCGTGTTCTCGGTCGGCCCCTTCGTCCAACCGCCGGGAGGCGCGGCCGTCGCCCTGCTCACGGGGCTCGGGATGATGGCCGGCGGGGTCTCCGGCGGGGCGTTCCTGACCCTGCTCTCGATCGGTCTGACCAACGCCCTCGTCTGGTATGGCCGCCTGCACTACCAGCTGCTCAGGCCCGCCCTCAACCCTCAACCCCCGCTGCCAACGGAGCCCATACGGTCATGACACGCACCCTGGTTCTGATCGCCGGAGTCGGATTTGGCCTGGCGGTCTTTTGCTTTGTCCTGGTCGGCGCGATCGGAGGGCCTGGCGCGTTTCACGGCACGTGGCGCGCACGATTGGCGAATCCACAACGGCTCGATCACCATCGGGCACGACTACACGCCCGACATCGACGGCGGCGGCCCTGTCGAAACGCGCGAGATCGCCTGGAGCGGCGCGAGCAGCCTGGACGTCGACATCCCGGCCGACGTCACCTTCACCCAGGCGCCGGGGCCGGCCAAGCTCGTCATCACCGGGCCGAAGGGCACGGTCGACCAGGTGCAGGCGTCCGGCTCGGACCTCGACTATCGCGATGAGCCGACGAACGCCCAGCGCGTGAAGATCGTCATGACGGCGCCCGACGTCCGCAGCTTCTCGCTAAGCGGCGATGAAACGCTGGCCATCGCCGGCTACGCCCAGGACGACCTCGACCTCGACCTTAGCGGAACCGGCAAGATCACCGCCCAGGGAAAGACCCGCGCCGTCAAGATCGACGTCTCCGGCGACGGCGACGCCGATCTCGGCAAGCTCATCGCCGACGAGGCGCGCGTCGACATCTCCGGCTCAGGCCGGACGACGATCGCGCCGACGCAGAGGGCCGACGTCGACATCTCGGGCGTCCGGCGAAGTCGACCTCGCCAGCCATCCGGCCACCGTGCACAGCGACGTCTCCGGTTCCGGCCGGATCGTGCAGGGCGGGACGACCTTCCAGCTAGGCGCCTAGCCGAGCGCCGCCATCAGATCGGGCACGGCGGTCTTGTAGTCGGACACCAGGCCGTAGTCGGCGACCTGGAAGATCGGCGCGTCCGGGTCCTTGTTGATCGCCACGATCACCTTGGAGTCCTTCATGCCGGCCAGGTGCTGGATCGCGCCGGAGATGCCGATGGCGATGTAGAGCTGCGGCGCGACGACCTTGCCCGTCTGCCCGACCTGGTAGTCGTTGGGCGCATAGCCCGCGTCCACCGCCGCCCGGCTTGCGCCGACCGCCGCGCCGAGCTTGTCGGCGAGGGGCTCGATCACCCGCTGGAATTCCTCTGCAGAGCCCATCGCGCGGCCGCCCGACACGACGATCCTGGCGCCCGCGAGCTCCGGCCGGTCCGATTTGACCAGTTCGTCGGACACAAAGCGCGTGTGCGCGCCGGTATCGGCGCCGGCGACCGTCTCGATCGGCGCAGAGCCGCCCTCGCCGGCCGGCTTGAACGCCGTCGGCCGGACGGTGATCACCTTCTTGGCGTCGGACGACTGCACGGTCTCGAGCGCGTTGCCGGCATAGATCGGGCGCACGAACGTGTCGGGCGAGACCACCTGGACGATCTCCGAGATCGGCGCGACGTCGAGCTTGGCCGCAACCCTGCGGCGTGAAGTTCTTGCCCACCGACGTCGCCGGCACGAGGATCGCATCGTAGTTCGGCGCGAGCGCGAGCACCGTCGCCGACATGGCTTCGGCGATCTGCTTGCCGAGCGCATCGCTCTCGGCGACCAGCACCTTGCGCACGCCCTCGATCTTGGCCGCCTCGGCGGCGACGGCGTCCACGCCCTTGCCCATGACCAGCACGTCGACGTCGCTGGAGAGCGCCTTGGCTGCGGTCACCGTCTTGTGGGTGTTGTCCTTGAGCGAGGTGTTGTCGTTGTCGGCGACGACGAGCACGGCCATCAGATCACCCCCGCTTCGGTCTTCAGCTTGGCGACCAGCTCGGCGGCGTTCTCCACCTTGACGCCCGCCACGCGTTTCGGCGGCTCGGTCACCTTGAGCACCTTCAGGTGCCCGGTCAGATCGACGCCCATGTCGGCCACCGGCCGAACGTCCAGCTGCTTCTTCTTCGCCTTCATGATGTTGGGCAGCGAGGCGTAGCGCGGCTCGTTCAGGCGCAGGTCGGCGGTGACGATGGCCGGCAGATCGAGCTCGAGCGTCTGCAGCCCGCCGTCGACTTCGCGCGTCACCGTGACCTTGCCGCCTGCGACCTCGACCTTCGAGGCGAAGGTGGCCTGCGGCCAGTCGAGCAGCGCCGCCAGCATCTGGCCGACCGCGTTGTTGTCGCCGTCGATGGCCTGCTTGCCCATGAGCACCAGGTCCGGCTTTTCCTCTTCGACGACCTTTTTCAGGATCTTGGCGACCTCGAGCGGCTCGACGTCGACGTCCGACTGGATCAGAAGGCCGCGGTCGGCGCCGATCGCGAGCGCGGTGCGGATGGTCTCCTGCGCCTGCACCGGGCCGATGGAGACCGCGACCACCTCGTCGGCGGCGCCCTTCTCCTTCAGCCGCACCGCCTCTTCGACGGCGATCTCGCAGAAGGGATTCATGGACATCTTGACGTTGGCCAGGTCGATGCCGGTCTGATCCGGCTTGACCCTGGCTTTGACGTTGTAGTCGATCACCCGTTTGACCGGGACCAGCACCTTCATCGGTTTCAAAAGCCTTTGAGCACGTGTTCCGAGAGCCGCGATCGCGCGCGATCCATGGTCCGGCGCCGCAATTGCGAAAGGGCCGGCAAACTGACAATGCCGCCCCCCGCTGTCAACGCGGCCCCTCGAGACAGGCAAAGCGGCATGCTTGCCGGACGCGCGCGGGATGGGCGATAGAGCGCCCATGCGACGGTCCGCCACACTTTGGGTTCAGCTCGTGTTCCTGGCGGTCTTCCTCGTCACCGCCATCTGGGTCGCCTTCCTGCGACCGGCCGACGAGTCCGCCCCAGCGCGCGCGGCCGGGGGCGACGCCAAGGCCCGCTGCGAGGCCCGCGGCGACTGGTGGGACGAGCAGGATAAGGTCTGCGCGGTGCCGATGCCGATCACGACGCTGACCCGCCGGCCGGCGGCGGGCCGCTAGCCGGCGCCTCAGCGCGTCGCGCCCGGGCGCCAGAGGACGTCGTCCTTCCCCTTCCCGTTGGCGTAGCGGGCAGCGACGAACAAGAGATCCGACAGCCGGTTGAGATACTTGAGCGCGGCCGCGCCGACGCTCTCGCCCTCGGTGTCGGCCAAGCCCACCGACGCGCGCTCCGCCCGCCGGCAGACCGTGCGCGCCACGTGCAAGGCGGCGGCCGCCGGGGACCCGCCCGGCAAGACGAACGACGTCAGCGGCTCGAGCTCGCCGTTCAGCGCGTCGATCTCGGCTTCCAGACGTGCGACCTGGCTTTCGAGGATGCGCAGGTCTTCGCGCGGGGCGTTCGGGCGTGGCCAGGTCCGCGCCGAGGTCGAACAGGTCGTTCTGCACGCGCTCGAACATCGCATCGAGCGCCTTTGCCTCGCCGAGGTGCGTCCGCGCCACGCCAAGCTGGGCGTTCAGCTCGTCGACCGCGCCGTAGGCCTCGACACGCGGATGGGTTTTGGGCACCGGCTCACCGGTCGCGAGCCTGGTCTTCCCGCCGTCGCCGGTGCGCGTGTAGATGCGGTTCAGCGTCACCATCGAGGCATCAGTGGCGCCCGCCCCTCCAGATCATCGCCGCCACCAGAACCAGGATGGCGACGAACTGCAGGACGACCCGAAGCCGCATGAGCTTGTTGGAGTAGGAGCGTCCGAACTCCCCGCCGCGGAACAGCGTGTAGATGCCGAAGCACAGCGTGATGAAAACCGCCGCCAGGGCTGCCGGGATCAGCCAGGTGAAGATGTCCGTCATCCCGCCAGCTTAGTCCGGCGGGCCCGCGAAGGCCATGTGGGCGCCGCCGACTTGCAACCCCGCTTTCGTTTCTATAAGTGAACGCGCTCGAAATTCGGGCGCCGCCTGATTTCCGGCAAAAATCGCTTAGAAAACAGCGTTGAGTGGCGCGAATGCGCGCGCTTTGTCCTTCAACACCCGCAACAGAGGCTGCAGAACGACTCGCAATGGCTGCCACCACGAAAACCGCTCGGTCTAATTTCGAACAGGTTCATCCCATGCTTCCGCGTGACTCCCGGTGCGGAACCGCCGCGCCCCACGCCCAGGAACGACCGCTGACGCGGCGCGCACTGGCCAAGCAGCACACGCGGCGCCTGTTGCTGGACGCGGCCAAGCGCCTGTTCAACGAGCGCGGCTATGAAGCCGCGACCGTACGTGACATCGCCGCCGCGGCGGGCCTGTCGACCGGCGCGGTGTTCGCCAGCTTCGCCGACAAGGCCGACCTGTTCGGCGCCGTGATCATGGACGACTTCGAGGCGTTGGCCGCTCACCTGGCCGCCGCCGACCATGACGAGGTGACGACCGAAGCCTCGCTTCTGCGCCTGTTCTCGGCGGTCTACGCGTTCCAGCGCGACCATCTGCCGCTGGTGCGGGCGGCGATCGGTCACTCCTGGCTCGGCCATCCCGAGGCCGAGGCCCGCATGCGGATCGGCGTCGGCAGCATCCTGTCGCTGATCGGCGACCTGCTGCGCGCCGGTGTCGCGCGCGGCGAATTGTCGCCGGACCTCGACATCCGGCTGGTCAACGAGATGATCTGGGAGAGCTTCCTCGCCAACTATCGGCATGCCATTTTCGAGACCTGCGAGGCGGACGCGCTCGCGACCCGACTGGCCGCTCAGGTCCGCATTCTCTTGGCGGGCTGGATGGCGGCGGCGGCCTAGAGAACAGAGAGAGCGGCCCTCGAAAGGGCCGCCGCTTACGGGGGGTGCGTTGCCGGCGAGGCGTGAGAAGAAACTGGCGACCCGTGCGCGCGTGCTGACCGCGGCGCGCGACCTCTTCGACGAGGTCGGCTACGAAGAGACGACCATCCGCATGGTCGCCGAGCGCGCCGGCGTCGCCGTCGGCAGCGTGTTCACCACCTTCTCGGGCAAGGAAGAGCTGCTCAGCCAGGTCATGGCCGACCGCGTCGAGGCGCTGCAGGCCGAGCTCGAGCACGTCACCCCGCATTTGCGCGGGCCGACCGTCGACCGCCTGCGTTCGATCATGGCCGTCCACTACGGTTTCGAGACCCGGCGGCTGCGCCTCTTTGTCGCCTACGTCGCCTGCTCCTTCACCTGGCCGGCCGACGGGGCGGTGACCCCGATCGGACGGAACCATCGCTTCCGCGGCATCATGGCCGACGTGCTGAGAGGCGGCGTCGAGCGCGGCGACGTGCGCCCCGACGTCGACGTCGAGCTTTTCCTCGACACCGTCCTTGCCGCCTACGTCTGGAACTATCGCCGCGCCGCGCAGGAGGGCGCCGACGCAGCAGCGCTGATCGCAACCATGGACCGGCAGATCGGACTTTTGTTCGACGGCGTCGCCGCGAGGCCTTAAGCCGACACGACAAGACAGCCCAGGGAGGCGCCAATGGCTCTGGTGGAAACCCGCCGCGAGGGGCAGGCGGCGGTGATCGTCTACGCCAACCCCCCGCTGGGAACCATGACGGCGGTCGGGTCCCAGGAGATGTTCGAGGCCGTCACCCGCGCCGTCGAGGACGAGGCGGTGCGCTGCATCGTTCTGACCGGCGGCCTGCCCGACATCTTCGTGCGCCACTACGACGTCGGCGAGCTGACCGTGCTCGGCGAGCGCCTGGCCGGCGCGCCGCCCGCCCCGCCTCCGCCCGCCCAGCCGGGCAGGCCCGCGGGAGGCTTCCTCGGCCTGACCGACCTTGTGGCGTCTGCGCCGAAACCGGTCATCGCCGCGATCAACGGTCTTTGCATGGGCGGCGGCTTCGAGCTCACGCTGGCGTGCGACATTCGCATCGCCGGGCGCAGCGTCACCGCGATCGGTCTGCCCGAGACGCGGGTCGGCATCTTCCCTGGCGGCGGCGGCACCCAGCGTCTGCCGCGGGTCATCGGCGAGGCCAAGGCGCTCGAGCTGATCCTGCGCGGGCGGGTGCTGGCGGCGAAGGCCGCGCTCGAGCTCGGCCTCGTGCACGAGCTGGCCGACGACCCGCTCGCCCGGGCGCTCGAGATCGCCGCCGAGTTCGCCGCGCGGCCGCCGGAAGGCGTCGCCTACGCCAAGCGGCTTACCCGCGCGGCCCTGGACCGCCCGCTTTCGGAGGGCCTGGCCGACGAGCGCGCGAGCTTCGTCGAGGTGGTCCGCCTGCCTTCGGCTGTGGGCGCAATGAAGGAGTCGCTGGCGAACGCGCCGCTCGGGACCCGCGAGCCGTCTTGAGGGCGCCCGGGCGAGGTTTCGCCTTCGCCCATCCCTTCTTCGACTTCGCGGCGCCCGCGCGCCCGGCGGCGGCGCTGATCGTCGCCTCCGCCACCTCGCCGGGCTTGAGGTCGCCCAGCCGGTGCGGCCCGTAGGCGGTGCGGATCAGCCGCCCGACGGTGAGGCCAAGCGCGGCGAGCACCTTGCGCACCTCGCGGTTCTTCCCCTCGCTCAGCGAGAGCGTGATCCAGCGGTTCACGCCGGCGCCGTCCTTTGGATCCAGCACCGCCTCAATCGGCCCGTAGCGCACGCCGTCGACGCTCAGCCCCTCGCGCAGGTCGTCGAGACGGGCCTGGCTGACCAGGCCGCGGACGCGGGCGCGATAACGGCGCACGATGCCGCTCGACGGCAGCTCCATCTCCCGCGCCAGGGCGCCGTCGTTGGTGAGCAGGAGCAGGCCCTCGGAGTTGAGGTCGAGCCGGCCGATAGAGATCACCCGCGGCATGCCGTGGGGCAGGCGGTCGAACACCGTCGGGCGCCCTTGCGGGTCGCGGTGGGTGGTCACCAGCCCGACCGGCTTGTGGTAGCGCCAGAGCCTGGCCGGCTCGGCCGCCGCCACCGGCTGGCCGTCGACGGCGAGCACGTCGGTCGGGCCGACCTTCACCGCCGGCGTCGTCAGGACCGCGCCGTTCAGGCTGACCCGTCCGGCGGCGATCAGCCGCTCGACCTCGCGACGCGACGCCACGCCGGCGCGCGCCAGGGCCTTGGCGACCCGCTCGGACGCGGGTTGACCGGGCGAGCCCGGGACGGTTGGGTCTGAGGCATGGCCGGCCATGACCTCTCGACCATGCGCATTGCGCTCAACGAGGCGCAAGCCGCCGCCGCCGCCGGCGAGGCGCCGGTGGGCGCGGTCGTCTTCGATGCGGCGTCGGGCGCCGTGATCGCGCGCGCCCACAACCGGCCGATCGGCTTAACCGACCCTACGGCGCACGCCGAAATCCTTGCGTTGCGGGCGGCGGCCCAGGCGCTCGGCAACTATCGCCTGACCGGGCTCGAGCTGTTCGTGACCCTCGAGCCTTGCGCCATGTGCGCAGGCGCGATCAGTCATGCGCGCATCGGCCGGCTGGTCTACGGGGCCGACGACGAAAAGGGGGGCGGCGTCAGGCATGGCGCCAAGGTCTTCGACCAGCCGACCTGCCACTGGGCCCCGGCCGTCGCGAGCGGGGTGCTGGCAGACGAGAGCGCAAGCCTGCTCAAAGGCTTCTTCCGGACACGGCGGCGTTCGGCGCCAGGAACCGACGACAACCCGTTGAAGTGATGGTTCCCCGCGGTCAAAACCCCTTGCAGCGGCGCCCGTCCATCCCATATCGGCGTCATCGCGTTGCATGTGTCGCATTTGTGTTGCGTGACATCGCGCGCGGACTCGAAGACGAACCCCGGAGGGGGTGGGCCAAGACAGGGGCGCTCATCATGAGGCCTTCGGGACCCGCCCGCCGCTAGACCAAGGAGCGTTTGAGCCTCGTCATGAGCAAGATTATCGGCATCGACCTCGGCACGACCAACTCGTGCGTCGCCGTCATGGACGGCAAACAGCCGAAAGTGATCGAAAACGCCGAGGGCGCGCGTACGACCCCCTCGGTCGTCGCCATCCAGGATGACGGCGAACGTCTGGTGGGCCAGCCCGCCAAGCGCCAGGCGGTCACCAATCCCACCAACACCTTCTTCGCCATCAAGCGGCTGATCGGCCGCAAGTTCGATGACCCGGTCGTGGCGAAGGACAAGGGCATGGTGCCCTACGAGATCGTCAAAGGACCGAACGGCGACGCCTGGGTGCGCGCCCACGGCAAGGACTATTCGCCCCAGCAGGTCTCGGCCTTCATCCTGCAGAAGCTGAAGGAAGACGCCGAAGCCCACCTCGGCGAGAAGATCGAAAAGGCGGTGATCACCGTCCCCGCCTACTTCAACGACGCCCAGCGCCAGGCGACCAAGGACGCGGGCCGCATCGCCGGCCTTGATGTCCTGCGCATCATCAACGAACCGACCGCGGCGGCCCTGGCCTATGGGCTGGAGAAGAACGACGGCAAGAAGATCGCCGTCTACGACCTCGGCGGCGGCACCTTCGACATCTCGATCCTGGAGATCGGCGATGGCGTCTTCGAGGTGAAGGCGACCAACGGCGACACCTTCCTAGGGGGCGAGGACTTCGACCTGCGCGTCGTCGACTACCTGGCCGACGAGTTCAAGAAAGAGACGAGCGTCGACCTCAGGAACGACAAACTCGCCCTGCAGCGGCTGAAGGAAGAGGCGGAGAAGGCCAAGAAGGAGCTCTCCACCACCACCCAGTACGAGGTGAACCTCCCCTTCATCTCGATGAACGCGCAAGGGCCGTTGCACCTCAACATCAAGCTCTCCCGCGCCAAGCTGGAGGCCCTGGTCGAGGACCTGGTCGCCAAGACCATCGGCCCCTGCGATCAGGCCCTGAAGGACGCGGGCCTGAAGAAGAGCGACATCGACGAGGTCGTCCTGGTCGGCGGCATGACCCGCATGCCCAAGGTGGTCGATGCGGTGAAGGAGTTCTTCGGCCGCGAGCCGCACAAGGGCGTGAACCCCGACGAGGTGGTGGCGCTGGGCGCCGCGATCCAGGCGGGCGTGCTGCAAGGCGACGTCAAGGACGTGCTGCTGCTCGACGTGACCCCGCTGACGCTGGGCATCGAGACGCTGGGCGGGGTGTTCACCCCGCTGATCGAACGCAACACCACCATCCCGACCAAGCGCAGCCAGACCTTCTCGACCGCCGACGACAACCAGTCCGCGGTGACGATCCGGGTCTTCCAGGGCGAGCGCCCGATGGCCGCCGACAACAAGCTGCTGGGTCAGTTCGACCTGGTCGGCATTCCGCCGGCCCCGCGCGGCATGCCGCAGATCGAGGTCACCTTCGACATCGACGCCAACGGCATCGTCAACGTCTCGGCCAAGGACAAGGCGACCAACAAGGAGCAGTCGATCCGCATCCAGGCGACCGGCGGCCTCTCGGAGGACGACATCCAGCGGATGGTGCAGGAAGCCGAGGCCCACAAGGCCGACGACGACAAGCGCAAGGCCGCGGTCGAAGCGCGCAACCATGCCGACGCCGCCATCCACACCACCGAGAAGGCGCTGGCCGAGCACGGCGACAAGATCAGCGCCGAGGACAAGACGGCGATCGAGGCCGCCGTGGCCGATCTGAAGGCCGCGCTGGAAAGCGATGACGCCGAGGCGATCTCGACCAAGACCCAGACCCTGCTGCAGGCGTCGATGAAGTTGGGCGAGGCCATGTACAAGGCCCAGACCGGCGAAGCGGCGAGCGGCGAGGAGGCCAAGCCCGACGACGGCGTCGTCGACGCCGAATTCGAAGAGGTCGACGACCAGCCGAATCAAGCATGATGGGCGCCGTGGCGGGCGGTGTGCGCCAAGGCGTGACGCCGCCCGTTGCGAAGCTTGATGAGTTGGCCCACATGGAGGGTGGGCGGCGGCGATCGATGCGATGGCTTAGCGGGGGCGAGGCGCCTTGATGCAGCGTTGTTATTACGAGGTCCTCGGTGTCGAGCGCGGCTGCGACGAAGGCGCGCTGAAGTCGGCCTTCTACAAGCTTGCGAAGGAACACCACCCCGACCGCAACGACGGTTGCGAAGAGGCGGCCGGCCGGTTCAAGGAAATCAACGAAGCCTATTCCATCCTCTCCGATCCGCAGAAGCGGGCGGCCTACGACCGGTTCGGCCATGCCGGCGTCGCGGGCATGAATGGCGGCGGCCAGGGCTTCGCCGACGTCCACGACATCTTCAACGAGGTGTTCGGCCAGGCCTTCGGCGACATGTTCGGCCAGGGTCGCGCCCGTCGCGGCGGCCCGGCGCGCGGTCAGGACCTGCGCTACGACCTCGAGATCACGCTCGAACAGGCCTACGCCGGCGCGGACGTCTCGATCGCCGTTCCGGCGGCCATGACCTGCGAAAGCTGCCAAGGCTCCGGCGCCAAGCCCGGCACCAGCCCGACGCCGTGCACCACATGCGGCGGCGCCGGCCGGGTGAGGGCCAGCCAGGGCTTCTTCACCATCGAGCGCACCTGCGCCCGCTGCGGCGGGCTCGGCCAGATGGTGCTCGACCCCTGCCACGACTGCCGCGGCCACGGCCAGGTGCGGCGCGAGCGGACTTTGGCCGTGCGCATCCCCGCCGGCGTCGACGACGGCGCGCGCATCCGCCTCTCGGGCGAGGGCGACACCGGCGCCCGCGGCGGGCCGCGCGGCGACCTCTACATCTTCGTCTCGGTCAAGCCGCACGAGCTGTTCGAGCGCGATGGCCTGGACCTCTTGTGCAGCGTGCCGGTGCCGATGTTCACCGCCATCCTGGGCGGCGAGATCGATGCGCCCTGCCTGCTCGGCGGCGAGAACTGCGACGGCCAGTGCAAGATCAAGGTCAAGGTGCCCGAGGGCGCCCAGCACGGTCGCACCGTTCGCCTGCGCGGCCGCGGCATGCCCTCGCTGCGCACGCGCGAGCGCGGCGACCTGGTGGTCGAGCTCCTGGTCGAGACCCCGACCCGGCTGACGACCCGGCAAAAGGAGCTGGTGCGCGAGCTCGCCGGCATCTGCGACGAACAACAGCACCCGCAGACCAAGGGCTTCTTCATGAAGGCGCGCCGGTTCTGGGACGGGATCACCGGCGAAAAGGCCAAGATGGCCTAGACTCGGCGCTCGGCAGCGGTGCGCGTCGGAAAGCAGTCGATGCGATCGTCAGCTATCAGGCTGGCGCTGTGGACCTGCCTTCTTCAGCCAGGCGCTCCTCGGCGGCCGCGATCATGGCCTGGAAGCGCGGATCATCGCGCAGGGGGTCTATGTCCCGGTCGGCGCTGACGTAGTCGAGGTTCGTTCGGGTCGCCCGCTGGAAATACGGGCCGAGCAGCTCGAGCGCGCCGTCGATGTCCCGAAGATGCAGGCTGAGGGCGCAGGCGAAGTTGTAGCGCATTATCCCGTTTTCCGGGTCGATCAGCAGCGCGCGCCGGATCCAGTCCCGAGCCCGCTCGCCTTCGCCGAGCACGGCGAGGGCGGTTACTCCAAAGCCCATGGCCGCGCCGTTGCTCTTGTCTTGCGCCAGCGTCGCCTCGGCGCGGGCGAGCGACGTTTGCGCCGAGCGGCGGGCGCCCTCGGCATCGCCGAGCGCGGCGTAGTAGCTGCTAAGCATGCCGGGGACGGCGAAGTTGGTCTCCATCAACGACGACGCCTTTTCCCAGTGCCGGATCGCGTCCTCAAACCGCCCCTGGCTGTGGTAGAGCCGGCCAGCCACGGAATTCGCCTCATACGACTCGGGATCGAGGCGAAGGGCGATCTCGACCTCTTCGGCGGCTTCGTCGTAGCGGCCCTCACCGCGTAGATGCCTGGCCTTGAGCGCATGGGCCTCGGCCAGCCCGGGATTGAGCGACAACGCCGTCTCCACCGCCGTCCAGCTGTCGACGTCCGACTTCCCGTAAGTGAAGCGCAGGTTCGTCTGGGCCGTCCCCATGAGCGCCCAGGCTTGCGCGTAGCCGGGATCGATCTGCAAAATCTCGCGGCAGAGGCGGATGGTCGCCTCTTCCAGGGTCGGATCGCCGAAATTGCCGGTGATCCAACGCTGGCGGGCCAGGAGATAGAGGTCGTAGGCCTCAGCGCTGAGTGTGCCCCGCCGCTCGATCGCCGACTTTTCCGCCGGCAAGAGCTTGAGGCGAAGCGCGCTCACGATCGCCTCCGAGATCTCGTCTTGCAGCGCGAAGATATCGGTCAGGTCGCGGTCGTAACGCTCTGCCCAGATGCCGTTCCCCGTGGACCCGTCGATCAGCTGGGCAGTGATCCGCACCCGCCCGCCGGCCCGGCGCACGCTGCCTTCCAGGACGTGGCTCACGCCCAGCTCGCGCGCCAGGTCAGGCGCCCGCACCGACTCTCCCTTGAACGTGAAGGCGGTGTTGCGCGCGACCACCGAGAGCGCCGAGACCTTCGAGAGGTCGGTGATGATGTCCTCGCTGATCCCGTCGGAGAAATATTCCTGCTCGGGATCGCCGCTCATGTTGACGAACGGCAGCACGCAGATGATCGGACCGCGCTGAGTGGTCGGGGGATCCGGCGGCGGTCGCTGGCTCTCGGAGCTCCGGGCGGACACAAGCCGGTAGCCAATCTTGTTGAAGGTCTCGATGGCGAATGACCCCGACGCTTGGTTTTCCGCGAGCCGGCGGAGCCGACCTATGCAGCGGTTGATCGCGTCGTCGCCGACGATGCGCCCGGCCCAGCAGCTCGCGATCAGGTCGTCACGCGAGACCACGCCGCCCTCGGCGCGCGCCAGGGCCACGAACACCTGCATCACGCGCGGCTCCAGGCGGATCACCTGGCCGCCCACGCGCACTTCGCCGACAGGCGGCCGCACGATCGCTTGACCAAGGGTGAACCCCGGCTCGCGCGCAATATCGATCGGCGTTGAGGGCTCGGCGCTCATGACAGTTGCGTCAGTGTTTGATCAGCCAGCGTCGGCAATTCATCGGCTCCCGACCCTTTCGAGCCGGCGGAGCTTCACCGCTTATTCGCCGCATCGCAAGCCGACCCCGAACCGGCCATCACGAACGGAGCGGGCCAAGCTGCAGGAGACGAAAATGATGATGAAGCTCTACTCCGTCGACCTCAGCCCCTACTCCGCCAGGGTGCGGATGCAGATCTACGCCAAGGGTCTCAGCGATATCGTCATCGAAGGCCCGGCCGCCGACTGGGGTACGCCAAAGTTTCGCGAACGGCTGCCGATCGGCCGGATCCCGGTGCTCGACATCGACGGCGATCTGATGCCGGAATCCGAGGTGATCGCGGAGTACCTCGAGGAGGTCTATCCGCACCCGTCTTTGCTCGGCGCCACGCCGCGGGAGACAGCTCACATCCGCACGCTGGCGCGGCTGGGCGACATCTACCTCATCAACAACATGTTCGTGCTCTGGCCACAGGCGCTGGCGTCCAGCCGAAACGAAGGCGTCGTCGAACTCCTCGGCGGCCAGGTGCTGCGGAACATCAAAGCGCTCGACCGCATGGTCGGCGGTGACGGGTTCGCCTGCAGCGGTCGTTTGACGTTGGCGGACTGCGCGCTCGTGCCCGCCCTCTTCATGGTCGAAAACATGCTCCCGGACGCGGGTCTCGCGAACCCCTTCCAGGGCAACGCGCGCGTGGCCGCCTATTGGGCCGCCATTCAGCAGCAGGAGCCAGCGGCTCGCGTTCTGGTGGAGCTGCTTCGTGGGCTGGAGGAGCGCCGCGAGCTCATCCGCACGCATGGCTTCGACAAGCTGAGGGCGGCAAAGGCTGCGATGGAAGCCGAGGACCGCTAGGACCGCCTTGGTCAGTCGGCGAGCCAGCCCTTCACGTCCGGCCAGCGGTAGCGCACCGAGGCGACCACCGCCCCCCCGACGAACTCCTCGCCTGCCTGGTCGACCACGCCGCCCAGCCGCTCGTAGAAGCCTCTGGCCTTGAGGTTGTCGCGCAGCACCCACAGCACCAGCGAGCTTGCGCCCCTGGCCGCCATGACCCGCGCCGCGGCGGTGAAGAGCGCGCGCCCGAGGCCGACGCCTTGGGCGGCCTTCAGCACGTAGAGGGTGGCGATCTCCGCCTCCTCGCCAGGCCCGCGCCGGCGGGCGCGCTGGCCGGAGACGTAGCCGACCAGCCCACGGTGACCCTCCGCCGCCAGCGTCGCCTCGCGCGTCGAAAGCAGCCGATGGCGCCATTGGCGTTCGTGCAGGGCGACCGACATCCGATCGAGGTACATCTGCGGCAGGATGCCGGCGTAGGTCTCGCGCCAGGACTCTACGTGCACATGGGCGAGCGCGGCGGCGTCGGCCGGCCCGGCGGGGGTGATCGCGTAGGTGAGCTCTCGCTGCATCCTGGCGCCTGAGGTCGCCCCGCTCGCGGCCGCCGTCAAGTCCCTCGGCGGCTTGACCGATGCGGGCGCCCGGTCGAGCATCGGCCCATGCCGGCGGTGCTCTACATGGACGCGGTGATCACGCCGAACCGCTCGCTGCCGCGCGCCGGCTTCTTGTGGCTGATCGGCCTGCTGGTCGCGTTCAACCTGATCATGGCGATCTTCTTCGTCGCCATGGGCGCGCTGCCGGTGCCGATCTTCCTCGGGCTCGACGTCCTTGGCGTCATCATCGCCTTCCGCGCCAGCTACGCGAGCGGCGGCCTGGCCGAGCGGGTGCAGGTCTCCGCCGAGGAGGTGCAGGTGGCGTACGAGGCGCGCGGGCGCTCGCGCACGGTCTGGCGCTCGCCGACCGCCTTCACCGCGGTGGCGATCGAGCAGGCCGGCCAACACGACGCGCGTGTGCGATTGCGCCTGTCGGCGCGGCGGCTCACCGTCGCCCGCGCACTCAGCCCCAAGGAGCGGTGCGAGTTCGCCGATGCGCTGGAACGCGCCATCCGCCAGGCGCGGTCGGAACGCCACTAGAGCCCGCCCTTAGTGCGGGCGCTTGAACTCCAGGCCCTTGTTGACGATCACCCGCGCCAGCGTCGCGCCCGGGAAGAAGATGTTGGCTGTCTCCACCGTCACGTCGAACAGGAAGCGGGGCTCCAGGATCTTGCCGAGGTAGGTCTCGAACGTCGCGCCGCCCGGTTTGATCGCGCCGGTCAGCGGATCGAGCTCGAGCACCGCTTCCTTGCCGGCGCGGCGATAGCGGAACGCGTAGAGCGGCCGGTAGACGAGGTCGACGCGCTCGATCCGCACTGTCTCTTCCATCACCTTGTCCGCGTCGATTTTCGACAGCATCGCCGCCACCACCTCGCGCACGATCATCGAGGACTTGGCTTGCGGGGGCACGACGATGACGCCTTGCTTGGCGACCTCGTTAAGATCGGCCTCGGTGGCGAGCTCGCCGTCGTATTTGAGGTAGGCGCTGAGCGCGGGATCCTGAGCGCCGCTGGTGAGCCCGTCGTAGAGGAACTCCTTGCGGGTCTCCTCGCGGCAGGTCTCAAGGCCGGTCATGGTGAACTCGCCATGCGAGATCGTCTTGGTCTCGCCGGCGATCGCCACCGACTGCACCTCGCCCGCCACCTTCACCGCGTAGGTCTTGGTCCGCTCGTAGGCGTAGATCGCCGTCGCAGCGAGGCGCCAGAACGGTTGCAGACGTTTTTCCTTGTAGGTGAGCTCGAACTCGTCCTCCTTCGGCTTGTTCAGAAGGCCCGTCATCCGCGCGATGGCGCCGAACGCGTCGACGCGCCTGGCCCAGGCGCGTTGCTCGGCCGCTTCCATCGTCGTCGGATCCGGCAGGACGACGATGCGCTCTTCCGCGAGCTCGACATTCATGCCGGCATGAAAGGGCGAATTCGCCGGCCCGCGCAAGGCGGGGGCTGTGCGCGCTAAAGGATGAAGCGGGAGAGGTCGGCGTTCTGCGCCAGGGCCTCGACGCGGTCGCGGACGTAGGCGCCGTCGATGACGATGGTCTCGCCCGCGCGATCGGCGGCTGTGAAGCTGATCTCCTCGACCACCTTCTCGAGCACGGTGGCGAGGCGCCGCGCGCCAATGTTCTCGACCGCGCCGTTTACGGCCACGGCGGCGTCGGCGAGCGCGTCGATGGCGTCGTCGGTGAAGCTGAGCGTGACGCCCTCGGTGGCCATCAGCGCCTGGTTCTGCCGGATCAGGTTCGCCTCCGGCTCGGTCAGGATGCGGCGGAAGTCGTCGCGGCTGAGCGCCTTCAGCTCCACACGGATCGGCAGGCGGCCCTGCAGCTCGGGAAGCAAGTCCGAGGGCTTGGCGACATGGAAGGCGCCGGAGGCGATGAACAGCACGAAGTCGCTCTTCACCGGCCCGTACTTGGTCGAGACGGTCGTGCCTTCAACCAGCGGCAGGAGGTCGCGCTGGACGCCCTCTCTCGAGACGTCCGCCCCGCTGCGTTCGGCGCGGGAGGCCACCTTGTCCAACTCGTCGATGAAGACGATGCCGCTGGTCTCGGCGAGCTCGAGCGCTTCCTGCGTCAGGGCCTCCTGGTCGATCAGCTTGTCGCTCTCCTCGGCGATCAGCGGCGCGTAGGCGCCGGCCACTGTGGTCTTGTGGGTCTTGGTGCGCTGGCCGAACGCCTTCGACATCATGTCGGAGAGGTTTAAGACCCCCATCGAGGCGCCCGGCTGGCCGGGGATGTCGAAGCCCTGGAACGGCGAGCCGGAGTCGCTGAGCGTGAGCTCGACCTCCTTGTCGTCGAGCTCGCTGGCGCGGAGCTTCTTCCTGAAGCTGTCGCGGGTGGCCGGCCCGGCGCCGGGGCCGACCAGGGCGTCGAGGATCCGCTCCTCGGCGGCGGCTTCCGCCCGTGCGCGAACGGCGCCGCGGCGCTTGTCGCGCACCATGGTCAGCGCCTGCTCGACAAGGTCGCGCATGATCTGGTCGACGTCGCGGCCGACGTAGCCGACCTCGGTGAACTTGGTCGCCTCGACCTTCAGGAACGGGGCCTGGGCGAGGCGGGCGAGACGGCGGGCGATCTCGGTCTTGCCGACCCCGGTGGGACCGATCATCAGGATGTTCTTCGGCGTGATCTCGTCGCGAATGTCCTCGGGCGCGTGCTGGCGGCGCCAGCGGTTGCGCAGGGCGACGGCCACGGCGCGCTTGGCGTCGATGTGGCCCACGATGAAGCGGTCGAGCTCGGAGACGATCTCGCGCGGAGAGAACTCGCTCATCGCGGCGTCACGCGCTCAGGCTTTCGACGACGAGCTCAGTGTTGGTGTAGACGCAGATCGCGGCCGCAATCGCCATCGCGCGGCGAGCGATCTCCTCGGCGGAGAGATCGAACTCCAGCAATGCCTGCGCGGCGGCGAGCGCGTAGGGGCCGCCGGAGCCGATCGCGGCGACACCGTGCTCGGGCTCGAGCACGTCGCCGGCGCCGGTGACCGTGAAGAGGCTCGCCCGGTCGGCCACCAGCAGCATGGCCTCCAGCCGGCGCAGGTACCTGTCGGTGCGCCAGTCCTTGGCCAGGTCGACGCAGGCGCGGGAGAGCTGCTCCGGATATTGCTCGAGCTTGGCCTCCAGCCGCTCGATCAGGGTGAAGGCGTCGGCGGTCGCCCCGGCGAAGCCGGCCAGCACACGGCCGTCGGCCAGCCTGCGCACCTTGCGTGCGTTGCCCTTGACGATGGTCGCGCCTTGGGTGACCTGGCCGTCGCCGGCGATGACGGTCGCGCCGCCCTTGCGTACGGCGAGGATGGTCGTCCCATGCCAGGCGGGAAAAGTGTTATCGGTCATGGCGCGCATGTGGCGGCGCTGAAGAGGCGGGTCAAGGCGGATGAGCTTCACCGACGCTGAGGTCGAGCGCTATGCCCGGCATCTGGTGTTGCGCGAGATCGGCGGGCCGGGCCAGCAGGCGCTGAAGGCCGCGAGCGTCGCCATCGTCGGCGCGGGAGGCCTGGGCGCGCCGGCGTCGCTCTACCTGGCGGCGGCCGGCGTCGGCCGCATTGGCCTGATCGACCCCGATGTCGTCGCGCTGTCCAACCTGCAACGGCAGGTGCTGTACGTGACGGATGACGTTGGGCAGGTGAAGGTCGCGGCGGCGGCCGAGCGTTTGCACACCCTGAATCCAGAAGTCGCCGTGGAGGCGAAGGCGGTCCTGCTAACCGACGCGAACGCCAGCGACCTGCTCAGCGGCTTCGACCTCGTGCTCGACGGCACCGACGACTTCGCCACCCGCTTCGCCGTCAACGACGCGTGCGTCGCGCTTGGGATTCCCCTGGTGTCAGGGGCCATCGGGCGCTGGACCGGCCAGGTCGCGGTGTTCGAAGGCAAGCCATGCTACCGCTGCTTCGTGCCGGAGATCCCGCCCGACGCCGAGACCTGCGCCGTCGTCGGCGTCATCGGCGCGCTGGCCGGCGTCGTCGGGGCGATGATGGCGGTGGAAGCGGTGAAGCTCATCGCCCGCGCCGGCGAGCCCTTGACCGGCCGCCTCATCATCTACGACGCGCTCGCCGCCGAGGCCCGCACCGTCCGCATCGCGGCGGATCCCGCCTGCCCGGTGTGCGGCGGCTAGAGCATCGAGGGCAGCACCCGGTCGGGCGGTTTGTGGCCGTCGAGGTAGGTGCGGATGTTGATCATCACCTTCTCGCCCATCTCGATGCGCGCCTCGACGGTGGCCGAGCTCATGTGCGGCAACAAGACGACGTTCGGCCGATGGAGAAGTTGCGGGGAGATGTTCGGCTCGTGCTCGAACACGTCGAGGCCGGCGCCGCCGAGATCGCCTGCGGCCAGCATCGCGGCCATCGCCGCCTCGTCGATCACCTCGCCGCGGGCGGTGTTGATCACGATCGCGTGCGGCTGCAACAGCTTCAACCGTCGCGCCGAGAGCAGATGGTAGGTCGCCGGCGTGCTCGGGCAGGTGAGCGAGACGATGTCCATGTTGGCCAGCATCTGGTCCAGCGACCCCCAATAGGTCGCCTCCAGCTCCGCCTCGATGTTCGGGCTGACCGGTTTGCGGTTGTGATAGTTGACGATGAGGCCGAACGCGCCGGCCCGACGGGCCAGCGCCTGGCCGATCCGCCCCATGCCGACGATCCCGAGCTTGGCCCCCTTCAGCCGCTTGCCCAGCATCCAGGTGGGCGACCAGCCGGAATAGCCGCCGGCCTGGGCCACCGCCGCGCCCTCCACCAGCCGGCGCATGACCGCCATGATCAGCGCCATGGTCATGTCCGCTGTGTCTTCGGTCAGCACGCCCGGCGTGTTGGTCACTACCAGGCCGCGCGCATGGGCGGCGTCGACGTCGATGTGGTCCACCCCGGCGCCGAAGTTGGCGATCATCCGAAGGGCCGCCCCGGCGGCGGCGATCAACGGCGCGTCGATGCGGTCGGTGATCGTCGGCACGAGCACATCGGCGTCGGCCAGAGCGGCGGCGAGCGCGCCAGCGTCCATCGGCTTGTCGTCGGCGTTCAGGACGACGTCGAACAGCTCGCCCATCCTGGCCTCGACCGGCTCGGGCAGCTTGCGCGTGACGACGACTTTCGGCTTGCGGTCGGCCATGGTGCGATTCGAAAAGGAGCTTGGGCGGCGTGATAGGGCGCGCAAGCGCTTGCGCCGGCCTTGTAGCAGGGGGTCCGGGAGCGGCCAAGGCGCTGGCGGGAAAGGCCTGGAGGCGGGGTTGAGGCTTGTACGGTTTTCGACGTTCGGCGCAGCGGTGGTGCTCGCAATCGCGGCGCTCGCCACTGCGACGCTGGCGGCCGACGAGGATCGTCCGACGCCGTCCGGCCTGCCGGTGCCGCGCTATGTCTCGCTCAAGTTCGATGTGGTGAACGCCAGATCGGGCCCAAGCGACGACCACCGGCTGCTCTGGGTCTACCACGTCAAGGGCCTGCCGGTTCAGGTGGTGGCCGAGATGGGCGAGTGGCGGCGCATCTGCGACCCGGACGGCGGCCTCTCTTGGGTGCACGAGCGCACGACCGACGGCCACCGCACCGTCATGCGCACCCAGCCCGGCCCTGCCCCGATCTACCGCGGCGCGCGCGCGACATCGCCGATCGCGGCCTACCTGGCGCCGCGCGCGCTGGCGGCCGTCGATCGATGTCAGAGCGACTGGTGCAAGATCCACATCGGCCGGGCGTCGGGATGGGTCCAGGCCGCCAGCGTCTGGGGCGCCGACGACAGGCCCCAATGCCGTTGAGAGCGCAAAGCCCGGCATGCTAGCCTAGGCGCATCGTTTCGGCCGCGACCTCGCTGCCGCTCGGCGGGACCCGCATGACGGCCTGGACCAAGTCGCGCTTCGAAAAGGACGACCTGCTCGCCTGCGCGCGCGGTGAGATGTTCGGCCCCGGCAACGCTCAGTTGCCCTACCCGCCGATGCTGATGTTCGACCGCATTACCGACATCGCCTCGACCGGCGGCGCCGGTGGGAAGGGCTTCGTGCACGCCGAGCTCGACATCGATCCGGCGCAGTGGTTTTTCCAGTGCCACTTCCTGGGTGATCCGGTCATGCCCGGCTGCCTCGGGCTGGACGCGATGTGGCAGCTGGTCGGCTTCTTCCTGGCCTGGGCCGGGGCGCCCGGACGCGGGAGGGCGCTCGCGGTCGGCGAGGTCAAGTTCTCCGGCCAGGTGACGCCGGGCGTGAAGCTGGTCTCCTATAAGATCGATCTGAAGCGCGTTATTATCCGCAAGCTGGTCATGGGCGTGGGGGACGGCGTGATGGAGGCCGACGGCCAACCGATCTACGAGGCCCGCGACCTGCGCGTCGGCCTCTTCGACGCCAAGGACCTCGCCTGACCGGGAAAGACGTGATGCGCCGGGTTGTTGTCACGGGTTTCGGGATCATCTCGCCAATCGGCAACAGCGCCGAGGCGGTCGCCGCCTCCCTGCACGACGCGCGCTCGGGCATCGTGGCGGCGCCGGAATACGCCGAGCTGGGGTTCCGCTGCCAGGTGCACGCCCCGTCGCTCGTCGACTGGGAAAGCCTGATCGACCGCCGCGCCGCCCGCTTCCTCGCGCCGGGAACGGCCTACGCCCACCTCGCCATGGAGCAGGCGATCGCCGATGCCGGTCTCGAGGCCGGCGATATCTCCAACGAGCGCACGGGGCTGATCGTCGGCGCCGGCGGCGCCTCGACCCGAACCATCGTCGAAGCCGCGCAGACCGCGCGCGAGAAAGGCCCCAAGCGGGTCGGCCCGTTCGCCGTGCCCAAGACGATGAGCTCGGGCCCTTCGGCCACGCTCGCGACCTGGTTCGGGATCAAGGGGATCAACTATTCGATTTCGTCGGCCTGCGCGACGTCGACCCATTGCATCGGCGCGGCCGCCGAGCAGATCCAGTTCGGCAAGCAGGACGTGATGTTCGCCGGCGGCTGCGAGGAGCTCGACTGGACGCTCTCGGTGCTGTTCGACGCCATGGGCGCGATGTCGACCCACTTCAACAATCGCCCCGCGGTGGCCAGCCGCGCCTATGACGTCGAGCGCGACGGCTTCGTCATCGCCGGCGGCGCCGGGGTGGTCGTGCTGGAAGAGCTCGAGCGGGCCAAGGCCCGCGGCGCCAAGGTCTATGGCGAGATAACCGGTTATGCGGCCAACTCCGACGGGTTCGACATGGTGGCCCCGTCCGGAGAGGGCGCGGCGCGTTGCATGCGAATGGCGCTGGAGGCGGCGGGCGGGCGGCGCATCGACTATCTGAACCCGCACGGCACCTCGACCGAGATCGGCGACGTCCGCGAAATGGAAGCGGTTCGCGAGGTGTTCGGCGCCGCGGCGCCGCTGATCTCGTCGACCAAGTCTCTAACCGGTCATAGCCTCGGCGCGGCCGGCGCGCAGGAGGCGATCTATTGCCTGCTCATGATGCGAGGCGGCTTCGCCTGCGAGAGCGCCCACATCGACACGCTCGACCCCGCCTTCGCCGACCTGCCCATCCTGCGCGAGCGCAAGACGGTCGCGCTCGAAAACGTGATGTCGAACAGTTTCGGCTTCGGCGGCACCAACGGCTGCCTGGTGATCAGCCGCCACGACGGCTGAGGCGCTTTGCCTGAGGGCCGGGCGCCTGCTAGGCAGGCTTCGACCATGACATGGGGAGGCGTCTGACGTGGCCGACGAGTTCGACTTGCCGAAAGGCGATCTGTTGCGCGGCAAGAAGGGCGTCGTGATGGGCGTGGCCGACAGCCACTCGATCGCGTTCGCCATCGCGAGCCAGGTGGCCGCCCAGGGCGCCGAGCTCGCGGTCACCTACATCGAGTCGAATGAGCGGCGCGCCAAACCGCTGGCGGAGAGCGTGGGCGCAATTCCAATCGTCTGCGACGTCACCGACGACGCCTCGATGGACGCGGCCTTCGCCGCCATGGAGAAGGCGTTCGGAGAGCTGGACTTCCTGGTGCATGCGATCGCAATGGCCGACCGCACGCAGTTGATGGGCTCGTTCGTCGAGAACACCACACGCGAGGGCTTTCGCTTCGCCATGGATGTGTCTGCGTACAGCTTCGTCGACGCATCGCGGCGGGCGTCGAGACTCATGCCGGATGGCGGCGCGATCATGACGCTGACTTATCTCGGCGCCGAGCGGCCGATGCCCAACTACAACATGATGGGCGTTGCCAAGGCGGCGCTGGAGTTGGCGGTCCGCTACATCGCCCGCGATCTTGGTCCGCAGAAGATCCGCGTGAACGCGATCTCTGCCGGCGCGATCCGCACGCTCTCGTTGGCCGGCATCCAGGGAGGGCGCCAGATGCACGCCAAGAGCGCGACCCTAAGCGCGCTTAAGGAGCACACGGCGATCGAGAGCGTGGCCGGCACGGCGCTCTGGCTTGCCTCCGACCTTGGGCGCTCCTGCACCGGCGAGGTGATCCACGTCGACGCCGGCATCCACATGATGGGCCCGCCGGAAGAGCTGCTCTGAAACGCTTCTTTGGGGGCCCAGCGCCTCCGGGAAGCTACGGAATTGTAGGAGGCGGCCAACGCCCGCATAACGCGCGGCATGATCTGGCTTGCCCAAACTGTCGTTGCGCACGCGGTCCGCGTCGTCGATCATCAGCACGGCGTTGCGCCAGACGTCACGCCTTTCCCGTTCGACGCCATCGGCGTGGCCTCGCTGGCCGGCGCGGCTCTGTTCGGTGCGATCGCGCTCTGGGCCGGGATCGTTCTGTGGTGACTCGGCCCTTCTAGCCCCCCGAGGCTAGAGCCGGCTCAGCACGGCGTCGGTGACTTCTTTGGTCGACGACGAGCCGCCGATGTCCGGCGTGCGCGCGCCGCCGTCGAGGGCGTCCTTCACGACGGCGAACAGGCGGTCGGCCAGGTCTGGCCTGCCCAGGGACCAACGCAACGCCATCTCGAAGGAGAGAATGGCCGCCAGCGGATTGGCGATCCCCTTGCCGGCGATGTCCGGCGCCGAGCCGTGGATGGGCTCGTAGAGGCCAGGCTTGCCGTCGTCACTGAGCGAGGCCGAGGGCAGCATGCCAAGCGAGCCCGTGAGCATCGCCGCCTCGTCCGAGAGCACGTCGCCGAACAGGTTGTCGGTGACGATCACGTCGAACTGGTCGGGCTTGCGCACCAGCTGCATGGCGGCGTTGTCCGCCAGCATGTGTTCGAGCGTCACGTCGGCGAACTCGCGGGCGTGCAGGTCGGTGACCACCTCGCGCCAGAGCGCGCCGGTCTCCATAACGTTGGCCTTCTCGCAGGACGTGACCTTGTTGCGCCGCCCGCGCGCCAGCCGGAAGGCGACCCGCGACACCCGCTCAATCTCGCTGGTGGTGTAGACCTGGGTGTCGACCGCGCGCTTCTGCCCGTCGGGCAGGGTCTCGACGCCGCGCGGCTCGCCGAAATAGACCCCACCAGTCAGCTCACGCACGATGATGAGGTCCAGACCCTTGACCAGCTCGGGCCGGAGCGCCGATGCGCCGGCCAGCGCATCGAAGCAGAAGGCCGGGCGGATGTTGGCGTAGACGTCCATCGCCTTGCGCAGCGCCAGCAGGCCCGCTTCCGGCCGCTTGCTGCGCGGGACCGCCTCCCAGGGCGAGCGCCCCACCGCCCCGCCGACGGCGCCCATGAGGACCGCGTCGGATGCTAGCGCGGTCTTCAGCGTCTCCTCGGTCAGCGGCTCGCCGGTCAGGTCGATACTGGCGCCGCCGAACGGCCGCTCGTCGATGACGAGGTCGTTGGTCAGCCGGCCGGCCACGCGGGCGACCTCGGCGGTGACCTCGGGCCCGATGAAATCGCCTGGGAGAAGAAGGAGCTTGGCCATGGCTAGATCGACCTCTCGGCGGTGACGTCGTAGGCCTTGAGGTTGCGGTCGGTGACCTGGAACGTGGGGAACACCGCCCGCCACGCCGCCATGTGCGGGGTCTTGAAGTGGGCGTCGAGGGCGGCCTGGTCGCGCCAGCGCTCGAACACGTGGATCAGGCCCGGCTCGGCGACATCCTCGGCGTAACCGTAGGCGAGGCAGCCGTCTTCGGCGCGGGACTTGGTCATCATCTCGAGCATGTGCGGCCTCAGCCGCTCGATGTTTTCGCGGGGCGCGCGAACGGTGCCGGCGACGATCAGGCTCACGGCCGGGCCTCGAGCCAAGGCTGGGCCAGCTTTCGTCGCTGTTCGAAGACGCCGATGTCGCCGGCGCGCTCCAGCGTCTCGCCGATCGTGTCCAGGCCCTTCAGCATCTTGGCTTTTCGCCCCTGATCGATCTCGAAGTGGAAGGTCGCGCCCGACGGCGCGGTCACGATCTGCGTCTCGAGGTCGACCGAAAAGACGTGGTTGCCGCCCTTGGCCTCGGCGCCCAGCGCGCGCACCGCCGCCTCGGGAAGCGCCACGGGCAGGACCCCGTTCTGGAAGCAGTTCTCGTAGAAGATGTCGCCGAACGAGGGCGCGATCACGCAGGTGATGCCGAAGTCCATCAGCGCCCAGGCGGCGTGCTCGCGGCTGGAGCCGCAGCCGAAGTTCTCTGCCCCGATCAGGATGCGGACCCCGGCGAACGGCTTCTGGTTCAGGACGAAGTCGGGCTTCTCGCGGCCCTCGCCGTCGAAGCGCAGGTCGTAGAAGAGGCCCTTGCCCAGCCCCTCGCGCTCCACCGTCTTCAGGAACTGCTTGGGGATGATCTGGTCGGTGTCCAGGTTGGCGATGGGAAGCGCCGCGGCGCGGCCGTCGAGGCGGGAAAACGCGCGCATCAGTCCTCGCTCGCGCTGGTCGCGCTGATGATCAGGTTGGGGCCGCCGATCGCGTCGCGGACGGTGAAGACGCTGGTGCCGACCTTGCGGCCCTTGCGCAGCTCCGAGATGTCGAGGCCCGCCGCCGCCATGCGCGCATGCGCCGCCTCCGGCTCGGGGACGCGCCAGGCGAAGCCGCCCAACCGGTCGCGCTCGTCGGTGACCGGCGCGTTCAGGCTGGCGCCGACCTCGACCACGGCGTCGCCGCAGCGGAAGAACAGCAGCCTCGAGCCCCAGTCTGGATTGGAGCGGTCTAGCCTGAGGTCGAGGTCGAGCTTGGCGCCGTAGAGGGCGATCGATGCTTCGGCGTTAGCGGTGCGCACCACCACATGGTCGACCGCGGCGATGGCGGAGGCTTCGCCCGCAGGTGCAGGCGACGTGGGCCAAGGCTTCTCCGTCTCTTCGCGCTGGACCAGAAAGAGCTGTAGGCCGCGCGTGGTCGAGGCGCGGGTGACGGCGATGCGCCAGACCCGCTCGCGGCCGGCGTCGTCGGTCGAGCGCGTTTCAGCGGGCGGGCTCGTGGTCACGCCCCGCCGGTTCAGCATGCGGCAGGCCGCGTCCAGCGCCGGCGTCGCGAAACCGATCGCGGAGGGACCTTCGCCATGCTTGTCCAGTCGCGCGCGCGCCTCCTCTCCCGCTGGGCCCTCCCCGTCCGGGCTGATCAGGTCGAGCGCGAAATTCGTCAGCTGGAACCAGGCGTGGCGCGCGCCCGCGAGGCGCCCGCGCCAGTTCGGCTCGCGGCCGAGCATGGCGGTGACTCTGGCCACCGCCGCGTCCAGGTCGGCGACGATGACCGGCGCATGGTCGAAGCCGGTGATCATGGCTCAATCAGCTCCCGCACGTCCGTGATGTGACCGGTTATAGCCGCCGCCGCGGCCATGGCGGGGCTCATCAGGTGGGTGCGGCCGCCGCGACCCTGGCGACCCTCGAAGTTGCGATTGGAGGTGGAGGCGCAGCGCTCGCCGGGCAGGAGCTTGTCCGGGTTCATCGCCAGGCACATCGAGCAGCCGGGCTCGCGCCAGGCGAAGCCGGCGGCGCGGAAGATCTCGTCCAGTCCCTCGGCCTCCGCCTGCTCCTTCACCAGGCCCGAGCCCGGCACGACCATGGCGGCGACGCCGGCGGCCACATGGCGGCCCTTGGCGATGGCGGCGGCGGCGCGCAGGTCCTCGATGCGGCTGTTGGTGCACGAGCCGATGAAGACGCGGTCGATCCTCGCCTCGGCGATCGGCTGGCCGGGCTCAAGGCCCATGTAGTCCAGGGCCCGGCGGATCTGCTCGGCCTTGTCGCCCTCGAACGCGGCGGGGTCGGGGACGCGCCCGTCGACCGGCACGACGTCCTCGGGACTGGTGCCCCAGGTCACGGTGGGCTTCAGCGTCGAGACGTCGATCCGCTCTTCGCGGTCGAAGCGCGCGTCAGCGTCGGAGAACAGCGTCCGCCACTGGTCGAGGGCCATCGCCCAGCCGCCGCCCTTCGGCGCCGCCGGCCGCCCGACCAGATAGGCGAAGGTGGTCTCGTCCGGCGCGATCAGCCCGGCGCGCGCGCCGCCCTCGATCGAGAGGTTGCAGAGCGTCATCCGCCCTTCCATCGACAGCGCCTGGATCGCCGCGCCGGCGTACTCGATGACGTAGCCGACCCCGCCGGCGGCGCCGATCCGACCGATCATGGCCAGCGCATAGTCCTTGGCGCCGACGCCCGGCGCCGGCTCGCCCTCGAACCACACGCGCATGTTCTTTGACTTGCGCTGGCGCAGCGTCTGGGTCGCCAGCACGTGCTCGACCTCGCTGCTGCCGATGCCATGGGCGAGCGCCCCGAAGGCGCCGTGGGTCGAGGTGTGGCTGTCGCCGCAGACGATGACCATGCCGGGCTGGGTGCGGCCCTGCTCCGGCCCGACCACGTGCACGATGCCGTTCCTGGGATCGGCCATCGGAAAGAACTCGATGCCGGCCTCCGCGACGTTGCGGCTCAGCGTCTTCAGCTGCAGCCGCGCCTCGTCGTCGGCGACGGCGTCCACGCCCAGGGCCTGTCCCTCGGTCGGGATGTTGTGGTCGGCGACCGCCAGCATCAGGTCCGGCCGGCGCACCCGCCGGTGGGCGCTCTTCAGGCCCGCGAACGCCTGCGGGCTGGTGACTTCGTGGATGAGGTGCAGGTCGACGTAGAGGATCGCCTCGCCGCCCGCCTCCTCGGCGACCAGGTGAGCGTCCCAGATCTTGTCGTACAGGGTCTTGCCGGCCATCCATGGGATGTAGCGTCCGGCCCCTGGGGCGTCCAGGGACGGCGGCCCCCCCCGCCGGAGCGGAGCGGGGCCCAAGAGGCTAGGCGGCGAGCGGGCAGGGCTGGCCGGAGAGCGGCGCGGCCGGGTTCTCGATGTCGACACCGAGCTGCTCGAGCGCGCCCTGGACGGCGACGTCCAGGCTGGTGTGCGGCTCCGCGCCGAGGAAGGCGACCAGCTTGGCGTTGTCGAGGCCGACCGGCTTCTGCTGCAGGTAGCGCATCTCGAGAAGCTCGCGGAAGAGCTCGACGAACGGCGAGAGCGCGATCACCAGCGCCCAGGGGAAGGCCCGCACCGGGAGCCTCGGCGCGTCCGCGACCCGGCGGACCGAGGCGGCCAGATCGGCGCCGGTGATCCAATGGCCCTTGAAGTTGAACACGTCGAAGTCGGCGAGATCGACTTCGCGGTCCAAAAGGCGCGCGGTGGCCTCGGCCAGGTCGGGCAGATAGGCCCAGGCGTGGCCCACGTCGTCCGGCCCGGCGGCATACAGCGACCGCAGCCGCCCCTTCGAGCGGTTGGCCAGCCAGTCGAGGTTGGTCAGGAAGTCGCCGGCGCGCACGATCAGCACCTTCGCGCCGTTGGCGGTCGCCTCGCGCAGCATCTCTTCCATCTCGACGCGGATCTTGCCCTTGCGGGTGACCGGTCGTTGCGGGTCGTCCTCGCCGATCGCCGGGCCGGCGTCGGGTGCGTAGTTGTAGACGTTGCCGGGCAGCACGATCCGGGCGCCCTCGGCTTCCGCCGCGGCGATGGTGGCGCGCAACATCGGAAGCGCAAGGCCCCTCCAGTTCTTGTAGGCCGGCGGATTGGCCGCATGCACGATGGCCTGCACGCCAGCCGCGGCGTTTGCCACATCGGCGGTGTTCATCGCATCGCCCTTGATCCACTCGATCGGCGTGCGCGGGCCGGCCTTGGCGGCGGCCGCAACGGGATCGCGGGCGAGCGCCCGGATCGTCCAGCCGCGCTTGAGCATGGCCTGGACGGCGTGCGCGCCGAAATTGCCGGTGGCGCCGATCACCAGCGCGGTCTTGGGAGTCGGATGAGTCATGGGAGGGCTCCTTTCGTGGGCAACTCATGCGCCCGGCCCCGCCTAGACAAAATTGCGATAGTTCGTGGCTCTGATATACATTTTCGTATGGCTAGTCCGGATTGGGATCTCTACCGCGCCTTCCTGGCCGTGCTCGACGCCGGCAGCCTCTCCGGCGCGGCGCGGCGGCTGGGGCTGACGCAACCCACCATCGGGCGGCAGATCGAGGCGCTGGAGCAGGCGCTGGGCGGCGCGGTGCTCTTCACCCGCTCGCCGGGAGGCCTTCGGCCAACGGACGCGGCGCTGGCGCTGCGGCCTCACGCCGAGGCGATGGCGAGCGCGGCCGAGGCTCTGCTCCGCACCGCCTCAGGCGAGCACGATCAGGCGCGCGGCGTCGTGCGGGTGACCGCCAGTCAGATCGTCGGCGCCGAGGTGCTGCCGACCATCCTTGCCGACTTCCACGAACTGCACCCCGAAATCGTGGTCGAGATTGTCCTGTCGGACCGGCAGGAGGACCTCCTCCGCCGCGAGGCCGACATCGCCGTGCGCATGGCCCGCCCCACCCAGGCGGCGCTCACGGCGCGCCGGATCGGCTCGGTTCCGCTGGGCCTCTTCGCCCACCGCCGCTATCTCCAGCGCCACGGCGAGCCGACCGCGCTCGACCAGCCGGGCATCGCCGCGATCGGCTTCGACCGCAGCCAAGAGACGCTGAGCGCGCTCAAGGCGCTGAACCTGCCGCTGAACCGCGAGATGTTCGCCTTCCGGTCGGACAGCGACCTGGCGCAGCTGGCGGCGATCCGCGCTGGGTTCGGCGTCGGCGCCTGCCAGTACGGGATCGCCCGCCGCGACCCCAACCTGGTCCCTGTGCTCACTGACAGCTTCCGCTTCGACCTGGAGGTCTGGGTGGCGATGCACGAGGACCTGAAGGGCAGCCTGCGCATGCGCCTGATGTTCGACGCTCTGGTCGCGGGCTTGCAGGACTACGTGGCCGCCTCGCGGCCCGACGGTGCTTAAGCGTCGTCGCCGCCGGCCTGCTCTTCCGCCTCGCCGCGGCCAAGGCCGCCGCGTTCGGCGATGCGGGCCGACTTTCCGCGCCGGTCGCGCAGGTAGTAGAGCTTGGCGCGGCGCACAGCGCCCCGGCGCTTGACCTCGATCGATTCGATCATCGGCGAGTACAGCGGGAACACCCGCTCCACCCCTTCGCCGAACGAGATCTTGCGGACGGTGAAGCTCTCTTTCAGCCCGGAGCCGGAGCGACCGATGCACACGCCCTCATAGGCCTGCACGCGCTCGCGTTCGCCCTCCTTGATGCGGACGTTGACCCGCACCGTATCGCCGGGCTGAAAGGCCGGGATCCGGCGCCCGCCGAGGGCGCGGGCGGCTTCTTCCTTCTCGAGGTCGCTGATCGTGGTCATGACGCAAATCTCTCCAATTCCTGGGCTTCAGTCGCCCTTTGCCTGTTGCTTGGCGAGATAGGCCGCCCAGAGGTCGGGCCGCCGCTCCCGCGTGGTCTCTTCCCGAAGCGCCCTGCGCCAGGCGGCCACCCTCTCGTGGTGACCGGAGAGCAGGACCTCCGGAATCTCTAGCCCCTCGAACGTCCGCGGCCTGGTGTACTGCGGATGCTCCAAGAGCCCGTCTTCGAAACTCTCCTCCGCCAGGCTGTCCGGTTTCCCGAGCACGCCAGGCAGGAGGCGAACGCACGCCTCGATCACGACCAGCGCCGCCGCCTCGCCGCCGGCGAGGACCGCATCGCCCACGGTGATCTCCTCGAACCCGCGCGCGTCGATCACGCGCTGGTCCACCCCTTCGAAGCGCCCGCAGAGCAGGATCAGCCCTGGGCCGTTCGACCACTCGCAAACGCGCGCCTGGGTCAGGGGCCGGCCCCTGGCGCTCATATACAAAAGCGGCCGCCCCAGCGCTTCGACGCTGTCCAGCGCCTCGGCCACGACGTCCGCCCGCATCACCTGTCCCGGCCCGCCGCCGGCGGGGGTGTCGTCCAGGAAGCCGCGCTTATCTTTGGAAAAGCCCTTGATGTCCACCGTTTCCAGCGACCACAGCTGCTGCTCGCGCCAGGCCGAGCCGATCAGCGAGACGCCGAGCGGGCCGGGAAACGCCTCCGGGCACATGGTCAGCACGGTCGCAGCGAAAGGCATGGGGCGGCTTCTTAAGGGAAGCGGGGCGGCGGCGCGACTTTTTGCGCCGCACAAACCACGCTAGGTTCGCGGCCCATGACCGACACGCAAATCGAGGCCGAGGTCGAGAACCTCACCGAGACGCTGGCGCTCGAGCCGATCGAGGTGAACCTGTTCCGCGGGATGACCTCCGGCCGCGACGGGCCGCGCATCTTCGGCGGCCACGTGATCGCCCAGTCGCTGATGGCGGCCTACGAGACGGTCGAAGACCGCACCTGCCACTCGCTGCACTGCTATTTCATCCGGCCGGGCGACCCGTCGATCCCGATCCTCTACGACGTCGACCGCGCCCGCGACGGGACGAGCTTCACCACCCGCCGCGTCACCGCCATCCAGCACGGCCAGCAGATCTTCAACCTGGCCGCCTCGTTCCAGGTCCATGAGGAAGGCTTCGAGCACCAGGCGCCGATGCCGGACGTGCCGCCGCCCGACGACCTCGCCGACTCCGCCGAGCAGTACAAGGCGATGCTGGAGTTGATGCCGAACATCCCCGAGATGGCCCGGCGGATGATGGGGCGGCCGCGCCCGATCGAACAACGGCCGGTCAGTCCAAGGCGCGTCGACGAGAAGTCGGCGCCGGTCAGCAATGTCTGGATGCGCGCCCGCGCCGAGATCGGGCCCGACCAGCACCTGCACCAGGCGATCCTGGCCTATGCGTCCGACATGTCGCTGATGGAGACCGCGATGCGGCCGCATGCGGTGACCTGGCAGACCGGCGGCATGCAGTCGGCCAGCCTCGACCACGCCATCTGGTTCCACCGGCCGCTGAACTTCAACGACTGGCACCTCTATGCCCAGGAGAGCCCCAGCGCCTCCGGCGCGCGCGGCTTCATCCGCGGCGAGGTGTTCAGCCAGGACGGCGTCCTGGTCGCCTCCGTCGCCCAGGAAGGCCTCTTCCGCCTGCGGAAACCGAGCTAGCTTCGATAGCGCCGAGCGGCGACCGCCGCCCAATCTGACCGCCAAGCGCGCCAAGGACGCCAAGGGTGCAGCCGATGCGCCGTGCTCTTCTTGGCGATCTTGGCGTCCTTGGCGGTCGAAAACGAAGGCGCCGCTTCGCGGATTGTCAGGATAATGCCTCGGTCTCGTCCGGTCGCTCGATCACGATCCAGCCTTCGCCGATCCTGACCTCGGGGACGGCTTCCTTGGTGAACGGCAGCCACCAGCTCGGCTCGCCGTCCGCTGGGGCGATCTCGAGCAGGTCGCCGGCGCCGAAGTTCTCGACCGATTTCACCGAGCCGATCACCGCGCCCGAGCGGTCGCGGGCCGCCAGGCCGATCAGGTCGGCGAGGTAGAACTCGTCGTCTTCCGGGGCGGGCAGCGCCGCGCGCGGGATGTAGAGCTCGAGGCCCCGCAGGGCCTCCGCCTGCTCGCGGGTGTCCGCTTCCTTCGCCCGCGCGACAAGACCGCCATTGGCCGGACGGCCAGCCACAAGCGTCAGAGCCGCCCCGCCATCGGCGCTCTTCAGGTCTCGATAGCGCAGGAGCGCCATCGGATCGTCGGTGAAGGCGGTGATCCTGACCTCGCCCTTCACCCCGAACGCGCCGGCCACGCGGCCGACCAGGATGAACGCGGGCGCGGGAATCGCTCGCTACTCCTCGGGCGTCTCGACCGAAGGCTCCTCGGCGGCTTCGGCCGCCTCTTCCTCCACGGCTTCAGCGGCGGGCGCCTCTTCCTCGCTCGACGCGGACGGCGCCTCGGCTTCGGCTTCGGCCTCGACCGCCGCCTCTTCGACCTCGGCAGGCTCCGGGGCGGCTTCCGCCTCGACAACGGCCGCTTCAGCGGACTCGGCGGCGGGCTCTACGACCGGCTCAGGCGCTTCGGCGGCAACCTCTTGCGGCGCGGGTTTCGGCGCGGCCGCGGCCGCGGCCTGCTCGGCGGCGCGCTCCTGCGTCTTCTTGTGCGGCACGCCCTTCTTCGGGTTGTCGCCGTGCTGCCACGTCGTCAGGCCCTCGACGGCCATGAAGCGGGCGACGCGATCGGTCGGCTGGGCGCCGCGGCCCATCCAGTCCTTGAGCCGCTCGACCTTCAGCGTCACCCGCTGAGGATCGTCCTTCTTCAAGAGCGGGTTGAACGTCCCGACCTTTTCGATGAAGCGGCCGTCGCGCGGAGAATGGCTGTCGGCCACCACGATCGAGTAGTAGGGCCGCTTCTTGGCGCCGCCGCGCGCGAGCCTGATCTTGATCATACGGGTCCTCTAAGGGTTCGGATTTCAGGGTTTCTTGAAAGGAAAGCCGCCGCCCAGGCCCGGCAGGCCGGGGGAGGGGCTCGTTGGACCGCCGAGGCCGGGGAGGCCGCCGGGCGGGGGAAGCTTGCCGCCGCCCATGGCGCGCAGCCGCTCCATGTCGCCCCCGCCCATGCCGGCGAGCGCGCCGGCGACGCGGGCGAAGCCCTTGCCGCCGTTGCGGCTCATCGACTTGACCACGTCGGACATCTGCCGGTGCTGCTTGAGCAGGCGATTGATCTCCTGCACCTCGACGCCGGCGCCGCCCGCCACGCGTCGCTTGCGCGAGGCGTTGAGCACATCGGGCTTGCGCCGCTCGAGCTTGGTCATCGAGCCGATGATCGCCTCCTGGCGCTTGATCATGCGGTCGTCGATGCCGGCGTCTGCGATCTGCTTCTTCACCTTCTGCACGCCGGGCAGGAGGCTCATCAGACCCTCCATGCCGCCCATGCGCCGCATCTGGCGCAGCTGTTCGGCGAGGTCGTCGAGGTCGAACTGGCCCTTGGCCAGCTTCTTGGCCATCCGCTCGGCTTCGGCCTGATCGACCTCGGCGGCGGCCTTCTCGACCAGCGCCACCACGTCGCCCTGGCCGAGAATGCGGCCGGCGATGCGGCGGGCGTCGAAGACGTCGAGCGCGTCGATCTTCTCGCCGGTGGAGAGGAACTTGATCGGCAGCCCGGTGACGGCGCGCATCGAGAGCGCCGCGCCGCCGCGGCCGTCGCCGTCCACGCGCGTCAGCACCAGCCCGGTCAGCGGCAGCCGCTCGTTGAACGCCGCCGTCGTGCGGACCGCGTCCTGGCCGGTGAGGCTGTCGGCGACCAGCAGCGTCTCGGCCGGGCTCGAGATGCGGGCGATCTCGGCCGCCTCGGCCATCATCGCCTCGTCCAGCGTGGTGCGACCGGCGGTGTCGAGGATGAGAACGTCGTAGCCGCCGAGTCTGCGCGGCCGAGAGAGCGCGGCGGGCGATGTCGGCGGCGCTCTGGCCGGTGACGATCGGCAGCGTCTCGACCTCGGCCCGCACGCCCAACTGCGCCAGCTGCTCCATGGCGGCGGGACGGCGCGTGTCCAGCGAGGCCATGAGCACCTTCTTGCGCTCTGCGGTCCTCAGGCGCAGCCCGAGCTTGGCCGCGAGCGTGGTCTTGCCCGAGCCCTGCAGGCCGGCGACCAGGATGACCACGGGCGGCGTCGCGGCGAGATTGAGCGGCACCGTCTCGTCGCCGCCCAGCGTCTCCACCAGGCCGTCGTTGACGATCTTGATGATCTGGTCGGCCGGCCGGACCGAGCGGATCACCGCCTCGCCGGTGGCCCGCTCGCGCGCTTTGGCGACGAAATCGCGCGCGACCGGCAGCGCGACGTCGGCCTCGAGCAGGGCTACGCGCACCTCGCGCAGCGCTTCTTCGATGTCCTTTTCCGACAACAGCCCGCGACCGCTCAACCGGTCGAAGACCCCCGTCAGCCGCTCGCTCAGCGCATCAAACATCCGAACCCTTGCCTACGCTCGCCGCAAACACCGATCGCCCCCGTGGACGATCACGTCGACGGGGGGCCTCGCCGCCCTCGTCCCCATATCTCGGGGGGTCGTGGCGGTGGAGGCGCTTGAAAGGCGGTTGCACCGAAGCCGCGGGCTGATACGCCCCTCTCGTTGCGCGGTCAATGTCGGCGGATTGGCGGGTTCGATGGAAAAGCGGTTGCTGCAGGTCTCGGTCACGCTCGCCGCGCTGGTGGCGGTGGCCGTCGGCATGGCCGGCGTCGTCTGGGGCGCTGGCGGGCTGGGCGAGCAGGCGCCCGGGCCCCTCGACAGCCAGGTGCGCGCCCTCTCCGGCGTCCTGGCGGCGATCGGCGTGGCCTATTGGACGACCGTGCCCGACATCCAGCGGGCCAGCGCCCGCTTTGGGCTCTTGACCCTGATCGTCGTCGCCGGCGGCTTCGCTCGGGCGCTCGGCATGCTGATCGCCGGGCCTCCCGGCCCCGCCATGGGCGCCGCGCTGGCGCTCGAGCTTCTTGTCGCGCCGGCCCTCTACCTCTGGCAGAGCCGCATCGAGCGGCTGGCCGAGCAGGCCTTGGTCCTCACCGCCGTGGACGCCGCCGAGGGCTAGGGCTAAAGCCCGGCCATGGCGATCGGGGTGTTCGATTCGGGCGTCGGAGGTCTGAGCGTCCATCACGCCCTGGTCGACCGGCTGAAGAGCGCCGACCTCGTCTTCCTGGCCGATCAGGCCAACATGCCCTACGGCGGACGGCCCGGCGAAGAGATCGTGGCGCTGACGCGCGCCGGCTGCGAGCGCCTGTTCGACGAGGGGTGCGGCCTCGTCATCCTGGCCTGCAACACCGCCGCCTCCATCGCCCTTCGACGGCTGCAACAGACCTGGCTGCCGGGCTACCGCAAGGCGCTGGGGCGGCCGGTGAACGTGCTCGGCCTGATCGTGCCGACGATAGAGGCGGCGACCGGGCTGCCCTGGACGCACGAGACAGGGCCGCGCGACGGCGAGAAGGCCGAGAAGCTGGACGTGCTCGGCATCTTCTCGACCCCGGCCACCGCGGCCAGCCGCGTCTACGAGATCGAGATCGACAAGCGCAAACCCGACGTCGCGGTGTTCTCCGAAGGCTGCCCCGAGCTTGCGCGGATGATCGAGGGCGGCGCCTCGACGGGCGAGCTCGCCGCCGTGGTCGAGGCTCACGTCAAAGCGCTGTCGACCCGCATCGGCCGTCCGCCCGACCGCGCCGTCCTCGGCTGCACCCACTATGAGATCATCGCCGATCTCTTCCGCGCCGCCCTGCCGCCGGGCACGCCGCTGATCCACCAGCCGGCCGCGACCGCCGAGGCGATCGAGCGCTATCTCGAGCAGCATCCGGAGTACGATCCCGGCCACGGCGGTGTGCGGCGGTTCTTGACCACCGGCCGGCCGGGCCAGCAAAACGGGCTGGTGGAAGCATTCTGGGGCGGGCCACTGCATTTCGAGGCGGCCTGACGACGCGGGAGGAACCCATGCGGATATTGGTCGTCGGGCTGTTGGGATTTGCGTTGGCGGCGCCCGCCGCGGCCGAGGTCGTCGACGCCCAGCCCTCCGGGTTCGAGGTGCACGAGACCGCGCAGGTCGCCGCCCCGCCCGAGCGGGTTTACGCGGCGATCGGCCAGATCGGCCAGTGGTGGATGAGCCAGCACACCTACTCGGGCGATGCGAAGAACCTCTCGCTGGACCTGCACGTCGGCGGCTGCTTCTGCGAGCGCCTGGCGGACGGCGGCGGGACCGGCCACATGGTCGTGGACATGGTGCAGCCGAACCAGCTCGTCCGGCTCGCGGGCGCGCTCGGACCCTTGGCGGGGACCGGCGGGACAGGTCACATGGCCATCCGGCTCGCGCCGAAGGACGGCGGGACGGCGGTCGATCTGACCTACGATTTCGGCGGCTACGGAAAGGGCGGCCTGGCCCATTGGGCCGTCCCCGTCGACGGGGTGTTGGGCGAGCAGGTGGCCCGGCTGAAGCGCTACGTCGAGACCGGCCGCCCCGACTGAGCTAGCGGCGGACGAAGTCGAGGAAAATCGGGGCGGTGTCGCCGAGCGCCTTGCGCTCGTAGCGCGTCGTCAGGTGGTCGGCCGGGGGCTTGCGCCAGTCGTCGGCGCGCTCGGCGGTCCACGTCCAGTCGGGGCTGGCCAAGAGCCGCTCCAGCGTCCAGCTCGCGTAGTCCCGCCAATCCGTGACGAAGCGCAACCCGCCACCAGGCCGCACGATGCGCGCCAGGGCGGCGACGAAATCCCGCTGCACCAGCCGCCGCTTGTGATGCCGCGTCTTGGGCCAGGGATCCGGAAAGAGGATGAAGACCCGCTCGAGGCTCGCCGCCGGCAGCCGCTCGACCAGCTCGCGGGCGTCGCCCTGCAGAACGCGCACATTGGCGAGGCCGCGCTGGTCCACATGCCGCAGCAGGCTGGCGACCCCATTCAGAAAGGGCTCGACGCCCAGGATGAGCACGTCGGGGCGCCGCTCGGCCTGGCCGGCGAGGTGCTCGCCGCCGCCGAACCCGATCTCGAGCCAGACTTCGACCGCGGCGGGCGCGAGCGCGTGGGGGTCGAACGGGCCGGCCGGGATCGCGAGCTTGGGGGCGAGCGTCTCAAGCAGCGCCGCCTTGCCGGCCCTGAGCGGGCGCCCCTTGACCCGGCCGTAGGTGCGCGGCGCGCGGTCCTCCATCGCCCTATCCGGCGCGCAGTCGCGCGATGAGACGCGGCGTCCGCTCGGATGTCGAAACGCCCGCGACCAGCGAGACGAGCAGCATGAGCGCGAACGGGGTCTCGCCCCAGCGGTCGAACGCGGTGGGCGCCAGCGCCGGCGGCAGCGGCGCATCGATCACCCCGGCCCGGCCCTGCGCCAGCCGCAGCGGCGGCGGCGATCGGCCGTAGGCGTCGACCACAGCCGAGACGCCGGTCGGGGTGGCGCGGATGATGGGCAGCCCTTCTTCGATCGCGCGGTAGCTGGCGAGATTGAGGTGCTGGACCGGCCCGTAGGTGGCGCCGAACCAGGCGTCGTCCGAGACGTTGACGATCCAGGCCGGGCGGACGCGCGAGGCGATCGTCCCCTCCCGCGTGAAGCCCGGATAGAGCGCCTCGTAGCAGATCAGCGGCTGCACCGGCGGGGCGCTGTCGAGGTCGATCGCGCGCGGCCGCGGCCCGTGGCTGAAGCCGTCGCCGATGTGCACCAACTCCTCGATGTGCAGCGGCCTGAGATAGGGGGCGAGCGGCATGTACTCGCCGAACGGAACCAGCCGGTGCTTGTCGTAGAGCGCGAGCGGCTCGATCCCCTGCGGGGCCCGGCGGATCGCGAGCAGGCTGTTGAAGTAGACGAGGCCGTCGGGCGCGTCGGCGCCCGGCGGCGCCACCGCCGAGCGGTAGCCGCCGGTCATCAGGATCTGGCCCGGCTGCAGCGCCGCGGTGATCGCATCGTGGGTCCAGGTCCCGAGCTTGAGGTAGCTGTCGAAGTCGCCCGGAATGGCGCGCTCGGGCCAGACGACGATGTCCGGCCGCCGGGCGGCCGGCTGGGCGGTCAGGCCGAGCAGCGTGTGGACGGTGGCGGCGTAGGAGACGGCGTCGTAGTGGTCGACCTCGGGCAGGTCGGCCTGGACGATGCGCACCATGGGCGCGTTCGGGTCGGGCGGCGCGGGGTGAGAGAGGCGCGCGGCGCCCGCCGCGTAGAGTCCGCCAAGGACAAGGCCGGCGGCGAGGCAAGCCAGGCCGCCCCTTACCCTCGCGCCAGCGTCGAGCAGCAGCGCGGGCGTCGCGGCGGCCGCGATCGTGATCCAGGTCAGTCCGTAGGCGCCGACCACGGCCGCCGCCTGGGAGATCGGCGAGCCGGCGGGCCAGCTCTCGCCAGGCAAGTCCCAGGGAAAGCCGGTCAGGAGATGCCCGCGCACCCATTCGAACGCCGCCATGACGCCGGCGAACACCAGGACCCGCACGATCCCGCGCGGCGCGATCGCGCGATAGGTCAGACCCGCCGCGGCCCAGATCAGGCCAAGACCGCCGGCCAGGAGAGCAACGGCGATCGGCGCCATCCAGCCCTGGTCCTCAGCATCGACCTGAAACGCCTGGTAGACCCACCAGGTCGAGACGGCGAAGAACGCGGTCCCGGCCAGCCATCCGCGCCAGAAAGCACTCCTGAGCGGACGGCCCGCGTCGGCGCGGTCGAACAGCGCCATCATCAAGGCGAACCCGACAAGGCCGGGAAGGACGCCGAAAGGCGGGAAGGCGAACGCGGGCGCAAGTCCCGCGAGGATGGCGAGACCGGCGGCGATCAGCCGGGTGGGCGGGCGCCGGGTGGGCGCGTCATCGGCCATCGTCGGCCGGCGCCTCCGGCTCGGGCGCCGGCGGATGCGGCCGCACCCGCAGGCGCTTGACCCGCCGGGGGTCGGCGTCGGTGACCTCGAAATCGAAGCCCTCGGGGTGGGTGATCACCTCGCCGCGCTGGGGCACGCGCCCGGCCAGCGCGCTGACCAGGCCGCCCACCGTATCGATGTCCTCGTCGAGGTCCGCCGGCACCAGCGAGCGCTGCAGCGCCTGCTCGAGGTCTTCCAGCGGCGCGCGCCCGTCCGCCTCGATCAGGCCGCCGGGACGGGTGACCACCTTGGCGCGCACCGCTTCGTCGTGCTCGTCGTCGATCTCGCCGACGACGGCCTCGATGAGGTCCTCGAGCGTGACCAGGCCGTCGGTGCCGCCGAACTCGTCGATGATCAACGCCATGTGGGTGCGGCTGGCCTGCATCTTGAGCAGCAGGTCCGCCGCCCGCATCGAGCCGGGCGCATAGAGGATCTCGCGGCGCAGACGGCGCAGCACCGGCTCGTCCGGCCCCGGGCGGATCTGCTCGTCGACCAGCATCTTGAAGACGTCCTTCACGTGCACCTGGCCGACCGGATCGTCGAGGGTCTCGCGATAGATCGGCATCCGCGTGTGCTCGGCCTCCAGGAACCGCGCCAGGAGCTCGTCGAACGGACAGCTGATCTCGACGGCCACGATGTCGGCGCGCGGGGTCATCACATCGCCCACGATCAGGCTCTTGAACGCCTGCGCCTGGTCGACGAGGTCGAGCGGGCCGTCCGCGGCGGGGGGGGTTGGGGGCGTCGACGCCGGCTGGCGCCGCCAGCGGCGGAAGATGGCGCGCAGCCCACGGCTTGGCCGACGCGGCTGGGGATCAGACACGGGCGGCGCCCGTTTCGGCGCGGTAGGGGTTGGGCACCCCGAGACCGGCGAGGATGCGCCGCTCCCGCGCTTCCATCGCCGCGGCCTCGGCGTCGGCCGCATGGTCCAGCCCCAGCAAGTGCAGCACGCCATGCACGACGAGATGCTGCAGGTGGTGGGCCAGGGGCTTTCCCTGCGCGCGCGCTTCCGCCGCGCAGACGCCGTAGGCCAGCGCGATGTCGCCGAGGGCGCCGCCGGCCGACTCCGGGGCCGGGAACGACAGCACGTTGGTCGGCCGGTCCTGTTCGCGGAAGCGGGCATTCAGGGCTTGGACCGCGGCGTCGCCGGCAAGCAGCAGGGCCACATCGCCGGCCGCCCCGGACAGGGCCGCGGTCGCGGCCTGCTTGGCGAGCGCAGCGGCGTCAGGCAGCGCTTCGGTCCAGGCCGCGTCCTCGACCACAACCTCGATCATGCGCCCGGCCCTCGCGTCTCGGCGTCGTAGGCGCGCACGATGCGCTCGACCAGGGGATGGCGCACCACGTCGCCGGCCGAAAAGTGCGCGACCGCGACGCCTTCGACCCCCTCGAGCAGGCCGATGGCGTGGGTCAGCCCGCTGTCGGCGCGGTTGACCAGGTCGACCTGGCTGGGGTCGCCGGTGACCGCCATGCGCGCGCCCTCGCCAAGGCGGGTCAGCACCATCTTCATCTGCAGGCGGGTGGCGTTCTGCGCCTCGTCCACGATGACGAAGGCGTGGCTGAGCGTGCGCCCGCGCATGAAGGCGATCGGCGCGACCTCGATCTCGCCCTTGTCGCGGCGGCGGCGGAGGGGCTCAGGCCCCATGATGTCGCTCAGCGCCTCCCAGACCGGCGCCATGTAGGGGTCGACCTTCTCGGTCATATCGCCCGGCAGGAAACCCAGCCGCTCGCCCGCCTCGACCGCCGGGCGGGCGATGACCAGGCGGTCCACCGCGCCGTTCAGCAGCAGCGAGGCGCCGTGAGCCACGGCGAGGAAGGTCTTGCCCGTGCCCGCCGGCCCCGCGGCGAAGACCAGGTCGTGCCGCTGCATGAGATCGAGGTAGCGCGCCTGGGCGGCGGTCTTCGGCTGGATCGCCCCGCGCCGGCCGAGCGCGACCACGTTGGAGCCCACCGGCGCCGCGCCGCTCCGCGCCGCCGCATTGGCGGCGCGCACATCGGCTTCGGAGACCTCGGCGCCGCGATCGGCCCGTTCGGCGATCGACTTCACCGCCCGCTTGGCGGCGGCGCGGGCCTTGGCGTCGCCGGCGAGCGACACCCCGCCTCCGGGCGTCTCGACCAGCACGTGGAAGGCGTCCTCGATCAGCGCGGCATGCCGGCTGTTCGGACCGGACACCGCGCGCAGGCCCGCGTCGGAGAGAGGGATGAACTCGCGCGATTCGGGGCTCAAGCGGGCTCCGCAACCGGCGCGCCGACCAGCGCGCCGCTGAGACTGTTGGCCTGGGCGGCCAGGATGGCGACCGGCAGGATCTGGCCCTGCGCCTTGGCCGGCGCCGTGGCGTGCACCGCCTGCAGGTAGGGCGTGCGGCCAACCAGCTGGCCGGCGTGCCGGCCCGGTTTCTCGAACAGCACCGGCACGGTCTTGCCGACGCTCGCCGCGTTGAAGGCGGCCTGCTGCTCGCCGAGCAGGGCCTGCAGGCGTTGCAGGCGCTCGTCCTTGTCCGCCTCGGCGACCTGGCCGGGCATGGCCGCGCCCGGCGTGCCGGGCCGGCGCGAGTATTTGAACGAGAAGGCGCTGGCGTAGCAGGCCTCGCGCACCAGCGCCAGCGTCGCCTCGAAGTCGGCGGCCGTCTCGCCGGGGAAGCCGACGATGAAGTCGCCCGAGAGCGCGATGTCGGGCCGCGCCGCGCGGATGCGCTCGACGCCGCGCAGGTATTCGGCGGCGGTGTAGCCCCGGTTCATCGCCTTCAGCACCCGGTCCGACCCCGCCTGGGCCGGCAGGTGCAGGTAGGGCATCAGCGCGGCGACCTCGGCGTGCGCGGCGATGAGATCAGCGTCCATGTCGTTCGGGTGGCTGGTCGTGTAGCGGATGCGGTCGAGCCCACGGATGCGCGCCAGCCGCCGGATCAGCGGCCCGAGGCCGCCGGCGTAGGCGTTGACGTTCTGGCCGAGCAGCGTGATCTCCCGAACGCCGCCGGCCGCCAGCCGCTCCGCCTCGGCGACGACGGCCTCCGGCGGCCGGGAGTATTCGGCGCCGCGGGTGTAGGGCACGACGCAGAAGCTGCAGAACTTGTCGCAGCCCTCCTGCACGGTGACGAAGGCGGTGAGCCCCGCCTGCCGCTCGTCAGGCAGGGCGTCGAACTTGGCGTTCGCGTCAAAGTCGGTGGCCAGCGGCTCGCCGCTCGCACGGTGGGCGCGGGCGATCAGCTCCGGCAGCTTGTGATAGGCCTGCGGCCCGACCACCAGATCGACCGCCGGCTGGCGGGCCATGATCTCCGCGCCCTCGGCTTGCGCCACGCAGCCGGCGACGGCGATGGTCATCGCGCCGCCGGCCGCCGCACGCGCCGCCTTCAGCCGCTTGAGCTGGCCGAGCTCGGAGTAGACCTTCTCGGTCGCCTTCTCGCGGATGTGGCAGGTGTTGAGCACGACCAGGTCCGCGCCTGCAGCGGAATCGACCGCGACGTAGCCCAGCGGACGCAAGAGGTCGGCCATCCGCTCGCTGTCGTAGACGTTCATCTGACAGCCGTAAGTCTTGATGTAGAGGCGCTTTTCGCTGGCCATCGGCGGGTTATGGGGACGGCTTCGGCGCCGTGCAAGGCGCACTCAACCCTCGCCGTCCTCCATCGGCACGCCGTAGAGCTCAAGGCGGTGATCGACCAGGCGGTAGCCCAGCCGCTTGGCGATGGCGGCCTGCAGGGCCTCGATCTGCTCGTCGACGAACTCCACCACCCGTCCGGTCTTCATGTCGATCAGATGGTCGTGGTGGGTGTCGGGGATTTCCTCATAGCGCGAGCGGCCGCCCTGGAAGTCGTGGCGGGCGATGATGCCGGCTTCGTCGAACAGGCGGACCGTGCGGTAGACCGTCGCGATCGAGATGTGAGGGTCGATCTGGTGCGCGCGGCGATAGAGCTCCTCCACGTCGGGGTGGTCGTGGGCGAGCGACAGCACGCGCGCGACGACGCGGCGCTGGTCGGTCATGCGCATGCCCTTCTCGATGCAGAGCTTCTCGATCCTGTCCAAGCCCGGCCGCCTCGTTCGCGAGGCCCAGAGGATAGGCTCAAGCCGGCGGGCTGTTAAGGTCGCGGGCGAAGACCAGGGCGTCGACCATGCCGGCGCCGCGCCGGTAGTAGGCCGCCCGCTGGCCCACCAGGGTGAACCCGGCCCCGCGATAGAGGGCGAGCGCCGCCTCGTTGTCGGCGGCGACTTCAAGAAAGAGGCGTCCTGCTCCCGCCGCCGAAGCCGCGCCGGCCACCGCCTCGACCAGCGCCGCCCCGGCGCCGCGCCGGCGCGCGTCGGGCGTCACCGCCAGCGTGAGCAGCTCCGCCTCGTCCGCCGCCACCCGCGCGAGCGCGAAGGCCGCCACAGCGGCGCCCGCGGCGCGCACCAGGAACCCAAAGGCCCCGGGGCCGGCAAGGACCGCCTCGATGTCGCGGGCGCTCCAGCTCTCCTCGAAACTCGCAGCGTGCGCGGCGGCCATGGCCGAGGCATCGGCGGGCGTGGCCGCTATGAGGCTCATGCCGCGCTCGGCCGGGCGTCGGGTGGTCGCAGGTAGAGCGGCCGCGGCATGGCGAGCGGGGCGGGCGCCGCCGCGGCCAGGCGGGCGATCGTCGCGGGATCCGGCGCGGCCAGCGCCACGACCCTGCCGCCTGGCGTGACCGCCGATAGACCCTCCGCGCCCGATCCGACCAGCGTGACCGGGCGGCCGCGGGCAAGCTCGATCAGCCGCGCCGCGGCCGTCTCCAGCGGCAGGCAGTCGGGGCTCATGAGGGGCCGTCCGCCGGCGAAGACCTGCAGGTAGACCTGCTCGCGGGGCCCGGCGATCGCCGCGGCGACCACCGCGTCGGACTCGCCGGCGGCCAGCGCCTCGAGCGCCCCGACCCCGGCGACCGGGCGCCCCAGCGCGAGCCCCAGGCCCTTGGCGAACGCCAGCCCGACGCGAAGGCCGGTGAAGGACCCGGGCCCCACCGTCACGCCGATGCGGTCGAGCGCATCGAAGCCGATCCCGGCTTCGCCCATGAGCTCGGAGATCAGCGCCCCCAGCCGCTCCTGGTGCCCGCGCCGCATCGGCTCCGAGCGCGCGGCCAGCGTGCGCCCGTCGGCCCAGACCGCTGCGGCGCAGGCGTCGAGGCAGGTGTCGATGGCAAGAACGATCACGGCGGCGCCGGCGGGGTCCAGATGATCGCCTTGATATAGCCGCCGTGGGAAAGCACCGAATCCGGCGGCATCTCTTCGGAATCCCAGCCGGGGGCGGCGAACTGGTACATCACCGCGCCTTCGCCCGGCCGCGCGCAGATGACCGTGTTGGCGTCGCGCTCCACGCCGACCTCGCATTCGGAGAGATCCATCTTCGCCGCCCGCCAGGTCATGCCCAGCCTCTCGCCGTGCGGGCCGACGACAGGTCCGCCCATCGCGCGCACCGACCCGATCATCGGATCGTTGGTGCCGGGGACGTTTTCGGTGCCGTCATCGATCTCCAGCAGCTGCACGCCGCCTTGCGTGACGGTGATCGCCGCGGTGGTCTCGTCGGGCGCGATGCGCACCGTGCCTTTCTGCACGACCGCCAAGGGGAAGAGGTCAAAGATGCGCGCGGTCTCGAAATAGGTCCGGGCGCGGATCGGGCCGACGCCCCAGGACCCGACCAGGATCGGTCCCGACCGGTAGGGCTCGGCCTTCGGCGCGCCGGCCTCCTTCATGGGCGAGGGCGCGCAGGCGACAACCACCAAGCCGGCGAGAACGACCGCGAACGGACAATTCATGACGCATGGGGTTAGACGATCCGGGCGACGGCTTCAAACCGCGCCGGTCACTGGAACGTCTGCTCGACGCGGGTGACCTCGGGCACGTAGTGCTTGAGCATGTTCTCGACGCCGGCGCGGAGCGTGGCCGCCGAGGACGGGCAGCCCGAGCAGGCGCCCCGCATGTTCAGGAAAACGATCCCGCTCGCCGGCTCGAACCGGCTGAAGGTGATGTCGCCGCCGTCCTGCGCCACGGCCGGGCGGATGCGCGTGTCCAACAGGTCCTTGATCTCGGCCACGATCTGCGCGGCGTCGCCCTCGTAGGCGGTGTCGTCATGGCCTTCCTGGGTTTCGTCCAGCAACAGCGGCCGCCCGCCGGTGAAGTGGTCCATGATCGCCGCCAGCACCGGCGGCTTCAGCTGCATCCACTCGCGCCCGCCCTCCGAGCGGGTGACGGTCAGGAAGTCGGGCCCGAAGAAGACGCGCGTGACGTCGCCGAGGGCGAAGAGATCGGCGGCCAGCGGCGAGGCCAACGCCTGGTCGGCGTCGCGGAACTCACGCGTGCCTTCGCTGAGGACCTCGCGTCCGGGCAGGAACTTGAGCACGTCGGGGTTCGGGGTGGCTTCGGTCTGGATGAACATGAGCTCGCTCGCGCCTTCGCGCTTCGTCAGCGTTCAGATGGCGGTTTGCGGCCAGTTCCGCAAGCCGATCAATGACCCATGTGCATCGGCGTCTCCGCGCCGAGGTCGATGCGTGCGCTGATGTGGAAGCTGGCGCTGATCGCGCCCGCGCGCCTGAACACCAGCGTGATCGCCTGCTGGCCGCCATCGCGGAGCGGCTCCTTCAAGCCGGACAGCATGATGTGATAGCCGCCGGGCTGGAACACCACCTGGCCATGGGCGGGGACGACCACCGGCGCGGCCGAGACCATCGTGCTCATCCCGCGCATGTCCTCGGTCTTGTGGATGTCCGTCTTGGCCGCGCAGGCGCAGCGCGCGGCGATCAGCGCGTCGGGCGCCTCGCCCGAGTTGGCGACGACCATGTAGGCGGCGCTGTTCGGCGACCCCGGAATCGACGCGCGCACGATGCGGCTCGAAAGGGTGATATCGCCCTTGCGGACCTGGTGCGGATCGGCGTGGGCCGATGCAGCGGCGAGCCCAAGCGCGAGCGCCAGGCCCAAGCCCAATGTCCGTCCTGGCGCGCCGCGGCTCATCTGAAGAGGATTCTAGGCCCGAGCGCGCCAGAAACCCACCAGGTCTTTCGCCTCAGCAAGCACGGGATCGGCCAAGGTGCGCGCTTTTTCGGCGCCGGCGGCCAATACGCGGTCAACATGCGCCGGGTCGGCCGCGAGCGCGCGCATGCCATCGGCGACGGGGCGCAGTTGCTCGATCACCCGTTCGGCCAGCGCCGGCTTGAACGACTGGCCGAAGCCCTGGCCCGCGTACTCGGCAAGAACGTCGGCCTTGCTTCGCCCGGAGAGGGCGGCGAACAGACCGACCAGGTTGTCGGCCTCGGGCCGCCCGGCCAGCCCGTCCACGGTCTCCGGCAGCGGGTCCGCGTCGGTGCGCGCCTTCCTGATCTTGGCGGCGATCAGGTCGGGCGAATCGTCCACGTTGATCCGCGACTGATCGGATGGGTCGGACTTCGACATCTTCGCCCGCCCGTCGCGCAGGGACATCACCCGCGCGCCCGGCCCCTCGATCAGCGCTTCCGGCAAGGGGAAGAAGCCGGGCGCCTCGAAGTCGTGGTTGAACTTCTGGGCGATGTCGCGGGAGAGCTCCAGGTGCTGCTTCTGGTCCTCGCCGACCGGAACGTGGGTCGCCTTGTAGACCAGGATGTCGGCCGCCTGCAGCACCGGGTAGGTGTAAAGGCCGACGCTCGAGCGCTCCTTGTGCTTGCCCGACTTCTCCTTGAACTGGGTCATGCGGTCGAGCCAGCCCAGCCTCGCCACACACTGGAGGACCCAGGCAAGCTCGGCGTGGGCCGAGACCGCCGATTGCGGGAAGATGATGGCGGTCTCCGGATCGACGCCGGCGGCCAGGTAGGCTGCGGCGATCGAGCGGGTCTGCTCGGCCAGCAGCGCCGGGTCCTGCCATTGGGTGATGGCGTGCAGGTCGACGACGCAGAACAGGCACTGCATCCTGTGCTGGATCTCGACGAATTTCTTGATGGCGCCGAGGTAGTTGCCGATGTGCAGCGCGCCGGACGGCTGCACGCCGGAGAGGACGCGTTCGGGCCCGCCGTAGGCGAGTATCGGTTGTTCGGTCATGGGATCTGAGCTGCTTCTAGTGCGATGATAAGGGCGCGCACGCCCGGTTCGAAGAGCCTTTCAGGCCGCCTCGCTGCGCCATCGCCAGCTCTGTGATCCTCGCGTTCCCATGCGCGCCGGCTTAGCGGCTCGCAGCGGCGCGGGCAAGGCGCCGGATCAGGCTCGCCGGCGCAGGACCCTGCGGCGCACCAGCGCCAGCGCCTCGGTCGTCTCCCCGATCCCGAGCGCGTAGGCCGCGCCGAAATAGACCGGCATGGCCGCGCCGATCACGACGAAGAGCCCCAGCGAACGCCACAGCCGGCTTGCCGTGTGGGCGTCGAGGAAGGCGTTGAGCGCCCAGGCCGCGGCGCCGCAGGCGAAGGCGGCCAAGGCCACCCGACCCACGAAGCCGGCCCACTCGCCGAGGCGTCCGAAGTCGACCTGACGCGCCAACGCATGGCTGAGCTGGCCGAAGTTGACCAGCGCCATGCAGGAGGTCGCCAGCGCAAGCCCGGCGACGCCGAGGCCGAAGACGGTTGCATTCAGGAGGTTCAGGATCAGCACGACGGCGATCCCGACCAGGTTCACCCGCAGCGGTGTGCGCGGCAGGTTCAGGGCGTAGAAACACGGCGTCAGCACGCGGATCGCCGCGTAACCGGCCAGACCGAGCGCGTAGGCCTGCAATGCGAGCGCCGTCTCGGCGGTGTCGTGGGCGGTGAAGCGGCCGTGCTGGTAGATCAACGCGATGATCGGCGAGGCCAGCGCCGCCAGCCCGACCGCCGCCGGAATGGCGAGGAAGAGGGTGAGCCGCACCGAGCTCCTGACCGTTCGCCCGAAGGCCGTCAGGTCGTCGCGGGCGAAGCGCCGCGCCACCGCCGGCAACGTCACCGTCGCGACGGAGACCCCGAACAGGCCGATCGGCAGCTGCATGAGGCGAAAGGCGCAGGTCAGCCACGAGCGGCCGCCGTTGATCTCAGAGGCGAAGATGCCGTTGATCAGCACGCTGATCTGGATGGCGGCGCCGGCGATGACGCTGGGCCACATGAGCGACCAGAGCTCGCGCAGGCGCGGGTTGCCCAGCTCGAGCTGCCAGTGGAAACGGAAGCCGAGCCGGAAGAGCGCCGGCAGCTGCATGCCGAGCTGGGCGAGGCCGCCGAGAAGGACGCCGATACAGACCCCGTAGACCGCGTTCTCGGTGAACACCGGGTGCGGCCAGGTCGCCCGCGCCGTCGGATCGAAGGCGAACGCGCAGGCGACGCCGGCGACCACGGACACGATGTTGAACACCGTCGAGGCCGAGGCCGGGATGCCGAAGATGAAGCGCGAGTTCAGCATCCCCATCACCGCCGCCGCCAGCGAGACGAAGAGGATGAAGGGGAAGAGGATGCGGGTCAGCCTGACCGCAAGCTCGAACTTGCCCGGCACGTTGTGGAACCCCGGGTTCGTGGGCTCCACGATAAGCGGCGCGCCGACAATGGCCAGGACCGAGACGATCCCGATGATGAACACCATCGCGCTCAGCGTCAGGTTCGCCAGCTTCCAGGCCGGCTCCGACCCTTCGCGCTCCCAGGTGCGGGTGAAGAGGGCGGTGAAGGCGGTGGACAGCGACCCCTCGGCGAACAGGTCGCGGAACAGGTTCGGGATCTGGAAGGCGCCGTAGTAGGCGTCGAGCACCTTGCCGGCGCCGAACATGGCCGGGAACACCAGTTCTCGGAGAAGGCCGAACAGGCGCGAGGCCATGACCGCGAGGCCCACGACGCCGGCGCTGCGCCGGGTGTCGGGCTCGTCGTCGGGCGGCCGCGCCGCGGCGACGGCTGGGCCGGCGTCAGCAGCTGGGTCCGCGCTGGCGGGCGAATCGGGCGTGGCCACGCGAGGCTTGTCGGTCGCGCTCATGGCCGGGTCAAGGCGCGCGGGCGCCCTAGCGGGCGACGCTGGCGCGGGCGCGCTCGAGCCTCGGCCGACCGGCCTGGAGCTCCGCCGGGGCTTCCTCGAGCACGCCGATCAGAGCCGCCCTCAAGGCGTTGATGCGCCGCGCGTTGGTAAGCTTGCCGCCCTCCGGGCCATAGCAATAGAAGGCGTCGACGGCGCGCTCGCCGTAGTTGTCGATGTGCGCCGAGTGGATCGAGAGGCCCGCATCGGCCAGGGCGCCGGCGATGGCCCCCAAGAGGCCCGGGCGGTCGCGGCCGGAGACCTCGATCACGCTGGCGTCGTCTGACGCGTCGTTGTCGACGCTGACCGATGGGATGATGTCGAACGCCGCGGCGCGGCCGAGATCGATCGCCCGGCGCGGCTTGGCCGGGGTCTGTCCGCCGGCGGCGGCCGCCTCCAGCGCCGTCGTCATGCGTTCGAGCGCGCGGGGGCTGTCGGCGCCCAGCGGCTCGCCTTGCACGGTCTGCACGTAGAAGACGTCCAGCGCCTCTCCGTCGGCGGATGTGTAGACCCGTGCGCCAACGACGTTGGCGCCGGCGTCGGCGATGGCGCTGGCCAGGTCGGCGAACAGTCCGCGGCGGTCTTTCGCCGCGATGGTGATCTCCGCGGCGTTGCGGTCGTCTCTGATCTCCGCCTTCGCCGCCGCCCCGCTGTCCGCCTTGGCGCGACGGGCCAGGGCCGCATGCGCCACGTGCTCGGCGCCCGAGAAGGCGGTGAAGTAGGCGTCCTCCATTGCGTTCGCCCAGGCGCGCGCATCCGGGTCGGCGGCGATCAGCGCGGCGCGCGCCTCGTCAGCCGTGGCGTGCAGCTGCCGTCCGAAGGTCGCGGCGGCGTCGGCGGTGCGGCCGCCACGGAAGACGGCCTCGGTGGCGCCGTAGAGCTCGCGCATCAGCTGGCCCTTCCAGCCGTTCCAGACGCCGGGCCCGACGGCGCGGATGTCGGCGACGGTGAGCAGGAGCAAGAGGCGCAGGCGCTCGGGCGTTTCGACGACGCGGGCGAACGAGGCGACGGTGCGCGGGTCGGACACGTCGCGCTTCTGGGCGTAGTCGCTCATCGCCAGATGGTGCTCCACCAGCCAGGCGACGAGCTCGATCCGCTCGCGCTCCAGTCCCAGTCGCTCGCAGGCCGCGCGGGCGGCCCTGGCGCCGGCCTTTTCCTGTCCGCCGGCGCCGCCCTTGCCGGTGTCGTGCAGCAGCATGGCGAGGAACAGCGCCTCGGGATCCTCGATCAGGGGCCAGATGGAAACCGAAAGCGGGTGGTCCTTGATGAGGGCGCCGTTGGCGATGTCGGCGATCACCCAGACCGCCCGCAGCGTGTGCTCGTCGACGGTGTAGGAGTGGTACATGTTGAACTGCATCTGCGCGACGATGCGGCCGAACTCGGGGATGAAGCGGCCGAGCACGCCGCTCTCGTTCATCAGCGTGAGCGTCCGATAGGGGTTCTGGCCCCGCGCGAGCACGTCGAGGAAGGCCTTTGCGGCTTCCGGGTCGCGGCGGACCTTCGGCGTGATCAGCGGCAGCGAGCGCGTGGCGGCCGTGAAGGCGTCCGGGTGCAGGTCGAGGTTTCGCCGGTCGGCGATGACGAACAGCCGAAGGAGATTCACCGGGTCGGCCTCGAAGACCGTCGGCCCTTCGACGGTCAGTCGGCCGCCCTCGACGAGGAAACCGGGCTGGTCGAGCGGCCGGCGTTCGGCGCGGCGACCCGGCAGGAAGCGCGAGAGCCCGCGCGAGGCGGTCTTGGCCGCGTCGGCCTCCAGCTTGGCGCAGAATTCGCGGGTCAGCACGCCAACCTCCCGCGCGATCAGGAAGTAGCGGCGCATGAACCGCTCGACGGCGGGCGTGTTGTCGCCGTCCTTTCGCGGGCGGTCGAAGTAACCCATTCGCCGCGCGATCTGCGGCTGCAGGTCGAAGCTCAGCCGCTCCTCCGGCCGGCCGGTGGCGAAGTGGAGCTGGCAGCGCACGGCCCAGAGGAAATCGAAGGCGCGGATGAAGGCGTGCACCTCGCGACGGTCGAACATCTCCAGGCTGAGCGCATCGTCGGGACTGTCGAGCGGGTGCAGGTACTGGGCGATCCAGAACAGCGTGTTCAGGTCGCGCAGGCCGCCCTTGCCGTCCTTGACGTTGGGCTCGACCAGATAGCGGCTGGCGCCCGCGCGGGCGTGGCGCTCGTCGCGTTCCTTCAGCTTGGCGGCGACGAACTCGGCGCCGGTGCCCTTGATCACCTCCTCGCGGAAGCGGCGCTTCAGCGTGTCGGCCAGGACCTCGTCGCCGGTCAGCCGCCGCGCCTCCAGGATGGCCGTCCGGATGGTGTGATCGGCGCGGGCGAGCTTGAGACATTCATCGACCGTGCGCGAGGCGTGGCCGACTTTGAAGCCCAGATCCCACAGCGCGTAGAGCATGAACTCGATCACGCTTTCGGCATGGGCGGTCTGCTTGTAGGGACGCAGGAAGAGAAGATCGATGTCGGAGAAGGGCGCGAGCGTGCCGCGCCCGTAGCCGCCCACCGCCATCAGCGCCAGGCGCTCGCCTTCGGTCGGATTGCGCGCGCGGAAGATGTGGACGGTGGTGAAGTCGTAGAGCGCGCCGATCACCTCGTCGGTCACGCCCGAGAGCAGCCGGGCGGTCTCGATCCCGCCCCCGCCGGCCTCCAGCCGCTCCTTGGCGATCATGCGGCCGCGGAAAAGGGCGGCCTTGAGCACATCGAGGGCGCGCCGCCGCTGCTCGGCTTCATCGCCGATGGCGTCCTGCGCCGCGGCGGTGAGCTGGGCGCGCAGGCGCACGCCGTCGACGACGTATTCGATGCGAGTTGGGCGAAGGCGCGGCGGCATGCGTCTTTCGAATATAGCAACGGCGGCCGGTTTGTCCGACCGACGTCGCCGGCCGTGATGAAATCGGCGCCCGCTAAGCCGGCGCGGGATGCGCCAGCAGCGGCGTTGCGGCCTCCGGCCCCCCGCTGTCACCCTCGCCAGCCGCACGAGCTAGGCATGGTGCTCGCGTCGCCATTGGCGCGCCGAATAGAGGACCCCGAGCAAGAGCGGGCTCGCCGCGCAGGCGACGGTGGCTGCGATCAGCCACGGCCCGGATGGGCCGGCCAGGTCGATCAGGAGCAGGACGACGCCGCCCAGGACCATGGCCCAGCCGGTGAAGCGATGGGTCTTGTCCCACACCCGCTCGTCCCCGAGCGTCCAGCGCGTGCGCACCCCTAGCAGCTGGTTCTGCCGCAGCTTGCCGAGGACATTGCCGACCATGATCAGGACCAGGCCCACGACGGCGAACACAAGCCGGAGCAAGTCGAAGTCCGGGATTGCTGATCTTGACGCCGATGAAGATCTCGACGCTGAAGAGCAACACAGCCACCCAGAGCACAACCCAGGCGAAGACCCCCTCCGAGCGGGCCAGACGGTCGCGACCGCTGCCGAACCGGGCGAGGAGCGTGAGCAGGCCGACCACGCCCAAGGACACAATCGGCACGATCGCCAGCGCCTGCTCCTTGGGCATCGCCGCGTGCGCGCGGCCGGCCAGGTCGAACTGCGAGGCGATCGTCGCGCCCGCCGGCAGGATCCAGACGTCGTAGAGCCCGACGGCGGCGGTCATTGCGACGAAGACGAAGGCCATGATGAAAGCGCGCGAATTGTTGGTCATGACGCCTTTCCTTTCCCGCCGAGGCGGAAGCCGCTCATCAGCGCCAGCAGCGCCTCTTCGAGAACGGAGATGTTGAGCCGGTAGGTGATGGTGGTGCCGTGCTTCTCGCTCTGCACGAGGTCGGCCGCCTTCAGCACCGCGAAGTGACCGGAGAGCGTCGGTTTGGCGAGGTCGAAATGCTCAGCCAGCTCGCCCGCGCTCATCTCACGCTCGCGAAGGAGCTCTAGGATGCGGCGGCGGGTGGGATCGGCCAGGGCTTTGTAGACTTCGGACATGTGCTTCCGTCTTTCGCTAACTAGCAAAATACCGAACTATGCGACGAGCACAAGCCCTATTTCGCTGATTGCCGAAATTTAACCGGCGCGGCCCGCGCTCAGTCGCGAAGGGCCCTCAGCCGATAAAGCGCCTCCATCGCCTCGCGCGGACTCATGCCGTCAAGGTCGAGCTCGGCCAGCGCCCGCTCGACCGCGCTGGGCTCTGCGGCTTGGGCGACAGCCGCCGAGGGCGGCGGCGCAAACAGCGGTAGGTCGTCGAGGCGCGCGGGCGAGGCCTGGTCGCGCTCCAGCCGGTCGAGCACCTCGCGGGCGCGCGCCACCACCGCCGGCGGGACGCCGGCCAGCTTGGCCACCTGCACGCCGTAGGAGCGGTCGGCGGGGCCGGGCTTGGCCTCGTGCAGGAAGACGAGGTCGCCGTTCCACTCGCGCGCCCGCATCGAGACGTTGGAGACGTGGGCGAGGCGCCCTCGAGCTTGGCGAGCTCGTGGTAGTGGGTGGCGAAGAGCGCCCGGCAGCGGTTGTCGTCGTGCAAGGCCTCGGCGCAGGCCCAGGCGATCGCAAGGCCGTCGTAGGTCGCCGTCCCCCGCCCGATCTCGTCGAGGATGACCAGCGAGCGGGGCGTCGCCTGGGTCAGGATCGCGGCGGTCTCGACCATCTCGGCCATGAAAGTCGAGCGACCTCGCGAGAGGTCGTCCGATGCGCCGACGCGGCTGAACAGACGATCGACCACGCCCAGACTGAGGCGCCTGGCCGGCACGAACGAGCCGGCTTGGGCGAGCACGGCCAGGAGCGCGTTTTGGCGCAGAAAGGTCGATTTGCCCGCCATGTTGGGGCCGGTGACCAGCGTCAGCCGCGCGGCGGTCTGGCCGGTTCCGTCGAGGGCGCAGTCGTTCGGTGTGAACATCTGGCCCTGGGCGCGGAGCGCCGCCTCGACCACCGGATGACGCGCCCCTTCGGCGGCGAAGGCGAGCGAGCCGTTGATCTGGGGCCGCACCGCTTCCACGTCCTCGGCCCACTCGGCCAGCGCCGCGGCGACGTCGAGCGCGGCCAGCGCTTCGGCCGCGGCCTGGATCGGCGCGGCCAGCCCGCGGGCGCTCTCGCGCCACGTCTCGAACGTTTCGACCTCGATCGCCAATGCGCGCTCGGCGGCGTGGGCGATCTGCGCGTCGAGCTCGGCGAGCTCGACGGTGGTGAAACGGACCTGCGCCGCCAGGGTCTGGCGATGGATGAAGGCCGCGTTCAGCGGCGGCTTGAACAGCGGTTCGGCCTTGGCCGCCGCGAGCTCGACGAAATAGCCGAGCACCGCGTTGTGGCGGATGCGCAGGCCAAGGCCTGTCTCCATCTGCAGCCTGGCTTCCAGCGCGGCGACGACGCGGCGGCTGTCGTCGCGCAGGCGCCTCGCCTCGTCCAGCGGCGCCCGTGCGCCCTCGGCCACGAACCCGCCGTCGCGGGCCAGGCTGGGCAGGTCGTCGGCGAGCCCGGCGTGCAGCTCGGCGAGGAACCGCTTCAGGGCGCCGTCCGGGTCGACCGTCAGCGCCGCGACCGCCTCGGCGATCTCCGCCGGCGGCGCACCCAAGGGATCGTGCGCGCTCGCGATAAGACCGGCGAGCGCCTCGCCGGCCGCGAGCCCATCGCGGAGCGCGCCCAGGTCGCGCGGCCCGCCTCGCCCCAGCGCCAGTCTGGAGAGAGCGCGCGCGATGTCGCCGGCGCCCTTTAGCCGCTCGCGCAGCGCATGCCGCAAGTTGCGGCGCGCCAGCAGCCACTCGATGGCGTCCAGCCGCCGTCCGATCGCGTCCGGGTCGAGCAGGGGCCGGGCGAGGCGGGCGGCCAACAGGCGCGCGCCGCCCGGGCTCACCGTCCGGTCGACCGCGCCGAGCAGCGAGCCCTGCCGGCCGCCCTGCTGGCTGCGCTCGATCTCGAGGCTGGCGCGGGTGGCCGCGTCGATGGCCATGGCGTCGGCTTCCGCGGCCCGGCGCGGCGCACGCAGCGCCGGCGCCCGGCCCGCCTGGGTCACGTCCAGATGGGCGGCGATCAGGCCGAGCGCCGCAACCTCGGCGCCGCTCATGGCGCCGAAGCCGTCGAGCGTGTCCACGCCGTAGAGGCGCTTGACCCGGGCCTCCGCCGCCGACGGCTCGGCCAGCGCCTGCGCCATCGGCTGCACGAGACCGGACTGGTTCTTCAGCGTGACCGCCAGATCGGCGTCGGCGAACAGCCGGTCCGGAACCAGGATCTCGGACGGCGCCAGCGCCGCCAGCACCCCGGCCAGCCCCTCCCGCGTCGTGGCGATCACCTCGACCTCGCCCGTCGAGAGCTCGACGCTGGCCACCGCGGCCTGACCGGCGCGGACGGCGAGCGCCGCCAGCCGGTTCGCCCCGCGGGCGTCGAGCAGACCCTCCTCGGTGAGCGTACCCGGCGTCACCACCCGCACGAGATCGCGGCGCACGATCGACTTGCCGCCGCGCTTGCGCGCCTCGGCTGGGTCTTCCATCTGCTCGCAGACGGCGACCTTGAAGCCGGCGCGGATCAGCTTGGCGAGGTAGGCCTCCGCCGCGTGCACCGGCACGCCGGCCATCGGGATCGGCTTGCCCTGGTGCGTGCCGCGGGCGGTGAGCGCGATGCCGAGCGCGCCGGCCGCCTTCTCCGCGTCTTCGAAGAAGAGCTCGTAGAAATCGCCCATCCTGAAGAAGACGAGCGCGTCCGGCTGGCGCGTCTTCGCCTCGAAGAACTGCGCCATCACGGGGCTCGCGTCAGCGGCGGGATCGGCGGGCGCGTTCATCGGCTCGACGCTATCGCTGAACGGCCGGGCTTTGAAGGCCGCCCGGCGCTTGGCGGCGAGCGCGGCCCGGGCGATGGTGCCGCCCATGGCCAAGCCCGCGAAGAAGAAGCCCGCCCGCCGGCGCCTCTCGCCGAAGGAGAAGGCCCGCATCGCGGAGATCTTCGAACGCTTCGCCGCCGCGACGCCGGAGCCAAGGACCGAGCTGACCTACAAGACCCCGTTCACGCTTTTGGTTGCGGTCGTGCTCTCCGCCCAGGCGACGGACAAGTCCGTGAACAAGGCGACGGAGAAGCTCTACGCCGTCGCCAGCACCCCCGAAGCCATGCTGCGGCTAGGCGAGGGCGGCCTCGTCCCCTTCATCGCCTCGATCGGCCTCTTCCGCACCAAGGCCAGGAACGTCGTCCGCCTCTCGCAGATCCTGGTCGAGCAGTACGGCGGCCAGGTCCCGCTCGAGCGCACCGCGCTCGAAGCGCTGCCCGGCGTCGGCCGCAAGACGGCCAGCGTGGTCCTGAACGAGCTCGACATCGCCCCGGCCATCGCCGTCGACACCCACGTCTTCCGCGTCGCCCACCGGCTCAAGCTCAGCAACGGCAAGACGCCGGGCGACGTCGAGGACGACCTGATGGCCATCACGCCCGCGCCCTACCTCAGCCGCGCCCACCACTGGCTGATCCTGCACGGCCGCTACACCTGCGTGGCGCGCAAGCCCAAGTGCGCCGCATGCCTCGTCGGCGACCTCTGTCCCTCGCGGGACCTCTTCCTCTAGGCTCCGTACTCAATGCCGCTCATCCCGGCGAAAGCCGGGACCCAGGTTTTTTGGTGTTCGTGAGAGCCTGGCCAGGTCTCGGCGGTTCAGCGTCAGCTACAAAAAACGCCTGGGTCCCGGCTTTCGCCGGGATGAGCGGTGAGCACGAGTTTGGATCGTAGACGCCAGCGCCATGGGGCGCGCGTTGTGCGGCGGCTCGCATTCCCTATAGTGCGCGCCGTTCAAACCAGGGCTTCCCCCAAAATCATGACCCCGCTGCACGACGTCGCCGCCATCGGCAACGCCCTCGTCGACGTGATCGCGCAAGCCTCCGACGACTTCCTTGCCGACGAAGGCCTGGTCAAGGGCTCGATGCAGCTCGTCGACGACGAGCGGGCGGCGGCGCTCTACGCGCGCATGGGTCCGGCGGTCGAGGCCTCCGGGGGGTCTGCCTGCAACACGGTCGCCGGCGTCGTCAGCCTGGGCGGAACCGGCGTCCACATCGGCAAGATCGGGGCCGACCCGTTCGGCGAGGTCTTCGCCCACGACCTCGATGCGATCGGCGCGCGCTTCGCCGGCGGGGTGATGCGCGATGGGACAGCGACCGGCAAGAGCCTGATCAACGTGACGCCGGACGGCGAGCGGACCATGTGCACGGCGCTGGGCGCCGCGGCGCTGCTCGATCCGGACGACGTGGACCCGGCGGTGATCGAGGGGGCGCGCATCGTCTTCCTGGAGGGCTATCTGTTCGACCCGCCGCCCGCGCGGCGGGCCTTCGCCAAGGCCGCAGGCCTGGCGCGGGCGTCGGACAGGCTGGTCGCGCTCACCCTCTCGGACGCCTTCGTCATCGACCGCCATCGCGGCGCGCTGGTCGGCTTCATCGAGACCGAGGTCGATGTCCTGTTCGCCAACGAGGAGGAAATCACCTCCCTGTTCCAGACCGACTTCGACGCGGCCGTCGCCGCCGTCGCCAAGCACGCCCGGATCGCCGCCATCACGCGCGGCGCCAAGGGTTCGCTCGTGGCGGCCGGCGGGCAGATCCACCCCATCGAGGCGGTCTGGGTCGATAAAGTCGTGGACACGACCGGCGCGGGCGACCAATACGCGGCCGGATTTCTCTTCGGCCTCGCCCAGGGCCACGCGCTGCCGCACTGCGGCGCGCTGGGCTCGATGGCGGCGTCGGAGGTCATCCGCCACTACGGCCCCAGGCCCGCGGTCTCGCTGAGGGACCTGGCGCTGAAGGCCGGCCTCTAGGAGCCAGGCTCGTCCGATGGGCGCGAACCGCACCGCCGAAGTCCGGCGGCAGACCAAGGAGACCGACGTTCAGGTCAAGCTCGACCTGGACGGGACCGGCCGCGCCGAGATCGCGACCGGCATCGGTTTCTTCGACCACATGCTGGACTCCTTCGCCCGCCACAGCGGCATCGACCTGAACCTCGTCACCAAGGGCGATCTGCACATCGACATGCACCACACGGTCGAGGACACCGGCATCGTCATCGGCCAGGCCGTGGCCAAGGCGCTGGACGGCTTCAAAGGCATCCGCCGCTTCGGCTCGGCCTATATCCCCATGGACGAGACGCTGACCCGTTGCGCGCTCGACCTCTCCAACCGCCCCTACCTGATCTGGAAGGTCGCCTTCTCGCGCCCGAAGGTCGGCGAGATGGACACCGAGCTGTTCAAGGAGTTCCACCACGCGTTCGCGATGAACGCCGGCGCCTGCGTGCATCTTGAGACCCTCTACGGCGAGAACAGCCACCACATCGCCGAGAGCGGGTTCAAGGCGTTGGCCCGCGCGCTGCGCGAAGCCGTGGAGCTCGACCCCAAGACGCTGGGACACGCCCCATCGACCAAGGGCGCGCTCTGATACCTTCATGCAGAGCATCGCCCTGATCGACTACGGGTCGGGCAACCTCCGCTCGGCCGAAAAGGCGCTTCTGAAGGTGAGCGCCGCGCTTGCTGGCGCGCGCGAGGTCGCCGTGACCGCCGATCCCGATATCGTCGCCGCCGCGGACGCGATCGTGTTGCCGGGCGTGGGCGCGTTCGCCGCCTGCATGGCGGCCGTCGAGGCCCGCCCGGGCCTGACCGCCGCGCTGGATCTGGCCGTGCGCCGCCGCGCGGTTCCCTATCTCGGCATCTGCGTCGGCATGCAGCTGATGGCTTCGCGCGGGCTCGAGTTCGGCGCCACCCCCGGGCTCGACTGGATCGAAGGCGAGGTCAGGCGGATCGAGCCGGCCGGCCATCAATTCAAGGTGCCGCACATGGGCTGGAACGGGTTGATCGACATGGCCGACCACCCCCTGTTCGCCGGCCTCGGCGAGGATACGCCGGTCTATTTCACCCATTCGTTCGCCTTCTTTCCCGCGCGCAATGAAGACGTCATCGCCAGGGTCGATCATGGCGGCCGCTTCCCCGCCGCCGTCGCGCGAGACAACATGGCCGGCGTTCAGTTCCACCCGGAGAAGTCGCAGGCCGCGGGCCTGCGCCTCCTGTCCAACTTCCTGGAGTGGCGGCCATGATCCTCTACCCGGCCGTCGACCTGAAGGACGGGCGATGCGTGCGTGTCGTGCGCGGCGACCTGGCCACGGCCACCGTGTTCAACGAGGACCCGGCGGCTCAAGGCAAGGCCTGGGCCAAGGCCGGCTTCGAATGGCTGCACGTGGTCGACCTGAACGGCTCGGCCGAGGGCCGGGCGGTGAACGATGCGGCGGTCGAGGCGATCCTCGGCGCCGTGTCGATCCCGGTGCAGCTGGGCGGCGGCATCCGCACCCGCGCCGACATCGAGGCGTGGATCGAAGCCGGCGTGAGCCGGGTGATCCTCGGCACGGTCGCCGTGCGCGACCCCGGCCTCGTGCGCGACGCGGCGCGCGACTGGCCCGAGCAGGTGGCGGTCAGCGTCGACGTGCGCCAGGGGAAGGTCGCCGTGCAGGGTTGGCTCGAGGACACCGACCTCGACGCGCTGAGTGTCGCGCGGCGCTTCGAGGACGCCGGCGTCTCGGCGCTCATCGTCACCGACATCGACCGCGACGGCGCGATGCTGGGCTTCAACGTCGAGGTGTTCGGCCAGATCGCCGACGCGGTTTCGATTCCCGTGATCGCCGCAGGCGGGCTGGCGTCGGTCGCCGACATCGAGGCGCTGCGGGCGCGCAAGGGCGTGCCGATCGCCGGCGCGGTGCTGGGGCGGGCGCTCTACAACGGCGCCATCCTGCCCTCCGAAGCGCTGATGGCGGCGGCTTGAGAGGGGCGCGCGCGATGCTGAAGGTCAGAGTGATCCCCTGCCTCGACGTGAAGGACGGGCGCGTGGTCAAGGGAGTCTCCTTCCTCAAGCTGCGCGACGCCGGCGACCCGGTCGAGCAGGCCGCGGCCTACGACGCGACGGGCGCTGACGAACTCATGTTCCTCGACATCACCGCCAGCCACGAGGGCCGCGGCGCGATCCTGGACGTGGTCGCGCGCACGGCGGACGTCTGCTTTATGCCGGTCGGTGTGGGCGGCGGCGTGCGCAGCGTCGAAGATGCGCGCGCGCTGCTGCGCGCCGGCGCCGACAAGGTCTCGATCAACACCGCGGCGGTCGAGGATCCCGACCTGCTCGGCCGCGCCGCCGACGCGTTCGGATCGCAATGCGTCGTCTGCGCCATCGACGCCCGTCACGGGCCTTCGCGCTCGGGCGGCGTCGGCAAGAACGACGGCTGGGAGGTGTTCACCTATGGCGGGCGCAGGCCAACCGGCCTCGACGTCGTCGAATACGCGGTCAAGGCGGTCGAACGCGGCGCGGGCGAGATCCTGCTCACCTCGATGGACCAGGACGGCCAGAAGAGCGGCTACGACCTTGCGCTGCTCAAGGCGGTCTCCTCGGCCGTCTCCGTGCCGGTGATCGCCTCCGGCGGCGCAGGGAGCGCGGCCGACCTGGTTGCGGCCGTGCGCGAAGGCGGGGCCGACGCTGTGCTCGCCGCCTCCATCTTCCACTTCGGCGAGATCAGCATCGGCGAGGCGAAAGCCGCCATGGCCGCGGCGGGCCTGCCCGTGCGCCTCACCGAGAAGGCCGTCGCATGAGCCGTTTCTCCGACATCCTCACGCGCCTGGAGGCGGTCGTGGCGTCCCGCAAAGGCGCCGACCCGGCCTCCTCCTACACTGCCCAGCTGCTCGCCGGCGGGCCGCAGCGGGCGGCGAAGAAGTTCGGCGAGGAGGCGGTCGAAGCCGCGCTGGCGGCCGTCTCCGGCGACGCGGACGCGCTGGCCGCCGAAAGCGCCGACGTCATCTACCACTGGCTCGTCATGCTGGCGGCCGCCGGCGTCAGCCTGGATCAGGTCGCCGCCAAGCTCGAGGCGCGCGAAGGGCGCTCGGGCCTCGACGAGAAGGCGAGCCGCTAGGCTTGCGCCGGCCAAGACCCCCGCGCTAACTCCGCCCATGCCCGCCCCGATCATCGCGCCGTCGATCCTCTCGGCCGACTTCGCCCGCCTGGCCGAGGAGGCGCGGGCCGTCGAGGCGGCCGGCGCGGACTGGCTGCACGTGGACGTGATGGACGGCCACTTCGTGCCCAACATCACCATCGGCCCGCTGGTGGTGAAGGCGCTGAGGCCGCACGTCACGATCCCGATCGACGCCCACCTGATGATCGCGCCCGCCGACCCCTACATCGAGGCGTTTCGCGAGGCCGGTTGCGACCGCATCAGCCTTCATCCCGAGGCTGGGCCGCACCTCGATCGGTCGCTGAAGCGGATCAAGGAGCTGGGCGCGAAGGCGGGCGTTGTGCTGAATCCCTCGACGCCGCCCGCGGCGATCGAATGGGTGCTGGACGACGTCGACCTCGTGCTGGTGATGACGGTCAACCCCGGCTTCGGCGGCCAGAGCTTCATCCACGGCCAGCTGAAGAAGATAGAGGCCGTGCGGGCGCTGATCGACGCCAGCGGGCGGGACATCGTGCTCGAGGTCGACGGCGGGGTGACGCCGGCGACGGCGCGCGATTGCGTGGCGGCCGGCGCCACGGCGCTGGTCGCCGGAACGGCCGTCTTCACCGGCGGTCCCGATCGCTACGCGGCCAACATCCGCGCCCTGAAGGGCGACTGACGCGCCCCCCTCATCCCCCGTGCCCCAGTCCAGTCCGTCCCGATCGCCGCGCGCCGGTCTCTGGCCCGAGATCATCGGCCGGCTCGTCGTCGACCAGGTCCGCGCCGAGTGGCGCGGCTCGCCGCCGCATCTCGCCGGTCTCGACCCGCCGCGCGCCGAGGGCTGGGCGGCGCAGCCCCGGGACGTCCGCCCGCCACCGCCCGGCCAGGCCGAGGCGATCCTCGCCGGCGCATTCACCCTGGCCGGCGAGACGCTCGAGGTCGGCCCGGGCGGCGATCCCTGGGCCCGGCCCAGCCCTAGCCGGCGCTTCGCCGTCGCCCTGCACCGCTTCGAGTGGCTGCCGGCGCTCGTCGCGGGTGATGAGCGCGGCGTGGCTGAAGCGCTCCGCCTGACCCAGGGCTGGCGGCGCCTGTTCGGGCGCTGGAACGCCTTCGCCTGGTCGCCGGAGGCGATCGAGCGGCGGGTGTTCAATCTCGCGTGCGCCGGCCGCGCCATCGCCCCCGAAGGCCAGGCGGCGAGCGAGCTGACGCAGAGCCTCGCGCGACAGGCGCGGCATCTCGCCGCCATGGCGCACCGCCCGCCGCGGAAGGCCGAGCAGCTGGCCGCCGCCGCTGTGGCCGCGGCCGCGCTCGCCGGACGCGCGGGCGCTCAGCTCCTGGCGCGCACGCTTCCGCGGCTCACGGCCGCGCTGGAGGAAGCCGTCCTGCCCGACGGCGGCCACCGCTCACGCTCGCCGGAGGCTGGGCTCGAGCTCCTGCTCGACCTCCTGGCGCTCGAAGATGGCCTCGGCCAGCGCGGCGAGCCGCCGCCGGAGCCGATGCTGGGCGCAATCGCCCGGCTGAGCAGTGGTCTGGCGGTCCTGACGCTGCCCGACGGGCGGCTGCCGGCGCTGCAGGGCGGCGGCGCGTCGGAGCCCGCGCGCATCGCCGCCGCGCGCCTCTCCGACGCGAAGAGCGAGCCGCGGCCCGAGCCCGCCGCGGCGGCCGGCTATGAGCGACTGGACTCGTCGGGCCTCGCCATCATCGTCGATGCCGCCACCCCGGCGCGCGGCGACTGGAGCCTCGCCGCCTGTGGACAGCCGCTCGCCATCGCCGCCGCCAGCGGACGCGACACCTTGATCACCTCCAGCGGCTGGACGCCCGACGGCGCCGGTCCCCCGGCGCTGCGCCTCGCCGACGCCGCCTCCACTGCCGTCGTCGAGCGCGGCCAGGCCGGCGCGCCGCTTGCCGGGCTCGCGGCCCGCGCGCTCGGCCCCCGGCTCGTCGGCGGGCCAACATCGGTCGCGGCGACCCGGCGCGAAAACGCCGCCGGCATCTGGCTCGACATGTCGCATGACGGCTGGGCGGCCGCGGCCGGCCTCACGCACGAGCGCCGCCTCTTCCTGGACAAGGGCGCGAACGAGCTCCGCGGCGAAGACCGCTTCGTCCCGATCGGCGGGGCCAAGCCGGTCTCGACGCCGGTCGCCATCTACTTCCACCTGCCGCCCGAGGTGACCGCGACCCTCGCCCGCGATCAGCGCAGCGTCCTGCTGCGCGGCCGCTCCGACATCGGCTGGTGGCTGCGCAACGACGCCGGCGAGGTCAGCGTCGAGGCGTCGCTCTGCCTAGAGGCCGGCCGCCCGGTCCGCTCGCGGATGGTGGTCATGCGCGGACGGTTGCGCGCCGACCGCGGCGGGCGCATCCGTTGGAAACTGACCCTGGCCGAACCGGCTGTGGATGGCGGCGCGGCGCCGATTGACAGCGCCGGCGAGGGCTCTTAAGCGCGGGCCAACGGCCTTGCGTGACTGGCGAAATCAAGGTGGGCGACCACCGGGGAGCGCAAGCAGCCGACGACCGCCGCTCGCCTGGGCTTCTCTCGTGATTCGAAGGAGATCGCCTTGGCCAACGCGCCCCTTTCCGCACCCGCCGCCGCCGACCGCGCCAAACCCAAGCGCGCGCTGATCTCGGTCTTCGACAAGACCGGGCTGGTCGATGTCGCGCGGGCGCTAAGAGAGCTCGGTGTCGAGCTCATCTCCACCGGCGGCACGAGAGCCGCGATCGCGGCCGCTGGATTGCCGGTCACCGACGTCGCGGCTCTAACCGGTTATCCGGAAATGATGGACGGTCGGGTCAAGACGCTGCACCCGGTGGTCCACGGCGGCCTGCTCGGCGTGCGGGACGCGCCCGAGCACGCCAAGGCGATGGCCGAGCACGGTATCGGCGGCATCGATCTGCTCTACGTCAGCCTCTACCCCTTCGAGGACACTGTCGCGGCGGGCGGCGACTTCGCCACCTGCGTCGAGAACATCGACATCGGCGGGCCGGCGATGATCCGTTCGGCGGCGAAGAACCACCCTTACGTCGCGGTCTGCACGACGCCCGCGGACATGGCCGAGACGCTCGAGGCGCTGAAAGCCGACGGCGCGACCACGCTGGCGCTGCGCAAGCGCCTGGCCGCGCGGGCCTATGCGCGCACGGCGGCCTATGACGCGGCGATCGCCGCCTGGTTCGCGGGCCAGGCGGAGGAGGGCTGGCCGCCGCGCAAGAGCATCTCCGGCGAGCTCGCCCAGGCGATGCTCTATGGCGAGAATCCGCACCAGCCGGCCGCCTTCTATCGCTTCCCCCACCCCCGCGTCGGCGTCGCCACAGCCCGGGTCCTGCAGGGGCGGGCGCTGGGCTACAACAACGTCAACGACACCGACGCGGCGTTCGAGCTCGCCGCCGAGTTCGATCCGGCCGAGACGGCCGCGGTCGCCATTATCAAGCACGCCAACCCCTGCGGCCTCGCGCTCGGCGGGACGCTGACCGAGGCCTATCAGCGCGCGCTGCAGTGCGACCCGGTGTCGGCCTTCGGCGGCGTGGTGGCGATGAATCGCAGGCTCGACGCCGACGCGGCCCGCGAGATCGTCAAGATCGTCACCGACGTGGTCATCGCGCCGGACGCCGACGAGGACGCGATCAAGGTGTTCGCGCGGCGCAAGAACCTTCGGCTGCTGCTGGCCGGCGGCCTGCCTGACCCGCTGGCGGACGGCGAGGTGTTCCGCTCGGTCGCCGGCGGCTTCCTGGTGCAAAAGCGGGACGCCTCGCGGCTGAAGCCAACGGACCTGACGATCGTGACGCGGAAAAAGCCGACCGAGACGCAGGTGCGCGACATGCTGTTCGCCTTCACGCTGGCCAAGCACGTGAAGTCGAACGCGGTCGTCTTCGCCAAGGACGGCCAGAGCGCCGGCATCGGCGCCGGCCAGGTGAACCGGCGCGATTCCGCCCGCATCGCCGCCATCCGCGCGCAGGAAGCGGCCGAACTCGCCGGCTTGCCGCAGTCGCTGGCGATCGGCTCGGCTTGCGCCTCCGACGCCTTCTTCCCCTTCCCAGACGGGCTGTTGCAGGCGGTCGAGGCGGGCGCGACCAGCGTGATCCAACCCGGGGGGTCGATCCGCGACGCCGAGGTCATCGCGGCGGCCGACGAGGCCGGCATCGCCATGGCCTTCACCGGCGTGCGGGTGTTCCGCCACTAGCGGCGGGCGCCTAGAGCCGGCCGGACCGCCGTTGTTCGCGCGCGATCAGCGCCAGCGCCCAGTCCTCGGGCACGATCCGGGTCAGCGCCGCGACGGCCTTGTTGGGCGCCCCGGGCACACAGATGACCCGATTGGCCTCGACCGCTTCGTAGCCGGCCGCCGCGACCTCGTCGGCGCCCAGCCAGAGCCATTCGGGCGTGCGGCGCGCGACCTGTTCGCGCGTGCGATTGACGTCGTGGAACTCGGTGTAGGTGTAGCCGGGGCAAAGCGCGCTGACGTGCACGCCCTGTTCGCGCGTCTCCAGGTGCAGGCTTTCGGAGAACTTGACCAGGAAGGACTTGGTCGCGCCGTAGAGGGTGGCGCCGGGCAGGCCTGGCGCGAGGCCGGCGAGCGAGGCCACGTTGACGATCCGCCCATAGCGCCGCTCGACCATGCCCGGCAGCACCTTGTGGGTGAGCTCGCAGACGGCGATCAGGAGCACTTGCAGGAAGGCGCGCTCGTCGTCCCAGCTGGTCGCGGCGTAGGCGCCGCCGAGGCCGTAGCCGGCGTTGTTCACCAGCGCGTCGACCTGGCGGCCATTCGCGGCCAGGGTCTGCAACACCTGGTCGCACGCCGCGGCGTCCGCGAGATCGGCGGGGATGGCCAGCGTCTCGACGCCGTAGCGGAGGCGGATCTCCTCGGCCAGGTGCTCGAGCCGGTCGGCCCGTCGCGCGGTCAGCGCCACGTCGTAGCCGTGGCTGGCGAAGATGCGTGCAAACGCCTGGCCGATGCCCGCCGAAGCGCCGGTGACCAGGCAGAGGCGTCGGGTCATGCGTCCGGTCCAGATCCCTTTGCGTTCGTCGCGAGCGTCCGACACTGGCGCGCGCCGAGGCTGGGTTCAAGCGGCGCGACGTCCCGTGCGATTGAAGCGGCGCCCGAAACGGAGTATCGGCCCCGGTCTTTTCGCAAGGGCCCGGCCGAAAGCGCCGACCCTGGAGATCCAGCATGACGGACGGAGCGGCGACGCCGGTCTCGCCCCCCGCGCCCGAGCCCAGCGCCGCCACCCGCGCGCCGACGCCGGCGGCCAAGCCGTCCCGTCGGACCGGGCTCGCCCTCGCGCTCGGCGCCGTCGGCGTCGTCTTCGGCGACATCGGCACGAGCCCGCTCTACGCGATGCGCGAGGCCCTGGCCCATGCCCGTCACGGCGGAGAGGGGCCGCACGCGGTGTTCGGCGTGGTGTCCCTGATCATCTGGACCCTCGTCCTGATCGTGACCGTCAAATACGTCATCGTGCTGATGCGCGCCGACAACCGCGGCGAGGGCGGCACGCTTGCGCTGATGGCGCTGGCCCAGCGCGCGGTCGGCAGGCGCACGACCACCATCTTCCTGCTCGGCACCATCGGCGCCGCCCTCTTCTTCGGCGATGGCCTGATCACGCCGGCCATCTCGGTGCTCTCGGCGGTCGAGGGCGTGCGCGCCGCGCCCGAGATCGGGCGGCATCTGGCCCCTTACGTGCTGCCGATCGCCACCGGCATCCTGGTGGCGCTTTTCCTTCTGCAGGGCGGCGGCACGCGCCGCGTCGCCGCCTTCTTCGGCCCGATCGTCGCGGTCTGGTTCATCACCCTGGCGGGGCTCGGCCTCTGGCGGCTCTCCGGCGACTGGACCATCCTGTGGGCGCTCAGCCCCTACTACGGCGTCCGCTTTCTCATCGAGAACGGCTTCCTGGGCTTCGTCATCCTCGGCAGCGTCTTCCTGGCCGTGACCGGCGCCGAGGCGCTCTACACCGACATGGGCCATTTCGGGCGCAGCGCCATCCGCCGCGCCTGGATCCTGCTCGTCTTCCCGTGCCTGGCGCTGAACTACCTCGGCCAGGGCGCGACGGTGCTGGACCACCCCGCGGCGCGCCACAATCCCTTCTGGGCCATGGCCCCGGACTTCGCCTACTGGCCGATCCTGGTGCTGGCCACGGCCGCGACCGTGATCGCGAGCCAGGCGCTGATCTCGGGCGCCTTCTCCATGACCGGCCAGGCGGTGCAGCTCGGCCTCTTCCCGCGCATGGACATCCGGCGGACCTCTGAGACCCTGGCCGGCCAGATCTTCGCCCCCTCGGTCAACATCCTCCTGATGATCGGCGTGCTCCTGCTGCTCTTGGTGTTCCAGACCTCGAGCCACCTCGCGTCCGCCTACGGCCTGGCGGTGACCGGCGCGATGCTGATCGACACCCTGCTCGCCTTCATCATCGTGCGCCGGGTCTGGAAGTGGCGGCTCTGGCAGGCCGCCCTGCTGCTGACCCCCATCGCGCTGGTCGACCTCGTCTTCACCTCGTCGAACCTCTTGAAGATCCGCGACGGCGCCTGGCTGCCGCTGGTGATGGGCGCGGGCCTCGTCATCATCATGTGGACCTGGACCCGCGGCGCCCAGGTGCTCAGCGAGAAGACCCGGCGCGACAGCCTGCCGCTCGCCGACCTGATCGAGATGCTGCGCGCCCGGCCGCCCTACCGCGCGCCAGGGACCGCCATCTACCTCACGGGCGATGCCGACGTCGCGCCGGCGGCGCTCATGCACAACCTCAAGCACAACAAGGTCCTGCACGAGCACAACGTCATCCTGACGGTGGTCGCCACCGAGACTCCGCGGGTCTCGGACGCCGAGCGTATCGTCATCGAGCCGGTGAACGCCGACTTCAAGAAGGTCACCGTCCGCTACGGCTTCATGCAGCAGCCGAACCTGCCCGAGGCCCTGAAGCTCTGCCGCAAGCAGGGGCTGAAGTTCGACATCATGTCGACCAGCTTCTTCTTGGGGCGGCGATCCCTTGTGCCGGCGCCGCACCCCGCCATGCCGCTTTGGCAGGACAAGCTCTTCATCTTCCTGACCCGCAACGCCGCCAATCCGACCGACTTCTTCAAGATCCCGCCGGGGCGCGTGGTCGAGGTCGGCGCGCAGTTCACCGTCTGAGTGATCGGCCGGGGTTGAACCCCTGCGCCCCGGCGCTCTAAGGGGACGCCCATGGACACCCCCGTCAAAAAGGTCGTGCTCGCCTATTCGGGCGGGCTCGACACCTCGATCATCCTGAAGTGGCTGCAGGAGACCTACGGCTGCGAGGTCGTGACCTTCACCGCCGACCTCGGCCAGGGCGAGGAGCTCGGCCCGGCGCGCGAGAAGGCGCTGATGCTCGGCATCAAGCCGGAGAACATCTTCATCGAGGACCTGCGCGAGGAGTTCGTCCGCGACTACGTCTTTCCGATGTTCCGCGCCAACGCGGTCTACGAGGGCCAGTACCTGCTCGGCACCTCGATCGCCCGGCCGCTGATCGCCAAGACCCAGATCGACATCGCCCGAAAGGTCGGCGCCGACGCCGTCAGCCACGGCTCGACCGGCAAAGGCAACGACCAGGTGCGCTACGAGGTCGCCTACTATGCGCTCGAGCCCGACATCCGCGTGATCGCGCCGTGGCGCGAGTGGGACTTCAAGTCGCGCGAGGCCCTGCTCGCGTTCGCCGAGCAGCACCAGATCCCGATCGCCAAGGACAAGCGCGGCGAGGCGCCCTTCTCGGTGGACGCCAACCTCTTGCACTCCTCGTCGGAGGGGAAGGTGCTGGAAGACCCTTCGGTCGAGGCGCCGGAGTTCGTTCACCAGCGCACGGTCGCGCCGGAAGACGCGCCGGACCGGGCGACGATTTTCACGATGGACTTCGAGCGCGGCGATCCGGTCGCCATCGACGGCAAGGCGCTGTCGCCGGCGGCGCTGCTCACCCGTCTGAACGAACTCGGCCACGCCAACGGCGTCGGCCGGCTCGACCTGGTCGAGAACCGCTTCGTCGGCATGAAGTCGCGCGGCGTCTACGAGACCCCGGGCGGGACCATCCTTCTGGCCGCCCATCGCGGCATCGAGTCGATCACCCTCGATCGCGGTGCGATGCACCTGAAGGACGAGCTCATGCCGAAGTACGCCGAGCTCATCTACAACGGCTTCTGGTTCTCGCCGGAGCGGGAGATGCTGCAGGCGGCGATCGACCATTCGCAGGCCCTGGTCGCCGGCCAGGTGACGATCAAGCTCTACAAGGGCAACGTCGCCGTCATCGGCCGCGCCAGCCCGTTCTCGCTCTACGACCAGGACCTGGTCACCTTCGAGGAGGGCAAGGTCGCCTACGACCACCGGGACGCCGCCGGCTTCATCAAGCTGAACGCCCTTCGCCTGCGCATCGCCGCCCGGCGCGCGGCCGCTCACAAGCGCGATTGACGCGTGGGGGCGCTTGCGCTCATCCTCGCGGCTTAGCCCAAATCATCCGCCGGCCCGACCGAGGATCTCGCATGCCCCATGCTCAGCGCGCCCGCGCGCCTGCCCGCGCCGCCGATCCGCGCCTCATCCTGCCGCTGGACCTGCCGACCCGCGCCGCGGCTGACGCCATGATCGGCCGGCTGGGTGACGCCATCAGCTTCTACAAGATCGGCCTCGAGCTCCTCGCCAGCGATGGCATGGCTCTGGCGCAGGACCTGAAGGGCGCCGGGCGCGACGTCTTCCTCGACTGGAAGCTGCACGACATCGGGGCGACCGTGGAGCGCGCGACCGCGGCGATCGCCGCCACTGGCGTCTGCGACTTCCTGACCGTGCACGGCGAGCCGCAGGTGATGGCCGCCGCCGTGCGCGGGCGCGCCGGCGCGAGCGAGGTGAAGATTCTCGGCGTGACGGTGCTGACCAGCCTCTCGGACGCCGACCTGGTCGAGATCGGCTACGCCACGGACATCGCGGCGCTGGTCGGGCGGCGCGTCCGGCAGGCGGTCGATGCCGGCCTGGATGGCGTCGTCACCAGCCCGCGCGAGGCGGCGCTCGCGCGCAGCATCGGCGGACCCGGCTTCCTGGTCGTGACGCCTGGCGTCCGCCCGGCCTGGGCCGGCGCGGACGATCAGGCCAGGGCCGCCACGCCGACGGAGGCGCTCGCGGCGGGCGCGAGCCACGTGGTCTGCGGCCGGCCGATCACCGCCGCCGCCGATCCGCGCGAAGCGGCGCTGACGATCGCCGGGGAGATGGCCGCCGCCTGAAGCGGCGCTACCAGCCGTGTCCGTAGGAGCCGTGCGAGCGCATCATGCCTTGATGCGCCTGGACGCGGGCGAACACGTGGGCGGAGGCCGACGCCCGCGTGTTCGCCGAGGCGCTGGCCGAGACCGATCCGCGCGCGCCTATGAAGACGACCGTCCCGGCGCCCGATGAGCCATAGTCCACAAACGCCGGGCCGACCCCGCCGTCGTCGTAGAAGAAGCTGTCAGGCAGGCGGACCTCATCGGCGTGCTCGCAGCCGCAGTCGCAGGCGCACGCGGGGCGATCCCATCCGTCGTCGCCGTCCCGGTCCCCGGCCATCGCCACCGGCGCGGCGGCGAAGAGGGTCGTTGCGGCGAGCAGAGCGAGCGGCGCGATCATGCGGCGCATGGCGGACCTCCGGTTCCCGAATGGTTAACGAAGTCCTAAGGCTGGCGGGGGCGGTCGGCCAGCGCATGCGCGTCGGAGGCGAGTGAAGTCCGCCTAGAAGTCGACCGCGATCCCCTTGCGCTCCCAATCGCCGTAGCGGGTGGGCTCGGGCCCCTTCGGGCCGCCGATTTCAGGCGGCGGCGGCGGCTGCGCGGCGGCCTGCCGCCGCGCCTCGGCCTCGGCCAGCGCCCGCTGGGCCGCCGGCGTGAGTTGCTTGCGCTTCCTGCTGTCGTCGATCACCAAGTCCGCCATGTCCCTTGATCTAACGCCGCGGCCGGCCGATCGCCAGAGCCGGATCGCCGCCGTCGGACGCGGCGGATGACGCCCGCCCAGCCGCCGGCGCTGGCTGACCTCGCGGCCCGCGAGGCCGCGCTCGATGTCGTCGAGCGCGCGCTCGCGAGGCGGGGCGGGCTCGAGGAGGCGCTCGACCAGCCGGCCTTCTCCAGGCTCGACGAGCGCAATCGCGCGTTCGCGCGCATGCTGGCCATGACGGTGCTCAGGCGGATGGGCGCGATCGACGCCCGGCTCGACGCCCGGCTCGGCAAGGCGCCTCCGGAGGCGGTGCGCATGCTCCTTCGCCTCGGCGCCGCGCAGGCCCTCTATCTCGAGACCCCCGATTTTGCGGCGGTCGACACGACGGTGCGCCTCGCCGACGAAAAGCGGCCAACGCGCCCGTTCAAGGGGCTGATCAACGGCGTCCTCAGGGGTCTGCTGCGCGAGGCGGCCGGCGAAGACGATCCCGAGACGCTCGCCCCGCCGTGGCTGTTCGCGCGCTGGCGCGCCGCCTACGGCGAGGACGAGGCCCGGGCCATCGCCGGCCTGATCGCGCAGGAGCCGGCCACCGATCTGACCCCGCGCGATCCGGGCGACGCCGACGCGCTCGCCAGCGCGCTGGAGGCGACGCCGCTGCCGGGCGGATCGCTGCGCACGCCCCTGCGCGGCGATGTCTCGGCCTGGCCCGGTTACGCCGATGGGCGCTGGTGGGTGCAGGATGCGGCCGCCGCCATCCCCGCCCGGCTCGTCGACGCCCGCGCGGGCGAGGCCGTGCTCGACCTTTGCGCCGCGCCGGGCGGCAAGACGCTGCAGCTGGCCGCGGCCGGGGCCCGCGTCACGGCCCTCGACCGCTCCGCCGCGCGGCTGGAGCGCCTGACGGCGTCGCTGCAGCGCACCGGCCTTGCGGCCGAGGTCGTCGCCGCCAACGCCGCGGCCTGGCGCGATCCACGGCGGTTCGCGGCGGTCTTGCTCGACGCGCCCTGTTCGGCGACGGGGACCTTCCGGCGGCATCCAGACGTGCTCTGGGGCTCGCGGCCCGGCGACATCGCCTCGCTCGCCGGCGCGCAGGGCGCGCCTCCTGGACGCCGCCGCCGATCGGGTCGCGGCGGGCGGGCGGCTGGTCTACTGCGTCTGCTCGCTGGAGCCGGAGGAGGGCGAGGCGCAGGCCCGCGCCTTCCTCGCGCGCCACAAGGCCTTCGCCGTCGCGCCGATCGCCCCGGGCGAGGGCGGCGCGCCGCCGGCCTCGGTGTCGCCGACCGGGATGCTCCGCATCCTGCCGACCCATCTCGATGGCGGCATGGACGGGTTCTTCGTCGCCCGGTTCGCCCGCTCCGCCGGCTAGGTCCTTCGACGTTTCAGCGCGACGTAGAGCGCGCCCGAGCCGCCATGCCGGCGATGCGCTTCGGCGACGCCGGCGACCACCTCGCGCAGATGTGGCTCGGCCAGCCACTCCGGCGCGCGGCGGCGGAGCACCCCATCCCCTTGCACCCCCTGGCCCGTCACCACGACCGCGGCGCGCCGCCCCTCCGCCTGCGCGGCGAGCAGGAAGCGGGTGAGCGCCTGCCGCGCCTCGTCCTGGGTCAGCCCGTGCAGATCGAGGCTGGGCTGCGCCCCGTCGCGTCCGCGCGCGAGCCGGCGCAGCCGGCCAGGCTCGAGCGGCTTGGCCGTCCAGTGGTGGGCGGCGGGCGGCGGCGCGGACGGCGGCTCGGAGGCTGGCGGGGGAATGGCGAGCCCGGGCCTTGGCCGCGCGCCGAGCGGGTGCACCGTCTGCGCCACCTTGCTCCAAAGCTGAACCTCGTCGGGCTTCAGGTCGCGTTTCATGGCGCGGCCGGCAGGAGTTCATAGAGGCGCAGCGCATGCCGGACCCGGCCGGCCTCGTCGCCGGCCGCCTCGCCGCGCCCAAGGTAGAGATCGGCGCGCACCGCCCCCTTGATCGCCCCGCCGGTGTCCAGCGCCATGACCAGACGCTGGTAGCTCAGCGCTGCGCCGCTCAGCGTCGGCGCGTCGGCGTCGATCCAGTAAGCCCCGCCGAGGTCGTGCAGGTCGGTGTCGACGGCGATCGCGCGGCCGGCCACCAGGGGTGTCCCGGCCGTTCCGGCCGGCTCGCGCCCATCGTCGGCGGCGACGTTGAAGAAGACGTAGCGCGGATCCTCGCGCATCACCGCGTCCGCCTCCGCGCCCCGGTGCGCCGCCAGCCAGGCGTGGACCCCGCCCCCGGACGCCCCGGCAGGCGCGAGATCGCCCCGCTCGCGCAGGATTGGCGCGATCGGCACGAACGGCTGGCCGTTGGAGAGCGCGAAGGTCGCCTTCAGCCGCCGCCCGTCGGGCAGGTCGAGCAGCCCCGAGCCCTGGATCTGCATGAAGAAGAGATCCTCCGGCTTCATCCAGGCCAGCGCCTGCTCGGGCGGGTCGGCCTCGATCGCCGCGCGGTCGCCGAGCGGGCGGAGCGCCTCGAGGCCGGACGGACGCGCGCGCACCGGCGCGGTGAACGGCGGCTCCGGCGCCTCGCGCGCCTCGTATTCGGGCATGTAGTAGGCGGTCAGCAGCCCCTCGTCGCCGACGCGCCGGGCGGTGAACGCCCGCTCGAGGAAAGCGCGGGCATCTGCCTCGTCGAGCGGACCAAGCGCGCGCGCCTGGCGGCAGACGCCAGCCAGCGCCGGGTTGCGCGTCACGCCGCAGCCCGCGGCGAACGCCTGCAGGGCGGCGATGTGGTCTTCGGCTGGCCAGCCCGGAAGCGCCGCCAGCGGAATGCTCTCGCCCTCGGGCGGGGTAACGCGCGGCTGCGCCCACGGCGGAGGCTGATAGCGGGTGGGCGGGGGCGGCGCGGGCGCGGGCTCGTAGCGCGGGGTCACGCAGGCGGCGGCCAGGAGCGCCAAGCCGACGATCGGCGGAGCCCTCGCAAGCCGCCCACGGCCGGTCAGGCCTCTGCGGCGTCGACCCTGACCAGGGTCCAGTTCGGATCGCGGCTGGAGAGCCGGCGCTCGAATGTCCAGACCTCGGCGGTGCGGCGGTCCTGGGCGGTCTCGCCGTCTGGGCCCTGCACGCGGCTCTTGAACTCGGCCAGGAAGCGCACTTTCGTGCGGGCCACGTCGTCCTTCACCTCGGCGCCTTCGAAGTCCGAGCGCGGCGGCTGGCTGAACTCGACCGCCTCGGTGACGCCCTTCGCCTCGCGCGCCGCGATCGCCTTTTCGAAGCCGGCCATCACCGTCGACGACACCAGACGCTGCAGCGTCGCGCGGTCGCCCGTGGCGAAGGCGCCAACGATCATCTCGTAGGCGTGGCGGGCGCCGGCTAGGAACTTCGCCTGGTCGAAGCTGGGGTCGCGGGCGCGGATGGCGACGACGCCGGCCGGCTGCGGCTGGAGGTCCTGGCTCGCCGGGTAGCCATCGGCCGGCGCGGTCCTGGCCGCCGGCGCGGGCTGGGCCACGTCCTCCGGCTGGCGTCCGACCCGTCGTCCGAGCACGGCGTAGAGCTGGTAGAGAACGATGCCGGCGACGACGGCGATGATAATCAGGGGCAAGAGTTGCAAGTCGACACCAGGAAATGGGGCGGCGCGGACCGACTTCGGGCCGGCCTGCTCGCCCTCGCCTCTATATAGCCCGCATGCGCCCGCTTCGTCAGGCGCCGCGTTGCACGCCCCAGGCGCGCGTGATAGCAGCCGCGCCTTCAGCCTCCAAGGCGCGCACTGGAAAAGGGCGCGCGAGACACGGGACCTAGCCCTCGATGACCGACCAAGGCGCCGCCGGCCCCCTGACCCCGGCCGGCCAGCCAACAGACTCGCCGGCCGGCGTGCGGATCATGGCGCAGTTCATCCGCGACCTGTCGTTCGAGAACCCCCGCGCGCCCGAGTCGCTGCGCGCGTCCGGCGTTCAGCCGCAAATCGAGCTTGGCGTCGAGATGGCCGCCCGCACCCGCGCTGACGAGCTGCACGAGGTCGACCTCAAGCTGACCGCCTCGGCGAAGAACAACGACGACCCCATCTTCACCATCGAGCTGCTCTACGGCGGCCTGTTCCAGATCGCCGGGGTCGCGCCAGAGGAGCTCGAACCGGTGCTCCTGATCGAGTGCCCAAGGTTCCTCTTTCCGTTCGCGCGGCGGATCATCGCCGACCTGACCTCGGAAGGCGGCTTCCCGCCCTTCATGCTGGACCCGATCGATTTTGGCATGGTCTACGCCGCGCGGCGCGCCCAGCTCGACGCTCCCGCCGCCGGCGAGGCTTAAGAGCCTATCCGAGGCCGAACTTCAGCCAGAGCGCCCTTCCGCTCAGCACATCGCGGATGAAGCTGAGGTGCGCGGCCCTCTCTTCGTCCGTCGACCGCGGCGCCAGCGGGCGAGGGCGCGGGCCGTGCTGCGGCCGCGCGATGGCGCTCGCCATCGTCGGCGCCGACGCCAGCGCCAGGTCGAGCCGGCGCTCGCGTCCTCCGTGCAGCTCGAGGTAGACCGCCGCAAGCAGCCGCGCGTCGATCAGCGCCCCGTGCTTCTCGCGCTCGACGAGCGAAAGTCTGAAGCGCCTGCAGAGCGCATCGAGCGAGTTGTGCACGCCGGGGAAGCGCTTCTGCGCCAGCGCCAGCGTGTCGACCCACCGCGGCTCCGGCAGGGCGCGCAGGCCCACCCGCTCCAGCTCCTGGTTCACGAACTCGCGGTCGAAGGCGGCGTTGTGCGCGACGAGCCTCGCCTCGCCGATGAATTCGAGCAGCGCCTCGCTGACCTCTGGGTCGGAGAAGCGCGGTTTGTCGGCCAGGAAGCTCAGCGACAGCCCGTGCACACGTTGCGCTTCCGGATCGATATCCCGCTCCGGATGGATGTAGCGATGGAAGGTGCGGCCGGTCGGAAGCAAGTCCTCGAGCTCGACGCAGCCGATCTCGACGAGCCGGTGGCCCGAGCGTGGATCGAGGCCCGTGGTCTCCGTGTCGAGAACGATTTCGCGCGCCATCCCGCCCCTTCAATGGGGCGGTTCGAGGGCCCGATCAAGCGGGGCTTCGCCGTTGCTTCCAGTCGCCGGCGCGGATCGCCGCGATCACCTGGCGCACCTGTTCGCGGGCGTGGTCGAAGCCCTGGCTGGTGTCGATGACGAAGTCCGCGCGCGCTCGCTTTTCGGCATCCGGCATCTGCCGGGCGAGGATGGCGTCGAGCCGCGCCTCGCCGTAGCCGGGGCGGGCCAGCACCCGCTCGCGCTGGACCGCTTCCGGCGCGGAGACGACCACCACCGCGTCCATCCGCGCCTCGCCGCCGGTCTCGAACAACATGGGGATGTCGAGCACCACCATGTCGCAGCCTTTGGCTTCCGCGTCGGCGAAGAAGGCCGCGCGGCCCGTCCCCAGCATCGGATAGATGATCCCGTTCAGGCGGCTGAGCGCTTCGGGATGGCCAAACACCCGCTCGCCCAGCGCCTGCCTGTCCACCGCCCCATCCTTCACGACGCCGGGGAAGGCCGCCTCGATCGCCTCGACCGCGCCGCCGCCCTTGGCCTGCAGCTTGTGCACCTCGGCGTCGGCGTCATAGACGGGCGCGCCCTCCTCGGCGAACATCGCCGCTGTCGCCGACTTCCCCATGCCGATGGAACCGGTCAGGCCGATCGTGATCATCCGTCCTCCCCAAGCGCGGCCAGCGCCAGCGCCCGCACGTCGACGTCCTCCGGCGCCGCGCGGCCGAACAGCGCTTCGAACGACGGACGCGCCTGCCCGATCAGCATGGCCAGGCCGTCGACCGGCGTGCGTCCGCTCACCTTCGCCGCGGCCAGCAGCGGCGTGTGCAGCGGCCGGTAGACCATGTCCAGCACCACCGCGTCAGCCAGGGCCGGGGCCAGGTCGAGCGCCAAAGGCTCTTGGCCGGCGAGCCCAAGCGTCGTCGCGTTGACGAGCAGCCCGGCGCCGTCGAGGGCCGCGGCCCGCTCAGCCCATCCGAAGACGCTGACCCCCTCCCCGAGGGCGCTGGCGACCTCGGCCGCCCGCTCGCGCGTGCGGTTGACCAGCCGCACATGCGAGGCGCCGGCCGCCAGCAGCGCCGCGGCCGCGCTCCGGCCGGCACCGCCGGCGCCCAGGACGGCCGCGGTCACGCCCGTGATCGCCAGCCTCGGCGCCTGCTCGGCCAGGGCCGCCAGCAGGCCAGCGCCGTCGGTGCTGTCCGCCGTGATCGACCCGTCGGCGGCGAAGAGGACCAGGTTCGCCGCGCCGGCCCGCCGCGCGCGGTCGCTGATGGCGTCGGCGGCGGCCAGCGCCTCTTCTTTGAACGGCACGGTGATGTTGAACCCCGCGACCAGCCCCCCGCGGCAGCTCTCGAACAGAGCCTTCAGCCGGCCAGGCGCCGGGCTCAGCGGCACATAGACCGCGTCGAGGCCAGCGGCCTCGATCCAGGCGTTGTGGATCAATGGGCTCAGCGAGTGCGCGATCGGCCGGCCGAGCACCGCGGCCACGCGCGCGCCGCCCGAGAAGCGGTTCATCGTGGCAACGCGCCGGCGTCGCGCAGAAACGCCAGGAGGCCGAGGAGGGGCACGCCCAGGATCGCGAAGAAGTCGCCTTCGATGGCCTCGAACAGCTGCGCCCCCTCGCCCTCCAGCTCATAGGCGCCGACCGAGGACAGCGCCGCCCTGCGGTTCCGCTCCAGATAGCCATCGAGATAGGCGTCGGAGAAGTCCCGCATGGTCAAGGTTGCGGTGGCGACCTCGCGCCAGAGGACATGGCCGTCACGGGCCACGGCGATCGCCGAGTGCAGCTGATGGGCCCGGCCGCGCAGGGCGATCAGCCGCCGCCGCGCCACGGCCAGCGTCTCGGCCTTGTCGAACAGCGCCCCGCCGAGCTCCAGCGTCTGGTCGGCGCCGATGACCAGCGCGCCGGGCCGTTGGCCGGCGCCGGCGAGCGCCTTGTCTTCCGCCAGCGCCTCCGCCACGGCCCGCGGCGGCTGGCCCTTGAGCGCGGCCTTGGCCAGCGCCTCGTCCAGCCCGGAGTCGATGGCCTCGAACGGCACGCCAGCCTCGGTCAGCACCCGGCCACGGACAACGCTCTTCGACGCGAGCACGATGGGGATCACGAGAGGACCTCGACCTGGCCTCCGCCGGAGGTCATCACGTTGATCACGGCGGCGGCTGTCTCCTCGACCGAGCGGCGGGTGACGTCGATCACCGGCCAGCCGTGCTTTTCGAACATTCGCCGGGCGCGGATGATCTCGCTGCGCACCGCCTCGAGGTCGACATAGGCGCTCTCGCGATCCTCCTTCAGGTTGGACAGCCGATTGCGGCGGATCTGGATCAAGCGGTCGGGCGAGACCGTCAGCCCGACGACGATCGCTCGCTTGAGCTGGAAGAGCTGGTCGGGCGGATCACGACCGGGCACCAGCGGCACATTCGCCGCCCGCACGCCGCGATGGGCGAGGTAGATCGACGTCGGCGTCTTCGACGTGCGGCTCACGCCGACCAGGACGACGTCGGCGGCTTCGAGGTCCTGGGTCGCGTGGCCGTCGTCGTGGCTGATGGCGTAGGCAAGCGCATCCATGCGGTTGAAGTAGTCGTGGTCGAGGGTGTGGCGGGCGCCGACCCGGGACGAGACCGATGCGCCCAGGTAGCGCGCAAGCGAGGCGGTCAGCGGATCGAGCGCGGCGACGCAGGCCATCTCGAGGTCGCGGCAACCCTGCTCCAGCGCGGCGCGCAGCTCCTTGTCGACGATGGTATGGAGCACCACGCCAGGCGCCGCCTCGATCTCGCGCAGCACGCGCTCGAGCTGCCGCGTCGAACGGACGAGCGAGTAGATGTGCTCGATCGGCAGCACGTCGTCGAACTGCGCGCAAACCGCGCGCGCCATGGCGTTCAACGTCTCGCCGGTGGAGTCCGAAACGAGGTGGATGTGGAAGTAGGTGGCGAAGCGCGTCTGGCTCATGCGCGCGGCAAAACCTCGAGGGCGGGCTGTTCAAACATGGTTAATCGATCGTTAACGGCCGGTGCAGGCCAGCTGGAGGATACCGCAGAAAAGCCACAGGCAAGCGCCCGGCCACGCTTGGCTGCGCGTCACCGCCTCTTTCGTCCGACGATTGCGCACCGGAGTCGAGCGCCTTGCGCGAGGCGCCCGCCGGTTGTCCCCGCCGCTGGATCATCGGCGCCATCCTCCGATCGGCGCCGTCGCCGGCGTTAAGGATTCGTTAACCATGTGAGCCCCTTCCCGGCCCGTCCACGCAATCCACAGGCCGCCTCGGGCGAGGTGGACGAGTCGAGTCTGAACCGAGCCCGAACTGTGCGACCCGCTGTCAGCACACGAATCATCCCCACTCTCCTTGGGCCCTGCTTTCTGCCTCAAGACTCTTTTAATCTTTCATTAAGGAATAGAGGGCGGGTGGACGGGCCTTGAGCCCACGGGGCGAAGGGCTTTATGCGGACGTTCGTGAGCGGTGAGCCCATCCTTCTAAGGACGCTGCGCGGCGAGACGCTTGTGCGTCCGCCGATCTGGTTCATGCGCCAGGCCGGTCGCTGCCTGCCGGAGTACCGCGCGCTGCGACAGACGGCTGGCGATTTCCTCACACTGTGCTTCAACCCAAAGATGGCGGCGGAGGTGACTCTGCAGCCGATGCGCCGCTTCGACTACGACGCCGCGATCGTGTTCGCCGACATCCTGATCCTGCCGCAGGCGCTGGGGCAGGCCCTGTGGTTCGAGACCGGCGAAGGGCCAAGGCTCGGTCCGCTGCCGCCGCTGAACGCGCTCCAAGCCGAAGTGGAGGCGTCGACCGGCCGGCTGGCGTCGATCGGCGAGACCGTGCGGCTGGTTCGCGCCGCTCTGGAGCCGGAGCGGGCGCTGATCGGCTTTGCCGGCGGGCCCTGGACCGTGGCGACCTACATGCTCGAGGGCCGTGGCGGCGAGGACGCCAGAGCCGATGCGCGAGGCGAGGCTGCGAGCGACCTCGAGCGGGTCGCGGCGCTGGTCGACCTGCTGGCTGAAGCGACGTGGCGCTACCTGGCGATGCAGGTCGAAGCGGGGGCGCAAGTGGTCCAGATCTTCGAGTCCTGGGCCGAGCAGCTTCCGGACGCTGTGTTCGACCGGCTGGTCACCGCACCGCACAAGAGGATCGTCCAAGCCCTTCGGGACGCCGGCGTCGCCGCCCCGATCATCGGCTTTCCCCGCGCGGCTTCGCCCGATCAGGTCGAGCGGTACGCGAGCGCGACCGGCGTCACGGCGGTTGGCCTCAGCACGGGCGCGCCGCCGGAGCTCGGTCGGCGCCTGCAGCGGGGCATGGCCATCCAGGGCGCGCTGGATCCCCTGCAGCTTCGGGCCGGCGGCGCGGCGCTGGACGCCGCGGTGGACGCGCTGTTGGCGGCGTGGGGCGCGGGGCCCTGGATCTTCAACCTCGGCCATGGCGTGCTGCCGGACACGCCGGTCGAGCACATCGCCCGCGCCGTGGATCGCGTGACTCGCTGGCGGCGAGGCTGATGGCGGGGGAGGCGGGCAGGCGGATCGCGGTGGTGCTGTTCAACCTCGGCGGCCCCGACAGCCTGGACGCGGTGCGGCCGTTCCTGTTCAACCTCTTCCGCGACCCGGCGATCATCGCAGTTCCTGCGATCGTCCGCTATCCGCTGGCGGCGTTGATCGCGGGGCTGCGCGCGCGGCTGGCGCGGACCAACTACGGCCGGATGGGCGGCGCCTCGCCGCTCCTGCCCGAGACCGAGCAACAGGCCGCGGCGCTGAAGGCGCATCTGGCGGCGGCTCTGCCCAACGACGCCGTCGAGGTGGTGATCGCCATGCGCTACTGGCGGCCGTTCGCGGCCGACGCCGCGGCGGCGGTCGAGGCCTTCGCACCCGACGAGATCGTGCTCTTGCCGCTTTATCCGCAGTTCTCGACCACCACGACCGCCTCGTCGCTCCAAGCCTGGGCGGCCGCATACCGAGGACCCGGCCATGTGCGCGCCGTGTGCTGCTATCCGCTCGCCGCGGGGCTGGCGGAGGCGCACGCAGAGCGGATCGAGGCGGCGTGGGCGGCCGCGGGCCGGCCAACGCCCGTGCGGCTGATCTTCTCGGCGCACGGCCTGCCGGAGCGGGTGGTCGAGGCCGGGGATCCCTACCAGACGCAGGTCGAGGCGACGGCGGGCGCCGTCGCACGCCGCCTGGGGGGATCGTGGGACTGGCGGATCGCCTACCAGAGCCGGGTCGGCCCTATGAAGTGGCTCGGCCCGACGACGATCGAGGCGATCGACGAGGCCGTGGCCGACGGTCTGGGCGTGGTCATCTGCCCGATCGCCTTTGTGTCGGAGCATGTCGAGACGCTGGTCGAGCTCGACCACGACTATCGCCTCCACGCCGAGGCGCTGGGCTGCACGGCCTTCGTGCGGGCGCCGGCGCTTGGCGCCCAGCCGGCCTTCATCGAGGCGCTGGCGACACTTGTGGGCGATGCGCTGGCCCGGCCGGGCGGCGTCGGCCCAGGCTCACCCTTTACCTGCGCGGCCGCCTGGTCGAAATGTCCGGTCCGGAGGGCGGCATGATCGAGCAGCACTACAATCTGATCAGAGGCCTGCACATCGTGGCGGTCATCGCGTGGATGGCGGGCCTGCTCTATCTGCCGCGGCTCTTCGCCTACCACACGCGCGCCACGGCGGGGTCTGAGATGGACGAGACCTTCAAGGTGATGGAGGTCAAGCTGCTCAGAATCATCATCAACCCGGCGATGATCCTGGTGTTCATTTTCGGCGGGACGCTTGTCTGGGTTGATCTTTCAAGGATCGGTCCCCATTTCTGGTTCGCGCCGTGGTTCTTCGTGAAGATCACCGGCGTGATCCTGCTCAGCGCCTGGCACGGCTATCTGGCGGGGGCGAGGCGGGCGTTCGCCGAAAACCGCAACAAGCGCTCCGAACGCTTCTGGCGCATGACCAACGAGCTGCCATTCCTGGTCGCGATCGTGATCGTGATCGCCGCCACGACCAAGTTCGGACTGCATGCCTGACCGGCGGTCACGCTTGACGAAGAGGGCCGCATGTGGTTCCGCTGGCGCTCGAAGCGGCCGGTTCGCCGCCCCGATCCTTTCCTTCCATCAGACAGACCCGCGCCTTAGCTGAGCAGCGAAACCCGTCTGATCCTTCCCTCGGCGCCGCCTCGAGTCCTCGAGAAACGGCGCTCCCACAGGATCCCGTCACGGCTCCAATTCGGAGCTCGACCGGCCGTGCGCGGCCACATCAACACCATTCCACGAAAGTATCTCTATGACTGACACCCAAGTTGAATCCCCGGTCGCCGAGGAGCCCACTCCACTCGGCGAATCGCCCGAAACGGTCGAGGCCGTCGAGGGCCCGGAAGAGCCCTCGCCCGCGGCTCGGGCCATCGCGGCCATGGGCCTGACCCGCATGTCGCTGCAAGAGCTGAAGGAAAAGCCCGCGGCGGATCTGGTCACCTTCGCCGAGGCGCTCGAGATCGAGAATGCGAACTCGATGCTCAAGCAGGACATGATGTTCGCGATCCTCAAGTCCGTGGCCGAGGAAGGCGTCGACATCACAGGCTCCGGCACGCTCGAAGTGCTCCAGGACGGCTTTGGCTTCCTGCGCAGCCCCGAGGCGAACTACCTTTCCGGCCCCGACGACATCTACGTTTCGCCTTCGCAGATCCGCCGCTTCGGCCTGCGCACGGGCGACACCGTCGAAGGCGGCGTGCGCTCCCCGCGCGAGGGCGAGCGCTACTTCGCCCTGGTCAACGTCACCCAGGTCAATTTCGAGCCGCCGGAGAACGTCCGCCACAAGGTCGCCTTCGACAACCTGACGCCGCTCTATCCCGAGGAGCGGTTGATCATGGAGATCGACGACCCGACCATCAAGGACAAGACCGGGCGTGTCATCGACATCATCGCGCCGCTCGGCAAGGGCCAGCGCTGCCTGATCGTCGCGCCGCCGCGCGTCGGCAAGACGATCATGATGCAGAACATCGCCAAGGCGATCGCGGCGAACCATCCCGAGTGCTACCTGATCGTCCTGCTGGTCGACGAGCGGCCGGAGGAAGTCACCGACATGCAGCGGACGGTGAAGGGCGAAGTGATCTCGTCCACGTTCGACGAGCCGGCGACGCGCCACGTGCAAGTCGCTGAAATGGTTATAGAAAAAGCCAAGCGCCTGGTCGAGCACAAGCGCGACGTCGTGATCCTGCTCGACAACATCACCCGCCTCGGGCGCGCCTACAACACCGTCGTCCCCTCGTCGGGCAAGGTGCTGACCGGCGGCGTCGACGCCAACGCCCTGCAACGGCCCAAGCGCTTCTTCGGCGCCGCGCGGAACGTGGAGGAGGGCGGGTCGCTGACCATCATCTCGACCTCGCTGATCGACACCGGAAGCCGTATGGATGAGGTGATCTTCGAGGAGTTCAAAGGCACCGGGAACTCGGAAATCGTGCTCGACCGCAAGGTGGGCGACAAGCGCATCTATCCGGCCATCGACATCCTGAAATCCGCGACGCGGAAGGAGGAGTTGCTCATGGCCAAGGACGAGCTGGCCAAGACCCACGTGCTGCGCCGCATCCTCGCCCCCATGGGCGCCCAGGACGCGATCGAATTCCTGCTCGACAAGCTGCGTCAGAGCAAGAACAACGCCGACTTCTTCCAGTCGATGAACACCTAAGCCTGACCGCCGCCGGGAGGGGCCTCGATGCTGACGATCTACCACGCGCCCAGGACCCGCTCGCTGCGCGTGGTCTGGCTTTGCGAAGAGATGGGCGTTCCCTACGAGGTCAAGACCGAGGTCTTTGGCCAGCCCAGCGCGGAGTTTCTCGAGGCCAACCCCCTGGGCGCCTTCCCCGGCATCCGCGATGGCGATGTGCTGATGGGCGAGTCGACCGCGATCCTGCAGTACGTGGCCGAGACATACGGCCCGACGCCGCTGGCGCTCACGAAGGAGCATCCCCGTTTCGCCGACTACCTGCAGTTCGTCACCTTCGGCGAGGCCTCGATGGCCGCCTACATGAACCCCGTGATCGCCACCCAGTTCATGGCGCCCGAAGATCAGCGGCAAAACGTGACCGTCGACCTCGCCAAGGGCATGTTCATCCGCCGGCTTGGCGCGGTCGAGAAGAAGCTCGAGAAGGGCGACTACCTCGCCGGCGACTTCACGGTCGCCGACATCTCCGTCGGGTACGCGCTTGGCCTGGGCGAAGGCTTCGGGCTGGCCGAGCAGTATTCGCCGCCGATCAAGGACTACTTCGCGCGGGTGACCTCGCGCCCGGCGTTCAAGGCGGCGGCGGCGAAGTAGCGCTATCCCGGGAGCAGGACGGTCGAGCCGATCGTCGCCCTGGACTCCAGGGCCTCGTGCGCGCGGCGCGCGTCCCGGAGCGGGAAGGTCTGGCCGATCTCCACCTTCACCACGCCTGAGGCCAAGACCTCGAACAGGGCGTTCGCGCTGAGTTCGAGGTCCTCACGCGAAGCGGTGTAGTCCGCCATCGTCGGCCGGGTGAAGAACAGCGACCCCGCTCGCATCAGCCGGATCGGGTCCACCGCCGGCGCGGGGCCGGACGCATTGCCGTAGCTGATGAAGACGCCGCGGCGGGCGAGGCTGGCCAGCGTCCCCTCGAAGGTGTCCTTGCCGACCGAGTCGTAGGCGACAGGCACGCCCTTGCCGCCGGTGATCTCGCGGACCTTGGCCGCGACGTCTTCTTCCCGGTAGAGGATGACGTGGTCGCAGCCGTAGCCGCGGACGAGGTCGGCCTTGGCCTTCGAGCCCACCGTGCCGATGACCACCGCGCCGATCGCCTTGGCCCACTGCACCAGGATCGCCCCGACGCCGCCGGCCGCGGCGTGCACGAGGATCGTCTCCCCGGCGCGCAATGGGTAGCAGCGTCGAAGCAGGAACTCGGCCGTCATGCCTTTCAGCATCCCGGCCGCGGCGACCTCGAACGAGACGCCGGCGGGGAGGCGGATCGCGCGCGCGGCCGCCGCGAGGCTGTACTCGGCGTAGGCGCCGGCCTGGCCGGCGTAGACGCGCTCGCCGATCGCCCAGCCGCTAACGCCCTCGCCAATGGCGTCGACCACGCCGGCCCCCTCCTGGCCCAGCACGGCGGGCATGCGCAGCGGGTAGAGGCCGGAGCGGAAGTAGGTGTCGATGAAATTCAGCCCAATGGCGTGTTGCCGGATGCGGATCTGCCCCGCCCCCGGCTCGGGAACCGGCAGATCGACGACTTCGAGCACGTCGGGCCCGCCGGTGCGGGCGGCTTGCACGGCCAGCATCGTCTTAAGCCCGCGTCTGCTGCAAAACACGGGGCGTCCGGCCATCGTCCGGCGTCCCGACAACAAAGCTATTGGGCATCGGCGTCTCCTCGAGGGCGCGGGGCGTCGAAAATGGGCTGGCGCCGGCCGCCGTCGGGGGCTCATAACACGGCGGGCGGCGGAGGAAGCGATGAAGATCAAGATCGAGGTGGACTGCACGCCACAGGAGGCGCGGGCGGCGCTGGGGCTGCCTGACGTGTCGGCTCTGAACGAGCAGCTGGTGAGCGAAATGCAGAAGCGGATGACCGCGAATATCGCCGCCCTGCAGCCGGAAGAGCTGATGAAGAACTGGCTGGCGTTTGGCGGCGCGGCGCAGGAACAGTTCGCCAAGCTGATGACCGCGGCGTCGGGCGCGCGGCGCTGAGCACAGACCCGGCCACCATCTTCGCGCTGGCGACCGCGCCCGGGCGGGCGGCGGTCGCGGTGATCCGCATCTCGGGACCGGCGGCGCGCGCGGTCCTGAACGCAATCGCGCGGGGCGCGCCCAAGCCCCGGCAGGCAAGCTTGAGGGTGCTGCGCGGGCCGGACGGTGGGGTGCTCGACTCGGCTCTGGTGCTCTGGTTCCCCGGCCCCGACAGCTACACCGGCGAGGATCTGGCCGAGCTGCAGCTGCATGGCGGCCCGGCGGTGATCGACTCGGTGAGCGAGGCGCTGCTGGTGCTGGGCGTGAGGCCTGCGCAGCCGGGCGAGTTCACCCGTCGGGCGTTCGAGAACGGCAAACTGGACCTGAGCCAGGCGGAAGCGATCGCCGACCTCGTGGATGCGGAAACCGAGGCCCAGCGCCGGCAGGCGCTGGCGCAGCTCGATGGCGCGCTCGCGAGGCGCCACCTCGCCTGGCGGGACGCGCTCATCGAAGCGCTTGCGCTGCTTGAGGCGGCGGTCGACTTCCCGGACGAGGACCTGCCGGCCGAAACCGCGGCGGCCGCCGCGCCGCTGGCCGCGGCGGTCGCCGCCGAGATCGACCAGGCCCTGGCCGATGGCGACCGTGGCGAGCGGGTGCGGGAGGGCTATCGCATCGCCTTGATCGGGGCGCCGAACGCCGGAAAGTCCAGCCTTCTGAACGCCATCGCTGGCCGGGACGCGGCGATCGTGACGCCGACGCCGGGAACGACGCGCGACGTCATCGAGGTCGTCCTCAATATCGCCGGTTATCGGGTGGTCGTCGCCGACTCGGCGGGCCTGCGCACGGCGCGCGGGGCGATCGAGGCGGAAGGCGTGCGGCGGGCGCAGGCGCTGGCGCACGGCGCTGACCTCAGGATCATGGTCGTGGACGCGGCGGCGCGCGACGGGCGCTGGCGGGAGGCCGCGGCGCTCGCGCGTCCGGGGGATCTTTGCGTGCTGAACAAGCGGGACATCGCCCGCCCGCCGGCGGGCCGGGAGGTGATCGAGTGGGCCCGCGCCCATGGGCTCGCCCCATTCGGGGTGTCGGCGACCTATGGCGCCGGCCTGAACGAGCTGCGCGAGGCCTTGGCGCAGCGGGTCGTGGACGCGCTTTCCGGCGGGGAGTTTCCCGCCGCCACGCGGGAGCGCCACAAGCGCGACCTGGTCGCGGCCCGGGGTCACCTGGCGCGCGCGGCGCGGGCGCTCAAGCGGCCGGCGGAGGTCGAGCTGGCGGCCGAGGATGTGCGCCTGGCGGCCCGCTGCCTCGAACGGATCGCGGGGCGAGTTCGACCCGGAAGACGTGCTCGACCGCGTCTTTGCCCGGTTCTGCATCGGCAAGTAGCTGTTTCACGTGAAACAGCCCGGCGGGCGCCGGCCCGCATGTTTCACGTGAAACGCGGCGGGGGGCCGCCTCGACGCCCGTCGCCCGCGCCTCTATAAGCCAACCGCGCGCGCCCGGTCGCGCGAGTGTTCCCGATGCCCGACCCAGTCTCCACGTCCTTCGATGTGCTCGTGATCGGCGGCGGCCACGCCGGCTGTGAAGCCGCGGCCGCGGCGGCGCGGTTTGGCGCGCGCACGCTGCTGCTCACCCACAAGATCGAGACCATCGGCGAGATGTCGTGCAACCCGGCCATCGGGGGCCTCGGCAAGGGCCACCTGGTGCGTGAGGTCGACGCCCTGGACGGCCTCATGGGCCGCCTCGCCGACGAAGCCGGCATCCAGTTCCGCCTGCTCAACCGCTCGAAAGGGCCAGCGGTCCGCGGGCCGCGTGCGCAGATCGACCGCGCGGCCTACCGAGCGGCCATGCAACGGACGCTGCTCGCCGAGCCCGGACTGACCGTCGTCGCCGCCGCGGTCGAGGACCTGATCGTCGAGGACGGCCGCGTCGCCGGCGTGGCGGCGGCGGATGGCCGCGTGTGGCGCGCCGGCGCGGTGGTGCTGACCACCGGCACCTTCCTGCGCGGCGTGATCCACCGCGGCGAAACCCGCACCCCGGCGGGGCGCGTGGGGGAAGCGCCGGCGATCGGCCTCGCCGATCGGCTCTACGGGCTGACGCTGAAGATGGGGCGGCTGAAGACCGGCACGCCGGCCAGGCTCGACGGGCGCACGATCGCCTGGGACCGGCTGGAGATGCAGCCGGGCGACGCCGAGCCCTCGCCCTTTTCCTTTCTGAGCGGCCCGATCACGCGCACGCAGGTGTCCTGCGGCGTGACCTGGACCACGGCCGAGACCCACCGGGTCATCGCCGAGCGGCTTGGCAAGTCGGCCGTCTATGGCGGCCGCGCCCAGGGCCGCGGACCACGCTATTGCCCGTCGATCGAGGACAAGGTGGTGCGGTTCGCCGACCGCAGCGCGCACCAGATCTTCCTCGAGCCGGAGGGGCTGGACGACGACACCGTCTACCCGAACGGCGTCTCGACCTCGGTGGCCGAGGAGACGCAAGACCGGTTCATGCGCACGATTCCCGGCCTCGAGCAGGTGTCGATCAGGCGCTACGGCTATGCGATCGAATACGACTACGTCGATCCGCGCGAACTGACGCCGGCGCTCGAGGTCAAGCGCCTGCCCGGCCTTTACCTCGCCGGGCAGATCAATGGCACGACCGGTTACGAGGAGGCGGCTGCGCAGGGCCTGCTGGCCGGGCTGAACGCCGCCCGGGCGGCGTCGAGCGCCGATGCGGCGGTCTTCGCCCGCGACGAGGCCTACCTCGGCGTGATGATCGACGACCTCGTCACCCGCGGGGTGAGCGAGCCCTATCGCATGTTCACCAGTCGCGCCGAGTTTCGCCTGATGCTGCGGGCCGACAACGCCGATCAGCGGCTGACCGGACGGGGGATGGCGCTTGGCTGCGTCGGCCGCGAGCGGGCGAGGGCGTTCACGGCGAAGGCGGCCGAGCTCGAACGCGTCCGCGCCCGGGCGCAGGCCCTGACGCTGACCCCGAGCGAAGCGCGGCGGCGCGGGCTGCCGGTCAAGGCGGACGGGCGCCGGCGCGACCTCATCCAGCTTCTCGCCTACCCGAGCATCGGGCTCTGCGACCTGGCGCAGGTCTGGCCGGAGGTCGCCGGCTGGCCGGCGTTCGCCGCCGAGCAGATCGAGATCGACGCGGCCTACGCCGGCTACCTCGACCGCCAGGCCGCCGACGTCCTGGCCTTCCGCCGCGACGAGAACCTGACCATTCCGGCGACGCTGGACTATGCGGCGATCGGCGGGCTCTCGACCGAGGCGCGGGAGAAGCTCGCGGCCGTGCGCCCGCGGACCCTGGGCCAGGCCGGGCGCATCGAGGGCGTCACCCCTGGCGCGATCGCCGCCCTGCTCTCCCATGTCCGCCGCGCCCGCGCCGCCTGACGGCGCCACGCGCTTCGATGCGGCCGCCTTTCAGGCGGCGACGGGGGCGAGCGATGCGGCGATGGCCGATCTGGAAGCCTACCGCGCGCTGCTCGCCGACTGGAACGGCCGCATGAACCTGGTGGGTCCGTCGGCGCTCGAAGACTTCTGGCTGCGGCACGCCTACGACAGCGCCCAGCTCTTGGCGCTCGCGCCGCGCGCGCTCCGCTGGGTCGACATCGGGCCGGGCGCCGGGTTCCCCGGCGTGGTGCTGGCCATCCTGCTCAAGGGCCGGGCCGGGGCGGTCGTGCATCTGGTGGAGAGCATGATCAAGCGGTGCCGCTTCCTCGAGGCGGTGGTCGCCGAGCTGGGTCTGCCGGCCGAGCTTCACAACGCCCGCGCCGAGGACCTCAGCATCGACTGCGACGTCGTGGTCGCGCGTGCCTGCGCTCCGCTGGTCAGACTTTTCGGTTATGCTCGGCCCTACCTGAAGCGCGGCGCGGTCGGACTGTTCCTCAAGGGACAAGATGTTGCGTCGGAGTTGGAGGCAGCTACAATATCTTGGCGTTTCAAGGCTGACCTGATCGTAAGCCTCAGCCATACCGAGGGGCGGATCGTGCGCGTGAAAAGGCTTCAGCATGTCTGACTCGCCGCTGCGCGTGTTGTCGGTCTCCAACCAGAAGGGCGGCGTCGGCAAGACCACGACCGCGATCAATCTCGCCACCGCGCTGGCTGCGGTGGGCGAGCGGGTGCTGCTCCTGGACCTCGACCCGCAGGGCAACGCCTCGACCGGGCTCGGGATGAGCCGCGGCGGCCCCGGCGGGACCATCTACGATGTCGTCGTCAACGGCGCCTCGGTGACGGCCGCCGCGCGGCCGACCGCCGTGCCCGGCCTGGACCTGGTCAGCTCCGACCCCGACCTCTCGGGCGTCGAGATCGAGCTCGCCCAGGCCCCGCGCCGCTCGTTCCGGCTGCGCGATGCGCTGCAACCGCTGCGCGAGTTCCGGGGCGAAGGCGGCTACACCTACGTTCTCATAGACTGCCCGCCGTCGCTCAACCTGCTCACCGTTAACGCCATGACCGCCGCCGACGCCGTGCTGGTGCCGCTGCAGTGCGAGTTCTTCGCGCTCGAGGGCCTGACCCAACTGATGCGCACGGTCGAGCTGGTGCGCGGCGGCCTGAATCCAAGACTGGAGATCCAGGGCCTCGTGCTGACCATGTACGACCGGCGCAACAGCCTCTCCGGCCAGGTCGCGGCTGACGTCCGCGCCCACTTCGGCGACAAGGTCTACCAGACCATGATCCCCCGCAACGTCAGGGTTTCCGAGGCGCCTTCGTTCGGCAAGCCGGTGCTGGTCTACGACCTGGGCTGCGCCGGCAGCCGCGCCTATCTCGACCTCGCCCGCGAGCTGGTCGGGCGCGAGCGCGCGCGTCGCGTGGCGCACGCCTGATGAGCGAGCCGCGCAGAGGGCTGGGGCGGGGCCTCTCGGCGCTGCTGGACGAGGCGGCGGCGGCCGGCGAGGGGCCGGGCCACGCCGCGCGCGAGGTCCCGATCGAGCAGATCCACCGCAACACCGCACAACCCCGGATTGATTTCGACGAGGAGGGCCTGCGCCGGCTGACCGAGTCCATCCGCGACAAGGGCGTGCTGCAGCCGATCCTGGTCCGGCCCTCGCCGGAGCGGCCGGGCGACTACCAGATCGTCGCGGGCGAGCGGCGCTGGCGGGCGGCGCAGGCCGCCGGACTGGCCAGCGTGCCCATCGTGCTGCGCGACCTCGACGACCTGGAGTCGCTCGAGATCGCCATCGTCGAGAACGTTCAGCGCACCGACCTGAACCCGGTCGAAGAGGCGAGCGGCTTTCAGGCGCTGGTCGATCGCTTCGGCCGCACCCAGGAGGAGGTGGCCGCCAGCGTCGGCCGCAGCCGCAGCCATGTGGCCAATGCGCTGAGGCTGCTCGACATGCCGGGGCCCATCGTCGAGATGCTGCGCCAGGGACGCCTCACCGCCGGCCATGCGCGGGCGATCGCCACCGCGCCGAATCCCATCGCGCTGGCGCACCAGGTGGTCGCCCGCGGAATGAGCGTGCGCGCCGCCGAGGCGCTGGGTCGTCGGGCGCTGGCCGAGGCCGGGAGGGGGGCCAAGCCGAAGCCGGGCAAGGACGCCGACACGCGCGCGCTCGAAGCCGAGCTCGCCCAGGCGCTCGGGCTCGCCGTCGAGATCGCACACAAGGGCGGCCGCGGGTCGGTCACCGTCCGCTACGGGACCCTGGAGCAGCTGGACGACCTCTGCCGCCGATTGCGCGGCTAGGGCTTCAGGTCGAGGACACCGGTGAGGCCGAGCAGGGCGGCGGCGGCGAGGCACCAGAGCGGATTGAGCTTGGTGAAATAGGCGATCGCGGCGCTGGCTGCGCTGACGACGGCGAACCGCCAGCTGGAGTCGGCGGCGCGCACGAGCACCAGGGCGCTGGCGAAGACGAAACCGACCGCGACAGGGGCGACTCCGGCGCCGATCGCCGTGCGCCAGCGCGTGTGGCGATAGCGGTCCCAGGCCTTGGCCACCCAGAAGACCAGGACGCAGGACGGCGCGCACATGGCGGCGGTCGCCACGACGGCGCCGGCGAGCCCGGCCGCCTTGAAGCCAATCAGCGTCGAGATCAGGACGTTCGGGCCCGGCGCGGCCTGGGAGATCGCGAAGATGGCGGCGAAGTCCTTGTCGGTCATCCAGTGGTGGACGGCGACCGACTGCCGGTGGATCTCCGGCACGACCGCGTTGGCGCCGCCAAAAGCGACCAGCGAGAGGGTCGCGAACTGCAGCGCCAGCGCGCCCAGTGTCGACCAGCCGCCCGCCTTCATGCCGGCCGCCTCCACATCAGGGCCACGCTGATCGGCGCGAGCACGGCGATGACGGCGATCAGCGGCAATCGCGCGAGGCCGACGCCGGCGAAGGACAGCGCCATGACCGGAGCGGTCAGGAGCCAGCGATTGCGGATCAGCGGCTCGGCCATGCGGGCCGCCGTGGCCACGACGAGCCCGGCGGCCGCGGCCGCGACGCCCTCGATCGCCCGCTGCACCAGCGGCACGCCGCCGAAGCGGCCGTAGAGAAGCCCGAGCACCAGCAGGATCAGGAATGGTGCGCCGATCAGGCCGAAAAGGGCCGCGAGCGCGCCGCGCCAGCCGCAGGCCCGCGCGCCGACCACGATCGAGAGGTTGACCACGTTGGGGCCAGGCAGGCTCTGGCAGAGCGCCAGCGTCTCGGTGAAGTCCTGCTGGGTCAGCCAGCCGTGGCGGTCGACCAGGGCGCGGCGGGCGAACGGCAGAACCCCGCCGAAACCGGCCAGCGCCATGGCCAGGAAGGCGGTGAACAGGGCCCTGGGCGTCGCCTCGGAGAGGGCCTCGGTCGCGGCCTTGCCGCCAAGCTCGCTCATGCGCGCCTTGATGGCCTGATTCGCCGCGTCAGCCGGCGGCGAGCGCCTTCACAACGGCCGCGCGGTGACGGTCGCTCAGCGGCGCGAACTCCTGATTGGCCAGCTCGACCTTGAGCCCGCCGGCGCCGGAGCGATGGATCGCGCGCACGCTGCGCGTGTTCACCAGCGCCCTGCGGTGGGTGCGCACGAACGCCGCGCCGCGCAACTTGGCGTCCATCGCCTTCAGCGGTTGGCGGATGAGGTAGCTCTCCCCACCGGCGTGCAGAGCGACGTAGTTGCCTTGCGCCTCGACCCAGTCGATGTCGGGGGCGCGCAGAACGACGCGTCCCCTGCGGTTCTCGGCGATGAACGCCGGCTCGGTCCCGGCCGCGACAGGGGCGGTCTCCGCCGCCAGGCGCCGAGCGGCGGCCGCGCGCCAGAGCCAGAAGCCGCCGAGCATGCCCGCGAAGGTCAGCGCATCCTTGCGCCCCTCGTAGACGAGGCCGACGCCCCACGGGCCGAAATCATAGCGGCCGCCGCCCAGCCAATAGATCAGGTCGCGAGAACCGATCATCGTGGTGACGTGGACGCCGAAAAAGATCGTGGCGAGCGCGATCACCATCCCCACCCGGACCCCGACCGGCCGCCGCGAGAACAGCGCATTGTCGGCGGCGATGAGGGGCGGAAGCGCGACCAGCAGGCCAAGCCAGCTGGTCAGCTCCCAGACCAGGGGCTCGAGCGGCGCAACCGGGACATGATTGCGAGCCAGGTCGACGCTGGTCGAGGCGGCGTTGACCAGCGCCACCACCAAGGCCGCGGCGGCGAGGATGCCGATCTGAACCGCTCGGGCGCTCAGCGTCGGGCCGATCGGCGCTCGGCCTCGCATGCTCTGTGAACCCACGCTCAAGTTGGGGGATCCCGGTCTTTCGTCACGGCTCTCGCCGCGCTCGACACAAACGCCGACACCGGCGCGCTGACAAGCCCTAGGATCGCGGCTTGTCGATCGTGAACGCCAATTTCAGGTAGCAGGACCTCCGAGCATGATGAGACGAACCTTCCTGGCCAGCGCGGCCGCCTCGATGCTGCCGGCGCGCGTCGCCTTGGCGGCCGGCCCGGCCCGCCGGCTCCGCCCATCGGACGCCGCCTGGCCCACCGTCGCGGAGTGGGAGGCCCTAGGCGCCCGCGTCGGCGGCAAGCTCGTGCGTCCCAAGCCGCTGTTCGCGCCCTGCGCGGATCCGGCCGAGGCCGACGCGTGTCGCGGCGTCCTGAAAGAGAGCGCCAACCCCTTCTTCATCGGCGACCAGCTGTCGGGGACCCAGGTCTCCGGCTGGTTCAAGGCCTGGACCCCGCAGACCAGCGCCTATGCGATCGTGGCCCACAGCGCCGACGATGTGGCGCAAGGGGTCAACTTCGCGCGCGAGCACAACCTTCGGCTCGTGGTGAAGGGACCGGGCCACAGCTACCTCGGCTGCTCCAACGCGCCGGACTCGCTCCTGATCTGGACGCGGGCGATGAATGACGTGACGGTCCACGACGCCTTCACGCCCCTGGGCTGCGAGGGCGCGTGCGAGGCGGTCCCTGCGGTCAGCGCCGGGGGCGGCGCGGTCTGGGTCGACGTCTATCACGCGGTGGCCGTGCAGAACGGCCGCTACGCCCAGGGTGGCGGCTGCGCCGACGTCGGCGTTTGCGGCCTGGTGCAGGGCGGCGGATTCGGCTCGCTCTCCAAGGGCTTCGGCACCGCCGGCGCGAGCCTGATCGAGGCCGAGGTCGTCACCGCCGACGGCCAGATCAGGACCGTCAACGCCAAACGCGACCCGGACCTCTTCTGGGCGCTGAAGGGCGGCGGCGGCGGCAACTTCGCCGCGGTGACCCGCGTGACGCTGAAGACCCACGACCTGCCGGCCAATTTCGGCGCGGTCCAGGCCAAGTTCAAAGCCAACTCCGACGCTGCCTTCCGCGGCCTGCTCGACCGCTTCTTCGCGGTCTATGCCGACAACCTGCTCAACCCGCACTGGGGCGAGCAGGCGCACATCCAGCGGGACAACGTCCTCGGCGTCACGATGCTTTCGCAGGGCTTGGACCAGGACCAGATGCGGGCGGCGTGGCGGCCGCTGCTCGACTGGATCGCCGATCCGAAGAACGGGGTGCAGACCGTGGAGCCGTTCCAAGCCTTCGCCATTCCCGCCCGCCTGTTCTGGGACTTCGAGAAGCACCGTGCGCTTGGCATCAAGGACGTCACCTTCGACGATCGGGCGGGCGTGCCGGCCTGGCATGCCTGGTGGAATGGCGACCGCGACCAGGTCGGGGCCTTCCTGTACGGCTACGACTCCACTTGGCTCTCCAGGCGACTGCTCGCGCCCGACCGGCGCGGGGCGCTGGTGGAAGCGTTCTTCGAGGCCAGCCGCGTCCACGACATCGACCTGCACTTCAACAAGGGCCTGGCCGGCGCGCCGCCGGATGCGATCGCCGCCTCGCGCGATACGCCGATGAACCCCGCCGTGCTCGACGCCTTCACGCTGGTCATCGTCGCCGACGGCGGCCTGCCGGCCTATGCCGGAAGCCCGTTTCCACCGGTCAACGCCGCGACGGCGCAGAAGTCCGCCGATGCGATCGATGCGGCCATGCTGCCGCTTCGCCGCCTGGCGCCCGGCGCCGGCTCCTACGTCGCCGAAAGCAATTTCTTCAATCCGAACTGGCGCGACGAATACTGGGGGGAACACTACGGGCGGCTGAGGCGGATCAAGGCGCGCTACGACGCCGGCGGCCTCTTCATCACCCACCACGGCGTCGGCAGCGAGGACTGGAGCGAGGACGGGTTCACGCGCCGCGCCTAGGCCGGGCAGGCCCTCGCTAAGCGTTTTTCTTAGCGGGTGGTTGGTCGTGGTCTAATGCTCGTTAAGTACCGCGCGCGTTCGATTGACTAAGAGTACCCCTGTCCGGCGGGCGCCTTGCGCTCGTCCAAGCAGCAGCATCAAGCATCAAGCCTCAAGCCAATCCGGGCAGGGGACCTTCCCAATCGAACGCCGCGGCGCTTCGCCGTTCGGCGGCGCTTTCGCGCGCCCGGGCGGTTCAACCGTTCGGCGCGGGTCTCGCGAGCGCCTCCGGGTTGGCGACGCGGATCGGGGCTCCCGCGGCGAACGCCGCGATCGCTTCCGGCATGTCGCCCCAGAAGGCCGCCAGGGTCTCGCGCGTGTTGTAGCCCAGGTGCGGCGTGAGCGTGACGTTGCCCAGGGCAAGAAACGGGTGATCATTCGGCAGCGGCTCGGCGTCGAACACATCGAGGCCAGCGCCTGCGATGGCGCCGGCGCGAAGGGCGCCGATCAAGGCCGCTTCATCGACGATAGGCCCGCGTGAGCTGTTGATCAGGTAGGCGTCCGGCTTCATCAGCCCAAGCTCGCGGGCCGTGACGAGGCCGCGCGTGCGCTCGCTGAGCTGGACGTGGATCGAAACGACGTCCGATCGGGCGAACAGAGCATCTTTCTCCACCCGCTCCACCCCCACCGCCGCCGCGGCGTCGGCGGTCAGGTTCTGGCTCCATGCGATCACGTCCATGCCGAACACCTTGCCGTACTCGGCCATGCGCTTGCCGATGCGGCCCAGGCCCAGAAGGCCGAGCGTACGGCCGGCCAGGATGACGCCGATGCTCGACTGCCAGCCGCCCTCGCGAAGCCGGCGATCCTCCCGGGCGATGTGGCGGACGGTCGCGATCATCAGGCCCCAGGTCAGTTCGGGGGTGGCGTTGGCCACCCGCGCGAAGGCGGGCCGACGGAAGTCCGAGTGGCAGACCACGACGCCGTGGTCGCTCGCCGCCTGCATGTCCAGGTTCGCCAGGCCCATGCCGACGATGGTGATCAGCTTCAGGTTCGACAGCCGCTCGATCAGGCTCCGCGGCAGCGCCATCCGTTCGCGCAGCGTGCAAAGCACGTCGAACGGCGCGAGGGCGGTGGCGGCCTCGGCCTCGCTCAGATGCCGGTCGAAGACGGTCACCTCGGCGCCGGCCGGCAGGCCTGACCAGTCGGCCACGGTCAATGCCTGGCGGGCGTAGTCGTCGAGGATGGCGATCTTCAGCATGACCTAGAGCCCCAGCCGCCGCGCGCGGGCGGCGATGCTCATGGCGAGGCGCTCGGCGATCAAGCGGTCCGGCGAGCCCGTTTGCTTGCACTGGCGATCGGCGTCGAGCAGATGCGGCGCCAGCCCGTCGAGGTCGGCAAGGGTCCAGGCGCGCGCCTGGCGCACCATCTCCTTCTCGTTGCGCCAGAAGACGCCCGCCGCCTTGGCCGCTTCAGCCAGGCCGGCCCCGCCGCTTGCCGCCCCGACGATCCGCCGCAGCCGCGCGGCGTGCCCGCTCAGCGCGCGCACCGCCCCCGGACCGCTCTCGCCTTCGGCCTCGGCGCGGCGCAGGCCGGCCTGGGCGTGGGCGAGCTTGCCGCCGAAGGCGTCCTGCGCCGCCTCGGCCAGCGACGCTTCCGGCTCGACGCCAAGGAAGGGGACGAGGGCCTCGGCGCTGGCGGTCGCGCCGCTGCCGGGTCCGAGGAACAGCGCCAGCCGCTCGATCTCCTGGCGGGCGACGCCGCGCTCGTGCGGCAGGCGCGAGACGACCAGCTCCAGCGCGTCCGGCGCGAGCGAAAGCTTGTCCTTGGCCAGGCTCTCGCGGATCAGGCGCGCGACATCGCCAGGCTCGTCCTCGTAGCAGGCGATCGCCGCGCAACCGTCGGCGCGTTCGGCCGAACGGCGCAGGCCGGAGTCGCGACCTAGCGCGCCCGCCTCGATCAGGAAGAAGGCGTCCGGGTTGAACGCCCCTTCGGCGTGGGCCTTCAGCGCGTCCGTGGCCGCTCGCTCGGCCGCCGCCCGCTCGCCGGAGAGGCGCAGGCGCACCAGGCGTCGGCCGCCGACCAGCGACTGGGCCGTCAGCTCTCCCTCGAGCGCGGCCGGGTCTCGGTCGATGTCCGCGTCGGTGAGGCGGGCGGTGTTGAACGGATCGTCCGGGTCGGCGGTGGTCGCCGCCGCGAGCCGGTCGGCCCGCTCGCGCACCTGGCCGCGGTCGCGGCCGTAGATCAGCGCCGCGCGCACGCCGGCGGGCGGGGCGTCGAGGAAGCGGTCGATGTCGGCGCGGCGGGTGATGTTCATCGGCCCTGGCCCGCCCTCCCCGGCCCTACTTCTGCGCCATGGTCGCGAAATAGATGCCGAGGTCCGTGCGGATGCGCTCGGCCGCCTCGTTGGCGGCGCGTTGCTGGGCATCCTGCTGCGCGGCGATGCCGGCGTAGGGGATGTTCGTGGCGGCGTAGGTGACCTCGACCGGCAGCGAGTTGGTCTTCAGCACCCGGCCGGTCGCGATGTCGATCAGGCGGTACTGGACCGTCAGGTTGTCCTCGTAATAGGCGGCGGTCTCGTCGAGGTTCAGGCCGCGCGCGAAGACGCGGCTCGCGACGGTCACGTCCAGACGGTAGATCGCGGGCTCGGAGCGGTCGCGGGCGAGCTCGTCGTTCAAGGACTCGCCCAACAGAAAGGCGAGGCGGCCGTGCGGGACGGTGACCTCGATGGAAGACAGGCCGGGCGAGAGCCCTTGCGTGGCATAGAGAGGCGTAAAGCCGCAGGCGGCGAGGGAAAGCGCCGCACAGGCCACGGCGGCAAGCCCAAGCGCCCCTCGCGCGCCGCTCACGAGGCGGCGCTCGCGACGATGTTGACGATCCGGCCCGGCACCACGATCACCTTCCTCACCGTGAGGCCCTCAAGGTGGCGCTGAACGTCGGCGTCGGCCAGCGCCAATTCCTCGACGGCGCCGCCCGCCGCGCCCGCCGGCAAGCGGATCTCGCCGCGCCGCTTGCCGTTCACCTGCACCGGCAGAACCACGGTGTCCTCGGCCGCCAGGGCCGCGTCGAACTCCGGCCACGCCGACTGGGCCACCAGGCCCTCGCCGCCGATGCGCGCCCAGCACTCCTCGGCCAGGTGGGGCATGAACGGGCCGATCAGCCGCGCCAGCGCCGACAGCGCCTGGTCGCGCGCGGCCATCATGCCCGGCGAAGCCCCGGCGGCCGGCGCATGTTCGAGCTCGCTTACGAAGGCGTAGACGCGCGCGATGCCGCTGTTGAAGCGGAAGTCCTCGATCGCCTCGGTCAGCGCCTTGATCACCCTGTGCGTCGCGCGGCTGAGCGCGACCGCGCGCGGATCCTCGCTGACCGCGCCGCGCGGGGCGTCGGCCGGCTGGGCGTCGAACTGCTCCCAGATGCGATTCACCAGCCGCCAGGCGCCCTTGATGCCGCCGGTCGTCCACTGCACGTCGCGCTCCGGCGGCGAGTCCGACATCACGAAGAAGCGGGCGGCGTCGACGCCGTAGGCCTCGGCGATCTCCTCGGGCGAGACGACGTTCTTCTTCGACTTTGACATCTTCTCGGCGTCGCCGACGACCACGCCCTCGCCGGTCTCGAGCAGCCGCGCGCGGCGCGTCTCGCCCTCCTGCTCGACCGTGACATCGTCGGGCAGCAGCCACTCGCCGCTTTGCCGGCGATAAGTCTCGTGCGTCACCATGCCCTGGGTGAACAGGCCGGCGAACGGCTCGCGCGCGGTCACAACGCCGTCGTCCGCCAGCGCCCGGGTGATGAAGCGGGCGTAGAGCAGGTGCAGGACGGCATGCTCGACGCCGCCGATGTACTGGTCGACCGGCATCCAGTATTCGGCCGAGCCTGGATCGATCGGCGCCTCGGCAGTCGGGTTCGTGAACCTCAGGAAGTACCAGGAGGAGTCGACGAACGTGTCGAGCGTGTCGGTTTCGCGCTCGGCCGGGCCGCCGCAGCTTGGGCACGTCGTGTGCTTCCACGTCGGGTGGCGCGCCAGCGGATTGCCTGGCTGGTCGAAGGTCACGTCGTCGGGCAGCACGACCGGCAGCTGGTCCAGCGGCACGGGCTGGATATCGCACTTGGCGCAGTGGACGACCGGGATCGGGCATCCCCAGTAGCGCTGGCGCGAGACGCCCCAATCGCGCAGGCGGTAGACGGTCACGCCCTGGCCGGCGCCGTCGCGCTCTGCGCGCGCGATCGCCGCCGCCTTGGCCGCCTCCACTTCGAGGCCGTCCAGGAAGGCGGAGTTGTATGCGACGCCCGGCCCGACATAGGCCTCGTCGTCGACCGCGAACGTCGCCGGGTCGGCGTCCGGCGGCAGGATGACGGGTTTGACGGCGAGCCCGTACTTGCGCGCGAAGTCGAGGTCGCGCTGGTCGTGCGCCGGACAGCCGAAAATGGCGCCCGTGCCATAGTCCATCAGGATGAAGTTCGCGATCCAGACCGGCAGGCGCCAGCTGGGATCGAACGGGTGCTCGACCTCGAGCCCGGTGAAGTAGCCCTTCTTTTCCGCCGCCTCGATGGCGGCTTCCGACGTGCCGCCGCGCCGGCAATCGGCGATGAAGGCCGCCGCATCCGGGTCGCGCGCGGCCAGCGCCTCCGCCAGCGGATGGTCGGGGGCGAGCGCGACGAAGCTCGCGCCATAAAGGGTGTCGGGCCGGGTCGTGTAGACCTCGACGCCGCCCGCCGGCGCGTCCGGCGTGGCGATGCGGAAGGTCAGCCGAAGGCCGTTCGAGCGGCCGATCCAGTTCTCCTGCATCAGCCGGACCTTGTCCGGCCAGCGCTCCAGGGTCTTCAGGCCCTCGATGAGCTCGTCGGCATAGTCGGTGATGCGCAGGAACCACTGGGTCAGGCGCCGCCGCTCGACCGGCGCGCCCGAGCGCCAGCCCAGCCCGTTTTCCACCTGCTCGTTGGCCAGCACGGTCTGATCGACGGGATCCCAGTTGACCAGGCCTTCCTTGCGATAGGCGAGGCCGCGCCGGTAGAGCTCGAGGAAGAGCGCCTGTTGGCGGCCGTAGTAGGCCGGATCGCAGGTGGCGAACTCACGTGACCAGTCGATGGAGAGGCCGAGCAGCTTCAGCTGATCGCGCATCACCGCGATGTTGGCGTAGGTCCAGACGCGCGGGTGGTCGCCGCGCTCCATCGCCGCGTTCTCCGCCGCCAGGCCGAAGGCGTCCCAGCCCATGGGGTGCAGCACGTTGAAGCCCTGCGCGCGCTTGAAGCGGGCGATGACGTCGCCCATCGCATAGTTGCGCGCGTGCCCGACGTGCAGCCTGCCCGACGGGTAGGGGAACATCTCCAGCGCGTAGTATTTCGGCTTGCCGCCGGCGGCCTTTGCGTCAGGCGCGCGGAAGACCTCGCGCTCGTCCCAGACGGCGCGCCACTTCGCCTCGACGTCCTTTGCGTTGTAGCGGGCCATTCGGCATCGCCTAGCCGTTGACGTTGGACAGCCTGAGCTGGCGGGCCCTGGTCAGGATGGCGTTTTCGATGTCGGTCGAGGTCTGGTCATTCGTCGGCGCGTCGATCCAGGCGCCGGTGGCGTCCCTGACCTGCTTGAACACCGTCACGGTCAACCCGTCGGCCCGCAGGCGCGTATCGAGGATGTAGACGGTGCACTTGAAGCGCTCGTCGGGCTTCTCAGGATTGGCGTACCAGTCGGTCACGACCACGCCGCCGTAGGGATCGGCCGAGGCGAGCGGCATGAAGGCCAGCGTGTCCAGCGTCGCGCGCCACAGGTAGCCGTTCACGCCGATCGGGGCCGCCGGCGCGGGCTTGCGCCCGCCGCCGAACAGGTGGAACCCGGTGTTGGCGCTGTAGGGTGCAGGACCGTTCCGGTGCAAACAGGCGGTCATGGTCAGGGCGGTCATCGCCAGGACGACCGCGGAGGCCACACGCTTTGACACCATCGCTCCTTGCTCCACTCGCTTCGGCGCGCGACTGATGAGCTTGTCGTCGCGCCGCCGCCCCCGCCGCTCTATATCATGCGGCCGCAGCCGCCCAACAGGAATCGCGTTGCCCTACGGCCACAGCCCAACGCTCATGGGCGGCGCGGCGTCCTCGCGCATTGACCCCGCCGCGTTTAAGGCTTTATTCCGCTTGGTCAGCTAGATTGTTGGGCGCACGTCCAGCGTCTGGCGCTGGGGCTTTTCGAGGGCGGCTACTGTAGCATGAACGGCGTTCGCCTGATCTTCGCGTTGACCGCGACTGTCGCGCTGCTTGGCGCGGCGGCCAGCGTGCGCGCGGATTCGGTGCGCGGCGCGCCGGTGGCCGATATCGACAACCTCACTGGAATGACGCTCGACCAGGGCCAATGGGGCCCGCAGCCGGTGCACCACAGCCTGCAGTGGGACAAGAAGCGCTGGACGCTCAAGCTGGAGATGGCCGAGCCGGTCGGACGCGACATCCAGGCGCGCGACCTGCAGGCCGGCGCCTACTACCACATCACCCCGTCGCTCCGGGTGGGCGGCGCGGTCTCGTTCGGCGATTCGCCTTCGATGCCGGATCGTTCGAACCTGCCGCAGACCCAGGCGCCGCGGGTCCGGCTGGAAACCAACTTCAAGTTCTAGGGACGGGCAAGGCCGCCGACGGCCGCCAGGCCATGAGCGCCCGAGCCGACGAGTCTGCGCGCCGTTCGCGCGTCGATCCCGCCAAGCGCGACCACCGGCAGGCGGGCCGCACGCACCTGCGCGGCGAACCTCAGCGCTCCCATGGCGCGGCCGGCCGATGGGCTTTGCGAGGGGAAGACGACCGAGAGCAAGGCCGCGTCCAGGCCAAGGCGGGCCGCAAGGGCGAGCGCGCGGGGGCCATGGGCGGCGGTCGTGATCAGCCAGCGCGGATGGCGGCGGCGCAAGGCCGGGCCCAGGCGCATCAGCCGCTCCGGCAGATGGACGCCGTCCGCCTGGAGCCGGCTCGCAAGGCGAGCGTCCGCCCCAACCAGGAAAACGAGGCCGCATGAGCGGGCCAGGGCGCGCAGGCTCGCGGCCCTGGCCAGCCCTTTCGGCTGGCCGAACGTGCGAAAGATCACCGCCGCGCCCCTGGGCAGCCGGCGCATCACCCGCGCCGGATCCGGCGTGCGCGCCGGATCGGTGAGGAAGTAGAGGTTGGGCGGCCGCCGCCGCGCGGGCTTTCGCGGCCGGACGGCGCGGCCTAGCCTTGCGGCCGTTGTCGCCAGCGCCTCCAACTCACCCGCCAATGCCCGCTCCCCAGACCTCGCCTTCGCCCGCCCTGACCGCCGTGCTCGGCCGCATTGCGGCCGCGGCCCGCGCGGCCGGCCGCGACCCGGCCGAGGTCGCGCTGGTGGCCGTCACCAAGCAGCAGCCTTGGGCGAGCATAGAGCCGGTGCTCGCGGCCGGCCAAAAGCGATTTGGCGAGAACCGCGTGCAGGAGGCGGCGTCGCGTTGGACGGACCGCCGCGAGGGGCTCGAGCTTCGCCTGATCGGCCCCTTGCAGACCAACAAGGTCCGCGACGCGCTGGCGCTCTTCGACGTGATCGAGACCCTCGATCGGCCGCGACTGGCGCGCGTGCTCGCCGACGAGGTCCAGCGCCTGGGTCGCTCCCCCCGGCTCTACGTCGAGGTCAACACCGGCGAGGAGCCGCAGAAGGCCGGCGTCGCGCCGGCGGAGGCGGATGGCTTCATCGCCGCCTGCCGCGGCGCGTTCGGCCTGGCGATCGAGGGGCTGATGTGCGTGCCGCCGTTCGACGAGGAGCCGGCGATGCACTTCGCGCTCTTGGCCAAGATCGCGGCGCGGAACGGGCTTTCCAAGCTCTCCATGGGCATGAGCGCCGACTTCGAGGTCGCGATCCGCTTCGGCGCGACCTCCGTGCGGGTGGGCCAGGCCTTGTTCGGTCCGCGCGGCCGGTAGGGCGATTGTGCGGGCGCGCCGCTTTACGGCCCTGCCCGCAAGCCCCATCTTCGGCCCATGGCTCCACGCAAGACGATTCTGGTCATCGACGACGAGCCGGACCTGCGCGAGGACCTGGTCGAGCAGCTCAGCCTTGGCGACGAGTTCACCGCCGCGCAGGCCGCGACGGGCGAAGAGGGCCTGAGCGTCGCGCAAGCGGTGCGGCCCGACCTGATCGTGCTCGACGTCAACCTGCCCGACCTCGACGGCCGCGAGGTCTGCCGGCGCCTGAAGGCGGCCGGCGTACGCGCGCCGGTCGTGATGCTGACGGCCGCGGCGAGCGCGCAGGACACCGTCGAGGGGCTGGACGCCGGCGCCAACGCCTACGTCACCAAGCCCTTCCATTTCAGCGTGTTGCTGGCCCACATCCGCGCGCAACTGAGAAGCCATGAGCAGTCGGAGGACGCCGTCTTTCGCATTGGCCCGTACGAGTTCCGCCCCGCCGGCAAGGTCCTGATCGACGAGCGGCAGCGCAAGATCCGGCTCACGGAGAAGGAAACCAGCATCCTGAAGTACCTCTATCGCGCCGGCGACAAGCCGGTGTCGCGCGAGGAGCTTCTGACCGAGGTCTGGGGCTACAACGCCGGCGTCACCACCCACACGCTGGAAACCCACGTCTACCGTCTGCGCCAGAAGATCGAGCCGGACTCGCAGAGCGCCAAGCTCCTGCTGACCGAAGCCGGCGGCTACCGCCTGGCGCCCTAGCCGGCGCCTAGACGGGCTCGCGCGCCTTCCGCCACATCGGCCATAGCGTCGGGCCGTGCGGCAGCTTGATCTCGCCCGTCACTTCGAAACCGAAGCTCTGGTAGATCGGGATGTTGGTTTCCTTGCTGGATTCCAGATAGGCCGGCATGCCGGCCTCGTCCGCCTTGGCCAGGCCGCGGCGGATCACCACCCCGCCGAAGCCTTTTCCCTGCTTGGCCGTGTCCGTGCCGATCGCCTGCAGGTACCAGTGGGGCTCATGCGGATGCTTCTTCTCGATGACGTCCATGATCGACGTCACGTGGCGCGCGCCGCCGAACCCGAAGATGCCGAGGAACTCGACGCCGTTGGTGACGTACTGCCACCAGGGGATCTCCCACGCGTTCGGCGGCCGCCACAGCGCCGCGGCCTCGAGACCCTCGGTCACGTCACAGGCGCCGTGGGGCAGGCCGAGCTTGAACAGCAGCTTGAACAGCCGCGGCATCTTCTCAGCGCGGGTCGCCTCGTCGCTGAGGAGGAAGCAGATCAGCGGATCGTCGTGGAACGCGCGCGCCATCGTCGCGGCCAACGCGTCGGCGTCGGCCCAGGCGGCCGCCCGCGCCGTTGCTCCGCCCGCCCTGGCCTCAGAATCCGGCATCGTTCAAGCCCCAATAAGTTGACGGTGACGTCAGGTTTGCCACGAGAGGGCGGGTCGC
>CAVRED010000011.1:0-195907 GCA_963719975.1 uncultured Alphaproteobacteria bacterium
GGCTAGAGGATCAGGTCGGCGCTGACCGGCGCATGGTCGCTGGGCCGCTCCCAGGCGCGGACGTCGTCGTGGACCCGCGCGGCGGCGCAGCCCAGCCGGAACGCCGCCTCCCTCAGGCCGGGGCTGATCCAGAGGTGGTCGAGCCGCAGGCCCCGGTTGGACGCGCGGAAGTCGAGCGCGCGATAGCTCCACCAGGAGAACAGCTTCTCCGGCTCGGGCGCGGGCCTCGCGCACGAGGTCGATGAAGCCGCCGGCCGCCTTCAGCGCGCCGATCGCCTCGATCTCGACCGGCGTGTGGCTAACCACCCGCGACATGAACCGGTGGTTCCAGACGTCGAACTCGCCCGGCGCGACGTTGAAGTCGCCGGCCAGCGACCAGCGGCGCCGCGGCATCGCGCGCGGCCGTCAGCCGGGTCAGCCGCTCATAGAAGTCGAGCTTGTGGTCGAACTTCGGGTTCTCGCCCGGTCGGCGATGTCGCCGCCGGCGGGGATGTAGACGTTCTGCACCTCGATGCCGGCGACGATGGCCGACGACTGCGCGCGCGTGGCCTTCGCGGCAGACGTCGAGCGCCGGCCCCGGCTCGAACGGCAGGCGCGAGGCGATGGCGACGCCATGCCAGCCTTTCTGGCCGGCGATGGCCAGATGCGGCAGGCCCATCTCGACGAAGGCCTCGCTCGGAAACTCGCCCTCGCGGCACTTGATCTCCTGCAGGCAGAGCACGTCGGGGGCCTGCTCGCGCACGAAGCGCGCCACCTGCTCCGCCCGCGGCCGGACCGAGTTGATGTTCCAGGTGGCGAAGCGAAGGCGCATGGGCGCTCTATTGGCGCGGATTCGGCGGACAAGAAAACGCCCAGGCCAGAGGCCTGGGCGTTGAAGTCGTCTCTCATGCCGCCGCCGGGAGGGGATTGGGTCCGGCGGGACCAAGCGCGGGACGCGATGTCCCGCGCCTCATGCGTGCCAAAATTGCAACTCTGCGCCGAAAGTCAAGCGCAAACCCAATTCACGCTTGATTGTGACGAAAATGTCTCATTCCGGCGCAGAATCGCGCCGGTCGTAGTAGCTCGGCGGGGTGAAGAGGGACGAATCCAGCGGCGCGCCCTTCAGCTCGGTCAGCCGGACCTCGGTGGTCTGCCCCTCGGCGTCGGTCATTGTCCAGGCGCTCAGCCGCAGCGGATCGGTGCGGAAGGTGATGGTGACCTGGCCGGCCCCCCGGTGTCCGGCGGCGTGCGCGGTCAGTGCAAAGCCGTCGCCGAGGCGGGTCACGCGGCTGATGGAGACGCCATGCCCCAATCCGGCGTGCTTGCCGAGCAGGACCGAGAGCGGCGTGAAGCTCAGGGGATAGCGGTCGGTGGTCTTCAGCCGCGGATTGGTGACGGTCACGGTGCGGCCGTCGCTCACCACCAGGAGGCTCGACGGCGGGTCATAGACGAATCGGGCCAGGCCCGGCCGCTTGAGATAGAGCGTGCCGCCGACGACCTGGCCGCGGGCGTCGATCTGGGTGAAGCGGCCTTTGACCGAGGTGAGGCTGTCCAGATAGGTCGCCGCCTGGTCGACCAGGGCCTGATCGTCGGCCGCGAGGCCCTGGTGCGCGGCGTCGGCGTCCACGGCTGCGCTCAGCGCCGGCGCGATCGCGCAGGCCACAGCGAAGGCGGCGAGCGCCGCAAGCAGGCGGGGCATGAGCCTCAAGATCGGTCTCCTCGGCAAGGGCGTCATCGCCCCACGCTATAGCGCGCCCGCGGCGCTCGCGGGGCGGGATTGCGGCGCCTCGCGCGCCGACTACCCCGGCGGTGCGCCGGCCAGGATGTCGCGCTTGCCGGCGTGGTTTGCCGGCCCGACGACGCCTTCGTCTTCCATCCGCTCCATCAGCGAGGCGGCGCGGTTGTAGCCGATCTGCAGCCGCCGCTGGATATAGCTGGTCGAGGCCTTGCGATCGCGGGTGACGACGGCGACGGCGCGGTCATAGAGCTCGTCGCCCGACCCGCCGGCCCCGAACTCGCCGCCCTCGTCCTCGTCCGCCTCGGCCGAGGCGGTGACGTCCTCGAGATACTGCGGCTCGCCCTGGCTCGCGCAGGAAGCGGCGCGACCGTCTCGACCTCGCCGTCGGAGACGAAGGGGCCGTGCAGGCGGGTGATGCGCCCGCCGCCGGCCATGTACAGCAGGTCGCCCTGGCCCAGCAGCTGCTCGGCGCCCTGCTCGCCCAGGATGGTGCGGCTGTCGATCTTGGAGGTGACCTGGAAGCTGATGCGGGTCGGGAAGTTGGCCTTGATCGTGCCGGTGATCACGTCCACCGACGGCCGCTGGGTCGCCATGACCAGGTGGATGCCCGCGGCGCGGGCCATCTGCGCCAGGCGCTGGACCGCGCCCTCGATGTCCTTGCCGGCGACCAGCATCAGGTCGGCCATCTCGTCGATCACCACCACGAGGTAGGGCATGGGCTCGGGCCGGAGCTTCTCCTCCTCGTAGATCGGCCGGTTCTGCTCGTCGAAGCCGGTCTGCACCGTGCGCACGAAATGCTCGCCGCGCGCCAGCGCCTCCAGGGCGCGTTCGTTGTAGCCGGCGATGTTGCGCACGCCGATCTTCGACATGCGCCGATAGCGATCCTCCATCTCGCGCACGGTCCACTTCAGCGCGACGACAGCCTTCTTGGGGTCGGTGACCACCGGCGCGAGCAGGTGGGGGATGCCGTCGTAGACGCTGAGCTCCAGCATCTTCGGGTCGATCATGATGAAGCGGCACTGGTCCGGCGGCAGGCGGTAGAGGATCGACAGGATCATCGCGTTGACGCCGACCGACTTGCCGGACCCGGTGGTGCCGGCGATCAGCAGGTGCGGCATCTTGGTCAGGTCGGCCACGTAGGGCTCGCCGCCGATGGTCTCGCCGAGCGCCAGCGGCAGGATCTGGGCCCGCTTCTCGTATTCGCTCGAGGCCAGGAGGTCGCGCAGATAGACCGTCTCGCGCTTGGCGTTCGGCAGCTCGATGCCGATGGCGTTGCGGCCGGGCACGACCGAGACGCGGCAGGCGGCGACGCTCATCGAGCGGGCGATGTCGTCGGAGAGGGCGACCACGCGCGCCGACTTCACGCCCGGCGCGGGCGCGAGCTCATAGAGGGTGACGACCGGGCCGGGCCGGATCTGGTCGACCTGACCGCGCACGCCGAACTCGGCCAGCACGCTCTCGAGCACGCGGGCGTTCTGCCGAAGCGCCTCCTCATCGAACGCGGCGGCCCTGGGCTTCGGCTTGGCCAGCATCGAAAGCTCGGGAAGGCGGAAGCCGCCCGGCTTGACGAAGTCGAAGGCGCCCTGGTTCTCGCGCGCCTCGCGGGCCGACTCGCGCGGCGTCGCACGCGGCGTCTTGACCTCGAGCGCTGGCGGGGCGCCGTCCTCCTCCGGTTCGGGCGCCGTGGCGCGGGCCGGCGTGGCGACCGCCGTGCGCCGGCGGCGAGGCGGCGGCGGCGCCACTTCGTCCTTCGTTCGCCAGAAGGCCAGCGCGTCGAGCTTGCTCGCATCCCAGCGGTGCACGCCCAGCGCCAGCGCGAGGCCGCAGAAGCCGAGGACGACAAGCAGTCCGACGGCGATGAACTCGGCGCCGGGCAGGTGCGCGCCGGCGACCCAATGGGCGAGGCGGGTCAGGATAAGCTGGCCCATGACGCCGCCCAGGCCGCCGGCCAGCGGCCAGCTCGTGGGCGGCCGTGGAGCGGCCAGCACCCCGGCCAGGGCGAAGGCCCCGACCACGCCGCAAAAGACCCGCCAGCGCAGGCGGCTCTTTCCCTTTGCCGGGGTCGCGGGCCAGCACGCGGACGACGCCCGCGGCGATCATCGAGCCCGGCCAAGAGCCAGGCGGTCAGGCCGAGCGTCTGCAGGCTGAGGTCGGCGGCGTCGGCGCCCAGGCCGCCCAACAGGTTGTGCGCATGCTCTCCGGAAGCGGCGTCCAGGCTTGGATCAGCCGCCCGGTAGGTCGCAAAGGCCGCGATCAGGAGCAGGCCGGTCCCGGCCACCACGGCGCCGCGCAGACGCGCAATCGTCGGATGCGTCCATCCCGCGTGGACGTTCGTCGCCACGATCGCGACCGCTGATCTGCGCGCCATTCTGGCCATCGCGATCCTTGCCTTCGTCTTCCTCAAGGCCAAGACCGCACCTAAGCGCGGGGAGGGTTAAGAGGCGTTTACTCAGACGTGCGAAATGCAGCGCAATCCGGCGCGGGGATTTGCGTCGCGCCGCCCTCGAATTCTACATGAGGCCCGTCATGGAAGAGGAACGTTTCATCGGCGGCTGGACGCGCTCGAAGCTCGCCGCGCGCACGCCCAAGGAGCGCTACGCCATTTGGAAACGGGCGCGGAATCTGCGCACCGCAGACGGCAACCAGCTGGCGCGCGAGATCGAGCGTCTCGGCCTGCCCTACGCCGATCCGGGGCAGCTCGCCGAAGACGATCCGACGCGCAGGACGATGACCGAGATCATGGCCACCAAGGAGGCGCGCTCGGCCTGCATCGAGGCGACCCTCGATGGCCTGCCGGCGGTGGCCGGCGCCGACGCTCTGTTCCACGAGGCGCTGGGCTCGACCTATCGCCACAGCGATGCGGCGATGGCGACGGCGCACGCCCTGACCGCCGAGCTGATGACAGGGCTCGGCTACGTCGAGGCCGGCCGCAAGGACCTGCCCAGCCGCTACGTGCTCAGGAGCGGCGCCTTCTGGAAGAAGGGCTAGCGCGTCGGTCTACCCGGCAAGCACGTCCTCGCGTCCCGCCTCCTGCAACAGCGGCCGCCCGGTCAAATAGCGATCCAGATTGTCGAGGAAGAGGGCGTCGCTGCGCGGCGTGAACCCGTTCCCGAGCGCCGACGCATGGCCGGTCAGGCTGACCCTCGGGTGGTCCCAGAACGGGCTCTCCGGCGGCAGCGGTTCGACGTGGAAGACGTCGAGCAGCGCATGCGCGGGGACGCCCCGATTCAGCGCCTCGAGCAGGGCCGGCTCGTCCACCAGATCGCCGCGCCCGATGTTCACCAGCACCGAACCCGGCTTCATGGCGGCCAGGAAGGCGTCATCGACGAGGCGCTCGGTCGTCGGCCCGAGCGGGACGGCGAGCACGACCACGTCGGCGTCCGGCAGCAGCGTCAAGGTCTGGTCGGGCGTGGCGACGGCCTCAGCGGCGGGGTGGGCGCCGCCGCTACGCCGCACGCCCGTGACACGCGCGCCGAACGCCGCTGAGCGGACGGCGATCGCCTGGCCGATCGCCCCGAAGCCAATGATCACCCAGCGGGAGCCGGCGATCTCGCGGTAGGGGAGACGGGCCCAGCGGCGCTCGCCCTGCGCCCGTCGTCGATCCGGGCCCCGCTGCAGGTGGTCGAGAACGCCCCAGAGGACGTATTCGGCGATGCTGACGCTCTGCGCGGTGTTGGTGGTCAGCCGAGCGCCCTTGGCCACCAGCTGCTTGAAGACGGGATTGTCGAAGCCGGCCGCCGCGCTTTGCACCCACTTGAGTTCGGGCGTTTCCAGAAGCAACGAGACCCAGCGGCGGAAGGCGGGCGCGCCGAACATCTCCGGACTCATCCAGCCCGCTTCGGGTCTGCGCCTCGGCGTCCGGAATCCCCTGTTCGCCCAGATGGATGGCGCCGTTCGCGTCCAGGCGCAGGAACTCGGCCTGGCGGGCCGAGGCCGGCAGCCTCGCCTCGATGCGGCGGTAAGCGGGCTCGTGCACAAGGATGCGGGTCATGCGGGGCGCGGCTCACGGCAAAGAAAAGGGCCTCTCCTCCTATCGGAGAAGAGGCCCCGCTTCACCCCTTGCGGGAGAGCTACTCGGCCGGTTCGGCCACCGGTTCTTTCTTGGACAGATCCTCGCCGGTCTCCTGGTCGACAACCTTCATCGACAGGCGGACCTTGCCGCGGTCGTCGAAGCCCAGGAGCTTGACCTTCACGATCTGACCCTCCTGCAGGACGTCCGAGGGCTTGGCCACCCGCTCGTTGGCGATCTGGCTCACGTGCACCAGCCCGTCCTTGGCCCCGAAGAAGTTCACGAAGGCGCCGAAGTCCACCAGCTTGACGACCTTGCCGTCATAGATCTGGCCGACCTCCGGCTCGGACGTGATCGACTTGATCCAGTCCACCGCGGCCTTGATCTTCGCCTGGTCGGAGGCGGCGACCTTGACCACGCCGTCGTCGTTGATGTCGACCTTGGCGCCGGTGGTGGCGACGATCTCGCGGATCACCTTGCCGCCGGTGCCGATCACTTCGCGGATCTTGTCGGTGGGGATGGTCAGCGTCTCGATCTTCGGCGCGTAAGCCGACAGCTCCTCACGGGCGCTGGTGATGGCCTTGGCCATCTCGCCCAGGATGTGGATGCGGCCGTCGCGCGCCTGGCCCAGCGCCTTCTTCATGATCTCCTCGGTGATGCCGGGGATCTTGATGTCCATCTGCAGCGAGGTGACGCCGTCGGCGGTGCCGGCGACCTTGAAGTCCATGTCGCCGAGATGGTCCTCGTCGCCCAGGATGTCCGAGAGCACGACATAGCCGTCCGGCTCCAGGATGAGGCCCATGGCGATGCCCGCCACCGGCTTGTGCATCGGCACCGAGGCGTCCATCAGCGCCAGAGACGAGCCGCAGACCGTCGCCATCGACGACGAGCCGTTGGACTCGGTGATCTCCGAGACGAGGCGGATGGTGTAGGGGAAAGCCTCCTTGCTCGGCAGCATCGGGCGGATCGCCCGCCAGGCGAGCTTGCCGTGGCCGATCTCGCGCCGGCCAGGCGCGTTCATGCGGCCGGTCTCGCCCACGCTATAGGGCGGGAAGTTGTAGTGCAGCAGGAAGGCTTCCTTGTAGGTGCCTTCCAGCGCGTCGATGAACTGCTCGTCGTCGCCGGTGCCCAGGGTGGCCACGACCAGCGCCTGGGTCTCGCCGCGGGTGAACAGGGCCGAGCCGTGCGCGCGGGGCAGAACGCCCACTTCCGCAACGATCGGACGCACGGTCGCGACGTCGCGGCCGTCGATGCGTTGGCCGGTCTTGAGCACGTCGCGACGCAGCACCACCGCCTCGCATTCCTTGAACGCGGCGGAGAACTTGGACGAGTCGTGCCCGTCCGGGTTCGCGTCCGAGACGACCAGCAGCGCGGCCGCCTTGGCCTTGGCGGCGGAGAGGGCCGCGTGGCGTTCCTCCTTGCCGGTGCAGCTTGTAGGCGGCCTTCAGATCCTCGCCGACCGCCTTGGTGATCGCGCCGATCAGGTGGCTGATGTCCTCGGCTTCGAAGTCCCAGGGGTCCTTCGCCGCGTGCTCGGCCAGTTCGATGATCGCCTCGATCACCGGCTGGAAGCTCCTGTGGGCGAACATGACGCCGCCCAGGACCTCGTCCTCGCTCAGTTCCTTGATCTCGGACTCGACCATCATCACCGCGTCGTGGGTGCCGGCGACGACGAGGTCCATGCGGTTGTCCTCGCCCAGCTGGTCGAGGGTCGGATTGAGCACGTACTGGCCGTCGATGAAGCCGACGCGGGCCGCGCCGATCGGGCCCATGAAGGGCACGCCGGAGAGGGTCAGCGCGGCCAGGTGGCGACCATGGCGACGATGTCGGGATCGTTCTCCAGGTCGTGCGCCAGCACGGTGACGATGACCTGGGTCTCATGCTTGAAGCCCTTGACGAACAAGGGGCGGATCGGGCGGTCGATGAGGCGGGAGACCAGGGTCTCCTTCTCGGACGGACGGCCTTCGCGCTTGAAGAAGCCGCCGGGGATCTTGCCGGCGGCGAAGGTCTTCTCCTGGTAGTTGACGGTCAGCGGGAAGAAGTCGAGGCCGGGCCTTGGCGACTTCTCGGCGACCACGGCGGCGAGCACGACGGTCTCGCCGTAGGTGGCCAGCACCGCCCCGTCGGCCTGCCGCGCGATGCGGCCGGTCTCGAGCGTCAGCTTGCGCCCGCCCCAGTCGATGGATTTGCGTTTGATGTCGAACATTTCTGTCGGTTTCTTTCTTCTATCGGCCTGAAGGACCCATTTCCTTCAGCCGTAACGGACAGGGGCGGAACGGCGTCTTTCTCTAGTTCGCGGGACCGCGGGTCCTCTCCTTCTCGACGGGTGGAAAGAGGACCACTGACTCCACGGCCCTCGCGTGCATGCGGCGCAACGAAACCTCGCCGCTCATCTTCGCCGCCGCCCGTCTCGGCCGCGACGAATCTCGATTATCCGCGCATTGTCGGCGCGGTGGAAACTATCTGCGCAGGCCGAGCGTCTCGATCAGGGCCTGGTAGCGCGCCTGGTCCGCCGACTCTGCAGGTGGTCGAGCAGGCTGCGGCGCTGGGACACGAGCTTCAGGAGTCCACGGCGGGAATGGTTGTCCTTCTTGTGGGTCTTGAAATGCTCGGTCAGGTTGGCGATGCGCTCGGAGAGGATGGCGACCTGCACCTCGGCCGAACCGGTGTCGTGGTCGGTGCGGGCGTGGGTCTTGATCAGCTCAGCCTTGCGCTCGGCTGTAATCGACATCGGGGTCTCCGTCCTTAAAGGTTGAACACGCGGACCGGACGAAGCTGTCCCGCCCGCATCTCGCAGATCGCCGCCGGTCCGCCTGAGCCCATCGCCAAAACGGTTCGGGACGCGAGACCTTCTCCGTTCGGAGAAGCGAGCCGCGCCTTCAGCGTTTCGACCTGTCTGGGAAGCAGAACGATCGGTCGCCCTTGCGAGAGCCTGAAAGCGTCCTCATTGGTCACGGCCAACGCCGGGATGTCGTCCAGCGCGGTCTCGACCGGGGCGAGCGCCTTCAAGCCGCGGCCCCTATCGCACAAATCCTGCAACTGTTCCAGCGTCACGGCGTCGGCCAGGTTGAACGGCCCGACCCGCGTGCGGCGGAGCGCCGAGACGTGCCCGCAGGCGCCGAGCTGTTCGGCGAGGTCTCGGGCGAGACTGCGGACATAGGTGCCCTTGCCGCAAACGATCTCCAGCGTGACGTGATCGGCGTCGGGCGCGTCAGCCAGCCGGGCCTGGTGGATCACCACCGTTCGCGGCTCCAGATCGACGGCGACGCCGGCGCGGGCGAGGTCGTAAGCGCGTTCCCCGTCGACCTTGACGGCCGAGAAGGCCGGCGGGATTTGGCTGATCTCGCCGACGAAAGTCGCCAAGCGCCGCTTCCACCGCGGCAGGCGCGGGCCGGACGCCCGAGGTCGCGGTCACCGCCCCGTCGGCGTCGAAGCTCGCGGTCGAGGCGCCCCAGGCGATCGTGAAGCGGTAGGCCTTGTCGGAGTCCACCAGATAGGGGACCGTCTTCGTCGCCTCGCCCAGGGCGATCGGCAGGATGCCGGTCGCCATCGGGTCGAGCGTGCCGGCGTGCCCCGCCTTCTGCGCTTCGAACGCGCGGCGCACCCGCGCGACCGCCTGGGTGGAGCCCAGCCCCTGCGGTTTATCGAGGACGACCCAGCCCGAGACCGGATGGCCCTTGCGCCTACGTCCCATCGCCCGGCTCGAGGTCCTGGGCCACCTTGGGGTCGTGGAAGAGGCGCTCCATCCGCTCCGCCTCGCCGAAGCTCTCATCGTGGACGAACTTCAGCTCCGGCGTGAAGCGCAGGTCGATCTGGCGTCCCAGCCGGCCGCGCAGGAACCGCGCGCAGCGGTTCAGACCGGCGGTCACCTCGGCGGCATGGGTCCCGCCAAGCGGCTCGACGAAACAGACGGCGTGCTTCAGGTCGGGCGACATGCGGACTTCGGTCACGGTCACGGAGACCCCGGCGAGCGCCGGATCGGTCAGGTCCTCTTCGCGCAGCACTTCGACCAGGGCGTGGCGCACGAGCTCGCCGGCGCGTAGCTGGCGCTGACTGGGCCCCTGCGCGGCGCGCGGCGCGTTGGCGTGAGATTTTGTGTTTCGGGGCATGGCGCTGGCCGGAAAGGGCAGCGTCACTAGCGATCGACGCTCGCCCTGTCCAGCGCGGCGTTCAGTCCTTCACCGCCCGCCGCAGGAGGTCAGAGGCGCCCTCGATCGCGGTCAGCCGCCAGACGCCGTCCTCGTCGGTGAAGACGAAGAGGCAGGGCGCGTCCTTCTTGCGCGCCACGCAGACGTGGCTGTCGTCGATGGGCCGCAGCGCCTCGGCGATCGCCAGGCTGCTCGGCAGCGGCTTGTCGGGCGAATAGCCGAGCGCTTCGGCGGTCTCGCGGAAGAACTCGGGCTGCACCAGCTTGTCGACCGCGATATCGATCAGCGGCGGGCCGAGCGCCACCGCCAGCGCGCCCAGCGCCGGGTCTCGCCGGGCCGCATCGGCCGCCAGCTTGTCGCGCAACTGCGCCTTCAGCGCCTTGCGGTCGACGTGGGCGTTGAAGGCGGCCTTGTCGTCGTCGCGGATGGAGACCAGGAAGGCATGGACGTCGCCGGCCGCGCTCAGAGGCGCCGTGGCCGTGCAGGCGCCGAGCAGCGCGAACGCCCCGATCAGAAGAGCCCGGCCCGTCCGCATCGCTCAGGCGCCTGTGCGTTGCTTGAAGAAGCTGATCACCCTCTGCTCCGCGGCCTTGGTCGGCGTCCCCTCGCGATCGTCGAGGTGGAGCGTAAGCACCGAATGCGGCGGCATTCCGGTGCCAGCGAGCGCGTCAGCGTCTTCGAGTTCGATCGCTTCGAAGCGTTCGCCGAACTCGCGCCTTCAGCGTTTCGAACCGGTCGCCTGGCACAAAACCGTCGCCCTTGAAGCGCAGGCCGATCATGGAGAGATCCTCGTCGACGAAGCGGCGGCGGGCGCAGGCGATCTCGTCCGGCGCCGCATCGACGCCGGCGTGCTTGCCGCGCGCCGAACATCGGCATCGAGGGCTGGGAGAGCACCGGCGCGACGACGGCCGGCTCGGTCATCATGGCCAGCGCAAATCCGCCGGTGAAGCACATGCCGACGGCGCCGACGCCCTTGCCGCCGCACTCGGCGTGCGCCTTGCGCGCCAGCGCCCTCAGCCAGGCGACGATCGGGCTCGATCCCTTGCCGGCCCAGATGTGGAATTCGCGCCGGATGCAGATCGTCGCCGCCATCGTCCCCAGCGCGTAAGCGACGCTCGCCGTTTTGCCGGGCTGGCCGAACAGGCTGGGCAGGAAGACCGTCATCCCCGCCTCGGCGACCCGATCGGCGAAGCGGACCACGAGCGGATGCAGTCCCGGCATCTCATGGACGATGATGACGGCCGGCCCCTCGCCGCGGCGGAAGACCTCCCGCGTCCAGGGCCCGTCGGTGAACTGAAAGCTCTCGTAGGCCGCCAGAGCGTCGCGATCGGCCATGCCATCATCCTCCCCTGTCCGTCGGGCGATTCCTTAGCGGAAGCGGGGCGCGTGCGTCAGTAGCGGTGATTGGCCGGCGTGTCGTTGAAGCGGTCGCTGCGGTCCGGCTGCGGCAGCTGCGGCGGCGCCAGCGCCCACTGGCCGTGGTAGCTGTAGTCGAGGGTGATGCACCTGCGGCTGCGGCCTGTGGCCGGATCGTGGCCGAGGGCGTGGATGCGCAGCGGCTGGTCGACGCGGATCGGGCCGAACGCCAGCCAGGCGCGGTCGGCGCCGGGACAGAGCGCGCTGATCAGGGCCCGGCCGTCGCCGTCGGGCAGAATCTCGTAGAGGTCGCGCTCGCGCGCGCCCGAGCCGATCAGCGCCGCCAGGCCGCCAGGCCCCAGCACCGACTGGCCAACCGGGCGCACGTCGGCATGCCCGACGTCATTGGTCTCGATGATCTCCTTGACCCGCGTCGTCATGAGCGTGCGGTCGAACACGAAGGTTAGGCCCGCTTCCGTCATCTGCTCGGTGAGCGGATTGGCGGAGTCGTAGGAGTAGATTCGTTTCACCGCCCAGGCCGGCCCGGCCAGCACCACGGCCGCCAACAGCGCGGTCAGCGCCAAGCTCGCGCGAGTCTCGCATGGATGGAGGAGGCTCCGGTTGGCCGCTATTGCACGGCGAGCTTAGCGTGCCGATATCGACAACTTAAGGGCAATCGGGAACGGCGATGGTCAAACGCGAACGCATCGGTCGCCGTGGTCGGGGCCGGCGACTACATCGGCTCGGCGATCGCCGAGCGCTTCGCCGCCGAGGGCTACCTGGTCTTCGCCGGCCGCCGCAACGGCGACCAGCTCGCGCCGCTGAAAGCCAAGATCGAGGCGCGCCGGCGGCCGCTGCGAGGCCCGCACCCTCGACGCCCGCTCCGAGGAGGCGGTGAGCGCCTTCCTCGCCGAGGCGAACGCCGCCGCGCCGCTCGAGGTCTGCGTCTTCAACGTCGGCGCAAACGTCAACTTTCCGATCACCGAGACGACCGAGCGGGTGTTCCGCAAGGTCTGGGAGATGGCCTGCTACGGCGGCTTCCTGACCGGACGCGAGGCGGCCAAGATCATGCTCGAGCACGGGCGGGGCTCGATCTTCTTCACCGGCGCCACCGCCTCGATGCGGGGCGGCAAGGGCTATGCGGCGTTCGCCTCGGCGAAGTTCGGCCTGCGCGCCCTGGCCCAATCGATGGCGCGCGAGCTCGGGCCGAAGAACATCCACGTCGCCCACCTGATCATCGATTCCGGGGTCGACACCGCCTTCGTGCGTGGGCGGATCGCCGCCGCCCAGGGCCAGGAAGCTGCCGACAATATCCCGCCGGGACGGCTAATGGAGCCGTCCTCCATCGCCGCGGCCTATTGGGACCTGCACCAGCAGACCCGCGACGGCTGGACGCACGAACTCGACCTTCGACCCTATGGGGAGACCTGGTGATGGCGGATGTCCGCTTCCTGTTCGATTTCGGCAGCCCGAACGCCTACCTGTCGCACAAGGTGATTCCAGAGATCGAACGCCGCACCGGGGCGCATTTCGTCTATGTGCCGGTGCTGCTCGGCGGCCTCTTCAAGCTCACAGGCAATCGCTCGCCGGCCGAAGCCTTCGCCGGCATCAAGAACAAGCTGGCGTACGAGGGTCTGGAGACGCGGCGTTTCGTGCAGCGGCACGGGATTGACGGCTTCACCTCCAATCCCTTCTTCCCGGTCAACACGCTCAGGATCATGCGGGGCGCGGTGGCCGCCCAGCGGCTCGGCGTGTTCGAGCGCTACGTCGATGCCGTCTTCCACCACATGTGGGAGGCGCCGAAGAAGATGGACGAGCCCGATGTGATCGCGGCGGCTCTGACCGAGTCCGGTCTCGACGCTGCGGCCCTGATGGCGAAGGCGGAGGATCCCGAGGTCAAGCAGGCGCTGATCGACAACACCAACGCGGCCTTCGAGGCCGGCGCCTTCGGCAGCCCGAGCTTCCTGGTCGGCGCCGATCTCTACTTCGGCAAGGATCGCCTGCGCGACGTCGAGGAGGCGATCGTGGCGGCCGCCTAGCTGGGCGGCGGCACGGCTCTGCGCTGCGGCCAGCCCGCAGGGGACGACGGCCTGGAACGCCTTGCCCAGCCCTTCGACCGGGGCGGTGAAGCTGCCGTTCGGCAACGTCCAGGTCATGCTCTTGGCGTTCAGCACGGCCTGACGAAGGTCGCTATCGACGACCACCAGAATGATATTGGCGACCGGGCTCGCGCTGAGCTTGTGCGGCGGCCCCATGTCGATCTTGAGCTCGACGTCCATCGTCGACGGGCCGAAGTTCCAGTCGGGCCGGCCGATGGCGATCACCGGCTTGGCGTCGCGGTTGACCATCACCATGGTGTCGACGTCGCGCCCGGCCAGTCGCGCGTAACAGCCGCCGTCCTGCACGGTGTAGAGCGTCCAATCGCCGTCGCCCGGGAATCAGCTGCGAAGGGCCCTGGGCGGCCGCCGCCAACGGCGCAAAGCTCAGAACCAGGCCAGCGAGGGCCGCAGCGCGCCGCATGGGGCGTCTCCTTCCGGGGTCAGAGCGCCCGTTTGACCTCTTCGACGGTGAAGCACTCGATCACGTCGCCGGCCTTGATGTCCTGGAAGTTGGCGAAGGCCATGCCGCATTCCTGACCGGACTGGACCTCGTTCACCTCGTCCTTGAACCGCTTGAGGGTCTGCAGCGTGCCCATCTCCTGGATCACGACGCCGTCGCGGATGGTGCGGATGCGCGCGCCCTTGCGCACGACGCCGTCGGTGACGCGGCAGCCGGCCACCTTGCCGACCTTCGAGATGTCGAACACCTGCAGCACCTCGGCGTTGCCGAGCATGGTTTCGCGCTGGATCGGCGCCAGCATGCCGGAGAGCACGCCTTTGATGTCGTCGATCAGGTCGTAGATGATCGCGTAGTAGCGGATCTCGACGCCCTCGCGCTCGGCGAGGTCGCGGGCCTGCTTGGAGGCGCGCACGTTGAAGCCGAGGATCGGCGCGCCGACGCCCTTGGCCAGCATCACGTCGCTCTCGTTGATCGCGCCGGCGCCCGAGTGGACGATGCGGGCGCGCACCTCGTCGGTCGAGATCTTGTCCAGCGAGCCGACGATCGCTTCGGCGGAGCCCTGCACGTCGGCCTTGATGATCAGCGGCAGCTCCGAGACCCTCTTGTCCTGCAGCTTGGCCATCATGTCGGCCAGCGAGGCGCCGGCCGCGGCCGGCGGGGGCGATGGTCTTCTCGCGCCGCTGCCGGATGCGGTAGTCGGTGAGCTCGCGGGCGCGGGCCTCGGTCTCGACCACGGCGAAGGCGTCGCCCGGATCGGGCGTGTCGTCGAGGCCGAGGATCTCGACCGGCTCCGACGGGCCGGCCTCCTGCACCTGTTCGTCGCGCTCGTTGATCAGGGCGCGCACCCGCCCCCAGCTCGAGCCGGCGACGACGATGTCCGAGCGCTTCAGCGTGCCGCGCTTGACCAGCACGGTCGCCACGACGCCGCGGCCGCGGTCGAGCTTGGCCTCGATCACCACGCCGTCGGCCGAGCGGTCGGGGTTGGCCTTCAGGTCCATGACCTCGGCCTGCAGCAGAGATGGCCTCGACCAGGTCGTCGAGGCCAAGCTTCTGCGTCGCCGAGACCTCGACGGCCTGGGTGTCGCCGCCCAGCTTCTCGACCACGATCTCGTGCTGCAGCAGCTCGTTGATCACCCGGTTGGGGTCGGCGTCGGGTTTGTCGATCTTGTTGATCGCCACGATGATCGGCGCGCCGGCCGCCTTGGCGTGATTGATCGCCTCGATCGTCTGCGGCATCACCCCGTCGTCGGCGGCGACCACCAGCACGACGATGTCGGTCACGTGCGCGCCGCGCGCGCGCATCGCCGAGAAGGCGGCGTGGCCGGGCGTGTCCAGGAAGGTGATGCGCTGGCCGTCCTTCAGCCGCACCTGATAGGCGCCGATGTGCTGGGTGATGCCGCCGTGCTCGCCGGAGACCACGTCGGTGGAGCGAAGCGCGTCCAGGAGGCTGGTCTTGCCGTGGTCGACGTGGCCCATGACGGTCACGACCGGCGGCCGCGACGACGAGATGGTCGTCGACGTCCTCGGCCGCCGATGAAGCCCTCCTCGACGTCGGACTCGGAGACGCGCTTGACCGTGTGGCCGAACTCGGTCGCCACCAGCTCGGCGGTGTCGGAATCGATCACGTCGTTGATCTTCAGCATCAGGCCCTGGCGCATCAGGAACTTGATGATCTCGACGCCGCGCGTGGCCATGCGGTTGGCCAGTTCCTGGACGGTGATCACGTCCGGGATCACCACCTCGCGCGCGATCTTCGCCTGCTCCTGGCCGCCGCCCTTGCGCCGCTCGCGCTCGCGTTCGCGGGCGCGGCGCACCGACGCCAGGCTGCGCATGCGCTCGACCGCCTCGTCGTCGTTGCCGGCGACGGCCTGGATGGTCAGGCGGCCCTCGCGGCGCTGCGGCGCGCCGCGGACGCGGCTGACGGCCTTGCCCGGCGCGGCCTTGCCGCGGCGGTCGGCGCCTTCCTCCTCGTCGTCGGGCCGGCGGTCGGGCAGGCTGCCGGTGGGCCGCGGCGCCTGGCGGGTCGCGCGCTGGATCTCGGGACCGGCGGGCGCCGGCTCGGGGCGGCCGAGGCCGGGCGGGCGCGGGCCGCTCGGCGGCCGCTCCATCGCGGCCAGCCGGCGCCGGGCGAGGCGCCAGCGCCGAATAGCGGACGGTCTCGCCGGCGCGCGCCGGGCGCTCGAAGCTGCGGCCGCCATCGGGACGGGCTTCGCGCGGCCCGCGCTCCGGACGCGGCTCGCCCTCCGACGCGACGGCCGTACGTCGGCGTCCGCTCGGGCCGATAGGTGGTGGTCGAGGCGCGATCGTCGCGCCGCGGGCTCGCGCTCGGGGCGCGGCTCCGGCCTGGGCTCGGCCCGCGGCGCCGGGGCCGCCGCAGCGCGGACGGGCTCGGGCGCGCGTTCCGCCACCGGCGCCGGCGCGGCGACCTCGGCGACCGGGGCGGCGACCGGGCGGCGCCGCGGCTTCGGCCTCGCGTCGGCGCGACTTCCTCTTCGGCGCGGCGCGCGCTCTCGCGCCGCTCGGCGTCCCGCCGCTCCTGATCGGCGCGGGCGGCTTCCAGCACCCGCTGGCGGGCGCGCAGTTCTTCGGCTGACAGGTTGAGGTTGGCGCCGCCGCCGGGGCGCGGGCCGCGTCGGGCGCGGACTCGCGCGGGCGGGCGTCCAGCGCGGCGCGCTTCTCGGCGGCCGAGGGACCACCCAGGCTCTGCCCGCCGGCGTGCGGACCCTCGACGCGGCGGCGCTTGGTCTCGACCACCACCGTCTTCGAGCGGCCGTGACTGAAGCTCTGCTTGACCGTTCCGGCGCTCACGGCTCCCGGACGCGGCTTCAGCGTCAGCGGCGCGCGAAGCCCGCCGGATCTGTTGTTGTCGTCGTTCGAGTCGCTCATCCGCTCGCTGTACTACTCAACATCCTGATTGGGGGCCGGCTCGTCCGGCCCACCCCGCCGTCACATCCATAGGCGAACGCCGGCGGTGCGGCCTCAGATGGGCCCCATCGCCTCTCGTTCAAGGCTCCTCGCGCCAACTCTCGGGAAGGAGCGGACGAAAGCCCGAAAGCCGTTGGACATCGAGCGTCCACCGTTCGGCGCCTCGCCCCGCAAGGAAGGCGAGGTGTACCACATTTTCCAGGCCCAAGGCCAAACCCAATTCGCCCGACGTAAAGGCGCCGAGCAGCGCCGGCGGGCTCGGCTGGCGGCGCGCGAGCGCCACCAGCTTGGCCCGCCCGTCCGCCGCGCCGTCGCTCGCCTCGATCAGCCAGGCCGCCCGACCGCCGGCGATCGCCGCATGCGTCTTGTCGAAGCCGAAGGTCAGGAGCGCCCGCCCGCCGGGCGAGGCCGAGCCCGTCCAAGCAGGCGCCTGGCGAGCAGGCCGCTCCACCTGCTCGGCGAGGTCGCTCGGCGCCTGAACCTTGGCCTTCGCGGCGCGGGCGAAGCCGCCCTTCGCCGCCTTCTCGACGGCGGCGCGGTTGGCCGCGGCCCACAGCCCGCGGCCGGGCAGCTTGCGGGCGAGGTCGGGAACGACGACGCCGCCCGGGCCGGCCACGAAGCGGATCAGCCGGTCTTCGTCCATCACCTCGCCGGAGGCGAGGTCGCGGCGTTCGCGAACCGGCGGCAAGGCGCGGCTCCTGCACCGGCGCGATCAGCCTTCTTCGCCCGCCTCGGCCATCGCCTCGTCGCCCTCGGCGTATTCTTCCTCGATCACCTCTTCGACTTCCGGCTCTGGCTCGATCCAGCCCGCGGCGACCCGCGCGCGCATGATCAGGGCCTCGGCGGCGTCGGCTGAAAGTCCGAAGCTCTCCAGGATGCCCGGCTCGCGCACCCGCTCGCCGTCCTTGGTCTCGAACCAGCCGCGCAGGTCGTCTGGCACCAGGCCGGCAAGGTCCTCGACCGTCTTCACCTCGCCCTCGCCCAGCGCCACGCTCATCGGCAGGGTGACGCCCTCGACGTCGAGCAGGCCGTCCTCGACCCCGAGCTCGCGGCGCTTCTCGTCGTATTCGGCGGCTTCCTTCTCCAGGTAGTCGCGGGCGCGGGCCTGCAGCTCCTCGGCGGTCTCCTCGCCGAAGCCCTCGATGGCGGCGATCTCGGACAAGTCGACGTAGGCCACGTCCTCGACGGTCGCGAAGCCCTCGGTGACCAGCAGCTGGGCGATGACCTCGTCGACGTCCAGCGCTTCCTGGAACAGCTGGGTGCGCTCGGCGAACTCGCGTTGGCGGCGCTCCGAATCCTGGCTCTCGGTCATGATGTCGATCTGCCAGCCGGTCAGCTGGCTCGCGAGGCGGACGTTCTGGCCGCGCCGGCCGATGGCCAGCGACAGCTGCTCGTCGGGCACCACCACTTCGACCCGCTCGTCCTCCTCGTCCATGACCACCTTGGTCACTTCGGCCGGCGCGAGCGCGTTCACCAGGAACGCCGCCTCGTCCGGCGACCATGGGATGATGTCGATCTTCTCGCCCTGCAGCTCGGCCACCACCGCCTGCACGCGGCTGCCGCGCATGCCGACGCAGGCGCCGACGGGGTCGATGGAGGAGTCGTTGGAGACCACCGCCATCTTCGCCCGGCTGCCCGGGTCGCGGGCGATGGCGCGGATCTCGATCACCCCGTCGTAGACCTCGGGCACCTCCTGCGCGAACAGCTTGGCCATGAAGCCGCCGTGGGCGCGTGACAGCATGATCTGCGGGCCCTTGGTCTCGCGGCGGACGTCGTAGATGTAGCTGCGGATGCGGTCGCCGACCTGGAAGTTCTCGCGCGGGATCGCCTGGTCGCGCCGCACGACGCCTTCGCCGCGGCCGAGGTCGACGACGATGTTGCCGTACTCGACGCGCTTGACCACGCCATTGACGATCTCGCCGACGCGATCCTTGAACTCCTCGTACTGGCGCTCGCGCTCGGCGTCGCGGACCTTGCCGGTCACCACCTGCCGAGCCATCTGCGTCTGCACGCGGCCGAACTCGAAGGGCGGCAGGATCTCCTCGTAGGTCTTGCCGACGAAGGCGTCCTTGTCGTCCAGCTTGGCGTCGGCGAGGCTCTTGAAGGCGTAGGTGTTCTCGATCGGCTCCTCGTCGTCGACCACGGTGACGACGCGGGTGATCGTCGTTTCGCCGGTCTTCGGATCGATGTGCACGCGGATGTCGTGCTCGGCGCCGTAGCGCGAGCGGGCGGCCTTCTGCACCGCCTCCTCGATCGCCTCGATGACGATCTCCTTCTCGATCGATTTCTCGCGCGCGACCGCGTCGGCGATCTGCAGAAGCTCGAGCCGGTTGGCGGAAATGCCTGAGAGGGCCATGGGTCTTACTCCGGAGCGGCGTCGCTCGACGCCTGTTCGAGTTGAAGTCTTTCGGCGCGTTTTTCCGCGCCGCGTTTGAGAAGGTCGTCGGTCAGCACCAGCTTGGCGTCGCTGATCCAGGCGAAGGGGACCTCGGCGGTCGCGTCCTCGCCTTCGAGATCGATCAAGACGCGGTCGCCCTCTACGCCGGCGAGGACGCCCTTGAACCGCTTGCGCCCGTCGGCCAGGCGGTCGAGTTCGATCTTCGCTTCAAGCCCTTCGAAGGTCGTGAAGTCGTTGAGCCGGGTCAGCGGTCGGTCGATGCCCGGGCTCGAGACTTCCAGCGCATAGTCGCCTTCGATCGGCTGGGCCGCCTCCAGCACGTCCACGATCGCCCGCGACAGACGGGCGCAGTCGTCGACGTTCATCTCGCCGGCCGCATCCTCGGCCAAGATCTGCAGATGCCGTGATCGCCCGCCGCCCATCAGACGCAGGCGAACGATCTGGTATCCGGCGGTCTCCGCCACCGGATCCAGAAGCTCCAATAGACTGCGGTCTTCCCGTGTCTTGCCGCGCAACGTCCCGGAACCAACAAAAAAGCGGCCGGTCCTTTCGGGCCGCCGCTCGAAAGCGCCATCCAGCGCTGACGATCGAAGTGCGGTGAATATAGGCGCAGAGACCCTTCTTCGCCAGCGCTTTCGATTCAGGCGCGGCGGGCGGCCAGCGCCAGGGCCAGGATGGGCTTCTGCTCGGCGAGCACGGCGGCGGCCGCGCGGGCGATCGGGATCATGCGCGAGCGGCTCTCCCAGGCGTCACGTACGATGCGCCGCCGTTCGTGGTCGCTCGCCTCGAGGACAAAGAGCGGCTGGAAGAAGTCGGGGTAGGGATAGGGGTAGCCGTCCGGCTTCGGTGTCAGGTGGCGGAAGTGCAGGACGGCGAATGGCCGTGCGCTCGAAAAACGCCAGCCGGTCTCCTCGGCGATCTCGCGGGCCAGGGTCTGCATGAGGGTCTCGCCAGGCTCGCGGCGGCCGCCGGGGATGACGTGGTCGCCGCCCGGGTCGCGGACGACCATGACCTGGCTGCGGCGAAACAGAACCCCGCGCGCCGATGTGGTCAGCGCGTCGGGCGTCACCTCGTGCGTGGCGTAGAGACTGAGCGCCAGCCGATGGGCGCCCCGGCCCCAATCGACGTCGAGCGGCGGACCATGCGCCGTGCGGCCGTTGAGCCAGGCGGAGGCGTCGCTCACCCGGCCTCGGCGGCCTCGGCGGCGACGACGCGGGAGGCCGCGTTGACCACAGCGCCGATGCGGAGCGTGGCCTGGATCGCCTGGGGCGACACCTCGTGCTTCTTCAGCTCCGCCTCGTGGGCGTCCATGCAGGCGCCGCAGCCGTTGATGGCCGAGACCGCCATCGACCAGAGCTCGAAGTCGACCTTCGGGACGCCAGGGTTGCCGAGCACGTTCATGCGTAGCCGCGCCGGCAGGGCGCGGTACTCGCCGTTCCCCATGATGTGCAGCGCCCGATAATAGACGTTGTTCATGCCCATGACCGCGGCGGCCGCCTTCGCCGCCGTCTTGGCCTCGTCGGAGAGCCCGGCCAGCGTCGCCGACGCCTCGATCGCCCGCACCACCTCCGGCACGCCGACCGCGTGCGCCGAGGCGACGAAGGTCCCCCACTTCTGCTGGTCGTCCAGGAGGGTCTCGCTGGCCAGAACGCCGAGGTTGGTTGCGATATCGCGCGCATAGGCGGGCAGGGACTCCCGCAAGCTGTCCAGGTTCATCGTCGCCAGATCTCCGCTGCGGCGGTTTCGCGGGTTCACTAGCACCGGCGCGCGCCGTCCGCAGCGCCGCGAGGCAAAATCGTCTCGATCGAGACTGCAAAGAGGATCGAGCCAGTCTATATGGCTGGCGGTGCTCCCGACCCTTCGCCAGCTGCAGTACCTCAAGCTGCTCGCCGAGCACGGCTCGTTCAGCCGGGCGGCCGAGGCCGCCCACGTGACCCAGCCGACCTTGTCCGCCGGCGTGCAGGAGCTGGAGCGGATCCTCGGAGCCCCAGTCGTCGACCGCGCCCGCGCCGGGGTGATCCTGACCCCGATCGGCGAGGAGGCGGTGGCGCGCGCCCGCGACATCCTCGCCCGCGCCGAGGACCTCGTGCAGGCGGCCAAGAGCGCCGGCCGGCCGCTCTGCGGCCGCTTCCGCCTGGGCGTCATCCCGACGATCGCGCCCTTCCTCCTGCCACGCGCCTTGCCGACGGTTCGGGCGCGCTTTCCGCAGCTGAGGCTCTTCCTGCGCGAGGACCAGACGCAGAAGCTGATCGCGGCGCTCAAGTCCGGCGCCCTCGATGCAGCCCTGATCGCCCTGCCCTACGACACGCAGGGGCTGGAGACGGCGACCGTCTGCGACGACGAGCTGCTCGCTGCCTTGCCCGCCAACCATCCGCTGCTGGCCGCAGACCCCATCCCGCCGGAGCGGATGGCCGGCGACGACCTCATCCTGCTCGAGGACGGCCACTGCCTGCGCGACCACGCCCTGGCCGCGTGCCGGCTCGAGCAGCCGAAGCCTGGCGACGAGGGCGTGTTCACGGCGACCTCTTTGCCGACGCTGGTGCAGATGGTGGCCTCGGGACTCGGAGTCTCCTTCCTGCCGGCCATGGCGGTCCAGGCCGGTCTGGCGGCCGAGGCGCCCATCGGCATCCGCCACCTGGCGACCGACCAGGCGAGCCGGCAAATCGTGGTCGCCTGGCGTGGCGGGTCGAGCCGCGGCGTCGAGGCTCGGCTATTGGCCGAAACCCTGCGCACCCTCGGCTAGCGGCTGTCCGGCGGGCCTCGGCGCGGCGTTCGCCGGACCGGCCAGCCGGTACTCCCAGACCTGAGTCTGGTCGCGCCAGGCCGCGACGTCGACGACGAGGCATCCGGCCATCTTGCGCAACACCGCGTGCATCCGCCGTGCGACCGGCTCGTCGGCCAGGGGATGCGGCGCCGCGCGGACCGGCGCGGACGCTTGTTGCGGCGCGGGCGGCTGGCATGGCGGCGCCGGCGCGGCGGCAGCCAGGGCGGCGGCGAGAACGAGCGCGGGCATAGGCGTTCCTCCAGGCGCGAAGGGTCTTCATCCTACCACATCCGACCCGATCCGACAGAAAGGGTCTTGCATTCCGATGCAACTTCGATATATCTGCAACATCGATATATCTGAGAAGGATCAATATGCATCGATTTCATCACCATCAACATCGCTCGCGGCATGCCTTCGGCTGGTCGGAGGGCGAAGGGCGCCGCGGCGTCGGACGACGCGGCATGCGGCCTCGCCGCGTGTTCGAGCAGGGCGACCTCAGGCTCGTTCTGCTCAAGCTGATCGCGGAGAAGCCGCGTCACGGCTACGAGCTGATCAAGGCTGTCGAGGAAGCGGTTGGCGGCGCCTATGCGCCGAGCCCCGGCGTCGTCTATCCGACGCTGACGCTGCTCGAGGACATGGGCTACGTGCGCCAGCAGCCGGACGCCGACGGAGCCAAGAAGCTCTACGCCGTCACGACGGAAGGCCAGGCCCATCTCACCGAACAGAAGGACGCCGTCGAGGCCATCTTCGCCCGCATGGGCGAGGTCGCCGCCGCAAACCGCGGCCGTAGCGCCCCGCAGATCCTGCGCGCCATGCAGAACCTGAACACAGCGCTTCGCTATCGCCTCGGCCGCGGGCCGCTGAGCGACACCCAGGTGCAGGCGGTGGCCGCGGCCCTGGACGCCGCCGCTCGCGCAGTCGAGGACGCCTGAGAGCAGACGTAGGCGGCGGGCCTGGCTTGCCGCCGCCCCCGCCGGGTGCTTTTTCGCTCGTCCCGGCCTATATGGCGCGGCCATGGGCCGGCCCTTCCTCAAGATGAACGGCCTCGGCAACGACTTTGTCGTGGTCGAGGCGCGCGAGGGCGCTTTCACGCCGGGTCCGGCCGAGGTGCGCGCGATCGCCGACCGCGCCCGCGGCATCGGCTGCGACCAACTCATCGCCATCGAGCCCTCGACCAAGGCCGAGGCCTTCGTCCGCTTCTGGAACGCCGACGGCGGGGAGACGGCCGCCTGCGGCAACGGGGCGCGCTGCGTCGCCTGGCTCTTGATGCAGGCGTCCGGCAAAGACGAGACCTGCCTGGAGACGAACGCCGGCCTGCTCGGCGCGCGTCGCGCGGAAGGCGATCTCGTCACCGTCGACATGGGCGAACCCGGCCTCGGCTGGCGCGACATCCCGCTCGCCGAGGCGATGGACACGCGCGGCATCGAACTGCAGGTCGGGCCGATCGACCATCCGGTGCTGCACACCCCGGGCTGTGTCAGCATGGGCAACCCGCACGTGATCTTCTTCGTCCGCGACGTCGCGACCGCGCCGGTGGCCGAGGTCGGCTCGTTGATCGAGAACCATCCGTTGTTTCCCGAGCGGACCAACGTCGGGTTCGCAGAGATCAAGGCGCGCGACCGTATCGGCCTGCGGGTCTGGGAGCGGGGGGTCGGCGAGACAAGGGCCTGCGGCACCGGCGCCTGCGCGGCGCTCGTCGCGGCTAGCCGGCGCGAGCTGACCGGCCGTGCGGCGACCGTTGAGCTTCCGGGCGGGCCGCTGCGCGTCGAGTGGCGCGAGAGCGACGGCCATGTGCTGATGACCGGGCCGACCGCGGTCGAGTTCACGGGGACGTTGCCGTGAACGCGGTGGAGGTCATCACCTTCGGCTGCCGGCTGAACGCCTACGAATCCGACGTGATCCGCACGCGTGCGGCGGAGGCGGGCCTCACCGACGCCGTGGTCCTCAACACTTGCGCGGTGACCGCAGAGGCGGTTCGTCAGGCGCGGCAGACCATCCGCCGCGTGCGCCGGGAGCGGCCGGGGGCGCGCTTGATCGTCACCGGCTGCGCCGCGCAGATCGATCCGGCCGCCTTCGCCGCCATGGGCGAGGTCGACCAGGTGCTCGGCAACGCCGAGAAGATCGCTGTCGGCGCGTACCGCACGGACGGCGCGCGGCGCGTCGCGGTGGGCGACATCTTTTCCGTGCACGAAGCGGCGGCGCCGACGATCGCGCACGACGCGGTGCGGGCCCGCGCCTCGGTCGAGATCCAGAACGGCTGCGATCACCGCTGCACCTTCTGCGTGATTCCCTACGGACGCGGCGCCTCGCGCTCGGTGCCGGCCGGCCGTGTCGTCGAGGCGATCCGCCGTCTGAGCACGGAGGGATGCCGCGAGGCGGTGCTGACCGGCGTCGACCTGACCTCATGGGGCGCCGACCTTCCGGGGACCCCCAGCCTGGGAGCGCTGGTCCGCCGGATCCTCAGGCTCGCGCCCGATTTGGCGCGGCTTCGGCTCTCATCGATCGACGTCGCCGAGATCGACGACGAACTGCTCGCCTGCTTCGCCGAAGAGCCCAGGCTCATGCCGCACCTGCATCTGTCGCTGCAGTCGGGCGACGACATGATCTTGAAGCGGATGAAGCGTCGCCATGGCCGCGACCGGGCGCTGGCGCTGATCGAAGCCGTCCGCCGCGAGCCGTCCCGACACGGCCTTCGGCGCCGACGTCATCGCCGGCTTCCCGACCGAAACGGAGGCGATGTTCGAGCACACGCTTTCGCTCGTCCACGAAGCCCGCCTCGCCTACCTGCACGTCTTCCCGTTCAGCCCGCGCGCGGGCACGCCCGCCGCGCGCATGCCGCAGGTCGCCAAGGCGGCGATCAAGGCGCGCGCCATGCGCTTGCGCGAGGCCGGAGCGTCGGCGCTTGGCCTGCATCTCGAACGCCAGGTCGGCCGGACGGTCACGGGCCTGGTCGAACGTCCTGGCCGCGCCCGCGCGCCGGACTTCACCGAAATCCTGTTCGACGGCGACGCGCCGGACGGGGCGCTTCTCCCGATCACGGTCACCGGCCACGACGGCGCCCGCGCCATCGGTGCGCCCGCGTGAGTGAGACCGAGGCCCGCAAGCCCGGATGGTTCCGAAGACTGGCGGACGGCCTGTCCCGGTCGTCGCGGCAGATGTCGACGGAGATCGTCTCGGTCTTCACCAAGAAGCCGCTCGACCAGGCCAGGCTCGACGAACTCGAGGACATGCTGATCGAGGCCGACCTCGGCCCGAGCGCCGCCCAGCGCATCACCGAGCGCTTCGCCGCCCAGCGGTTTGGGCGCGAATGCGACGAGGACGAGATCAAGCACGCGCTCGCCGAGGCCATCGCCGCCGAGCTCAGCCCGCGGCAGGGCGTCTTCGAAGCGCTCGCCGGGCCCCGTCCCTACGTCGTGCTCTTCGTCGGCGTGAACGGATCGGGCAAGACGACGACGCTCGGCAAGATCGCCGCCGACCTCACGCGGCGCGGGGCCAAGGTGCTGGTGGTCGCCGGCGACACCTTCCGCGCCGCCGCGGTCGAGCAGCTCAAGATCTGGGCCGAGCGCGCCGGGGCCGCCTTCGTCGCCGGCGCTCCGGGCGCCGATGCCGCCGGCCTGGCCTTCGATGGCCTGGAGAAGGCGAAGACGGAGGGCTACGACGTCGTCCTGATCGACACGGCGGGCCGGCTGCAGAACAAGGCCGGCCTGATGGACGAGCTCCTGAAGATCGTGCGCGTTCTGAAGAAGGTCGACCCGGAAGCGCCTCACGAGACTTTGCTTGTCCTGGATGCGACGGTGGGGCGCAACGCGCTCGCCCAGGAAAATGTGTTCGGCAACACCGCCGGGGTGACCGGCATCGTGATGACCAAGCTGGACGGCACCGCGCGCGGCGGCGTGCTCGTGCCCGTCGCCCAGGCGTCGGACGCGCCAATCAAGCTGATCGGCGTCGGGGAGGGCATCGACGACCTGCAGCCGTTCGATGCCGAGGCCTTCTCCCGCTCGCTTGTCGGACTCGACCAGGGTTGAGCGAACCGGCGCCCAAGACGCCGCCGGCCCAACGCAGCCAGGCGCACGCCGCCATCCGCCTTATCGTCGACTATGGCGGGATCGCCGCATTTGGCGCGGCCTACTTCCTCCGCCTTCGGTTTGTGGCCGGGGGTCCGCTCGGCTGGGCGCTGGCGTGGGGCGGCGGCGCGAGGCCCGACCTGATCGCCGCGACCGGGTGGCTGGTCGCGGGGTCGGCGATTGCGCTCCTGATCGGTCTGGCGGCCGAGCGACGCCTGGCCCCGATGCCGCTGATCGCCGGCGGCTTCGCTTTCATCTTCGGTGGGCTGACGCTGGTCTTGCACGACGTCCGCTTCACCAAGATCAAGCCGACGGCGGTCAACCTCATCTTCGCCGCCGCGCTCGTGGTCGGACTGCGTTCTCCGACGCAATCCGTTGAAGTGGCTGCTTGGCGAAGCTCTGGCTCTTCCTGACGCCGCATGGCGGTCGCTGACGCTGCGCTATGCGATCTACTTCGTCGCGATGGCGGCGTTGAACGAGGCCGTGTGGCGAACGCAGTCCGATTGGGTATGGGTGGAATTTCACACCATCGGACAGTGGATTTGCGTGCTTCTATTCTCGGTCGCGCAGATCCCCTTCATGATGAAGCACCTGAAGACACAAGAACCGCCGCCGCCTCCAACCGATTAGCGGCATCCCGCGCTTGCAGCGTATACGGAAGGTATGTCTTCAAATCGACGTACAGCCGCGCTAAGGTAATAGCGACGGTTGCGCTTGGATTGGGGTGATGGCGAAGCTGAAGACAAAGCCGGGAAGCAAGAAAGCCGGCAAGAAGATCGAGGCCAGCCGGGCGCTGGATCGCTCGCCAAGCCACCTGTTGCACCGCGCTTTGCAGCTAGCGCTGGACATCTACGCCGAAGAGACGGGACCCGACGCGGTCACGCAGCGGCAGTATGCGGTTCTGGCCGCCGTCGCCGCCCAGGAAGGTCTGACCCAGACCGATCTGGTGCGCGCAACGGGCATCGACCGTTCGACGCTGGCCGACCTGGTGGCGCGGATGATCGGCAAGACGCTTCTGGCGCGGCAACGGTCGACCGCCGACGCGCGGGCGAACACCGTGCGCCTGACCGATCCCGGGCGGGCGGCGCTGGAAGCCGCCAAGCCGCGGGTTGCGGCCGCGGACGCGCGGATCATGAAACTGCTCCCGACCCGCAAGCGCGACGCCTTCCTTGACGTCCTGCGCGAGATGGGGCGCGTCGCCGAAACCATGGGCGAGCCGGAGGAGCCCGCCGCGGCGGCCAAAACGAAGAAGAAGAAGAAGACCAAGGCGGCAAAGGCCGAGAGAGCCGCCAAGCCGGTCAAGCCGCCGAAGGCGACGAAGCCCGCCAAACCCGCCAAGGCGCCGGCTGCGAAGGCGGCAAAGGCGGTCAAGGCGCCGAAGGCCGCAAAGCCCGCCAAGAAGAAGAAGTCGAAGAAGGCGCTCGCCGTGGCGCCGGCCAGCGCGGCCTAGACCGTCTAGACCCTGATATTGACGATCGAGCCCGGGCGGGCGTTTCCATCCGGCCGTTGCGTCGCGCTCGGCTCCTCGCGGGTCGACGGCGCGGGGCTGGCCGCTCGCACCGCCGGCGTGGCGGCGGTCGCCGTGGGCCGCGTTGCGGGCTCGGCGATCTGGCCCCGCCCGAGGGCGGCTTCAAAGAAGGCGCGCTGGGCCGCGGTGCGCGCGTCGCCCGCCGGCGGGATGCGGGGCGCGGGTTGGCCTGAGATCGGTGGAAGCGCCATGCGCCAGCCTTTGAGGTCCGCCGTCGCGGGTTGAGGCCTCTCTCATGCGGCGATTTATGGTTAACGCCGGCTTAACGCGGCTGCGCGCCGTGCTCGAGCAGGGACTCGGCGCTCGCCGGCGTGAGCGGCAACGCGACCTTTGCGGCGATGCGCCCGTCCGGGCCGACCACGAACGTCTCCGGCACGCCCGAGACGCCGAAGTCGAGCCCGGCGCGGCCGTCGCGGTCGACCAGGGTGGCGGCGTAAGGATTGCCGCTGCGGTTCAGCATGGCGTGGGTGGCCTCGGCGTTGTAGCGCCACGGCGAGACGATCCCCACCACGCGCACGCCCTGCGCCTTCAGCGCCATCAGGACGGGCTGCTCCTGCTGGCAGGGCGCGCACCAGTAGGCGAAGAAGTTGACAAGCGTGCCCGGCGGCGCGGCGGCCTTCAGCTCGACGGCGCTGCCTCCGTCAAGCGGGGTCAGCGTCTCGTCCGGCAGGGCTTGGCCGACCAGGGCGGCCGGCTCGTAATGCGGGTCGTGGCGCAGCGCCGAGCCGGCGAAGAGCGCGCCCAGGCCCAGCAGCACGGCGACAGGAGCGAGAGCGATCCAGCGCTTCATTGCGCGCCCGTCTCGGCGTCGCCCGTCTCCGCCGCGCGCCGCCAGCGGCGGGTCCTGAGCAGGCTGTCGAGCACCATCGCGGCAAGGATCAGTGCGGTGACGGCGTAGGCCGGCCAGACGTAGGGGCCGTACTTGCCGGCGTCGAAGTCAAACATCGCGCTCACCCCGCCCTTCGAACCGCACGGACCTGGGCGCGGCGGCGCCAGACCTCGCCGCGGATCCGCACCAGCCAGAGCGCGCCGAAGCCCGCCAGGTAGGCCAACCCCATGATCAGCAGCGGCGCGAGGTAGACGGCCGGCATCGCCGGGCCGCCGGAACGGAGTACCGATGAGGCTTGGTGCAAGCTCCGCCACCATGTGACCGAGAAATGCACGATCGGCAGGTTGACCAGCCCGACCAGCGCGAGGATCGACGTGGCCGGCGCGGCGCGCGCCTCGTCCTCGATCGATGCGTCGAGGGCGAGATAGCCCAGGTAGAAGAGGAAGAGCACCAAGACCGACGTCAGCCGCGGATCGCCCCAGACCCACCAGGCGCCCCATGTGGTCTTGCCCCAGAGCGAGCCGGTGATCAGCGCGAGGAGCGTCACCGCCGCGCCCAGTGGGGCGGCGGCGCGAGCGGCGGCCTGCGCCAGGGCATGGCGAAAGACGAGGCTGAGGAAACTCGCCCCGCCGAGGCAGGCGTAGATGAGCAGGCTCATCCAGGCCGCCGGCACGTGGATGAACATGATGTGGACGGCGTAGCCCTGCTGGTAGTCGGGTGGGGCGCGGAAATCGAGAACGAGCCCGACGCAGAGCAAGGCGACGGCGAGGGCGCCGAACAGGGGCGCGGCCCAGCGCGAGAACGCCATGAACCGCTCGGGATTGGCCAGGGCCGGGATCATCATGGGTGCAGCCCTCAGGATAGCGCGTTCCGGGCCGCCGCCGCCATGGCGAAGGGGCTGAGCGCCGCGGCCGCGAGCCCGTAGGCCGAAAGCAGAAGAAGGGGCGTGCGCCAATCGAGGCCCGCGGCGAAGGCCTCGATCGCGCCGGCCCCGAAGATCACCGGCGGCGTGAACAGGGGCAGCACGATTAGTGCGATGAGGACGCCGCCACGCCGGCTGCCGAGCGAGAGCGCCGCCCCTATGCCGCCGACGAAGGCGAAGCCAAGGCCCCCGACCAGGCCCGCCGCGATCGTGACCGGCGCCAGCCGCCAGGGCGCGCCGAGCGCGGCCAGGATCACCGGGGCGGCGAACGCCAGCGGCGCCTGGGTCGAGATCCATTGCGCGATAGCCTTGGCGAAGGCGACGAGTTCCAGCGGCGCGGGGCCGAGCGCGATGAGGTCGAGCGCCCCGTCTTCGTAGTCGCGCTCGAACATGCGCTCGAGGGAGATCAGAGAGGCCAGCGCCAGGACCAGCCAGGCGATCCCAGGGGCGGCCTGAGCTAGGCGGGGCGCATCGGCGCCGAGCGCCAAAGGCATGAGGCTCGAGATGGCGACGAAGAAGCCGAGCGCCAGCAGCGGTCCCCCGCCGCCGGCCCAGCTCAGCGACAGCTCCCGGCGCAGGATGATGGCGAGGCCGCTCACGCCGCGATCTCGATCGTGCGGCTCTTCACCGGCAGCGGGTCGTGCGCCGCGGCCAAGATCAACCCGCCGCGGGCGAGATGCTCGGTCAGGAGGTCGCCGAAGCGGGCGCGCTGGACGCGGTCGAGCGGGGCCAGGGGCTCGTCGAGCAGCCAGAGGTCGCGCGGACTTGCGCTCAATCGAACCAGCGCCAGCCGCCGGCGCTGTCCGGCCGACAGTTTGCGCACCTGCAGGCCGAGCAGCGCGTTCAGCCCCATCCGGGCGCATGCCGCCCGCGCGGAGTCGGCCGAGCCGCCGGTCCAGAGCACCTGGAACAGCACCTCGTCCCACGCGCCGCGGGCGGTCTTCAACCCGTCCTGATGGCCGATCAGGTGCGCCTCCCGGGCGATGGCGTCCTCGAGCGGGACTTGGCCCGCATCGCCCTCGATCGCGATGCTCCCGGCCAGCGGGCGAATGAGCCCTGCAACGGCGCGGAGCAGGCTGGTCTTGCCTGCGCCGTTAGGGCCGGTCAGCACCACCGCCTCGCCGGCGGCGACGTCGAGGTCGAGCCCCTCGAGCAGCACGCGGTCGCCGCGGCCCAGCGCGAGCGAACGGATCGCGAGTCCCTTGATCATCTTGGGTCCGCTTCGTGGACGAGCCGTGACGCGGGGGCTATGAGGAGCGCGGCCGTGCGGGGCTCACGCGGCGCGAGGCTGGACGCTGTGTGTCCTTCCTTCAATGCGCGCGATCCCGCGACCGGTTTTCGGGCGGCCCAGAGCAGAGAAAGGCGTCCTTCCATGCCATCGAACGACAGCTTGCACACCCGCCGCGACCTCGTGGTGGGCGAGAAGACTTACGCTTACTACAGCCTTGCCGCCGCTGAGGAGGCCGGGCTCGCCGGCGTCTCCCGCCTGCCGGCGTCGATGAAGGTTCTGCTGGAGAACCTGTTAAGAAACGAAGATGGCCGAACGACAGGCCCTGACGACCTGAGGGCCCTGGCCGCCTGGGTCCAGAACAAGGGCGGCGTCCAGCACGAGATCAGTTTCCAGCCGGCCCGCGTGCTCATGCAGGACTTGACCGGGGTCCCGGCCGTTGTCGATCTGGCGGCCATGCGCGACGCCATGACCCAGCTTGGCGGCGATCCGCAGAAGATCAACCCGCTCAACCCGGTCGATCTCGTCATCGACCACTCGGTCATGGTCGATCACTTCGGCACAGCCGCGGCGTTCGGCGAGAACGTAACGCGCGAGTACGAGCGCAATCTCGAGCGCTACCGGTTCCTGCGCTGGGGCTCGGGCGCCTTCAACAACTTCCGAGTTGTGCCGCCGGGCACGGGCATCTGCCACCAGGTCAATCTCGAGTACCTGGCGCAGACGGTGTGGAGCGCGGCCGATGGCGATGTCGAGGTCGCCTATCCCGACACCGTCGTCGGCACCGATAGCCACACCACGATGGTCAACGGCCTTTCCGTTCTTGGCTGGGGCGTGGGCGGCATCGAGGCCGAAGCGGCCATGCTGGGACAGCCCATCCCGATGCTGATCCCCGAGGTCATCGGTTTTCGCCTGCAAGGCGCCCTGCCGGACGGCGCGACGGCGACCGATCTGGTGCTCACCATCACCCAGATGCTGCGCCGCAGAGGCGTGGTCGGCAAGTTCGTCGAATTCTTCGGTCCGGGCCTGGCGCACCTCACGATCGAGGACCGCGCGACCATCGCCAACATGGCGCCCGAGTATGGCGCGACCTGCGGCTACTTCCCGATCGGCCAGGCCACGATCGAGTACCTGAAGGCGACCGGGCGCACGCCCGAGCGCGTTGCGTTGGTCGAGGCCTACGCCAAGGCGCAGGGACTCTGGCACGAAGCCGACTCGGCCGAGCCAGAGTTCACAGACACGGTCGATCTCAACCTCGCCGACATCACCCCCTCGCTGGCCGGTCCGAAGCGTCCGCAGGATCGCGTCGCGCTCTCGGACGCAGCAACATCGTTCGATGCGGCGCTCGGCGCGGAGTTCGCCAAGAGCGGTGAGCAGGGCCGTGCGGCGGTGAGCGGCGAGAGCTACGACCTTGGCGACGGCGACGTCGTGATCGCGGCCATCACCTCGTGCACCAACACCTCGAACCCGAGCGTGCTGATCGCGGCGGGACTGGTGGCCAAGAAGGCGGTGGAGAAGGGGCTTTCCGTCAAGCCCTGGGTCAAGACCTCGCTTGCGCCCGGCTCGCAGGTTGTCACCGACTATCTGGCGAAGGCGGGGCTGCAGAAGTCGCTCGACGCCCTGGGCTTCAACCTCGTCGGCTACGGCTGCACGACCTGCATCGGCAACTCAGGGCCGTTGCCGGCGGCCATCTCCGAAACCATCTCGGCCGGCGATCTGGTCGCGGTCAGCGTGCTGTCGGGCAACCGCAACTTCGAGGGCCGGGTCAATCCCGACACCCGCGCCAACTATCTGGCCTCGCCGCCGCTGGTGGTCGCCTATGCGCTGGCGGGCTCGATGAAGGTCGACCTGACCAATGAACCCCTCGGAACCGGCAAGGACGGCGCGCCGGTGTACCTGCGTGACATCTGGCCGACCTCCAAGGAAATCGCCGACATCCAGCGCAAGGCGGTCACGAGCGAGATGTTCGCCAAGCGCTACGGCGACGTTTTCAAGGGCGACAAGGCCTGGCGCGACATCAAGGTCGCCGGCGGCCAGACCTACGACTGGGATGTGGGCTCGACCTACGTGCAGAACCCGCCCTACTTCGAGGGCATGACGATGACGCCGGAGCCGGTGGCCGACATCGTCGAGGCGCGCATTCTGGCCATCTTCGGCGACTCGATCACGACCGACCACATCTCGCCGGCCGGCTCGATCCGCGCGGCTTCGCCGGCCGGCGGCTATCTGCAGGAGCGGCAGATCCCGCAAAGCGAGTTCAATTCCTACGGCTCCAGGCGCGGGAACCATGAGGTGATGATGCGGGGCACGTTCGCCAACATCCGCATCCGCAACCGCGTCACCCCCGACATCGAGGGTGGGGTGACCAGGCACTTCCCGTCCGGCGACGTCATGGCGATCTATGACGCGGCCATGCGCTACCAGTCGGAGGCCCATCCGATGGTGGTCTTCGCCGGCAAGGAGTACGGCACCGGCTCCTCGCGCGACTGGGCCGCCAAGGGCACCAAGCTCTTGGGCGTCCGCGCCGTGGTCGCGGAGTCGTTCGAGCGCATCCACCGCTCGAACCTGGTCGGGATGGGCGTGCTGCCGCTGCAGTTCAAGGTCGAGGGCTGGAAGAAGCTCGACCTGACCGGCGAGGAGATCGTGACCATCCGCGGACTCTCCGAGCTCAGCCCCCGGCGCACGCTGACGGTCGAGGTCTATCGCGCCTCGGACGGCCGGATCGCTCGCTTCCCGGTCATCTGCCGCATCGATACGCCGACCGAGCTCGACTACTTCAAGGCCGGCGGCGTCTTGAACTACGTGCTCAGGAATCTGGCGCGCGAAGCGCCGGCGGCCTGAGCGCTGCGGAAGAGGGCGACGGGCTCACGGCCTCGTGAGACGCGCGGCCGTGGAAAAGCCGGTTAATTGAGCCGATGCGAAAAGCCGCGCTTGCCCTTCTCTTCAGCGTCGCGTTGGCGGCGGCGGGGCGAGCCGGCGCCGCCTCGCCGCACGCAACCGTGCTCGTCGAACTCTTCACGAGCCAGGGCTGCTCGTCCTGCGTCAAGTCGGGCGCGCTGATCAGCGCGCTCGACCAGCGGCCGCACGTGCTCGCGCTGACCTTCCCGGTCGACTACTGGGACTATCTCGGCTGGCGCGACACCCTGGCCAAGCCCGAGTTCGCCGAGCGGCAGAGGCTCTACATGCGCGCGCTCGCTTTGCGCGACGTCTATACGCCCCAGGTCGTCGTCGACGGGCGGCTGCAGGCGGCCGCAGTCGACCGCGAGGCGGTCGAGAAGCTGATCCGCACCGCCGAGCGCGAACAGGCGGCGGCGCCGCGCACGCAACTGACCAAGGGGCGGCTGGTCATCCACGCGGGCGATGCCCCCGCCGGCGGCGCCAGCGTCTGGCTCGTCCGCTACGAGCCCGGCGATCAGTCGGTGAAGGTGCTGGCTGGCGACAACCGCGGTCAGACGGTGGTGGAGCACAACGTCGTGCGCGAACTCGTGCGGCTGGGCTCATGGCGCGGCGCCTCGCAGACCTTCCGCTTGCGGGCGCCGGATGATCGCGACCTGAAGACCGTGGTGATCATCCAGGGACTGCGCAGCGGGCGCGTTCTGGCGCTTGCCGGATTCTGAGGTCTCGCGTCTCGGACAAAAGAATAGCCCGCGCGGCCAGAGGGGGGCGTTTTGGCCGCGCGGGCTTCTGTTCTTCTTCTCAACGCCGGCCGCTCTTGCCCAGGACCCGGGGGGCTGGGGGGCTGTTCAGATTCCGGAACATCCGGGGCCGAACGACCGACGCAGAGGAATTTCGCCGGGCAACCGGGCGCGTCAGCGTCGGAAATAAGGTCATTTCGTGGCGGTGGCGCGCGGCGCCAGCGAGGCGCCCTCTCGCGGGACGCCCGTTTGCCGACTATTGATTCGCCTGATGAGTTTTGATGTGGGTCCCGAGACCCGGGCTGTTCCCCTGGTCTTCTTCGAGCGGCGCGAGCTCGACCGGCTGCTCCGCCTCTATGGTTCGAGGGTCGCGGCCGGCGAATGGCGCGACTACGCCATCGACGGGCTGAGCGATTCGGCGGTGTTCTCGGTCTACCGCCGCGCCTCCGAGGCGCCCGCCTATCGCATCGAGAAACGGCCGGCGCTGGCGCGCCGCCAGGGGCAGTGGGCGATCGTCGGCCAGAACGGCCAGGTCCTGAAGCGCGGTCGCGAGCTCGAGGCCGTCCTACGCTTCTTCGACCGGGGCCGGTTCCGGGTCGTCAAGTAGCGCCGCCATCGCTCGCCTGGCGCGGTGCCGGCGCCTCGATCACCGGGGTGGCGTCGGTCACCTGATCAAGCCCGCCGATCACCGGCAACGCGCGCAGCGTCGGGTCGTCGATCGTCGCCATCAGCGCCGCGATCATCGCCTCGCTATTGACCACGCTGAACGGCCGTTCGTGGAAGCGCTCGATGCGGGGTGGGATCGCGCCCGGCACGCCGCGGGCCAGCTGCAGCTCGCCGAGCGCGAAGGCCGCTTCCGCCAACGCCGCGTCGCGGGTCCGCCAGTCGGCGGCGTCGAGCACGGCGTCCAGTTTCGGCCCGATGTCGGCGGCGCAGGGAAGTGCGGCGAAGGCGGTCCCGAACCACTTCGAATAGGGCGCGTAGCGGCCCTCGATCAGGAACGCGAGCCGCATCAGGTCGCGCACCAGGCGCGCGGCGATCACGCGCGAGCCGCGCTCGTCGCCGACGAGCCCGTTTCGCCCCACGAAGGGCTGCTCCTCGGCGAGGCGCCGCCACTGGCCGGCCAGCTTGTAGAGCCAGACATCGCGCGGGAAGCGGCTCAGCCGCGCGCGCTCGGCCGTCAGACGGCCGTCGTCGTCATGGAAGACGGCGCCGGCGGTCATCGCGATCAGCCGCTGTTCGGCGAGGCCCAGCCAGCCCAGGTTGTCGCGCGGCTCTCCCGGCCGAAGCCCGACCCAAGAGGCGAGCGCATGGTCGAGCGTCCACACTTCGAGACCATGCCGGATGTCGCCGCGCGCGCCCTGGCTGTGCGGCGCAGGATGCGGCCGGTTGGCCATGCCGATCGGGTGGCCGAGAAAGGTCGCCGGCGCCGCGTCGGCGAAGGCGGCGACCAGCGCGATCGGCGTCCGCAGCGAACGCCGCTTCGTCGACGAACACCTGCACGCGCGGACCCCAGTTGTGGTCCTGCGACATCGCATCGTCGAAGCCGAGCAGCTCCGAGCCATAGCCCAGCAGGGCGGCGGCGTGCGGCAGGCCCGGCGCGGCTGTCGCCAGCCATGGGCGCACCAGCTCCTCATAGAACCGCTGCGAGAGCTCGATCCCCTGCATGGGCGGTCCCCTTACAAGCAAAAGCCCCGGCGGTCGCCCGCCGGGGCCATCTGGTTGCGGATCCGAAACCTTTGCCCTAGCGGCGCGCGCCCATCAGCCGCAGCAGGAAGAGGAAGAGGTTGAGGAAGTCGAGGTAGAGGCTCAGCGCGCCGTAGTTGGTCGCCACGCCCATCGCCGCCTGGTCGCCGCCGAGCTGGTAGTAGGTCAGCTTCAGCCGCTGGGTGTCGAAGGCGATCAAGCCCGGCGAAGATGAGCACGCCGATCACGTTGATCACGAAGTGCATGCGCCGGCGACAGCACGAACATGTTGATGATCGAGGCGATGATCAGCCCGAACAGGCCGATCGATCAGGAAGCTGCCGAAACCGGTCAGGTCGCGCTTGGTCGTGTAGCCGATCAGGCTGAGGGCGCCGAACGAGCCGCGGCGGTGATCAGGAAGGTCATGAAGATCGAGGCGCCGGTGTAGAGCAGCGACCATGATGCCCAGCGACGCGCCGAACAGCACCACGACCGACCAGTAGACGATCCCGCTCGACCGCGGGCTCTGCTTGAAGGCGAATCGGCCGAGCAGCAGCACCGGCAGCGGCGCGATCGCCACGATCAAGCCAAGCAGCGTGTAGGTTTCAGCCATCCCGCGCGGCGTCATGACCTGCTGGAACATCAGGTCGCGCACGGCCGGGACGGAGGAGGTGACGTAGGCCAGAGCGGCCGAGATCAGCAGGCCAAGGCCCACCTTGTTATAAACGCCGAGCATGAACGCGCGCAGGCCCGCGTCGACCGCCATGTCGGCGGCGCCCGCCTGGGCGGGGCGCGGATAGTCGCGGTTGAAGTCGCTCATCGAGAACCGATCCTTGCAATGGCGCCCATGGATGGGCGCGCGGCTAGATATCGGCAAGGATGCGCCGGCCCGCAAGGCCGGGCAAGCCGTATCGGCGCTGGCCTTCCGCGCGGCGTTGCAAGGGATTGAAGGCATGATCCGCCTCTTCGCCGCCCTCGCTGTTCCACCTGAAATCGGCGAGACGCTGCGCGCGCCGCCAGCAGGGGCTGCCCGGGCGCGCGCTGGCGGCCGCTGGAAAGCCTGCACATCACGCTCCGCTTCTTCGGCGGGGTCAGCGAAACGACCGCGGACGACCTCGACGCCGAGCTTGGCCAGGTCAGGGGCGCGCCGGTCTCGGTGGCGCTGGAGGGCGTCGGGGCCTTCGACGAAGCGGGCGCCGTGCGCGCGGTCTGGGCGGGGGTCGCGCCCGACCCGGCGCTCGAGCAGCTGGCGCGCCGCTGCGAGCGGGCCGCGAGGCGAGCGGGCCTGAAGCCGGACGCCCGGGCGTGGAGGCCGCATCTTACGCTTGCCTACCTGAGCCGCGGCGAGCCGGCCCGCGTCGCGGCCTGGATCCAGGCGCAGGGTGCGCTACGCGCGCCGCCGTTCGCCTGCCGCTCATTCGGCCTCTATTCCAGCTGGCTCGGCGGGGAGGCCTCGCACTACCGTCTCGAGCGCTCCTATCCCCTGACGGGTGGGTGAGCACCATGCGCTGGCGCGTCCAGAGCCGGGGCGAAGCCGAGACCGACCTGACCCGCGCAACCTGTTAACGTCGTTGGGCGGCGGCGAGCGGCCGACGGCTCTCGCGTTCCCACCCGGGCGCCCCAATTTCAGGCATCGCGGCCCTTCGGCGCCCGACTGAGGGCGCCCGATCGCAGCGCCGGACCGGCGTCTTCGGCAGGGCGATCGCGTCGTCCGCCAGGTAGCAACGGCGCGTCGCGTCAGCAGCGAGCGCGGTCTTTCACTCCGCGGCGAACAGGTCAGCGAATGCGACGCGCGGTGTTCATCCCGTGGAAGCTGTCATCCGTGCATCTGATTTGCCGCCGTTACTGGACGACGATTCATCATTCCCGTGTTCGATTTGACGAATCACGCTCATCATGCCGCCTTCTCTGGCGCCGGCCTTGCAGCGGCTCACGATATGGTCGACGCGACGTTCGAAGAGGAACCGCAGATTGCGACGGCGCGCCGTCCTAACAAGCGTGGCGTAAACGACACGGCCGGAAATTATTTTTCTTTTCATCTTTGGCCGGGATGGTTATCCAACCGTCAGTTCCGGTCCGGGGGAGACCCAGCATATGCGTAAGGGGACAAGGGCCGTTCTCGGCTCGGTTGCCGCGGCGTTCGTGATTGCGGCGAGCGCGGGTCAGGCCCAGGCCGCCGACTATTGGCAGTGCGTTCCGTTCGCGCGGATGATCTCCGGCATCCAGATCTTCGGCGACGCTTGGACCTGGTGGAAGCAGGCCGCCGGCAAGTACGCGCAAGGCTTCGCGCCCAAGGCCGGGGCCGTCCTGGTGTTCAAGCCCAACGGCGTGATGGACAAGGGGCACGTCGCGGTGGTCAGCCAGGTGCTCACCGATCGCGTCATCCAGGTCACCCAGGCGAACTGGTCGATCATCGACGGCCGGCGCGGTCAGGTCGAGCGTGACGTCACCGTGGTCGACGTCTCCCCCGCGGGCGACTGGAGCCAGGTCAAGGTCTGGTACGACCCGGTCCGCGATCTCGGCAAGACCGTCTATCCGACTTACGGATTCATCTATCAGACCACCCAGTCGGCTGCGGCGAACGCGGCCGAGACCGCGGTCAGGACCGTCGCGCAGACGGCGATGAACCAGCTGACCGCGGCCGTGCCGGCGTCGAACGCCAACCCGGCGCATGCGCTGGCCCAGGCGGCCGGCTCCACCGACCAGATCAGCGCGCTGATCCAGGCCGCGACCGGGTCCGACAACCACTAGGCTTCGCGTTGCGGCCGGAGAAGAAGGGCGGCTCTGAAGTGGAGCCGCCCAGGTTTGCATCATCGAGCAAAGGGTTGCGGAGACGGCTGGCTGGCTGTCACCAGCCTCAAGTCGGGGGGGCGTCGCCGCCTCCGCAAGGCTGGAAACGGCCTTCGCCCAGGTCGGGTTCCACGAGTGACTCGATTATTCCCTCGCCGCCGGCGTCGCGAACCGGAACGCGGTCGGTCGAGGGCGGGCCCTATGCGGCCGTCTGCTTGTCGCGCGCTGGATGGAAGAACAGCGCCTGGCCGATCGCCGCCTTCACCGTCTCGGGCTGGAAGGGCTTGGTGATCAGGAAGGTCGGCTCCGGCCGCTCGCCGGTCAGCAGCCGCTCGGGGAAGGCGGTGATGAAGATCACGGGGACGTCGAAGCGGCTCAGGATCTCGCGCACCGCGTCGACGCCGGAGGATCCGTCGGCGAGCTGAATGTCGGCCAGCACCAGGCCCGGCCGGCGCGGCCCGCCGCCTCGATCGCCTCGGCGTGGGTGGCGGCGATGCCGACCACGTCGTGGCCGAGCTCGCGCGCCAGCGCCTCGATGTCGGCGGCGATCACCGGCTCGTCCTCGATGATGAGCACGTCTGTGGCGAGCTCGGCGTCGATCTCGCTTCTGCGCGGTGGCGATCAACTGCTCCACCTCCGCGAAGTCGCAAGTCCAGGATCTGAGCGGCCTCGCTCGGCGTGAAACCCTCGAGCGCGGTGAGCAGGAAGGCCTGCCGCGACCTCGGCGCGATTCTCAGCAGGCGCGCCGAGGCGTTGTCCGCTCGCCGCGCCTCGGCCTCGTCAGGGCGGTCTTCCAGCTGCGCGCCGGTCGACCCCCAGATCGTGTGGAACACGTGATAGAGCGCGACGCGCGGGCTCTTGTCCGGGTCCAGCGCGCGCTCGCCGGCCGCGAGGGCCTCCAGCGGCACGCGCACGTAGGCGTCGCCCACGTTCTGGTCGCCGGTCAGCGCGCGCGCATAGCGGCGGACGTACGGCAGGTGCGGGGCCAGCTTCGCCAGCAGACTCATGAACTCCCCTCCGCGTCCAGGGCGAGGCGCTAGGGACGTCATCACAGGATGATGGCGTCGGCGAGGCCAATGCAAGACCCTGAAACGCAACGCTTGGCGCTTGGTTCCCAGGCCAAGCCGGTTCCTTGGAACCACAGCACGGCCTCGCGCGTTGGCTCTCGCCGGGGATTGGTTTCGTGTGATGATGCGTGAAAACGGAGGGGGGTTAGGGCTTGGAACGCAGCAGTGGAGGCGGGCGCGGCCGCAAGCCGCCGGCCGCTGGCGACCCCAGGCGCGCCATCGACGAAGCGCGTCTGCGCCAGCAGGCTATCGGCGTGAAGCTGCGCCAGATGTTCGATCAGGTGGTCAACGAGCCGGTCCCGCAGGAGTTCCTCGACATCCTGCGTCGTGGCGACGAAGCCGCATCGAGGCCAGATGAAGATTGAGCGCGAGGCCGCGAACGGCGGCGCCAGTCCGGTCGATGGAGGGGCGCTTCAAGCGTGAGCTCGTCGCGCTGATCCCGCACCTGCGCGCCTTCGCGCGCACGCTGACCGGCGACCAGGCGAGCGCCGACGACCTGGCGCAGGACGCGCTTGATGAAAGCATGGGACGCCCGCGCGAGCTATCAGATGGGCACGAACATGAAGGCCTGGACCTTCATGATCCTGCGCAACCAGTTCTACTCGGACAAACGGCGGTCCTGGCGCCAGACCCAGCTCGACCAGGAAGCGGCCGAGCGCACCTTGGTCGCCGTCGACGACCCGCAGGCGCCCTTGGCGCTTGACGAGCTACGTCTCGCGCTTGGCGATGTTGCCGGCCGAGCAGCGCGAGGCGCTGATCCTGGTCGGCGCCGGCGGCTTCGCCTATGAGGAAGCGGCCGAGATTTGCGGCTGCGCCGTGGGCACGGTGAAGAGCCGCGTCAGTCGCGCGCGGCGGGCGCTGCATGGAATTCTCGAGACCGGCGCTTACCGGCGCGATGGCCGGGCGGCGAGCGAGGCGATGGGGGCGATCCTGGCCGCGGCCGAACAGATGGGCCAGACCCGCTAGCAGCGGCCTGTCTCGCCAAGAAAGGCGTGCGATGGCGAGGCTGGCGTGGGGCTCCCTTCACCACGATCCGCTCTCGGCTCGGCGCGGCCGTGGCGCTGGCGCTTCTGCCGGTTCTCTTCCTGGGCGCCGTGCAGGCCACCATCGCCTTCCGAAAGGATGCGGAGGAGCAGCACGCCAGTCTGGCGCTGGCCGCGGCGCGCAGCGCGGCGAGCGGGCGGACACGGCTGGCAGGCGCCACCGTGCTGCTCGAGACGCTTGGGCCGCAGTCGGTCGGCGTCGACTGCGCGCATCGGCTCGCCGAGATCATCGCTCGCATCGGCGGCTACGAGAACCTGATCCGCTTCGACAGCCAGGGCCGGGTCGCCTGTGCGGCCGCGAGCGTCCCGGCGGACGCCTCGCGCGTTTCGAGCGACTGGTTCGTCCGCCTCGCACACGGAGCGCCGTCGGTCGCCGTCCGCGCGCCGCCGTCCCTGGACGCCTCGCAGTCTACGTTGCTGGCGGCCGAGCGCGTCGCGGGGTCCAACGGCGATTTCGACGGGGCCATGGCGGCGGTCATCGACCTGACGAGCCTGCAGCCGGACCTCTCCGATCCCAGCCTGCCGCGCGGCACGGCCGTGGCGCTGGTCGACGATCGCGGTCGGTTCATCAGTCGCACCGATGTCCAGGTCTTCCCGGCGACTGCGGCGCAAGGCTTGTTGCGTGACCGCCGCCAAGGCGCGGTGGTCGACGATGGGCTCGATATACGCGGCGAGCGGAGAGCATTTTCGGTTGCGCCTCTGATCGGCGATCTCTTTGTGGTCCTCTCGGCGCCGTCTCAAGGGTGGTTCTCCTGGGCTCGGCTGAACCTCTTGTCGGGCGTCTTGCTGCCCCTCCTCGCCTTTCTGACCGCGTTGATCGCCGTGCTCGTGGTCGCCGAGCGTGTCGTGGTCCGTTGGCTGCACTACCTGCAGCGCATCGCAGACATCTACGCCAAGGGACGCTTCACGGTCCGCCCGCTGCAGGCCGGCCGCGCCCCGCCGGAGATCCGTGAGCTGGCGCAGGCGCTCGACGTGATGGCCGATGCGATCACCACCCGCGACGCCCAGGTGGAGGCTTCCCTGGCCGAGAAGGACGCGCTGATGCGCGAGATCCACCACCGGGTGCGCAACAACCTGCAGGTCATTGCGTCTCTGCTCAGCATGCAACAGCGCGCGCTTGCGGACCCCGTGGCGCGGGACGCCATCTTCGACACACGCCAGCGGATCAACGCGCTGGCGCTCATCTACCGCGCGCGCTACCAGGGCGCCGATATAAAGCGCGTCGACATCCGCCAGTTTCTCGCCGATCTGATCGCCCAGCTGGTCGTCGAACACCAGGAGCACGGCGAGGTGATCGCGACCGAGCTCGAGGCCGACGAGCTGATCATCGATCCCGACAAGCTCACGCCGCTGGCGCTGTTCGCGGTCGAGGCGATCACCAACGCCCAGAAGCACGCTTTGGCCATGCGCGGCGGGATTCTGCGCGTGCGTTTCAAGGTCACCGGAGACGACGCCGAGCTTGCGATCGTCGACGAGGGCTCGGGCGCGACGCCCGAACTCGCGACAGCCCGCGTCGGCCGTCAGCTGATGGGCGCCTTCGCACGACAGCTCCGCGGGCGTATGGAAGTCGTCGCAAACAACAGTGGGGGCGTGACCGCCAGGCTGGTGTTCCCGACGCCGAAAGCACGCGGGGCCGGAAACGGCGCCGCGAGCCGGGGCCGGCGCAGCCGGGCCGCGGCTTAGCCGCCGGGAGCGGGCTCCCTTAGCTCAGAGGAACCTCGAAATGCGTAAGCTTGCTCTTCTGGCGATCGCCGCCCTCGGCCTCGCGGTCGCCGCCTGCAACACGATCGCCGGCGTCGGCAAAGACGTTACCGCTGTGGGCAACGCCGTGACCGACACGGCGCGCGACGCAACGCACTAGAGCCGCAGCGCGATCAAGCCGCGGCGTGGGCCTCCTGGCTCGGTGCGTAGAAGCCGCGCCGGCCGGGGACGGGTTTGAGGCGATCAGTGGCTCCGCTGACGGTCTCATCGACGCCCAGCACGAGCCAGCCATCCTCGGCCAAGGCGTTGGCCAACTGGTCCAGCACGCGCCTGCGCGTCGGCTCGTCGAAACTCGAAAGGACGTTCCGGCAGAGTATGACGTCGAAACGGCCCAGCGGCCGGAGGTCGGCCAGCAGGTTGATCCTGCGCCAGCGCACCATCTGACGGATGCGCGGCGACAGCGCCCACTGGTCGTCAACCTTCTCGAAGTGGCGGACCAACAGCCGGATCGGCAGGCCCCGCTGGACTTCGAACTGGGTGTAGAGCCCGCGCTGCGCCTTCTCCAGCGCCCGTTCGGAGATGTCGGAGGCGAAGAGTTCGATCCGGGCTTCGCCGAGCTTGGCCAGCTCGTCGTCGATGATCATCGCCAGCGAATAGGGCTCCTGGCCCGTCCCGCCCGCCGCGCACCAGATCCGGATCGGCTTGTCCCCTCGCTTGGCGATCAGCTCGGGCAGGATCTCCTCGCGAAAGGCGCGAAAGGGAACCCGGTCGCGAAAGAAGCTGGTCTCGCTGCTGGTCAGGGCCTCGGTGGCCGCCCAGAGCAGCCGTTCGTCGCGCTGCGCGCGAATCGCCTGGACCAGATCGGCAAGGCTGGCGAATCCCGCGCGCCGGGCCACCGGGGCGAGCCCGGTTTCGATCTGGTAGGTCTTCTCCGGATCGAGCACGACGCCTGAGCGGGCGTGCACCAGCGCACGGATGGTCTCGACGTCCTCGCGCTTCATGCGACCAACCCGGCCTCGACGAACTTGTCCTCCAGGATGTCCCCGTCGAACGGCTTCATGATGTATTCGTCCGCCCCGGCGTCGAGCGCCTGGGCGATGTGCTCCAGATCGTTCTCGACGGTGCAGAACACCACGATCGGCTCGTGCCCGTTCGGCTCCCGGCGCAGCTCGCGCAGGAAGCTCAGGCCGTCCATCACCGGCATATTCCAGTCGAGCAGGATCGCTTCCGGCATGGCGGTGCGGCACCAGGCCATGGCCTCCATCCCGTCGGCGGCCTCGGCGATCTCAAAGCCGAGGTCCTCGAGGATGCGGCGCGCCACCTTGCGGATCACGCGACTGTCGTCGACGACCAGACAGGTCTTCACAGGGCTTTCGCGGCTCCTGAGGTCAACGAGGCCAGTTCTCGCGCCCGTTGGTTAAGGAGCCGTATGGCCGCGGCGAGAATTGCTAGGCCGGCGGCAGAATCGCCCGGATGACGATGCGAGTTCTCGGCGATCTCGGTCGAAAGCCGCCCGCCGGCGGCGGCGACGAGGCGACTGAGATAGTAGGCCTGCACCCAGTGGCCGGCGAACCGTTCGCCGAGCGGCTCGCCCTTCAGGCCCGCCTCTGTGTCGGGCCTCAGCCTGGGCTTGGCGCCCTCCGCGATCAACTTCACCTCGGTCTCGCCGCCGTGCGTTCTCGACGCTCACGCGGGCCGCGCCGCCGGTCGGCAACGCTCCGGCCCCGATCTGGGCCAGATTGAGCAGGATACGGGCGGCGTCTTTGGGGAGGCTCTCCGCGTCGATCGCCCAGTCGAGCTCGGCGCGGACATCGGCGAAGACGCCGCGCGTCAACCGCTCGAGCTCGGCGGCGTCGAAAGCCTCCGCGCCTGCCGATGAGCCAAAGGCCACACGGTTGAACGACAACAGAGCCACGAACTTGCGACCGCTGGCGGCGACCAGGGCCAAGGCGTCGTCGCGCAGGTCCTGGCTATCCGGGTCCTCCAGCATGTCGAGGCCCATGCTGATCGCTCCGGCCGGGGCAATGAGGTCGTGGCACAGCTTGGCGGTCAGGTGCGCCGCCAAATCCGGTGCGGATACGTCTTCCGGCGCGTGCGCCAGCCTGGAGGGCGGGGACGGGTTCTCCTGCATCGCTCGCTCTCGCGTTCCGCGCCGCTCAAAAGACCGCACCGAACCTGGGCTGATTTGCGGCTTTCGCAAATCATCCGTCCGTGCAACAGACCTCGCCCGTGGACGAGCTGAAACCCGAGGCCGCAGCGGCCATCGATGTCGCCGGCATCGGCGCCAGGCTGGCCGAAATCGTCGAGGCGGCGAGCGCGGTCATCCTGCCGCTCTGGCGCACCGGGGTCACGGTCGAAACGAAGACCGACGAGAGCCCGGTGACCGAAGCCGACCGGCGCGGCGAGGCGCTGATCATCGCGGCGCTCATGGCGCGACTTTCCCGGCGTGCCGATCGTCGCGGAGGAGACGGTGAGCGCGTCCGGCGCTCCGACCGAGATCGCCCGGCGGTTCTTCCTGGTCGATCCGCTCGACGGCACCAAGGCCTTCGTGCGCGGCGAGGCCCACTTCACGGTCAACATCGGCCTGGTCGAGGACGGCGTTCCGGTCGCGGGCGCGGTGGCCGCGCCGGCCACCGGCGAGGTCTGGTTCACCGCCGCGCGGCGGGACGCTCAAGCGCGCGGTTCGGCGAGGCCGGCGGCGCGCCGGTCCACGTCCGCACGCCGGATCCCCGGCGCCTGCTTGCCCTCACCAGCCACACCCTGAAGCCGGAGCAGGAGGAGAGCCTCAAGCAGCGCTACGGCTTCACCGAGCGCCAGTCGATGGATTCCTCGATCAAGCTCTGCCTGATCGCCGAAGGCGCAGCCGATCTCTATCCGCGGCACGGCCCGACGATGGAGTGGGACGTCGCCGCCGCCCATGCGGTGCTCGTCGCCGCCGGCGGGCGGGTGACGACGCCGGACGGCGAGCCCTTCCTCTATGGCAAGGTCGAGCGAGGGGTTCCGCAACGGCTGGTTTGTCGCCTACGGCGGCTGACCGGGCCCGCCTTACGGGCCGTCGCGGTCGATGTCGTCCCAACCCTTGCGCGACGAATAGAAGGCCAGCCACATCAGGCCGCCGCCGAGCACGAGCGTCACGCCTGCGGCGAGACCCAGCGCGACATAGCCGTGGACGCTGATCGGAGCATCGCCGGAGAGCTTCCAGGCGGCGAAGAAGCCCCAGACCGAAAACGCCAACATGCCGACCAGGGCCAGGGTGAGGATCAGGGTTGCAGGTTTCATCGGTTGTCGGTCTTCGCCTCTCCCGGAAAGGTGGTGGCCGCTCCGCCGCCCGCAAGCGTCGCAGCTTCCGTCGCGCCCCGGGCCGATGTTAGACCCTGCACGCTTCGGAGGGGAAAGCGTCCATGGCCGAGATCACAGCAGACACCGCGCCGCCGGCGATCGCGCCCGTGACCGCGATGCGCACCGTCGTCGCGGCCTCCTGCGCGAGCACGGCGTTCGAGTGGTACGACTTCTTCGTCTTCGGCAGCCTCCTGACGATCATCTCGAAGAACTTCTTCGCCCAGCTCGGCCCGACGGCGGGCCAGATCGCGGCGCTGGCGCTGTTCGGGGTCGGGTTCGCGTTTCGCCCGCTCGGCGCGCTGATCTTCGGCCGGGTCGGCGACCGCTTCGGCCGCAAGGCCGCGTTCCTGATCTGCGTCTCGCTGATGGGCGGCGCGACCTTCGGCATCGGCCTCCTGCCAACGGCGGCCAGCGCGCCGGTGCTCGCGCCCATCCTGCTTGATCCTGCTCCGCGTCCTGCAGGGCACGGCGCTCGGCGGCCAGTACGGCGGCGCGGCCATCTACGTCGCCGAACATGCGCCGCCAGGACGGCGCGGCTATCTCACCGGCTGGGTGCAGACCTCGGCCGCGTTCGGCCTGATCGCCGCGCTCAGCGTGATCTTCATCACCCGCCGGGCGATGGGCGAGGCGGCTTTCGCCGCGCCGACCTGGGCGGGGGGCTGGCGCATCCCGTTCTTCGTTTCGATCGGGCTGGTGGCGATCTCGATCTGGATGCGCTCGAAGCTCGCAGAGAGCCCGTCGTTCCAGCAGCTTCGGGACGCAGGCCAGGCCAGCCGCGCGCCCTTCGCCGAGGCCTTCGGGCGCTGGCCGAACCTGCAAGCTGGTGCTGATCGCCTTCTTCTGCCTGATGTGCGCCCAGGGCGCCTACTGGTACACGGTGTTCTTCTACGCCGACGTCTTCATGGAGCGGTTCCTGAAGGTCGAGGGCGACTTCGCCAACCTGATGATCATGGCCGCGGCGGTGGTCAGCGCGCCGCTCTACGTCTTCTTCGCCTGGCTCTCCGACCGCGTCGGCCGCAAGCCGATCATGTGGTCCGCGATGGTCCTCGGACTGGTCAGCCTCTATCCCGGCTTCCAGCTGCTCAGCAGCGCCGCCAATCCCGCCCTGGTCGAGGCGGTCAGGCGCACGCCGGTCACCGTGGTCGCCGACCCGGCCGACTGCTCGTCGCAGTTCGATCTCACCGGCAAGGCGAAGTTCCTCTCCAGCTGCGACATCGCCAAGGCCGCCCTGACCAACAGCGGGGTCAGCTACGCCAACCAGGCCGGGCCGGCGGGCCGGCCGGCCGTCGTCAGCATCGGCGCCGCGACCGTGGCCTCGCTGGACGCGCGCGCCGTTCGCGCCCGCAGCCCAGAAGGCGGCGACAGCAAAGGTGGCCGGCCGCTCTGAGCGCCGCGCTGAAGGCTGCCGGCTATCCGGCGAAATCGGATCCCGCCCACCGCAACGGCGCTCTGATGCTGGCGGTGATGCTGGTCTTCACCATCGCCGCCACCGCGCTCTATGGGCCGATGGCGGCCGCGCTGGCCGAGCTCTTCCCGACCAGGGTGCGCTACACCGCGCTCTCGCTGCCCTACCACCTTGGCACCGGCTGGATCGGCGGCTTCCAGCCGGTGGTGTCGTTCTCGATCGTGGTCGCCACCGGCGATATCTATGCCGGCCTCTGGTACCCGATCGGCTTCACCGCCATCAGCGTCGCTGGCCGCGCTGTTCTTCCTGCCTGAGACGCGCGGGCGGGTGCTCGCCTAGGGGCCGATCCCAAGAATTGCGCGGGCGCGGGCGGCGTCGTCAGCGATCAGACGGATCAGCGCGTCCAGGCTGGCCACCGGAACCTCGGGACGGATGAACGCGATAAGCTCGGTCTCGATGACCTGGCCGTAGAGGTCCTCGTCGAAGTCGAAGAGGTGCACTTCCAGTCTTGCCTCGACGAGGCCGGTGGCCGGGTTTTCGCCGAAGTTGGCGACGCCAGCGAGGTTGCGGCCGTCGGGCAGGCGCGTGCGCGTCGCGTAGGACCCGAGCCGCGGGCGCACGTAGGCGCCGGCCGAGACGTTGGCGGTCGGAAAGCCGAGCTTGCGCCCGAGGTGCTGGCCCTCGACGACCACGCCCTCGATCGCGAACGGCCGCCCGAGGATCTCCGCCGCGCGCCCAGGGTCGCCGGCCTTGAGGGCGTCGCGGATCGCCGTCGACGAGAACTTGGCGGCCTCGGCGTCGCCCAGCCTTGGCGCGATCGACACCGAAAACCCGAAGGCCGCGCCGTAGCGCTCGAGCGCGGCGGGGTCGCCGGTGCGATCCTTGCCGAACGTAACGTCAAAACCCGCGGCGACATGGCGCGCCCCCAGGCCCTGGGCCAGCACTTCGCGCGCGAACGCCTCGTCGGTCATCTCGGCCAACGTCACATCGAAGGGGAGCACGTACAGCAGGTCCGCGCCCAGCGCTTCAAGCGCCCGCGCCTGCTGGCCGCGCGTGGTCAGCTCGAAGGGCTCGGAGTCGGGGACGAAGTAGCGGCGGGGGTGCGGCTCGAAGCTGATCACGCCGAGCGGCGCCGCCGCCGCACGGGCCGCATCGGCCGCCAGCGCGATGACCGCTCGGTGGCCCAGGTGCACCCCGTCGAATTCGCCAAGCGCCAGCGCCGCGCCGCGCAAACGCGCGTCCAGTCCGCGCCACCCCTCGACGATCCTCAGCGCCATGGCCTCTAGGCGCTCCGCCGCTCGACCATGACGACGGCCTCGCCCTCGACAACGGCCTTGTCGCCCACCAAGCAGAGCGTCTCGAGCGTGACCCGCCCACGCTGCCCGTCGATGGCGGCGATCGTCACGCGCGACACGACCTCGTCGCCGATGCGCACCGGACGGCGGAAGCGAAGGGTCTGGCTGACGTAGACGGCGCCCGGTCCCGGCAGGTCGACGCCCAGAATCGCCGACAGGTAGCTTGCGGCCAGCATGCCATGGGCGATGCGGCCGCCAAAACGCGTGCGCGCTGCGTAGTCGGCGTCGAGATGCACCGGGTTGGTGTCGCCGGACACCCCGGCGAACGCATCGATGTCGCCCGCCGTGACCACGTGCCGGCGCTCCGCGGTCTGGCCGATGCTCAGGTCCTCAAGACGTCGCTCTTGCAAGGCCCCCTCCAGCGCCAGTGATGCTTTTAGCGAAGCTCCGGCCCAAGTCACTCACCAGGCCAGCGCCCGCATGGCGAAGCGGGCCGCTGCGCCTTCGCGGGAGAGGAATGCGTCCAGCCGCGCCGGATCCAGCGGCCCGTCGCCGAGGGCGAGTTCGCTGGCGTGGATGCCATGGGCGACGAAGAGCGCATCCAGGCCCTGGGCGGCGGCGCCGGCGAGGTCGGTCGCGATGCCGTCGCCGACGGAAAGCACCCGCTCGCGCGCCAGCGGACGTCCCGAACTCCACGGCGGCGCGCTCGAGTGCGAGGTCGTAGATCGGCGCGTGCGGCTTGCCGGCCATCACGACCGGCCCGCCGAGCTCTTCATAGAGGTCGGCCAGGGCGCCGCCGCAGTAGACCAGGCGGTCGCCGCGCTGCACCACCCGGTCGGGGTTGGCGCAGATCATGACCAGCCCGCGCGCTGCGCCGACGCGCAACCGGTCGCGGTAGTCCTCTGGCGTCTCGGTCGTGTCGTCGACGGGCCCGGTGCAGGCGATGAAGGCGGCTTTGGTCGGCGTCCGTGAACGAAAGCCCGAGGCCCTCGTACAGCGGGGCGTCCCGCGCCGGGCCGATCGCCCAGGCCGGGCCCGGCGCGCGCTCGGCCAGCAGCGTGCGGGTGGCGTCGCCGGACGTCACCATCGCTGACCAGGCGGCGCGGGGCACGCCGAGCCCATCCAGCTGCGGCAGCACGTCCGCGGCCGGCCGGGGCGCGTTGGAGATCAGGATCACCGGGCCGCGCTCGGCCCTGAACCGGGCCAGGGCCTCGCAGGCCGGCGCGAACCGCTCGTGGCCGTTGTGCACCACGCCCCAGACGTCGCACAGCAGGGCGTCGTAGGCCGTCGCGACCTGCGACAGCCCCTGGATGATGGCGGGCGCGCTCATGGGGGGCCGGTAGCCCGGAGCCCCGGCCAGGGTCAACCTTCGCCCAAGGTCAGCCTTCAGGGGGCCAGCCGTGCGTGGGTCACCGTCAGTCGGTCGCGCTTCACGTCGAGATCCGCAACGACGGTTCCGCAATCGGCGCCGCCGAGGTCGCGCCGGAGGGGCGCTCGGAGGGTGAAGCTCGCCCAATCGTAGCGCCAGGCAGGCGTCCGCGCGCAGCCTGCGGGCGTCGCCGCGTCGAGCTTCAGTCGGTCGGACGTCGATGGGTGCATGATGTCGAGCGCCTTCCAGTGCAGTCCGATGAGGTGGAAGAGCCGCTGGTCGTCCGCGGCTCTGAGCCCCTCGAGCGTGAAGCCGAGGTAGACGGCCTCCGGACGCTGGATCACCGTTGGGCGCGCCGGCGCCGTGACCGCCCAGCGGCCGGCGAGCCCTGGCGCGTCGTCGATCCACAGGCTGAGGCGCAGCGTGGCCGGACGCTCGAGGTAGAAGACGACCGGAAATCCGCGATCCTGCCGGCCGTGTCGACCCGCCCAATGGGTGTCGTAGAAGGCGTAGTACCAGTCCCGATCCTTGAACGCGCCCAGCGGCGCGAAGTCGATCACGTGACAGCGTCGGTCGATCGGAACGATGCCCGATGCGCAGACCCGCGCGGCCTGCACCAGCGGTTGCGCCGGCAGGGCGGGCGGCCATGCGGCGAGCGCCGGGAGCGGCCAGGTCATCAGGATGGCGGCGAGGGTCCCAGCCCACCGCCTGACCGCGCGCGCGATCGTCACATCCCGGCCTCTTTACCACCCGCGCCCAAACCCGGCCGGTGGAGTCTGCCGGCCCGCCGGCCCTGTCAAGCGGAAGCGCGCCTCAGGCTTCGCGGGTCAGGCGGAAGAGCTTCGGCCGACCGTCGTCGCCCAGGCCAAGCATGCCCTCGACGACGTCGAGGTCGATGACCACGCCTCCGCCTTTGCGCTCCGGGTCGGCGCGCTGCTCGATCTCGGGCGCGATCTCGAAGATGCGGTCGCGCTCGGCCTTGTCCGTGGAGATTCGCGCGCGCCCGGCGAACTGCACAAGTAGACGCTTGGCCGCGTCGCGGTAAAGCAGGGCCACGTCGGGGTGGACCTTGATCCCCTCCAGCGTCGCGCCTTCGATGCGCCGCGCCCAGAAGCTGAGCTGGTGGTCGCTCAGCGACTGGATCGAGCCGCGATAGCTCATGCGCGGTTTGCCGTCCGCGGTCACCACGGCGATCAGCATCGGCGTTCCGTTGAGCAGAGCGCCGTCGACCAGGCCGCGGATCTCTTCGCCGAGGACGAGGCTCATCGGATGCCTGGCACGGCGAGCGCGGCTTCTCGCTCGACCTTCTGCTGGTAGACGAGGTCGCCGTACTTGCCGAACTCCATGCGCGCGATCGTGCGCATGTGCACCTCGTCGGGGCCGTCGGCCAGGCGCAGCGTGCGCTGGCTCGCATAGGCGCGGGCCAGGCCGAAGTCGGTGGTGACGCCGGCGCCGCCGTGCGCCTGGATCGCATCGTCGATGATCTTGAGCGCCATGGTGGGGGCGGCGACCTTGATCATCGCGATCTCCAACCGGGCGGACTTGTTGCCGGCTTTGTCCATCATGTCGGCGGCCTTCAGGCAGAGCAGGCGGCACATCTCGATGTTGATGCGGGCGTGGGCGACCCGCTCCTCCCAGACCGAGTGGTCGGAGATGTACTTGCCGAAGGCTTTGCGGCTGAGCAGCCGGCGGCACATCTTCTCCAGCGCCACCTCGGCGACGCCACAGGTGCGCATGCAGTGGTGGATGCGGCCTGGCCCTAGGCGGGCCTGGGCGATCTCGAAGCCCCGGCCCTCGCCGAGCAGCAGCGCGTCCTCGACCGGCACGCGTACGTCCTTCAGCAGCACTTCGCCGTGGCCGTGCGGGGCGTCGTCGTAGCCGAACACCGGCAGCATGCGCTCGATCTTGATGCCCGGCGTGTCGAGCGGCACCAGGAGTTGCGACTGCTGCGAGTGGCGCTCGCCGTCGAAGTTGGTCTTGCCCATGACGATGGCGACCTTGCAGCGCGGATCGCCGACGCCGGACGACCACCACTTGCGGCCGTTGATCACATAGTCGTCGCCGTCGCGGTCGATGCGGGTCTCGATGTTGGTGGCGTCCGACGAGGCGACGGCCGGCTCGGTCATCAGGAAGGCCGAGCGGACCTCGCCGTTCATCAGCGGCTTGAGCCACTTGCTCCTTCTGCTCGCGCGTGCCGAAGCGCATCAGCACTTCCATGTTGCCGGTGTCCGGCGCGGAGCAGTTGAACACCTCGGACGCGAAGCTGACCTTGCCCATCTGTTCGGCGATCAGGGCGTACTCGAGGTTCGACAGCTGGTAGCCCTCGAACTTGAAGGTGTCGTCCACCTGCGGGTGGCCGGAGTCGGGCGGCATGAAGAAGTTCCACAGCCCCTCGGCCTTGGCCTTCTTCTTCAGCTCCTCGACGACCTGAACGACCTTCCACCGCTCCTTGCCGACGACGGCCATCTCGGCCTCGTAGGCCGGGATCGCCGGGTAGATGTGCTCCTGCATGAAGGCGACGACGCGGTTCAGCCAGCGGGTCTGGTTGGGGGAGATGTTGAAGTCCATGCGACCGGCTCCTCGGGGGCGTTCAAACGATTGTTTGACTCCCATCGCATGCGGCGAATGCGTCCGCAAGACGCCCAAAGGCGCTCAAGGCGCTTTGACACTCGCGGTCGCGCTGAAGCACGATACACGTCCTGGAAAACGGAGGATCGTCATGCTCACCTTGACCCGCCCTGACGGCTCGCGGCCCGAGGACTTCAACCTCTCGCGGCGCGGCCTGGCGGGGATGGTGATGTTCGCGGGCTATGCCGCCTACGCCCTTGGCGCCGACGCCGACCCAATCCACACCGACGAGGCCGGGCTGACCACCGAGCAGGTCATGCTGGCCTCCGGCATCCCTGCCTATGTGGCGCGGCCCGACCACCCTGGCCGCTACCCGGCGGTGATCGTCGTCTCGGAGATCTTCGGCCTGCACGAGTACATCCGCGACGTCTGCCGCCGCTTCGCCAAGCTGGGCTATGCGGCGATCGCGCCCGCCTTCTTCGTGCGCGTCGGCGACCCGGCGCCGCTGACCGACTACGCCGCCATCTTCAAGATCGTCGGGGCGGCCAGCGACAAGCAGATCATGGGCGATGTCGGCGCCACGCTGCAGTTCCTGGAGGGCGCTCCTTACATCGACCCGCACAAGATCGCGATCACCGGCTTCTGCTGGGGCGGGCGAGTCGTCTGGCTTGCCTGCGAGCAGTTCCCCGAGATCAAGGCCGGCGTGGCCTGGTACGGCCAGCTTGCGCCGGCATCCGGCCAGCCGGCCGATCCGACCCGCCTCTATCCGATCGACCTCGTGGGGCAACTGCATGCGCCGGTACTGGGGTTGTACGGCGGAAAGGACGCGCTCAGCGGCGCGGTCCCGGCGATGCGCGACGCGATCGCAAAGGCCGGCAAGACCGGCGACGAGATCATCATCTACGAGGACGCCGGCCACGGCTTCCACGCCGACTATCGCCCGAGCTACAACGCGGGCGACGCCGCTGACGGCTGGTCGCGCCTATTGGCCCACTTCGCCGCCAACGGCGTTCCACCGAGACGCGGGCGCTAGCGCGCCGGACTGATGACCGGTCATATTGCCGGCTAGGGGGAGCGCGAAATGTCGACGCCCGAGGCGCAGCGCAGAGCGGTCGAGAACAATCGCCGGCGTATGCGCGCCCGGGGGCTGGACCGGTTCGAGGTGCGGGGGCTGATGCGCGACAAGGCGCTGTTGCGCGCTGTCGCCAAGCGACTCGCGAGAGGCGACGCCGCCTCCGGCAAGCTTCGCATCATCATCGAGGCGGTGGTCGAGCCGCCCGCTCCGCGCCGCTTAGCTGTTCAGGCCTTCCTGTCCACCGCGCCGCCGGCGGGATCGGGCGCGGTCTCGGGGTTGGCGTAGGGGTTGGCGGCCGCGGCCTCGGACGGCGCATCGCCGGTCGAACTCTTCGACGAGACCACGACCAGGGCCGGGCGCACGATCCGGCCGTACAGTTCATAGCCCGGCTGCAGAACCTCGAGCACCGCGCCCGGGCCGACGTCGTCGGCCTGCCGCTCCATCATCGCCTGGTGCTGATGCGGGTCGAACTTGGCGCCGCGCGGCGGCTCCAGCCGCGTCAGGCCGTTGCGCTCGAAGGCCGACAGCAGGTCCTTTTCCGTCATCTCCAGCCCGACCGCGAGGTTCTTCACCATCGGGTCGTCGGAGTCGGCGGGCGCGTGAGCGCGGGCTCGGCCCAGGTTGTCGGCGACGCCAAGAAGATCGCGCGCAAACTTCTGGATCGCGTAAGCGCGCGCGTCGTTGGCCTCGCGCTCGGCGCGCCGCCGCGTGTTCTCGGCCTCCGCCGCGTAGCGAAGCACCTGTTCCTTCAGGCCCTCCAGCTCGAGGCGCATGACCTCGGCGTCCTGGCTCCTATCTTCGTCATCACCCGGCGTCGGGTCGTCGGTCATCGTCACGAGGTCTTCGTCCCTTCAAGCGTTCAGCAGTCGGCCTAGCGCGCGGGCGGTGTAGTCCACCAACGGTATGACCCGCGCGTAGTTCAGCCGGGCCGGCCCGATCACGCCGATCGCGCCCAGAACCTTCTGTCGGCCCGACATATAGGGCGCGGCGATCACGGCGGAACCCGAGAGCGAAAAGAGGCGGGTCTCCGCCCCGATGAAGATGCGAACGCCATGCGCGTTGCGCACGTCGTCCAACAGCCCGATCAGCTGCTCCTTCTGCTCGAGATCGTCGAACAGCATCCTGACGCGCTCGAGATCCTCCTGCGCGCCGGACTCGCCCAGCAGGTTGGCCCGGCCGCGCACGATCAGCGAGCGCGGCGCGCCCTCGCCACCGCTCCACGCTGCGATGCCTTCCTCGACCAGCCGCGCCGCGGCTGCGTCGAGCTGCTGTCGCGCCCCGTCCAGCTCGCTATGGATCTCGGTGCGCGCCTCCGCGAGCGTGCGTCCGCGGATCCGGCTGTTGAGGAAGTTCGACGCTTCGACCAGCGCCGAGGGCGTCAGTCCAGCCGGCTGTTCGCATCAGGCGGTTTTCGATCGAACCGTCCTCGAACACCACGACGACCAGCGCCTGGTCGCCGCCGAGCGCCACGAACTCGACGTGCTTGACGCCTACGTCGCGCACCGGCGTCACCACCATGCTGGCCCCGCCCGCCAGCCCCGACAAAAGCGCGCTCGCCTCGTCCAGCGCCTCTTCGAAGTCCTGGCCGCGCGCCGAGAGGCGGGCATCGATATCGCGCCGCTCGCTCTCGATCAGATCGCCCACCTCCAAGAGGCCGTCGACGAACAGGCGCAGGCCCACGTGGGTCGGCACGCGTCCGGCGCTGACATGGGGCGATCCGAGCAGGCCGATCTGGGCCAGGTCCTGCAGCGTGTTGCGGATTGAGGCGGGCGAGAGCTGGATGCCGCCCTTGGACAACGTGCGCGATCCGACCGGCTCGCCGGTCTCGAGATAAGCTTCCACGACGCGGCGAAAGATGTCGCGGGCGCGCTCGTCCAGTTCGGCGAGGGTCGGCGTGCGGGTCTGGATCAGACTGGTCATGGACGCGTCCGTGGCGATCTAGGATAAGCAGCCGCTCTCGCCTTCGCAAAGCATCGCGCCTTTTCGAGGGAATTTCTGCTTCAAGGAGTCGCCGGCGCGTGCGCCCATCCAACCGCGAACCCGATGTGCTGCGCCCGGTCACGATCGAGACCGGGGTCAACCGCTACGCCGAGGGATCCTGCCTGATCTCGTTTGGCCACACGCGGGTCCTGGTCACCGCCAGCGTCGACGAGAGCGTGCCTGGGTTCCTGCGCGGGCGCGGCCAAGGCTGGGTCACCGCCGAGTATGGCATGCTGCCGCGCGCCACCCACACCCGCGGCCGCCGCGAAGCCGCCGAGGGCAAGCAGTCGGGGCGCAGCCAGGAAATCCAACGGCTGATTGGCCGTTCGCTTCGCGCGGTGACCGACATGAGGGCGCTTGGCGAGCGTCAGATCTCCATCGACTGCGACGTCATCCAAGCCGACGGGGGCACTCGCACCGCCTCGATCACCGGCGCCTGGATCGCGCTTCGGCTCGCCACGCGCTACCTCATGAGCGAGGGGGTGATCGCCGCCGATCCGATCCTCGATCAGGTCGCGGCCATCTCCTGCGGCGTGCACCAGGACACGCCCCTGCTCGACCTCGACTACGAAGAGGACAGCCAGGCCGAGGCCGACGCCAACTTCGTCCTCACCGGCTCAGGCGACATTGTCGAGATCCAGGCCACCGGCGAGCGGCGCGGCTTCACGCAAGCCGAGTTCGAGGCGCTGTTCGCACTGGCGCGCAAAGGGATCGGCGAGCTGATCGCGATGCAGAAGTCGAGCGTGGGCTAGGGCTTGGGGCAGGCGTCGATCATCGCGTCGACCGCGGCATCGACCGACGGGATCGGAACGAAGAGCTCGGTCTGGGCGTACGAGGTCCAGGCGACCACATAGTCGAACACCAGGTCGCGCAGGCCCTCGAAGCTCTTGCGCATCACCTTTCGGCTCCTGTTGCCCGGCCGCCATTGGCCGTTCTCACGCCAGACAAAGTCGGCTGTGAACAGAATGCGCGCGCCTTCGACCTCGACGAGGGTGGAGAACTGGCCGGCGGTGTGGCCGGGCGTCGGGACCAGCAGAACATCGCCCTCGACCGTCGTCCGCTCGAAGGGCAGCGCGTGGTCGATGTGCACGCCGTTGACCCGATGGCCCATGGCGTCGGCCTCGATCCGGCTGCAGTAGACGTTCGCCGCGAACCGTTCGGCGATCTGGTTGGTTGATGGGCCGCCCAGATGGCGGTCGCTGATCACGGCCGCTTTCACACCCCCGGCCGCCTCGATCTCGTCGAACGCGTCGCTGATCGAGCCGACGCGACTGGCGTCCAGGATCAGATTGCCCGCCGAACGCCTGACGAAATGGGTATAGCCGAAGCCCTTCCGACCGTTTTGCGGGACAAGAAAGACGCCGGGCAACACCTGTTGCATCAGTCGGGGTTCCCGTCGAGCAGTTGGCCAAAGCAGATGATCAAGCCATTGGGGTCGCGCACGATCAACTCGCGTCCGCCGTAGATGATCCGGTCGACCGGACCCTCGACGATGTCGGCGCCCTTCGCCGTCAGTTCTTCCGCCAGGGCCCGCACGTTCGTCGCGTAGAGGTACATATCGATCTGCTCGCCCGACCGTTTCGCCGGCGGGGTTGGCAGAGCCTCGGGTTTGACCTGCTTCATCATCACCCGCACGTCGTCGCGCTCGAGGATGACGAAGCTCGGCGGGTTGCCCCAGACTCCATCGAAAGAGAAACCCAGCACGTCGCGATAGTACTCGGCCGTTTCGAAGACGTCGGCGACCGCAAAGCTGGGCGCAGCTCGGGTCAATCGCGCTTGCGTCATCCGCCCTGCCCTTGTCCTATGGCGATCGATCTGTTCTGATACATTTCGTATCAATTATGAGACTATCCGTCAACGCGTCTTGATCACCAACCTGCAGATCCGCGCCGCTCGGGCGCTCCTCGGCTGGAGCCAGGCGAAGCTTGCCGACGAGGCGGGCGTCTCGGTCATCACGGTCAAGCGCCTGGAGGCGCAAGGCGAGGACATCCACGCCCGCTACGACATCGTGATGAAGGTCAAGACCGCCGTCGAGCGCGGCGGCGTCGTGTTCCTCGGCGAGGGCTTCAGCCACGGCGTGCAGCTGAGGCGGCCATCCTAATCGATTCCCTCGTCCTCTTCCTCCTCGGGGAGGTCGACCGGCGGGCCGCCGTCGAAGGAGAGCAGGTCGCCCGGCTGGCAGTCGAGCTCCCGGCAGAGTGCGTCCAGCGTCGAGAAGCGGATCGCGCGCGCCTTGCCTGTTTTGAGGATCGACAGGTTGGCGATGGTGACCCCGACGCGATCGGCAAGCTCGGTCAGCGACATGCGGCGTTCGAGCAGAATGCGGTCGAGGCGGACGCGGATCGGCATCGGTTCGAGGCTTTCCGCCGGCCTAGATGGTGAGCTCGGCCTCGCGGCGGAGCCGCGCGCCCTCACGGAAGACCTCGGCTAGCACAAAGACCACCAGAACGGCGAACCAGGTCGTCACGTTCGGTCCGGCCGTCTGCCCACAGGCGGTGCGCGCGGCGAGATTGACGTCGATCAGGCCCATCGGATAGCGCAGCACCTCAAGGACACCGAGCGCCGCCAGGACAAGACCGATCACGCGCAGACGCCGCACGTTGCCTGGGTGGAAGGGGTCTCCGGCGGTCAGCGTGGCGAAGATGCGTCTGAGCTCGCCAACGATCACCAGGATCCCGCCGGCGTACAGGGCGGTGACGAAGAGTCCGCCGGCGATTTCAAGACCGCTCGGCGTTTCGCCGTGGGCGGTTGCGCGGATCATGCTGGAGAAAAGGGCTGGGTCGAGGTCGAAGAGCAGCGACGCCAGGATGCCGAGCCCGATCAGCACGACGCTGATGGCCAGCGCGACGTAGACCACGTCCAGAATGATTTTGAGGAAGCTGGAGACCGAGCCTGGTCCGAGTGCACGCATGGCTGGCCCCCCTATCGTCGGGCGGTCAGGACGCCCGGTTTCGCCGCCGGTCTCTCAGATCAAACCCGGCGAGCGGGGGAGATCAGGAGGCCGACGGCGAAGATGCCCCGGCGAGACGCATGGTCAAGGCCATGCGCTTACAGGGCATGGACTGCGAGTGCGATCGCGGCGACCGGCAGAGCGGCCAGCATCGCGAGTTGACCGAAGGTCATCGCCACGCGATCGACGAAATCCGTAAGACGAGTGTTCATGGTAAAGGCTCCAAGGTTGATGTTGCACTGCAGCATTTGGGTGGAGAAGGCTTTGTTTTCAACCTGTCCGAACGCCATCTGCTGGACCAGTGATGTACGGCCTCATCGATTCTCGATCAAGAGTTTTATCGATAAACAATGTTAATTCGACGTAATTCATTACATTTTTGCAATGCAACAATCGGACCTCGGCTTGCATCGGCTGGGCCAAGCGCGAAACTGGCCGCAATCCCTTGCACGCAAAGGCTAGGATCATGTCCCTGTCGCTGCCGCCCGGCGCCCGCCTCGTCGTCGCGACCCACAACCCGGGCAAGGCGCGCGAGCTGATCGCGCTGCTCGGGACCGGCTTTGCGGCGGTGTCGGCGCTGGAGCTGGGCCTGCCTGAGCCGGAGGAGACGGAGTCGACCTTCACCGGCAACGCGCTTCTAAAGGCGCGCATGGCCGCCGATGCGAGCGGACTGATCGCGCTTGCCGACGACTCGGGCCTGTCGGTGAGCGCGCTTGACGGCGCACCGGGGGTCTACTCCGCCCGTTGGGCGGGACCGGATCGTGACTTCGGCCGGGCCATGGCCAAGGTGGAGGAGCGGCTGGAGGCGGCCGGCGCGGACGACCGCGGCGCCTGGTTCACCTGCGCGCTTGCGCTCGCTTGGCCGAACGGCGCCGTTGTCGTCGTCGAGGCGCGGGTCGACGGGACGCTCACCTTCCCGCCGCGCGGCGACAAGGGCTTCGGCTACGACCCGATTTTCGTGCCGGAGGGCGACACGCGCAGCTTTGGAGAGATGGAGTGGGGGGAACAGGCCGCGCGCAGCCATCGCAGCCTCGCCTTCGCCAAGCTGAAAGCCGCCGTGCTTTGAGCCAGCCTCCGCCCGGACCGCTCGCGGTCTATGTCCACTGGCCCTATTGCGCCCGCATCTGTCCCTACTGCGACTTCAACGTGGTGAAGGCGCGGGGGGGCGAGGAGCCCCTACGGCTGGCCCGTGCGATCATTGACGATCTTGAGGGGCACGCGCGGTTGACTGGCCGGCGGCGTCTGGGGTCGTTGTTCTTCGGCGGCGGCACGCCGTCCCTGATGTCCCCCGCGTTCGTGGCGGAGATCACGACGGCCGCACGTCGGCTCTGGTCGGTGGACGAGCCTTTCGAGGTCACGCTCGAGGCCAACCCGGCCGACGCCGGCCACTTCGCCGCGCTCGCGGCCGCCGGCGTCGATCGCCTCTCCCTCGGCATCCAGTCCCTCGACGAGGCGGCGCTGCGCTTCCTCGGTCGCGATCATGACGCAGCGCAGGCCAGGCGCGCGCTGGCGGCGGCCTCGGCCGCCTTTCCGCGCGTTTCGATCGACCTCATCTACGCCCGGCCCGGCCAGACCGCCGCGGCGTGGGGCGCGGAGCTGGCGTCCGCGGCGGCCCTCGGCGCCGAGCACGTCTCGCCCTACCAGCTCACCGTCGAGCCCGGCACGGCGTTCGGCCGCGCCGCCGCCCGCGGGCGCCTGCCGGCGCTCGACGAGGATCTGGCGCTGGCGCTCTACGAGACGACCCAGGCCGTGCTCGAACGCGCAGGCTTCGACGCCTACGAAGTTTCCAACCATGCGCGCGGTCCGGCCGCCCGCTCGCGCCACAACCTCTCGGTCTGGCGCGGCGGAGACTACCTGGGCGTCGGCCCAGGCGCGCATGGGCGGCTGACGATCGCCGGCGCGCGGGTCGCGACGATCGCCGCTCGCCGGATCGCCGACTATGTCGAGCAGGTCGACGCGACCGGCGTCGGGCTCGCGAGCCGTGAGTGGCTCTCGCCCGCCGAAGCGGCCGAAGAGCGGCTCCTGATGGGCCTAAGGACCAGCGAGGGGCTCGCTTGGAGCGACATCGCCGCGCTTGGTCTCGGCCCCCGTCACCCGGTGGTCGCGGACCTCGCGGCCGACGGCTGGGTGACCGCGGACGACGATCGGCTGATCGTGGCCGCCAAGGGCCGGCCCGTGCTCGACCACCTGACCGTAAGACTCGCCCAGGCCGGGGCGTCCGCCGATGCCGCCTAGGCCGCCGCCGCCCGCGCTCAGCACCGCGCCGCTCGAGGCCGGCCTTTATCTTGTCGCGACCCCGATCGGCAATCTGCGCGACGTGACCTTGCGCGCGCTCGACGTGCTCGCTGGTGCAGATCGGATCCTAGCGGAAGACACCCGCGTGACAGGGAAGCTCCTCGGCGCATATGGCGTCAGGAAGCCGTTGCAGCGCTACGACGACCACACCGATGACCGCGACCGTCAGCGCCTCGTGGCGGCGCTCGTGGCCGGCGCGCGGATCGCGCTCTGTTCGGACGCCGGCACGCCGCTCATCTCCGACCCCGGTCTCAGGCTGGTCCGCGATGCGATCGCCGCCGGCGTCAAGGTGATCCCGGTTCCGGGCGCGTCGGCGGTGCTCGGCGCCTTGACGGCGGCGGGGCTGCCGACCGACCGGTTCCTGTTCGCGGGGTTTCCCCCGCCGCGGGCTGGAGCGCGGCGCGCCTTCCTCGAGGCGCTGAAGCCCGTGCGCGCGACGCTCGTCCTGTTCGAAGGCCCGTCCCGGCTTGCGGCCAGCCTTGCCGACATGGCGGCGGTCTTCGGCGAGCGGCGGGCCGTGGTGGCGCGCGAGCTCACCAAGCTGCATGAGACCGTCTACCGGGGCCCGCTGGATGCGCTGGCGGCGCTGCCCTCTCTGGCAAAGCCCAAGGGCGAGATCGTCGTCGTCATCGCACCGCCGCAAGCCGAAGCGGCCAGCGAGGCCGACGCCGAGCAGGCGCTCAGCGAAGCGCTGTCGCGGCTCTCGCCGGCCAAGGCCGCCGCCGAGGTGGCCGCCGCCCTCGGGCTCGAGCGCCGTGCGCTCTACCGCCGCGCCCTAGCCATCAAGGGCGCCCGTTGAGCGAGGCGCGGCGTCTGCGTGGTGCGGCCGCGCGGCTGACGGGCCGGCGCGGCGAGGTCGTGGCGGCGCTCTGGTTGATGGCGAAGGGTTACCGCCTTCTCGGCTTCCGCCTGCGCCTCCGGGAAGGGGAAATCGACTTGTTGGCCATGCGTCGCGGAGTCCTCGGTCGCCGTTGAGGTCAAGGCGCGCGCGACGTTGGAGACGGCGCTCGAGGCGGTGACTCCCACCCAGCGCCAGCGGCTCCGCCGCGCGCTTCGCGCCTTCGCGGCCCGCCGCCCGCGCTACGCCGGGGCGGAGCTCCGGCTCGATCTGGTCGCCCTCGCGCCCGGCCGCTTCCCGCGGCATATTCGTGATGCATGGCGCGAAGACGACGATTCGTGAGCGTGGAGCTGTGACCCGGGAGAGCGCCGAGGCCGCGATCGCCGCCGCTGGCGCGACTCCGGATTCCGCCTTTCCGCTGTTCGAAGCGGCGATCGCCTGCTCGCTGCACGATGATCCCGGGGGCGATTCAGAGCACGCCCGCGCGTGCGCAGCAGAGGCGGTCGAACGGGTGCGCGCCCGCCTGAAACAGCAGGCGCCGGAAGAGGCGCTTGCCGATGCGCTCGCGACCGACATGCGGCTGACCGGCGACCTCGTCACCTATGACGATCCCGCCAACGCCGACATCGTTGCGCTCTGGGCGCGGCGCAGGGGCCTGCCCGTAACGTTGGGCCTCGCTTACATCGATGCCGCCCGGCGGGCCGACCTCGACGTCCGGGGCGTCGACTTTCCCGGCCACTTCCTGCTGCGTATCGAGACAGCCGAAGGGCCGCTGGCGCTGGACCCGTTCGCCGACGGGCGCGTCGTGCCGCCGTCGGAGCTTGGCCGCCGCGCGCTCTTGGCCGGGCTACCGCCGGGCGTGGCCGAGCGGCTGGAGACGTTGATGGCGCCGGTGCCCGACCGCGCGGTGCTGATCCGAGTCCAGAACAACATCTTCCTTCGCGCCCGTGACGCCGGGGACCATGAGCGCGCCGAGCGCGCCGCGCTCAGGCGCGCGCTGCTCGACCCGTCCGACCACCGCGCTTGGCTCGACGTGGCCGCGGCGCGCGAGATCCAGGGCGCGCTTGCCGGCGCTCTCGATGCGCTCGGCCGGGCGCGCAGCCTGGACAGCACAGGGACCGCAGCCGCCCGCGCCGCCCGCGATCGCGTGCGCCTGCAGCTGAACTGACTGACATCGCCTTCAGCCAAGCTGAACAGGACGCCTGGATTTCAGCGTTGCCCCGAACCCGCGCGCATCCCCTAGTGACAGCGGGCAAGCTGGAGGGGTCCGAATGTCCCTGAACGTCGCCGTCCAGATGGACCCGGTCGAAGCGATCAACATCGAGACGGACACCACTTTCCTCTTGATGCTGGAGGCGCAGAGCCGCGGCCACAGCCTGTGGGTCTACACACCCGACCGCATCGCGCTCGAAGAAGGGCGCGTGAGCGCGCGCGGCAGGCCGCTCAAGCTCAAGCCGGTCAAGGGCGACCACCACGAGCTCGCCGCCTTCGAGACCCGGGAGCTTGCCGAGATGGACGTCGTCCTGATGCGCCAGGACCCGCCGTTCGACCTCGCCTACATCTCCGCGACCCATTTCCTCGAGCGAATCCACCCGAAGACGCTGGTGGTGAACAACCCGGCCGAAGTCAGGAACGCGCCGGAGAAGCTGTTCGTCACCGGCTTTCCCGGCATCCAGCCGCCCACGCTGATCACCGCCGACCCCGCGGCGATCGCCGACTTCCGGGCTCGCCATGGGGAGCTGGTGCTGAAGCCCCTCTACGGCGGGGCCGGCTCCGGCGTGGTCAGCTCAAGCCCGACGATCCCAACCTCGACGCGTTGCTCGAGCTCTACGCGCTGATGGGGCGCGAGCCGGTTGTGGCGCAGAAGTTCATCCCGGCGGTCGCCAAGGGCGACAAACGCATCCTGCTGATCGATGGGGAGCCGATCGGCGCGATCAACCGGGTGCCGGCCGAAGGCCAGGTGCGCTCCAACCTCGCGCGCGGCGGCCGCCCCGAGCCGGTCGGCCTGACGCCGCGCGACCTCGAGCTTTGCGCGATCATCGGCCCGGAGCTGAAGCGACGCGGCCTCGTTGTTCGTGGGGATCGACGTCATCGGCGACTACATGACCGAGATCAACGTCACCTCGCCGACCGGCGCCCAGCAGCTCAAGCGGTTCGGCGGGGCGGACGCGGCGGCCCTGCTCTGGGACCGCATCGAAGCGATCCGGAGCGCGGCCTAGCCCTCGGGCGGCTGCATGAAACCGCCGAGTTCATCCTCGATCGCCTGGGCGATGGCCAGCGTGCGGCTGTCGCCCGCGCGGGGCCCGATAATCTGTACGCCCACTGGCAGGCCGTCTGCGGCGAGTCCGGCCGGGACGGCGGTCGCCGGCAACCCGCAGGCTGTGGCGAGCGCGATCCAGTTCATCATGCTGAGGTAGGGAACGTGGCCGCCGTCGGCCGTCGGAAGGCTGCGCGCGCCAAATCCGCGGTGGTCGTGCGGAAAGGCGGTCACCGGCGTGATCGGCGCGATCACCGCGTTCAACCGGCCGAACAGGGAGCGCACCTGCGCGCCCATTTTCGCCCTGACTTCGTCCGCCGCGATCCACTCGGCATGGGTTGCGGTGCGAGCCAGGATCGGCCCCGCCCAGGCCGCCGCGCGGCCGCCCAGCCGGCGCGCCAGCTGGGCCACGCCGCGCAGCCTCTGCATGGCGTGGAACGTGGCCCGCGGCATGTCCTCGGCCAGCACCGACGAGAGCAGCAGGCTGTAGGCCGCGACCAGCGCCATGCCGTCGACCGGACGAATGCGCTCGATGCTCGCGCCGCGCTTGGCCAGCTGGTCGACGAGCGTCTCGATCACGTCACGCACCTGGCCGTCGAGGGGAAACCCCGGCTCGTCGAGCCAGACCCCCAGTTTCATTTCCATGAGGTCGGCCGCCGGCGCCTTGGCGGCCAGTGGACCCTGCTCCAGCACTGACAAGAGCAGCCGCAGATCGCGCGCCGAGCGGGCCATCGGCCCGACGACGTTCAGGTCGCGCTCCCCGATCGTGCCGGGCTTGGGCGGGATGTGGCCGGCCTGGCTGACCATTCCCCAGGTGGGCTTGTGGGAGAAGACGCCGCAGAAGCTCGCCGGCACCCGCAGCGAGCCTCCGATGTCCGACCCGATCTCGAGCGACGTGACCCCTGCGGCCAGCGCCGCCGCGGCCCCGCCCGACGAGCCGCCCGGCGTCCGCTCCAGGTCCCAGGGGTTGTTGGTCGTCCCATAGAGGGCGTTGAAGGTCTGCCAGTCGCCGGCGAGCACCGGCGTATTGGTCTTGCCCCAGATCACCGCGTCGGCGTGCTTGGCGGCGGCGACCGCGCCAGCGTCGCGCGGATGGCGGTGCAGGTTGGCTTCGAGCCCTGACGAGGCGGGCAGACCCTCGACGTCGAAGGTGTCCTTGATCGTCATGGGCAGACCGGCCAGCGGTCCAAGCGGCTCGCCCTTGGCGCGAAGTTCGTCGATGGCGCGGGCGCGAAGGCGCGCGCGCTCCAGGTCGGTGGCGACGACGGCGTTGATCTCGGCGTGGCAAGCTCGGTGGCGCCGCAACGTCGCCTCGAGCAGTTCGACCGCGCTGATCCGGTTGGTTTCCAGCGCCTGAAGTTGCGCGGTCGCGTCGAGCGCGAGGATGTCAGCCACGGCGGAAGCCCAGCACGTCCTGCATGTCGTAGAGCCCCGCTGGTCTGCCGCTCACCCAGAGCGCCGCCACCAGCGCGCCGCGGGCGAACAGGCTGCGGTCATGGGCGACGTGGGCGAGGCTCAGCGTCTCGTCCTCGGCGATGAAGCTGACGGAATGCTCGCCAAACAGTCCGCCGCCACGCATGACGGCAAATCCGATCGCGCCGGGCCGGCGGGCGCCGGTGATCCCGTCGCGCCCGCGCTCGGACACCTTGCCGAGGTCCACGCCGCGCGCCGCCGCCGCCGCCTCGCCCAGCATCAGCGCGGTGCCCGATGGAGCGTCCACCTTGCGCCGGTGGTGCGCCTCGAAGATCTCGATGTCCCAGTCGTCTGGCCCGAGCCGCGCTGCGGCCTCCGCCACCAGGCCCAGCAACACGTTGATCCCGAGCGAGAAGCTGCGGGCGCGGACGATGGGGATGCGCCCCGCGGCGCGCGCGATCGCCGCCTCGTCTTCCGGTTCGCCGCCGGTCGCGCCGACGATCAGGGCAGGACCGCCGCGCTCGGCGGCGCGCGCAGCCAGAGCGGCCGAGGCCTTCACCGTCGTGAAGTCGATCACGACATCGCTTGCGGCCAGCACCGCGTCCGCATCGGAGAGCCGGCAGCCCTCGACGCTCTCGCCTTCCCGTTCAGGCAGGTCGAACGCCGCGACGACCTCGGCCGCCTGGCTCGCGCCCGCGGCCACGATCACGGCCCGCCCCATGCGCCCGAGCGCGCCGGCGACGCCAATCCTCACCGCTGCGGCCACCTTGTCCTCCATTGAAGCCTTTCAGCCGGCGTCGCCAAAGCCTCGCCCGCCCCGGTCTGGCGCGCAAGGCCTGGCGAGAGGTCGGCGGGCTTGCGCCGGTTGTGGCTCAGGGTCCCCATCGGTAGGGTGCCGGCCGGCGGGCGAGGGGTCCCGCCCAGCGAGAGCAAAGGTTGGCGTCGCCCGCATGAGCGAGACCGAGAAACGCACCTTCACCGACGAGGAGGCGCTGGCTTTCCACCGCGAGCCGCAGCCCGGCAAGATCGCCATGGTCGCGACCAAGCCGATGGACACCGAGCGCGACCTCAGCCTCGCCTATTCGCCCGGCGTCGCCGTGCCGGTGCGCGCGATCGCCGAAAACCCGGACCTGGCCTACGACTACACCTCGAAGGGCAACTTGGTGGCGGTGATCTCCAACGGCACCGCGATCCTCGGCCTCGGCGACCTGGGCGCGCTGGCCTCCAAGCCGGTGATGGAGGGCAAGGCGGTGCTCTTCAAGCGCTTCGCCGACGTCGACTCCATCGACATCGAGGTGGCCAGCCGCGATCCGGACGAGATCATCACCGTGGTGAAGAACATCGGCCTCACCTTCGGCGGCATCAACCTCGAGGACATCAAGAGCCCGGAGTGCTTCCGCATCGAGAGCGAGCTGCAGGAGCTGCTCGACATCCCGGTCTTCCACGACGACCAGCACGGCACGGCGGTCATCTCAGCGGCCGGCCTGATCAACGCCTGCCACATCACCGGCCGCAAGCTCGAGGATATCAAGCTGGTGCTGAACGGCGCCGGCGCGGCCGGCATCGCCTCGCTCGACCTGGTCAAGGCCATGGGGGTCAAGGCCGAGAACTGCATCGCGGTCGACTCCAAGGGCGTGATCTGGCGCGGCCGCACCGAGTCGATGAACCAGTGGAAGTCCGCCCACGCCGTCGAAACCAGCGCGCGGACCCTGGCCGACGCGATCAAGGGCGCCGACGTCTTCTTCGGCCTGTCGGTCAAGGGGGCGCTGACGCCCGAGATGGTCAAGACGATGGCGCCCAATCCCATCATCTTCGCCATGGCCAATCCGGACCCGGAGATCACGCCGGAGGAGGCGCTCGCCGTCCGCCCCGACGTCATCATCGCCACCGGCCGCTCGGACTACCCGAACCAGGTCAACAACGTCCTGGGCTTCCCCTACATCTTCCGCGGCGCGCTCGACGTCCGCGCCCGGCGGGTGAACCACGAGATGAAGATCGCCTGCGCCAACGCCCTGGCCCAGCTCGCGCGCGAGGACGTGCCGGACGAGGTCGCCGCCGCCTACCACGGCCGGGCGCTGAAGTTCGGGCCCGAGTACATCATCCCCTCGCCGTTCGACCCCCGGCTGATCTGGTACATCCCGCCCTTCATCGCCCAGGCGGCGATGGCGTCCGGCGTCGCGCGCAAGCCCATCGAGCGACATGGACGCCTATCGCGCCCACCTCGCCCAGCGGCTCGATCCGTCGGCCGGCTTCCTGCAGAAGATCTCCGGCGCCGTGCAGCAGGCGCCGAAGAAGCGGATCGTCTTCGCCGAGGGCGAGGAGACCAGCGTGATCCGCGCCGCCTACGCCTTCCAGAGCGGCGGGCTCGGCGCAGGCCATCCTGGTCGGCCGCGAGGAGCTGGTGCACCAGAACATGCGCCTGGCCGGCCTCAATCCGGACGAGAACGGGCTCGAGATCATCAACGCCCGGGTCTCGCACCGCAACGCCGAGTACGTCGACTTCCTCTATTCGCGCCTGCAGCGCGAGGGCTATCTGGTCCGCGACGTCCAGCGGCTGATCAACCAGGACCGCAACTCCTTCGCCGCCTCCATGGTCGCGCTCGGCCACGCCGACGGGCTGGTCACCGGCGTCACGCGCAGCTTCGACCAGGCGCTGGAGGAGGTGCAGCGGGCAATCGACCCGGCGCCCGGCGGGCGGGTCATCGGCATGTCGATCGTGATGGCCAAGGGCCACACCCTCTTCGTCGCCGACACCAACGTGACCGAGATGCCGGAGGCCGACGACCTGGTCGAGATCGCCTGCGAGGCGGCCCGCGCCGTGCGCGACCTGGGCTTTCCGCCCAAGCTCGCCTTCATGTCCTATTCCGCGTTCGGCAACCCGATGGGCGAGCGCTCGGAGAAGGTGCGCGCGGCGGTCGTCCATGCTCGACGAGATGGGCGTCGATTTCGAATACGAGGGCGAGATGCCGCCCGAGCTCGCGCTGGAGCCCGAGCGGCGCACGAACTTCCCGTTCATGCGCCTGTCCGGGCCGGCGAACGTCCTGATCATGCCGGCCATCCACTCGGCCTCGATCTCCACCAAGCTGGTGCAGGCGCTGGGCGGCGCGACGGTGGTCGGGCCGATCCTGCTCGGCCTGTCGAAGTCGGTGCAGATCTGCCCGCTGTCGGCCTCGGTGTCGAAGATCCTGCAGATGGCGACCATGGCCGCCTACGAACGGCCGCTGGCCAGCGCGACTGAGCTTCGGCGCTTGACGGCGGGGGCGGCCGGCGGCAAAGACGCCGCCCCTCGCCAAACACCCTGACCAGGAAAGGCGGAGCGCCACGCCTGGCGCTCCGGCGGCCCGCATGTCTGCTTCCGCAACGACGCTCGGGATCGACTTCGGCACCACCAACACCGTCGTCTCTCCTGCGCGGCGAAGACGGTGAGGCCGAGCTCGTGCGCTTTAACGTTCGACGGACGAGAGCCTGACCCCCTTCCGCTCGTGCCTCAGCTTCGGCGGCGACGAGAGCGCGCCGCGCGGCCGGGTCGTCGAGGCGGGCCCTGGGCGATCGACGCCTATCTGGAAGACCCGGGCGCGACGCGCTTCATCCAGTCGTTCAAGAGCTTCGCCGCCAGCGCCACCTTCTCGGAGACGACCATCCTCGGCCGCCGCTATCGCTTCGAGGACCTGCTCTCGACCTTCCTGCTGCAGGGTGCGGGCCCACGCCGGCGCGGCGATGGCCGCGACGCCCGAGCGCCTGATCGTCGGCCGGCCGGTCCGCTTCGCCGGCGCCTATCCCGACCCGGCGCTGGCGCTGCAGCGCTACGAGACCGCCTTCCGCCGGCTCGGCGTCGCGGAGATCTACTACGCCTACGAGCCGGTCGCGGCGGCTTTCTTCTTCGCCCGCGGCCTGGATGCGGACGCCACGGTCCTGGTCGGCGACTTCGGCGGCGGCACCAGCGACTTCTCCATCGTCCGCTTCACCCGGCGGCGCGGGGTGCTTGTCATCGAAGGCGCTCGGCCAGGCCGGCGTCGGCGTCGCGGGCGACGCCTTCGACTATCGACTGATCGACCAGCTGGTCTCGCCGGCGCTCGGCAAGGGCTCGGCCTACAGCGACTTCGACAACACCGCGCCGATGCCGGTGCGCTACTACGCGAGCTTCGCCCGCTGGGACCAGCTCGCCCTGATGCGCGCCACCCGCGACATGAGCGACATCCGCGGCCTGGTGCGCAAGGCGTTGGAGCCGGAGAAGATCGCCCGTCTGGTCGAGTTCCTCGAGGGCGAATACGGCTACCTGCTCTACCAGTCGATCTCGCGGCTGAAGGAGGCGCTGTCGGTCCAGCCCTCGGCGCGGTTCGCATTCCATGCCGGCGACATCGCGCTCGAGGCCGACGTCGAGCGGGCGGACTTCGAACGCTGGATCGCGCGGGATCTCGCCGCGATCGACGCGGCCGTCGACGAGGCGCTGGCCAGCGCGAAGCTCAAGCCGGCCGCGATCGACCAGGTCTTCCTGACCGGCGGCTCGTCTTTCGTGCCGGCGGTGCGCGCCCTGTTCGAGCAGCGCTTCGGGCCGGAGAAGATCAGCACCGGGGCCGAGCTGGAATCGATCGCCGCCGGGCTCGCCCTGATCGGCGGCGAGGTCGACCTCACCCCGTGGTGCGAGCGGGCCTGACCCAGAGGAGCACGAAGCAGAGCAGGATCGCCGGGATCGCGACCAGCGCGGAGGCGACGTAGAACAGCGCATAGGCGTCGAGCAGGCTGCGGCCGGGCTCCAGCGCCTCGACGAAGAAGCCGGAGAAGCTCTTCGCGGTCTTGCCCAGGAACGCCAGCGCCGAGGTCAACAGCGCGTACTGCGTGGCCGTGTAGCCAAGGCTGGTCAGCGACGACATGTAGGTGACGAGCGCGACGCCCGAGAAGCCGATGGCGACCGCATCGAACGCCATGATGGCCTCGAACGCCGTGATCTTCACCGGCCCCAGCGCGAGCAAGGCGAAGTCGCCGCCATGCCAGCCGAGGATGGCGAAGGCGCCGATCGCGAGCGGCTGCAGGATGGCGCCGAGGATCAGCGTCGTCAGCCGGCCGAGGCGAAAGGCGCAGAAACCGCCAAGCGCGATCCCGACCAGCGAGCCGGGCGTGCCGACGAACAGGCGCACCAGCCCGATCGTGTCGTTGTCGATCTTCAGCGCCTCGTAGTAGGGGCCCGTCATCGGCCCGCGCATGTAGTCGCAGAGGTGATAGAGGCTGATCATCGCCAGCATCAGAGCCGCCATGCCCACGCCGTGGGCGCGGAAGAAGGCGATCAGAGGCCCCAGCACCGCGTCATAGACCCCGATCAGCGGGTGGCGGGCGGCGGCGTTCGCCTTCTCCTCCATCACCGCCTCCGCGCGGCGCCGGCTCGCGCACGAGTAAGGCCGCGGCGAGGCCGATGACCATCGCGGCGCCATAGATGGCGTAGGACAGCGGCCAGCCGATCCGCTTGGCCACGATCAGGATCACCGCTTCAGTGAGGATCAGCGCGACGCGGTAGCCGAGGGAGTAGGCCGACGTCAGCAGCCCGAGCTCGTTGGCGTCCTCGGCGGTCTCGATCCGCCAGGCGTCGATGGCGGTGTCCTGGGTCGCCGCGCCGATCGCGGTCAGCGCGGCCGCCGCCACGAACCAACCGAGCCTGAGCTTCGGATCGACGGCGGCCATGCCCATCAGACCGGCGACGACGACCAGCTGGCTGATGATCATCCAGCTCCGCCGGCGGCCAAGGACCCCGATCACCGGCGCCTTGATGCGGTCGACGATGGCGCCCCAGACGAATTTGACAGTGTAGGCGAACCCGACGGCCGAGATCAGGCCGATCATCGCCACGCCGACCTTTCCTGGTGCAGCCAGAACCCCAGCGTGTTGCCGATCAGGGCGAACGGCAGGCCGGACGAGAGGCCGAGCGCCAGCATCAGCGCCACGCGCGGCCTTCCGAGCTCGCGCAGGATATCCACCAGCCGATAGCGGCGCGGCGCATCTGCTGCGGCGGCGGGCGCTTCGCGAAGTTCTTCGGCCATGGGTCCCCTGACGCGCCCGGCCGAGACCTTCATCAACTCGGACGCCTAGGAGGCGACCTTGGCCTGGGCGTCCGCGTCCGTCCAGCCGGGGCCGGTCCAGCGCACCAGGACGCGGCGGAGCGCTTCGGGGCTGAGCGGCTTGACCAGGAAATCGTCCATGCCGGCATCGAGGCAGGCGCGGCGGTCATCCTCGAAAGCGTTGGCGGTCAGCGCGACGACGGGGCCGACAAACCCGCTGGCGCGGATCGTCCGCACGGCCTCCATGCCGCCCACTTTGGGCATGCGCACGTCCATCAGCACAAGGTCGTATCGGCCGCGGGCGACGGCCTCGATCGCCGCCTCGCCGTCAGTGACATGCTCGACCTCGCAGCCTTCGCGCACCAAAAGGGCGCGGGCCAGCATGGCGTTGATCGGATTGTCCTCGGCCAGCAGCACGCGCGCGCCGATCGCCGCCGCGGCAGGCGTCTCCGCCCCGATCGGCGCGATCCGCTCATCGTCCAGCGAAGCGTGAGGGCCCAAGGTTCCCTCCGCCGCCAAGACGCGGGCCGCAAGCGAGGCGCGGCGCAGCGGCTTGATCAGATAGCCTGCGAACCCCGCCGCGCGGTGGCGGGCGATGCGCCCGCGCTCCTCCGGTTTGACCAGGACGATGGCGGCGCGGTCGCCCGGCGGGCGGAGCGCCCTGCGGGTCTTCGCGGCCAGCGCCTGGTCGATCAGGACGACGTCGCGATCATCGGTGCGCGCCAGGGCGTCGGCCAGGCGCTCGGCCAGCACGGCCGTTCCGCCGCTGGCCTCGATCTGCCGGCCGGCGGCCGTGCGCAGGATAGCGCTGGGAGAGACGACGGCGACCCGCCGTCCTTCGAGTGACGCATCCTTGCGCGCGGCCCCGGCGCGCTCGAACGCTGCCTCGAACCAGAAGTCGGCGCCGCGACCGGTCGCGCCGGTCACGCCCACCGCGCCGCCCATCGCCTGGGCGATGCGGCTTGCGATGGCGAGGCCAAGACCTGCGCCGCCCAGCCGCGAGCCATGGGCGGGATCGGCGTAGGTGAAGGCGTCGAAGATGCGCACCCTATCGGCGGCGGGCACGCCGGGGCCGGTGTCGGAGACCGTGAAGCGGATGCGGCTCTCGTCGGCGCCCTCGGCCAACAGCACCACGCCGCCGCACTTCGGCGAACTTCACGGCGTTGCCGGCGAAGTTGAGCAGGATCTGCTTCAGCCGCCCCTCGTCGGCCAGGATCGGGGCCAGGCCGCCTTCGGCCGCCCAGCCGATCTCGAGGCCCTTTTCGTGAGCGCGCGGGCTCATCAGCTCGGCGACCGAGCGCAAGAGGTCCTCGACATCGACCGGCGCGGGCGCGAGCTCCAGCCCCGCCGCGCCGAGCTTGGCGTAGTCGAGCACGTCGTTGATCAGGCCCAGGAGGTGCTCGCTCGAACTCGTTCAGCGCCGCCACATAGGCCTGCTGCTCGGCCGTGAGCTGCGTCTGCGACAACAGCCGCGCCATGCCGACAACGCCGTTCAGCGGCGTGCGGAATTCGTGGCTTAGCGCGGCGAGATGCTCCGGCGGAATGCCGTTCTGGAGAGGAGGACTGGCCATGGCGGCCGAGCCTACGCCGCGGCGACTTAACGGCCGGTGTCGAGGCCGACTTTGGGCGACCGCTTCGTCTAACCGGTCACGTGGCTCCGGCTCCAGCGCCGCCTCGTCGCCGTCTCATACGCTGTAGGCGCTTGCCCGGTTCTCGCCGACCCCCTCGCTGGCTGGACTGATCCGCCGGTAGACCAGGGCCTCGGCGACGTGCAGGCGCTTCAATGTCGGCGATGGTGCGGGCGAGCTTGAGCGTTCGCGTCCAGCCGCGAGCCGTGAGGCCGCTAGCCTCGGCGGCCCGGGTGAGAAGCGCCATGGCCGGTTGGTCCAGGGCCGCGATGCGCTCGAGGAAGCCCCCGGCGGCGCGGGCGTTCAGGGGCGCGGCGTCGCCGGCGTCTGCGGCGGCCCGCTCGGCCTGGGCGGCGCGCGCTTGGGCGACGCGGGCGGCGGCTTCGGCGGTGCCTTCCGCCGCTGGTGGCAGCGCGAGGTCCGTGGCCGTGACCGGCGGGACCTCCACCTGCAGGTCGATGCGGTCGAGCAGCGGGCCGGAGATGCGCGTCTGGTAGCTCTGCTGACAGCGCGGCGCGCGCCCGCAGGCGCCGCGGCCGAGCCCGCCGTGGCCGCAACGGCAGGGGTTCATCGCCGCCACGAGCTGCACTCGGGCCGGATAGCGGATGTGGGCGTTGGCGCGCGCCACCGAGACTTCGCCGGTCTCCAGCGGCGCGCGCAGGCTGTCCAGCGCCTGCGCGCTGAACTCCGGCAACTCGTCGAGGAAGAGCACGCCGTTGTGCGCCAGCGACACCTCGCCGGGCCTTGCGCGCAGGCCGCCGCCGGTCAGCGCCGCCATGGACGCCGAGTGGTGCGGGCTGCGGAACGGCCGCGCGCGGGTCAGCGCGCCGCGGGCGATCAGGCCGGCGACCGAGTGGACCATCGAGGTCTCGAGCAACTCGGCGGGCGAGAGCGGCGGCAGCAGCCCGGGCAGGCGCTGGGCCAGCATCGACTTGCCCGAGCCGGGCGGGCCGATCATCAGCAGGTTGTGTCCGCCGGCCGCTGCGATCTCCAGCGCGCGCTTGGCGCGCCTCCTGACCCTTGACGTCGCGCAGGTCAGCGCTCGGCCGGCCGTCCAGCGCCGGGCCGGGCTTGGGCGGGCTCAGGATCTGCTGCCCGCGGAAGTGATTGACCAGCGAGATCAGCGACTTGGCCGCCAACACGCGGCAGTCGCCGACCCAGGCGGCCTCCGGGCCCAGAGGCGTCGGGACAGATCAGGCCAAGGCCGAGCGCGCTTGCCGCCACCGCCGCCGGCAGCACGCCGGCCACCGGCGCGATCCGGCCGTCGAGGCCAAGCTCGCCCAGCGCCACCCAATCGGCCAGGCTGTCGGGCGGGATCACGCCTAGCGCGGCCATGATCACCAGCGCGATCGGCAGGTCGTAATGGCTGCCCTCCTTGGGCAGGTCGGCCGGGGCGAGGTTGACCACGATGTGCTTTGCCGGGAGCGAGAGCCCAAGCCCGCCGAACGCCGCGCGCACCCGCTCGCGGCTCTCCCCCACGGCCTTGTCCGCCAGGCCCACGACCGTGAAGAAGGACGCGCCCGAGGTCATCTGCACCTCGACGTCGACGCGCCGGGCCTCAACGCCGTGGAAGGCGACGGTGACCACGCGTGCAACCATGAGGCGCTCCCCACTTATCCACAAATGTTAGGCGAACTGGGCGGAGCGGATCAAGAACAAAAAAGGAACTAATCCGGAAGATCCGCAGTTTCAGTCACTTAACTGACACAATCGCCCGCCTCGGGTCGGATCGGGTCAGCGACCGCCGGTCGAGCCGAAGCCGCCGGCGCCGCGCGCGGTGGCGTCCAGGTCTCGACCTCGGCCCAGGCCGCCTGGGCCACCGGCGCGATCACCAGCTGGGCGATGCGGTCGCCGCGGCGGATGACGAAGTCCGCCTCGCCCAGGTTGATCAGGATCACCTTCACCTCGCCGCGGTAGTCGGCGTCGATGGTGCCGGGCGTGTTCAGGCAGGTGACGCCGTCGCGCAGCGCCAGCCCCGAGCGGGGCCGCACCTGACCCTCGAATCCGCTGGCGGGATGCCATGGCAGAGCCCCGTGGGCGCCGCGATCGCGCTCGCCGGGCCGCGAGCACGATGGGCTCGTCCTCGGGCGCGGCGCAGCGCAGGTCCATGCCGGCCGCGCCGCGCGTCTCATAGGCGGGCAGCGGCAGGCCCCGGCGTGGGCAAGCCGCTTGACGGCGATCGCGTCGGGCGCGGCAGCTCGAAGGACCTCGGCGATGCGCCGGCGCGAGCCTGCGCGGCGACTTCGGCCTTCGAGGCGCGCGGCCAGGCGTCGACGCCCTGCGGCGTCGACCAGCATGCACCTCGTTCTCGTCGCCGCCCATCACCCCGTCCTGGCTGCACGTCGTTGGCGACGATCCAGTCGCAGCCCTTGCGCGGCGAGCTTGGCGCGCGCGTTGCGCCTCCACATCGTCGGTCTCGGCGGCGAAGCCGACCACCAGCTTCGGCCGGCTCGGGCCCTGCGGCGGCGAGCGTGGCCAGGATGTCCGGGTTCTCCACCAGGCGCAGCGGCGGCGGCCCGTCCTTGCCCTTCTTCAGCTTGACCGCGAGGGCCTCGTCGGCGCGCCAGTCGGCGACGGCGGCGACGCAGACCGCGGCGTCGGCCGGCAGCGCCGCCAGCGAGGCGGCCAGCATCTCGCGCGCGGTCTCGACCTCGACGCGGCGTGACGCCGCAGCGGCGCGGCGAGGGCGGTCGGGCCGGAGACCAGGGTCACCTCGGCGCCCAGCCGCGCCAGCGCGTCGGCGATGGCGTAGCCCTGCTTGCCGCTCGAGCGGTTGGTCAGCACGCGCACCGGATCGATCGGCTCGGCGGTGGGGCCGGCGGTGACCAGCACCCGCTTGCCCTCCAGCGGCGCGCCGCGCGCGCGTCCAGCGCGGCGCGGATCGCCTCGAAGATCGTCTGCCGGCTCGGCCATGCGGCCGGGGCCGAACTCGCCGCAGGCCATCGGCCCCTCGTCCGGCCCGACGAAACGCACGCCGTCGCGCCTTCAGCGTCGCCAGGTTGCGGCGGGTGGCCGGGTGCTCCCACATGCGCACGTTCATCGCCGGGGCCATCAGCACCGGCTTGTCGGTGGCGAGCAGGGTGGTGGAGGCCAGGTCGTCGGCGAGGCCGGCCGCCGCCTTGGCCATCAGGTCGGCCGTCGCCGGCGCCACGACGATCAGGTCGGCCGAGCGCGAGAGCTCGATGTGGCCCATCTCGGCTTCGTCGGTCAGCGAGAAGAGGTCGGCGTAGACCTTGTCCTCGGCCAGCGCCGCCAGCGACAGCGGGGTGACGAACTCGGCGCCCGGCGCGGGTCAGGACCGGCCGCACGGCGATGTCGGCCTTGCGCAGCAGCCGCACCAGCTCCAGCGCCTTGTAGGCCGCGATGCCGCCGCCGACGATCAGAAGAACGCGCCTGTCTGTCCACGGACGCTCCGATCCCTCGCGCCAAAGCGCCCGCTCCTTAGCGGTTCGAAGGCCGGCTGGACAAATGCCTGCTTGACCCGTTCTTCGTTTGTTCCTATACCGCCTGCGGTTGCAGATGGAGGGCTTGAAACCATGCATAGGATGTTGCTCGGCGCCGGCGTAGCGGCGCTTCTGGCGGGCGCTGTTGTCGGCCTGAGCGCTTGCGACGGCGGGGCTGCGTCGACCGCGGCGCGCGATCATTCCGCGAGCACGTCGGCCGAAACGACGGTGGCGACGACCGCCGGCGATCGCGCCGCGCCGACTGACGAAGACCGCGCCGACGCGGCGCAGCGGCGATCCGCGGACCCAGCCGGTGGCGCTGGTCGACGGGACGCCGATGTGGGCGGCCAATCGCCAGCACACCGCCGAGGAGAACGCCGCCTATCAATTTCGCCGCGACGGCGCCGACTTCGGCGCCAGCGACGAAACGGCCTACGTGCGGCTCGCGCACGACTTCACCGGCAGCCCGCCCAAGGACGTGCTGACGCTGACGCGCCCGAACGGCGACAAGCTGCTCTATGACCCCAAGCGCAACATCTTCGCCGTCGTGACCAAGGACGGCGCGCCGCGCGCGATGTTCAAGCCGCAGTCTGGCAAGGCCTATTGGGACCAGCAGGTCGCGCGCCAGAACGATGACCAGAGCGGCCGGTCGGCGTCCAACCGCCGCACCAACAGCCGCCGCTCGGGCGATGGCCCAGCCCCGGACGACCAGGGCTAGCGGACGAGCCAGACCCAGACCGCGGCGGCCAGCGCCGCCGACAGGACGCCGAGCGCGAACCAGAACAACCGACTCTGGACGCGCGGTGCTGCCGGCGGCGGCTGGCGGCGCCGGCTGGGGCCTTCGGCTCGGCCATGCGGGCGATCGCGACCAAGGCCCGCTGGGCGTCGTCGGCCAGCGACCGTATTCGCGCCAGCGGCGAGAGCTCGCGCGCGATCCAGCGGCGCCACCACCGGCTCGGCGGCCGCCCAGAGATTGTGGCCGGGGTCGATCCGGCGCGCGACGCCCTCGACCGTGACCATGGTCTTCTGCAGCAGCACCAGCTCGGGGCGAAGGCGCATGTCGAAGAGGGCGGTGATCTCGAACAGCAGGCCCAGAATGCGGCCCATGGACACCGCGCCGGCAGGCTGGCCGACGTTCGGCTCGCCCACCGCCCGGAGCGCCTGGGCGAACGCTTCAACGGAGTGGTGCGCCGGGACGTAGCCGATGTCGAAGTGGGCCTTGGCGACCCGCATGTAGTCGCGCTGCAGGAAGCCCCAGAGGATCTCCGCCAGATGCCGGCGCTCGTTCGGCGCGAGGCGGCCGATGATGCCGAAATCGACGGCGGTCAGCTCGGCCGTCGGCGCCACGAACAGGTTCCCCTCGTGCAGGTCGGCGTGGAAGACGCCATGGTCCATGGCCTGGGCCAGGAAGGCCCGCACCAGGTTGTCGGCCAGCGCGTGCCGGTCGATCCCCGGTTGCTCCAGCGCTGCGGGGTCGGAGAGCGCCATGCCGTCAGCCCAGGCAAGGGTCAGAGCCCGCTTGCCGACGCCGGCCCAGATCACCGGCGGGGCGCGCATGAAGCCGTCCTTGGCCATCACCTCGGCGAGCTCGCTTGCGCCGGCCGCCTCGAAGCGCAGGTCGAGCTCCAGCTCGAGCACGCGCGCGGCTGTGTCCGCCAGCGCGACCGGCTCCAGCCGCCGGGCCGGCGGCGCGTGGCGCTCGACGAGCTGCGCGGCCAGCTGCAGCACGGCGGTGTCGCCGGCGATGCGGCGCTCGATGCCGGGCCTGAGCACCTTGACCGCGACGCGCCGTCCGTCCGCCAACGTCGCGGGGTGCGCCTGGGCGACGGAGGCGGCGGCGATCGGCTCGCCGAAGCTGGTGAACAGGGCCTCGATCGGCTGGCCGAGGGTCTCAGCGACCGCCGCCTTCGCCTGCGCGGTGGGGAACGGGGGCAAGCTGGTCCTTGAGCTTCGCCAGGTCGTTGGCGAAGACGAGGCCGAATATGTCGGCGCGGGTCGAGAGGATCTGGCCGAGCTTGATCGTGACCGGCCCCAACCGCTCGAAGGCCCGCGCCAGCCGCTCGCCCGGACGCCCCTGCTTCGAGCCGCCGCCGGCGAGCAGCCGGATCGCGCCCGCCGCCAGACGGGCCGTCGGCGGCAGCAGCGGATCGAGCTCGCGCGGGATCAGCGCGTCCTCGCGCGCCAGCACGAAACAGGCGCCGGCCAAGCGGGCGTAGGTGATGGGGCCGCTCATCGACCGCCGAGCGCCCAGCCCTGGTGCAGGGCGGCGACGCCGCCCGTCAGGTTGGTCCATTCGACGCGGGCGAACCCCGCATCGCGCATCAGGCTCGCGAAGGTCGCCTGATCGGGGAAGCGGCGAATGCTCTCGACCAGATACTGATAGGCGTCGCCGTCGCCCGCCACCCACTCGCCGAGGCGCGGGATAACGCGGAACGAGAGCGCATCGTAGGCCGCGGCGAGCGCCGCGCTCGCGGGCTTGGAGAACTCGAGGCAAAGGAAGCGCCCGCCTGGCTTGAGCACCCGCCTCGCCTCGGCCAGCGCCTTGCCGATGTCGGCCGTGTTGCGGATGCCGAACCCGATCACATAGGCCTCGGCCGAGGCGTCCGGCAGCGGCAGCGCGAGCGCATCGCCGACCGCCCAACAGATGTCGCCGGCCGCCGGCCGGGCGCGGCCGACGCTGACCATCTCCTCATTGTAGTCGACAACGACGATCTTGGCGGCGAGCCCACCCCGCCGGCGCCGGGCCGCCGCGGCGCGTTTCAGCAGGCGGAAGGCGAGATCGCCCGTGCCGCCGGCGCAATCGACAATGGTCTCCCCGGGCTGCGGGTTGAGCCGCGCGGCGGCCATGTCCTTCCAGAGCCGATGCACGCCCCCGCTCATCAGGTCGTTCATCAGGTCGTAGCGGCGGGCGACGGAATCGAAGACGCCCCGCACCAGACGCGGCTTGTCGGCGGCGTCGACGTCCTTGAAACCAAAGGGGGCGGAGGGCTGGCTCATGGGTCTGCTGCAGCCTCTTAGCCTCCCCGCCACCGGGCGTCATCCGCGACGCGGCGCGCCGAACCGGCTAGAGCAGGCGGCGCATGCCTGAGCTTCCCGAGGTCGAAACCGTCCGCCTTGGCCTTGAGCCCGTCCTGGCGGGTGCGCGCCTGGCTCGCGTGGAGGCGCGCCGGCCGGACCTGCGTTTCCCCTTGCCTGAGGGCTTCGTCCAGCGTCTGACCGGCGCGCGGGTCGAGAGCCTCGGGCGCCGGGCCAAGTACATCCTGGCGCGCCTGGATCGCGGCGACGTGCTGGTGATGCACCTCGGCATGAGCGGCCGGTTCGAAATAACCGGTCAGACGGCTGCGCGCCGCCCAGGCGAGTTTCTGTACGCAGCGCCGCCGAATCCGAAACACGCACACGTCGTGTTCGAGACGGAGGCCGGCGAGGTGGTCACCTATTTCGACCCCCGCCGCTTCGGCTACATGGGCCTGATCCCGGCCGCTGAGCTCGACCGGCATCCGTGGTTCCTGGGTCTCGGGCCGGAGCCGCTGGAGCCCGCCTTCTCGTCCGCCCATCTGGCCCGCGCATTCGCCGGCCGGCGGCAGAGCGTCAAGGCGACGCTCGCCGACCAACGGGTTGTGGCCGGTCTTGGCAATATCTATGTGTGCGAGGCGCTGCACCGTGCGCGCATCTCACCGCTGCGCGCGGCGGGAGATGTCGGACCTCGCGCGCGGACGCGCCTCGTCGCGGCGGTGAAGGCCGTGCTTGCCGAGGCGATCGAAGCTGGCGGCTCGACCCTGCGCGACTACGCCGCGGCCGACGGGGCGCTCGGCTATTTCCAGCACCGCTTCGGCGTCTACGGCCGTGAGGGCGAGCCCTGCCTGCGCGACGGTTGCCGCGGCGTGATCGAACGGTCGGTGCAGGCCGGGCGTTCGACGTTCCATTGCCCCGCCTGCCAGCGCTAGCCGCCCGCTGCGCCAACGCCTAGGGTCCCCCCGATGCATCAACTCGCGCGCCTCCTCGTGGCCGGCCTTTCCGCCTGGCTCATCGCCGGCGCGGCGGCGGCGCAGCCGCCGGTCTGGGTGGTCCACAGGGATCGGCGACCGTGGTTCTGTTTGGCTCAGTGCACATCCTGCCGCCAGGGCTCGACTGGGAGCCGCCGGCGCTGCAAGCGGCGCTCGCCAGCGCGAGCGACCTCTGGTTCGAGATACCGCTCGATCCGGCCTCCAGCGCGGCCGCGAGCCGGCTGGCGCTCGCAAGCGGTCTGCAGCCGCAGGGCGGCAGTCTCAGCGCCGAACTGTCGCCCAGGGCCAGGGCGCACCTGGCCCGGATCGCGAGGAGCGCCGGCGTGAACCAGGACAGCCTGGAGCGCCTGCGCCCATGGCTGGCCGAGATCACCCTTTCGCTGGCGGTCTATGCTCAGGCCCATGCCGCCGCCGACCAGGGCGTCGAGCGGCAGATCGACCAGCTGACGCCGCAAAGCGTCCCCCGCCGCGCGCTCGAGACCACCGAGCAGCAGATCGGCTACCTCTCCGAGGCCCCGATGAACGATCAGGTCGCCTCGCTCGAGGAGACGCTCAGCGAGCTGGACGACGGTCCGGCCAGCTACGAGCGGATCGTCACCGTCTGGATGGCCGGCGACGTCAGGGGCCTGGCGCGCGAAGCCCTAAGGCCGATGATGCGGGCCGCGCCAGGTCAGTACCGATCGCTGGTCGTGGCGCGCAACCGCCGCTGGGTCGATCAAATCGCCATGCGCCTGGGGGGGACCGGCGAGGCGGTGATGGTCGTGGGCGTTGGCCACCTGGTCGGGCCGGACAGCGTGCCGGCCCTCTTGCGGGCGAGGGGCTTTTCGGTCGAAGGACCGTAAGAGAGATCGCCCTCGAAGCCAGAGCGGAGCCCCATGGCCTACGAAACCCTGATCGTTGAGACGAGCGAGGCGGTCGTCCTCATCCGCCTCAACCGGCCCGAGGCGCTGAACGCGCTGAACCAGCGCCTGGCCGACGAACTCACTGCCGCGCTGGAGGCCGCCGAAGCAGACGAGACGGTCAGGGCGATCGTCATCACCGGGTCCGAGCGCGCTTTCGCCGCCGGCGCCGACATCAAGGAGATGGCGTCGAAATCCTACCGCGACGTCTTCACCGAAGACTTCATCACCAAAAACTGGGAGACCGTCGCCCGCTGCCGCAAGCCGGTGATCGCGGCCGTCGCCGGCTACGCGCTCGGCGGCGGCTGCGAACTCGCCATGATGTGCGACTTCGTCATCGCCGCCGAGAACGCCCGTTTCGGCCAGCCCGAGATCACCCTCGGCGTCTCGCCGGGCGCCGGCGGCACCCAGCGCCTGCCGCGCTTCGTCGGCAAGGCCAAGGCCATGGACATGGTGCCTGACCGGCCGGATGATGGACGCGGCCGAGGCCGAGCGCTCCGGCCTGGTCAGCCGGGTCGTGCCGACCGACAAGCTGCTCGACGAGGCGATGGCGGTCGCGCGGACCATCGCCGCTCTCTCGCCGAACGCGGTGATGCTGACCAAGGAGATGGTCAACGCGGCCTTCGAGACTCCGCTCTCCCAGGGCGTCAAGCTCGAGCGCCGGCTGTTCCACTCCCTCTTCGCCTTCGAGGACCAGAAGGAGGGGATGGCGGCCTTCCTCGAGAAGCGGAAGCCCGCCTTCAAGGGCCGGTGAGCGCCACGGGTCGATTGACCCCCGGGCAGGGGTTTCGTATATGCCCCGCTCCCCGAAATTCACCGCGGACCCCGGTGGGCCGCGTTCGTTCGACAAGGCAAGAAGACAGGCATGGCCAACACGCCCGGCGCCAAGAAGGCGATCCGCAAGATCGCGCGCAGAACCGAGGTCAACAAGGCGCGCAGGTCGCGCGTGCGGACTTACCTGCGCAAGTTCGAAGAGTCGCTCACGAGCGGCGATGTGAAGGCCGCGACGACGGCGTTTGGCGAAGCGCAATCGGAGCTGATGCGCGCGGTGCGAAAGGGTGTCGTTCACAAGAACACCGGCGCGCGCAAAGTGTCTCGTCTGGCCGCGCGGTTAAGGGCTCTGGCCACAGCCTGATCTGAACTCCTTAGGGACAAGTTCTTGTATTTCCGAGGTTTGTACTAGGTCCGGCGGACGGTCGCCTACACGGCGGACAACGTCGCTCTGCGACATATTGTTCAGTGAACAGACTCCTTTTCAGAGCACGTCGTTGACGGATTTGGCCGAATCCGAAGTCAACAGAAAAATCTGTATGCGGTGAAAATATTCCCCGTTGAGCCTGCCCAGGCCGGGGTCTACGGTCTCAGCCCATCAAGCTTATTCTCTGTGCGGACGATTGGTCGACGGGGCCCGATATATGGCTTCCGAGTGGGGCTGTGCGCGTAGATTTTGGGGGCCGCGCGCCGGGGGGCGAGCGGAAAACCGAAGCACCATGAGATCAGGTCGGGGGTGGCCGAGATGACGATTGGGTATGGGGCGTCAACGAGCCGCGCGTGGGGCGCGGCGCAGGCGGACGCGCGTCCGGACGGGGCGTGGCTCAGCGTCGCGACGACGCTGAAAGCCGAGCTCGGCGAGGCGGCTTTCGGGTCGTGGCTGGGCGGCGCAGAGGTGCGGGAGGCGGCCGATGGCGCGCTTGCGCTCGTCACCTCGACGGTCACGGCGCGGGACTGGGTCGGGCGCAACGCCTGGCGGCGGATCGGCGGTCTTTGGGCCAAGGCGGACCCACTGCGTCGCCCCCTGAGGCTGATGGCTCGGGCCGAGTTCGACCGCGTGGCGGGCGCCCCTTCGTCCGTCGTCGCTCCGGCGCCCGGCGACCGTTCGGAGTCCAAAGCCGCTCCGAAGGCCGAGCCGGCCCCGCGGTCAGGCGGCGGGCGTCCGCCCAGGGGAGCGGGACTGCAGGACCGGTTCACGTTCGACACCTTCGTCGTCGGCCCGGCGAACGACTTCGCCTTCGACGTGGCGCGACGCGTCGCGGCCTGGACCGAGGGGCCATTCTTCAACCCGGTCATCTTCCATGGGCCGTTCGGCTTCGGAAAGACCCACCTGCTGAACGCCATCGCCTGGGAAGCCCAACGTCGGGCGCCGGGCAAGAAGGTGATCTACCTGACCGCCGAGCGCTTCCTCTCCGGATTCGTCCGCGCTCTGATGGACAAGAGTGGTCCGGCCTTCAAGGAGGACCTGCGCGCCGCCGACCTGCTGCTCATCGACGATGTGCACTTCGTGGCCGGGAAGCAGTCCAGCCAGGAGGAGCTGTTCCACACGCTCGCCGCCCTGACCCAGGACGGACGCCGCGTGGTGTTCACCGCCGACCGGGCGCCGACGGCGCTCAGCGAGATGGACGCACGCCTGCGCTCGCACCTGCAGGCCGGTCTGGTCTGCGGCATCGAGCCCGCGGACCGCTCGCTGAGACTCGGCATCCTCGAGCGGAAGCTCGAGCTGCTCAGCCGCGAGCCCGGGGTCGGCACGCTCAGCGTCCGTGCCGAGGTGTTGGAGTTCCTCGCCGACCGCTTCTCCGACAGCGTGCGCGAGCTGGAAGGCGCGCTGAACACACTCGTCGCCTGCGCCGGCGCCGGCATCGGCGGCCTGAAGCTTGACGACGCGCAGGCCATCCTCAGACCGCACCTGCGCGGCGGCGAAAAACGGATCACGGTCGACGAGATCCAGAAAGCCTGCTCGGAGCACTTCGGTCTGCGCCAGGCCGACCTCATCTCCGAGCGCCGCAACAGGGCGATCGCGCGGCCCCGCCAGGCGGCCATGTGGCTCGCCAAGCAGCTGACCACCCGCTCGCTGCCCGATATCGGCCGCCGCTTTGGCGGGCGCGACCACACCACCGTCCTGCACGCGGTGCGGCGCATCGAGGCGTTGCGGGCCGACGATCCGCAGCTCGCCCGCGACCTCGAGGTGCTGGCGCGCAAGCTCCGCGGATAGGGTCGCAACAGGCGCGCGAGAGAGCCCTTCCCCGCGGACGGTTTTCCGCTAATCTCGGCAGCCCCCAAGGGCGGTCGCGGCGGGGGCTTTGATCAGGCGAAGCGCGGCCCGGGAGTTCGGACGTCCATATGCAGCTTTCCGTCGAACGCGCGGCCTTGCTCAAGGCTCTGGGCCACGTGCAGAACGTCGTCGAACGGCGGAACACAATCCCGATCCTTTCCAACGTGCTCTTGTCGGCCAGCGACGGCGCGCTCGCGTTGTCGGCGACGGACCTCGACATGGAGATCATCGACGAGGCGCAGGCGAGGGTCGTGACCCCGGGCCAGGTCACCGCGCCGGCCCACACGCTCTATGAGATCGTGCGCAAGCTCCCCGAGGGCGCGGAGGTCGAGCTGGCCTACGCCAGCGACGATCCCAGACTGCAGGTGACGGCCGGCCGCTCGCGCTTCAGCCTGCCGGTCCTGCCGGCCGGCGACTTCCCTGTGATGTCGGCGGAAGGGCTGGGCGCCCGCTATGTGATCGACACCAAGGACCTGATCCGCCTCGTCGACAACACCCGTTTTGCCATGTCGAGCGAGGAGACGCGCTACTACCTCTGCGGCCTCTATCTGCACACCGTCGTGGAAGGCGGCCGCACCAAGCTGCGCGCTGTTGCGACCGACGGTCATCGGCTGGCTCTCGCCGAAATGTCGGCGCCCGAGGGCGCCGCCGGCGCGCCCGGCGTCATCATCCCGCGCAAGACCGTGGCCGAGGTGCGCCGCCTGCTCGACGACGCCGGCGAGAGCGTCGAGGTGCAGGTCTCGGCTCAGAAGGTGCGTTTCGACTTCGGCCGCGCCGCGCTGACGTCGAAGGTCATCGACGGGGCCTTCCCCGACTATCCGCGCGTGATCGAGCCCTTGTCCGAGAACCACAAGGTGCTGACCATCGATAACGGCCTCTTCGCCCGCGCCGTCGACCGCGTGGCCACCATCTCCGAGGAGCGCAGCCGCTCGGTCAAGGTGGGCATCGAGCGCGGCAAGGTGGTGCTGACCGTGCGCAACATGGCGGCCGGCCAGGCGGTCGAAGAGGTCGAAGCCGACTACGAAGGCGAGCCGTTCGAGGTCGGCTTCAACGCGCGCTACCTGCTCGACGTCGCCGGCCAGATCCACGGCGAGACCTCGGAGTACCGCTTTGCGGAGCCGCAAACCCCGACGCTCGTGCTCGATCCCGCCGACCCCGACGTCCAATACGTGCTGATGCCGCTGCGCGTCTGACGCGCGCCACATCGTTCAAGGCGGGGCCATGCCGCGCACCGTCCTTCGTCGCCTCACCCTGACCGACTTCCGCTCCTACGAGCGGGTCGAGCTTGCGCTCGAGGGGCGGCCCGTCTTCCTCGCCGGCCCGAACGGGGCAGGCAAGACCAACCTCCTTGAGGCCATCAGCCTGTTGATCCCGGGCCGCGGCCTGCGCAACGCGTCGCTGGGCGAGATCGGGCGCCACGAGCCTTCCGAGGATCAGGGCCGCGCCTGGGCGGTCGCCGCCGAGGTCGAAGCGGCGGATGGGATCGTTCGCCTCGGCACGGGTCTTGAGACCCCCGACGCCGCCCGGCGCAGCGTCCGCGTCGACGGCGAGCCCGTCGCCGCCGGCCGGCTCGCCGACATTCTGCGGCTTGTCTGGCTGACCCCGCGCGAGGATCGGCTCTTCCTCGAGGGCGCGGCCGATCGCCGTCGCTTCCTCGACAGGCTGGTGTTCGCCGGCGATCCGGCTCACGCGGTCCAGGTGGCAGGCCTACGAGCGGGCCATGCGCGAAAGGATGCGGGTGCTGGCCGAGCCGCCGGCGGACCCCGCCTGGCTGTCCGCGCTCGAGGCCAGGCTCGCCAAGGCCGGCGCCGCCGTCGCCGCCGCCCGCGCCGCGACCGTCCGGGCTCTAACCGGTGAGATCGAGCGACGGGTCGGCCGGCCGTTTCCGCAGGCTGAGCTCGGTCTTTCCGGCGAGTGGGAGCGGCTGGCGGACGAAGGCGCTTCGGTCGAGGCGATCGAAGAGCGGCTGGCCCAGGCGCTCGCCGCGGGAAGGGCGCGCGACGCGGCCGCCGGACGGGCGCTCAGCGGCCCGCATCGAGGCGATCTTCTGGTCACCTATGCGCAAAAGGGACGGCCGGCGGCCGAATCGTCGACCGGCGAGCAAAAAGCGCTGATTCTCAATCTGATTTTGGCCCAGGCGGCGCGACTTTCGCGTGCGGAATCGCAACCGAATCCTATATTGTTGTTCGATGAGGTCGCAGCGCACCTGGATGCTTCCAGGCGGGCTGCGCTCTTCGATGAAATCGAGGCGTTAGGCTTGCAAGCCTTCCTCACTGGCACCGACGCCCAGCTGTTCGCCGACCTGAAAGGACGCGCGCAGGGGTTCAGCATCGATGCCGGTCGCCTCGCCCCAGCGGATGAAGCATGAGCGACGAGACCCCAGACGATCCGGCCGCGACGAACGGCGATGACTACGGCGCCGACTTCATCAAGGTGCTGAAGGGCCTGGACGCCGTCCGCAAGCGGCCCGGCATGTACATCGGCGACACCGACGACGGGTCGGGTCTGCACCACATGGTCTACGAGGTGGTGGACAACTCCATCGACGAGGCGCTGGGCGGGTACGCGACCCTGGTCACGGTGACGCTGAACGCCGACGGCTCGGCGACGGTGACCGACGACGGCCGCGGCATTCCCACCGACATTCACGAGGAGGGCGTCTCCGCCGCCGAGGTCATCATGACCCAGCTGCACGCGGGCGGTAAATTCGACCAAAACTCCTACAAGGTCTCCGGCGGTCTGCACGGCGTGGGCGTTTCGGTGGTCAACGCGCTGTCCGACTACCTGCTCTTGAAGATCTACCGCAACGGCAAGGCGCACGAGATGCGCTTCGAGGGCGGCGACGCGGTCTCGCCGCTCGTCATCACGGGCGATGCGCCACGGCGGGAGAACGGCGAATTCCTCACCGGCACCGAGGTCACCTTCCTGCCGTCGCTGTCGACCTTCGCGACCATCGAGTTCGACCGCCGCACGGTGGAGCACCGCCTGCGCGAGCTGGCGTTCCTGAACTCCGGGGTCAGCATCGTCTTTCGCGACCTGCGCGACGCCGAGCCGTTCGAGGAGGTGCTGCACTACGAGGGCGGCGTCGAGGCCTTCGTGCGCCACCTGGACAAGGCCAAGACCGGGCTGATTCCGACGCCGATCGTCGTGCGCGGCCAGCGCGAGAAGGTCGAGATCGACATGGCGATGTGGTGGAACGACGGCTACCACGAGACCATGCTGTGCTTCACCAACAACATCCCCCAGCGGGATGGAGGCACGCACCTGTCGGCCTTCCGCGCGGCGCTGACCCGGGTGGTGACCGCCTATGCGGAAAGCTCGGGCGCGGCCAAGCGAGAGAAGGTGGATCTGAGCGGCGAGGATGCGCGCGAGGGCCTGACCTGCGTGCTTTCGGTCAAGGTGCCGGATCCCAAGTTCTCGTCGCAGACCAAGGACAAGCTGGTGTCCTCGGAAGTGCGCCCGGCGGTCGAGGGGCTGGTCGGCGACGGCATCGCCAGCTGGTTCGAGGAGCATCCGACCGAGGCGCGCATCATCGTGCAGAAGATCGTCGAGGCGGCGGCCGCCCGCGAAGCCGCGCGCAAGGCCCGCGAGCTCACCCGGCGAAAATCCGCGCTCGACATCTCGTCCCTGCCCGGCAAGCTCGCCGACTGCCAGGAGCGCGACCCCGCCAAGTCTGAGATCTTCCTGGTCGAGGGCGATTCCGCCGGCGGCTCGGCCAAACAGGCGCGCAACCGCGAGAACCAGGCCGTGCTGCCGTTGCGCGGCAAGATCCTGAACGTCGAGCGCGCCCGCTTCGACAAGATGTTGTCGTCCGAGCAGATCGGCACGCTCATCACCGCGCTCGGCGCCGGCATCGGCCGCGACGACTTCGACATCGAGAAGATCCGCTATCACCGCATCGTGGTGATGACCGACGCCGACGTCGACGGCGCCCACATCCGCACGCTCTTGCTCACCTTCTTCTACCGGCAGATGCCGGAGGTGCTCGAGCGCGGCTATCTCTATATCGCCCAGCCGCCGCTCTATAAGGCGACCAAGGGGAAGTCGCAGCGATACCTGAAGGACGACGGCGAGCTGGAAGCCTTCCTGGTCGACGAGGGTCTCGACGGCGCCGAGCTCGACCTCGCGAACGGCGAGCGCATGACCGGCCGCGACCTGGCGGCGCTGGTGGAGACGTCCCGCGCCGCGAAGGCCTCGATCGAGCGGCTGGCCGCGCGCGCGCCCGCCTTCGCCATCGAACAGGCGGCGCTCGCCGGCCTCCTTGGCAATTCCGACGACGTGGTGGAGGGCGCGCGGCGCCTGGACCTCTACGCCGAGGAAGGCGACGGGCCCTGGTCGGGCGAGCGCGGCGCGCACGGCTACGTGTTCTCGCGGGCGCGACGGGGCGTGACCGAGCGTATCGTGCTCGAGGAAGCGCTCACCCATTCGGCCGACGCGCGCCGTCTGGCCGAACGCGCCGCCAAGCTTGCGGAGACATTCTCCCAGGCGGCGACCTTCAGCCGCCGCGACCGCACGCTGACCATCCGCGGGCCGCTGGACCTGGTGGAAGCGGTGTTCGACGCCGGGCGGCGCGGGCTCACCATCCAGCGCTACAAGGGCCTGGGCGAGATGAACCCAGAACAGCTCTGGGAGACCACGCTGGACTCCAACGCCCGCACGCTGCTGCAGGTCAAGGTCAACCACGCCGACGACGCCGACGACATGTTCACCCGCCTGATGGGCGACCTCGTCGAGCCGCGGCGCGAGTTCATCCAGGACAACGCGCTGGACGCCGAGGTGGACGTCTAGCCTCGCCTTGCGCCGCGCGTCGTTGACACCCCGCCTTCGCGGCTTAAAAGCGGCGCTGACGGGCCGCCGGAGGACCCGGCGATGAGCGAAAGCCCCACGCAGAACACCGCAGCCAGGGCCGCGGATCGGCCGATGTCGCCGTTCCTGATCTGGCGCTGGCACGTGACCATGGCGACCTCGATCCTGCACCGGGTCGACCGGCGCTGCGCTCTACGTCGGCGCGCTTCTGATCGTGGGCTGGGTGGCGGCGCTGGCCGCCGGCCCGGAGACCTACGGCGCCTTCGTCGGCGTGCTGGGCTCTCCGCTCGGGCTGGTCGTACTGGCCGGCCTGACGCTCTGCCTCTTCTATCACCTGGCCAACGGCATCCGGCACCTGGCCTGGGACTTCGGCGTCGGCTTCAGGCTGCCGATGGCCGATGCGACGGCCTGGCTCGTGATCGCCTTCGGCCTCGTCGCCACGCTCGGCTACTGGGCCTACGCGCTCTTGCGGGAGCCGCCCGTCATGACCAGCTATCGCACCCCGCTCGCCCGCGTCCGCGGCCTGGGCGCGGCCAAGCACGGGGTCGGCGACTTCATCGTCCAGCGGGTCAGCGGCGCGGCGCTTGTGCTGCTCCTGCTCTGGGGTGCGCTCAGCGCGATTGCGCTGGCGCGCGGCGGGTTCGATGGCGCGGTCGCATTGGCTGCACGCGCCCGTCAATGCCGCGGGCCTGGCGCTGATCGTCGTGGTCGCCGTGATCCACATGCAGATCGGCATGCGCGAGATCATCATCGACTATATCGAACGGACCGCGACCAAGGCGGCGCTCCTGGTGCTCAACACCTTCATCGCCTGGTTCGCCGGCGCGCTTGGCGTGCTCTGCGTCGTGATCGTCGCGATCGGGAGCCGATAGCCATGGCGGCCTACGAGCTCATCGACCACGACTTCGACGTCGTCGTGCTCGGCGCCGGCGGCTCGGGCCTGCGCGCCGCGCTGGGCTGCGCCCAGGCCGGGCTGAAGACCGCCTGCATCACCAAGGTCTTCCCGACGCGTTCGCACACGGTTGCGGCCCAGGGCGGTTTTGCGGCCGCCCTCGGCAACATGGGCGAGGACGACTGGCGCTGGCACATGTACGACACCGTCAAGGGCTCGGACTGGCTCGGCGACCAGGACTCCATCGAGTACATGGTCCGTCACGCGCCGGCGGCGGTTTACGAGCTGGAGCACTGGGGCATGCCGTTCTCGCGCACCGAGGATGGCAAGATCTATCAGCGCGCCTTCGGCGGCATGACCCGCAACTACGGCGAGGCGCCGATCCAGCGGACCTGCGCGGCGGCCGACCGCACCGGCCACGCCATGCTGCACACCATGTACGGCCAGAGCCTGGCGCACGACGTCGAGTTCTTCATCGAGTACTTCGCGCTCGACCTGATCATGGACGAAGGCGTCTGCCGCGGGCTGACGGCCTGGAAGCTCGACGACGGCACGCTGCACCGCTTCCGCGCGCAGATGACCATCGTCGCGACCGGCGGCTACGGGCGCGTCTACCAGACTTGCACCGGCGCCCACACCCAGACCGGCGACGGGGGCGGCATGGCGCTGCGGGCCGGCTTGCCGCTGCAGGACATGGAGTTCATCCAGTTCCACCCGACCGGAATCTACGGCGCCGGCTGCCTGATCACCGAGGGCGCCCGGGGCGAGGGCGGCTACCTGACCAACTCGGAGGGCGAGCGCTTCATGGAGCGCTATGCGCCCAGCGTGAAGGACCTCGCCCCGCGCGACATGGTCAGCCGCGCCATGATCATCGAGATTCGCGAGGGCCGCGGCGTCGGGCCGAAGAAGGACCACATCTTCCTGCACCTTGACCATCTCGACCCGAAGATCCTGCACGCGCGGCTGCCGGGCATCTCCGAGACGGCCAAGATCTTCGCCGGCGTCGACCTGACCAAGGAGCCGATCCCGGTCGCGCCGACCGCGCACTACTACATGGGCGGGCTGCAAACGAACTACCACGGCGAGGTGGTGACCAAGGTCGGCAGCGATGCGGACAAGATCGTGCCGGGCCTGATGGCGGTGGGCGAGGCGGCCTGCGTCTCCGTGCACGGCGCAAACCGGCTTGGCTCCAACTCGCTGCTCGACATCGTCGTGTTCGGCCGCGCCGCGGGCCTGCGCTGCGCCGAGCTGCTCACCGCCGGCGCGACCCAACCGGAGCCGAAGGCGGCCTGGACCGACGGGCACCTCGCCCGCTTCGACCGCTTCCGCAACGCCTCCGGCGCGACGCCCACCGCCAAGCTCCGGGACGACATGCAGGTCGCCATGCAGGAAGACGCCGCCGTCTTCCGCACCGCCGGATCGCTGCAGTCGGGCGTGGCGCGTCTCGCCGAGATACATGCCAGGCGCGCCGAACTCTCGGTCACCGACCGCGGCCTCATCTGGAACACCGACCTGGTCGAGACGCTGGAGCTCGACAACCTCGTCGCCCAGGCTGTCGTTGCCGTGAACGCGGCGCTGAACCGCACCGAGAGCCGCGGCGCCCACGCCCGCGAGGACTTCCCCCACCGCGACGACGTGAATTGGGCTAAGCACACGCTGACCTGGCTCGACGACGGTACGGGCAAGGTCGCCATCGACTACCGCCCGGTGCATATGCAGCCGATGTCCAACGACATCGCGTCCATCCCGCCCAAGGACCGGGTCTATTGACCGCGAAAGAGTGAGATGAGAGCCGCCTGATGGTCCAGCTGACGTTGCCCAAGAACTCCAAGGTCGGCCGCGGCAAGCATTGGCCGGCGCCGGCTGGGGCCAAGCGGGTGAAGGCCTTCCGCGTCTATCGCTGGGACCCCGAGTCCGGCGCGAACCCGCGCTGGGACGTCTACGACGTCGACGTCGATGCGTGCGGCCCGATGCTCCTGGACGTGCTCATCCACATCAAGAACACCATGGACCCGACGCTGGCGTTCCGCCGCTCGTGCCGCGAGGGGGTCTGCGGCTCGTGCGCGATGAACATCGGCGGGCGCAACACGCTGGCCTGCACCCACGGCTGGGAGGACGTCCCGGGCCGCGAGATCCAGATCGCGCCCTTGCCGCACCAGCCGGTGATCAAGGACCTGATCCCGGACCTCTCCATCTTCTTCGCCCAATACGCCCAGATCGAGCCCTGGCTGCACACCACCACGCCCGCGCCGCAGAAGGAGTGGCTGCAGAGCGAAGACGAACGCGCCAAGCTCGACGGCCTCTACGAGTGCATCCTCTGCGCCTGCTGCTCGACCGTCCTGCCCGAGCTATTGGTGGAACGGCGAGAAGTACATGGGCCCGGCGGCGCTGCTGCAGGCCTACCGCTGGCTCGCCGACAGCCGCGACGAGGCGACCGGCGAGCGGCTCGACGCGCTGGAGGACCCGTTCAAGCTCTACCGCTGCCACACCATCATGAACTGCGCGCAGGTCTGTCCCAAGGGGTTGAACCCGGCCGAGGCGATCGCCGAGATCAAGAAGATGATGGTCGAGCGCGTGGTCTGACCACGCGAAGCGCGAAGCTGACAGGACGTTAAGTTGACGCGTCCGTCATTCTTCTGCATCGGAACGCCATGAGCGACGCGCCACATGTCCTGATCGTCGGCGCCGGCCATGCCGGCGGCACGGCCGCGGCGCTGCTCCGGCAATACGGCTTCGACGGGCCCGATCACCCTGGTCGGCGAGGAGCCGATCCCGCCCTACCAGCGGCCGCCGCTGTCCAAGGCCTGGCTGAAAGGCGAGGCCGACGCCGACGCGCTGATGCTGAAGCCCGAAACCTTCTACGGCGAGCACGGGATCGACCTGCGCCTGGGCGTGAAGGCGACCGCGATCGACCTCGCCGCCCGCAAGCGTGGCGCTCGAAGGCGGCGACGCGCTCGCCTACGACATCCTGATCATGGCCACCGGCGCGCGCGCCCGCGCGCTGCCGATCCCGGGCGCCGACCTCGACGGCGTGCTGTCGCTGCGCTCAGCCGCCGATGCCGAGTTGCTCAAGGCGAGCGCTTGGGCCCGGCCGCAAACTGGCGGTGATCGGCGGCGGCTACATCGGGCTGGAGGCCGCGGCCTCGGCGCGCGCGCTGGGCAGCGAGGTCGTGGTGATCGAGCGCGAGGCGCAACATCCTGGCCCGGGTCGCCAAGGAGCCGCTCGCCTCCTTCTTCGCCGACTATCACAGGGCCCGCGGCGTCAGCTTCGAGGTAAGCGCCAGAGTCGAGGCGTTCGAAGGTATGGCCGGTCATATAACCGGTGTGCGACTTGGCGACGGGCGGACCGATCGCGTGCGACGTCGGCGCTGATCGGGGTCGGCCTGGCGCGCAACGATGAGCTCGCTGCCGCGGGGCTCGACTGCTCGACCGGACCCCAGGGCGGCGTCATCGTCGACGAGAACGCTCGAACCTCCGATCCCAACGTCTTCGCCATCGGCGATGTGACCCATCGCCCGATGTCGCACTACGGAGGCCGCATGCACGGGCTCGAGAGCGTGGCGAACGCGCTGGAGCAGGCCAAACAGGCGGCCAGCATGATCGCCGAGCCGGCCCGCGCCGCCGCCGGAGGTGACCTGGAACTGGTCGGACCAGTACGATCTGAAACTGCAGATGGCGGGCTGGCCGTTCGATGTCGACGACATGCTGGTGCGCGGCGATCCCGAGAGCGCCAAGTTCGCCGTCTTCCATCTGAACGGCGACGTCATCCAGGCGGTCGAGGCGGTAAACGCCCCGGCCGAGTTCATGGCCGGGCGGCAATTGATCGCATCGCGTCGGCCGATCGCACGGGAGAGGCTTGCCGATCCCTCCATTTCCATGAAAGAGGTCGCCGCTTAGGGGCGTTTGGGACGACGAATGGCCAAGATCACCTACATCGAGCACGACGGGACCGAGCATGTCGTCGACGTGAAGCCCGGGCTCTCGGTCATGGAAGGCGCGGTGAAGAACAACATCCCGGGCATCGACGCCGACTGCGGCGGCGCCTGCGCCTGCGCGACCTGCCACGTCTATGTCGACGAGGCCTGGCTCGACAAGACCGGCAGCCAGTCGGCGATGGAGGAGTCGATGCTCGACTTCGCCGAGGACGTCCACGACAACTCGCGCCTCTCCTGCCAGATCAAGGTGACCGACGCGCTCGACGGCCTCGTCGTGCGCATGCCGGCAAGCCAGCACTAGCCAGCGCCGACTCCACCCTGTACTCGGCCGCGCCGCGCTCGAAGATGGCGAGTTCCGCCTGGCTCGCGCCGGCGTAGGCGGTCTCCGGCAGGTGGCAGGTGAAGGTCGCGCCCTGCGCCGGGCTCGCTCTCCAGCGCCACCCAGCCGCCGTGCAGCTCGATCAGCGCCTTGACCAGGGCCAGGCCCAGGCCCGGGCCGCCGCGGTCGCGGCCGACGAAGCGGTCGAAGATGTGCGCCTGCACGTGGAAGGGGATGCCGCGTCCGGTGTCGGAGACCTGCACCTGGACCTCGCTCGGCGAGCGGTGCGCGCTCAGCGTCACGCGGCCCGCCGGCGGCGTCTGCATCAGCGCGTTCTCGATCAGGTGGTCGATGCACTGGGTCAGGCGGGGCGCATCGGCGCGGATGACGCCGACCTCGGCGTCGCAGGCCGTCTCGATCGACCACCTCGCCGGCCTCGGCCTGCCGCGCCCAGCGCTCGACGGCCTCCTCGAGCAGGGTCTCGATGCGCGACGTCGGCGACGTCCAGCGCCATCTCGCCGGCGTCGATCTGGGCCATGTCGAGCACATCGTCGATCGAGCGCGCCAGCTGGCTCGCCGCCGAGCGCACGGCCCCCACATGCCCGCGCATGCGCTCGGGCAAGCGCCTCGCCGCCGCGCTCCAGGAGCTCGGAGTAGCCGATGATGGTGGTGAGCGGCGTGCGGAGCTCGTAGGAGACGTTGCCGACGAAGTCGCGCTTCAGCCGCTCGGCCTCGGCCAGCGCCGCCGAGCGGTCGGCGACGCGCCTTTTCCAGCTGGCGCGTGTCGGTGACGTCGGCGAAGCCACCAGCGTCGCCCCGTCGGGCAGCGGCCGCGACTGGAAGGCGATGATGCGGTCGTCCGAGGACTTGGTCTCGCCGCTGATCGGCGATGCGCGCGCTGGGATCCGGATCGGTGACGCGGCCCTTCAGCTCGCGCCAGAACTGCTGATCGTGCAGGCGCGGCACGCAGAGCTCGACCACGCCGTCGAAGTCGGCGGCGGTGTCGATCGTCGGCGGCCGTGGTGTTCCAGAAGCGGGCGAAGGCCTCGTTGTAGAGGCGAAGCCGACCGTCGGAGCCGAACACGACGACCGCGTCGTTCAGCTTGTCCAGCGTCGCCTGCTGCACCTGGATCAGCGCGTTGTACTGCGCCTTCAGGCGAAGCTCGCCGGTCATGTCGGAGAACAGCACGAGAAGCCCGCCCAGCGGATGCGGCTGGCGCACCACGCGAAGCGTGCGGCCGTCCGGCAGCGTCCAGAGGTCGTCGGGCGAAGGACTGAGCGCCTCGTACCAGCTGAGCTCGTCGGCCTTCCAGCGCGCGTAGTCCGCGGTCTCCGGCAGCCGCCGGCGCTGGCGCAGGCGATCGAGCAGCTCGGCGTGGGTCGGGCCCTCGGCCAGCCAGGCCGGCTCCAGCGCCCACAGCTGGGCGAAGGCGGTGTTGTGGAACGAGAGGCGCTTGTCGGGGCTGAAGATGGCGACCGCGTCGGCCAGGTGGTTCAGCGTCTCGTCGTGCGCCTCGGTGTTGCGGCGCAGCGCCTCGCGGGTCTCCTCCGCGTCGGTCGCGTCCAGCGCCCAGGCGCCGATGTCGCCGCCCTCGAGCGGCTGAGCGCTCAGGCGAAACGCGCGCCGCTGGCCCGCCGACCGGCGTCCAGCGTTGGGCGTCGCGACGCTCGCCGGCCTGCGCCGCCTCGGCGACCAGGGCGTTCGCGCCACGATCGAAGGCGAGCTTGCGGGCGATGGCGTCCTCGATCGACGTCGCCTCGACGGCGGAGAGCCACGCCTGGTTGGCCCAGATCAGGCCCGCTCCATGCGCCAGCCAGACCGGGTGGGGCAGGGCGTCGAGCAGCGCCGCCAAGCGGGGGGCCGGGGGCAGGCCGCCGTCGTTGGGCAGCGCCGGCTGCAGTCTGAGCCAGGCGACGGCGCCCGACGCGCGACCGTCGACCGCGACCTCGCCGCCCGGGCCGCGCGCCTGGAACGCGCAAGGCTGGCCGCTCTCGATCAGCGCCTTGAGACGGCGGTGGTGGTCAGGATCGCCCGCCATCAGCGCCTCGATCACGCCTTGCGGCCCCGCGCCTCCGTCCTCGAGGCCGAGCACGGTGGCGACAAGGTTCAGGGAGTCGCCGCCCCAGGCCAGCTGCGCGCGGCCGTCCTCGATGGTCAGCATCGCCGAGTCGAAGGCCTCCGCCGAGGCCTGGGTCGCGTCCGCCAGTCCCTCGAGCCGCGCCAGCCTGTCGCTGGCGCGCGCAAGGCGCTGCTCGGCCCGACGGCGCACGGAGACGGCCCAGAGGCTCGCCGCCAGCGCAAGGCTGACCGCGCCGCAAGCCGCGGCCAGGAAGAGGTCGGGCGCTCCGGTCAAGCCGCCGATCCCCCGTCAGGCGGTCTGTGCGGGCAGAATCATGTCGGGAGCATACCCCTTTTTGCGGCGTCGCGGGGCAGCCTGCCGCGCCGGGCGGCGCCTCAGTTGCAAATCCGCCGCTGTTGACTTGGCGGCATGGGAAATCGCGTTCCGCCGCAGGGCATGGCCCACGGGGAAGGATGGTCAGCGAACTTCGGGTGGTGGTGGTGGTGGTGGTGGTGGTGGTGCGAAGCCCGCTGACCATCCTTCCCCGCGGGGGTCAGGAGGAGTTGGGTTGCTTGTCGTCGCCGCTGGCGAGTTCGAGGGCGTCCAGCTTGACGAACATCGTGCGGGCCGCGCTCCGCGCGTCGATCCAGATGCAGTGGGTGTAGGGAAGCTCCACGCGATGGTCGACCCGCTCGGCGGTCATCCGCGGTCCGCCGGACTTCAGCCGCACCACGTCGCCCGCCTTCACCTTCGACGGCTCGCTGCTGATGGCCATCAGAGCAGCTCCGTCGCTCCAGACGCCGTCGACTGCGCGTGGAGAAGGGTGGAGGAAGGGACGCGTGGCGTGACTGGCCGCAGCTGCGAGGGAGCAACGCTGTGCGAACGGATCGATCGGCGGACGTCTCGGCCGTGACGGTTGAACATGCGGGCTCTCATGCGGTTGCGACGAGCGGAGAATAGCGCCGCCGCGGGAGCGCTCAGGGATTGGCTTAGCGCCGATGTCCGCTGAGCCCGCCGATCCCCTTGAAGATCGAACTCAGACACCACCCCGCGCCGTCGGCCTTAAACCGCGCCGCGTCTTCAGGCAGGATGGGCCGATGAGCGCGATCCGCTATCCGGTGGCCGCATCCGCCGAGGCCGCCCTGTCGGCGCCGTTCGGACGCGCCGCGCGCGCCAGCGAGGCCGAGGCGCTGGCTGGCGCGGCCGTCGAGTTCGCCAGCGAGGCGGCCGGTCCGGCCTTCGCAACCCGCGAGGCTGCGCTCGACGCCTACAGCGGGCGGCTGGATGACGAGCGGGCGGGGCGCGCGGTCACGGTGCAGCCGGAGGACCGCTACTGCGCCCTCACCGAGCTTGCGGCCGAGCCCGGGCGGATGCCGGCCGCGGCGCGGCCGACCTATCGGGGCGGGCGGCGTTGGCCGAAGCCCGCGGCGGCGCCGGCCACCGTGTGGCGCCTGATCGTGCGCTATTGGCGGGTCAAAGCAGCCCAGCCCCTGTTGGAGCTCGCCGAGCCGACCCAGGCGCCGGCGCGCAAGTCCCTGCAATCCCTCGACGCCAAGGCGCTGCGCGAGCGGCTGAGCGAGCCCCTTCGGCCGGTGAAGCCGCAACAGCCCCTCGACATCGGACTCTTCGAGGTTCACCCGCCCGAGGCGCCGCATATCGTCATGCCCGATGAGTGAGCCGGCGCACCCGCTCGGCGATGCGACGGCGCCGTCGCTCGACGATTTCGCCGCCATCGCCGACGCCGCGTTCGCCGCCCTGCCCGCGCCGTTCCGCAAGCTGGCGGGCGAGGTCGTCTGCCAGGTGCAGGACTTCGCGGACGATGCTGTGCTGGACGACCTCGGAATCGAGGACGCTTTCCAGCTCACCGGCCTCTACCAGGGCGCAAGCCTGTTGCTGCGCTCGCCATCCGACCCGGTTCCGGCCGTCAGCCACGTCTTCCTCTATCGCCGGCCCATCCTCGACGAGTGGGCCGAGCGCGGGGACGTCAGCCTGAGCACGCTGATCACCCACGTCCTGGTGCACGAAATCGGCCACCACTTCGGCCTCTCGGACGAGGACATCGACGCGATCGAGGCGCGCTGACCCCCGGGCTGGCGACGGCGCCGCGCCAGACGAATAATTCGTGACGCCCCCGTCATTTTCGTTGACGAGCCGGCCGCAAAACGCCATGTAGCGCGCGGATTGACCCCCTGGGCGCCGAGCCTCGCGCCCCCCTGCCCCGCTCGGAGACTTGCCGGATGACCAACATCACCAAGGACGCCATGTACGAAGCCGTCGCGCCCGACGACTTCGAGTCCATGCTGAACCTCGACCGCTACAACGCCCGCTCGACCGCGTTCGACAAGATCATCTCGGCGACTCACGACCACTTCTGGGATCCGCTGAACAAGGCCTACATCGACTTCGACGAGCCCTTCGACATGGAGAACGAGGCGCTGTTGCCGGAGGACATGATCGCGGTCCTGCAGACCAACTACGGCAAGGAGATGCTGGCCGATCCGAAGACACGGATCCGCTTCATCAACGCCCAGACGCTGCGCAGCTTCTCGTCCATCCTGCACGGGGAACAGGGCGCGCTGAACCTCTCGGCCTCGCTGTGTCACGTGCTCTACGACCAGGGCGCGCAGGAGTATGCGGCCAACCAGACCCGCGAAGAGGCGCGCCACGTCACGGCCTTCGCCAAGTACATCAAGTCTCGCTGGGGCCGGCCGGTGGCCTGCAGCCCGGTGCTGCAGAACCTCTTGGTCGACATCATCTCCTCGCCCGAGGTCTACAAGAAGATCATCGGCATGCAGATGCTGGTCGAGGGCCTCGCCATGGGCGCCTTCGCCACCTTCTATCAGAAGCTGAACGACCCGCTGGGCCGCAAGCTGATGCAGCTGGTGATGACCGACGAGGCCTTCCACCACAAGTTCGGGAAGATCTGGGCCGACCGCACCATCCCGCACCTGACCACCGAAGAGCACGTCATCATCGAGGACTGGGCGGCGCACTGCTTCCAGACCCTGCTCTTCAACCTCGTCGCCCCGTCCGAACAGCGCGACCTGTTCGAAGAGTTCGGCATGGATCCCGACAAGGTGATCGCCGAGTTCCAGGAGATCGCCACCGACGAGAACCGCCGCGAGGACATGAAGGAAGCGACCAACATCTTCCGCGTGCTCATCAAGACGCTGCTGAACGCCGGCATCATCACCGACCGCACCCGCGCCTTCTACGGCATGTACGTCGACATGGATGAGCTCAAGGCCGAGGGCGACCGCATGGTCGGCGACGACATCGCCGAAGAGGGCATCAAGTACCTGCAGGCGGTCAACTTCAAGGACCGCGCCCGCACGCCGGTGGCGATCGCCGCCGAGTAGCAAGCGCATCGGGTCTGGACTCTTCGGCCGGCTTTGTCGCAACTTCGCCCCGGCGACGGAGTTAACCAAGCGACGTCAGGCCGGAAGGTCCGGATGAAACCATTGCGCTATTGGGCGGCTTGCGCTTTCGCCGCAGCCCTTGTCCTCGGTCAGGCGGGCCATGCGGCGCCGGCCCCGGGGCCTGCGCCCGAGCCTTCCAAGCCGGTCGATCCGCGTCGCTACGCCGGTCTCTGGTACGAGATCGCGCGGCTTCCGAACAAGCTGCAGGTCGACTGCGACGCGCCGACCGCTGACTGGACGAAGCAGAGCGACGGATCCTTCGCGGTGGTGCAGACTTGCCGCCAGGGATCGCCCACAGGCCCCTTGAAGACCTGGCGCGCGGCCGGCCGGATCATCGACGGCAGCAACAACTCCAAGATCCGCCTCGGCTTCTTCGGCGGCTTCATCCACCAGGACTATTGGATCATCGACCGCGCCGACGATTACAGCTGGTGCCTGATGTCGACGCCCACGTCGAAATGGCTCTGGATCATGGCGCGCCGCCCGATTGTCTCGCCTTCGCTGAAGGCCGCGCTCGTCGCCCGCGCCAGATCGCTCGGCTACGACACCGCCCGCCTTGTCTACGACCAGCCGCCCCCGGCCTGAGGGCGGCGCCTAAGCCAAAGCGGCCGGAGCGGCCGTAGGTGTTGCGAACCACCAGCTGTGGCCATCCGGGTCCCGGACGCCATATTCGCGCTGACCATACTCCTGATCGGTCGGCTCTGAGAGAATCTCCGCGCCCGATGCCTTCGCCTTGGCAAAGTGCGCGTCGACATCCTTCACATGGACGACCAAGCCGCCGCCAGCAGCGCCGAGCTTTGATGGCGTTTGCAGCCGCGCCGCTTCGCTCGTGAGGTGAAGCCATATACGGCGATCGCCGAGCCGCACCTCTCCGTGCACGACAGCGCCGCTCGGATCACGTTCCAATCCCGCGCTCGTGAAGCCCAACGCGCCCACCAGGAAGTCGTGCTCAGCCGCTATGTCTGAGCAAGCCAGGACCGGAATGATGTCCGACTTCGCCGTCAGCATGCCGGGCCTACCTATCAGCGCGTCGGATGAACGTCATCTCGTGAGTTTTCAATTTACAGCAGAACGAAAGCCGAACAGTCTTCAGCGCATGACTGACGAGTCCGTGCTCATCACCGTCACGCGCCCGGAGATCACGGGGGTGGTCACGCGGGGGGCGGCGAGGCTCTTCCTCGCCCTCGGCTATGCGCCGCTGGCCGAGGTTTCGCTGCCGAACGGGCGACGGGCCGACCTGATGGCGATCGGGCCGCGCGGCGAGATCGCCATCGCAGAGGTGAAGTCCGGGCTCGAGGACTACCGCGCCGACCGCAAGTGGGCGGAATACGCCCCGTTCTGCGACGCCTTCTATTTCGCCGTGGACGCGGACTTTCCACGCCATGTGCTGCCCGAGGGTCCCGGCCTGATCGTCGCCGACGGCTTCGGCGGGGCCGTCATCATCGAGGCGCCGGTCGCTCCGCTCGCCGCCGCGCGGCGCAAGGCGTTGACCTTGGCGTTCGCAAGGCTGGCCGCGGCCCGCGCGCTCGGCGGCGGCTAGGGATTGGCGAGACCCCAGCGCGCGACGGCGCGCTGGTAGGCCGGGCGCGCCTGGATCCGCTCGGCGTACTCGGTGAACGGGCTCTCCTTCGGCAGCGTTCCGTTGGCGAACGCCCAGGGGAATGCCGCCGCCGAGGCAGACGTCGGCGGTGGTGAACTGGTCGCCCAGAAACCACGGCCCGCGCTCCAGGCCCTTGCGCAGGGTGGTCACGACCCGGTCGTAGTCGCCGTAGCCCGCCTGAAAGCCCGGCATCGGCTCGCGCTTGACCATCCGCTCCACGAGCACCGTGTCGACGCTGGAGCCGAAGAAGAGCCAGTGCAGATAGGCGCCGCGGCGAGGATCGCCGATCGGCGGCGCCAGCCCGGCCTCGGGGTACTTGTCGCCGAGGTAGGCGCAGATCGCCCCCGTCTCGCTCACCACCTCCTCGCCGTCGCGGATCGCCGGCACCTTGCCCATCGGATTGATCGCCAGATACTCGGGCGTCTGGCCGTCGCCGGCCCGGACGTCGATGATCTTGACCTCGTACGGCTGTCCGAGCTCCTCGAGCAGGTACATGCCCACGTTCGAGCGCGAGTTCGGGCAGTGGTAGAGCGTGATCATTCCGTTGCTTCCTGGTTGCCCGACCACTCTAGCCGCGGCTGCTGACACCGTCATGGCGGCAACCGTCGGCGCGTCGCTGCGAATCTTCCTTGTCAGACCACCAAGCACACCAAGCACACCAAGGTTCAGCACGATCCTCGAGGTGGGTGGCCACCCCCTGACTCTTGGTGTGCTTGGTGGTTCGACAGGGTGACGCCGCTCGCGCGGCGGTGGACACGCTAGCGCGGGGCGCGCTTGGCCAGGATGCGCTGCAGCGTGCGGCGGTGCATGCTGAGCCGCCGCGCCGTCTCGGAGACATTGTGGTTGCAGAGCTCGTAGACCCGCTGGATGTGCTCCCAGCGGACGCGGTCGGCCGACATGGGGTTCTCCGGCGGCGCCGGCGCCTCGCTCTGCCGGGCCAACAGCGCGCGCACGACATCGTCCGCGTCGGCCGGCTTCGAGAGATAGTCGACCGCGCCGGCCTTCACCGCGGCGACGGCGGTGGCGATCGCGCCGTAGCCGGTGAGCATGATCACCCGCGCGTCCGGCCGGGCGCTGCTGGATCGCTTCCACCACCTGCAGCCCGTTGCCGTCGCCAAGCCGCATGTCGAGGACGGCGAAGGCGGGCGGCGCGGCTTTGATGATGTCCATCGCCTCGGCGATCGAAGCCGCCAGCTGTACGGGCTCGAACCCGCGCGCCTCCAGCGCCCGGCCCAGTCGCGTGCGGAACGGCGCGTCGTCGTCGAGCACCAGCAGGCTCTTGTCGCTCAGGCCAGCGACGGCGCTCGACAAGTCCTGCATGCTGCATCCTCACCACCAGCGCGAGTTGGCGCAGACGATCCGCGGCATGATGTCGCGGAGTCGAGGGGACCTCAAGCCCTATCGCCTGCAACTGGCGCGCGATCGTCGACGCCGTGTTCAAATCCACCGGGCGCCGGCGGCGCCTCGATCGCGGCCCTCGGCCACGGGCTGAGACAAGGGCTCCGCCAGCGTTGCGGAAGTCGACGCGCGCGCCTGTCCGCTCGAGCAGGGTCTTGGCGATGAAGAAGCCCAGGCCCATGCCGACGTGGCCCGACCGCGATCCTTCCGCGCCGGGGCGGCTGGTGACGTAGGGCTCGCCGAGCTTGGCCAGCACGTCGGGAGAGAAGCCGGGGCCGTCGTCACGCACCTCGACGAGCACGCTGTCCTCGTCGAAGCGCACGCTGACCAGCACCTCGGAGCGGGCGAAGTCGACGGCGTTCTCGACGAACGAGGTCATCGCGTGCAGCACCTCGGGCATGCGCCGGATCTCCGGCGGCCGCATGCCGGGTGGGCCGGCCACCACCGCCTCGACGCGCACGCCGGCGTCCAGGTGCGGCTCGATCGCCTCGTTGGCCAGCTGCAGCAGGGTCATGCGCGCGTGCACGACGTCGTCGGTGTCGGGCTCTTCGGTCAGCCGCGTCAGGATCTCGCGGCAACGCTCGGCCTGGGAGACCGAGCAGGTCGGCGTCCTCCTTCAGCGCCGCGTTGGGCGCCTGGCGGGCCATCTCCTTGGCCACGACGGCCATGGTGGCGAGCGGCGTGCCGAGCTCGTGGGCGGCGGCCGCCGCCAGGCCCGCCCAGCGCCGACAGCCGCTGCTCGCGCGCCAGCACCACCTGGGTCAGGTTCAACGCCAGCTCCATGCGCGCGGCCTCGGCGGCGGCGCGCCAGGCGTAGCCGGCGGTGAGCGCGATGCCGGTCAGGGTGGCCGCGGCCACGGCGAGGCGGAAGAGCAGCGGGCGTCGTGGCCGGCGTGGTCGAAGGCCAGGGCGGCGGCAGCGACCAGAAGCTCATGGCGACGAGCGCCAGCGCCGCGAGGCCGCCGATCAGGAAGGCCTGGCGTCCGCGCAGGGAGGCGGCCGCCATCGTCACGGGCGCGATCAGCAGCAGGCAGAAGGGGTTCAGCACCCCGCCGGTCAGGAAGAGGATGGCGGACATCTGGGCGATGTCGAAGGCGAGCTGCAGGGTGAGCGGCCACTCGCCCTTCGCGCGCCGGAGCGGCGGCGCCAGCGCCAGCACCAGGTTGATCGCCGCGGCGGCGGCGATGACCGCAAGCGCCGCCGCGAGCTGCCGGGCGCAGGCCGAGCCAGATCGCCGCCGCCCCCGATGGCCGCGAGCTCGGCGGCAAGCGCCAGCCAGCGCAGGCCGACAAGCACGCCCAGCGCCCAGCCGCCCCTGCGCCGGCAGGGCGGCGTCGACCAGCGCCTCGGCTTGTCCGGACAGGGCCTTGGGCCTATCCAGGGCGGCAGGCCGGGCGGGCGCGCGAGCGAGGACCTTCACGCGCCAATTGTAGCAGTCGAACGCCGATGAGAGTCATGTCGCTGAGAACCTGGGCCTGGATCGCCGTCGGCGTCGCGGCCCTGCGGCGCTCGTCGCCCTCATCGCGCTGCGCCCGGCGGCCGGGCCCGCGGGGCCGGCGTCCAGCGCTCCGATCGGCGGCGCCTTCCAGCTGGTCGACCAGAACGGGCGGGCGGTGAACCAGAGCCTGCTCAAGGGCAAATGGAGCGCGGTCTACTTCGGCTACACCTACTGCCCCGACGTCTGCCCGACGACGTTGCAGATGCTCGGGACGGTCGATCGCTCGCTCGGCGCGCGCCAGCAGGACTTCCAGGTGGTCTTCGTGACCGTCGATCCGGCCCGCGACACGCCGTCACAGCTCAAGCTCTACCTGTCGAACGGCGTCTTCCCGCCCGGCGCGATCGGGCTGACCGGCACGCCGGAGCAGATCGCCCAGATCGCCGGCGCCTACGGGGTCTACTATCAAAAGCAGGGGACCGGCGCGGACTACTCGGTCAACCATTCCTCGGCGATCTACCTGATGAACCCCAAGGGCGGGTTCGACAGCGTGATCGCGTCCGACTCCACGCCGGCCGACGCCAGGGCGGCGATCCTCAGGGCGATGGACGGCGGAGCCGCCGGGGCCTGACATTCCCCCTTGGCGAGATGGACTCTCTTCACCATCTCTGGTCTATGCTGCGCCGCACAATGCACAGGGCTTCGACGGGGGGTTCGTGATGCTCTACGCCATGCACGAGGCGGCTTACTACGCCTCGACGCCCATGCGGCTCATGGCGCGCGCGGCCCGCGACTTCTGGAGCTCGCCGGTCAACCCGCCGCCACGACCGGGCTCGGGCGCAGCCTCTATGCCGGCGCCGACCTCTTCGCCAACGTCACCCGCCGCTACGGCCGCCCGGCCTGGGGCATCGACAGCGTCGACATCGACGGCTCGCCGGTCAAGGTCCGCCCGGTCGAGATCTGGCGCTCGCCCGTGGGTGCAGCTGCTCCACTTCGTCCGCGACACGGGCGACCTGCGCCGCGCCGGCCGCACGTCGCTCGAGCCGGCCGTGCTGATCGTCGCCCCGCTCTCCGGCCACCACGCGACGCTGCTGCGCGGGACGGTGCAGGCCTTCCTGCAGGACCACGAGGTCTACGTCACCGACTGGTCGAACGCGCGCGACGTGCCGATGCTGGACGGCCGGTTCGACTTCCACGACTACATCGACCACGTCCGCGACATGATCCGCGCGATCTGGCCGCGCCCGCACGTGGTCGCGGTCTGCCAGCCGGGGCCGCCGGTGCTGGCGGCGGCGAGCCTGATGGCCGAGGACGAGGATCCGGCGCGGCCGGCCAGCCTCACCTTCATGGGCTCGCCGATCGACGCACGCCTGTCGCCGACCGTCGCCAACCGGCTGGCCGAGGAGCGGCCGTTCACCTGGTTCCAGCGGCAGATGATCTACACGGTCCCGCCGCCGTATCCGGGCGTGCTTCGGCGCGTCTATCCGGGCTTCGTGCAGCTCTACAGCTTCATGCAGCTGAACCTCGAGCGGCACATGGAGGCGCACCAGCGCTACTTCGACGCATCTGGTGAAGCGGCGACGGCGACTCCGCCGACAAGCACCTGGAGTTCTACGACGAGTACCTCTCGGTCCTGGACCTCACCGAGGAGTTCTATCTGCAGACCGTCGAGATCGTGTTCCAGCAGCACCTCCTGCCCAAGGGCGAGCTCTCCCACCGCGGCCGTCCGGTCAGGCCGCAGGCGATCACCGACATCGGGATCATGACCGTCGAGGGCGAGAACGACGACATCTCGGGCATCGGCCAGACCCAGGCGGCGCACAAGCTGACCCCCGGCGTGCCCGACCATCTGCACGAGGACTACGTCCAGGCCGAGGTCGGCCACTACGGCGTCTTCAACGGCCGACGCTTCCGCGAGGGGATCTATCCGCGCGTCCGCGCCTTCATCCGCCGCTGCGAAGCCGAAGCGCAAGCCAAGGGTCAGCGTTTCGAAGCGGCGGCCGGCTAGGGGGCGGGAGCGACAAGATCGTCGTCATGGCCCGACTTGTTCGGGCCACCCATGATCACCGTGGAACGTGAGTGTTCATGGGTCCCCCGCATTCCGCTTCGCTCCAGCGGGGGATGACGGGGAAATGGAACATGTTGCCGCGGACCTGAGTGGCTCGTACCCCCACCCTATGCCCGTCCCACCGATTCGCCCCGCCCATGGCGATCTGATCGAAGCCGATGGCGCGCCGGTGCGGGTGAGGGTCAATCCGCGCGCCCGCCGGATCAGCCTCAGGATCGACGCGGCGCGCGGCGAGGTCATCGCGACCGCGCCCAGCCAGCGCCGCATCGGCGAGGCCATGGCGTTCGTCGCCCAGCGGCGCGGCTGGATCCAGGCCAGGCTGGCCGAGCTCCCGCGGACGCAACCGTTCGAGCCGGGCGCCGTGATCGAGGTCGCGGGCCAGCCGTGCCAACTCTTGGCCCTTGCCGGGCGGCCGCGCTGGAGCCGCGGCGAGCGAAGACTGTCCGCGCACGTTGTCGGCGCCGGGCGAAGGGGCGGCCTTCGCCCGCGCGGTCGTCAATGCGCTCAAGGTCGAGGCGCGCCGGGTGCTGCTCGAGCGCACCGCCGTCCATGCGCTCGCGGTCGACCGGCCGATGCCGGCTGTCGCCATCGCCGATCCTCGCGGGCGCTGGGGTTCGTGCACGCCGCCGAAACGCCAGGGCTTTGGCGCCGATCTCGCGGTCGGACGCATCCGCTACTCCTGGCGGCTCATCCTCGGGCCGCCGGCGGTGCTCGACTACGTCGCCGCCCACGAGTGCGCACACCTGATCGAGGCCAACCATTCGCCGCGCTTCTGGGCGGTCGTGCGCGGGCTGATCGGCGACCCGCGGCCGCACCGCGCATGGCTGCGCGCCCATGGCGCGCGCCTGCACGCCATGGGCCGCTAACTAGCCGGGCGGCGGCGGACCGGGCGTCGTCGGCGGCGCCCCAGCGGCTGGCGCGCCCGCAGCCGGCGGCGCGCCGCTCTGCGGCGGCGGCCCTCCGGTCAGGATGTCGCCGATGACGTCCGGCGACGATGGGGGTTGGGGCGCCGGGCCGCCCGGAATCGGGCTGCACGTTCATGTGCGGCAGGGTCTGCGCCATGAACGCATGCCAGATCTCGGCCGGCGGCCCCCCGCCGACGACGCCATGCATCGGGGTGTCGTCGTCGCGCCCCGTCCACACCGCCGCGGTGAAGTCGCCCGAGTAGCCGATGAACCAGGCGTCGCGGTAGTCGCTGGTTGTGCCGGTCTTGCCGGCGATGTCGAACCCGGACACCGCGGCCCGGGTCCCGGTCCCGGACGTGACGACCGCGCGCATCATCTCGACCATCTCGGACAGGGCCGGCTGGGCGATCACCTGCGCGCGCGGGGGCGGGGCGAGGTCGTGGTCGTAGAGCACCTGACCGGTCGAGGTCTGGATGCGCTCCACGCCATAGGCCTTGGTCAGGTAGCCGCCGTTCGAGAAGGCGGCGTAGGACTGGGCCATCTCCAGCGGCGTCACCTCGACCGCGCCCAGCGCCATCGAGGGCCCGGTCTGGATCGGGGTGGTGATGCCAAGTCGATGGGCGGTCGCCGCGACATTCACCGTCCCGATCTGGTTGGCCAGTCGGGCGGCGACGGTGTTGATCGACTGGGCGAGCGCCGTCTCCAGGGTCAGCGGTCCGAGGTAGCGCGGCTCGAAGTTGTGCGGCGTCCAGTTTCCGATGGTGATCGGCTCGTCGACCGTCATCTCCTGCGGCGTGTGACCCGCCTCCATGGCGGTCAGGTAGACGAAGGCCTTGAACGACGAGCCGGCCTGGCGCTGGGCCTGGCTCGCACGGTCGTACTGGCTCTGGCCGTAGTCGACCCCGCCGACGTAGGCGCGGATGCGGCCCTGGCCGTCCACCGCCACCAGCGCCGCCTGCTGGACGCCGTGCGCCGAGGCGGGTCCGCCGACAACGCCGCGGACGGCGTTCTCGGCCGCCGCCTGCGCGCCGAGGTCCAGGGTCGTCTGCACCACCAGATCCTGCTCCGGCTGCCCGACCAGCGCGCGCACCTGCTGGTCGACGTAGTCGACGAAGTACTGGGCGTTCTGGTTCGGCATGGTGGTCGAGACCCGCACCGGCTCGCGGAACGCCTCGTCGCGCTGGGCGGCGGTGATGGCGCCGGTCTCGACCATCTTGTCGAGGACGATGGTGGCGCGTCGCTCGGCGCGATCGGTCGCCGAGACCGGGCTGTAGTGCGACGGGCCCTTCATCAGGCCGGCGAGCAGCGCCGCCTCGCCGACGGTGAGCGCCTTGGCCGGCTTGTTGAAATAGCGTTGGGAGGCGGCCTCGATGCCATAGGCGCCTTCGCCGAAGTAGACCCGGTTCAGGTACAGCGCCAGGATCTGCTTCTTGGTGAACTTCCGCTCCAGCCAGACGGCCAGCACCAGCTCCTGCGCCTTGCGCCGAATGGTCTGGTCCGGGGTGAGGAACAGGTTCCGCGCCAGCTGCTGGGTGATCGTGGAAGCGCCCTGCTGGGCGTGGCCGGCGCGCAGGTCCGCCAGAACCGCGCGGGCCATGCCGATCGGATCGAACCCCCAGTGCTGGTAGAACCGCTGGTCTTCGATGGAGACGAACGCGGCGGGCACGTAGGGCGGCAGCTGGTCGATATCGACCGGCGGCGAGAACTGGCTGCCGCGGACCGCGATCTCCGCGCCGGAGCGGTCGAGGTAGGCGATCGAGGGCTGGCGCTTGACGTCGAAGATCTTCGAGGTGTCGGGCAGGTCGAAGGCGAAGACGGCGAAGAAGGCGATGACGCCGATCGCCGCCCAGACGCAGGCGACGATAGACCAATAGACCAGCGCGCCCAGGATGGAGCGACGGGGCCGGGGCCTGGGCGGCGGCGCGCGGCCGCCGCGGCTAGGCCGCCCCCCTTGCGCGTCCGCCATCCCTGGTCCGTCTCCCGAAAGAGCGCGCGCAAAGCGGGGGCGCGCCGCCCTTCGGTGTCTTAGCGAATGGGCGAGAGTCGCGCGAGTGGGCTCGCGCCGGAGAGGCCGCCGCGCTAGGCTCGCGACCCACGTTACGGCAAGCAGGAGAGCCGAACCGCCATGGTCAGCGTCAGGGTCGGGATCATCGCGCTCAGCGTCCTTGCGCTCGCCGGCTGCATCACGAACAAGAAGCCGCCGCCGGAGGTCTGGACGGGCGGCGATCCGTCCCACCTCGTCGCAGACAAGGCCGAGTGCCACACCGAGGCCGACAAGCTCGACGTGACCCAACCTTCGACCTACTCCGACCCGCGCTACGGTGTGACCAGCGCCATGGCCGAGGCGGTGGCCAAGGACAACCCGCTCGCCGACCGCGGCGCGATCGTGCGCCAGGCGGCCTACGACGCCTGCATGGGCGACAAGGGCTGGAACCTGGCCGAGTAGTGAGCGACGTCGTCACCGACGAGACGCTTTCGACGGACGCGGCGCGCGAACGCCTGCGACGCACCTTCGGCCACGGCGACTTCAAGGGCCTGCAGGCGCCGGTGATCGCCGAGTTGCTCGCCGGCCGTAACGCGCTGGCCGTTCTCCCAACCGGCGGCGGCAAGAGCGTTTGTTACCAGATCCCGAGCCTGCTCAGGCCTGGCGTCGGCGTCGTTGTTTCACCGCTGATCGCGCTGATGGCCGACCAGGTCGCGGCCCTGACCCAGTTCGGCGTCGCCGCGGCGCGGCTCGACTCGACGCTGACAGCGGACGAGCGGCGCGCGCTCTGGCGCCAGATCGAGGCGGGCGAGCTCGACCTCATCTACCTCTCGCCCGAGGGGCTGATGCAGCCGCAGACGCTCGAGCGCCTGGGCGCGCTCAAGCCCGCCCTGATCGCCATCGACGAGGCGCACTGCGTCAGCCAATGGGGGCACGACTTCCGCCCCGAGTACCGGATGCTCGGGCGATTGGCCGAACTGTTCCCGGACACGCCGCGGCTTGCGGTGACCGCGACCGCCGACGCTCGCACGCGCGAGGACATCCGCGCCGAGTTGCACCTGAAGGACGCGCGCGAGTTCGTCGACAGCTTCGCCCGCCCCGAAATCGCGCTCTCCGCCGAGCGCCGGCCCGCCCGCTCAGAAACCCGCGCCGTCGAGCTGGTCAGCGCGCGTCGTGGCCGACCTGGCGTGGTCTACGTTGGAACCCGTGACGGCGCCGAGAGCATCGCGGCGGGCCTCGTCGCGGCCGGCGTCAACGCGCTCGCATACCACGCCGGCCTGGACCCCGGCCTGCGCAAGCGCCGGCTTGCGGAGTTCCTCGCCAGCGACGACGCGGTGATGGTGGCGACCATCGCGTTCGGCATGGGCATCGACAAGGCCGACGTCCGGTTCGTGATCCATGCTGACCCACCGGGTTCGATCGAGGCCTACTGGCAGGAGATCGGGCGCGCGGGCCGCGACGGTGCGCCCGCCGAGGGGATCACCCTCTATGGGCCGGCCGATCTTGCCCGCGAGCTTCGCCGCATCGCCGGCCGCGACGTGCCCGACGTGGTCAAGCAGGTGCAGACCCGCAAGTGCCGCCAGCTCTACGCCATGCTCGAGGGGATGGGCTGCCGGCAGGCCGCCGTCCGCCGCTACTTCGGCGAGACCGACGTCGAGGCCTGCGGCGTCTGCGACCTCTGCCTCAATCCGCCGACCGCGGTCGACGTCACCGAAGGCGCCCAAAAGGCGCTTGCCGCCGTGCACCGGCTGGGCGGCCGTCTCGGCCGCGGCCGCGTGGTCGACCACCTTCTGGGCAAGACCAAGGAGCCGAGCCCGTCCGAGTCCGCGCTCTCCACCTTCGGCGTCGGCAAGGAGTTCAGCCCCGGCGGCTGGCGCGACCTGATCGACCAGCTGCTGTTCGAAGGCCTGTTGCGCGAGGACCCCAACGACGGCCGGCCGCTCATCGCGCTCGGCGACGCCGACGGCGTGCGCGCCGTCTATCGCGGCAGCCGCCGCGTGCAGCTTCGCCGCCTGCCGGAGGCGCACGACGCGACCACCCGTTCAGGGCGCCCCCGCAAGCGCCGCGGCGGCGCGCCGCTGGCCGTGGCCGAAGCCGACATGCCGCTGTTCGACCGCCTGCGCGCCTGGCGCCGCGGCGAGGCCGCCCGCCAGGCCGTACCGCCCTACGTCATCTTCCACGACCGGACCCTGGCCGAGATCGCCCGCCTCAAGCCGACCTCGGCGGCCGCGCTCACGGGGGTCGACGGCGTCGGCCAGGCCAAACTCGACCGCTACGGCGAAGCCGTGTTGGGGCTGGTAAGAGGCGAATGGCCGAATCTTGAAGCGCCCAGCGGCGCTGCTCTATCCTGAGGTCGGCGGGAACAGCTTAGTCTTCGCCCGGTCGCGCCAGCTCGAGCCAAGCGACGGAGCGCATCTCGGCCAGGCGCGAGGCGGTGCGCTGGAAGTCGAACGCCTCGTCGCCCTTCGGGTAGAGGGTGTCCGGTTCGCCGGCGGCCGACACCACCAGCCGCACGCGCGCCTCGTAGAGGGCGTCGATCAGCATGATGAAGCGCCGCGCCTGGTCGCGGTGGTCCGGCCCCAGCCGGGGAATGGCCTCGAGGAACACGGTGTGGAACCGCTCGGCGATGGCCAGGTAGTCCTGCGGGCCGAGCGCCGCCCCGCAGAGGCTCGCGAACGAGGCGCGCAGGAGACCGCCGGTCGCGTGCGGCAGCCGAAGCTGGCGGCCGAGCACCTCGAGCGTGACGCCGGTTTCCTCCGCGCCGTCGAGCATGTCGGTCCAAAGCGCATCGAAACGGGCCTCGTGGCCGGCGTCGAGGGGCTGGAAGTAGACGCCGGCGCTCTTCAGCCGATCGAGCCTATGGTCCAGCGGGCCCGCGACCCGCACGAGCTCGAGCTTCTCTTTCAGCATGGCGATGAAGGGCAGGAAGAGCTGGCGGTTCAGCCCGTCCTTGTAGAGGTCGTCCGGGGATCGGTTGGCGGTCGCGACAAGCACGACCCCGCGTTCGAACAGCGCCTCGAACAATCGCCCCAGGATCATGGCGTCTGCGATGTCGTTGACCTGCAGTTCGTCGAAGCACAGCAGCCTGGCCCTCGATGCGATCAGCCCGGCGACCGGCGGGATCGGGTCGTCGCCGCGGGTCTGGCCGAAGATCTCTCGACGCACGGCTGCCCCGCCGTTCCGCCAGCGCTCCACGAGCGCGTGGGTTTCGGCCATGAAGGCCTGGAAGTGGGCGCGCCGCTTCCGCTCGACCGGCGCGCTCGCGAAGAAGATGTCCATCAGCATGGACTTGCCGCGGCCGACAGGGCCCCAGAGGTAGACGCCCCTGGGCGGCGCGGGCTTGCGGAACAGCGTCGCGACCAGGCTGGGCTCGCCCACGCCGTTCAGCTCGGCCTCGAGGCGCGCGAGCGCGGCGACGGCCGGCGCCTGCGCCGGGTCGGGCTTGAGCTCACCGCGCGCCAGGCGCGCTTGGTAGAGGACGGCGATCGGCTCTGACATCTCCAGAGCTTCGGTTAGCCTGCGCCGGCTACCCTCGCAAACCGCCTTCGCCCCCGATGCCGGTTGCGCTTGGCGCGGCTCCGGTCTTCATAGTCGCCTGCAAGGGCGAAGACGGCTTCAGGAGGACGCGTGGGATGAGCGAGGGCGAGGTTTTTCCCGTTCCGGAGGCCTGGGCCAAGCGGGCGCACATGGACGCCGCCGGCTACGCGGCGGCCTGCAATCGGGTCGAGACCGACCCGCAAGGCTTCTGGCGCGACGTCGCTGGCCGCATCGACTGGATCAAGCCGTTCACGGTGGTGAAGGACGTCTCCTTCGACAAGGAGGACTTCCATATCCGCTGGTTCGCCGACGGCGTTCTGAACGTCTCGGCCAACTGCCTCGACCGGCACCTGCCGCACCGCGCCAACGACATCGCCTTCATCTGGGAGGGCGACGATCCGAAGGACTCAAAGACCGTCACCTATGCGGAGGCGCACGCCGAGACCTGCCGCATGGCCAACGTGCTCAAGGCCTACGGCGTCGCCAAGGGCGACCGGGTGACCATCTACCTGCCGATGATCCCCGAGGCGGCCTACGCCATGCTGGCCTGCGCGCGCATCGGCGCCATCCATTCGGTGATCTTCGGCGGCTTCTCGCCGGACTCGATCGCCGGCCGCATCCAGGACTGCGACTCCCGCATCGTCATCACCGCCGACGAGGGCCTGCGCGGCGGGCGCGTCATCCCGCTGAAGGCCAACGTCGACGAGGCGCTGACCCTGTGCCCGGGCGTCGAGACGGTGGTCGTGGTCAAGCGCACCGGCGCCGGCGTCGCCATGACGCCCGGCCGCGACGTGGCCTACGACGAGGCGAAGGCGAAGGTCCCGGCCGACCTGCCCGCCCGAGCCGATGGGCGCGGAGGACCCGCTCTTCATCCTCTACACCTCCGGCTCGACCGGAAAGCCCAAGGGCGTGCTGCACACCACCGGCGGCTACCTGGCCTGGGCCTCGTGGACGCACGAGCTCGTCTTCGACTACCGGCCGGGCGAGATCTTCTGGTGCACCGCCGACGTCGGCTGGGTCACCGGCCACAGCTACATCGTCTACGGACCGCTCGCGAACGGCGCGACCTCGCTGATCTTCGAGGGCGTGCCGAACTATCCGACCGTCTCGCGCTTCTGGGAGGTGATCGACAAGCACAAGGTCGAGATCTTCTACACCGCGCCGACCGCGCTGCGCGCGCTGATGCGCGAGGGCGACGCGCCGGTGAAGAAGACGAGCCGCAAGTCGCTGCGCCTGCTGGGCACGGTCGGCGAGCCGATCAATCCGGAAGCCTGGCTCTGGTACCACCGCGTCGTCGGCGAGGGCCGCTGCCCGATCGTCGACACCTGGTGGCAGACCGAGACCGGCGGCGGCGCTGATCGCGCCGCTGCCGGGCGCGACGGCGCTCAAGCCCGGCTCGGCGACCAAGCCGCTGCCGGGGGTCAAGCTGCAGATCGTCGACGCTGACGGAAAGGTGCTGGAGGGCGCGACCCAAGGCAACCTCTGCCTGACCAACTCCTGGCCCGGCCAGATGCGCACGGTCTACGGCGACCACGAGCGCTTCATCGCCACCTACTTCACCACCTATCCCGGCAAGTACTTCACCGGCGACGGCTGCCGCCGCGACGAAGACGGCTACTACTGGATCACCGGGCGGGTGGACGACGTGATCAACGTCTCCGGCCACCGGCTCGGCACCGCCGAGATCGAGTCGGCGCTGGTCGCCCACCCGACCGTCGCCGAGGCGGCCGTCGTCGGCTATCCCGCACGAGATCAAGGGCCAGGGCATCTACGCTTACGTCACCCTGAACGCCGACCAGACGCCGAACGAGGACCTGCGCAAGGCGCTGATCCAGTGGGTGCGCCGCGAGATCGGGCCGTTCGCCGCGCCCGACATCATCCAGTGGGCGCCGGGCCTGCCCAAGACCCGCTCGGGCAAGATCATGCGCCGCATCCTGCGCAAGGTGGCCGAGGGCGACGTGACCAACCTCGGCGACACCACCACCCTGGCCGACCCGTCCGTCGTGAGCGACCTGGTCGACAACCGCGCGACGGTGGGCTGAGCGCGATGCTGACCTGGCGGATCGGGCGGGTGACGATCACCCGCATCGTCGAGATGGAGCTGGTCACCCGCTGGCGGGAGGATCGCCCGTTCATCGTCGAGGCGACGCCGGAGGCGCTCAAGTCGACGCCCTGGCTCTATCCGCACTTCGTCAACGACGAGGGGTCGCTGCTGGTTTCGATCCACGCGCTGCTGGTGGAGGCGCCGGGCCTCAGGCTGGTGGTGGACACCTGCATCGGCAACGACCGCAACCGGGCCTTCCTCGGCGGCCGCTCGCTGTCGATGCCCTTCCTCGAGCACCTTGCCGAGGCCGGCTGGTCGCGCGAGGGCGTCGATACGGTGCTCTGCACCCACCTGCACGTGGACCATGTCGGGTGGAACACCATGCTCGAGGGCGGCAAGTGGGTCCCCACCTTCCCCAACGCCCGCTACCTGATCGGCAAGCGCGAATACGAGCACTGGAACGCCGAGGGCGAAGCCGAGCAGCAGGCGATCCTCGGCAACTCCGATCCGCCCGATCCTCGACGCCGGGCTGGCCCAGCTGGTCGAGATGGACCACGTCATCTCGCCGGAGATCCGCCTGACCCCGACCACCGGCCATACGCCCGGCCACGTCAGCGTGCTCATCGAGTCCGAGGGCGAGCGCGCCATGATCACCGGCGACATCATGCACCACCCGGTGCAGATCGCGCATCCGGACTGGGCGCCCAGCTTCGATAGCGACAAGAATGCCGCCATCGCCACGCGCAGGCGCGTGCTGGGCGAGGTCGCCGACGAGCCGATCCTGGTGATCGGCACCCACTTCGCCGCCCCGACCGCCGGCCGTGTCCGGCGCGACGGCGGCGCCTATCGTTTCGAGGTCTGAACCCATGCTGAGCTGGCGCATCGGCGAGGTCACCGTGACCCGCGTCGTCGAGATGGACCTGCCGTTTCCCTACAGCGACACGTTCCAGTTCCTGAAAGAGGCGACGCCGGACACGCTGCGGACAATGCCGTGGCTCTACCCGAACTTCGTCGGGCCAGACGGCGCGCTCCTGCTCTCCATCCACGCGCTGCTCGTCGAGGCGCCCGGCCTCAAGCTCGTCGTCGACACCTGCATCGGCAACGATCGGCCGCGCGGCATCACAGGCGGGGTGGCGCTGCAGACCGCCTTCCTCGACGGGATCGCCGAGGCGGGCTGGACGCGCGAGGGCGTCGACGCGGTCGTCTGCACGCACCTGCACGTCGACCACTGCGGCTGGAACACCATGCTGGAGAACGGCAAGTGGGTCCCGACCTTCCCGAACGCCCGCTACCTCATCGGGCGCAAGGAGTACGAGCACTGGAGCGCCGAGGGCGGGCGCGAGCAACAGCAGATCCTCGCCAACTCGGTGCAGCCGGTCTTCGACGCCGGCCTGGCGCAGCTGGTCGACCAGGACCACCGGCTGTCCTCCGAGATCCGGCTGATGCCCACCGACCGGCCACACGCCCGGGCACGTGAGCGTTGTGATCGAGTCGCGAGGCGAGCGCGCGATCATCAGCGGCGACTTCCTGCACCACCCCTGCCAGATCGCCCACCCCGAGTGGTCGTCGATCGCCGACAGCGATCCGGATCAGGCGCGCGTCACCCGCCGTCGCGTGGTCGAGGAGGTCGCCGACGGGCCGACCCTCTTCATCGGCACCCACTTCCCCGCCCCAACCGCCGGCCGCATCGTGCGCGACGGCCAAAGCCTATCGCCTGGAGAGCTGAACCCATGCCGACGCCAAGCCGCGAGATCCATCTGGTCAAGCGCCCCGAGGGCGAGCCCGTCCTCGACGACTTCGCCATGGTCGAAACCGAAGTGGCCGACCCCGCCGACGGCGAGGTCCTGGTGCGCAACCTCTACATGTCGGTCGACCCGGCGATGCGGCCGCGGATGAGCGCCGACCAGAAGCTGGGCGAGGCCATGGGCGGCGGGGCGCTCGGGCGGGTCGAGAAGTCGCGCAATCCCGCACTGAAGGAAGGCGACCTGGTCACCAACCGGTTCGGCTTCCGCGAGGTGTTCGTCAGCGACGGCCGCGGCCTGCAGGCGCTGAAGCCCGAGCCCGGCCTGCCGCTCAGCGTGCACATGGGTCCGCTCGGCGGCACCGGCTTCACCGCCTACGGCGGCATCCTGCACATCGGCCAGCTCAAGGACGGCGAGCAGGTGTTCGTCTCCACCGCCGCCGGCGCCGTGGGCTCGATCGCCGCGCAGATCGCCAAGATCCACGGTTGCTACGTCGTCGGCTCGACCGGCTCGGACGCCAAGGTGAAGTGGCTGCTCGACGAAGCGGGCCTCGACGCGGCCATCAACTACAAGGCCGAGCCGATCCGGCCGGCGCTGGGCAAGGTCACGCCCAAGGGCATCGACGTCTATTTCGACAACGTCGGCGGCGAGCACCTGGACGCGGCGCTGGCGCGCATGAACAGCGCTCGGCCGCGTTGCCGTCTGCGGGATGATCTCCGGCTACAATTCGGCCGGCGCGCGCACGACCGTGCACAACCTCGCCAACATCATCTACGGGCGGATCAATCTGCGCGGCTTCGTCGCCCCCGACTTCATGCACATGTACGACCAGTTCAAGGCCGACATGGCCGGCTGGCTGAAGGACGGCCGCATCAAGTACCAGGAGACCATCTTCGACGGCATCGCCAACGCGCCCGCCGCCATGGTCGGCCTGATGCATGGCGAGAACACCGGCAAGATGCTGGTCAAGCTCGCCGACTGAGCCGCTCACATGCAGTCCACCGCCACGACGCTGGTGGCGCGGCGGAGCACGTCGGCGGCGCGGCCGTAGTTGTCGCGGGCGATCGGCTGAGGGGCCTGCGCGCCGCCGACCGTCTGCTTTGCGGCGGCCAGCGCCAGGGTCAGCGCCGCCGGCGTCGCGGCGGTGACCATTCCACGCCGGGGCGCGTCCGCCAGCACCATCCCCGCCACCATGCCGCTCGGTCCAGCACCGGCGCGCCGGCAAAGCCGAACAGGGGTCCCTTCAGGCCGTCGGTGCGGCCGATCTCGGCCCAGGCGAGGCGCGCGCCGACCTGGCCGAGGTAGATGATCGCCGCCTCTCCCGGCGTCCCGCGCGAGAAGCCGGTAAGGAACGCGCGCTGGTCCGGTCGCGGGCTGAGCGCGTCGGGCGAACAGCAGGGCCGGCGCGCCGTCCTGGGCGGCGAGCACCACGACGTCGCCGACGCCGCCGAGGATCTTCGCCGGCGCCGCCCAGCCGTCCGCCACCACGATCGCCGGTCGTCCGCAGCCGGCGACGGCGCCGGCCGCCGTCAGCCAGACGCCACGGTCGTTCACCGCAAACGCCGTGCCGTGGTTGGGCCGCCCGCCGCCGATATGCACCAGGTTTGCTTCGGCGAAGGGGGAGGAGGGCGAGATCGGCGCCTGGTCGGCGCCCGGCACCGGCGGCGGCGCGGCTGGGGCGTTCACCTGTTCGCGGCGCCCGTAGCTCGCGGCCAGCATCGCGAGCACGACGCCGAGATAGATCAGCCAGTCGGTGAAGCGGGGCATGCCGCGCCGCGCCTCAGATGACGACGGCGGCGGCAAGGATCAGCGCCACGGCGAGCTTGGCCGCGACCAAGACCACCGCCGCGGCGACCTCGCCATCGCGCATCCGCTGGGGCAGACCGGCCAGCACGACGTCGACGATGCGGAACTCGAGCAGGGTCAGAACCAGCGCCGCCATCCCCCAGAGCGCGAGCCCGACCACGGAGGTGGTGGCGATCATCGAGGCGGCCAGCGGAATGGCCAGGCCGATCAGCGCGCCGGCGAACGAGACCGCCGCGGCCGTCTCCCCCTCGCGGATCCGCCGGATCTCATGGTGCGGCGACAGCAGCGCATAGGCGCCGCAGGCGAGCGCGAACAGCACCAGCCCCAGTCCCAGCTGCAGCAGCATGAGCGGAAAGCCGCTCGCGAAGGCCTGCACCTCAGGCGACATTTGCGCCCGCCGCCCGCCTCGCGCTCGCGCGGACCTTCAGGCTTTCGGTGCGCAGCTGGCCGCAGGCCGCCAGGATGTCGCGTCCGCGCGGCGTGCGGATCGGGGAGGCGTAGCCGGCGCGGTTCAGCACGGCCGCGAAAGCCTCGATCGTCGTCCAGTCGGAGCAGTCGTATGGCGCGCCCGGCCAGGGGTTGAACGGGATCAGGTTGATCTTGGCCGGAATGCCGGCCAGGAGCCGCACCAGCGCCCGCGCCTCGGCCGGCGTGTCGTTGACGCCCTTCAGCATCACGTACTCGAACGTCACGCGCCTGGCGTTGGAGAGCCCGGGGTAGCGCGCGGATCGCCGCCATCAGCTCGGCCAGCGGATAGCGCTTGTTCAGGGGCACGAGCTCGTCGCGCAGCGCATCGTTGGTGGCGTGCAGCGAGATCGCCAGCATCGCCTGGGTGCGCTCGCCCAGCGGCGCGATCTGCGGGACGACGCCGGCGGTGGAGACCGTGATCCGCCGCCTGGAGATCGCCAGGCCCTCGTTGTCCGAGATGATCTCGATCGCGTCGGCGACGGCGTCCAGATTGTAGAGCGGCTCGCCCATGCCCATGAAGACGATGTTCGACAGCCGCCGGTCCTCGCGCTCGGAGGGCCACTCGCCGAGGTCGTCGCGGGCGATCTGCACCTGGGCGACGATCTCCGCCGCGGTCAGGTTGCGCACCAGCGCCTGGGTGCCGGTGTGGCAGAAGCGGCAGTTCAGCGTGCAGCCGACCTGGCTCGAGACGCAGAGCGCGCCGGCGCGGCCGACGTCGGGGATGTAGACGCACTCGGCCTCGACGCCCGGCTCGAACCGCACCAGCCATTTGCGCGTGCCGTCGGCGCTGATCTGGCGGGCGATCACCTCGGGCCGGGCGAGGTCGAACCGCTCGGCAAGGGTCGCGCGCGTGGCCTTGTCGATGTTGCTCATCGCCGCAAAGTCGGTCGCGCCGCGATAGTGCATCCAGCGCCAGACCTGGCCGGCGCGCATGCGCGCCTTGCTCAGCCGGCGCGGCGCCGGCGTCGACCAGCGCCTGCGCCAGCGCGGGGCGCGTCAGACCGGCCAGGCTGGAGCCGGCCGGCGGATTGCGCGCGCGCGCGTTCGGGCGAGAGATCCAGATGGACGCCCAGGACGTATGACCTTCCGATGAATGCGGCCGTGCTCATATCAGATCAGGCATTTGCGCCCAAATCTGGCCCGCTTGCGGCGGGCGCGGCCGGGGCCTTCCAGGCCAAGGCGCATGTGTGGCAGGATGGACGTATCGGCGCCGGATCGGCGCGTGTCCTTCCGCGCGCGGAGCCCGGCCGAATGGCGAGCGGAACCGAAGTCGAGGACTTCGCCGAACCTGATCGAGGCCGTCGCGCTGCGCCAGGACCGCGCCGCCTTCACCCGCGTCTTCGCCTACTACGGACCGCGGGTGAAAGCCTATCTCCTGCGCCTCGGGCTTCCGGCCGCCCAGGCCGAGGAGGTCGCCCAGGAGGTGATGGTCGCCGTCTGGCGCAAGGCCGCGAGCTTCGACCGAGCCCAGGCGTCGGCGGCGACCTGGATCTTCCGCATCGCCCGCAACCGCCGCATCGACCTCTTCCGCCGCGACCAGCGCGCGCAGCTCGACGCGCACGATCCCGCCTTCGCGCCTGTCGCCGAGGCGACGCCCGATGCGGCCGTCGAAGCCACCGAGCGCGAGGACCACGTCCGCCGCGCCATGGCCGAGCTTCCGGCCGAACAACGCGACCTCGTCCGCCGCGCCTTCTACGAAGACCAGTCCCACAGCGAGATCGCCGCCGCGACCGGCGTGCCGCTGGGCACGGTCAAGTCCCGCCTTCGCCTCGCGTTCGCCAAGATGAAGCTCAATCTCGCGGACATCGGCGATGGCGCGGACCTCAAGGAGGCGCTCGCATGACCGCCGAAACCTTGAGCGGCGTCATCCAGGCGCACGGTGACAACCGGGCGCTCGACCTGCTCGCGCGCACGACCCACGCCATGCGCGCCGACGCCGACTTCGTCGCCCGCGACGACGACGTCGCCTCGGCCGTCTTCCTGGCGGAGGAAGAACCGGCCGGCCTCGCCGTCGACGCGCTGAACCGCGTGTTGGCCGAAATCGATGCTGAGGATGCCGCAGCCGCGAACGCCAGGTCCGCCCTGACCGGCCAGGTCCACGGCGAGGAGCTCGAGGGCCTGCCGGCGCCCGTGCGCAATGCGGCGCTGGACGCGCTGGCCGGGAAGGCTCGCTGGGGTTTCGCCGGTCTCGGCATCCAGCGGCTGCCGCTGTGCAGCGACGGCGGCGCGCACGCCGAGCTGATGCGCATCGAGCCCGGCCACGGCGTCGCCGAGCACGACCACGAGGACGAGGAGCTGACCCTGGTCCTGACCGGCGCATACAACGACGGCGAGGGGTCTTACGGTCCCGGCGACGTCTCGCTCGCGCGGCCAGGGTTTATCCACACGCCCAAGGCCGAGTCGGGCGAGGTCTGCTACGTGCTGGTGGCGTTCAAGGGCGCGCCCAGGTTCAAGGGCCTCTTCGGCCTGGCCCAGCGCCTGTTCGGCTTCCCCACCCCCCTGACCGGCAAGCCCGGGTAACCGCCCGCGAATGCGGGCTATTAGACCGCAGAGATCGCTGAGGATTCGCAGAGATCGCAGAGAGCCCTGCCGCTCTGCGTCCTCCGCGCTTCTCTGCGTCCTCTGCGGTTAGATTGCGGCTTCGCCGCTTCGGCGGCGCCTCTCAAGCGAGGGGCCTTCCCTCGCGTCCGCCTTTGCCGGGCTCTCGCCTTGGTCTAGCGTCGTTTTCGACAATCCATGGGAGGACGCCGCGATGAAGGCGCTGTTGAGCAAGGCCGTTGGCGGGCCCGAGACGCTGGTGCTGGAGGATCTTCCGAGCCCCACCGCCAAGCCGGGGTTCGCCGTCGTCGAGGTCAAGGCCTGCGGCGTCAACTATCCCGACGTGCTGATCATCGAGGACAAGTACCAGTTCAAGCCGCCGCGGCCGTTCGCGCCGGGCGCCGAGCTCTCCGGCATCGTGACGTCGGTCGGCGACGGCGTTTCGAGCGTCAAGCCGGGCGATCGCGTGCTGGCCAACATCACCTGCGGCGGCATGGTCGAGGAGCTGGCGCTCGAGGCCGGGCGGCTGGTGAAGATTCCCGACGCGATGCCCTACGACGAGGCGGCCGCCTTCATCATGACCTATGGCACCAGCTACTACGCGCTGAAGGACCGTGGGCATCTGAAGCCGGGCGACACTCTGCTCGTCCTCGGCGCCGGCGGCGGCGTCGGACTCTCGGCGGTCGAGCTTGGGCGCGCCATGGGCGCGCGCGTGATCGCGGCGGCTTCGTCGGAAGCCAAGGTCGAGCTCGCCAAGGCGCACGGCGCCGACGACGGGGTGGTCTATCCGCAAGGTCCGTTCGACAGGGATGGCCAGCGCGCGCTCGCCAACCAGTTCAAGGAGGTGCTCGGCGAGCACGGCGCCGATGTGGTCTATGACGGCGTCGGCGGCGACTACGCGGAGGCCGCGGTCCGCTCCATGGCCTGGGAGGGCCGCTTCCTGGTCATCGGCTTCCCGGCCGGCATCCCGCGCCTGCCCCTCAACCTCGCGCTCCTGAAAAGCTGCGACATCGTCGGCGTGTTCTGGGGCGCGGCGGTCGCCCGCGACGCAAAGGCCCACCAGCAGAACATCAAGGAGCTGTTCGAGCTCTACGCGGCAGGCAAGATCCGGCCGCACGTGTCGGAGCACTATCCGCTGGCCCGCGCCGGCGAAGCCATCAGCCGCCTCGCCAGCCGTCAGGCCCTCGGCAAGGTGGTCGTGACGATGGAGTAGCCCCATGGCCGGGCAGTTGGACGGCAAGGTCGCCCTGATCACCGGCGGCTGTTCGGGGATCGGGCTGGGCGCGGTCGAGCTTTTCGCGGCCGAAGGCGCATCGCTCGTGGTCGCCGACCTGCAGGACGAGAAGGGCGCTGTGCTCGAACAGCGCTTCCCCGGCCGCCTGCGCTACGTCCATTGCGACGTGACCGTCGAGGCCGACATCGCCAAGGCCGCGGCGACGGCGGCGCAAGCCTTCGGCGGGCTCGACATCCTCTTCAACAACGCAGGCGCCGTGGGCTCGGTGCTCGGCCTCGCCGACATGACGACCGAGGCCTGGGACGGGACGATGAACCTGCTCCTGCGCGCGGTCATGCTGGGCATGAAGCATGCGATCCCGCTGATGCGGGCCAGGGGCGGGGGCGCCATCGTCAACACCGCCTCGATCGCCGGAGTCGAGGCCGGGTGGGGGCCCATCGCCTATTCGACCGCCAAGGGGGCGGTGATCCACATGTCCCGCGTCGCCGCCGCCGAGCTGGCGGCCGACAAGATCCGCGTCAATGCGATCTGCCCGGGCCTCATCGCCACCTCCATCTTCGGCTCGGCGATCGGGCTGCCGCGGGCCGCGGCGGACCAGATGGCGGCGCGGGTGGCCGAGAACGCCGCGACGTTCCAGCCGGTGGCCAAGGCCGGCATGCCCGAGGACATCGCCGGCGCCTGCCTGTACCTGGCGACGGCGCCCTTCGTGACCGGCGTCCACCTGATCGTCGACGGCGGGATCACGGTGGGCGGCCGCCACTCCTGGGATCCGGCTGCGATGTCGCCGATCCTCGAGGCGATCGGCTTCACCCCCGATCAGGCGCAGGCGATGGCCGCGGCCGGCGCCGGGCGCTCCTGAACGGCTAGAACGGGCTGCCGCCGTAGACCCAGCTGATCACCAGCCGGTTCACCAGCTGCTGGATGAACCCGAGCAGCAGCGCGGCGATGATCGGGCTGATGTCCAGTCCCCCGATCGAGGGGATGATCCGCTGGATCGGTTTCAGGATCGGATCGGTCAACGCATGCAGCGCGCGGTCGATCTGCCACACCAGCTGGTTGCGCGGATTGACCACGTTGAAGGCGACCAGCCAGCTCATGATCACCATCGCGAAGATCAGGAAGATCATCAGCTGCACGACGGTGTTGAAGAGCCAGAGCAGCGCGGCGATCATCCGAACACCCGTCTTTGCAAAGCGTTGCCGCATCTAGCGCGGGCGCCTGCCCGCGGGCAAGGCGAACCGGCCCGCATGACCCGCCGCTTGCCTTGACAGCCTGGGCGCCCGGCCCTTATCTGCCGCGCTCCCAAAGGGGGCCGTAGCTCAGTTGGTAGAGCGCCTCGTTCGCAATGAGGAGGTCAGCGGTTCGATTCCGCTCGGCTCCACCAGGACTTGCAACGAAATCAGCAGGTTGGTCCGCGCCGGAGGTGATCCGGGCGCAATTCCGAATCGTCCGCGATCGCGTTGATCGAGCCGGCTAGTGTCGTCGGGCGTTTCTGCGCAATAGCGGCTCCGAACCCCGATTGCCTTCGCCGGCCTCCCTCGCGCAAACTCGCGCCATGGACCTTAACCTGCGCGGGAAGACCGTGCTCATCACCGGGGCGTCGAAGGGGATCGGCGCGGCGGCGGCCGAGGTGTTCGCTGAGGAGGGGTGCGATCTCATCCTGGCGGCGCGGAGCGGCGAGGTGCTGGAGGCGAGCGCCGCGCGGCTTGCACGCGAGCACAACGTCAAGGCCCTGGCCCAACCCGCGGATCTGCGCAACGCGGACGACCTGAAGCGGCTCGCCGAGGCGGCGGATGCGGCTGGCGTCGACATCCTGGTCAACAATGCCGGCGATATTCCCGGCGGGTCTCTGGAGCGGGTCGACGAAGAGGCCTGGCGCCACGCCTGGGAGCTGAAAGTGTTCGGCTACATCAACCTCACGCGCCGGATCTACGCCGGCATGAAGGCGCGGGGCGGCGGCGTGATCGTCAACGACATCGGCGCGGCCGGCGAGCGGTTCGACTTCAACTATATCGCCGGCTCGGCCGGCAACGCGGCGCTGATGGCGCTGACCCGCGCGCTGGGCTCGCGGAGCCTGGAGGACGGCATCCGGGTCGTCGGGATCAATCCCGGACCGGTCGAGACCGACCGCATCGTCACGCTGATGAAGACCCAGGCGCGGACGCGGTTCGGCGACGAAGAGCGCTACCCGGAACTCATGGGCCGTTTCCCGCTCGGCCGGGCGGCCAAGCCGAGGGAGATCGCCGACCTGATGGCGTTCCTCGCCTCCGAGCGGTCGGGCTACACCTCGGGCGTCATCGTGACCGTCGATGGGGGCATCTCGGCGCGGGCATGATCGGCGAGCAGGCCTTCCAGCTGGAGGAGATCGTCAGCATCTTCCTCCTCATTGTTGGGGCCGGCTGCCTGTTCGGCGGCTACCGCCTGTTCGCCGCCGGCGTCGGGATCAAGGGCCACAACCTCGCGCCGGCGAGCTTCTTCGCCGGCTTCGGGGCCTTGGTGATCCTGGCCGTAATCTGGCTGACGCTCGGGCCGTGGCGCCTGCACTACAGCGACGTCTTCCCGATGCGCGTGCCGGACCTGAACGCGCCGCCGGCTCCGGTCGAGCGGCCGTCGCTTCCTGCGCCAAACGGCGGGCCGACGCGGTGAGCCGCGCACTTAGAGGCTTCGCGGTCGGCGCTCTTGCACTCCTCGCCGCGCTTGCCGCGCCGCGGGCGCCGCTCGCCCAGGGAGCGCCGGCCGACCGCCAGGCGCTGGTCGCGGGGTTGCAGGCCCAATACGAGGTTTCGCTCATCCGCGAACGAAAGATGGCCGACGACCGCGAAACGCAGATGATCGGGCTGCTCGAGGCAAGGCTGCGCGCCGCCCGGACTCAGGCCGATGCGGCCAAGGGGGATGCGCGGCAGGCGAACGCGGCGCTGGCCCAGGCGCGCGCCGACTACGCCAAGCTCGCCGGCCAGCTCGCGAGCCACGACCCGGAGGTCCAGGCCGACGTTAACGCCTATCACGCCCAGGCGGAGGCGACGGCGCAGAGCGCCTCGCCGGCCAAGCTCGCCGCCCTGCAGCGTTTCGCCGACGGCGATCGCACCGGCGCGTGGCCGGTGATCGAGGCGGAGACGAACGCCGCCGCGAAGTCGCAATCGGTGGCGCAGCAGGCCAAGGACGAGCGAGAGCTCGCCGGACTGCGCGACATCATGCGCGCCCATGGCGAAGCGACCGACGCCGACGTGCTCGCCCTCTACGACAAGGCGGCCGCGCTCGATCCTTCCTACTTCATGGTCCACATCCAGCGCGCGTCGCTCGCCCGCGATATGGGCGACCTGCCGCGCGCCCGCGCCGCCGCCCAGCAGGCGATCGCGGCGGCGCAGGACGAAAGCCAGCGGGCCATCGCGCTGCGCAGCGTCGGCGAGCAGGCCGCCGGCCAGGGTGACGATGCCGAAGCGGCGCAGGACTACGACCAGGCGCTGGTCATCTTCCGCCGCTACGCCGCCGCCGATCCCACGCGGCAGACTCAGAACGAGGTCGCCATTATCCTGAAGGACCAGGGCGATCTGCGCACCTCGACGGGCGACTTCAAGGGCGCTGCGTCGGCGCTCACCGAAGCCCTGCAGATCCGCCGCGCGCTGGCCGCCGCCGATCCGTCCGACAGCGACATGCAGGACTTCGTGACCTCGATCCTGATGCGGATCGGCGATCTGGACATCAAGGTCGGCGATCTGGCCACCGCCAGGGCGGCCTGGGAGGAAGGGCTCGCGATCCGCAAAAAGCTGCTGGCGGCCGACCCCGCCAACACCGATCTGCAGTACTACACCTCGGCGATGATGCGCCGCCTCGGCGATCTTGCCTTCCGGCAGGGCGACATGGCCGCCGCGCGCGCGCAGTACGAGCAGTGCCTGGCCATCCGCGAGCGGCTATCGGCGGCCAATCCGTCGTCGGCGCAGCTGAGGGGCGCGGTCGCGCTCGACGAGTTCGACCTGGGCGAGGTCGACTTCGCCCAAAACGATATCGCCGCCGCCCGACTGGCCTACGAGAAGAGCTATGCGATCCGCAAGGCGCTCGAGGTCGCCGATCCGACGGACGCCGGCCTGCAGCAGTTCGTCATGAAGTCCATGACCCGCCTGGCGCGCCTCGGAGACACCGTGACCTGGAGCGACGTGGCGGCGCAGTACAGGCTGATCAGGGCGCAGGGCCACCTGATCCCGAACGACGACATGGTGCTGCAAGCTCTGCGCGCGCATGGCCTGGCGGCAGGTCTCTAGCGGGCGCCGGGGGGTCCGGCCGCCCACGCTCATCTGATACGGCTGAGCGCGGACGTCGCCTCGCCGATCAGCTCCAGCTCGCCCTTCGCCTTCGCCTGCACGGCCGCCTGCCCCGCGCAAAGCTGCGCGGTCTGGCTGACCTGGGCCGCCTCGGCGGGCAGCACCGCCAGCGAGCGGCTGGCGGCGCGATGCACGGCCGTGGTTCCCAGACGGCGATCGGCCTTCGCCATCAGGGTCGCCGACAGGTCAGCGACATCGCGCACGTCCAGGAGTTGGCCCGTGGTCTCGCTGGCGGCGTCGCGCAGCGTCTCCAGGCAGTCGAGCGACTGCGCATCGCCTCCGGCGTTCAGCTGCGCGACCGCGGCCCCCACTGCGGTGGTGAGATCCTGGGTCAACTCCAGCGAGCGTTCGTACAAGGCGTCCAGCGCGCGCGCCTGGCCGCGTCCGGTGGCGCCGGCCGTGCCGCCGGCGATGACGGCGAGCGCCGCCGCGGTGATCGCGCCTGCAAACGCGCGCCTGGCGCCCGCGGTTGACCATGCCATATGCCCCCCTTCCCGAGTGGACCCGAGCCGGCCCATAGTGCCGCGGGACCCGGTCGGCGCGGATTTCACCTCGGCAACGATGCGCAGCTTCGCCTTTAGTGTCGCCTACTGGGTCGTGTCGGGATTCTACGTCTCGGTCGGCGCGGTGGCCGCCGTGCTGCCGGGCCGGCAGGCCGTGCAGGGCGTCGCGCGGTTCTATTGCAAGCGCATGCTCTGGGCGATGCGCTGGGTCGCCGGCATCAAGGTCGATCTGAAGGGGCACGAACGGCTGCCCGCGGGCGCCTTCATCGTGGCGGCCAAGCACCACTCCTGGGGCGACGGCTTCGTCATGTTCGCCCACGTCGAGAACGTCGCCTTCGTGGCCGGCGACCACATGGAGCGTATCCCGCTGCTTGCGCGGCATTCTGAGGAAGCTGGGCGCGATCGTGGTCAACAACTGCGGCGGGCCGGAGTCGCGGCGCGCGCTGAGCGACCAGGCCGCCGCGGCGCACCGCGAGGGCCGGCGCATCCTGATCTTCCCAGAGGGCCACCTCGCGAGGGCGGGCGAGCGGTTCCGCTACCGCAGCGGCGTCTTCCACCTCTACCGCGACTTCGGGCTGCCGGTCGTGCCGGTGGCCACCAACCTCGGCCTGTTCTGGCCGCAGGAGGACTTCAAGAAGAACCCCGGCGAGGCGACGGTCGAGTTCCTCGACGCCATCCCGACCGGGCTGGAGCGCCACGACTTCATGGCCAGGCTCGAGCACGTCATCGAGCGGCGCACGGCCGAGCTCATCGCGCTCGCGACCGGCCAGCCGGTGCGCGAGTCCGTGCTGGTGCCGGCGCCGGACGAGCGGCCGGAGGGTGAGGCGCAGACCGCGTGAGCCTGACTCCGCTTCCACCGCAGCCCGCCGACACGCCGTGGCCGACCGAGGCCTGGCCGGAGGGCGACGTCCCAGCCGGCATCGACAGCGGCAGGCTCGGCGCCCACCTCGAGCACGCCTTCTCGGCCGCCTCGTTCGAGCAGATGGGCGAGACCCATGCCGTCGTCGTGATTCAAGGCGGGCGGCTGATCCTCGAGCGCTATGCCGCCGACTACGGCCCCGACAGCACCTTTCCCTCCTGGTCGAAGGCCAAGAGCATCACCCATGCGCTCGTCGGCATCCTGGTCGGCGACGGCAAGCTCGATGTCGGCGCGCCCGCGGACGTTCCGGAGTGGGCCGGCGCGGACGACCCCCGGCGGGCGATCACGCTCGATCTTCTGCTGCGCATGTCGAGCGGGCTTGCGTTCATCGAGGACTATTCGCCGGAGAACCCCTCCGACGTCATCGCCATGCTGTTCGGCGAGGGCAAGGACGACGTCGCCGGCTACGCCGCGGCAAAGCCGCTTGCGCACCCGCCGGGCGCCTTCTGGTCATACGCCAGCGGCACGACCAACATCATCAGCCGCTGCCTCTCGCGCGCGACGGGCGCGAGCGGACCGGACTTCGAGAGCTTCATGCGCGAGCGCCTGTTCGCGCCGCTCGGGATGCGAAGTCCGATCCCCAAGTTCGATGCGGCCGGAACCTTTATCGGCTCGTCCTACTGCTTCTGCACGGCCCGTGACTTCGCGCGCTTCGGCCTGCTCTACCTCAGGGACGGCCTCTGGGAGGGGCGGAGGCTGCTGCCGGCCGGCTGGGTCGACTATGGCCGCACCAGGACCCGGCAACAGCCCGGCGACGAAGAAGCTTATGGCGCGCACTGGTGGCTCGACCTTGCCGGGCCGGGCTCGTTCTCGGCGAACGGCTACGCCGGTCAGTACACGGTGGTGGTTCCCGACCTCGACCTGGTCGTCGTGCGACACGGGCGAGCGCCGAGGCGACCAAGGACAGCGCGGGCCGCCTGGATCGCGCGAGCTGGTCGATCTCTTCCGCGCGGCGGCTTGAGCCCTCCCGCAGAAGACGCCATCCCCCGCCTCCTTCAGGTCAGGCGAGGACCATTGGAGACGGGGGACCCACGAACACTGGGGCTGGAGTGCGCTCGTGGCTGACCGACTGCCCCGGACAATTCCGGGGGAGGGGTCATGACGATCGGGGCGCGCTAGCCGATGCGGTGGCTGACGCGGTTTTCCTCGTGGTTCAGCCGGGTCTGCTCGACGCGCGTGATGTGGCCGCCGTCACGGCGGGCGAACCAGCGCTCCTGGTATGCGGATCCGCTGATCGGCCAGGTGCAGGCGGTAGGCCTGGTAGGCGCTGATGTCGCCCGAGCGGCGTTGCTGGTGGATCCGGAAGTTCTGGATCGCGAGGCGGTTGTTCACTTCTTCGCGGCGGGGGTGATGCGCCTGCCAAGGGGTGTCGGCTTGAGCCGCGCCTGCGGCGCCGGCGAGCGCCACGACCAGACCGGCCGCGGCGAGAAGAGTCTTCAGCTTGCTGTTCATGACGGGTCCTTCGCTTGGCTCGAAAGCCGAGCCGCAACGACTGCGGGGGCCTCTCGAACTGAGCGCGATCCTGATCGAGCGGCGCTGAAGCGCCCCTGAACTCCAAAGCTCATGCGCCGTTCATCTTCGTGACCGGAGCGCGAGCCGTGCGGCGTAAAGCCCATGTCAACCGCTTCGCGGGCACACTCGCGCGTGATAAATCGCCGCCTTTTCCTGATGTTGGCCATCCCCGCGCTGGTCGCGCCGGCGGCGGCGCTTGGCCAGGAAGCCCAGAAGAAAAAGGGCGGCGGGATCACATTCGTCCAATTGCAGACGCTGACGGCGACGATCATCAAGAGCGATGGCCGGCGCGGCGTGCTGACGGTCGACGCGGGCGTCGACGTGCCGGACGCGGGGTTGCGCGCCAAGGTCAACCTGGTGCTGCCGCGTTTGCGCGCGGCCTATGTCCAGGTGCTGCAGTCCTACGTCTATTCGCTCAATCCGGGCGCGCCGCCGGACCCGGACTATCTGTCGATGTAGCTCCAGCGCGAGACCGACCGCGTGCTCGGCCGACCGGGCGCGAAGCTCCTGCTGGGCGCGATGCTGGTCAACTAGGCGGCGCCAGCGCGAACGCGTCGGAGAACGGTCGAGGCGGAACGCCGGATCGGCGCTGAACATGCCTCATCGAGGACGAGATTGGCCGCGATCTCACCGATCGCGGGCGCGAACTTCGCGCCGTGGCCGGAGCAGGCTGAAACCACGATGATCCGCCGGTCCTTCGGCAGCCGGTCGATGATGAACTCCTCGCCCGCGTCCGCCCGCAGGTCCGCCGCCGCGGTGTTGGTGTAGAGGCAGACGTCACGATCGACGATCGGCCCGGCCGCGCCCGGCACGAAGGCCGCCAGCGCGGCGCTCACCGGCGCGAGCTCGGCGTCCGTGGGCGGCGGGCCCCAATCGTCCGGACCCACGATCGGGCCGTGGTCATGCGCCGCCGCCTTGACGCCGCGGCCCTCGAAGTCGGGAAATCCGTAGACCACGCCCTCAGGTCCATCGAGGAGGAAGATGGGGAAGGCGCCGGGGCGCGTGCTCGCGGCGTCCGCCGGCCTGAACCAGCCGACGGCCTGGCGGGTGACCGTCAGCAGCGGTGCGAGCGCGGGGACCAGGTCGCCGATCCACGGGCCGGCGGCGACGACGACCTTGGCGGCGAGCACCTGCTCCTCGGCGGTGACGACGCGGATTCCGTCCGGCGGCGGCTCGAGCCGTGCGGCCTCGGTCACGATGCGATCGGCGACCGGCGCCCTCAGCGCGCTGCAGGGCGGCCTCGGCCAGCAGAATGCCGCCGCTCTGCTGCTCGACCACCTCCCAGTCGTCGCGGCAGGCGGAAGGCCGGATAGACGGCGTTCGCCTCCGCGCCGGTGGTCGGGCCGCCTTGCACGCCGGCGGCCATGGCGGCCGCGCGCGATCCCGCGATCAGCGGCGAGCCGGGCGGTCCGGCTTCCAGGATCGGGCAGGGGATGAGGAGCGCCTCTCCGCTCGCGGCCTCGAGCGCGCTCCAGCCGGCGTGGGCGCGGTCGCTCAGCGCCGTGTAGGCGGGGTTCTCGAAGTTGAAGCGCCGGAAGATGCGGCACGAGCCATGGGACGAGCCGCGCGCCTCGCCGATCGCGAGCGGGTCGAAGCCCAGGACGTCGCGCCGCGCGCGGCGAGCGCGTGCAGGGCCGCGGCGCCCATGAGACCAAGGCCGACAACGGCGATGTCGCAGGCGCGCATGCTAGGCCGCCCTGACGCCAGCGTTCACTTCGCGGCTTTGGCGGCCGCGTCGATCAGCTTGGCGAGCACGATGTCGCGCTCGGTCACGCCGCGCGAGACGTGGGTGGCGAGCAGCACCTCGACCCGGTTGTAGACGTTCGACCACTCCGGATGGTGGTCCATCTTCTCCGCCGCCAGCGCGACGCGGGTCATGAAGCCGAACGCCTCGTTGAAGTCGTCGAACTGGAAGCGTCTTGACGATCGCCTCGCGCCCATCCGCCGCCGCCCAGCCGTCGAGCTGGGCCAGAGCCAGGTGGACCGGGATCGTCGGGGGCGCGGCCATGAGGCCCTAGAAGCTCAATCCGGTGGCGCGGGCAAGGGCTTCCAGCGCCTGCGCCTCGGTCTCGACCTTGATCGCGGTCATGCCGAGCTGGGCCGCCGGCTTGCAGTTCACGCCGAGGTCGTCGAGGTAGATGCAGGCGCCGGCTCGACCGCCAGCAGCTCGCACATCATCAGATAGATGCGCGGGTCGGGCTTCCTCACGCCGACCTTCGAGCTTTCGATGATGGCGTCGAACATCAGCATGATGTGGCCGGTCTTGCTCTCGCCCTCGGCGGTCGCCGCCATGCCGGGGCCACGGCCGGTCCCGGCCATGTTGTTGGTGATGCAGCCGACCTTGAAGTGCTGCTTGCAGGTCGCGAGCGCCTCGACCATGCGCGGGCGGACGTCGCCCGACAACAGCGGCAGCACGTCGCCGCCGCGGACCTCGTGGCCCAGCGCCGCGGCCTCCTCGGCGAACTTCGCGTCGAAGCCGGCCGCGTTGATCTCGGCGCGCTCGAACAGCGCCCAGGCGTTGTCGTGCGGGTTGGTGGCGTTGATGGTGCGGATGAGGTCCTTGGGCAGGCCGCGCCTGGCCTCGTAGCGGTTGAAGGCCTCGAACGGCGAGGTGGTGAACACCCCGCCGAAGTCCCAGATCACCGCCTCGACCGCCAACGCCGGCTCCTCATCTGTCCAAGACCGCGCGACGCTTAGAGACGGGCGGGGAGCGGGCGCAAGGGCCTGCTCCGGGGCCGCCTGCGTTCCCCCGCTGGGAGAATTCGGGTTCGCGGTTTGGCGCGAATGGTTAATATGGCCGTCCGAGCTCCGTCTTGGCGAGGAATTCGATGCGCGTTCCGATCCTGTCTGCTTTCGCCGCCGCCGCCGCGCTGTTCGCGCTTCCGGCCGCCGCCCACGGCTGGGTGGACGACCGCGACGACACCGTCGTCGAGGTGCGCGAGTGTCCGCTGCCGGCGCCGCCGGTCGCCCACCGCCACGTCAGCCACGTGGTCGTGTACCGCCATCGCGCATGTGGCTGTCCGCTGCCAGGTCGCCGAGGCCCCGCCGGTCGAGGAGCGCGTCGTGCGCATCTTCCACCACGAGTTTGAGACTTCGCGATGCCTGCGCCGACCGCGACCGCTGCGGCGACCGCGACCGTGACGACGGCTGGCGCGATCGCGATCACGACTGGCGCGGCGCCGACCGCGATCGGGACATGCACGAGGACCACGGCATGGCCATGCGCCATGACGATGGCGAGCCACGACCGGTACGGCGACCACGACATGGTCGTTCGCCACGACGATGGCGAGCGCCGCATGTGGGACGACCACGCCCGCGCCTACGTCGACGGCTCGGTGCATCACGAGGACGAAGACCGGCGCGGCTGGGACGACCACGAGTACGCCCAGCGCGACGACGGCATGCACTGGGACAACGGCGACGTCCGCGCGCACGTCTACTACGAGGAGCGCGAGCGCACCTTCGAGCACGGCGAGCATTGGATCGAGCACTGCGGCTGTGGACCGGCGCGCCCGACGGCGACCGACGAGGACGGCTACCTGGTCTGGGCCGGCAAGGTGTGCCGCCCGACGACGCAGACGATGCGTCCTGGGAGGTCCATCCCTAGTTACGCCTAGGGGCTTGTCTGCAACCGACCCCGCATCCCGGCGTTCCCTCTCTAGCGCGGCATCGGCCGATCATGGCCGTGCAGGCGCGACGGAGATGACATCCAATGACCCCGGCTTCCTTGAAAGCGGGTCTTGCGGCCTTGCTCATGCTGAGCTGCGCGCCAGCCGCGCTGGCGCAGTCCTACGACGCGCCGCAGTACCCGACTCCCGACTACAATCAGCAGCAGCAGGATCTGCAACGCTCGCAGGATCAGCAGCAGCAGCAGTACCAGGATGCGGGTCAGCGCTATGAAGACCAGCAGCAGCGCTACCGCAGATCAGCACGACACCTACCAGCAACAGCAAGACGCCTATCAAGGCGCGCGGGCCCGGTATGAGGCGGACCGAGCCGCATACGATGCGGAATACGGCGCGGGCGCGTGGCGGCGGTACTACGTGGACCATCCGGACGCGTACGATTCCCACTATGGCCAAGGCGCCTGGGAGCGCGACTTCGGCGGCTACAGCGATAACCAGTACGGCCCCGGCTACTATGCGCCCAACGCCGGCGCCTACGGCGCGCCGAGCGCCTATGCCGGATCGAGCTATGCCTGCGACAATCGCAAGAATGGCGCGGGCCTGGTCGGCGGCTTGATTGGGGCGATCGCGGGCGGCGCGATCGGTTCGTCCGTCGCTCACGGCGCCGCGCGCGGGGGCGGCACGGCGATCGGCGCAGTGCTGGGCGGCCTGGTCGGCGTCGGGATCGGACGCTCGGCCGCCGACTGCGACAACAACGGCTACTACTTCAGCTACGACCAGACCTATCCGTACAGGGAGGGCCCGTGGCAACAGGGCGCCAGCGGGCGCTATGACCGGGGTTGGTACGAGAGCCACGGGTGCCGGCTCGCAGTCGCGCCGGCGACCTACGCCGGCGACACCGAGGACCGCTACGTCCGCGTCTGCCCCGACGCCGACGGCCGCTACCGTGTAACCGGTACTTAGGCGTCGACCATCAGGCGGTAGCCGACCCCCGGCTCGGTGACCAGGCGTCCTTGGGGCCGCGGGGTCGGCTTCCAGCTTTTGCCGCAGGTGGCCCATGAAGACGCGCAGATACTGCACGTCCTCGGCGTTGGCGGGCCCCCAGACGGCGGTCAGCAGCTGCCGATGGGTCATCACCTTGCCGCCGCCTGAGGCGAGGCATGCCAGAAGGTCGTACTCCCGCGGCGACAGGCGAACGGGCTCGCCGTCGCGGGTGACCAGCCGTTTGATGAGGTCGATCTCGATCGCCCCCGCATGCACCACCGCCGGCGCGCCGGCCCGGTTCAGCGCATGGCGCATGGCCACGCGCAGGCGGGCCAAGAGCTCGCCGATGTGGAACGGCTTTTCGACGTAGTCGTCGGCGCCGAGGTCCAGCGCCTCGATCTTCTCCATCTCCATGTCGCGGGCCGAGAGGATCACGATCGGTCCCTCGTAGAAGGCGCGCGCACGCACCAGCGCCTGCTTGCCGTCGATGTCCGGCAGGCCGAGATCCAGCACCACCGCGTCCGGCGGGCGCTGCGCCATGGCCTGCAGCCCCTCGGCGCCGGTGTCGGCGCGCACGGGCTCGTAGCCGGCCGCCTCGAGCGCCGGCCCGAGGAAGCGGTGGATTTGCGGCTCGTCGTCGATGACGAGGATGCGCGGCCTGTGGGCTGACATCGGGCTCAGAGCAGCAGCCGGTGCGTGGGCGTGGTCTTCGGCAGGCTGATCAGGATGCGCGTGCCGCGCCCGGCGAACAGCGGGCTCGCGGCGGCGATCCGCCCGCCCATCGCCTCGATGAAGCCCTTGGCGATGGAAAGGCCGAGGCCCGCGCCCTTGCGGTCGCTGCGCACGCGATCCGTGGGCTCCTCGATGCGGCGGAACTTCTCGAAAATGCGCTCGAGGTCGGCCTGCGGGATGCCTGGCCCTTCGTCCTCGATGGAGATCACCACGTTCGCGCGGTCCTCATAGGCGGCGACCTCGATGCGCGAGCCGTCCGGACTGTAGGCGATGGCGTTCTCCAGCATGTTGACGATCGCCTGCTCCAGCAGGCCCGGGTCGGTCTCGACCGTGCTCAGCGTCTCGGGGTAGTCGCGCTCGAGCTTGCGCGCTTCCAGTCGCCGGCTGACCCGCTGTGCGGCGGCGTCCAGCACCTCGCGCACGTCGGTCGGCTCGGCCCTGGTCTTCAGCGCCCCGCCTTCCAGCCGGGTCATGTCGAGCAGATCGCCCACGTAGCGGTTCAGCCGCTCCGCCTCCTCGCGGATGCTGATCAGGAGGTCGGCGCGCACGTCGGGCTTCAGCGTCTTGCCGTAGTCGATCAGCGTCGTCGCCGACCCCATGACGGTCGAGAGCGGCGTGCGGAGGTCATGGCTGATCGAGTTCAGCAGCGCCGCGCGCAGTTTGTCCGAGCGCCGCAGCGCCTCGTTCTCCACCGTCGCCGTCGCCAGCTCCGCGCGCTCCAGCGCGACCGCCCCCTGGTCGAGCAGGGAGGCCAGCAGCCGCTCCTCGTCCGGGCCTGAGTCCGCGCTCACCTCGACGCCGGCGACCCCGGCGCGCCCGCGCAGGCCGACCAGCGGCCAGAAGGTCCAGCCTACCTGCGGCAGCGTGCCTGTCCCGGCGCCCGCCGCTTCGCCCTTCTCCCACGCCCAGCGGGCGGCGGTGATCGCGCCGGCGGTCAAGAGCACCGTCGTCGGCGCGCCGGCGACCTGCGCTAGGTCCGCGTCTTTTGGCAACAGCACGACCGCACGGCCGCCGGCCGCGGCGGAGGCCTGCTCGGCCAGAGCCTGGGCGGTCTCGTCCTGGCTGGTCGCCGCCGAGAGGCGCCGGCTGGCCGCCAGCAGCGCGGTCACGGCCGAGGCGCGCTGCTCCGACAGCCTGGCCTGGTCTCGCACGCGGCCCGAGAGCCAGCCCGCCGCGCCCGCCACGGCGATGAAGACCGCGAAGGTGAAGACGTCGGTCGCGTGGCCGATGACGAGGGAAAAACGCGGTTCCAGGAAGAAGAAGTTGTAGGTCAGGATGGAAAGCGTCGCCGCCGCCAGCGCGGGCCGCAGGCCGTAGGCGAGGCCCGCGCCCAAGCACGCTGGCCAGGAACACCATGCCGAGGTCGGCGCCGGCGTTCATCCGGTCGAGGAAGAAGGCCAGGCCGTTGGCGATGAGGACGAGGCCCACCGCGACCGCATAGCCCCGCCACCAGAACCGGCCCCGGACGGCGGGGGCGACGGGCGGGACGGCCTCGCCGTCGGGCGCGCCGGCGGTGACGAAGTGCAGGGCGGCGCCGCCCGACTGGCGGAGCAGGGCGTTGGCCAGCGATCGGCCGAACACGACCTTCCAGAACCCGTCGTGCGACTTGCCGACGACGATCTGCGTGACGTTGTTGCGCCCGGCGTAGCCCAGTACGGCGTCCGGCAGGTCGTCGCCGGTGAGCACGACGGTCGAACCGCCAAGCTGTTCGGCGAGCTTCAACGCCTCGGCCACGCGCCGCGCGGCCTGCGGGTCGCGGGCCGGGCGGTTCGGCCGCTCGACGGTGGCGACCGTCCAGGGCGCGTTCATCACGTCGGCGAGGCGCCGGCCGGTGCGCACCAGCGTTGGCGCCATCGCGTCGCCCGAGACCAGCACCAGGATGCGCTCGCCCGCCGCCCATGGCCCTTCGATGCCGCCCCGACGCATGGCGTCGACCAGCTGGTCGTCGACCGTCTCGGCGACGCGCCTCAGCGCCATCTCGCGCAGAGCGGTCAGGTTCTCCGGCTTGAAGAAGTGGGTCGCGGCGACGTGAGCGGTGTCGGCCATGTAGACCTTGCCCTCGGCGAGACGCTGGCGAAGTTCGTCCGGGGTGATGTCGACCAGCTCGACGTCGTCGGCGCGCGAGAGCGCCGAGTCCGGCACGGTCTCGCGCTGGCGCACGCCGGTGATCTTCCAGACCACGTCGACCAGGCTCTCCAGGTGCTGGACGTTGAGCGTGGTCCAGACGTTGATCCCGGCGGCCAGCAGCTCCTCCACGTCCTGCCAGCGCTTGGGATGGCGCGAACCTGGCGCGTTGGAGTGGGCGTACTCGTCGACCAGCAGCAGCTGCGGCTTGCGCGCCAGCGCCGCGTCGAGGTCGAACTCCATCAGCGTGCGGCCGCGATACTCGATCGGCCGGCGCGGCAGGACCTCGAGGTCCGTAAGCCACGCCTCGGTCTCCTTGCGGCCATGGGTCTCGACCACGCCGACCAGCACCTCGCCGCCGTCCTGATGCCGCCGATGGGCCTGGGCGAGCATCTCGTAGGTCTTGCCGACCCCCGGCGCCATGCCGAGGAACACTTTGAGCCGACCGCGCCCCGCTTTCGCCGCTTCGGCTAGAAGCGCGTCCGGGTCGGGCCTGCGTGGCTCGTCAAGCGTCATGCACCCTTAGGCTGAGCCTTTGGAAAGGCCGCGTCCAGCGCCCGATTGGTCATCAGCACGTTCACGTGCGCCTGGCCGATGAAGCCCAGGAAGGGCTGCTCGACGTGGTCTCCGATCAGCTTGCTCACGGCATCGGCTGCTCGCGCCCCTGGCCTTGGCGATCCGGTCGACCTGCAGCATCGCGTAGGCCGGCGAGATGTCCGGGTCGAGGCCGGAGCCGGAGGTGGTGATGGCGTCGTCAGGGATCTCCTGATGGCCCGTCGACTTGCGGAGAGCGTCTGCGTCGCCCGCGATGCGCTTGGCGAGGGCGTGCTCAAGGGGCCGTAGTTCGACCCGCCGGAGGCGGTCGGGTCGTAGCCGTTGCTGCCGGCCGCGGACGGCCGTGGATGCAGGTACTCGTCCTTCGTGAACGGCTGCGCGAGCAGCGCCGATCCGATCACCTGGCCCTTGGCGTCGCGCACCAGGCTGCCGTTGGCTTGGTAAGGGAAGGCCACCTGGGCGATGCCGGTGACGGCTAGCGGATAGCCAAGACCGAGAAGGAGAGTGAAGAGGATCGTCGAAACGATCGCCGGGCGGATTTCGGAAAGCATGGGTGTGAGGCCCTCCTTAAGCCAGGCCGATGGTGGTGATGATCAGGTCGATGATCTTGATCCCGATAAAAGGCGCGATGATGCCGCCCAGCCCGTAGATCAGCAGGTTCCGCTGCAAGAGCCGCCCGGCGCCGATCGGCCGATAGCGCACGCCACGGAGCGCCAGCGGGATGAGGGCGATGATGATCAGGGCGTTGAAGATGATCGCCGAGAGGATGGCGCTCTTGGGATCGAAGACGCCGTTCCTGTAGTGGCCGAGCTGCATGATGTTGAGCGCGCCTAGCGCCGGAAGGGTTCCGACGAAGATCGCCGGAATGATGGCGAAGTACTTGGCCACGTCGTTGGCGATGGAGAAGGTGGTCAGCGCGCCGCGGGTGATCAGCATCTGCTTGCCCACCTCGACGATCTCGATGACCTTCGTCGGGTCGGAGTCGAGGTCGACCATGTTGCCGGCCTCCCGTGCGGCCTGGGTGCCGGTCTGCATGGCCACGCCAACGTCGGCCTGGGCGAGCGCTGGGGCGTCGTTCGAGCCGTCGCCGCACATGGCGACCAAGCGCCCGCGGCCCTGCTCCTCGCGGATCAGCCGAAGCTTGTCCTCGGGCGTCGCCTCGGCCAGGAAGTCGTCGACGCCGGCTTCCGATGCGATTGCGGCGGCGGTGACGGGGTTGTCTCCGGTGATCATCACCGTGCGCAGGCCCATCCGGCGCAGGTCCGCGAAGCGGTCCTTGACCCCCGCCTTGACGACGTCCTTCAGGTGGATGACGCCCACCAGCGCCCCGTTCTCGGCCACGGCCAGCGGCGTGCCGCCGGAGCGCGCGATGCGGTCGACCGCCTCGTTCAGCTCCGGGGGGACCTGCGCGGGCGCCAGCCCAACGTCGCGCAGGATCGCGTCCACCGCGCCCTTGCGCCAGCGGTCCTTGCCGGCGTCGAGGCCCGAGATGCGGGTCGTGGCGCTGAATGGCACCGGCGTCGAACCTGCCGGCGCTTCAGCGGTCTCGCCCTTCTCGTGGGCGAGGTCGATGATCGAGCGGCCCTCCGGCGTCTCGTCGGCCAGGGAGGCCATCATGGCGGCGCGGATCGCCGCTTCTGGCCTCACGCCCGGCGCGGGGATCACTTCGGTCGCCATGCGGTTGCCGTGGGTGATGGTGCCGGTCTTGTCGAGCAACAGCGTATCGACGTCGCCGGACGCCTCGACCGCGCGACCGGACGTGGCCAGCACGTTGACCTTGAGCAACCGGTCCATGCCGGCGATGCCGATGGCCGACAGAAGCGCGCCGATGGTGGTCGGGATAAGGCAGATGAAGAGAGCCCCCAGCACCAACGGATCGAGCTTCACGCCTGAGTATTGGCCAAGCCCGAGCAGCGTTACTGTGACGATCAGGAAGATGATGGTGAGACCGGCCAGCAGCACCGTCAGCGCCAGCTCGTTCGGCGTCTTCCGCCGCTCGGCGCCCTCGACCATGGCGATCATGCGGTCGAGGAACGTGTTCCCCGGCTCGGCGGTTATGCGCACCTTGATCCAGTCGGACACGACCGTCGTGCCGCCGGTCACGGCCGAGCGGTCGCCGCCCAACTCGCGGATCACCGGCGCGGACTCGCCGGTGATCGCCGCCTCGTTGACCGAGGCGACGCCCTCGATGATGTCCCCGTCCGAGGGCACCATGTCGCCGGCTTCGACCAGCACGACCTGGCCGGCGCCTAACTTGTACGCCGGCGTCGGCACGATCGTGCCCTTGTCCGGGTCAATGATGAGCTTGGCCATCACATCGACCCGCTGGGCGCGCAGCGCGTCGGCCGCCGCCTTGCCGCGGCCTTCCGCGATGCTTTCGGCGAAGTTCGCGAAGAGGACGGTGAACCAGAGCCAGAGGGCGATCTGGAACGCCCACCAGGGATAGGCGCCGGTTCGGAAGGCGTCGACGGTCGAGACGGTGGCCAGGAGGGCCACGATCTCGGTCGCGAGAATCACCGGGTTCTTCGACAGCTTGCGTGGGTCGAGCTTGACGAAGGAGTCCTGGATCGCGCGCACGATGACGCTGGAGGACAGCGCGGTCGAGGCGACGGCCGAGCGGCGCTTCTCGCCCAGGTGGACTGATGCGACGGTCATGGGTGTCTTGGCTCCAAAGGAAGCGTTCAGTGTTGCGCGGCGACGGCCTGGAGCACTTGGAAGTGCTCCACGACAGGGCCAAGGGCCTGGGCCGGGAAGTAAAGAAGGCCGCCCATGATCAGGATCACGCCGACCACGAGGCCGACGAACAGCGGGCCGTCAGTCGGGAAGGTCCCGCCGCTGGCGGCGAGCTTGGGTTTGGCGGCGATCGCGCCAGCCAGCGCCAGAACGGGCAGCACGTAGGCGAACCGGCCGAGATACATCGCGATACCCATTGTGACGTTCCAATAGGTGTTCGCGCCGAGGCCGGCGAAGGCTGAGCCGTTGTTCCCGGTCGCCGATGTGTAGGCGTAGAGGATCTCGGAAAGGCCATGCGCGCCCGTGGCCGACACCGTCTTCAACGCGATCGGCGTAACGGCTGCGACCGACGCAAACCCCAGGATGGAGAGCGGCGGGATGAGCACCGCGAGCATCGCGAACTTGATTTCGCGCGCCTCGATCTTCTTGCCGAGGTATTCGGGCGTTCGGCCGACCATAAGCCCGGCAACGAAGACGGCTATCAGGGCCATCACGACGATGCCGTAGAGCCCCGAGCCGACGCCGCCCGGCAGGATTTCGCCCAGTTGGATCATGAACATCGCGACACCTCCGCCGAGGGGCATCAGGCTCTCATGCATCGCGTTGACGCCGCCGTCGGAGGCGCCGGTCGTGAAGGCGACCCAGGTCGCGGTCGAAGGCGCTCCGAAGCGAACCTCCTTGCCCTCCATATTGACGGCCGTCGCGGCGTGGACGGCGTGCATTGCGGGCGCAGGCTGGGTCTCGCTCCAATAGACGATGCTGGCCGCAGCCAGGACGAACAGCGCCATCACGGCGACGATGGCGCGGGCGTCCTTCTTCGCCATGGCGATCGCGCCGAAAGCAAAGACGCAGGCGTAGCCCAGCACGTTCATCTCGATCTCTTCGAGGATGTTCGAGATGGCGTTCGGATTCTCGTATGGGTGCGCCGAGTTGGCATTGAAGATGCCGCCGCCGTTGGTGCCAAGCTGCTTGATCGCCTCCTGGCTCGCGGTCGGGAACAGGATGTTGACCTGCTTGGCGCCTTCGATCCCGGTCATGTCGACGTGGCCGGTCAAAGTCTGCGGCTCGCCAAGGGCGACGAAGACGAGCGCGATCACGATCGATAGCGGCAGGAGGACGTAGAGGCTGATCCGGGTCAGATCGACCCAGAAGTTGCCCAGCCCCTCGCCGCGATTGGCTGCGAAGGCGCGCGCAACCGCCGCCGCCATCGCGATGCCGGCCGCGGCGGAGAGGAAGTTGTGGCTGGTCAGGCCCGCCATCTGGGAGACGGCTGTCAGCGCGTTCTCGCCGCCGTAGAACTGCCAGTTGGTGTTGGTGATGAAGCTGATCGCGGTATTGAACGCCAAGTCAGGCGCCATCCCCTTGAAACCCTGGGGATTGAGCGACGGCACGAGGTCCTGAAAGCGCAGGATCAGGTAGAGGACGACGAAGCTCGCCATGCTGAACGCCAACATGGCCATCGCGTAGGAGAGCCAGTTCTGGCTCTGCTTCTCGTCGACGCCGAACGTCCAATAGAGACCGCGCTCGACCGGTTTCAGGACCGGGTCGAGCCATGTGCTCTGGCCTTGCCAGACGCGCGCCATGTAGGCCCCCAGCGGGATCGCAAGGGCGACCGTGATGGCGATGGTGACGAGGATCTCGCCCCAGCCGCTCGCGTTCATTGTCTTTGATTTCCTGTGCTTAGAACTTGTCGGGTCGCAGCAGCGCCGCGACCATGTAGACGGCGACGAACACGACGGCCGCCGCGTAGATGAGGTGGACGATCACGCTCAGATCCTCCTCAGCGCGGCCGCGTAGAGGGCGAAGACGCCAAGCACGGCAATCCCGGCCACGATGTAGACGAGGTCCATCATTTCGGGCTCCAGTCTGGAGGCGCCCATATATCGCCCCCCCGCATCAAGGCTCTGTGGCTAACGGCGAGCTTGGCCGTAAACGACGCATAAAGACTTCGTTAGGAAATCAAGGTTGGCGCCGAACGCGCGATGGCGAATTGCGCTGGATCAACTCCGTCGCGTATTCGCGACCTTAGGGCAGCGACATCTGCTCGAGCCCCGGCGCGAGCATCAGCACCGGGAAGTAGGTCAGGCCGCCGACGATCAGGATCACGCCGATCAACAGCGAGGCGAACAGGAGGTTGTCGGTGGGCATCGATCCCGCCGACGGCGTCATCCGCGGCTTCGCCGCCAAGGCCCCGGCGAGCGCGAGCACCGGCACGATGGTCGCAAACCTGCCGATGGCCATCGCGATGGACAGGGTCACATTGTAGAAGGGCGTGTTGGCCGACAGGCCCGCGAAGGCGCTGCCGTTGGTCGCCGCCGCGGAGGTGTAGGCGTAGAGGATCTCAGAGAGCCCGTGCGGGCCGGTGGCTTCCCGACCCGCGAGGCCCGCGGGAAGCACGACGGCGAGGGCCGTGAAACCCAACGTGACGACGGGCGGTGTCAGCGAGGCCAGCATCGCGAACTGGACCTCGCGAGTCTCGATCTTCTTGCCCAGATACTCCGGCGTCCGCCCGACCATGAGCCCCGCGATGAACACCGCGATGATGGCGAAGAGGATCATGCTGAACAGCCCCGACCCCGGCGCGCCGACGATCACCTCGCCGATCTTCATGTTCGCCATCAGCACAAGGCCGCTGACCGGCATGTAGCTGTCGTGCATGGAGTTGACCGCCCCATCGGCCGACGCGGTCGATGCCTCCGCGAACAGGCTTGAGCCAGCGACGCCAAAGCGCATCTCTTTGCCTTCCATGTTGGCGCCGGCGATCCCGGCGTGGGCGAGCACGGGATTGCCGTGCGCCTCATCGGCGTAGATCGCCGCCGCGCCGCCGAGGAACATCGCGGCCATTACGCCCAGCAGGACCCACCCCTGGCGCGGCGATCCGATCGTGCGGCCGAGGGTGTTGGTCAGCGCGGCCCCCACAACGAGGATCAGCACCATTTCCTCGAGGTTCGACCAGGCGTTGGGGTTCTCGAAGGGGTGGGCGGAGTTGGCGTTGAAGAAGCCGCCGCCGTCGCCGCTCAAGACCTTGATCGCTTCCTGAGAGGCCACGGGACCGAGTGTCACGGTCCGTGACGCGCCCTCGACGGTGGTCGCCGGCACGTTGGCATGCAACGTCTGTGGCACGCCTTCGATACCCAGCACGATCGCGCCGAGGATCGAGAGCGGAAGGAACACGTAGAGCGTCGCTCGTGTCAGATCGACCCAGAAGTTCCCGACGGTTTCGGCGTTCGAGCGCGTGAACCCGCGGATGAGCGCGACCGCGACCGCGACGCCGGCCGCGCCGGACAAGAAGGATGCAACCGTGATGCCGACCATCTGCGACAGGTTCGAAAGCGTGCCCTCGCCCGCATACGACTGCCAACTGGTGTTGGTGACGAAGCTGATCGCGGTGTTGAACGCGAGGTCGGGCGCGACTCCCTTGAAATGCTGCGGGTTCAGCGGCAGCCAGGCCTGCAGCCGCATCAGTCCGAAGAGCACCAGCACGCCCAGTAGGTGAAAGCCCAGGAAGCAGGCGGCATAGGTGAACCAGCCCTGCTCCTTGGACTCTCGACCTGGCAAAGCCGGTAAAAGGCGACCTCGATCGGCCTGAGCACCGGATGGGTGAAGGTGCGCTCGCCCGAGAAGACCTTCGCCATGTAGCCGCCGAGCGGAATGACCAGAGCGCCGACCAGAGCGACGAGGAGGGCGATCTGGAGCCAGCCGGGGAGAGTCATCAGGTCATGTCCTGGACGGCGCCCTGCTCATTGCGACCGGGCGCATCAGAACAAGCGCCGCTGGAAAGGTTCGCGGGCATAGCTCTGCCGGCCTAAACGGACAATCTGTCATTTTGGCTCTCCGAATCCGCCGTTCATGGTCGAGGCGCCCCAGCGGTCGACTTTCGCCCCGCGCCGGTTCCGATGGGAGCCGGGCGGTCGGCGCGCTATAAGACGCCCGCGTCCGCCGCAGGGGGTTCGGCTCGGTGCTCGCGCGACTTCGGCTTCTGCTCAGGCATGCGCTCTACGTCGCGCGCGGCGGCTTCCTCGTGCGCCCGCTGGTCATCGCCATAATCCTCGGGACGGCTGGCATGACGCTGTCGTGGGCGGAAGAACAGTTTCCGGCCATCAGCGCCTGGGCGCCGGCGGTGCTTTTCCCGACCCACTCTGACCCCCAGGTGGCCCAGGTGATCCTGGGCGGGATCGCCGGCTCGATCATGACGGTCGTCTCGATCGTCTTCGCCATCCTCCTGATGACGTTGACTCTGGCCTCGATGCAGTTCTCGCCGCGCATCCTTCTGAGCTTCGTGCGCGACCGCGTCACCCAATGGACGCTGGGCGTCTTCCTGGGGACCTTCAGCTACTGCATCGCCGCGCTGCCGGCCGCCCGCTATTCGCCAAAGCCGTTCTCGCCGGTCATGACGGTGATGGGCGCCATGGTGCTCGCGCTCGTCTGCGTGACCTGGCTGCTGTTCTTCATCCACCACATCTCCCAGGCGATCAGCGTCAACCACATCGTCGACCGTATCGCGGGCGAGACCGAGGACATTATCGACGAGCTGATGCCCCATGCGCGCTCCGCGCGGGTGCAGCACCACCCCGAGATGCGCGAGCGCGAGCGCGAGCAGCCGGTCGCGAGCGCGACCTCGGGCTATATCCGCTTCATCGACACCAAGGCGCTGATGGAGCTCGCCAAGACCAGGCGCCTGCGCATCCGGCTCCTGCGACGCGTCGGCCAGTTCATTCCGGCCGAGGTCCCGCTGTTCATGCTGCTGGACGGTCACCGGCTCGAGCGCGAGGAGATGGACGCGCTGCTCGCGGCCGTCGACGTCGGACCGGTGCGCACGCTGCAGCAGGACGTCGAGTTCGGCGTCCTGCAGATCGTCGATATCGCTCTTCGCGCCATTTCGCCGGCGGTGAACGACCCCTCGACCGCGATCAACGGCATCGATCAGCTCAGCCGCATCATGATCCACTGGATCGGGCGGGATCCGCCGGAGACCTACCTCTCCAGCCCGCCGCACGTGGTCCGGGTCGTGATTCCCTGGATCACGACGACGGAGCTGCTCGAGACCGCCTTCGAGCAGATCCGCCACTACGCGGCCAGCGACCTGGCGGTCAGCCTAAGGCTGCTGCGCGCGTTCGGAGACTTGCTTGCGGTCGCGGAAGCGCCCGGGCTCCGCGCGCTGATCGTCGAGAGCGCGCGGCGCGTGGTCGCCGGCGCCACGCTCGGCGCGGAGGACGTCGAGCGGCTGCAGGCGCGGCTGCAGCCGCTCGTGCAGGCGGTCGGGCCGGGCGCTGGCGGGGGCAGCCGGAATCCTACTGGGCCCTCCTTGGCGCGCGCGGCCAAGCCGGCGGCTAGGTGTTGCCGCGCATCCGATCGCCGGCGTGGACGCGGCGTTCGAACTCGCGCAGGGCGGCCTTGGCGGCCGCGCGGGAAGGCGTGGTCGAGCGACGATCGGCGTAGTCGATCAGGAGCAGGACGAGGATCGCGAGGGCGAGCGGCCCGAACACGACGATCAGGCCTATGTCGAAGTCGGACATCGACCGGTTCACTCCAAGGACAAGGGCGGGGCGGTTCGCATGCTGCCTACCGCAGGACCGTCGAAAGTCTCCATCGGCGCCGGGGGCGGTTTGTATCAAGGAGTCATAACGACCCGACCTATCGCCACGCGTGGGCGCCCTGGCGGCTGTGTTTAGGTTTCGTTTAGCCAGGGGGCTCCGGCTCGTATTGAGCCTTTACGGCCAGGCTGGGCATCCTTCGGCCAAGCGACGGCGGTCGACCTTCATCCCGGGGGTCGGGGCGCCGGCGCGCACCTTCGTGTGTCCCATGCGAGTCGCTCACATCCTTCCCCAGGCCCCGCTCGCCGCCGATGGCGGCGCGCTGGCGAGAACGCTCCGGCAGGCCGGCGTCGCCAAGGGCGCCAACATCCGGGTCACCGGCCCGTCCGGCGTGACGGCCGTGCTCTGGCTGTACCGCCACGGCTACGAAGGCGCCTCGTACGTCCACCCGAACTGGGCGGGCGCGCGCGGCTACGCCGATGTGCTGCTCATCCCGCACAGCTGCGGGCCGGAGGAGCTCGCCGCCCTGCTCGCGCGCGGTCACGGCCTGCGCGACGGCGGTCTTGTGATCGTGCAAGCCGCCCCCGATCGCGGCGAGCCCGAACTGGACAGCATCCCGACCGTCCTGGCGGCCAGGGGCTGCCGCGTGGAAGCGCGCATCGCCGAGCACGGGCGCGAGGTCTTCGTCGCGCGCCTCGCCGGCATCGGCGCGGACCTGAAAGAGGCCGCGTAAGCCGATGATCGCGCCCTGTCTCGACGTCGTGCTGACCTACGCATGGCTGCAGCGGACCCGCACGCCAGAGGCGAAGCGTTCCGCGCCCCGGCCGTCGCCCTCGCCGCGCCTGCCTCGCCCGCTGCCGGGTTCCGCGCCCGCGCGCCCGGTTCGGCCGGCCGCCTAGCCGCCTGCCGGGACAGCCGTTGGCCCAGGGCGGCCGGGCGGCCTGTGCTATGATGGCGGCCGGCCGCCCGAAGGCGGCGCCTGGAGCCGTCGGCATGAACCCGATCACCCTCTTCCTCGCCGCGGCCGTGCTGGTCGCCGGCGCGGTCTTCGGCGAAGCCGTGCAGCCGCTGCTCGCCGTCCCCTTCGTGATCCTGGCCGTGATCATCCTGCTCTCGGTCAAGATGGCGAACGTCTGGCAGCGGTTCGTCATCCTGCGCGCCGGCAACTTCATGGGCGTGCGCGGGCCGGGTCTCTTCATGATCTTCCCGATCATCGACGCGGTGGCCCAGGTCATCGACACCCGCATCCAGACCACCGCGTTCAACGCCGAACAGGCGCTGACCAAGGACACCGTGCCGGTGAACGTCGACGCCATCATCTTCTGGCGCGTGCACGACGCCGAGAAGGCGGCGCTGGAGATCACCGACTATCGCCAGGCGATCGACCGCGTGGCCCAGACCTCCCTGCGCGAGATGATCGGCGCGTCGATGCTGTCGGCCCTGCTCGCCGAGCGCAAGGCGGCGGACGAACAGCTGCGGGTCGAGATCGCCGCGAAGACCGAGCACTGGGGCGTCTCGGTGAACTCGGTCGAGATCCGCGACGTGGCCATTCCGGCCAACCTGCAGGATGCGATGTCCAGGCAGGCGCAGGCGGAGCGCGAGCGGCACGCCCGCGTCATCCTCGGCTCGGCCGAAGCCGAGGTCGCGGCCAAGTTCGTCGAGGCCGCCAAGACCTACGGCGACCATCCGATGGCGTTCCAGCTCAGGGCGATGAACATCATCTACGAGACGACCAAGGAGCGGGGCGCGACCATCCTGATCCCCACGGCCATGGTCGACGCCATGAACCCGGCGACCGCGTTTGCGCTTCGCGCTGGCCGGCCGCTCGCCGGCCGAGGCGCCGCCGCCGGCGCCCGGCTCCGGCCGCCGCGCCGCTCGCCCAGGCGCCCGCCGCCGGGCTGACCCGCGCCGTGGGCGTCGTCGGCGAGGAAAGTCCGCCTCGCGCGACGTTTAGCCCTTGACTTGGCGCGGGGCGCCGGGCCTTGCGTCCCGCCGCAAGCCCTTCCCATCCCCGTTCCTGAGTCCGCCGAATGCCCAATCGCCGCGAGCAGGCCGCCGCGCTCTCTCGAGAGCGGCAACCGTGCGCTGGCCGCCGGCGACTTCGAGGCGGCCCGGCAGAGCCTGGAGGCGGCGGCGGCGCTCGAGCCGGCATCGGCCGACGTGCGCTGCCAGCTCGGCCGCGCCCATCTCGGGCTCGGCGAGCGCGACACCGCCGAACAGATGGCGCGCATGGCCGTCGAGTCCGATCCGGGCCATGCCGCCTCGACGCACTTCCTCGGCACGCTGCTCTGCGAGCGCGAGCGCTTCGCCGAGGCGCTGCCCTGGCTGCAGTCGGCCGCGGCGCTCGCGCCCGACAACGCGCAGTTCCAGCGCGACCTCGGCGTCGTCCGCCTGTTCCTCGGCGACTTCGCGTCCGGCCGCGCGACGCTCAACCGCACGCTCGAGCTCGATCCCCTGGCCAAGGACATCCTGCCGACGCTCGTGCGCATGACGCGGATGGATTCCGGCGACGCCGAGGCCGAGCGCCTGTTCGCACTGACCCGCGACATGGCCGCCATGCGCGACCAGCTGCCCGTCGACGCCCAGGTCCGCGTCCTCTTCGCGCTCGGCAAGGCGCTGGAGGACCGCGGCGAGTTCGATGCGGCGTTCGAGGCCTACGCGAGCGGCAACGCGCTTCACCGCACGACCATCGCCTACGACGTCGCCGCCGACGAAGCGCGCCTGGCCGCGGTCGAGCGAGTCTTCAACAGCCGCTCTGTTCGAACGGCTGGGCGGCAAGGGCTCGGCGCGCGCCGAGCGACCGGCCGATCTTCATCGTCGGCATGCCGCGATCCGGCACGACCCTGGTCGAGCAGATCATCAGCGCCCATCCGGACGTGCACGGGCTCGGCGAGCTCGACATCCTCCAGCACCTGATCGGTGAGGCGACCGGACCCGGCGGCTCGCGGTTCCCCGACTGGGCGGCCAGCATGAACGAGGTCGACCTGCGGCTGATCGGCCAGGCCTGCCTCGACAACCTGCCGGCGGGCTTGCCCGGGCAAAGCCGCGCGACGCTGAAGCGGCTCGAGAACTTCGAGTACCTCGGCCTGCTGCACCTGTGCCTGCCGAACGCGACGCTCATCCACTGCCGGCGGGACGCGCGCGACTCCTGCTTCTCGGCCTTCGCGACCCTGTTCCTCGAGAAGCAGGAATTCAGCTACACGCTCGACGGAGCTCGGCCGCTACTGGCGCGCCTACGACCGCTGATGGCGCACTGGAACCGCGTTCTGCCGCTCGGACGGGTGCTCGAGGTCTCCTACGAGGGCCTGGTCGCCGACCTCGAGGGCTGGACCCGGCGGCTCCTGGCCCATTGCCGGCTCGAGTGGGACGACGCCTGCCTGCGCTACTACGAGTTCAAGCGACCGGTGCGCTCGGCGAGCTTCGCCCAGGTGCGCCAGCCCATCTTCACCACCTCGATCGGCCGCTGGAAGCCGTTCGCCGGCCATCTCGGGCCGCTGTTCGCGGCGATGGGGATCGAGGAGGCCTGATCCAGACATGCAAATGCAGGCGCCCGGACCTGCCATCCGGGGCCTGCTCCGGCGCCCGCGAACGGACGTGGGCTCACATCGCCAAGGCCGCTTGCGCTAGACCTTGGTCTTGATCACGTCGCCGGCCACGTAGGCCGGCTCCTCGCGCATCTTTAGGATCTGCTCGCGAGGAATTTGCTGGACCACTTCGCCGGTGCGCCAATCGACAGTCTTGTAGACGAAGCAACCGGCCGCCTGGTCGTCCTCGATCACCAGCCTGAAGATCGGCCGGGTCGGTGGGCGCGGGCGGAACGGCCGTCGAAGGCGGCGTCGTCGACGTCGCTGCGTTGGAATCGCCGACGACGGAAGCCGGCGCGTTGGCGGCGGCGGGTCCGATAGGGTTGACGATCTGGGTCATGCCTGAACGCCGGGATCTGGTCCCGGCGCCTCTTGAGCTCGCGCGAAGGCGACGAGCCGGTTTTGCCGGCCCGCCGCCTCACGCGTTTAGAGCTACCGGAAGAGGCTGAGCAGCGCGGCGCTCGACTGGTTGGCGATCGAGAGCGCCTGGATGCCAAGCTGTTGCTTGGTCTGCAGGGCGGTCAGCTGAGCGCTTTCCTTGCCGAGGTTGGCGTTGACCAGGTTGCCGATGCCGGTGTCCAGCGTGTCCTGCAGGTCCTGAACGAAGGTCAGTTGGTTCTGCAGGGCCGTGGCCCCGTTGCCGAGGTTGCCGAGCGCCGCGTTCACCTTGGTGATCGCGGTGTTGACCGAAGCCACCATGGCGGTCGCCAGCGCGGCGGTGCCGATCGACGCGTTGGCCGAGACCGCGCCCATGTTCGCGTGGCCCAGCGACAGATCCTGGGCGAGCACGGTGATCTGGCTGCCGGTCGCCGTGGCGAGGGCCATGATGTTCGTGCCGCCGTTCTTGATCATGTTCACCCCGTTGAAGTCGGAGTTGCTCACGATCTGGGTGATCTGGGTCAGGATCGAACGGAACTGGGTGTTGTCGGCCGCGAGGCTGGTCGGGTCGAGCGATGGGTCCGAAGCCGCCAGAGCCAGCGTCTTCAGCTGGTTCAGGAGGTTCGAGACGCTCGTCCCGGCGGAGGTGGCGACCTGAATGGTCGATTGCCCCCGCTGCAGCGACTGCACGACCGCGTTCAAGGCGCCAGAGGTCCCCCGCTCGTTCTGGGCGATGGCCCAGACGGCGCCGTTGTCTTGCGGAGAGGAGACCGCAAGGCCGGTGGAGACTTCATTTTGGGTTTGGGCGAGGGCGCGGCCGTCGCAGTCAGGTTCTGGAGCGCAATGAGCGCACCAGGATTGGTATTAACGCTGAGCATTGTACTTGTTCCCTTTTCAGGTGTCCGGCGTCGTTTTGACGGCCGGGGGCGTTTTGCCCGACTGCACATGCACGCAAGCCCCGCGCCAGGGTCGCTGGGGGATCAAGCGGCGCCTTAGAGGGCTGAAATGGCGACGCTATCGCCGCGCAGCGAGCGGCGCGCCCGGCAGATTTCGACCGCATGTGGCGCAGCGCCGGCCGATTTTGCCGACCGCGCCCGGCAAGTTTTGCCGGGTCGGCCGTCAAAACACTCGGGAAACCGGCCTTCGCCGTTAAGGTAAACAGAATCGGCGGTTTCCGCGCCCCGATTTGGTTAAGACTTCGCTAACGGCCGCTGCGTGCGACCTGCATGTGCGCGGCGGCGAGGAAGGTCGTGTGAAATCGGCAGTCGCCGGCGCCATAGCCGGGCACGGCCGCGCCCTCGCAATCGATCATGTTGCAGCCGGCCAGAAGCACCAGCGCCGCCGCCGCCAGGAGCAGTCTGATCATCGCAAGATCCCCTCGGTCTTCGTCACTCGTCGAAGATCGCGACCACGCGCGACCAGCCGGCGGATGCGCCTTTGATCTTAACCGGGAAGCAGGCGATCTCGAAGCCGAACGGCGGCAGGCTGGCCAGGTTGGCGAGCTTCTCCATCTGCCAGTAGGGAACCTCGCGGCCGGCCTTGTGTCCCTCCCAGATGATGGCCGGATCGCGCGTTTCGGCCCACCGCTTCGCCGTGTGGCTGAAGGGCGCGTCCCACGACCAGGCGTCGGTGCCGACGACGCGGACGCCGCGGGTGGTCAGGTACAGGGTCGCCTCACGGCCCATGCCGCATCCGCCGTGGATGTATTCCGGCTTGCCGAAGACCTCGCCGGCGCGGGTGTTCACAACCACGATGTCGTAGGGCTGGAGCGTGTGGCCGATGCGCTTGAGCTCCGCCTCGATGTCGGCGGCGGTGGCGACGTAGCCGTCCGGCAGCGCGCGGAAGTCCAGCTTCACGCCGGGCCGCAGGCACTGGTCCAGCGGCGTCTCGTCGATGGTGGGCGCGCGCCGCTGGCCGTGGTCGGTCGTCGAGTGGAAGTGCCACGGCGCGTCCATGTGGGTGCCGTTGTGGGTCGACAGCGACACCCGCTCCACCGCCCAGCCCTCGCCGTCCGGCATGTCGGCCGGCCGTCAGCCCCGGAAACGACACAGCCATCTGCGGCACCGACTCGTTGTGGGCCGTGTAGGTGATCTTGGGCTCCATGCCGGGCGGGTCGGACGGCACGCCCACCTCGATGGCGATGGAGAGATCGACGAAGCGGCGCGCCATGGCCCTGGCCCCCGTTGGCTGACGGTCCTGCACCGCCTTCTACGCCATCGGCCAGTCGCGCGCGATCAGGCCGGGCGGCTTCGGCTCACGGCTTGAGCACCGCCGCGCCGGCGAAGGCGCCGCTCGCGCAGGTCGGCGAGCGCGCGGTTGGCCTCGGCGAGCGGATAGGAGACGACGTGCGCCGCACGCCGGCCTCGGCGGCCATCGGCAGGTAGTCGCGCCCGTCCTGGCGCGTCAGGTTGGCGACCGAGACAGCCGCCGCTCTTCCCAGAGCAGGTCGTAGGGGAAGCTCGGGATGTCGCTCATGTGGATGCCGCCGCAGACCACCGTTCCGCCCTTGCGGACAGCCGCCAGCGCCTTGGGAACGAGCCCGCCGACCGGCGCGAACAGGATCGCCGCGTCCAGCGGCTCCGGCGGCTGGTCCTCCGACGCCCCCGCCCAGGCGCAGCCCAGCGTCCGCGCCAGGCCCTGCGCCCCGCGTCGCCGGCGCGGGTGAAGGCGTAGACCGCCTGCCCCTTGGCGATGGCGAGCTGCGCCAGGAGGTGCGCGGCGGCGCCGAAGCCGTAGAGCCCGAGGCGCTCGACCGGCCGCGGCTCGCAGGCCTTGCGCCAAGCGCGAAAGCCGATCAGACCGGCGCAGAGCAGCGGCGCGGCCTCGGCGTCGGCGTAGCCGGCGGGGATCGGGAAGCAGTAGCGAGCGTCGGCGATCATCTCGTCGGCATAACCGCCGTCGCGCGTCCAGCCGTTGAATTCGGGGTCGTCGCAGAGGTTCTCCTCGCCCGAGCGGCAATAGCGGCAGACGCCGCAGGTGCGGGCGAGCCACGCCGCGCCGACGCGGTCGCCCAGGCCAAGGCCTTCGACACCCTCGCCCAGCGCCTCGACCACGCCGACGACCTCGTGCCCGGGCGTGATCGGCGATCGCCGCGGGCGCAGCTCGCCATCGACGACGTGCAGGTCGGTGCGGCAGACGCCGCAGGCGCAGACCCGCAGGCGGACTTCCATCGGCCCTGGGTCCGGCGTCGGCCGCCGGAGGGGCGTCCAGGGCCTGGCCGGGCGCCGAGAGGGCCATGGCAGAACATGGGCTTCGATCCTACGCAGAGGCGGCCGGCGTGTCGCGCACGCGCGCGCGGTCGCCAGAGAGGCCTCGTTCTTGCTCCTAAGGCTCATCCGATGAGGAATCGCGCCTTTATCGTCCGCATTCAGGACACCCTCGACGAGATCGCCGCGCAGGGGCTGGAGAAGCCCGAGCGCGTGCTGGTCTCGCGCCAGGGCGCGCGGGTTCGCGTCCGCCGCGCCGACGGAACCGTGCGCGAGGCGCTCAACCTCTGCAGCAACGACTACCTCGGTCTGGCCGGGGACGATCGCGTCGCCGAAGCCGCCGCGAAGGCCGCCCGCGACGCGGGCGCCGGATTCGCCTCCGTGCGCTTCATCTGCGGCGACCCATGCGCTGCATAAGGACCTCGAGGCGCGCCATCGCCGGCTTCCTCGGCTACGACGACGCCATCCTGTTCGCCGCCGCCTTCGACGCCAACGGCGGGGTGTTCGAGCCGCTGCTCGGGGAAGCGGACGCGATCGTCTCCGATTCCCTGAACCACGCCTCGATCATCGACGGCGTCCGGCTCTGCAAGGCCGCCCGCTATCGTTACGCGTCAGGCGACATGGCCGACCTCGAGGCCCAGCTCGCCGCCGCGCGGTCGGCCGGCGCGCGGACCATCCTGATCGCGACCGACGGCGTCTTCTCGATGGACGGCGTCATCGCGAATCTGCGCGGCGATCACCGACCTGGCCGACCGCTACGAGGCGCTGGTGATGGTCGATGACTGCCACGCGCTCGGGCTCTTGGGCGAGGGCGGTCGCGGCTCGCCGGAATATCGCGGAGTCGAGGGGCGCATCGACATCCTGACCGGCACCTTCGGCAAGGCGCTCGGCGGGGCCATGGGCGGCTTCGTCGCCGCCAGCCGCGCGGTCGTGGCGCTGCTTCGCCAGCGCGCGCGGCCCTACCTCTTCTCCAACGCGCTCGCGCCCGCCGTCTGCGGCGCGGCGCTGAAGGCGATCGAGATCGCCGGCGGCGACGAAGGCCGGGACCTGCGTCGCAAGCTGGCCGCAAACGCCCGCCAGTTCCGCGCCGCCATGACCGGCGCCGGGTTCGACCTCCTGCCCGGCGAGCATCCCGATCATCCCGGTGATGCTTGGCGACGCCCGCCGCGCCCAGGAGATGGCCGCCGCCCTCTTCGACGAGGGCGTGTTCGTCACCGGCTTTTCCTTCCCCGTGGTGCCGCGCGGCCAGGCGCGCATCCGGACCCAGGTCTCGGCGGCGCTCGCGCCGGACCAGATCGACCAGGCCGCCCGCGCCTTCGTCCGCGCCCGCGACCTCTGCGGAGTGTGCTGAAGCGATGCCCAGACCATGACCGCGCTCGCCAAGCTCAAGCCCCAGGAGGGGCTGTGGATGACGCGCGCGCCGGCGCCCAGAGCCCGGGCCGGATGACGTGCTGATCAAGATCAAGCGGACCGCCATCTGCGGGACGGACCTGCACATCTATCGCTGGGACGCCTGGGCCCAGCGAACCATCCCCGTGCCGATGATCATCGGCCACGAGTTCGCCGGCGAGATCGTCGAGATCGGCCCGCGCGTGACCCGGCAAGCTGCGCCGCGGCCAGCGCGTGTCCGGAGAGGGCCACATCGTCAACCTGAACTCCCCGCCTCGCGCGCCGGGCGGTACCACCTCGATCCGGAGACCGTCGGCGTCGGCGTGAACCGCGACGGCGCCTTCGCCGAATACCTCAGCCTTCCGGCGTTCAACGTCGCGCCGCTGCCCGACAACGTCAGCGACGACGCCGGCGCGCTGCTCGACCCGTTCGGCAACGCCATGCACGCGGCCCAGCAGTTCGACCTCCTCGGCGAGGACGTGCTGGTCACCGGCGCCGGGCCCGATCGGCGCCATGGCCGCGGCGATCGCCAGCCGCGCCGGCGCCCGCTCGGTGGTCATGACCGACGTCAACGACTATCGCCTGGCGCTCGCGACCCAGCTCGCCGACGTCACGCCGGTCAATGTGGCCCGCGAGGACCTCGCCGAAGTCATGGCCCGCGAGGGGGTCGACGAAGGCTTCGGCGTGGCGCTCGAGATGTCAGGCGCGCCAAGGCCGCCTTCGAACAGGCGGTCGATGCGCTGGCCATGGGCGGGCGGCTGGCCATGCTCGGCCTGCCAGCCGAGGCGATGGAGGTCTCCTGGTCGCGCATCATCCTGAAGGCGCTGACCATCAAGGGCGTCTACGGCCGCGAGATGTTCGCCACCTGGCAGAAGATGTTCGGCCTGATCCACGCCGGCTTCGACCTCGAGCGGCTGATCACCCACCGCGCCTGCGCGCGCGACTTCCAGACCGGGTTCGACGCAGCCCTTTCCGGCCAGGCCGGCAAGGTGGTGCTGGACTGGCATTGAGCCGGGTCTAGCTCGGTCCCAGATTGAGCAGGGCCGGGTCGCCGCCCTGGGCGGCGATGTTGACGCTCACCGCCCGCTCGACGGCGAAGCGGGTCAGCGACCAGGGCCCGCCGGCCTTCGGCCCCGTGCCCGACAGGCCCTCGCCGCCGAACGGCTGCACGCCGACGACCGCGCCGATCATCGAGCGGTTGACGTAGGCGTTGCCGGCCGGGACCAGCGCCCGCACCCGCTCGGAGAACCCCTCGACGCGGGTGTGCACGCCAAGCGTCAGGCCATAGCGCCGGCCGGCGAGCGCCAGGGCGGTCGGCTCCAGCCGCCCCGGTGTCGTAGCGGACGACGTGCAGGATCGGCCCGAACACCTCGCGCTCCAGGAAGTCCGCGGCCGGGATCTCGGCCAGGACCGGCCCGAAGAAGGTTCCCGCCGCGCGGGACCGGCCAGCTGCTTGATCACCGTCGCCTCGCGCCGCAGACGCTCGAGGTGGCGTTCCAGCGCCTCGCGCGCCGTCCGCGTCGATCACCGGACCGACGTCGGTCGCCGGATCGGCCGGGTCGCCGATGACCAGCGCATCCATCGCGCCAGCGAGGCCCGCGACGATCGCATCCGCCGTCTCGTTCGGCAGGAAGAGGATGCGCAGCGCCGAACAGCGCTGCCCGGCCGAGCCGAAGGCGGAGAGGATGACGTCGTCGATCACCTGCTCGCGCAGAGCCGAGGTGTCGACGAACATGCCGTTCAGCCCGCCGGTCTCGGCGACGAAGGGAATGATCGGTCCGTCCCGCCGGGCCAGCGCCTCGGCGATGACGCGCGCGGTCTCCGTTCCGCCGGTGAAGGCGATCCCGTCGACGCCCGGATGCGCGATCAGCGCCGCCCCGACCGTCTCGCCGCGCCCGGGCAGCAGCGCGAGCAGGCGCGGATCCAGCCCGGCGCCATGGCAGATGCGCACGGCCGCCGCGGCGATCAGCGGCGTCTGCTCGGCGGGCTTGGCCACGACGGCGTTGCCGGCCGCCAGCGCCGCGGCGATCTGGCCGAGGAAGATGGAGAGCGGGAAGTTCCAGGGGCTGATGCAGGCGATGACGCCGCGCCCGCGCCGCTCCAGCCAGTTGGCCTCGCCGACCGGCCCTTCGAGCGCCACGGGTCCGGCGAAGTCCCGTTCGGCCAGCATGGCGTAGTAGCGGCAGAAGTCGGCCGCCTCGCGCACCTCGGCGATCCCGTCGGCCAGGGTCTTGCCGCCCTCGCGGGCCAGGATGGCGATCAGCCGCTCGCGGTCCGCCTCGATGCGCATCGGCGATGCGGCGCAGCGTCTCAGCGCGCGCCGCGCCGCCCGCCGCGTCCCAAGCGCCTTGCGCCGAGCGCGCGCGTCGCGACGCCGGCGTCGATGTCGGTCGGCGGAGGCCTCGCGCACCTGGCCGACGACGCGGCCGTCGGTCGGCGAACGGACGGGCTCGCGTCTCGCCGGCCGCGCCGGCCGCACAGCGCCTCGCAGTCCACGCCGCGCCAGGGCGCCGGCGAGGCGCTCGCGCTCCGCCGCCTGGCTGAGGTCGATGCCCGCCGAGTTCTTCCGCTCTGGCCCGTAGAGGTCGGCGGGCCTTGGGATGCGGCTGTGGCGATCGGGATGCGCTTCGACCGCGGCGATCGGGTCGGCGGCCACGACCGACGGCGGCATGTGCTCGTCGGTGAGCGCGCGGGCGAACGAGGTGTTGGCGCCGTTCTCCAGAAGGCGGCGGACCAGATAGGGCAAGAGGTCCTCGTGCTCGCCGACCGGGGCGTAGACGCGCAGCGTCGCCGGGCCGAACCGCTCGGCGGCCGCCTCGTAGAGCGCCTGGCCCATGCCGTGCAGGCGCTGGACCTCGATCGGCGACGCCGCGCTCGGCCGCCATGGCGTGCACGGCGGCCAGCGTGTGGGCGTTGTGGGTGGCGAACTGCGGATAGAGCACCGGCGCGGCCTCGATCAGCGCCCGCGCGCTTGCCAGGTAGCAGAGGTCGGTCGCGGCCTTGGTGGTGAACACCGGATAGTCAGGGCGGCCCGCGACCTGCGCCCGCTTGATCTCGGTGTCCCAGTAGGCGCCCTTCACCAGCCGCACCATCAACCGCCGCCGCTGGCGCGCGCGAGCTCGGCCAGGCGCGCGATCACCTCCGGCGCGCGCTTCTGGTAGGCCTGCACCGCGAGGCCGAGCCCGCGCCAATCCGCCAGCGCCGGCTCCTCGCAAAGCCGCGCGAGCAGCTTCAGCGACAGGGCCAGCCGGTCGGCCTCCTCGGCGTCGATGGTGAAGTTGAGGTCGTGGGACGCGGCGATCGCCGCCAGCCGCATCAGCCGCGGATAGAGCTCGCGCCAGACCCGCGCGCTCTTGCGTCGCCTCGTAGCGCGGCGAGAGCGCCGAGAGCTTGACCGAGATCCCATGCCCGGCTTCGCGGCCCGGCGCGGCTCGACGCCCGGCCGGCGGCCTCGATCGCGGCGGCGTAGGCGTGCTCGTAGCGCTCGGCGTCGGCTTCCGTCCGCGCGCCCTCGCCCAGCATGTCGAAGGAGCAGAGCAGGCCCTCGCGCGCCGCCCGCGCCAGCGCCCGCTCGATCGTGCGGCCGAGCACGAACTGCTCGCCCATGATGCGGATGGCCTGGGCGACGGCGGCGCGGATCACCGGTTCGCCGAGCCGCCCGGCCAGGTGGCCGATGAAGCCGCCGATGTCGCCGCGCGCCGCCTCGTCCACCTCGACCAGCCGGCCGGTCAGCATCAGGCCCCAGGTGGAGGCGTTGACGAACAGGCTGTCGGACGCGCCAAGGTGCCGCGCCCAGTCGGCCGAGCCGATCTTCTCGGCGATCAGGGCGTCGCGCGTCGCCTCGTCAGGCGTGCGCAGGAGGGCCTCGGCCAGGCACATCAGCGCCAGGCCCTCGGTCGTGCCCAGCGCGTATTCGGCGAGGAAGCTCTCGACCACGCCCCGCCGCGGCCGCTCCCGCGCCGCGACCACCAGCGCCTCGGCCTCGGCGACCACGGCCGCGCGCTGGCCCGGCGACAGCGGCGGCGGCGTCAGGAGGCCGGCGATCGCCTCGGCCTCGTCGCGGAACTTCCCGGCGTCGAGCAAATCCCAGTCCATGGCCCTCAGATAGGCCCCTGGCCGCCAGGACGCGATGTCGCCGGTCACATCAGGTCGCGCGGGATTGCGCTCTCCTGCTCGCGACTGAAGACCTCGGCCCCGTCTCGGCGCGCGACCAGCCGCTCGCGCACGTGGAACGTCGCTCGCGTGGCGGTGATCTCGACCTCGGCCTCCAGGGCGCAGTCCCAGTCGCCGCGGGCGTAGCCGACGCCCTGGCGCACCCGCCAGCGGCAGCTCGCGGGGTCGTCCGCCGGCATCTCCGCCTCGACGTCGGGTCCGCTGCGCGTGACGGTGGTCTCGGTGTCGCGAGATCACCGCGCCGCTCGGCCGGCGAGATTTCGCGGAAGGCGACGCGCCGGCGCGTCCTGTCGCGGGTGATCTGGATGTCGCTGCGGCCCGGCGGCGACCTCGACGAGCGGGAATCGGAAAGGCAGGCTCGCGGCGTCGTCCGGACGCTCGGACCGGCAGCGTCAGGGTCGACGACTGCGAGGTCGACGCTCAGGCTGCACCGGCTCCGGCGAGGGCCAGAGCAGCGGCCAAAGCCCCTCGCTGAGCGCGAGCCTGAGCTGCGAGCCCGGCCGCGAAACGGCGCGCCGTCACGTACAGCGGCAGTTCGATCGTCGTAGAAGGCGCCCGGCGTCGAGCGGCTCGGGCGCGGCATGGCTCGCGCGATGGGTCAGGTTGAGCGCGCCGTAGGTCACGAGCCACGAGCGGCCCTCCGCGTCGACCTCGCAGAGCCGCGCCGCCAGCTTGGCGACCGGGCGGTCGGCCGCGACGCGCAAGCGAACGACCGGCGTCCCGAGCATCTCGAGCGGCGCCTCCAGCGGCGCGGTGTCGAAGACCAGCGAGCGGGCGTCGTCCGGCGGACTGCTCCTGCGGCGTACTGCGGCGGCGAGAACGGGCACCACTCCGGCGTCTGCAGGCCGACGACCTCGCCGCCGATGCTGACGAACGCCGTCGCCGCGCTGCTCGCCGAGGCGCCCCGGGGCTCAGGCGCAGCGCGCGCGATCATCGCGTCGCCGGCGGCCAGCCGGCTCGGCGACCCAGCGGCCGGGGATGCGCGCCCTCGGCCTGCGCCGGCGACTGCTCCGGCATGTAGGCCCACACCTTGGGCCCCTCCATGATCCCGGTCTCCTCGCCGGCCAGCCAGTGGCGCCACCAGCGGACCTCCTCCTGCTCCCAGGCGAGCCCGGGCCCCGGCGCGGCCGGCGCGGGATAGCCGTGGCCCCAGGGCCCGATCAGCGCCTTCGCCGGGACGGTCAACGCCGCGAGCAGGCGCGGGATGGCCTCGTTGTAGGGGTCGGCCCAGCCGCCGACGAGGTAGGCGGGGCAAGCAGATCCGCTCCGGCGCGAAGCCCACCGAGCCTTGCCGCCAGTAGTCGTCCTCGCGCTGATGGGCGAGCCATGCGGCGGCGATCGGCGGCGCGGCTTCGAGCCGCTGCATCCACGCCCGCTCCCAGCCCGGCCCGAAGACGGCCGGATCCGGCGGGCCGGCCATCACCAGCTTGAAGCTGGTCGCCCACTTCAGCCCGGTCAGCGCGAAGCTCCCGCCGACGTAGTGGGCGTCGTCGGTGTAGCGCCGGTCCGAGGCGCAGAAGCGACATGATCGCCTTCAGCGCCGGCGGCGCGAGCGCCGCCGCCTGCAGCGTCGCGAACCCGCCCCAGGACACGCCGCGCATGCCGACCGCGCCGTTGCACCAGGGCTGCGCCGCCAGCCAGGCGATGGCGGCGGCGTTGTCCTCCTGCTCGACCGGCAGGTACTCGTCGACCAGCAGCCCGCCGGAGTCGCCGGACCCGCGGCAGTCCAGCCGCGCGTAGGCGACGCCGTGCTGCGCCAGCCGCCGACCCCAGAACCGCGAGTAGCCGCGCGTGGAGTCCCGCTTGCGGTAGGGGATGGCCTCCAGCACGACGGGGCAGGGGGCGTCGGTCTCGCGGCAGCCAGAGCTGGACGGCCAGGCGCACGCCGTCGGGCGTGACGATCCAGTCGTTCTCGACCTCGCGGACCGCCGACGGGCGCGGGCGGCGCCCAGGCCGCGCTCATGCTATGCCCCGGTGCTGGCGGAGGCGAGAGCGAGGGGCGCTGTCGATGGAGCATGTGCGGTTCGGGACGACCGGCCTGAAGGTCTCCCGACTGTGCCTCGGGACCATGTCGCTGGGAAGCTCGGCCTGGAAGGGCTGGGTCCTCGACGAGGCCGCGGCCGTCCCCATCCTTCGCCGCGCGCTCGATCGCGGGATCACCTTCTTCGACATGGCCGACTGGTATTCGCTCGGCCGCGGCGAGGAGGTGGTGGGCCGCAACCTGCTGAAGATGGAGGCGCGCGAGCAGCTGGTGCTGGCGACCAAGGTCTTCTACCCGATGAGCGACGACCCGAACGATGCGGGCCTGTCGCGCCAGCATATCCTCGCCTCGATCGACCAGTCTCTGCAAGCGCATCGGGACCGACCACGTCGATCTCTACATCGTCCACGCCTTCGATCCGGCAACGCCGATCGAGGAGACCATGCAGGCGCTGCACGACGTCGTCCGCGCGGGCAAGGCGCGCTACCTCGGCGCCTCGACCATGTACGCCTGGCAGTTCGCCGAGATGAACGCGGTGGCCCGCGCCAACGGCTGGACGCCGTTCGTCAACATGCAGTGCCAGCTCAGCCTGCTCTATCGCGAGGAGGAGCGCGAGATGCTGCCCTACTGCGCGCACGCCGGCGTCGCGGTGACCACCTTCAGCCCGCTCGCGCGCGGCTATCTGGCCGGCGCTGCGCCCGAGCGCGCGCACGGCGCACGACCCCTTCCTCGAGTGGTTCGGCGACGCGATCGACATCGAGATCGCAGCGCGCGTGCGCGCGCTCGCCCAGCGCCGCGGCGCGCCGCCGGCCGCCGTCGCCATGGCCTGGGTCGCCGGGCATCCTGCCGGCGTCGTCCCGCTGATCGGCGCCGACGCGCCCGAGCAGGTCGACGCCGCCATCGAAGCGGCTGCGCTGACGCTCACCGAAGACGAGCGCGCCTGGCTCGAGGCGTCCTATCGCCCGCGCGACATGATCAACGACTACAATCCGATCCGGCGGGCGCGGGCCTACGCGCCGGATCCAAAGGAGCAAGGCGCATGATCTTCCTGGGCGAGTCGTTCGACGGCGACGGCGCCAACGCCGCGCACATCAACCTGATCCTTGGCGCCGAAGGCCGATCTCGGGCAGGCCTACGCGCTCGCCGCCGCCAGTCCCGGGCCGGGCCACATCCCGTTCCTGACCGTGCTCAAGCCCAATCTGCCGGTAAAGCCCTTCACCCTGTTCGTCGCCAAGGCGGTGCTGCGCGACGCCGCGCACGAACAGATGACCTGGGGCCCGGCGCAGGCCGGGGTGGCGGCCGGCATGACCGACGCGCTGCTGGCCAAGGCGCTGCCGCCCGAGGCGCGCGACGGCTGGCTGGCGATCGCGCTGGTCTGGGTCGATTGGAACGCCGACGACGCCGAGGCGGTCTATCGCAACAATCGCGCGGCCACGCGCGGCGCCGCCGAGCGCGCCATGGCCGCCGACTGGCCGGCGCTCGACGCCCTGCGCGAGGGACTGGCCGACGTGCACAACCCCTTCTTCACCCCGGCGAAGGCGTGAGCGAACACCGGATCGCGGCGATCGAGATCAGCCAGCACCGGCTGGCCCTCGACCCGCCGTTCAACGCCAGCTGGGATTCGAACCCGCGCCGCCAGTTCGATGCGACGCTGGTCAAGGTGACGACCACGGACGGCGTCAGCGGCTACGGCAGCGGCGACCTGATGCTGGGCTTCGCCGGCCACGAGCCGCTGTTCGTCGGACGCGACCCGTTCGACATCGAACGCCACGCGACCGTGCTCGAGCACATCGCCTTCCACTACGGCCGCTGCTGGCCGCTCGACCTGGCGCTGTGGGACCTGATCGGCAAGCTGTCTGGCCAGCCGTGCTGGAAGCTGCTCGGCGGCGCGACGAACCGCGTCCGCGCCTATGCGTCGTCGGGCGTGTTGCGCGACGGCGCGGAGATGGCGGACGCCGCCGAGCGCTACCGCGCCGAGGGGTTCGCGGCGCTGAAGATCCGCTTCCGCCGCGGCGACTGGCGCGCCGACGTCCGCGCCCTGGAGACCGTGCGCGCCCGCGTCGGCGACACGCTCGAGCTCATGGTCGACTGCAACCAGGGTTGGCGCATGCCTTGGGATACCGAGCCGCCCTGGGCGCTGAAGGAGGCGCTCGAGGTCGCCCGCGCGCTCGAGCCGCTCGGCGTCTACTGGATGGAGGAGCCGCTCGATCGCGCCGACTACGACGGCATGGCGGGGTTGCGCGCCGCGACCGACGATCCGCATCGCCGGCGGCGAGATGACTCGCGAGCTTTCCGCCTTCGACGTGCTCATCGCGCGCGGGTGTCTGGATGTCTTACAGCCGGATGCGGCGCTGGTGGGCGGAATCACCGGCCTCAAGCGGCTCGCGGCTACCGCTCGGGCGCACAATCTTACCTTCACACCGCATACCTGGACCAACGGCATGGGCGTGGTCGCCAACGCCCAGCTCGTGGCCGGCCTCGGCGAGCGCCCTTCCTCGAGTTCCCCTACGACCCGCCGCAATGGAGCCTCGCGCGGCGCGACTTCCTGATGGCCGAGCCGCTCGCCGCCAAAGACGGCTGGATCGCACTCTCCGACGCCCCCGGCATGGGCTATGCGGTCGACGAAGCCCGGCTGAAAGCGACGCGGGTGGGTTAGCGCCTCCCCCCTCGCGCCTTCGGCGCTTGGCCCCTCCCTGTGCGGGGGCGTTTGCGGAGCCCCGCCATAGGGCGTCATGTCCATCCCGGGGTAGCGCGCGGCGACGTCGCGCAGCGTCTGGGCGTTCCAGTAGTCGCTGCCGGGCGGCGGCCAGCCGAACAGGTCGCGCTGGCGCGGCGTCATCTTGACCATCGCCTCGATCATGGCCTCGCGTCCGGCGTGGTGCGGCCAGCTCATCTTGCCGTTCCAGCGCCAGCCGCGCTGTTGCATGTCGACCAGCATGGCGAACCGCGCGCGGTCGGGCGCGGTGAAGTTCGACGCGCGGTGGAAGACATCGGTCTTGTAGATCATCAGCGCGCCGGCCGGGCCGGTGATCGCCACCTCGTGTTCGAACAGCTCGCCCATCGGCCGCCGCCGCGGCGTCAGCGGCAGGTCGCGGGAGTGTTCCAGCGGCACGAGCTTGGTCGGACCGTCCTCGTCGGTCACGTCGGAGAGCAGGATGAAGGTGGTCATCTGCGTGTGCGCGCGGTCCTCGCGCGGGACGACCAGGGTGTGATTGCCGTAGTCGCGATGGTGCGGTTGGTCGTAGTCGACCGCGCCCGCGTACTTGGCCCACAGCTCGATCTTGTAGATCTCGATGTCGTCGGTCCCGAGCAGCCGCTCGGCCGCGTCGGTGAGGTCGGGGTAGACCGGGATGCGGTTCAGCGCCCAGTCCGCGTAAGGGAAGTTGTGGATGCCGGAGAACTGGCTGTCGGCAAGCTCGGGGTATTTCGACGGGTCGGCGAAATAGTCCTCCGGCTTCGGGTAGACACCCCACAGCGCCTCGCGCGCCGCCGCCAGGGTCTCCGCGTCGAGGAAGCCCTCGACGACCGTGAACCCGCGATCCCAGACCTCGGCCAGATTTTGGTCGGGCACGCGCATCTGACAGGCTACTCCGTCGGGCGGTAGTCGAAGATCTCGTGCTCGCGGGTCATGAAGCAGCGCGAGCGGCCCATCTCGACGAAACGGCGCTCGTCCTCGACCAGCACCGGCCCCGCGCGACGGGCGGTCTCCGGATCGGGTGAGGGGGCGCCGCCCGGGCCGGACCCAGACCTCGGTGATGCCGTCGAGCGGGTGCGGCGAGTCCGCGCCCGGCGCCGATCGCCTGATTGATCTCCGGCGCGATGGTGTGGCTCTGGACATAGCGGGCCATGCCGCTGGCGCGGGCGAAGCTCGCCACCAGCGGCCCGTGGTCGGCGAGCCAGGTCTTGTGGCAGTCCTCGACCGTCATGCCGTCCTTGCGGGTCAGGAGATAGGTCACCTTCTGCACGTCGGGCCCGAACTTGGCGGCGCCGGTGAAGTCGAAGATCAGGTTCTCGCGGGTGAGGAAGATCTGCGACTTCGCGGTGTCGATGAACTTGGCCTCGTCCTCGGCCAGGTCCGCCATCGCCGCGGCGCCGGCCGGATCGCCGAGCGCGGCCTGGAAGTCTTCGAGGCTGTCCCACCAGACCTCGGTGATGCCGGGCAGCGGCTCCAGCATGCCGCGGCTGCTGCGCATCGCCTCGTTCGCCGGCGTGTCGATGGTGTGGCTTTGGACGTAGCGCTTGGCGCGGATCGCCTTGGCGTGGCCCTTCACCCTCGGCCCGTGCGACTTCAGCCAATAGTCGTAGAAGTCGGCCAGCGGCACGTCCGCCCGCCGCTCGATCGCATACACCAGCTTGATCACGTATAGCCTCCGCACCGTGTCCGCCCTTTATCGACCGGGCGGTTTCAGCCAAAACCCATCGGCCAGCCAGAGGGCCTGTCCAGACATGACCGCACTGCCGAACTCGACCGCCGCCCGCGACATCGCGACCCTGATCCACCCCTACACCAACCTCGACCGCCACCAGGAGGTCGGGCCGTTCGTGATCTCGTCGGGCGAGGGCTGCTACGTCTACGACGACGCCGGAAAGCCCTACCTCGAGGGGCTCGCAGGCCTGTGGAGCGCCTCGCTCGGCTTCAGCGAGCCGAGGCTGGTCGCCGCCGCGACCCGGCAGATGCAGCGGCTGCCCTATTCGCAGATCTTCGGCGGCCGCTCGCACGAGCCGGCCATCGACCTCGCCGAGAAGCTGCTCGGGATCGCGCCCAAGGGGCTCTCGAAGGTGCTGTTCGCCAACTCGGGGTCGGAGGCCAACGACCAGGCGATCAAGCTCGTCTGGTACTACCACAACGCCATCGGCAAGCCGGACAAGAAGAAGATCATCTCGCGCATGCGCGCCTACCACGGGGTGACCGTGGCGAGCGCCAGCCTGACCGGCCTCGTCCCCAACCACGCCGACTTCGACCTGCCGATCGCGCGCTTCCTGCACACCGACTGCCCCAGCCACTACCACCACGCCGAGCCCGGCGAGAGCGAGGCGGCGTTCGTCACCCGCATCGTCGGCAACCTCGAGGCGCTGATCGAGCGCGAGGGGCCCGACACCGTCGCCGCCTTCTTCGCCGAGCCGGTGATGGGCGCCGGCGGCGTCATCGTGCCGCCCGCACGGCTACTTCGAGGCCGTGCAGAAGGTGCTGAAGAAGCACGACATCCTGTTCGTCGTCGACGAGGTCATCTGCGGCTTCGGCCGCACCGGGAACATGTGGGGCAGCGAGACCTATCGGCATCACGCCCGACATCCTGACCTGCGCCAAGGCGCTCTCGGCCTCCTTCCTGCCGATCTCGGCGACCCTGGTCACCGACGCAGATCCACGAGGCGATGCTGGCCGAGAGCAGGAAGCTCGGGACCTTCGGCCACGGCTTCACCTACGCCGGCCACCCGGTCTCGTCCGCCGTCGCGCTGGAGACGCTGAAGATCTACGAGGAGCGCGACATCGTCGGCCACGTGCGCAGCCTCGCGCCGCACTTCCAGGCGCGCCTCAAGGCGCTGGCCGGCCATCCGCTGGTCGGCGAGGCGAGGGGGGTCGGGCCTGGTCGGCGCGGTCGAGCTGGTGCGCGACAAGGCGACGCAAGGCGCCGTTCGACGCCGCCCAGGCCGTCGGCCCGGCGGTGCAGGCCGCGGTGCTCGAAGAAGGCGTGATCCTCCGCGCCATCCGCGACGTGGTCGCCGTCTGCCCGCCGCTGATCATCACCAAGGACCAGATCGACACCATCTTCGACGCCCTCGCCAAAGGCCTCGACAAAGTCCACGCCAGCCTCGCCGCCGCGGCGGTGTGAAGCGCGATGCAGCCACGCGCTCGATGATCGCCTCTCCCCTCGAGGGGAAGGGGGCCGGGCGGAGCCCGGTCGGATGAGGGGCCGCGCCGCTTGCCGGCTAGCTTTTCAAAGAGATGACCTTCAGACGCCTGCGCGGCCCCTCATCCGGCCCGCTGACGCGGTCCACCTTCTCCCTCGAGGGGAGAGGCGCAACGCAGGCGCTTGCACAGCAAAGGAGACGGCGATGAACCAGGCCGACTATCAGAAGTACGACGCCGTCGGCCTGGCCGAGCTCGTCGCCAAGCGCGAGGTCTCGCCGGGCGAGTTGCTCGAGGCCGCGACCGAGCGCATGGCCGAGGTCAATCCGAAGCTCAACGCCGTCATCCTCGACCCTCGCCGCAGGCGCGGGACGGCGATCAGGGCCGGCCTGCCCGAGGGGCCCGTTCCGCGGCGTGCCCTATCTGCTCAAGGACCTCGGCACGCAGATGAAGGGCGTGCGCACCGCCGGCGGCTCGAGCGATCTGGCGCGACCTGCCGCCGGCCGCGGCCGACAGCGCCCTCGTCGCCGCCTATCGCAAGGCCGGCCTCGTCATGTTCGGCAAGACCAACACGCCCGAGTTCGGCCTGCAGCCGGTGACCGAACCCTCGGCGTTCGGCCCGACGCGCAACCCCTGGAACCTCGAGCGCACGCCGGGCGGCTCGTCCGGCGGCTCGTCGGCCGCGGTCGCCGCCGGCATCGTGCCCGCCGCCCAGGCCAGCGACGGCGGCGGCTCGATCCGCATCCCCGCGTCCTGCTCCGGGCTCGTCGGGCCTGAAGCCCTCGCGCGGCCGCGTCTCGATGGCCCCGGTCGGCGAAGGCTGGGGCGGGATGTCGGTCATCCACGCGCGTCAGCCGCTCGGTGCGCGACTCGGCCGCCCTGCTCGACATCAGCTGCATCCCGCAAGCCGGCGACCCCTACTTCCTCGACCCGCCCGAGCGCCCTTACGCTCGAGGAGGTCGGCGCGCGATCCCGGCAAGCTCCGCATCGCCTACAACCGCGGCGCCCTGCTCACCGGCGCGCCCGAGACCGAGGTCAGCTTCGCCGTCGATGCAGCGGCCAAGCTCCTCGCCTCGCTCGGCCACGACGTCGAGGAGGTCCAGCTGCCGTTCGAGTTCGGCGCCTGGCCTCGGCCGCCGGCGGCGTCTGCGTCTCCACCGCGACCGCGGTCTATATCGACGTCGAGGGCGAGCGGCGCGGCCGCCCGGTGCGAGGAGGGCGAGGTCGAGGCGCTCACATGGCGGCTCTACGAGCAGGGCAAGCGCCATACCTCCGAGCGACTTCGCCCGCGCCGTCTCCTTCATCCACCGCTTCGGCCGCGCGATCGGCGAGTTCATGCAGGGCTACGACGTCCTGATGACCTCGACGCTTGGCAAGCCGCCGATCAAGCTTGGCGAGCTCAGCTCCACTTCCGACGACGTCGCCGAGTACGCGCGCGTCTTCTACGCCTTCATGCCCAACACCCAGGCCTTCAACCACTCCGGCCAGCCGGCCATCAGCCTCCCCCTCGCCTGGACCGACGACGGCCTTCCCGTCGGCGTCCAGTTCGCCGCCTCGACCGGCGACGAAGCGGTGCTGTTCCGCCTGGCCGGCCAGCTGGAGAAGGCCCAGCCGTGGTGGGACCGGCGGCCGGCGCTCTAGCCGGCGCGCGCCCGAGCCGACTCAGATGGCGCAAGCGTCATGGGTCGAGCGCTGGCGGGTCGGTATCCGCGCCAGCGAAACCGCGCTGGTGATCGGGCTTTGGGCCAGCGGCCTCGCGGCCAGCGACCTCGTCATCGCCGCGATCCTGCTCGGCGCCGGCGCGATCGTCGGCCTCGTGGCGGTCTGGGCCGATCCGGCGCGGTCGGCGGCGGCCAAGCTCGCGCTGAGCCTCATCGTCGCGGCGTTCTTCGTTCTGGCCGCCGTCGTCACGGCCTGGAGGCATCCGCCGCAGGTCCGGGCGTCCGCGCCGCCGACGGCCCACGCCTACGCCGACTGCGTTGGCCGGGTGAAGGACGCATCCGCCGCATTGATCCAGCTGGTCGCAAGCGCCAAGGCGATCCAGGACGCATGGGACGCCGGCAAGGACGATCGCAAGATGCAGCTCCAGTACGACGACTGGCGCTCCGAGGCGGACGGCATCCTGTCGGCCTACTCCGACCTCGCACCCAAGGCTCGCAGCCAATTCGACGGCGCGCACGGCTCGCACTGGCTGCACACCTTCCTGTTCATCCACGACAGCGGCCGCCAGATCGGCGTCGATCTCGAGGCCAAGCGCGACGTGCTGATCACCCTCAACAACGCCCTGACCGCCGGCCGCTGCCCGCGGACGATGACGTACGGCGCAGGCGGCTAGTGGATGAAAAGGCCGGCGTGCTCGACCAAGACGCCGGCGACCGCCTGGCCGAACCAGGGCAGGGTCAGGATCAGCGTCGAGCCCAGCACGCGCATCAGGATCGACTGGTCGAACGGCCATTCTCGCACGGCGGCGATGCGCGCTTCGTAGGCAAGCAGGCTGTGCAGCTTGACCGACGTCTGCGGCTCCTCGCCCGGATGGGTCCGCAGGTCGGAGATTTCGCTGCGCAGCGTGTCCAGCTCGCGGGTCTTGGCGGCGTGGATGCGGCGGTGGACCCGGTGCGTCGTGCCGACGAACGCCCACAAGCCCATCAGCGCGCAGGCGCCCAGCAGCACCGCCGAAACCAGTGGGCTGAGCTGGCTCACGAAGAGGAGGCAGGCCGACGCACTGACCGCAAACCAGGTGAGCGAGTTGCGGGCGGCCGCGCGTCCCCAACCGTAGAGCCTGTCGATGTGGAGGAGGTCGACGACAAGGTCGTCATCGATCGCCCGCCGCGTGGAGCGTGCGCCGGTGCGCGTGAGCTCGATGCCGCGGGCGAAGAGCACGACCAACAGCAGCGTCGCCGCGGAAAACCAGACGAACCTGGCCGAGCCGACCGCGACATCGCGAAGGCCCACGCCTGGCGCGCGAAAGAGAAGAATCAGCAGGACGCCGCCCACGAGGCCCAGAACCGTCGCGCGCTTCAGGCCCGCGCCGTCGAGGGTCAAGAACAAGTCGCCCATCGCCGGGCTGAGGCGGTTCGTCTGCGCTTCGGTGTGTTCGCTCAGCCGGGCGTAGCGCTGCATGGCCAGCGCCACGCAGATGACCAGCGCCAGGATCAGCGCCACCCGCGCGCGCTCGTCCAGGACGTAAGCGCCGCCGACGCGATGGATCCACGCCGCGCCGTCAGCCAAGGCGGCCAGCGCATAGGCGCCGGTCAGGACGAGATAGACGACCGCCGCGGTGAGCCACAGGTTCAGCGGCGAGAAGGCGAACAGGCGTTGCTCGAGGTAGGCGCGCTTGTCGCCGTCCAGGAGGGCTCGGGCGTCGGGCAGCGGCTGGCTTTCGGCGACCATGGCCAAGTTTCGCCGCAGGACCGCAACCTGTCGAGGGCGCGGCCGCGCTAACGCCTGGGCTCGCGGCCCCTGACCCGGTCGAAGCCGGCTTTGATGCCGGCGAAGCGCAGCTCGATCACCGGCTCGAACTCGGTGTCGGTGAAGATGTAGGGCCAATCGTTCTCGATGCCCTCGCGCACCAGCTCGCCCACGTACATCGGGTCGATGCCGCCTTCGAGGCGGGGCGAGAGGTTCTTGAGCCACTCGGCGATCTCGCCGGTCGACTTGTCCGCCTTGGCGGCGCCCGCAAACCGCTCAGGCAGGTTGCGTACGGACTCGGCGATCTTGGTCCTGATGATGCCGGGGCACAGGACCGAAACCCCGATCCCGCGCGGGGCGAGCTCTTGGCGCAGGCCCTCGGAGAGGGCGACCACGCCGTACTTGCTGACGTTATAGGCGGCGCCGTTGAACGACATCAGCCCGGCCACCGATGCGGTGTTGACGATCTGGCCGCCGCCCGCCTTCTCGATCAGCGGCCCGAAGATCTCGACGCCCCAGACCACGGCCATCAGGTTCACGCCCAGCGTCCAGCTCCAGCTGGCGTCGGTCCAGGTCCCATAGCCGCCGCCCCCGCCGACGCCGGCGTTGTTGTGGATGATGTGCACCGCGCCGTACTGCGCCAGCGTCGCATCGGCGGCCGCCTGTAGCTCGGCCTTGAGCGAGACGTCGGCGACAACGCCCGCGACGTCGGCGTTCGTGCGCTTCAGCCCCTCGACCGCCTTGTCCAGCGCGTCTTTCTCGATGTCGCACATCATCACCTTGACGCCGGCCTGCGCGAGCGCCGTCGACACCCCAAGCCCGATCCCCGACGCCGCGCCGGTGATAAACGCCGTCTTGCCTGCCAGATCCTTCATCCAGTCCTCCCTGCGCCGCGCAAGCGGCGAGTCAGTCTTTAACCGCCAAGGACGCCAAGAACGCAAAGGGTCTCCGCTGCCTGGACCTCTTGGCGCACCTTGGCGTCCTTCGCGTTCTTGGCGGTTAAGTGGGGCGGCTGCGCCGCCCGCCGCCCTTAAGGTTTATCGCCTCGGTTCGCGGTCGCGGACGCGGTCGAAGCCGGCTTTGATGTTGGCGAACCGCGCCGCGATCGGCGGCTCGAACTCGGTGTCGGTGAAGATGTAAGGCCAGTCGCCCTCGATGCCCTCGCGCACCAGCTCGCCGACGTAGAGCGGGTCGATGCCGGTCTCGATGCGTTGGCGCACGTTGCCCAGCCACTGGACGGCTTGCGCCTGCTGTTGCTCCGTCGGGGCCTTGCTGATCGGCGCTGCGCCCTTGAAGCGCTGCGGCAGGTTGCGCGCCGCTTCGGTGATGTTGGTGTGGATGAAGCCGGGGCAGAGCACCGAAACGCCGATCCCGCGCGGCGCTAGTTCTTGGCGCAGGCCCTCCGAAAGGGCGACCACGCCGTACTTGGTGACGTTGTAGGCGTTGCCCGAGCCGGAGATCAGGCCGGCGATCGAGGCGGTGTTGACGATATGGCCGCCGCCGGCCTTCTCGATGAGCGGCCCGAAGATCTCGACGCCCCAGATCACCGCCATCAGGTTCACCCCGATGGTCCAGTTCCAGCCGGTGTCGGTCCAGGCGTCATAGCCGCCGCTGCCGGCCACGCCGGCGTTGTTGTGGATGATGTGCACCGCGCCGTACGTCTCGATCGTCTTGTCGGCGGCCGCCTGCAGCTCCGCCTTCAGCGAGACGTCGGCGATCACGCCGGCGACGTCCGCGTTGGTGCGCTTCAGGCCCTCGACGGCCTTGTCGAGAGCGGCCTGCTCGATGTCGCACATCATCACCTTGACGCCCGCCTGCGCGAGCGCGGTCGAGACCCCGAGCCCGATCCCGGACGCTGCGCCGGTGATGAACGCCGTCTTGCCCGCCAAATCTCTCATGTCTCGGTCCTCCCGCGTCTCGCTTACGCCAGCCTCAGCGGCTTGACCATGTGCACCGCCGTTCGCTCGCCAAGGGTCTCTTCGCGCTCGATCGCGTATCCGAGCGACCGATAGAGACTGACGTTGGCCGCCATCAGCTTGTTGGTGTAGAGCCGAGCGCCCTTGAGGCCCGCCCTTATGGCAAGAGTCTCGGCGAGCTTGAGCAGCCGCACCCCATAGCCCCGTCTCTGGAAGGCCGGGCGGACGGCGACGTTCTCGATCAGGAGCTCCTCGCCCTGCGGGACGGTCTCGATCAGCGCCGCGAGCGCCTCGCCGACGAACAGCAGGTCGAATCGATGCCGCTTCACCGCCTCGGCGTAGTCCACGGTCATCGGCAGCGGTTCGCGGCCGACCAGCGGCACCCATTTGGCATAGGCCTCGCGGGTCAGCGCGCCGATCGCGTCCGCGTCCTTGGGCGTCGCTCGCCGGACGCTGACGGCCTCACCCATTCAGCGGCCTTGGAACTTCGCCGGGCGCTTCTCCATGAAGGCGCGCATGCCCTCGGCCGCGTCCTGGCTGCGGAACAGAGGCAACAGCTGCAGGAAGACGTGGTGGACGTGGTCGTTGAAGGTCTCGTTCATGCCCATCCGCATCATCCGCTTCGACGCCTGCACGGCGAGCGGCGCGCAGGCCGCGATCTCATCGGCGATCGCCCGCGCGCGGGTCATCAGCTCGGCGTCCGGGACGACTTCCGAGGCGAGGCCGAGGTCGACGGTCTCGCGCGCCGTCAGCGTGCGGCCGGTGAAGATCAGCTCCGCCGCCTTCGACCAGCCGATCAGGCGCGGCAAGAGCCAGGTGCCGCCCGAACTCGGGCACCACGCCGCGCTTGGTGAAGGCGGCCGCCAGCTTGGCGCTCTCGGCCATCAGGCGGATGTCGCAGCCGAGCGCGGTGTCCATGCCATAGCCGGCCGCCGAGCCGTTCAGGGCGCAGATCACGGGCGTGTCCATCTCGTGCAGCACCGTCGGCGGGGTCGAGCGCAGGTCGAGCGTGACCGCCAGCTGCGAGCTGTTCGAGATGCCGCCCTGGCGCTCGCCTGTGGCCTCGGTGAGGTCGAGCCCGGCGCAGAAGGCGCGCCCGGTCCCGGTCAGGATCACCACCCTGACCTCCGGATCGGCGTCCGCGGCCAGGAGGTAGTCGGTCAGTTGGCCGAGCATGGCGCGCGAGATGGTGTTCATCCGCTCCGGCCGGTTCAGCGTGATCGTCGCCACATGGCCATCGACGGCGTAGAGCACTTCGTTGTCGATCGTGGTCGGAGCGTTCATGGGGATTGGCCTTCCGTTGCTCACCGCGGGGCTGCATCGGGCGCGGGGAAACGACCTCTGCCCCCTGAACGGCGTAAACGCAACGCCCGGCGGGACGTAGAAAGGACGGCGAGCGCATGGACATCGCCATCGCGCGGATCATCCACGTGCTCTGCGTCGTCCTCTGGATCGGCGGCGTGGGGTTCGTCACGACCGTCCTCTTCCCCGCGATCCGCCGCGAACGGCCGCCGGACATGCGCCTGAGCGCGTTCCTGGGCTTCGAGGACCGCTTCGCCTGGCAGGCGCGCATCACCGTCGCGCTCGCGGGCCTCAGCGGCGTCTACATGACCGCGCGCCTTGGCGCCTGGAGCCGCTTTGCCTCGGTGGATTTCTGGTGGATGGACGCGATGGCCGGCGTCTGGGTGGTGTTCGCGCTGATGCTGTTCGTCCTGGAGCCGTTCGTCCTGCATCGCCGGCTGCAGGATGCCCTCGCGCACGGGGGCTCGAGCACGCTCTTCGACCGAATGGAGGTGTTCCACCGCGTGATGCTCGCGCTGAGCCTCGTCGCGGTGATCGGCGCGGTCGGCGGCGGCCACGGATTGTTTCCCTAGGCGCGTTTCGCTGTTGACCAGCCGAGCTCCTGGTCGTGGGTCAGGCCGCTCGCGACAGGGCGCCCGCCCTCAGCGAGGCGGCGTCGCGATGGATCGCGGCGGCGGCCTCGCTTGGAGGCACGTCGACATCGCCAAGATCGCCGACGGCGAGAATGATCTGCAACTCGACGCGCGCCCGGCTGACCCGGCTCTTGATCGTGCCGATGGCGGTCTGACAGATGCTCGCCGCCTCCTCGTAGGACAGGCCGGCGGCGCCGACGAGGATCAGGGCTTCGCGCTGTTCGACCGACAGCCGCATCATGCCGCGGCGCACGTCGGAAACGTCGAGCGCGGCGGATGGGTCATCGGCCGCGACCAGGGTGCGCTCTGCGACCTCAGGATCGAGCGGCTCCGTCCGCCACGCCCTGCGCCTGTTGGAAAGGAACTGGTTGCGCAGGATCCTGAAGGTCCAGGCCTTCATGTTGCTGCCCATGCAGTAGTGCGCGCGCGCCCGCCACGCGCTGAGCATCGTCTCTTGCGCGAGGTCGTCGGCCTCGGCTGCATGGCCGGTCAGCGATCGTGCGAAGGCCCTCAGCTGCGGCGCGAGGCCAATCAGGTCCGACTGGAACTCAGCATCCGCGTTTGCCTGGGCGAGAACGCCACGGGTCGGCGTCAGCACCCCCGCGGACGTCAAGGGTGACGCCCTTGGGCGCCGTGGAGCAGGTGGAAGACAAAGGGCAGGGTGACTGCGATGACCACGCAGAACACGGAGGCCAGGAGGAGAAGCGGCATGATTGTCTCTATGGGCGCCGCGTTGGGACCGATCGACCGCTTCAGTGGCGGCTCAGACCCGACGGCGCGCTATAGCCATATGGGTGATCCACGGTCGAATCGCTAGGGTTATTGGTCGAATAGCTTTCGGATCGGGCGCAGAAGGCTCTTTTTCTAGATTTTCTGAAATGGAGGCCTGTCTCCGCGGCGAACAATATTTCAAGTATTCTTATTTTGGTCCGATTTCGCGTGCAAACAGGACGGATTTCCTCTATGGACTTGGGCCCAATCGTCGATCCGCGCCGCGAGTCCGATTGGGTCCCGAGGCGATCCCATGTCCAGGCTTGTCCAACCGGCGCCTCCGCCCCGCAAGACCCTGCTCGATCCGCGCTCGACCGGCGCCGCGCCGCCGCTGCGCGCGCCCCACAACCAGGCGTTCCGTGGAACCTTCTGGGGCCGATGACGTGACGCTTTCGACCGGCCAGCTCGACACCTTGCGCAACCTGGCGGGCAAGAAGGCTGGCGGCGACGTCGGCTGGGTGAACATCGCCAAGGCGCGCGAGCTGACCGCGCTCGGCCTGGCGGCGCGCAACCAGAGCGGCTGGGTGATCACGACCAGCGGCGAGGCCGCTCTCGAGCAGGACGGCGGCCCCGCCCCCGCCGAGGGCGCTGACACGACCCTGCCTTTCCGCCCCCGCGACATCTCGCAAGCGCCCGGGGCCTGAGCAGGCGCCCGCGCCGTGAGATCAGCGGCGGCGCGACCAGCCGCCGAGGATCAGGCCCGGCCCGCCGAGGATGCCGAAATAGAAGCCGACGTCGTAGGCCACGCCTGTGCCGCTGGCCTCGTACAGGCGCATCTGCCAGGGCAGGGTGTGAGGGCTGAGCACATTGACCACCTCAACGACAAGCGCGACTGGCGCGATGATGCCGTGCCAGAGCCCGAGGAAGAGCTGAGAAACCATCCCGCCGGCCGCGGCGTGGTGCGAGGCGTCCGACCCGGCGGCGCAGGCCCCGAGCGCCAGTACGACGATCGTCAGGCCGGCGAGCTTGGGGAATAGAGCCCAATCTCTCGCCGCGACCCTGTCGTTCAGGCCCCTGTCGTTCGCCGCGGTCACCGCCCGCGCCGCACGAGACGCAGGACCAGGAGCAGAACCACCGCCCCCACGAACGCCCCGATGACCGAGCCAAGGAAGCCGCTTCCGCGCGCGATGTGGAGCAGGCCGAACAGCCAGCCGCCGATGAACGAGCCGATCACGCCGACGACGATGTCGCCGATCAGCCCAAAGCCGCCGCCGCGCACGACGATGCCGGCCAGCCAGCCGGCGAGGGCGCCGATCAGCAGGAAGATCAAAAGGGATTCTACGCCCATTTTCGTCTCCGATATGCGTTGTCCGCGGGCATCACGGCGGCGCCGTCGAGCATCCGAGAACGAGATGTGCGCGGTCGCCCCGACCGGTCATCGGGGCGACCGGAAAGCGCTAGTCGCCTATCGGCGCCGTATGCCGACCCGCATTGCTCATCGGGCCGCCATAGAGGCGGCGGTTCGCCGCCGTGTCAGGCACGGGACCGTTCGAGACCACGTTGGGTTGGCCCGCCTTCAACAGATAGGCCTGGTCGGCGGGCGTGGGCGACGATGTGACCCCGCCAGCGCCGATGGTCGCGGCGGCTGGAGTTCCGGCTGTGGCGGCCGAGGCCGCCGCCGTGGGCTGGTTGCTCATCGCGCCTGGCGCGCTGGGCTCGCCGGCTGCAGCGCCGGCGACGAGGGCGGCGAGCGCCGCGATCGGCAGAAGTGTGGAGAGTCGCATGTTGAGAACCTTTCCGAGCTGAGTGCGCGTCTCAAGACGCCGCCCCCGCCTGGCCTTGTTCGATGGCCAAGTGGAGCGCGACGATCAGGAGCTATCGCGCGTGGTCGAGAATGATCGACGCGATGACGCCGGTGGCGACGGCCGCGAGGATGAACTGGCCATTCGACTCGCGCCATTCGTAGCCATGCGGCGGGCGGCGCAGATGGTGCGCGCGATAGTCGACGGGCTGGGCGCTGCTCCAGTCGTTGTAGCCCATGCGATCGCCGTGGTTCCAGCGATGGTCGGCGCCTTGGTCGTGGCTCCAGCCAGCGTGTCGGTCGCTGTTGCTGTTGTGCTGATAGTCGGTCTGCTGCTGGTACCCATAATAGCCGGGCTGGGCGTTGACGGCGCCCGCGGCGCCGGCGATCAGCGCGGCGGCCGATATGCCGACGATAAGATTTCTCATTGTTTTGCTTTCTTAGAACCTATTCAGCGATGATCTCGCTATTGGCTCATTGAATGCGTGACAGTCTGCAATGTTCCACAAGTCACCGAATTTCTTTTCGTTTCACGACTCAGATCGTCCAATTCTTCGTCCAATACATGCCCGACAGCCCGCGCCGCGCAGGGCGGTCGTCGGCCCGGCGCACCGCGCCAAGACCGGCTCCGGGTCGTCATCTGAGGGAACCTTCGGGCGAATCGCGCGCTTCTGTGGGCCACGCGCATGAGGAAACGGGATCGATGAATGCGGAAGCCTGCCACGCTAGAGCGGCCGAGTGCGCGGCGAACGCCGCGCTTGCGTCCGTCGAGTCGGTCTCTTTGGAGTTCCTCAAGCTCGCGGCTCAGTGGAGGGCGATGGCCGTCAGAGATATCTATCTCGGCCTCGTGGAAGAGATCATCGACCCGCCGGCAGCCCTGACGATCGCGCCGGGGGTGCTGCCCGCCTAGGCTCGGCGCACCTCAGTTAGTCGGTCCGTCCGGGCGCCATCTGTGGTAGGCTCCAAAGCGTAACAGTCCAGGAGGCCGACACTCGCGTGGCCTTCAGCGTGACTCTTCCAGTGACTTGCGCCGGGTATGGCTTGCGCTCCGCGGGCCTTCGGCAGGCGTCTTGAGGCCAATGGCCGACGACATAGCCATCGATCCGACCGTTTCCGACAGCCTGGCGCTGGCGCTGGTGGACTCGTCAGACGCCCCGATTCTGCTCCTCGACAACGATCTCAAGGTGATCGCGGCCAGCGCGTCGTTTTCACACGCCTTCCAGCTCGACCCGGCCGGTGCGACCGGACGCTCGCTGTTCGCGCTGGGCTCCGGTGAATGGGACGTCCCGCAGCTACGCTCTCTGCTGAAGGCGACGCTCTCTGGCGCGGCCGAGGTCGACGCCTATGAGATGGACCTGAAGCGCTCCGGGCGCGGTCCACGTCGGCTGGTCATCACCGCCCATCAGCTCGACTACGCCGACAGGGCGAACGTGCGGCTGCTTCTGGCCGTGTCCGACGTCACCGACGCCCGCCTGGCCGAGAGGCTCAAGGACGACCTCTTGCGCGAGAAGGCGATCCTCTTCCAGGAGCTCCAGCACCGCGTCGCCAACAGCCTGCAGATCATCGCCAGCATCTTGATGCAGAGCGCGCGCCGGGTGCCGTCTGGCGAGACAAGGGGTTATCTGTTTGACGCCCACAGCCGCGTGATGTCGGTGGCGGCGCTCCAGCAGCAGCTCTCCGCCTCCAAGCTGGGCGAGGTAGAACTGCGCAGCTACTTCACCGAGCTGTGCGACAGCATCGCCGCCTCGATGATCCCAGACCACGAAAAGCTGCGGCTGAAGGTCGAGGCCGACGCCGGTCTGGCCACCGCCGATGTCTCGGTCAGCCTGGGTCTGATCGTCACGGAGCTGGTGATCAACGCGCTCAAGCACGCGTTCCCCGGCGGCCGCGGCGGCAACATCGTCGTCGGCTACCAGTCTCGCGGGCCCGATTGGACGCTCTCGGTCAGCGACGACGGCGTCGGGATGCCGAGGGGACCTGCCCCCGCGAAGGCCGGCCTCGGCACCAGCATCGTCGAGGCGCTGGCCAAACAGCTGGGCGCGAACGTCAACGTCGTCGACGCCAATCCGGGGACCAGTGTCTCGATCGTTCAGGAAGGGTCGCTGGCCGGCGACGTCGGAACCCTCCCGCCACGCCCAATCTAGCGTTCAGGACCGCCCGGGCTGCAGCACGCGACTGCGGCGGGGAACAATTGCGGAACTCGGGCGTTGGCTAATCACGGGGCTCGCTTCTGCATTCAGCGGAAATCGTGACGCTCCCCAGCAAGAACCGCGAAATTCCCCATGTCGGAAGCCCATCCCGACGCTGACCTCGTCAAGGTCACGCGTACGACGACGACCTACGAACCCGCCGCCAAGACAAGCGCACCGGTGGCGGTCAAGCGGAGGAACCACGTTCTGTTGTGGATTGTCGGCGCCTGCCTGGTCGTCGCGCTCACCATCGGCGGCGTGATCTACATGAACGCGCAAAATACCTCGGCGGTGGCGCAACAAGGCGCCGCTGCTGACCAGGGCGCCGCCCAGAGCCTCGCTCAAAAGGCCGCAACGTCTCAGCAAGCCGCGCAGGCCGCGCAGCAGTCCGCCGATCGGTCGCAGACGCAGGCGCGAACACTGGCGGCCAACGCCGCTCAGGACAGCATCGCCGCCAGGCGCGCGGCTGTTCGCGCCAACGCCGCCGGCAAGGACGCCGGGGCGACCACGAACTAATGCCGGTCTCCCAGTCCGAGTTGGCGCACAGGCGGAATATCCGGCGCTACGAACAAGAGCTTTCGTTCACGCCCGCCGGCCCGCGACGTAACGCGCTGCTGTTGCTGTTGACGCAAGAGCGAGCCAAGGCCCCGCGACGAAAACGGCCGCGCATCGATGCTGTCCGACTGACGGCGACGACCGCGGTCGGGGACCCGTGGGGCCCAGGCGCCGCCTGATCGCATCGCGCCTTAAGCGGCCTCGAACATCGCCTTCGACTCTTCGTCGGCCAGGGCGTCGAACCTGGCCAGCAGAGCCGCGCCGTCAGGGCGGGGCTTGAGGCACGTCTCCACCAGCTCGCGGGTGGCGCGGGCGCCGGCGCGCGGCACGTTGTCCGCGTTCCAGGCCACGATCCTGGCCCACACCGGATCGATGAAGCTCTTGCCCTCGACCACCCCGTCGCGGGTCTTGAAGTGCATCGCCCGGATCTCGGAGACGAACTGCTGCAGGTACGCCACGTGCGAGGCCTCGTCCTGGCGGATCTGGTCGACGATCGCGGCCGCCTGGTCGGCCGCCTCTCTGCGGTCGGCGAACGCCTCGGGGTCGCGCATGATGGCGATGTTGAAGGCGAACCCGCGCTCGGCGCGGATCTCGATCAGCAGGATGTTCATCAGCTGCTTGATCAGCGCCTCGTAGGGCGCGGGGACCTGCGGCATCTCGCGATCCTCGCCGCCCGGACGGCCGCCGCGTTCCGGGATCACCGGGATCGGGTGGGCGTTCTCGCCCAGAACGAGGTCGCGGGCGACGTACCACATCCTGTCGTGCGCCCCGATCGCGTCCGTGCCGTCGCCGCCCTCGTCCAGGCCATGGGCGACGAAAAGGCCCTTGTTGAGATGCGCCGTCGCCGTCTCGGAGATGTCCTCTTCGACCAGCGGCTGGAAGTCCGGCGCGACGATGGTCGCCAGCATCCGCCCGCGCCCCTCGATGATGCCGGTGGTTGTGAGGTTGTTCCACAAGGGCAGGGTGACGCCGTTGGCCAAGAGCAGCTTCATCTGCGCCATGTTCGGATAGTGCGGAGCGCTGCAGGATGCGGGTCGAGACGTCGACCAACTCGCCGCCCTTCTTCAGGAACGCCGCGCGCCAGGCCTCGATCGCCGGCCAACGCTTCAGCGTCCGCGGCGAGCGGTAGACGCCCTCGGCGTCATAGCCGCCGTGCAGGCGCCGGGTCCCGAACATGTTCGGCCGCGCGTAGGGGTGATCGGCGAGGATCTCCTCGGTGGCATAGCGGAGCTGCATGGCGGTTTCCTCCCAACGGCTCGTTCAAGAGCAGTCTAACCCGGAATTGGCGCACCCGACAGGATTCGAACCTCTGCCTTCGGAGGGCGGCCCCGGCGCGGTTTGCGCCCCGGCGGCGTTATGCGCTAGGTGTCGCAGCGCCTTCGACCGCGTCTGCACCCGTAGCTCAGCTGGATAGAGCGCTGCCCTCCGAAGGCAGAGGTCACAGGTTCGAATCCTGTCGGGTGCGCCACTTTCTGCATTAAATACAATGTATTGTGGCTGGGCCGGACTCGTGTCCGGGGCCGGCCGTGACCCGGGTCATCACCGGGTCACCACGCCCGAGAAAATTTGAGAGGGCCTCGCGGGGCGTAGAGCGCAGGGCAAAGCGCTCCGAAACGTCCCATCGTCCCGATGGTCGAGGGTCGTCACGCCCGCGCCGATGGCGGGCAAGAGCCCGGACGTCGCTGCATGTTACATGCAGGGCCTAGGAGCCTCCCACGCCGCGTCGCCATCGAGCCGGGTAACGCGGGGCCAATTCCGCATAGTCAGTGCTCTACGAGCGCCGGAGGCGCGTTCTGATGCGTTTGAGCACTGGATCTGGCCCGCCATCTGGCGGCGCGCCATCGGCCGTTGTCCCCGAACGGTCCGAGGGATTAGGCCGATCGGGCCCTCTCTGCGTGTGGCGTCACCGCACGGCCTGGCGTTTCAGAGCGCGCGCGCTCGCTTCGCACAATGGAGATTAGACGCTGTTCCGTCATCGCGGCTGGGATCGGCGATTGAGAGCGCCCCCATCGGGAGGTTCAGTCTGTAGCTGCGGCATGCCGCGAGCGGTGCGACCGAATGGGGGGCTACCTACGAATGCCTCCCATAGCTGGCTCCCGAGAAAGATGTAGGCCGCGACGCTCCCCTCGAGAACCGACGGCCCGGAACGCAGCGCTCCTCGCCCTCCCAATTCCGACGTTGTCGGTCCCTGTCTCCCGGAACACATATACATCTAATCCATCGACCGAGGCTCCCTTCGCTGAGGGCAATGTGACCAGGGATCAGATAGCAGCAAGGCTGGCGGTCGGATTGATCGCGCTCGCGGTGGTGGTCGGATTTGCGGCGACGTTTCGACCCGTCGCGCCCGCGGCCGCGGCCGGCCCGGAGATTCAGCTCGCTTACAATCAGGCGTCGCTCACTTGGATACAAGATATCCTGCTTGGCCTCGCGCTCGTCGCGGCGTGCTGGGCCGCGTTTGAAGCTTGGCGAGCCGCGAACAGCGCGATCGAAGGCAATCGGCTCACCCGCGAGGCTACGATCGCTGAGCATCGGCCCTGGATCGTGCCGAACATCACGCCGCTCACGGGACTTACGTGGAACGCAACTGAGGGCCGCATCGGCTTTCGATTCGTGCTCGAAAACGTCGGTCGAACGCCTGCCCGCGATGTCATGGTTGTCCGGAGATCTACTTCCGCCTCGATCCGCTCCCTGATCAGGCGCAGAAGACGATGTGCGAGCCGCTGCGGAGCTTGCGGCCGTTTCGGGGCCAGACAGTATTTCCCGGCAAACCTTTTACCCAAGACGTAAGCCTCGGGATCAGCATCCAGGCGATTAATGCTTACTTTGATGAGCTAGAAGACCGGATGGGAGATAGGATCGATTTGCTGTCTATCAGCCTGATTGGATGCGTTGATTACATGGACAACATGAGTGATGTTCATCGTCAGACAGGTTTCGTCTTCGGAATTTCAAGGAAAGTGAAAGATAACAGCGTCGCGATCGGCCCAGTACACGGCGATGTAGTGATTGAAGATCTTGAATTTCAGAATTTGTTCGGCGGCTTCCGAGCCGACTAGGCCGGGCGCGGGTTCGCCGAGGCTGCGGCCGAACTGCTGACCGCGCGGCGGGCAACGGAGGTGACCCGACGCAGTCGCGCGTCTCGTGGCGGACGAGAGCGTCGAGATCAACGAACTGCTCAGCCTTGGACAGGGCGCGCCGCAAGACGGGCAAGGAGTCGATCTCCGCCGCCCTTGCACGACGCGCCAGAGATCAACGTCTCGCTGCAGGTTCAGCCAGAAATCGGGCGTCGTGGAGAGTACGCGCGCCAGTCGCAGAGCTGTGTCTGCCGTGACAGCGCGTCGACCGTTGATGATCTGGTTCACAGTAAACCTAGAAACGCCCATCGCTGCGGCGAGGGCGTCTTGTGTGATGCCCGTTCCCGCCAGGACATCGTCGCGCAGTACTTCGCCCGGGAAACCGGGGCGGGCTCGTTGAACCTAATCTCCATGGAGGGTTGCTAAACTCGTTGAAGGTTGAGGTCCCGGCGTCCTGCCCCGGCACCCAGGCGAAGACGATGACCCACTTGCCATGCACGTGGATCGCGAAGCGGTCTCCAGAAAACAGAGCCACTTTGGCCAGGATATCGCTCCAGTCGCGGGCCGCGAGGAGCCTGCGGGTTGCGCTGTAAGCGCGTCCGCAGAGGTTGCGGCGGGCAACTCTGTGCATGCGCGGGTCTCGAAAATCTCGAGAAGGCGTGGGTCGCAAATTCGATCGGTGTTCATTGTCTTTCCCAATGCTGCTGTCGTCGATCCGCAGGGCCAAGAGGAGGCCCTGGACAGCAGTAGGGGGAGAGACGCCCGTGCTAAGCGCGAAGCTGCGGACCCTGTCGTGGGTCGTTTCTGTGTAGTCAGCGGCGGGGACGCTGCCGCGCGCGATCGGAACGTATCTGGCGAGCCGCCGAAACAGCTTCCGCCAGCTTCGAAGCCAAGCCCCGAACTTGGTGTTGGGATAGGGTCGGACTGAGCTGTGCTTGACTAGGATCGAGTTCCGCCCAAACCGGCGGGAAGTCATCAAGCCCATCGACCAAGTCGCGCAACTGGGCCAGCGCGTCCTTAGCGAGCCTACGCGACAGCGTCATCCTTGGCGTGGCGGCGCGGCGCGCGAATTCGCTAGAGGCCAGGGCGTCGAGTGCCGGTAGCCGCGCCCTCCGAATGAGCTGCGGTGCGCTTGAAGCGCGAGGCCGTTCAACGATTGCACGATATAGCTTCCAGAAGTCTTTGCCAGCGACCTCCGCACCGGCCTGCGATAGGCCGACAATTTCCGTCGCAGCGGCCGATCTAGCCAACGCCGTGGCGGTCGATTGCAGCTCCTGCGCCAGAACCACCGACGATGCGGAGATCCCCTGAAGCAGGTCTCCGCAGTCTCCAAGTAGCGCTCAAATTCGCGATTGAACTCGTGTTCGCGACGCCCTTCGGCAGCCCCCGTGAAGGGCCGCAGCAGAGAGCTCGTTCCCTGGATATTGGTCGCTATTCCCGGAACCAAGGTCGCGGTTCCGAATGTCGTCGTGGTTCCCGCGGACCAGGCCCCCGTTTCCGAGTGTTTGTGTGGTTCTCGGGAACAAAGCACCGGCTTGGAGGAAACTCGCCGGTGTTGGAAACAGGGTCACCGGCCAAGGCGAGACGGTGGGCAACGGTGTGGCCAAATAATCCCGCCAACTTGCAACGGTGGGCCAGCCAAGCGTCATGCAACTCGTGAGGCCGCCGCAAATCTCGGCCTGAGGCGGCAATCTGACAGTGGACGATCCCGCAGGTGACATAGACTCTATGTAATGCCTAGTGTTACATCACGCAAGCGGCCGAGCGCGTGGCGCGGGCGATGTGAGTTGAACTCACGACCCCAACCCTGGCCAGTTTGGCGTCACCGCGGCATGCTCGCGTCTAATCTGGATTGTCCGAAGTGAGGTGTGCGCCGAGACCCAATGTTGCCCGGGCACCGGCTCCGCCCTCGAGAGCCGCGGCGTATCCCTATCGGACGTACTCGTCATCGGCCCTACGCAGCTTCCTAGCGCCTGCATGTTACGTGCAGACGCAGGGAAGCTCGTACAGCCCATCCCTTCAAGCCGGGTAGAAGGAGAGGCCGCGGAAGCTCCGCGTCGGGCTCTGTGCGCGTCCGCTGCCCGCGGGTTGGACCCTTTCGGTCGGCGGCGCCCTCGCCCGCCGAACGGTCTCGCCCAAACCCTTGGACAGCCCGCTGGTGGTCTTGGTCATGGCCACCGTGCTATATGTGAAAATGTCGCCATGCGGACTGAGCCGTTCGGGCGACTGTGCTTGTCCGTTTTCCCGTCCGGAAATCAAAGTGTCCGGAAACTCAGCGACGCGCCGGCCAATCCGGACAAATCCGCCCTGTCCGCCCAAGCATCCATTTCCGGACAACAGGCTCTTGGAGACCGGCCCGAGCGGCCGCGCGGCTTCGCCGTTCAGGACGAGAGAAAGCCTCTCTCGTCCAATTCCTGGCGGGCAAATCCGAGCCCTCGACGCGACCTCTCATCCGGCGGGGCTTTCGCCCGGAACGTCTTCCCACGATGGGAGAATGAACCGCCTTCAGATCAGTGCGGCAAGAGCGTCGTCACCAGCACGTAGAGCGCCATGACGATCACCACCACGGAGCCGATTGCATAGAACAGCGCCCGCACTTCATGGCGCTGCCGCGTCGTATAAGCCAGGGTGTGGGCAAGGCGCGCGGCAACGAAGGCGATGAACAGGGCCCTCGCCAGGAGCAGAGGCGGCCCGACGGCCACGAACAGCAGGCCCATAGCCAGGAACGCCGGAATGTTTTCCAGATCGTTGCGCTGGATCCGTCGCGACCGCTCCACCAATTCGTTGGCTTCGAGCTGTTCCGGGCGGGGGTTTCGGTTCGCCGGCCCCGGCTGCAGGTCTTCCGGATTCAACAGACCGCCATCGCTGCCGATCATCCGGAACACCGTCACCCATCCCTGGCCCATGAGCTTCAGGACCATGATCGCCGCGGCGATCAGGTAGGCGGCGAACACCGGATTTTGCAGGTTGAAAAGAGCCACGGCCGCATCCCCGTAAGAACTGGCGTCTGATTACCGCCCAAAACGGTAGCGCACCACTTTTAGGACCGCTTTGGGTCGAACTTTGCCCTTCGATCCCGGCCCGAAAGCGGACGCGGCCAAGGCTGCATCGCCTCGCGAGCGCGTCCGATGGCGCGTCCATTTTCGGACAGCGGACTCCCGGAAGCGCAGAGTTCATCGTTTCGGGTGGTTGGCGAACTCGAACGGCACGACTAGGTGAGACGCGCTTGTCAGCCTTGGTCGGGGACACCGAATTGTCGGAACCGGTCGTCATCTGCGACTACGATCCTGGGTGGCCGAGGCGCTATGAGGCCCTGCGCGCGTCGGTGGCCGACGCCCTGGGCGAACTGGCCGCGCAGATCGAGCATGTCGGCAGCACATCGGTTCCCGGACTGGCCGCCAAGCCGACGATCGACATCGTCATCCAACTGCGATCGGCGCAAGACCTTCCTACGGTCATCGAGCGTCTGGCGCGGCTGGGCTACGCCCATGAGGGCGATTTCAGCATCGTCGGCCGCGAGGCCTTTGCCACCCCGCCGGGCTACGGCGCGCACGACCATCACCTCTACGTCTGCGCGCCGGACTGGCGCGGCTTTGCCGACCAGATCGTCTTCCGCGACCATCTGCGCGCCAATCCGGCCGTCGCCCGCGCGTATGCCCGGCTGAAGCGCTCGCTGGCGAACAAGCACCGGAACAACCGCATGGCCTACACCGAGGCTAAGGCGACCTTCGTCAGCGCGGCCCTCAGACAGGCACGTCGCGAATAGCCAGCTAGGCGGCTCTCCCACGTCCGGCGTGGCGGTCGAACTTTGCCCTTGAGCTCGGCCCGATACCGGACGCGGCCACGAAGTCCGCCAAACGACCACTCGCGGACAAACCAGCGTGACCACAACGTCGGGTCCGCTGACGCATCCGTTTCGGGACAACGCACTCTCAGAGGGGCCGGGTTGGGTGACGAGCCTTGTCACCCCAAGAGCGCCCGAGTTCGCCCTACCGACCGGCCACCACGCGGACACTGGCTGGGAGGGGGATGAGCACCGGCTCGAAAAGCGTCGCGAGCTCGATGATCGCTTGCTGAACCGAGCCCGCGAAATGATCCCCCCGGCCCGTTGCGCGTCGCGCTGATCTAGCTGCTCTCGCCGGTTCCTCTCCGGCGACCGGCGCCAATACCGTCCACTTGTCGATCCGACCACCAAGCCGTCCGATGGAGTCCACCACGACCATGAGCGCTTGAAGCAGCGCCTTTTGCCGCTTCAGCATCGGTATGTCGTTGAACTCCCGCTTGGCGGCGGCGAGCAAGACCGCCTCCTTGTCAGGGAAGTACTGGTAGAGCGTGCCAACGCTCACGCCGGCGCGTTCGGCGACTGCGTTGGTGTTAAAAGCGCGCGGCCCATCGCGCTCCAAAATCTGAGACGCGGCCTCCAAGATGGCGTCGTACGTCGCCCGGGAGCGCGCCTGCCTGGGGCTACGACGTTGGTTTCTCAAACGATTGGACAACGAGCGACCATGGCCTGAATGCGAGTACCGCGGTGCACCGTACTGTCTCAACATCGCCCGTCAACGCTCGGAGGAGCCCCCCCGACTGTGACGGATGAGGAACGGGCGAGGCAGAGTGGCGCGCAAATGACCGAGACCGTCTACGACCGGCACGCCCAGTTCTTTCTCGACTTCACCGATCGGAGCCTTGCGGCCGACGGTGGTGGCGTCATCTCAGTGTTGGCGACACTCATCGAGCGCCTGGGTGAGCGGCTCCAGGGTGCACGCGTCTGCGATCTCTGCTGCGGCGAGGGTTACGTCGGGCGGCAACTGATCGAGCGCGGGGCGCGCGAGGTGGTGGGGGTCGATCTGTCGCCGATACTGATCGAGGCTGCGCGCCGGCGCGCGCGGTCGCCGAGCCTCTCATACCTGGTGGACGACGCCCAGTCGCTCGGCTCGTTGCCGGATGGTTCGTTCGACGTCGTTATCTGCCAGATGGCGATCCATGACGTCGCCGATAATCGGTCGCTGTTCGCGGCCGTCCGGCGTGTGATTGCGCCTGGCGCACCGTTCGTCTTCTCGATGCTGCATCCCTGCTTCGAGGCTCCCTTCCACGTGCCCGACGCGCCGCCCCTCTTGCTCGACAACGACGGGCGACGCGCTGGGGCGGGTGGTGCGCCGCTACGCTTCGGAAGGGCTCTGGGACTCCGGCGGCGACGGCATGCGTGGACGCATGGGCGCCTACCACCGCAAGCTCTCGACCTACGTCAACGACCTGATCGCGAGCGGATTTGCGCTTGAGCGGCTCGATGAGCTGCTGGCCGATCCCAAGGCGTCGACGCGCGGGTTCTCCTCGGAAGTTCCGATATACCTGGTCGTCGCTGCCCACACGGCGTAGTCCTCCCATCCTGCCCGTTTGAACCCGCCCCGCCCCCGAAGGCGGAATCCGTCAATGACCGGGAAGGGACCCTCGATGCGGACACCTTTCCGGCGCATCGAGATCGACGGCAGGATCTACACCTAGACTGTCGCTATTAGGGCCACGAGGTCGTTCACCCCGGTGGGGCGGGCACGCTTAGAGAGCCCACCTAAGCTCCAGCAGCCGGTGGCGGGTGAGGAAGCCCGCGCGCTCCAGGGTGCGGCGCGAGGCGATGTTCTCGACCGCGCAGCCGCACACCGGCCTCACGTCCAGCTCGCGCAGGCAGACCTGCTTCAGATGGCGAACTATCTGTTCGCCGAGGCCCTTGCGACGCCATTGCGGCAGGATACCGACGCCGACATCGAACGCGTCAGCGCCTTCGTGGACCGGACTCAGGATGCCGCAGCCCACGGGCGCGCCGTCCATCTCGTAGATCGTGATCCGGCCGCCCGCCAGGTCTTGGGCGGCCTCGTCAGGTGCGCCGAATAGTCCAGGGCCGATGTCCACCAGAATGGACAGGTCGCCCGGACGACCCGGCCTGACGGCGAAGCCCCGCGGCGGATCGTAGCGTTCGTCCGACCAGGCGGTGCAGTTGACGCCGATAGCGGCGGCCTGGAACGGCCGGCTGGCGACGGCGACCAGCGCCAGCGTGTCGTAGCTCTTGACCACTGCCGAGGTCGCGCCAACTTGCGTGGCCGCGGCGTAGAACAGTTCGCCGAGGTCCGGCAGCGCGTCGTCGTTGGCCCAGAACTCCACGACCCCGCCATCGTGCGCCGCCAGATAGCCGAACGGCGCCGAAGCTGGCCCGAGCAAGAAGGTTCGCGCGACGCTGACGCTGCGTTCCAGGTGGTGAACCTGTGGTTCGCTGCCCAGCGAACGAAAATAGGCTTCGCGCAAACGCGGCGGCGGATGCGCGGCTTCGGTGATCTCGATATCCATGCGCCGCACTTACACGCCGAGAGTACGCTCCTGGAAGCGCGACCGCGTACCTTTGGATTTAGTAATTCGCCGTCGGCGGTGATTGGCGTCCCCCGCTCCCACGCAACCACCCCCAACCCGGACACCTTCCGGACGAGCGCTCGACCCGGCCGCGTCGCGTCCCCGCGGCCATCGGTTTCGGGACGGCCGACTCTCGGAGGGACCAAGTTGGGTGACGGACATTGACGTCCGGCGTCTCAGAGGCTGTGTGGGTCGTTTGGCCAACGGTCAAAGTGAGGGAACATGCTGTTTCGGCGCTACTCCGCATCGGACCTGCCTGGCGTATTGCGCTTGTGCGCCCTTGAAGGCTGGCCATCCTTCGCGGAGGACGAAGCGCGCGCGCAGCGCGCTCTTACGGCTCCCGGCGTCACCACCATGGTTGCCGTTGAGGGAGAACATTTGTTGGGGTTCGCCCAACTTCAGAGCGACGGCGAGATACAGGCACACCTTTCGCTAATCGCGGTCGATCCCGCCGCGCGGCGAAGGGGCATTGCGCGGGAGCTGATCGCGCTTGGCCTGCGCGAGGCCGGCGGTTTGCGTGTCGATCTGCTCACCGATACAGCTGACGACTTCTACGCCTCGCTGCCCCACTTCCGACTGAACGGCTATCGGCTGTATCCCGACTATAGCGGCCCCGACCGACTAAACCCGGACATCGTCTGGAGCGCCGGTCGCAAGGTGGAGGGCTGAGGCTCCTTTGGTCCGCCCGGGGGTCGAACATTGCCCTTGCTCCTGGACCGGAAGTGGACGCGGCCCCGTCGGCCAAACCACCCTAAGCGGACGATCAATTCAACGGGTCGCCCGTCGCCAGCCAGTGCGAACAAGCCGGCGGCGGTCCGCGTGCCGCGACCTCGTCGCTACGGGCCGAGCTGATACCTCTCTCTCGGCGCTGCGGTTGTTTGGTCTACCCAATCAGGGTCTGCTGCATGGTCATCGCCACCAGCATAGGGATCGAGAGCAGGGTGTTGATGCGCGACGCCTGCCCGGCGATACGGCCGGCCGCCGCCTTCGCCGCGTCGTCGGCTTCGACGAGACCCAGCACCTTCTTCTGGTTCGGCCAGATGAATACCCAGACGTTGAAGGCCATGATCGTGCCGAGCCACATGCCGACGCCGATCAGGATGTGGCCCTTGTTGGCGAAGCCCTCGGTCGCGCCCAGCGTGTAGGCCTGGACCAGGAACCCGCGGCTCCAGGCCAGGATCACGCCCATGAGCCAAGTGAAGGCCGCCGACCAGCGGAACCAGAACAACGCTTCTGGCGCGATGAACTGCGACACCGCTGGCCTGAGCTCGGCCGGGATCTGCGGCATCATCCGCGTCTGCACGAAGTTGAAGTACCAGAGCAGCCCGATCCACATGATCCCGAAGATCACGTGCAGCCAGCGGAACACGGCCTGCCAGAAGATCTGATCGACGTGCCCGCCGTAGGCGCTGAAATAGGCTGCGATGAAGATGATCGCGAGGATGAAGCTCACGATCATCACGTTGCGCAGATTGCCTAGAAAAGCAGCCATCGCCAATGCCCCTTGGTTTCCTCCCGGTCCCCGCCGGTTCTGACGAGGTTGCAACCTCCTTAACCAGACGGCAAGGCGCAAAGGCTTCCAGCGAGATGAGCTTAGCCCGACGCGCGGCACTGACGGCCTGCGGCTCGGCCGCAGCATCGTGTCCGAAGACGCATCGGTCGGCGGACTGCAACGCTTCTGAAGCGTCACCCGCCTTGAGGCCGCGGCTCGCGGCTTATCCGCTCTTTCGAGCGAAAGGCCTCTGATGCCCACTCCCGACGACGTACGCCGCCTCGCCCTAGCCTTGCCCGAGGCCTATGAGGACACCCACCGCAGCAAGCCGGCCTTCCGCGTGAACAAACGCATCTTCGCCATGCTGGGCATCGAGAGCCCCGCCGGCTCGCGAGGTTTCTTCGCGCCCCTCTCGGGCGCGCGGCCGGTGGCCAGCCTCACCGTCGATCGCGAAGACCAGCTCAATTTCGCCGCCGCCCATCCACAAGCCTTCGAGCCCGCGGGTCGGTACGGCTTCAGCTACGTCTGGCTGGACGCAATCGAACCTGACGTCCTGGCGCTGCTGATCCGCATGTCCTGGGCGAAAGTCGCGCCCAAACGACTCACGCTGTCGCGAAGCGACTGAGGGGATTGACGGCTCCATTGTCCGTCTGACGACCGGATTCTGGACGCGCGGCAACGTCGGCTGACCGGGCTCGAAGTGCCGTTGCAGGCCGCGAGCTGATGTCCGCTTTTGACTTCAAAGCGGTCATAACGAAGGTCTGCTCTTGGGCGGCGGCGCACAGCTGAGAGCGACGCACGACCAAGCCGGCGACCACTAGCCGGCTAGAGCCGCGCGCTAGATCACCATGAGATCGTGGGCGACGATGATCTCGCCCCTAAAGTTCTGTGCAGCGGCGGCCCGCCAGTTGGCGTCGCTCACGCTCTCGTCGCTCGGCGCGAGGTGAGAGAGCACCAGTGTCTTGACGCCGGCTTCCTGAGCAATCCGTCCGACGTCTTCCGGCGCCGAGTGGTCCGCATGCATGTGGGCCATGATGGTCTCTATCGAGCCGGGGACCGCCCCCATCTGAAGCTGGCCGCGCTCGAACGTTTCGAGCGCCTTGAAGTCGGCCGCTTCGTGCACGAGCACGTCCGCGCCCTTGGCCATTCGCGCCACTGCCTCCAGCGGAACGGTGTCGCCGGAAAACGCGATCGAACGGTCGGCGAAGTCGAAGCGATAGCCGTACGCGGGCGTCACCGGCGGATGCTGGACCAACACGGACGTGACCCTCACGTTCTCGTCCTGCATCACCGGTCCCGCGGTCGGGAGGTCATGCACCTCGATCATCTCCAGCGGCGGTCTCTTGAAGTCTTCGGCCCAGAAATCGATTGTCACCTTCGCGAAGCGCAGAAAGTCCTCCGTCATCTGCGTCAGGGGCGGCGGGCCGTAAGCGCGGACGGTTTGCTTCATTCCGCGAACCCAGCCGATCACCAGAAAGGGTCCGTATTCGATGTTATGGTCGGGATGGTGGTGGGTGATGAAGACGGCGCGCACGGTGCTGAAGAGCGTTCCCGTCCGGGCGAACTGGTTGGTCACGCCCAGCCCGCAATCGAGCACATAGGCCGCGCCGTTGTGGATCATCAGATTTGAGGTCATCCGCCGCGGCCGTCCGGGGACGGGACCCGCAGCGGTGCCGAGCAGGACCAGCTTCGTGCTCTTGGCGCCCTTGAGGGCGGCCTGCACGCTAGCCTCGAGCGCGGCTTGCGCGCGCTCGGCCGCAGCGTGGACGTCGTCGGCCTGGGCGGCGACGGGCGCGGCGGCGACAGCGGCTGCCGAACCGGCGGCCGCGCCCGCGAGCAGCCCGCGGCGCGAGAGGCCAAACCCCGAGTTTTCCAAGTCGACCCCTCCCGAAAGCGACGTCAGGCACCCGTTGAACCGTCAGGCGGCATCTTCCCCTCCGCCATCGCGATGCCGTCGTCGAACAACTTCACGTGGGCCGGATCGTCCATGAATGACGGCCCGAAGGCCTCGATAGGCAGGGACGAGAGGGCCAGGTAGCGCGCGAGCGCCGTCATCGCCGCGCCTGTGTCCCCGAGATGGCCGTAGCTGGCGGCGAGTAAAGCAAAGTTGCTCGGGCTGTCCGCTTGACGGGCGCGATCGATCAAGAGCGGGACCGCCTCGCTGAAACGCCCTTGTTGGAACCGCGCCTGGCCCATGAAGCGCATCGCCGCGTTCCTGCCCGGCCCGATCGGGTCCAGGCGCATCACGGTCTCCAAGTTCTCGACAGCACGCTCGGCGTCACCGAACTGCAGCCGCACAGCGCCGCTGTACAACCAAGCCGACCAAGCGCCTGGGTTCAGCGCGACGGCCCTTTCGACGAGAGCCAAGGCCGCCACCTGGTCTCGATCAAGCGAGGCCAACCCATAGGCGACAATCGCCAGAACGTTGGCATCGTCTCCCGCGACCTGCAGCGCCCGACGCCCCAGGTCGTGGGCCTCGCGACGGCTGGCTTCCGGATCGTCCGACCACCCGTGACGGATGAGCCGTTGGTGGCATTGCACGGCCAACGCCAGCGCAGAACCAAAGTTCGGGTCCAGAGCGGTAGCTTGCTCGAGCAGGCCGAGCGCCTGCAACACCTTGGTCTTCTCGAATGTCCGGTTCAGGCCGAGGGCGCGCAGGTAGAGGTCGTAGCTGCCCATGTTGCTCGGTCGGGCGCGCCGACGCGCGTCGGATCTCGGCGGCCTCGACCGTGGGCTCGATGACCCCCGCGACGCCGAGCGCGACCTTGTCCTGGAGAGCGAACACGTCCTCGAGGGTGTCCTCGAACCGGTCGCCCCAGATCTGCGAGCCATCGGCCGCGTCGATCAGCTTGACCGCGATGCGCACGCGGCTCCCGGCCTTGCGGACGCTGCCTTCCAGCACATAGCGGACGCCCAGCAGGCGCGCGACCTCCTGGGCGGCGACGGCCTTGCCCTTGAAGAGAGGGTCGAGCCGCTGGCGATGACGAAGATCGACTTGAAGCGCGACAGCGCGTTGACGATCTCCTCGACCATGCCGTCGGAGAAGTACTCCTGCTCCGGGTCGCCCGAGAGGTTGGCGAATGGCATGACCGCGATGGAGGGCTTCGTAGGGAGCGGAAGCGGTACGCGCCCCAACCGGTGCGGCAGCCGTGGCCGAGCCGCCCGCCAGATCGGCGATGCTGGCGACCACCTTGCGCCAGCCAGGCGCGTCAGGTCGCCGCTCCAGCCCGCCAGATCGGCGCACTGCGTCTGGTCGAAGGGCATGGGGAGCCGGCGCCATCGACGGTCAGCTGAACGAGTTCGCGGTCCTCGCGCGCCCGGTTGGCTTCCGAGAGCACCCACTCCGACTTCACCGCCTCGGCCGACCAGATCACCAGCGCAACCTTCGCCGCCGTCAGCTGCTCCTCGATGACGTGGCTATAGGCGCGGTGCGCCAGCAGCTCGTCGTCCAGCCAGACGCTGTAGCCCAGCCCCCGCACGCCTCCGCCGCCGCTTGCGCCTGCGCCGCCGTCGAGCGCGCGTAGGAGATGAAGACGTCGCTCATGGCGTTACCGGCCACGGCGTCCGGCGGCATCTTCCCCTCCGCCAGGGCGATGCCGTCCAGGAACAGCTTGCGTTGCGCGGGGTCGCGCAACCAGTTTGCCGCGAAGGCCTCGAGGGGTTGCGAAGAGAGGGCGCGATAGCGCGCCAGCGCCGCCTGCGCCTCGCTGGCTTGGGCGAGGTGACCGTAGGCGGCGGCCAGGAAGGCCTGGGGCATCGGGGCGTCGACGTGCTGGGCGTGCTCCTTCAGCAGCGGGACCGCTTCGCTGAACCGCCCCTGCTGGAACAGCGCCCGGCCGATGAAACCCATCGTGCCGGTTGCATGCGGTCCCAATCGGGTCCAGCCGAAGCGCGGTCCTGAGGTTCTCGATGGCGGCGTCCGTCTCTCCCGCGCGACACGCGCACGATGCCGCTGATGAAACCAAGCGACGCGCAACCGGGGTTCAGCGTCAGGGCTCGTTCGAGGAGCGCCACGGCGGCCCCATGATCACCTTCGAGGAAATCGACGCTCGCGGCGACGCTGGCGAGCACGGCGGCGTCGTCGCCCGCCGCCTTCAGCGCGCGATGCGCCAGCTCGAGGCCAAGGCGACGATGATCTTCCAGGTCATCTGACCACCCATACAGGACGATGATCCGGTGGCAGGGCGCCGCAAGGGCGAGGGCGGGACCGAAGTCAGGGTCGAGGGTGATGGCGCGGCTCGCCAGATCGAGCGCCTCCAGCATATCGGCTCGGACGAAAGTGCGCTGCAGGGGTAGCGGCGCGAAGGTAGAGGTCGTAGCTGCTCAGGTTGTCGGTGGGCCGGGCCGAGGCGCGGCGGATCTCGGCCTGCTCGCACCGTCGGCTCGATCTTGCCGGCGACGGCCAGCGCCACCCTGTCCTGCAGGGCGAAGACGTCCTCGAGCGTGTCCTCGAAGCGATGGGTCCAGATTTGCGCGCCGTCCGCGGCGTCGATCAGCTGCACGCCGATGCGGACGCGGCCGCCGGCCTTGCGCACGCTGCCTTCGAGCACATAGCGCACGCCCAGTTGACGCGCGGCGTCCTGGGCGGCGACGCCCTTGCCCTTGAAGGAGAGGCTCGACCCGCTGGCGATGACGAAGATCGAGCGGATGCGCGAGAGCGCCTCGACGATCTCCACCACCATGCCGTCGGCGAAGTAGTCCTGCTCCGGGTCGCCCGAGAGGTTGGCGAACGGCATGACGGCGATGGAGGGCTTGGTGGGCAGCGGCGAGCGGCCGGCGCTGGCGCGGCGGCAACGGTCGGTCGCCGCCGATCAACTCGGCGATGCTGGCGGTGACCTTGCGCCAGCCCGGCGCGTTCATGTCGCCCGTCCAACCTGCCAGGTCGGCGCATTGCGTCTGGTCGAACGGCATCGGAAGCCGCGCGCCATCGACGGTGAGCTGGACGAGCTTGTGGTCCTCGCGCGCTCGGTTGGCTTCGGACAGGACCCACTCGGACTTCACCGCCTCCGCCGACCAGATCACCAGCGCGACCTTGGCTGCAGTCAGCTGCTCCTCGATCGCGTGGGTGTAGGCGTGGTGGGCCAGGAGCTCGTCGTCCAGCCAGACGCTGTAGCCAAGCGCCTCGAGCGCCTCCGCGGCCGCCTGGGCCTGCTTCGCCGTCGAGCGGGCGTAGGAGATGAAGACGTCTGACATCTAGGCGCGACCCACCCACCATCGCGGCGCGCAACCCTAGCTAGGCGGCGAACCGAGGAGCAAGGGAAAGGTGCCTGAAGTCGCCCGCGGCCGCGCTGCTTGGTTGGTTCAAGACGACGTCGTAGCGTCGGGTCGAATTGGGGGACCACCGATGAGCCTTGCCGACCTCGCCAGCGTCGCCGGCGTCCTCAGCAGCCTGGCGGTGTTCGGCTCGCTGATCTATCTCGCGCTGCAGGTCCGCCAGGCCGACCGCAACCAGCGCACCTTGCTGCAACAGGGCGCATCGGCGCGGAACATGGAGTCCATCTGGAAGTTCGCCGAACCGCACTACGCCGGGATCATCGCCCGGGTGTACAATGGCGAGTTCGACTTCACGCCGACCGAGGCGACGCAACTGACCTTTCTGTTGCGCGCCTCGCTGTTCGGCCTCCAGGACCAATTCCTGTTGAAGAAGTTGGCCCTGGTGGATCCTGTCCAGACCGCATCGCTGGAACAAGGCATCCAACGCCTCCTCGGCACGCCGGCGTTCAGGGCCCTTTGGAAGAGTGCGCGCGGGACCTACCACGCGGACTTCACCGCGTACGTCGAGGCGCTGGTCGGCGACGCGCCGCTGAGCCGGCCGCTGGATTTCGCCGCACAGATCAAGGCCCGCGTGGAGGAGGCGAAGGCGTCGGGCTAGGCGGGGGCCGAATGTCCGGAATCCCCCCTCAGCGGACCATCCTGGAGTTTGC
>CAVRED010000012.1:0-215448 GCA_963719975.1 uncultured Alphaproteobacteria bacterium
CGCACGACCAGGTTCAATCCGCGCGCGGCGACGCGCGGGCCGCGAACGCCGCCCTTGCGACGGCGCACCAGGACTACGAGGCGCTCGCCGCCAAACTCGGCCAGCGCGATCCCGATGCGATGAGCGAGGCCGCCGACTATGCCGCGACGCTGCAGACTGTCGCCGCTGCAGCCTCGCCGGAGATGGTTCAGGCCCTACAGCGCTTCGCCGACGGGGACCGCACCGGCGCCTGGCCCGCGATCGCGGCGCTGGCCGCGCAGGCCAACGCCGCGCCAGGCCTGACCGACGCCGCCAAGGCGAGCGGCATCACCCAACTCGCCGCCCTTCGCGACATCATGCGCGCCCACGGAGGAGCGAGCACGGCCGACGTGCTTGCGCTCTATAACCAGTCGGCTGCGCTCGACCCCAGCGTCTTTTCGGTTCAGATCGCGCGCTGCAAGCTCGCCAACGACCTCGGCGACCTCGCCCGCGCCCGCGCCGCGGCCGAAGCCGCGCTTTCGGTCGCCAACACCGACGGCCAGCAGGCGGTGGCGCTGCGCTTCATCGGCATCCAGGCCGCCAAGCAGGCCGACAACGCTGCGGCGCTTAGCGCCTATGACCGCTCGCTCGCCATCACTCGTCACGTCCTCCTCTCCGACCCCGGCGACCGCGTGCGCGCGGATCTGGGCTGGCTCCTGGCGAACCGCGGCGACCTTGAACTGGCCATCGGCGACTTTCACCCAGGAGGCGCTCGAACGAGACCGAAGCGCTGGGGGTACATCAGAGCCTGGCGGCGGCGCACCCCACCGATGTGCAGCTGCAGGGCTCCATCGCCAACGACCTGCTGAGCCTTGGCGACGTCGATGCGCAGTCAGGCGATGCGCAGGGCGCTCTGGCGGCTTGGCGGCAAGGGTTTGCGATCCAGGCAAAAGCTGCTCGCCGCCGACCCCACGAATGCCGACCTCGAGTTCAGCGCCACCGGCTTTGTCCGCCGCATGGGCGAGCTGGCCTACAAGGCCGGCGATTACAGGCAGGCCCATGACCTCTTCCAGCAGTGCCTGACCATCCACCAGCATCTGCTGGAGGCCAATCCGTCGTCGGCGCACATCCTGATGGCTGTCGGGACAGACGACTTCCAGCTCGGCTCGACCGACTTCCAGATCGAACTCCCAGAAGAGGACTCGCTCGCCGCCTACGAGCAGAGCCTTGAGATCCCGCGCCGAGAACCTGTCGCGACCGACCCGACGAACGCCGAGACCACGAGCAGCTGCTGCGCACGCCTATTGGCAACAAGCTGGGTTCCCCGGTTCGGACGTGGCGTGGCCGCAGGTCCTGGCCGAATACCAGGCGATCGCCAAGGCCGGCCACCTCGTCCCGGCCGACGCCCAGGTCTTGCAGAGCCTGAAGGATCACGGCCTGACGCCCTAGGTGTCTGCCTGCTGCCACCTTTGGGCTTCGCGCGCGTTAGCGTGCGGCCACGGTGATCGCGGATGAGGACGCGGGCGATGCTTGGATTGGCTGATCTGCTGAAGCTGCTGGAGGCCAAGCCCAGGGACGAGGCGAGTTCGCCGTTCGGTCCCGGCGTCATCGTCTACAAGGTCGCGGAAAAATGTTCGCGATCGTCTCGGACGATGCGGTCGACGTGCGCTTCACGCTGAAGTGCGACCCGATGCTGGCCGAGGTCTTGCGCGGCGATACACCGCGATCACCCCTGGCTACCACACCGACAAGCGCCACTGGATCACCATCCGCCAGGACGCGGCGCTGCCCGATGACGAGATCGAGCGGCTGATCGGCCACGCCTACGACCTGGTGCGCGGCAAGCTCACGCGCGCCGCCCGCGCGGCGCTGGAACAGGCGGAAGCGCGATGATCCAAGCCAGCAACCTGCCGGCCATCCAGGCGTGGGCTCTGTCGTCGCCGGCGAGGCGGCCCGCGGCCCGATCCGACCGCCAACGACGCTGGGAAAGACCGGGGCGATCCGTGGGCGCGCCTGCGCCCGTTCGCCTATCTCGCCCCGCTGGCCGTCAATTGGCCCGGCGGCCGGATGGCGCTCTAGCGCTCACGCCGCCGCGCGCGGGCCCCGCACCAGCCGCCCCGGCAGGGCGCCGGTGGGCTCGCCGCCGCGGCTGACGACCTCGCCGCTCACGACCAGCGCGTCGTAGCCGCTTGCGCCCTGGGTGATCCGCCGCCCGCCGGCCGGGAGGTCGTAGAGCACGTGCGGCTTCTCGAGACGCACCTTGTCGTAGTCGATCACGTTCAGGTCGCCCTTGCGGCCCACCGCCAGCACGCCGCGATCGCCGAGGCCCACCGTTTCAGCCGTGTCCGCCGTCATCGCCTTCACCGCCGCTTCCAGGCTCAGCCGCTCGCCGCGCCGCTCGCGCGTCCAGTGCTGCAGCACGAACGTGGGGTAGCTGAAGTCGCAGATCATCCCGTAGTGCGCGCCCCGTCCCCGAGGCCGATCACGCTGTTCGGGTCGGTCAGGAGCGCATGGATGGGATCGAGCGACTGGCTGCCGTAGTTGGCCAGCGCCGCGAGCAAGAGCCCCCGCCCGCCGTTCTCCAGCAGGAGGTCGTAGGCGAGCTCCGTGGGCGCCACGCCCGCAGCCCGCGCCCGCGCCGAGAGCGAGTCCTCGGCCTTCGGCTCGTAGATCGGCGGATCGCCCATGGGATAAATGAAGTCGAACCGCCGCCCCATGCGCGCGAGCGGAATGAGCGAGTCGCCCGGCTCCTCCATCAGGAGCCTGGCCCGCATGGTCGGATCGCTGAGAGCCCTGATCCGTTCGGCGAACGGCAGCTTGGCCAGCGGCTGGTAGCTGGGGCAGAGGCTGAACGGGTTCACCGAGAGGTCGAAGCCCAAAACGACGCCGATCGGACGCGGATAGACCTGGGCCCGGATCGGCGGGCCCTGCCGGTTCGCCTCGGCCAAATGCCGCATCACGTTCTGGTAGGCCAACGGGTTCTCGTTCGACTGCGCCATGGAGAAGCTGGCCGCCGCCCGCTGATCCGCGTGAGCCGCGACAGCAGGTCGATCTCGTCCTCGAACGTGCGCCCCGGCGTCCCGAACACCGCCTGGAGCACGCCTTTGCCGGAGTCCTTCAGCGCCAGCGCCATGGCCTCGAGCTCGGTCTCGGCCGCCATCCAGGTGGGGATCGGATCGCCCTGGCCGGTCTTGTGGATCACCAGGCGAGAGGTCGCAAAGCCCAGCGCGCCGACGTCCATCGCCTCGCGCACCACCGCCTGCATCTTGATGAGGTCGTCGGCTGTGGCCGCCTCGCGGTCTGCGCCGCGCTGGCCCATCACATAGACGCGCACCGCCGAGTGGGGGATCTGCGAGGCGAAGTCGATGTCGTGCGGCCGCTGTTCGATCGCGTTCAGGTACTCGGGGTAGGTCCCCCAGTCCCAGCTCAGCCCCTCCGTCATCACCACCTCGGGGATGTCCTCGACGCCCTCCATCACGCTGACCAAAAGGTCGTGGTGCTCCGGCCGGCAGGGCGCGAAGCCGACCCCGCAGTTGCCGCCGACCACCGTCGTCACCCCGTGCGAGGACGAAGGAGACAGCCGGTCCGACCACACCGCCTGGCCGTCGTAGTGGGTGTGGATGTCGACGAAGCCGGGCGTGACCAGCTTGCCCTTGGCGTCGATCTCCTCGGCGCCCGGCCGCTGACTTTGCCGATGGCGGCGATGCGCCCGTCGGCGACCGCGATATCCGCCTCGAACCGCTCGGCGCCCGAGCCGTCGACGAGAGGCCGTTGCGGATGACGAGATCATAGGCGTGGGGCATGGGGGTTCCCGGGTGTCGGTTGTGGCGTCGCTGCGCATCGTTCGCCCGGCGCTGGGCAGCGTCAACGCTTTTCGCCTTTCGCCTCGAACGCGGCCGCCCAACTTCCCGTCAGTCGAGCGTGACGCCGGCGCGCTTGAGTGCGCGCACCAGGCGGCGAACGTTGGCCAGGCTCGCTAGCATCGCCTGCTCTGCGTCCGGCCCGACGAGCGTCGCGGGCGAGGCCACGATGCCGCCTTTCACCCGCCTGCAAGCGCCCTCGCCGATCAGCGCCGCCACGTAGCGGCGGGTGGTCTCGTAGGGCAGCCCCAGGGACCCGGCGATCGCCAGGACGCTCACCGGCCGCACGAGATCGTCCGGCGGGACCTGGTCGAGCGCGGCGTAGCGGGCCGAGGTCTCCGGTTGCTGGTCGATGTGGCCGATGTTGGCGGCGACGATCGCCCGCAGCGTGAGGGCCTTGAACAGGTCCCTTCCCGCCTGATCGCCCAGTCCGCGCGCGCTTCGCAGGAAGTGCTCGGTCGCCAACCTGTCGACGACACGCGCTTTGGCGCGATCGGCCGGCGACGCTGCCGGTTGGCCGTCGATCGGAACGGAGGCGTCCTCTTCGTCCAACGGGGACCTCGTTGCAGCCGCCTCGCTTTGTCGCGTGCGGTAGCCGGCGCTTTATGTGGAGCAACCGTACAGCAAAACTACCCGTTTTGGGTAGTTTCAAGGGGTGCCTCATCGCCCGAAGTCGAAATGTCCGGTATCGGTCAACATAGAAGTTTCAGATGTCTAACGCGGTACAACTGCAGGTCATCTGCGCTTCATACGGGAAAACCATGAGAAGCCGTTGCTACGGCAAGTTGAGCACCGGTTTCCGCGGCGCCGTCTTCGAGCGGGGAGGAACGACATGAAACGAGTTCTGATGATGGCGGTGATCCTGGCGTTCGCCGCCGGCAGCGCCGCTGCGGCGACCAAGTGCACGGATCCAAAGACCCACAAGTTCATCAAGTGCCCGCCCGCGCCGGCGGTTTCATCGGCGCCGGCGGCGCCGACCGGCGGGCATCCGCCGCACTGCACCAAGGGCGTTCCCTGCGGGAACACCTGCATCGCCAAGGGTAAAGTCTGCCACAAGTGACCTAGGGCGGGCTTTTAGCGCCCGAGCTCTTCCCCAACCCGCGCCAGGCCCTAATCTGCCGGCAAACGGGAGGAAGCGGCGATGGCGGAGTTCGAGGTTCTGGCCGAGGGGTTGCAGTTCCCCGAAGGTCCGATCGCGATGGCGGACGGGTCGGTGATCCTGGTCGAGATCGCTCGCGGCGCGCTGTCACGCGTCTGGAACGGCAAGGTCGAGGTGATCTGCGACCTCGGCGGCGGCCCGAACGGGGCCGCGCTCGGGCCGGACGGGGCGGTCTACGTCGCCAACAACGGCGGCGGCGGGCTCGCCATCCGCGGCGCGCTGCCGCCGAGCCAGGGCGGCATCGATCGCGTGGATCTCGCGACCGGCAAGGGCGAGCGGCTGTACGACAAGGTGGGCGAGAACCTGCTCTCGGCGCCGAACGATATCGTCTTCGACCGGAATGGCGGCTTCTGGTTCACCGATTTCGGGCGCCAGACCGGGCGCACGCGCCATTCCAGCGGCGTCTACTACGCCCTGCCGAACGGGTCGAAGGCCGAGGAAGTGTCCTTCGGCGGCACCGGCTACAACGGCATCGGCCTTTCGCCGGACGAGACCACGGTCTACTCGGCCGAAAGCTTCACCGGGCGGCTGATCGCCTTCGACCTCGCCGGTCCTGGCCAGGTGGTGAAGGGCGGCCGCGGCGGGCGGCTGGCGGGCGTCGGCCCCGGCCGCGCCTTCTTCGACAGCCTGGCGGTGCAGGCGAACGGCGACGTCTGCGTCGCTTCGATCCGCGACGGGATCACAACCATCTCTCCGGCGAGCGGCGCGGTCAGCCAGACGCCGCTTCCCGACCGGATGACCACCAACATCTGCTTCGGCGGCGCGGACATGCGCGACGCCTACGCCACCCTCTCCGAGACCGGCCGCCTCATCCGCCTCCGCTGGCCAGAGCCAGGCCTGAAACTGAACTTCGCGGCCTAGCCCCGCAGCGCTGCGCTTCGGCGGGTCCTCAGGCGCGGGCGGGGATCAGGACCTGCATGCTCTCGTAGCCGTGCACGAACGAGGAGTAGGTGCGCACCGGCTCGCCGATCAGCTGGATGACCGGGAAGCGCTTGAGGATCTCCTCCCAGATGATGGTCAGCTGCATCTCCGCGACCCTGTTGCCAACGCAGCGATGGATGCCGAAGCCGAATGACATGTGGTGGCGGGGCCGCTCGCGCTCGATGTCGTAGACGTCGGGGTCGGCGATCACGCTCTCGTCGCGGTTGCCGGAGATGTACCACATCACCACCCGCTCGCCCTTCTTGATGACCTTCCCGCCGATCTCGACGTCACGGGTGGCGATCCGGCTCATGTGGGCGAGCGGCGTCTGATAGCGGATGGTCTCCGAGACCATATTGGTCACCAGGTCCGGATTGGCGCGCAGTTTGTCGTACTGCTCCGGGAACTTGTTCAGCCAGTAGACGCTGCCCGAGATGGTATTCCGCGTCGTGTCGTTGCCGCCGACGATCAGCAGCACCACCGTGCCCTGATACTGCTCGACCGACATCTCGCGAGTCTCGGGGTTGTGGGTCAGCATCGAGATCAGGTCGTTGCTCGGCTGGCCGCTCAGACGCTCGTCCCAAAGGCCCTGGAAGGCGGTGAAGCACTCGAGCGCGGCTTCGGCCTTGTGCTGCCAGCTCGTCACCGGCCCGTGGCCCGGCACGTTCATGAACATGTCCGACCAGAACGGCAGCTTGCGCCGCTCCTCGAACGGGAAGTCGAACAGCGTGGCCAGCGTCATCGCCGTCAGCTCCTTCGACACCAGCTCGACCCAGTCAAATGGCGTCCCGATGGGCAGCGAGTCCAGGATCGCGCCGGCGCGCTCGCGCACGATCGGCGACATCTTGGTGATGTTGGCGGGCGCCACCGTCGGGCTGACCGCCTTGCGGTGCACGCTGTGCTCGGGCTCGTCCATGGTGATGAAGCCGGCGCCGCCCCTGCGCCGCTGGACGCCCAATTCGGCGAAGGCCTTGTCCTGCGCCTCCATGTTCGCGGTGACCGGCAGCGAGATGCCGGCGATCGCCGAGGAGAAGGCCTCGTGGTCGGTGTCGACCGCCATGATGTCTTCCCACCGGGTCAGCGACCAGTAGGCTCCGAACTCGCTTTCGGGCGTGAAGTGGACCGGCGCCTCGGCCCGGAGCCGTTCGAACAGCGGCCAGATCGTGTCGGCCTGGAAGCGGTCCATCCGCGCCGGATTGAGCTCGGCGAGCGGCGTGGCCCGCATCTCGGCGTCGGCTGCAGTCTCCGTCTTCACGGCGATATTCATGGCGTCTCTCGTGTTCGGCTTCGGAACGGGAACTTCGTCGCGCCCGGCGCCCGCGTCAATGACCGCGCGCCGCGCAAGGCGCCTTAGCGCCCTTCGCGTCCTTTGCGGTTAGATCGGATGGGGCCGCCGACTCGACGTCGGAGGGCTGACGGGGTTAGCTCCGGGGGCGAAGGATTGGGAGGTCCTGCATGGGAACCGGGCTTTTCGGCGATCTGCTCGTCATCGATTGCGCCAGCTTCGTCGCCGGCCCCGCCGCGGCGACGATCATGTCGGACTTCGGCGCGCGCGTGATCAAGATCGAGCCCCCGGGCGAGGGCGACGCCTATCGCACGCTGATCAAGTACCGCGGCGCCGAAGACGTCATCGACTACTTCTGGACGCTCAACTCCCGCAACAAGGAGAGCCTGGCGCTCGACCTGAAGGATGCCGAGTCGCGAGCGTTCCTGGACGAGCTGATCAAGCGCGCCGACGTCTTCATCACGAACTATCCGTTCCCCGTGCGCGAGCGGCTGAGGCTGCAGGCCAAGGACGTGATGCCGCTCAACAAGCGGCTGATCTATGGGTCGTTGTCGCCCTACGGCGAGGACGGGCCCGAGCGCGATCGCACCGCCTTCGACGCCACGGCCTGGTGGGCGAGATCGGGCCTGATGGACATGGTGCGGGCGACCGGCGACACCGAGCTGGCCATGTCGGTGCCGGGCATGGGCGATCACCCGACCGCGACGGCGATGTACGCCGCCATCGTCACCGCCCTCTACCGCCGGCAGATCACCGGCGAAGGGTCGGAGGTCACGACCTCGCTCCTGGCCAACGGCCTGTGGTCGAACGGCTGCCAGGTTCAGGCGGCGCTGTGCGACCTCGACCTCGTTCCGCGCGCCGAGCGCGGCCAGCGCAACCCGCTGGTCGAGTTCTACCTGACCGCCGACGGGCGCGAGTTCGCGCTGGCCATGGTCAATATCGGACGCGAGTGGCCGCTCTTGCTCGACGCCATCGGCCGGCCCGAATGGCTGGAGGACCCGCTGTTTTCGACCCCGCTGGCCCGTTTCGAGAACGGCGACCTGCTCACCACGCTGCTGGGGGACATCTTCGGGGGCGAGCCTTGGGAGCACTGGAAGGCGCGCCTGACCGCGGTCGGCATCACCTTCGGCCTCGTCGGCCGCATCACCGACCACCCGAACGACCCACAGCTGGAGGCGAACGGCCTGCTGCCCGAGTTCGTGGACGGCATGGGGCTGAAGACCCTCGACAGCCCCTTCCGGATCACCGGCGAGACCAAGCGTCAGCCCCGCATGGCGCCCGCCGTCGGCCAGCACACGCGCCAGATCATGCAGGAATTCGGCGGCCCGACGGCCGCGCTGGCGGACCTGGCGGCGCAAGGGTCGTCCTAGCAACGGGTCGAGCGAGGCGGCGCGCGCCTGAACAAAGCTTCATGGCGCGCGCGCTGGTTCTGATGGCATAAGACTCGCAACCGCTCGGCAAAGAGCGGAGCTCACGGAAACGCTCGCGAGGACCCGCATGTCAGCCGAGACCGCGCCGCCCCTCGTCGAACCCGCGCCGAAGGCGCCGTCGGCCGGGCCGGCGCCGACTGCAGCGCAGCTTCGCCGCAGCAAGCTGCCGATCCCGCTCGTCGCCGCCTATGGCACGGGCACGATCGTCGACGGCGTGGTGAGCGGCTCGCTCGGGCTCTATCTCTTCTACTACGTCACCGTGGTTTGCGGGCTGCCGAACTCGCTGGCCGGGCTGTCGGTCTTCCTCGGCCTGATCATCAATTCGATGGTCGATCCGATCGTCGGGTCCCTCTCCGACAACACGCAATCGAGGTTGGGGCGACGGCATCCCTTCATGTTCGCCGCCGCGGTCCCGCTGGCGATCCTGCTCGGGGTGATCTTCTCGATCCCGGCGGGCGTGAGCGGCTGGGGCCTGTTCGCCTTCGTGACGGTCGTGACCCTTTTGCTGCGCATCTGCCATTCCTTCTTCAACCTGCCGTACATCGCGCTCGGGGCCGAGCTGAGCGACGACTATGACCAGCGCACGGTCGTCGTCGGATCCCGCTTTCTCGCCAGCCCATTCGGCGTCGTAGCCCCGATTCTGTTCGGCACGGCCACCATCCTGCTTGGGGCGCGCGCCAACATCCGCGCCAACTACGTCCCGATGGGCTGGTCGCTGGCGGCCATCGTGATCGTGATCGCCGCGATCACCAGCTTCGGCACGCTGCCGGCGCTGAAGCGCCTGCACCAGGTCAAGCCGAGGGCGGGGTCAGCGGTGGCGCGGGTGCTTGTCGATGTCGCCGAGATCTTCAAGAACCGCTCGTTCGTATCGCTGTTCGGCTGCCTCATCCTGATCTTCACCGCAGCCGGCGTCGCCAGCGTGCTCGGGCTGCATGCGCTGAAGTTCTTCTGGGCCGTGCCGCCGGCTGTGATCCCGGCGGTGCAGCTGGCGCCGATCGCCGGCATCCTGATCGGCTCGGTCTTGTCGCTCATCTTCATCCCGAGGCTCGAGAAGCGGACCGTGGTGATCGTGGGCCTCGTCCTGTTCGCCGTGCTGCAGGCCTGGCTGCCGCTCATGCGGATCGCCGGCGTGCTGCCGCCGAACGGCCCCCTGGTCTACGGTCTCTTGATGGGCAACGCCGCGGTCATCACCTTCGTGACGACCGGCGTCTCGATCGCCTTCCAATCGGCCATGGCCGACGCCGCCGACGAGCACGAGTTCCACTACGGCACCCGCCGCGAAGGCCTCTACTTCGCGGGGTTGAATTTCTCCGTGAAGGCCGCGTTCGGCGTCGGCAGCCTCATCGCAGGGATCGGCCTCGATCTCATCCACTTTCCCACCGCGATCGCTTCGCATCCCGACGCGCTCAAGCACATGGGTGCGGCGACAATCCGCAACCTCGGCATCCTTTACGGGCCTGGCCCTGCGCTGATCACGATCGTCTCGGTGCTCATCTTCGTCACCTACCGGCTGACCAAGGCCAAGCACGCGGTGATCATGGCCGAGCTCGACGCGCGCCGCCACGCGGCCGAGAACGTCTGAGCGCCGGCTCTCTTGCCAAGGCAGGCCGCTGCGCCTAGCTCATTCGCATGCGACGCGTCGGGGCCCTGTGCGCCCCGGCCGCTGGCGCGAGGAGAAACGGTCATGCAGACCCCAAGCAGCGCGGGCGAGGCGCCCGACGCCATCATCCAGCCCCTCATCCTCGACTTCCTGCATTGGCTCGACGCCGAGCCAAGGGCCTACGCCGAGGTCATGGACGTCTGGCGGACGTCCTGCCCGAGGCTCACGGTCTGGGAGGACGCCGTCGACCGCGGCCTGATCGAGCGGCGCCGCAACTCCGGCGCGCCGATCGTGGTGCTGACGCCCGAGGGCCGCCGCGCGCTACGCGCGGCCGCGGCCTAGGCAGTCCGGCCGAGGAAAGCGCTGAGCGCCGCCCAGGCGGCGGGCTCGGTCATGAACGGCGCGTGGCCAACTCGCGGCACGGACGCCACAGCCAGGTCGGGTTTGCGGCGACGCATCTCCTCCAGTGTCGAGGTCATCAGCACGTCGGTGATCTCGCCGCGTATCACCAGCGTCGGGATCGGCTTGAGCGCGTCGAACATCGGCCAAAGATCCGGGCGTGGACCGTCTGGCGCAACCGCGCCGCCGACGAGCGGGTCGTAGTCGAGCACGATCCGGCCGGGCGCTTCCTCGCGGAAGATGCGCCGCGCGAACGTCTCCCAGAAGGCGTCGCCGGTCTCGTCGGGAAACGCGACGCCGTTGATGCCGCGGCAGAGCCCGGCGGCCTCGCGCCAGGTCGCGGCGGCCTTCGGCACGCCGGCGTAGCCGCGAATGCGCTCCAGCCCGACCGGGTCGATCTCGGGGCCGACGTCGTTCAGGACCGCGCCAGCCATCCGCTGCGGCGCCGTCGCCGCCGCCACCATGGTCATGCCGCCGCCCATCGAGGTGCCCACGAACACCGCCTTGGCGATCGCCCGCGCGTCAAGAATGCCCAGCATGTCCGAAACGTAGACGGCCGGGTTGTAGCGCTCGGGCTTGGGATCGCGGTCGGAGGGACCCCTCCCGCGTTGGGTGGCGACCACGACCTGCCGGCCCAGGCCCGCGATCATCGGCGCCAGATCCTCGAAATCCCGCTCGTTGCGCGTGAGTCCGTGCAGGCAGAGCACCGGCGCGCCGACGGCCGCGCCTTTCGGCTCGTAGGTGCGGTAGTGCACCCGCGGGCCGTCGGCTGTCGGCAGGTCGTGCTCTTCGTACGTCTCGCTCATGCCGCCACGAGTCCCTTCGCCACGCCGCCCCGCGCCATCACGAACGCGACCCGTTGGAGCTCGGTAATGTCGCTCAAGGGGTCGCCCGCCACGGCGATGATGTCGGCGGACTTGCCGGCGCCGATCGCGCCAGCGAGGTCGGAGATGTTCAGGAGCTCGGAAGCGGTCACCGTGGCGGCTTTGATCGCGTCGGCGGGGGTCATGCCGCACTCGACCATGTAGGCGAACTCGCGCGCGTTCTCGCCGTGCGGGCCGACGCCCATGTCGGTGCCAAAGCTGATCTTCACGCCGGCCTGGTAGGACTTGGTCAGCGCCGTCTTGATCCGCTCGCCGACCTGGAACGCCTTCTCCGCCTGCGCCGGCGACAGAATGCCGCCGGCCTTGGCCATCTCCAGCGCCGACATCCCGGCGATGACGGTCGGCGTGTGGAACGCCTCCTTCTCGAGGAAAAGGCTGATCGAACTCCTCGTCCATGAAGCTGCCGTGCTCGATCGAGTCGATGCCGGCCTTAAGCGCCGCGTTGATCCCGGCCGCGCCGTGCGCATGGGCGGAGATGCGCCGGCCCAGATGGTGCGCGGTTTCGACCAGCGTCTTGATCTCGTCGTTGGTGAACTGCTGGTCGATGCCCGCCGCGATGTTCGACAGCACTCCGCCCGTGGCCACGATCTTGATCGCGTCGGCGCCCATGGCCACCTGGCGGCGCACCGCCTTGCGGCACTCGTCGACCCCGTCGCAGACGCCCAGGCTGGATTGGACGCAGGCGCACACGTCGCGCCGGAAACCGTAGACCTGGCCGTGGCCGCCGGTCGGCGACAGGATCGCGCCGACGCAGAGCACGCGCGGCCCCGGGACCTTGCCCTCGGCGATCGCCTCGCGCAGGGCGAAGATGACGTCCGGTTTCTGCGCGCCGACATCGCGGACGGTGGTGAAGCCGGCCTCCAGCGTCAGCCGCGCGCGATGGGCGCCGTCCAGTCCGATCTTCGGGTCGGAGTCCTCGACGAGGCTCATCCTGTGTCCGGCGCCGAACTGCAGCGTCAGGTGCACGTGGCAGTCGATCAGTCCGGGCAGGACGAAGCTGTCCTTCAGGTCGATGACCTTCGCGCCGGCTGGCGGGTCGACGAAGCCGTCGGCGACGGCGACGATCCTGTCGCCGGCGATGCGGATGCTCTGCCCGCGCTTGGCCGCCTGCCCCGGTTCGGCCAGCAGCACGCCCGCGTGGATCACCGTCTCCGCTATGCTCATGCCCTGCTCCCGCATCGCTCGCGCCGTCTCCCATTCCTTTTAGCGATGAAAACCCCGCCGTCATGGCCCGACGTGTTCGGCGGGGGCAGGGACGTCACGGCAGGTATCGCCATACCAGCGCCAGATTGACCTCGATCATGGCCGCGCTCGTCATCCCAACCGAAGTTGGGATCGCCGGGAGAGAAGGAGAGTGCGCCATGAGAGCGCTCGTGCTGGCCGGGGCGGCCCTTGCAGCCCTGCTTGCCACCGCCGCCGCCGCTGATCCGGTCGCGGACCTGGCGGACGGCGTGGGGGCGTTGAACCGCCACGACAATGGCGCCGCCGTGCGGCTGCTGAGCGCGGCCCTGGATTCGCGGATGCTGAGCTCGGCCGACCAGGAGATCGCGCTCGTCAGACGGGCGCAAGCCTACCTGCTCCTGGGGCGCAACGCGGACGCGCTGAGCGACGCGCAGCAGGCGCTCGCCATCCAGCCGGGCGACGTCGAGGCCGAGCGCGTGCGCAACTACGCGCAGAATCTCGACGTGCCGGCGCCGCACGGGCCGATCGTCAACACCGACCGGCCGCTCAATGCCGCGGTCGCGGCGCGGAACGCGGCCGTCAATGCCGAGCTCGAGGCCAGCCAGGCGAACTATCAGGCCGAGCTCGCCGCCACCGAAGCGAAGCGGCAGGCGGACCAGCGCGCCTACGCCGCCCAGATGGCCGCCTGGCAGGCGGGCGTGCAGGCGCAGCAGGCGCAAGCCGCCGCGGCCCAGGCGGCCTGGCAGGCGCAGGTCAAAGCCTGCAAGGCGGGCGATCGCTCGCAGTGCGCCAAGCCCTAACGACCGATGCTGACAGGTCCGAAGGCCAGACTAGGATAGGGTGCGCCCCGGTCAAAATCGCGGAGGTCCGCATGCGCCAGCCGGAGACGCCGCCGAAGGTGCGCAAGGCCGCGCCGGTCCAGGCCCGCGGCCAGTGCGTCTGCGGCGCGGTCGCCTTCGAGATCGACGTTCCGGCGGTGTGGGCCTGGCACGACCACTCGGCCGCCAGCCGTCACGCCCAGGGCGCGGCCTACGCGACCTACGTTGGCAGCTGGAAGAGCCGTTTCCGGCTTCTGGAGGGCGCCGAGGCCTTGAGCCGCTACGAGGACCCGCAATCGGGGACGGCGCGCAGCTTCTGCCGCCGCTGCGGCACGCCGGTTCTGTACGAGCGCCCGCGCGCGCCGAAGATGGTCAACATCCCGCGCGCCCTGTTCTCGCAGCGGACCGGTCGCGAGCCGCGCTACCACATGTTCATGCACGAACGCGCCGACTGGACCTGGGCGGGCGAGCCGTTGGTCCCGCTCAAAGGCTATCCCGGCGTGCTCTGGGAGCGGCCGAAACGCAAGAAACGCCGCCAGCTCGAGCCCATGTTCTGACCGTTGCTCAGGGCCTGCGGGCAGGGCGCAGCTTGAAGACAGGGCCGCGGGCGCCGCGGGCCATTGGCCCCGGCGATGCGGCGAGAAGGAGTGGGACTAGAAGAAACGATCGGTCGTCCGGCCTAGAGGGGCATCGCCCAGAGGCAAGGATGGCTGACGGGGTCTTTTGCTGCTGCTTGATGCTTGATGCTTGATGCTTGAGGGCGACACCGCCCGCCATCCTTGCCTCTGAGCAATGGGGACCTTTAGGGCACGGGTTCGTCCTCCAGGAATACGAGCTCGAGCGCGTCGAGATTGACGAACGCCCTATTCAACCGCTCGCGCGCGTCCGGGATACCGCTGGGCATGGCCATCAAACCACCCCCGCCCGCGCAAGGCGCCGTCGACTGCGCCTGGCGGAGGATTGTGGGTGCGAGCAGGCGAAAGCGCGCGAGCGCTGCGCCGAGGATCGATGGGCCGACGTCTCGGCCTTGACGGTTGAACATTGCGGTCTCTCGGGGCTTCGATGTGCCGAGACTAGCGCGCCTCTCGGGGTGCTCAGCATTTTGCTGAGCCGAGGCTCGCGCTGAGGACCAGGTCTGCCTGAAATGGAGCGCAGTACGCCGCTCCGCGCGCGGCCCGTCGGCCGATGTCATCGGTCCTGAATAGCGCTTCACCGCTGCTTTCCTCTGCCGCCGGGAGGGCGGTGGAGCGCTACTCCGTCTAGCGAAGGCGAATGTCCGCTTCCAGGCAGGGCCTCAACGTCAGCTTCCGACCCAAAGCAGACACTCGCGGTCAGCGCCTGAAGCGTCTTCCGTCGCGTTCGAGCGGGGCTCGAGATGAAGACGTCACACAGGCCGGCTCTGTCCGCCGGAGGTTGCGGCGCGGACGCCGTCCATCAGGAGGTGGTGGTACTCGGGGCGCGGGAACCAGATTCCGGCGAGCTTGTCGATCGACCCCGCGGCGAGATCGTCCAGCTGCGCCAGCGCCTGCCTGGCTTCGCCACTCTGACCGAGATGGCCGTGCAGGGAGGCGAGGATGAGGTAGCTCACCGGCAGCCGGTAGGTCGTCGTCTGGTATAAGGCGAGCGCCTCGTCGAACCGCCGTTGCTGGAACCTCGCCGCGGCAAGGTACATCCGGGTGTAGTCACTTATCGATGAGATGGGATCGAGTTCCAACGCTCGCTCCAGATGCGCTGCAGCGGCTTCCGGTTCGCCGTTGCGCAGCCGAATCGTCAACTCCCAGATAATCGCCCTAGCTAGGGCAAGGCGCGGGCGGCAAGGGAAAGGTGCTGAATGTCTGCTTGTGGGCAGGGCGCCCGTGTCCGCTTTCGACCCAAAGCAGATGGGGTGGATGGCTCCCGCTCCCGGCGTCGAAGCGCCAATGTGGAGGCTGTCAAGCTAACCACGAGCAATGGGAGCCATCCGCCATGCAGATTACCACCGTAGGCCTCGATCTGGCCAAGAGCGTCTTTCAAGTTCACGCGATCGACGCCGGTGGCGAGGTCGTCGTTCGCCGCGCGCTGAGGCGGGCGCAGATGCTGCCGTTCTTCGAGAAGCTCGAGCCCTGCCTGGTGGGGATGGAGGCCTGCGGGACCAGCCACCACTGGGCGCGCGAGCTGGCAAGGCTGGGCCACGCGGTGCGGCTGATGCCTCCGGCCTACGTCAAGGCATACGTGAAGCGCGGCAAGACCGACGCGGCGGACGCCGAGGCGATCTGCGAGGCGGTGTCGCGTCCGACCATGCGCTTCGTTGCGATCAAGTCGGTCGACCAGCAGGGGGCGCTGTCGCTGCATCGGGGGCGTGATCTGCTGGTTCGTCAGCGCACCCAGCTGGTCAACTTGATCCGCGGCCTGCTGGCCGAGTTCGGCGTGAACATCCCGCGCGGGATCACCCACGCCCTGGCCTTCGCCCGACGCATCGTTGCTGGTGATGTCGAGGCGGTTCCGCCGCTCGCCGCCAAAGTGGTCGGCGCCCTGGCCACCCAGGCGCTGGCGGTGCAGGACCAGGTCCACGGGCTCGAGCGTGAGCTGATGGCCTGGTATCGAGCCAACGCGCTGGCCAGACGCATCGCCACCGTGCCGGGTGTCGGCTTGCTGGGGGCCACTGCCCTTGCCGCCACCGTCACCGATCCTGGCCAGTTCCGATCCGGGCGCCAGTTCGCCGCCTGGCTCGGGCTCACGCCTCGGCTGAACTCCAGCGGCGGGAAGGAGCGGCTGGGCGGGATCTCCAAGATGGGAGACCGCTATCTACGCCGGCTGTTGATCGTCGGCATGACCTCGCTGGTGCGCCAGGCGAAGCGTGGTCCGGGGACCACAGACCCCCGGCTGGCGCTGCTACTGGCGCGCAAGCCGGTGCGGGTCGCCACCGTGGCCATGGCCAACAAGGCCGCCCGGGTGATCTGGGCGATCATGACCCGCGGCGGCGTCTATCGCGCGCCACAGGCGGCTTGAGTCGGACGCTCGGTCAGCGGCGCCAGCGGCGCGCTTCAGAGGTTGCAAGAGCGATGTGACGTGATGGCGAACAGGTCAGACCAGGACGAGGACACCCCGACCGATGTCCAGGGCCTCTCAAGCCCGCAAAGCAGAATGGGACCTCTCCAGCGCAAACCATCAAGGCCAGCGGCCCACCGCCGCGCAAACAGGCCGGACACAAGACCGCATCCGACCCCGTCGCCAGAACACAAGCTGATCCCTTGCAATGCGGGAGCCATCCACACAGGACATTCCCGGAAGCCGCGATCAATCACCGCGTGAGACGCCGTCCGTCGCCGTCGAGCGGGAGTAACGGATGAAGACGTCAGACATCGGTCGTGACCCGGAAGCAGGGCTGGTCGCCGGCGGTCTGGCCGGAGTCCTTCAACGCGAAGCGCGTCCCCGCGAGTACGTCGCGCAGCGTGCGTGTCATTAGGATCTCGCCCGGAGCGGCCAGCGCCGCGACCTCGGCCGCCTGCGCGGGCGCGGGGCCGGCGACCCGGCCCGCGCCCACCGCCACGATGCCCAGCGTCAGCCCCTGGGCCGCTTCGGGAGCGGCCGCGCGGTTGGCCGCCGCGCACTCGACCGCGCGGGTGGGTCCATCGAAGACGTAGGCCGTCTCGCCGGCTCCGCCGCGCATCGAAAACGCCCTGCCACGCAGCCGCTCGGCGTTCGCGCGAGCGGTCGCTGCCGCTCCGCCTCTGCAGATCAGCACCGTCGCCAGCTGCTCTTCCGCGGCGTCCGGCTCCGCGAGCGAGCCCAGGAACTCCATCAGCGCCGCGACCATAGCGCCCTCTTCATCGAAGCCGCTGTGGCCGGCCCCCGAACCGATGACGAGACGCGCGCCGGGGATGTGCGCGGCCAACTCGCGGGCGCGCGCGACAGGAATGAGCGAGTCGTGCTCGCGGTGCAGAACGAGCGTGGGCATGCTGATCGCCGGCAACACGGCTCGCACGTCGATGGCCTTCAACAGCTCCACCTGCCTGGCGACGTTGCCGGGCGTGGAACTGAGCCGCTCGATCTGGGCGCATTGTTCGCGACTGACCGGAGCGTCCGGGAATATCAGGTCTTTGCTGAAGCCCTTGCCCCAGTTCGCCGGGAGGCGGTCGAACAGCTCGCCCACCGCGCTCTCGCCGTCCGGATCGAGCTTGGCGAAGGAGGCCGCTATGACCAGCCCGAGCACGCGGTCGGGGTGCGAGGCCGCGAACAGCAGGGTCATCGGTCCGCCTTCGGAAGTGCCGAACAGGACGGCTCGCTCGCTGCCCGCCGCGTCCATCACCGCGCGGATGTCGTCCATGCGCTCTTCAAGCGTCGGTGCGCCCACCATGCGGTCGGACATGCCCTGGCCGCGCTTGTCGAACGTGATGACCCGGGCGCCCTGGCTGAGCGCCGCCATCCCCGGCCCCAGCAACGGCCACATCGCCTCGAGGTGGGACCACATGCCGGGCGCTATGACGATGTCGAGCGGCCCCTCGCCCATCGTCATGTAGGCGATATCGAACTCGCCGCTGCGGGCGTAGCGGACCTCGGGACAAGGGGGCATTGCCTGAGCGTCTGGGGCGCCGGTCAGTTCGGCGATGCTCCCGACCACCTTTCGCCAGCCCGGCGCGCTGGCGTCGCCGGCCCAGCCGGTGAGGTCGGCGCACTGCGTTTGGTCGAAGGGCATTGGCAACCGGGCGCCGTCGACAGTGAGCTGGACGAGCTTGTGGTCCTCGCGCGCCCGGTTGGCTTCGGACAGCACCCACTCTGACTTCACCGCCTCTGTCGACCAGATCACCAGCGCGACCTTGGCCGCCGTCAGCTGTTCCTCGATGGCGTGGGTGTAGGCGTGGTGCGCGAGCAACTCGTCGTCCAGCCAGACGCTGTAGCCGAGCGCCTTGAGCGCATCCGCAGCCGCTTGGGCCTGCTTCGCCGTCGTTCGGGCGTATGAGATGAAGACGTCAGCCATGCGGCCCCAATGCCGCCCGCCGGCAGCCGGCGCGACCCTATCTAGGCGGGGGCGCAGCCAGCAAGGGAAAGGTGCGGAATGCCTGCTTCTGGGCAGGGACCTCACCTCCGCTTCCGACCCAAAGCGGACATTCAAATCGCCGAGGGAGCGGGGCCGCCGATCAGAGTCAAAGCGTGCAAAGCGATCTGCTCTTCCTCGTTTGCCGGAAGAACTCGTACCTCCCTGAGATCATCGCGCGGCTGAGTTCCGGCCCCTTCCTGCGCCGCGACGGGGTCGAACCCGAGCCAGGACAGCCCGGCGCAGATCTCCGCGCGAGTCTGCGCATCGTGTTCGCCAATCCCGCCCGTGAACACGAGCAGCTCCAGCCCCTCGAGAGCCGCGGCCATCGCGGCGATCTGCTTGCGAACCGAATAGACGAACATCTGCATAGCGAGGCGCGCGCCGGGGTTGGGGTCAGCGGCGCGCAGCTGACGCAGATCGCCGGAGAGACCGGAGACGCCTGCCATCCCCGCCTCGCGATCGATCGCCACCTCGAGCTGCGCCGCGTCCAGGCCGTGCTTGCGGATGAGGTAGACCAAGAGTCCGGGGTCTAGGTCGCCCGCGCGCGTCGCCATCATGACCCCGCCGCTCGGCGTCAGGCCCATGCTGGTGTCGATCGACCGTCCCGCCTTGACCGCGGTTACGCTGGAGCCTGAACCGAGATGGGCGATGACGAGGCGCTCAGGAGGGGGTTCGCCGAGCTGGCGAAGGATCAATTCGCAGGAGAGCCCGTGAAACCCATATCGCTCGACGCCATCCACCTGCAGCGCGGTCGAGATCGGAAGTCGCCGCGCCACGTCGGGCAGACCATAGTGGAACGCCGTGTCGAGGCAGGCGACGTGGGGACAAGCGCCGAAGTGCGCTTGGGCGATCCGCACCACCTCCAATGCCGTCGGCGTATGCAGGGGGGCGAAAGCTCCCGCGGCTTCAAGAGCCCGGAGGATCTGCGGGCTGATCAGACAGTGATTTCGAACCAAAGGGCCGCCATGAACGATGCGATGACCCACGCCGGATGGGGTCGCCGGGTCGTGTTCGGCAAGTAAGGCGAAGATTTCTCTCGCAGCCTGGGCGTGGCTCGCGATGGCTCCCGAACGCGAGCTCGGCACCCCGCCCCTCGGGCGCGCTGTGAGCCTAGCCTCCGAGGTCCCAATGGCTTCGGCCTCGCCGTCGAGCACGAGGTCGGGGCCTGCTTCGCCAGCTTGGAACAGGCCGAACTTCAGCGACGACGAGCCGCAGTTCAGCGCCAGCACCGTCGTCCTGTCAGGGGTCCCCATCCCGCTGATCAGGCCGTCGACCAGCGCCAGTCGCGAACCTCGGGCATGTCCTGGCCGTGCTCGCTGACATAGAGCTTGTGACGCTGCATGGTCGTCCAGTAGCGGGCCTCGGCCTCCTCGACTTTGTCGCTCATGCGTGGAACGCGCTGGATCGCGTCAAAGGCGAGCTGGTAGCGATCGAGATTGTTAAGGACCACCATGTCGAAAGGCGTGGTCGTCGTTCCTTCTTCGCGGTAGCCGCGCACATGGAAGTTGTCGTGATTGGTCCGCTTGTAGGTCAATTGGTGGACGATGCCCTGGTAGCCGTGGAAGGCGAAGATCACCGGGCGGTCGCGGGTGAAAATCGCATCGAAGTCGCCGTCGCCGAGACCGTGCGGATGTTCGATCTGCGGCTGCAGAGCCATGAGGTCGACGACGTTGACGACGCGCACGCGGAGGTCAGGCGCGTAGTCCCTGAGCAGGGTCACGGCCGCCAAGGTCTCCAGCGTGGGCACGTCACCACAGCAGGCCATCACGACCTCGGGGTCTTCGGTGCAGTTGCCGGCCCAGTCCCAGACGCCTGCGCCCGCGATGCAATGGCGCTCGGCCGCGTCGATGTCGAGCCACTGCCATTCGGGCGCTTTGCCGGCCACGATCAGGTTGATGTAGTTGCGGCTGCGCAGGCAGTGATCGGCGACCGAAAGAAGGCTGTTGGCGTCCGGCGGTAGATAGATGCGCGCCACCCCGGCCTTCTTCTTGGCGATGTGATCGATGAAGCCCGGATCCTGGTGGGAGAAGCCGTTGTGATCCTGCTGCCAAACATGTGAGGTCAAGAGGTAGTTGAGCGATGCGATCGGTCGTCGCCATTCGATCTGACAGGCGGTCTTCAGCCATTTGGCGTGCTGGTTGACCATAGAATCCACCACATGGATGAAGGCCTCGTAGCAGGAGAAGAAGCCGTGGCGGCCAGTGAGCAGATAGCCTTCCAGCCAGCCCTGGCAAAGGTGCTCGCTCAAGACCTCCATCACCCGGCCGTCTGCGCTCAGGTTCATGTCGACCCCTTCGACCTCGGCCATCCAGGTCTTGCCGGTGGCTTCGTAGACCGCATCAAGACGGTTCGAGGCGGTCTCGTCGGGACCGAACAGGCGAAAGTTGCGGCTGGGGAGGTTCAGTTTGATGACATCACGCAGAAAGCTGCCGAGCACGCGTGTGGCTTCGGCCATGACCGCGCCTGGACCGGAGACGTCGACGGCGTAGTCGCGGAAATGCGGCATCGTTAAGGGGATAAGCAGCTCGCCGCCGTTGGCATGGGGATTGGCGCTCAAGCGGCGATGGCCGGTGGGCGCTATCTCGGCGAAGATCTCACAGAACTTGCCGTGCTCGTCGAAGAGTTCGCGCGGCCGATAGCTCAGCATCCACGATTCCAGCTGCGCAACGTGCTCGGGATTGTCGAACCCGTCCAGCGGCACCTGGTGGGCGCGCCAAGTGCCTTCCACCGGCAGGCCGTCGACGAACTTGGGGCCTGTCCAGCCCTTCGGGGTCTTCAAGACGATCATCGGCCAGCGCGGTCGCTCGGGCGCTTCGCCAATGGGCAGGGCGCGGGCAGCGGTCTGGATGGCGTGTATTTCGGCCAACACGGCGTCAAGCGCGGCCGCAAGCTCCTGGTGGACGAGGGGCGGCTGATCCCCCTCGACGAACCGCGGCTCGTAGCCGTAACCGCGCAGCAGGTCGGTGAGCTCCTCTCGGCTGATCCGCGCCAGCACGGTGGGGTTGGCGATCTTGAATCCATTCAGGTGCAGGATCGGCAGCACCGCGCCGTCGCAGCGCGGATTGAGGAACTTGTTTGAGTGCCAGCTAGCCGCCAGCGGGCCAGTCTCGGCCTCGCCGTCACCGATGACGCAGGCGACAATCAGGTCGGGGTTGTCGAACGCCGCCCCATAGGCGTGGACCAACGCGTAGCCCAACTCGCCGCCCTCATGGATCGAGCCGGGCGTCTCGGGCGCGACGTGGCTCGGGATTCCGTAGGGCCATGAGAACTGTCGGAACAGGCGCTGCATGCCGTTTCGGTTGCGCTCGATGTTCGGATAGCGCTCGGTATAGGAGCCTTCGAGATAGCTCTGCGCGACCGGACCTGGGCCCCCGTGACCCGGACCCATGACGTAGATCATGTTCAGGTCGTGTTCGACGATCAGCCGGTTCAGATGCACGTAAATGAAGTTCAGCCCGGTCGTGGTCCCCCAATGACCCAGCAGGCGCGGCTTGATGTGCTCGAGCTTCAGCGGCTCTTCGAGCAGCGGATTGTCCTTCAGGTAGATTTGACCGACCGTCAGATAGTTAGACGCGCGCCAGTAAGCGTCCATTTTGCCAAGCAGCTCCGGCGAGAGAGGATTGGCCATTGAACGCTCCATAGGGCTTAAACGCTTGAGGAGGCGGTTGCGCCTTAGGCCGCCGGCAGGAGCCTGAGAAAGTGGACGGGAAACTCTATCTGATCCGGCACGGCGAGACGACGTGGTCTCTCAGCGGCCAACACACCAGTCGCACGGATTTACCGCTGACCGAGCACGGAGAGCAGCAGGCGCGTGACATCGGTCGGCTGCTGAACGGAATGACCTTCAGCGAGGTGCTCGTCAGCCCGATGCAACGCGCACGGAGGACCTGTGAACTGGCTGGTTTCGGACCTGTGGCGCGTGTGGAGCCGAATCTCAGCGAGTGGGACTACGGCGACTACGAAGGCCGAACGGCAACGGAAATCCGCGCCGAGCGCCCGAGCTGGGACATCTATCGTGATGGCTGCCCGGGCGGCGAATCCGCCGAACAGGTGACCGCTCGCGTCGACATGATTCTCGCCCAGCTCCGCCCGGGCGTAGGGCAGGTGGCGATCTTCTCCCACGGGCAGTTCCTGCGCGCCCTGGCGGTGCGTTGGATTGACCTGCCGATACGGCAGGGAAGCCACCTCGGCCTGGACACGGGATCGCTGAGCGTCCTTGGCTATGAACACAACAACATCGAGACGACGGCTATCTCGCTCTGGAACGCAGTATCGAATGACCTATTCGAACTGGTCCCGCAGCAGCATGGGCATTAGCAGGAATAGCTGAGCCCAAGCGCGCCATATTCATCAGCGGTGGGAAGTGACCGACAGCGCGATCAGAACGGTGACGACATCCCCCTTCGATGATCAGCGCCCCGGCACCTCCGGTCTGCGCAAGAAGGTGTCGGTCTTCCTGCAGCCGAACTATCTGGAGAATTTCGTCCAATCGATCTTCGACAACCTGGACCCGCACGAACGCGGGACCCTCGTTCTGGGCGGTGACGGGCGCTTTCATAACCGCGAGGCGGCCCAAATCGTTCTGCGGATGGCCGCCGCGAATGGCTTCACGAGGGCCCTGGTCGGCCAGGGCGGCATTCTGTCGACGCCGGCGGCGTCTTGCGTCATCCGCAAGCACGGCGCCTGTGGCGGCGTCATCCTGTCCGCCAGCCACAATCCTGGCGGACCTAACGGCGACTTCGGCGTCAAGTTCAACGTCGCAAACGGGGGGCCTGCGCCGGAACCCGTGACAGAGGCGATCTACGCGATCAGTCGACGCATCGATCGGTACCGGATCGTCGAGGCGGCGACGGTGGACATAGACAGCGTTGGCGCCCGCGCACTCGGCGACATGACCGTCGAAGTCATCGACCCAGTGGCGGACTACGCCCAACTGATGCAATCCTTGTTCGACTTCGATCGCATTTCGGGGCTGCTCACGTCTGGCCGCTTTCGCATGCGGTTCGACGCGATGAACGCGGTCACCGGCCCGTACGCTCACGAGATCCTAGAAAGCCAACTGGGCGCTCCGGCCGGCACGGTGGTCAACGGGCGTCCATTGCCCGACTTCGGCGGCCTGCATCCAGACCCGAACCTCTCCAACGCCCACGACCTTGTGCAAACGATGAACGGCGCGGAGGCGCCCGACTTGGGCGCGGCCTCGGATGGGGACGGCGATCGCAACATGATCCTTGGTCCCGGTCTCTTTGTCTCTCCAGGCGACAGCCTTGCGATCCTTGTCGCCAACGCCCGCCTGGCGCCAGGCTATGCGAACGGCCTCGCGGGCGTGGCCCGCTCCATGCCCACAAGCCGGGCGGTTGACCGGGTCGCGGCTGCACTTGGCCTGGCCTGCTACGAGACGCCGACAGGATGGAAGTACTTCGGAAATCTGCTCGACGCCGAGCGCATCACCCTGTGCGGCGAGGAGAGTTTTGGTGCGGGCTCGAGCCATATCCGCGAGAAGGACGGACTGTGGGCCGTGCTGTTCTGGCTGAACGTGCTGGCGGCGCACGGCGGTACGGTCGACCAGCTGGTGACGTCCCACTGGGCGACATACGGGCGTCACTACTATTCGCGTTACGACTACGAGGGCCTCGACCATGCAGCGGCGGAAGAGCTGATGGAGTCGCTGAGGCGCCGCTTGCCCGAGCTCGCGAACGCCAGTCTTGGCGGCCTGAAGGTCAGCCAGTGCGACGACTTCTCTTACACCGACCCGGTGGATCACAGCCGAGCGGACCATCAAGGCGTGCGCCTCGTCTTCTCGGACGTTGCGCGGATCGTCTTTCGCCTCTCGGGCACCGGGACGGAGGGCGCGACGCTTCGCCTCTACCTGGAGCGTTACGAGCCCGACGCTTCCCGCCAAGCCCTTGCTCCAGGCGACGTGCTCTCCGACCTGGCCACGTTGGCTGTCGAGATCGCCGACGTGGAACGCAAAACCGGCAGGGCGCGCCCCTCGGCGATCACCTAGCTCAAGAGATCAGGACCCGCGCGGATCGCTCGCCGGATCGACCGAAGCCAGCGCAACGCCTTCAGTGAGGGCGTCAGATGACCGCGCACATAGTCGATGGCGGCTATCCTGACGGCCGAGGCCTGGGTCGGATTCGCGTGAATGGCATCGGCCAAATCCCGCATGCCAAGCCCCAGCCGGATCGCGAGTGAAACCTCGCCGATCACTTCGCCGGCATCGCGGCGACGATGGTGGCGCCGAACCAGAGAGAGACACAACTCCAGCTCTTCCGCTGTCGAATCTTGTGGTTCGCTAGTGGACAAATTGGTAGCGGGATGAACGACATGCCCGGCCCCCAGGCGCGCGTGCCATGACCGAAACCACCTTTTGGAAGCAATCTCGCAAGACGCTGCTTGAACAATTGAGCGCCAGCGACAAGGGCCTCAACTCAGGCGAAGCGGCGGCGCGGCTCACAAAGTTCGGCGCCAACTCCGCCGCCGCGGCCAGGCGGACGCCAATCTGGCTGCGCTTGGCCCAGCGGTTCGCCAACCCGCTCGTGATCATCCTGCTCGTCGCAAGCGGGCTCTCCGCCGTCACCGGCGACGTGGCGAGCTTCGTGATCATCGCAAGCATCGTCCTGCTCTCCGTGATCCTCGATTTCACGCAGGAGAGCCGGGCGCAGGCCGCAGTCGACGCCCTGCGCGCCCAGGTGGCGCTGCGGGCCGATATTATGCGGGACGGAGCAGTCGTGCGCTTGCCAGTCGAGCAGGTCGTGCCCGGCGACGTCGTCCGGCTCGCCGCCGGTGACCTCGTTCCGGCCGACGGTGTGCTGCTGGAGGCCCGCGACTTCTTCGTCAACCAGGCCCTGCTCACCGGCGAGTCCTATCCGGTGGAGAAGCAAGCGACTGATCCGCCCGAGCCTGCGGCGGCGGTCGGCGATGCGGTCAACGTTGCGCTGGCCGGCACCTCGGTGATTTCTGGCAGCGCCGTGGTGCTCATCTGCGAGACCGGGGCCCGCACCAGCCTTGGCCAGATCGCCGACACGCTGATCGCCAAGCCTCCGCCGACCTCGTTCGAGATCGGTCTGCGGCGGTTCAGCATGCTGATCCTGCGCATCACCTTCGTGCTCGTCCTCTTGGTGATGGCCGAGAGCATGGCCTTCCATCGGCCCTGGCTGGAATCGCTGATCTTCGCCCTTGCGCTGGCGGTAGGGCTGACCCCCGAGCTGCTGCCGATGATCATGACCATCACCCTCGCGCGGGGGGCGGTCCGCCTCTCGCGGGAGCGGGTGATCGTCAAGAGCCTGCCGTCGATCCACAACCTCGGCGCGATGGACGTGCTTTGCACGGACAAGACCGGCACGCTGACCGAGGCCAAGATCGCGCTAACCCGGCATATAGACGCCTCCGGCGCGGACAGCGAACGGGTCCTCACGCTCGCCTGGCTGAACAGCCACTTCGAGAGCGGCCTGAAAAGCCCGCTCGACGACGCGATCCTGGCCGCCGCGACGATCGACCCCTCGCCCTGGAAGAAGATCGACGAGGCGCCGTTCGACTTCGAGCGGCGGCGCGTGTCGGTCCTGGTCGAAGAGGCTGGCGAGCGGACCTTGATCATCAAGGGCGCGCCCGAGGATCTTATGCAGCTCTGCACCAGCGTCGAGGGGACCGGCGCGCTCCCAGCCTATGACCGACCCGGTTCGCGCCCAGGTGCGGTCGCGCTTTGATGACCTGAGCGCCCAGGGGCTGCGGCTTTTGGGCATCGCGACCCGAAAGGAGCCCAAGGATCAGTCGAAGGTGGACCCGGCCGATGAGAGCGACCTCACCTTCGCCGGCTTCGCGGTGTTCCTCGACCCGCCGAAGGCGTCCGCGGAGGCGGCGCTGGCGGGGCTGGCGGCGTCTGGCGTCGAGGTGAAAGTCCTCACCGGGGACAACGAGCAGGTGGCCCGGCACGTCTGCGCCCAGCTCAACTTCGATCCCGGCGACGTCGTGACCGGGGCGGAGCTCGCTGCGCTCAGCGACGAGGCCCTGATCGGGCGCATGGCCAAGACGCGGCTCTTCTGTCGCGTCGCGCCGCAACAGAAGCTCAGGGTGATCCTGCTGCTGAAGCGCATGGGGCAGACAGTCGGCTTTCTCGGCGACGGCATCAACGACGCCCCGGCGCTGCACGCCGCAGATGTTGGCATCTCCGTCGACAGCGGGGCCGACGTGGCGAAGGCCGCGGCCGAGATCATCCTGCTGGAGCCGGATCTTGGCGTCGTGCAGCGGGGCGTCAGCGAGGGCCGGCGCACGATCGTCAACACCGGCAAGTACATCCTCATGGCGGGCAGCGCGAACTTCGGGAACATCTTCAGCATGGTTCTGGCCGGCCTCTTCCTGCCGTTCCTGCCCCTGCTCCCGATCCAGGTCCTGCTCACAAACCTGATCTACGACATCGCCCAGACCGGCCTACCCTTGGACAACGTTGACCCCGAGGCGATCGCGCAGCCGATCCACTGGGACATGCGCCTCATCGAGCGCTTCATGATCGTCATGGGCCCGATCAGCACGATTTTCGACGTCATCACCTTCGTCGTGCTGCTGCAGGTGCTCCACGCAGGCGAAGCCTTCTTCCGAACGGGATGGTTCGTCGAATCGCTAGTGACGCAGATTCTGATGATCTTTGCGGTGCGCACCCGGCGAAGCCTGTTCGCGAGTAGGCCGCAAGCGCTTGTCACCGCCCTTGCTATCGGTGGCGCGGCGCTGACGCTAGCCTTGCCGTTCCTGCCGTTCGTCTCGGGTTGGTTCCAGTTCGTGCGCCCGCCCGCGCTCTATTTCGCGTTCCTCGCGGTTGTGGTGGCAGGCTTCCTTGTGACGATCGAAGTCGTGAAGAGGCTGTTCTTCCGTCTCATGGTCCCGACCACGCGTAGCTGACGGCTGGGAATGTCCGCTTGGGGGCGGGTCGTCAGTCTCTGCTATCGACGCAAAGCGGACGTCGCTGCCGCGACCCTGACAGCCCTACGTATTCCCCCGTAGATGAGTGAGTGCGGGCTGCGTGGTACGAGCGATCGTCGGCTGATCGGTGCATTGCGGTCTTGGACCCTGACCCCCCCAGCCCCCCCTGATCGTGAAGGCCGGTCGGCCGACAACCCGCGCTGAAACGAGCGTCCGCCTTCGGGCGAAGAGCAGTGTTCGTTTCCGACCCTAAGCGGACTTTGGCCCAGCCGAGTTCTCTGCCCCGTCAGGCCTACCGCTGCAGGAGCGCCTCGCGCTGCTTGGTCAACTGCGCGAGCTGCGCCTCCTGCTCGGCGATCCGTGAGCTCATGAGTTCTTCGTCCGCCGCGCCAGAATACGCGGCAGCCTGCTCGACCAACTCGCGCAGGTTCTCGCGGACGACCAACAGGCGTTCGTCCAGCTCGGCGAGACTTAAGATTTCCGTGGGCATGCGAACCTCCTCGGCGGCGTGCCCCATATGTAACACCGCTGTCGGGTGGCAGCGATTACGGATGACGTCGGTTCTGTCGCGGGGGCGGTTCCAATGTCTGCTTTCCGGCGGTGAGCCGACGTCCGCTTCCGACCCTAAGCGGACATTCGTTGGTGTAAAAGCACACTATCGGCAACGAAGCACCGCTAGCCCACGCCCCGGGGTGCGAGAGTCCGATCATGAGCGAACTGCAGGCGAACTTTGACCAGCCAGCGCGAGTAGCCCGTTATATCGAGCAAGGCCCGCCGGCCTTCGCACCTGGTCATGCTGGCATGCTCCAGATGGCCGGTGTGCTGCTGGCGGAACGGATGCCCAAGGAGGGGCGGGTGCTCGTCGTGGGCGCAGGCGGCGGACTGGAAATCCGCCATCTCGCGCGAGGAGCTCCGGGCTGGCATTTTGTCGGCGTGGACCCCGCGCCTGCAATGCTCGATCTGGCGCGCGCAACCGCCGGACCATTTGCCGATGACAGACTCACCTTGATCGAAGGGACGGTATCAGATGCGCCGCCTGGGCCATTCGACGCGGCGACCTGCATCCTGGTCTTGGGCCTGATCGCCGACGACGGAGCGAAACAAGCGACCCTCAGCGAGATATCTCGACGGCTGAAGCCGAACGCGCCTCTCGTCCTTGTCGACCAGTGCATCGACTGTTCAGCTCCGGACTTTGAGCTCCGCCTCGACCGCTACGCTGCCTATGCTCTAGCCTCCGGCGTCGATGCAGACACGGTCGCTGGCGCACGACGGGCTCTCGCGACGTCGACTACGATGGTCGGAGCATCGCGGAACGAGCAACTGCTCGCCGAAGCCAGCTTCAAAGATATCGAGGTCTTCTACGTCGGTATGGCGTGGCGCGGGTGGGTGGCATACGCCTAACCATCAGCCGTCAGCGGACCTTCAAAGCGGTTCGGATCCCTGGCGCCACGAGGGTCCGCTTTGGGGCGGCGAGCTTGTGTCTGCTTCCGACGCAAAGCGGACTCCGGGGCCGTCGCCCCCTTCGGCCCGTTTAGACTTGCTCTGACCTCACCCTATGGGCGCTTGTTTGGCAGGCACTGCCAAGGCCCCCACTGGTGGCACGCCAAGACCCAGCTGTTGTTTCGCTCCAGTACGCGTACCCACTCATGACATTTCCGGCCGTAGTGGTAGCCAGATACTGGGCAGTGCAACTTACCGACGATGTTCGCGGTCCGGACGAGCGGCAGGTGATCGGACGCCGCGTTCGGGGCTGTGATCTGTGCGGACCCGGCTCCTGCGGCAAGCGCAGCGGATAGCAACGCGACAATCGCAGCTAGCTTCACATTCCCCTCCTTGGGCTGGGAAGATGACGATACAGCAAAGTCCGCCAAAAGCGACGGCGGCCCTGGGGCAAGAAAAATGCGGCGAGGCACGCCGCTGGCCAACGTCCGCTAACCCCCCTCAGCGGACCTTCACACGGTCCGCTTCTCGGCAGCGTGGCGAATGTCCGCTTGTGGGCTGGCCAGCATGGTCCGCTATCGACCCAGAGCGGAAGGCATGCGCTGGGGCCCCCGCTCCCCTATACAACTAACTGACCCGTCAGTTAGTATCGGACGATGGACGCAACCGCACCGAAGTGGCGTCGCCGCAAGACCGCGCGGCCGGGCGAGATCGTCGCAGCGGCTATCGAGGTGTTCGCGGAGAAGGGCTTCGCCGCCGCCCGACTCGACGACATCGCCGCCCGCGCCGGCGTGAGCAAAGGCGCGCTCTACCTCTATTTCGAGACGAAGGCCGACCTGTTCGAGGCCGTCGTCCGCGAAGCGGTCGCGCCGAACATCAAGGCGGTGCTCGCCCTTCTGGAGGAGCACCCGGGACCCTTCGCCGAGGTGGCGCCGCAAATCCTGGCGCGCATGGCCGCTACGATCGCCAGCCCCCGCATCAGCGGCGTGGCCAAGCTGGTCATCGGGGAGTCACGCAACTTCCCGCACCTGGCCAAGGTTTGGCATGACGCCGTGATCGGGCCTGGCCTCGGAGCGATCGCCGGCGCGATCGCCGCCGCGCAGGCGCGGCGCGAAGTGCGGCCAGGCGATCCCCGCCTCTACGCCTTCTCACTGATCGGCCCGATGCTGATGAGCCTCATTTGGCGTGAGGTGGTGGCGCCGATCGGGGGCGAGCCGGTCGACGTCATGGCGCTCGCCGCCCAGCACGGCCCCACGGTGCTCGAGGGCATGCTGGCGCACCGACCAAAGGAAACGTCCTGATGCGAACGCGGCTCGTGGCCGTAGCGATCGCGGCCATGGCGATCATTGGGCTGCTCTGGTTCGTTTGGCGCCCCCGCGCCGAGGACCAGAACTACCTGTCGGGCTACGTCGAGGGCGAGGCGCTGTACCTCGCCGCGCCGGTGTCGGGCCTCGTTACCGACATCGCGGTCGTGCGCGGCCAGCGCGTGGATCCGGGCGTGTTGCTCTTCACGGTCGACCCCCGCTCCATCTCGGCCCAGCGCGATCAGGCGGTCGGCCAACTTGCCCAAGCTCAGGCCCAGATCGCAGCCGCTGGCGCCAGTCACGCCCAGCTGCAGGCTGCGGTCGATGCCGCACGGGCAAACGCGGCGGAAGCACAGATCGAAGCCGCGCGATTGATCGCGCTGAGCCACGAAGCACCGGGCGCCGTTGCTGCGCAAGACGTCGATAGGGCCCGCGCCAACGCCGCCAGCGCAGAGGCGCAGTACCGGGCCGCCCAGCGCCAGGCGCAAGCCGCGGGCGCCCAGGTTGACGCTGCCCAGGGTCAGCGCGCGCAAGCGGTTGGGGCGGTGGCCGACGCCTCGGCAAGGCTCAGTCAAACTGCGCCGCGCGCCCCTTCGGCCGCGCGCGTCGAGGATGTGTTCTTCCAGACGGGAGAATGGGCGAGCGCCAACCAACCTGTCGTCAGCCTTTTGCCGGACTCGCGCGTCCGCCTGCGCTTCTTCGTGCCGGAACAGGCAGTGTCGCTCTATCGACCGGGGCGGCAGGTCCGCTTCGGCTGTGACGGTTGCGTCGGCCCGCTGACAGCAGCGATCGACTACGTGAGCCCCCGGCCCGAGTACACGCCGCCGGAGATCTACAGCCGCAAGAGCCGTGACAAGCTGGTGTTCCTGGTCGAAGCCGAGCCCGAGCGGCCGGATCTCCTCTCCCCCGGCCAGCCCATCGACGTGGTCCCGCTCGGCGGACCGACCGAGCCAGCCAAGTGACCTTCACCATCGATGTCCAGGGCCTGAACAAGAGCTTTGGGGCCAAACACGTCGTTCAGGACGTCTCTATCGCGGTCGAAGAGGGCCGCATCTGCGGCTTCCTGGGCCCGAACGGGTCGGGCAAGACCACGACGCTCCGCATGCTCTGCGGCCTGCTGAAGCCCGATACCGGATACGGCGAATGCCTCGGCTTCGACATCGTCAAGCAGTCGGCCGAGATCAAGCGGCAGACCGGCTACATGACCCAGCACTTCTCGCTCTACGACGATCTCACGATCGAGGAGAATCTGCTGTTCATCGCGCGTGTCTACAGCCTTGACCGCCGGCGCGGCCGCGTGGACGACGCAGTCGGACGGCTGGGCCTGGCCGATCGACGGGACCAGCTCGCAGGCGAACTGTCCGGCGGATGGAAACAGCGGCTGGCGCTGGCCGCGTGCACGCTGCACGAGCCGAAGCTTCTGCTGCTGGACGAGCCGACCGCCGGCGTCGATCCGAAGGCGCGGCGCGAGTTCTGGGACGAGATCCACGAGCTGGCCAGCCGTGGCCTGACCATTCTCGTCTCCACCCACTACATGGACGAGGCCGAGCGCTGCCATGACGTCGCGTACATCCTCGAGGGCCGCCTCATCGCGCGCGGGACGCCCGGGGAGATCATCGCTCAGTCACACCTCGTCACCTTCCGTGCTGAAGGTCGCGACGCTGACCGCCTCGGGACCGCGCTCTCCCGCGCGCCGGGCGTTCTGATGGCGACGCCGTTCGGCCAAGCCCTGCACGTAAGCGGAGAGGATGAAGCGGCGCTGGAAGCGGCGATCAAGCCCTTTCGGCGCGAGCCATACCGCTGGACCCGGGTCGAGCCTACCCTTGAGGATGTGTTCATCAAGTTGATGGGCGTCTCAAAGGGCCAGGTCCAGTGAGCGAATTCTCGTTCACGCGGGTGATGGCGATCCTGAGCAAGGAGTTTACCCAGCTCAGGCGTGACCGGCTGACCTACGCAATGATCCTGGGCATCCCGGTCATGCAGCTCCTGCTGTTCGGCTATGCCATCAATAGCGACCCGCACCACCTGCCGACGGCGGTGTTCGTGCAGGACCAAGGCGCGTTCGCGCGCTCAACTCTCGCGGCGCTGAACAACACCAGCTACTTCGACATCACTCGGGTGGCTCGCTCGCCAGCCGAGCTCGACCGCCTGCTGGCGCGCGGCGATGTCCAGTTCGCCGTCACCATCCCCGCCGACTTCAGCAAGCGGGTCGTGCGCCGCGACAACCCCCAGATCCTGGTGGAGGCGGACGCCTCCGACCCGTCGTCGACGGGCGGGGCCCTGGGCTCGCTCGCCGAGCTTCCGGCCGCCGCGCTCAGCCACGACTTGCTGGGCGCCATTGCACCGCCGGCGTCCGCGGGCCAGCAACCGTTCCAAGTGGTGATCCACCGTCGCTACAATCCGGAGAACATCACCGCCTACAATATCGTGCCTGGCCTGCTTGGCGTGGTGCTTTCGCTGACGTTGGTGATGATGACCGCCCTTGGAGTAACGCGGGAGCGTGAGCGGGGCACCATGGAAAGCCTGCTCGCCACGCCGGTGCGGCCGATCGAGGTCATGGTCGGCAAGCTCGCTCCATACGTGGTCGTGGGCCTGATCCAGACCGTCGTGATCCTGACGCTCGCCCGTGGCCTGTTCGACGTGCCGATGGCCGATAGCTTAGCCGGATGGGGCGCGCTGGGCGTGGGCGTGCTGCTCTTCATCGTCGGCAGCCTGGCCCTGGGGTTCCTCATCTCGACGCTGGCGCGTAACCAGCTGCAGGCGATGCAAATGTCGTTCTTCTACATGATGCCCAACATCCTGCTTACCGGCTTCGCCTTTCCTTTCCGCGGCATGCCGGCATGGGCGCAGGCGATCGGTTCGGCGCTCCCCGTGACCTATTTCCTGCGCATCATTCGCGGCGCCCTGTTGAAGGACCAGAGCTTCGCCGACATGGTCCCAAGCCTGGTCGCCATGGGCGTGTTCGTATGCGTCGTCACCGGTCTCGCCATGGCCCGCTACCGGACCACTCTTGACTAGCGCACCGCGACAAGGCGGTGACCGCCCGAGGACCGCTTCGGGCCAGGAGCTGATGTCTGCTTCGACCCAAAGCAGACGACCAAGACCCACGGTCCGTCACCACCGTTCGACCCACGGGCGCAGGACGACTTCGAATGCCCAGGTCGATCGATGCTGTCGGTGCAGCTGCAGATAGGTCTCCGCGATGCGGTCCGGGTCGGCCATGTTGTCGTCGACGGCCGTTCCGGCCAGCCGGTGCGCGCGCGTTCCGTCTTCCTGCCGCCAGCCGATCGCGGCATCGATCGGAACGTTCGCGACGTGGATGCCCTGTGGCATCAGTTCCCGCGCCATGCTCTGCGCAAGCCCGGACTTGGCCTGACAGGCCATGGCGAAAGCTCCGCTCGTCGGGAATCCTTTGAGCGCTGCGCTCGCGTTCGTGAAGATGATCGTGCCCCTCGCGCCGTTCGCTCCGGGCGGGTTCTCTCGCATGAGGCGGGCGGCCTGCTGACCGACCAGGAAAGCGCTGAACGCCGAGTTGCGAAGGGTCTCGAGCACCATGCCGGGATCGGCCTCGGTGATGCCCTTGCGGAAGATTCCGGCGACGCGGCCGTCGATGTTGTGCACGACAAGCGTCGGCGCCCCGAGCTCTCGAACGACCCCCTGGAACAACTCCTCCACCGCGGCGGGATCGCTTGCATCGCACGCATATCGGCGCGCGCCGTGCGCCTTCTCCAGCACTTGCAGCGCTGGTTTGTCCGGATCCCTGGCCGCCACAGCGACCCGCATGCCACTCTCGGAGAACAGCCTTGCGCAGCTAGAGCTGATGCCGGGGCCGCCCCCGATGATCAGCGCGACCTCTTGCATGGATGGTTGTCCACTTGGGTCGTCGGACTGAGTCATTCTCGCCCTCGGCGTCTGGTTGGAAGAAAGGCCGTTGCAGCGCTTGCCACCTGCTCAGTGGTTCCACCACGCGCGATCGGAGAACGCCCGCAGGTCGAGCTCGTGCGTCCACGCGGATCGGTGCTGTGAGGCGAGGTGGAGATAGGTTTCCGCGATCTGCGTGGGCAGGAGGAGTCCGTCGTGCTGTTTGCCCCGCGTCTCCCGGAGCTGCTGGAATCGCTCCGGTCCGAGCATCTTGCCCAGGGTATCGGGCGCATCGACGGCGCCGTCGATCACGACGTGAACGACATGGATGCCTTTCGACGCGAACTCGGCGTTGAGCGTCTGGCAAAGCATTCGCCGCCCGCCCATGGCGGCGGCGTGCGAGTGCTGGCCGGCGTTCCCGCGCACGGCCGCGGTCGACGAGGTTACGAGGATTGTTCCCTTGCCTCGCGCTTCCATGAGCGGGCACACGGCCGAGGCGAGGCGAAACAGACCGAACGTCCCGAGACGCCAGCCGATTTCAAAGGCCTTCGCCGACGTGTCCTTGAGCGCTCGATCGCCAATCTGGGCGCCCAGGTTATAGACGACGACTTCGATAGGGCCGATGTCGGCTTCGATCGCGGCCACGTTGGCTTCGATGGAGTCCGGCGCCGTCGCGTCGAGAAGAAAGCCAGTTGCCGAACCGCCGTCGCCTTTGATCGCGTCCACCAAACGGTTCAACCCTTCAGGGTCGCTGCGCCGGCAAAGACAGGCGTGATAGCCTTCCTGCGCGAAGCGGCGCGCGACCGTCCCGCCGATGCCCGCACCGGCGCCGATCACCAAGCAAACGGGTTTCACCAAGGCTCTCCTCTGAGGGGCGGACTCACGAGATCAACTCTGCGGATGTTGACCGCGGCGTTGCAACCCGGGTCGCCTCCGGCTCTCGAGAGCGGCCATCGTCAGTGTTCCTCGTTGGAAGAGCCTATCGGCCCTGAAAGACTGCCGGGCGTCGCTCAACGAAGGAGCGGATGCCTTCAGCGGCGTCAGCGGTGCTCATCACCCGTTGCCGGATTGCCTGGGACCGCATCGATGGCCGCGCGCTCACCGGCCTCGGTGAACGTTCGGCCGGCCTCCTTGGTCACCTGGATCCCGAGCGGGGCATTGGCGGCGATGAGCCGCGCGATCTCCATGGCGCGCTCGACCTGCCCGCCGACCGGCACGACCTCCTGCACCAGTCCGATGCGATACGCCTCCTCGGCGCCGAACTCGTCGCACAGCATCAGGTGGTACATGGCGTTCCCCCACCCGGTTCGCGTGATGTAGCGAAAGTGAGCGCCGCCCAGCGGCGCGATGCCGCGCTTGGCCTCCATCTGGCAGAAGCGCGTGCCCTCCGCCGCCACGACGATGTCGCCAGCGAGCGCCATCTCGATGCCGACGGTAAAGCAGATGCCCTGGACCGCCGTGACCAGCGGCTTGCGGCAGTGGTTGCGCATGCCGAACGGATCGATGTGGTCGTCGGGGATCGGAGCCGGCGTCGCGGTCGGCCCGAAGAACTTCGGCATGTCGAGCCCGGCGGTGAAGTTGTCCCCCTCCGCACAGAGCACTCCGACCCATAGCTCCGGGTCTTGATCGAGCTCAGTCATGGCGGCGGAAAGCTGCGCCATCATCTGCGGCACGAAGGCGTTCTTCTTGGCCGGGTTGTCGATCACGATCTTCAGGATGTGGCCGTGTCGTTCACTTCGAACCCGGCCTTCCACGACGGCGACCTCGCTCATGGCTTCTCCCCTGACGCGCCCGCCCCTTAGGCTCGGCTATCTGGATTACGTTCGTCATCCAGGACAATGATGGTTATAATGCTGTTCGTCAACAAAGGAGTCGGGTGCGATGGGACACTCACAGTCCGAGAAGGCGGAGAACCGCGAACGAATCCTGAGCCGAAGCGTCGCGCCAGGTGCGTCGCGATGGGCTGGAATCGGTCGGTGTCGGAACGCTCATGAAGAGCGTGGGCCTCACCCATGGCGGCTTCTACGGCCACTTCGAGAGCCGGTCGGCGCTTCTCGCCGAGGCGCTAGAACGCGCCCTCCTGGAGGGCGAGGCGAATGCGAAGGTGCAGGGTTCAGACCGGCCGCAGACCTTCGCTCACATCGTTCGCAGCTATCTCAGCCGCACCCATCGCGATGCCCGTGATAGCGGGTGCGCCATCGCGGCTCTCGTTTCTGACGTCGCGCGGGCAGACACTTCGTCGCGCGAGGTCATGACCGAGCATATCGAGGGATTCATCGCATCGGTGTCTGAGGCTCTCGGGGGGAACGAGGAGGCGGCCATCGTCGCAGTCAGCGCGATGGTCGGCGCGCTTGCGCTCTCCAGGGTGATCACGGATCCCGCACGTTCAGACGCGTTTTTGAAGTCCGTTCGAGATCATCTTAAGGCGCTCGATGTCGGGGTTTAGTCGCGGTCACCCGGCGCGCGTCTAAGCCCGCCGATGATAAGCCGCGGCCGTCTGCGGGTCCTCAAGCCAATGTCCGCTTTCCCCCATAGCGGACTCTCCGAGAGTCCGTTTTCGGGCTGTCTGACTTGAGGCACCGGACGTCACCTCCGGCGCAGAGGCTGTCCGGGCGTGCTCTTGGAGCGGCCCATAACGCAGGAGGCGCCTGGGTTCTCCTCGCTCCGGATGGGTGTGAGAAACCACTCGACAAACGCGTGACGCGTGGGGAGACGGTCGGCGCCGACTGAACACCCAATGTGACGCGCCGGCAAGGAGTCGGGACGGCTGACCCCAGCGCGTCCTCTGGTGACCACGCGAGGAGCGAGCCCGGATGCCCAAACCGTCCGCCGCCGTAGACGCCTACATCGCTGCCCGGCCGCCCGCAGCGCGCGCCGCGCTCGAGACGTGCGGGCCGCGATCGGGCGGGCGCTGCCGGCCGAGGCGGAGGAGGTGATCTCCTACAAGATCCCAGCCTATCGCGTGGCCGGGCGGATCGGACTGTGGTTCGCGGCCTGGGCCGAGCACTATTCGCTCTATCCGATCGGCGCGAAGGCCGAGGCCGCGCTCGGCGAGGACCTGTCAGGCTATGGCCGCAGCAAGGGCACGATCCGCTTCCCGCTGGGCGAGCCCGTCCCCGAGGCGCTGATCGAGCGGATCGCGCGGCTGAAGGCCGAGGAGATGATCGAGGCGGCCCGGGTCAAAGCCGCGCTCAAGGCCGAGCGCCGGTCCACTCCCAGTGCCAAGGCTCGAACACGTAGTTGACGAAGCCGAAGCGGCCGGCGTTGGCGACCAGCCAGCGGTAGGCGGGCGTCCGGGTCTGAAAGAGACGGTTGGCGTCGTCCGAGGAGTCGGCGGCGAAGCCGGGCGCGGCGCCGAGGTCGAGGTCGACGGCGAGCCCGGTGCGGTGGGCGGAGCACTCCGCCCGCACCAGGCCCTGGCAGTTCTGCTCGGTCGCGCAGCGCGCGGCGTCCGCCGCCGGGTCGCGATAGCCGGAGAAGACGGTGAGCAGCTTGGGGTCGGCCGCGATCTCCGGCTGCTCGCGTCGCGCCGCGGCGACCATGCGGCGAAGCGCCGCCAGCGCGTCGGGCCGAAGCTGCACCGGCTTGTCGTCGCGGCTCTCGTCCGGCGTCAATGTCGCCAGCAGCGCCGGCGGGTCGGGACACACGCCGCTCTCGCGCAGGCGCACGAACGGGCGCGCCTGCTGCCAGTCGTGCTTCATGGCGGCGAAGGTCGGCGCGTCGAGGGCGCCGTGCGGGGTCAGGCCATGGCGGAACTGCCAATAGGCAAGCGCCGAGGCGAACGCGGGCGTGTCGGCCGGGCACGTGGTCTTCGCTTCGTGCGCGATCGAAGGCGCATAGATCGCCCAACCCGTCTCCGGCTTGCCGAACGGGTCGAGCGGCAGCGTGGTCAGCGACGCTCCGTTGGCCTGGGCGGCCGGGGCGTAAAGGCCGGGCCAGGCGCAGTTGCGGCCATCGCCGAACAGCTCATGGCGAAACTGGAACGCGGCGCAGCCCGCGAGCGCAACCGCCGCGGCCGCCAAGGCCACAGCGGATCCTGCCCTGAGTCTGCGTCGCCTGTTGCGGGCCATCCATGAGTCCCGAACCGACGGATGAGGGGTCGCACCGCCCTCGCGGGTTTGCCTGCGCCCGGCTAACCCGAACGTTCTGAGAGACCCCTCATCCGACCCGCTGCGCGGGCCACCTTCTCCCCCGGGAGGGAGAAGGCCACCCTAATGGCAGACGCGGCGTCGGTCGAACGCGCGCCCTAACCCGCCTCGTTCGAGAAGACGATCGTGCCGGAGGCGCCGAACATGCCGCCGACGCCGTGGGCGATCGAGATCTTCGCGCCCGGCACCTGCGCCGGGGCCGTGCCGCGCAGCTGCCTGACGCTCTCCTGCATGGCGTACATGCCGTACATGCCCGAGTGCATGTAGGAGAGCCCGCCGCCGTTGGTGTTCAGCGGCAGTTTGCCGCCTGGCGCGGTGTTGCGCTCGCGGATGAAGGCGCCCGCCTCGCCCGGCTTGCAGAAGCCGAGGTCCTCGAGCCCGTAGAGCGGCAGGTGCGAGAAGGCGTCATAGATCATCAGGTGATCGACGTCGGCGTGGCTGATGCCGGCTTCGGCGAACGCCTTCTTGCCGGAGACCCGGAACGCCTTCGACGACGTGAAGTCCTCCATCTGGCTCACCATCGGCGTTTCGACGCTCTCGCCCGTGCCAAGGACGTAGATCGGCTTGGTCGGGAAGTCCTTGGCCCGCTCGGCGCTGGTCAGGATCAGCGCCCCGCCGCCGTCGGTGACCAGACAGCACATCAGAAGCGTGAACGGCCAGGCGATCATCCGGGCGTTCAAGACGTCGTCGAGCGTGATCGGGTCCCGCATCGAAGCGCGGGGGTTCATCGCCGCCCACTCGCGCTGGATGACCGCCGGCCAGGCCAGGTCCGCTTCCGTTAGGCCGTAGGTCTTGAGGTAGCGGAGCACGGGCACGGTGAACATCGAGGGCGGTCCGACCGGGCCGTAGGGCTGCTCGAACTGGCCCGCCAGGCTGGAGTTGCCGCCGCCGCCGCGGAACCCGCCGGCGCCGACGCGCGAGCGCCCGCTTTCGCCGTGCGTGATCAGGACGGTGTTGCACAGCCCTTCGTTGATCGCCGCCGCCGCGTGACGGACGTGCAGCATGAAGGAGCAGCCGCCGACGCTGGTGCCATCGGCGTAAGTCGGCGTGATGCCGAGGTAGTAGGCGAGCTCGGTCGGGCTGAGGCCCGCGGTCGCAACGCCGTCGATGTCGGTCGGTTTCAGGCCAGCGTCCTTGAGCGCGTTCAGCGCCGCGTCCGCGTGCAGCTGGATCACCGACATGTCGGGGATGCGGCCCATCTCGGTGGTCTCGGCGGCGCCGACGACCGCAACAGATTTCTGCTTCATGACGTTACGCTCCCGCCGGCTGGAACAACGGCAGAGCCATCTCGCCGAAGGTCTGGAACTTCACCTCGACCGGCATGTCGAGCTTGAGCGCCTCGGGCGTTTGCGGGCAGCCGACGATGTTGGTCATCATCGTGGGGCCTTCCTCGAGCTTCACCACCGCGATCGAATGCGGCTCGGTTCCCATGTCGGGCCGAGGCCGGTGGTTGATCACGTAGCTCCAGAGCACGCCCTTGCCGCTGGCTTTGAAGACGGAAACGCCGCGCGAGCCGCAGGCCGGGCAGAATGGCCTCGGCGGGAAGTAGGCTTTGGCGCAGTCGTCGCAGCGCTGCAGGCGAAGCTCGCCCGCCTTGCACCCGTCCCAGAAGTGCTGCGTCTCCGGGGTCGGCTGAGGCAATATCCTATCCATCGAATCCTTCGAAATCTTAAAATCGCTGTGAAACGCCGACGTAGGCCTGGACCCCCGGCGTCTGATTGTTCAGCCCGAGATTGACGCCGCCGTCGAGTTGAAAATTCGGACGCTTGGCCGGAATCCACGCCGCGGCGAGGTCGAAGGACGCCTGCGTCGCGTGTCCGGAAGGCTCGAAGTTCTCGTCCAGCCACAGTTCGACGAACCCGGTCACCGTCTTGGAAATCGGACGGCCGAAGCTGATCGGGGTCTGGATGTTGAGGTGCTGGCCGTTGTCCAGGGCGTCTTTCAGGCCGTCGGCTTCCGGGTCCAGCGCCAGCGTCCAGCTGTCCGGCAACGTGAACTGGATCGGCGCGAGGACGCCCTCCTCGACCGCGCCGTTGCCGACGCTCTTGGGCGCCGTCGGGATCTTGACGAACGGCTCGAGGGCGATGGCGACCGAGCCGGAATCGTCGCCGAGCAGGTTGAGCTTGGCGCGCAGGAAAAGGTCGCCAATTCCGGACCCTCGCGTCGTGGTCCCCGTCGCGCGGTCCTTCGAGGTGATCGTCTGGTAGGGGGCGATGTTGATCTCGAGGTCGAGGGTGTTGGTGACGCCCAGCTTGAGGGTGGGGTTGGTGTAGAGGACGCTGGTCGTGTCCACCCCGCCCGACGTGGCCCAGGTGACGTTGGCGATGTCGGACTCGAACTGCAGATGGCCGGCGTCGACGGTGCAGGGGCCGGTCGATTTCGTCGGCCGGTCGGCGCAGAACGCCCTGAGGTCCGCATCGGGGGTCGGGCTGAAGAGCGTGAAGCCCGACTTGTCGGGCGGCGGCGCGGCCGGCTGGTCGGCCTGTTGCGCGCTCGCCGTCCCGGCCAGCGCGAGAGCCGCGGCCAGCGCGGCCAATCCAAGTGTTGCTCGGTTCATTCCGCCCCCGTCGCGGGCTAAGAAGGCGGAACGACCTCGGCCTTCAGCCCCTGATGGTCATCGCTCGCAAATGAGGACGCAAGATGATTGTCGGCGTGCCCAAGGAGATCAAGGTCCAGGAGCATCGCGTCGGGCTGACGCCGGGCAGCGTGCGCGAACTTGTGCACCACGGGCACCAGGTGCTGGTCGAGACCAGCGCCGGCCTTGGCATCGGCCACGGCGATGACGCCTACACCGCCGCCGGCGCCGAGATCGCGCCCGACGCCGCCCAGGTCTTCGCCAAGGCCGAGATGGTCGTGAAGGTGAAGGAGCCGCAAGCCGGCGAGATCGCGCTCCTCAGGCCCGGCCAGGTGCTCTTCACCTACCTGCACCTCGCCGCCGACAAGGCGCAGGCCGAGGGGCTGATGCGGGCCGGCGTCGTCGCCATCGCCTACGAGACGGTGACCGACGAGCGGGGCGGGCTGCCGCTGCTCTCGCCGATGAGCGAGGTGGCTGGCCGCATGTCCATCCAGGTTGGCGCCCATTGCCTCGAGAAGGAGCAGGGCGGGGCGGGCATGCTGCTGGGCGGCGTGCCCGGCGTGCCGGCCGCCAAGGTGCTCGTGCTGGGCGGCGGCGTCTCCGGCACCAACGCGGCGCGCATGGCCATGGGGCTCGAGGCGCAGGTCACCGTCATCGACAACTCGATGCGGCGGCTGATGGAGCTCGACCTGCAGTTCGGGTCGAAGATCCAGACCCTCTACGCCACCCTCGACAACATCGAACGCGAGGTGGCGCGCGCCGACCTGATCATCGGCGCCGTCCTGGTTCCGGGCGCCTCGGCGCCCAAGCTCGTGACCCGGCGGATGATCAGAACCATGCGGCCGGGCTCGGTCGTGGTCGACATCTCGATCGATCAGGGCGGCTGCATCGAAACCAGCCGGCCCACCACCCACGACAACCCGACCTTCGTCGATGAGGGCGTCGTGCACTACGCCGTCACCAACATGCCCGGCGCGGTCGCGCGCACCAGCGGCTATGCGCTCAACAACGCGACGCTGCCCTTCGCCCTGGCGCTGGCTGACAAGGGCTGGCGCGAGGCGCTGGACCGCAACCCCCACCTGCGCGACGGCCTCAACGTCCTTAACGGCAAGATCGTCCATCCGGCGGTCGCCGAGAGCCTCGGGATGGCCCTGGGCTGAGCCTTCGCGAGGGCGAAGCCCTTGGCCGTCTTGGCCTGGCGCCTTTGCGTAAGTTCGCAGAACAGGCTATTGGGCCGCGCGCGGCGGACCGGGTCCGTTAACTCGCATCTTGACTGCGACCCGCACCCTGGGTGAACGGTGCCAGGGCGGTCAGCGTTCCAATAAGCTGATGGGGTGGAATGAACGGCATGCTCTCGAAGCGGAAGATCGTCCTTTCGACCTGCGGCTCCGCTGGAGACCTCAACCCTTTCATCGCCATCGCGCTCGAGCTGCAGTCGCGGGGCTATCAGCCCGTGATCGCGAGCCAGAGCGAGTTCGGGCCAAGGGTCGAGGCCGAGGGCCTGGCGTTCCATCCGATGCGGCCCGGCATGCACGATGTCGAGGAGGAGCTCGGCCTCAATCACCAGGGCATCGTGCGACGCTCGATCGATCGCTCGGGCCTGGAATTCCTCGTGCGGCGGGTGGCGATGCCGTTCCTGCGCCGCTCGTTCAAGGACATGATGGACGCGAGCCACGACGCCGCCCTGGTCGTGACCCACACCTCGGCGTTCGGCGCGCGGCTGGCGGCCGAAAAGCGCGGCCTTCCCTGGGTGTCGGCGGCGCTCGCGCCCTTTGCGTTCATGTCGGCCTACGATCCGCCGGCGCTGGGCATCGCGCCCAAGCTGATCGACCCCTGCCTGCGCTCCGGCGCGACGGCGGCGGGCGCGGTGCTGGGCATCGTGCGCATGGCGACCTCAGGCTGGACCGCGCCCGAGCGCCAGCTCCGACGCGAGCTCGGCCTGGGCAGGGCGCCTGGCAATCCGCTGTTCGAGGGCCAGTTCTCGCCGTTCGGCACCATCGCGCTCTATTCGCGGGTGTTCGGCGAACTGCAGCCCGACTTCCCCTGCCGCACCACGATCTGCGGCTTCACCTTCTATGATCGCGAGCGGGGCTCGGGCGAGACGCTCGACCCTGCGCTGGCGCAGTTCCTCGCCGAAGGGCCGGCGCCGCTCGTCTTCACGCTTGGCTCGGCGGTGGTGTTCGACCCCGGCGACTTCTATCGCCACAGCGTCGACATCGCGCTGGCGCTCAAGCGCCGGGCGGTCTTCCTCGTCGGGCAAGACCCTGTCGAGGTGCTGCCGATGCCGCTGCCCGCCGGGATGATCGCCGTCCGCTACGCCCCGCACTCGCTGCTGTTCCCGCACGCCGAGGCGGTCGTCCATCAAGGCGGCGTCGGCACGACGGCCCAGGCGCTGCGCGCCGGCGTCGTGCAGCTGATCGCGCCGGCCGCCGCCGACCAGCCGGACAACGCCGCCCGCATCGCGCGCCTCGGCGTCGGCCGCGCGTTGCCGCGCGCGGAGTACGAACCGGCGCGCGCCCTGCACGAGCTCGGCATCCTGCTCAAGCGCGGCGCCTATCGGGCGCGAGCGCAGGAGATCGCCCGCCGCATCGCCCTCGAGGACGGCGCCGGCGCCGCCGCCGACGTCGTGGAGTTCCGCTCTGCAGGCTGCTCCCGCACTCCGCCGCGCCGGCTAGCCAGCCCGGAAAACCTTCGCGATTCCAGTGCGAACGGGCGGCGAGACGGCGTATGCTTAAAGCGCTGTTCACCTCTTCGGCCGACCATGCCGCCGATCGGCCGAACTTCGGCCGCGGGCGAGGGCGGGCGAAGAACCCATGGACTTCCACATGTGGCGCGACATGCGCAGGCCGACGACGGCGTTCGTCGGCGCGCTTGCCACCGCGCCGGTGCTTATCCTGTACCTGAGCTATCTGATCGCACTGCGGCCGATTCTGCTGCGCGCCGCACCAGGCGCGGAGCTGTTCTGGACCCTCGGTTTCTCGGCTTTCCTGGTCTTGGCCGCCTGCATCGGCGCCGGCGCCGGCTGGGTCATCGGCGACCGGATCCAGGCGCCGCTGCGGCGCTGGGTCGAATACGCCGACAAGCTGTTCATGAAGCAGGACACCAGCGAGGTCGCGCCGTTCAAGGATCACCGCGGCGCGCTGGGCAAGATCGCCCGGTTGGCCGAGGCCAGCCGCAAGTGGATGGCGGACCAGGCGACACTGCTGGTCGAGACGAAGAAGAGCGCCGAGGTCTCCGAGGCCGCGCGCCGGGAGCAGGAGCAGGCGATCGCCGCCAAGGCCGAAGAGCAGGCGGTCGTGGTCCGGATGCTCGCCGGCGGCCTGGCGCGTCTCGCCGAGGGCGACCTGACCCTTCGCCTGGAGGACCGCTTCCCCGCCGACTACCAGCAGCTGCGCTACGACTTCAACGCCGCGGTCGAGCAGCTGCAGACGGCGATGAAGGCGCTGGCGCTGTCCGCCCAGGGAATCCGCGCAGGCGCCGACGAGATCTCGCAGTCCGCAGAGGACCTCTCGCGCCGCACCGAGAACCAGGCCGCGAGCCTCGAGGAGACCGCGGCGGCCCTCGACCAGATCACCGTCACGGTGCGCAAGACCGCCGACGGGGCGACTGAGGCGAGCGACGTCGTGCTCGCCGCCAAGACCGACGCCGAGCAGAGCGGCGCGGTCGTGCGCGACGCCGTCTCGGCCATGAGCGAGATCGAGCGCTCGGCGCAGCAGATCTCGCAGATCATCGGCGTCATCGACGAGATCGCGTTCCAGACCAACCTCCTGGCGCTGAACGCCGGCGTCGAGGCGGCTCGCGCCGGCGACGCCGGACGCGGCTTCGCGGTCGTGGCCAGCGAGGTGCGCGCGCTCGCCCAGCGCTCGGCCTCGGCCGCCAAGGAGATCAAGGCGCTGATCTCCACCTCCTCGAGCCAGGTGACCCGCGGCGTGCAGCTCGTCGGCGAGGCCGGCCACGCGCTCGACCGCATCCTGACCAAGGTCGGCGACATCAACCAGCTGGTCGCTTCGATCGCCGCCTCGGCGAAGGAGCAGGCGCTGGGTCTGCACGAGGTCAACAGCTCCATCACCCAGATGGACCACGTCACCCAGCAGAACGCGGCGATGGTGCAGGAGAGCACAGCCGCCAGCTTCGCGCTCGCATCGGAAGCCCAGCAGCTCACCGTGCTGATCCAGGGCTTCGAGATCGGCGAGGCGCTCGCCCCGTCGCCGCCGCGCGAGGTCCACGCCATGCCGGCCCATCGCCAGCAGCGAGTCGCGGCCGGAGGCGGGCGCCGCGGCGAGGACGTGGGCGACGGTTGGGAGGAGTTCTAAGCCCGCATGAACGAACCCGCCGCCCAGGTCGCGCTCGCCGGAATCCTCGACCTTACCGAGGCCAGGCCGCTGGCCGAGGCGCTGGCCGCGGTGCGCGGCAGGCCGCTGCAGGTCAACGCCTTCGCCGTCGAGCGCCTGGGCGCGCTTTGCCTGCAGGTGCTGGTCGCCGCGCGGCGCACATGGGCCGCCGACGGGGCGCCCTTCGCCATCGTCGGGGCCTCGCCCGCCTTCGCCGAGCAGTCGGCCAGGCTGGGCGCGCTTGGCCTGGTCGGATGAGGGAGCGCCCCGGTTGACCGCCGACCCGAAGACCATCCTCACCGTCGACGATTCCCGCACCATGCGCGACATGCTGCGGCTCGCCCTTGCCGAAGCCGGCTATCGCGTCGTTCAGGCGGTCGACGGCATCGAGGGCCTCGAGCGCCTCGACGCCGAAGGCGCCGACGTCATCATCACCGACATCAACATGCCGAACCTGGACGGCCTTGGCTTCATCGAGCGCGTCCGCGGCGACCAACGTCATCGGGCAACGCCCATCCTGGTGCTGACCACCGAGAGCGAACCCGAGATGAAGGATCGGGCGCGCAAGGCCGGCGCCACGGGCTGGATCGTCAAGCCGTTCAATCCCGGCAAGCTGGTGGACGCCATCCGCCGCGTGGCGTGAGCGGGCGATGGCCGAGCACCGACCCGTCGGAACGCTGTCGCCGGAGAGCCTGGCGGCAATCCGCGTCGTCTTCTTTCACGAGTGCGACGAGCATTTCGCGGACATCGAGTCCGGGCTGACCGCGCTCCAGAATGGCGACCACGATCCGGAAGTGATCAACGCCGTTTTCCGCGCCGTGCATTCGGTGAAAGGCGGCGCCGGAATCTTCGAGCTCGACGGCCTCGTCCAGTTCGCCCACCGGTTCGAGAGCGCGCTCGCCGAAGTGCGCGCCGGACGCCTGGAGCCGACGCCCGAGATCGTGCGCGTCTTCCTGCGCGCCGCGGACGCCTTGTCAGACCTCGTGCAGGCGGCGCGCGACGGCCAGGCGGTCGACCGCGACCGCATCGGCCCGATCGGCGAGGAGCTGGAGCGGATCGGCCCCTCGAAGGAGGCGGAGGCGTTCGAGACCTTCGACGACCTCGACTTCGAGCCGCGGCCGATCGCATTCAAGCCGCTGGCGCCGTCGTCCGGCGACGCTCGCACCTGGCGCGTCCGGTTCCGGCCGTTCGCCAGCCTCTACGCCAAGGGCAACGAGCCCCTGGTGCTGATCCGCGAGCTCGGACGTCTCGGCGAGACGGTGGTCGAGCTCGACGTCGACCGCGTGCCGATGCTCGACGCGTTCGACGCCGAAGATTCCTACCTCAGCTGGACAATCACGCTCACCAGCACGGCGGACGAGGCGGAGATCCTCGAAGTGTTCGAGTTCGTCGAGGGCGATTGCGAACTCGAGGTCACGTCCGTCTCCGAGGCCGCGGCGTCCGCGTCCACCCCGTCCGAGCCCGTCGCCCCTGGGCCGTCGATCCTGCCCGAACCAGTCGCCACTCCCGCGGCGGGCGCAGCGCCGCCGCTCGCCGCCCGGGACGTCACGGCGATCCGCGTCGATCTCCCGAGGGTCGAGCGGCTGGTCGACCTCGTCGGTGAGCTCGTCGTGCACCAGGCCATCCTGGCCGAGCGCATCGCGGCCGAAGCGTGGCGGCGTAGCGAGGGCGTCGCCCAGGCGCTGGACGATCTCGGCCAGCTGACGCGCGACATCCAGGAGAGCGTGATGGCCATCCGCGCCCAGCCGGTGAAGGCCGTCTTCCAGCGCATGGCGCGGCTGGTGCGCGAGGCGGAGGCCGCCACCGGCAAGCGGGTGCGCCTCGTCGTCGAAGGCGAGTTCCACCGAAGTCGACCGCACGGTGATCGAGCAACTGACCGAGCCCCTGACCCACATGGTGCGCAACGCCGTCGCTCACGGCCTGGAGAGCCCGGAGCGACGGAGCGCGCTCGGCAAGCCGCCGGAGGGCCTGGTGCGCATCTCGGCCGCTCACCGCGGGGGACGGATCGTCATCGAGGTGGCCGACGACGGCCAGGGCCTCGACCGAAGCCGGGTGCGCGCGATGGCCGTCGAACGCGGGGTGATCGCCGAGGACGCCGTCCTTGCCGACGAGGACGTCGACAACCTGATCTTCGCGCCGGGGTTCTCGACCGCGACCAGCGTGTCCGACCTTTCCGGCCGGGGCGTGGGCCTCGACGTCGTCCGGCGGGGCGTGCAGGCGCTGGGCGGGCGCATCTCGGTGAGCTCGCTGGCGGGCGTCGGCTCGACCTTCTCGCTCAGCTTGCCGCTGACGCTTGCCGTTCTGGACGGCATGCTGGTCAGCGTCGCCGGGCATGGGCTTGTGGTCCCGCTGACCAGCCTGATCGAGACGGTCCAACCGCGCCCGGCCGACGTCAGACGCCTGGGCGCCAACACCAGCCTGCTCTCCATCCACGGCGCGCATGTGCCGTTGATCGACCTGGGCCGCGCGCTGGGCTACCCGGGACCGGACGAGGCGGCGGCGCACAGGGTGGCGCTTCTCGTCGAGGATGACGCCGGCGAGCAGGCGGCGCTGATGGTCGACGAGGTGCTCGGCCAGCGCCAGGTCGTCATCAAGAGCCTCGAGGCCAACTACCGCCCGGTCGATGGCGTCGCTGCCGCGACCATCCTCGGCGACGGCCGCGTCGCGCTCATCCTCGATATCGCCGCCGTCATCGCCGCCGAGCGCCGTCGCGGCGAGCACGCCAACGTCGCCGCCTGAAGGAGGCCGCCGTCATGTCCGACCCCCAAAACGAGGCCCAGCGCGAGCTGATCACCTTCCGCGTCGGCGAGCAGTTTTTCTGCGTCGACATCATGGCGGTGCGCGAGATCCGCGGCTGGTCGGCGCCGACGCCGCTGCCGCAATCACCGTCGTTCGTGACCGGCGTGATCAACCTGCGCGGCCAGGTGCTGCCGATCGTCGACATGGCCGCCCGGCTGGGGTTGGCCGCCCGCTGAACCCACGGCCCGGCATGTGATCATCGTCGTCGCGATCGCCGGGCGGCTGGTCGGCGTGCTCGTCGACGCCGTCTGCGACATCGTCACGGTTGCGCCGGAGGCGCTGCAGCCGCCGCCAGACCTGACCGGCGAGGCGGCGGGGGCTTTCGTCACCGGCCTCCTGGCCGACGAGGACCGCCTGATCAGCCTGGTGGCCCTGGACAACCTCATCCCGCCGATCGAAACCGACAGCCAGGCCGCATGACGGCGACGCCCGACCCGCAACACGCCGCGCTCGCGCAGGACCTCGTCGCCGGGGACTATCCGTTCACCCGCGCCGACTTTCGCCGCATCGCGCGCATGCTGCACGACGACGTCGGCATCACGCTCAGCGAGACCAAGGCGCCGCTGGTCTACTCGCGCCTGGTCAAGCGGTTGCGCACCCTGGGCCTACGCAGCTTCCGGGACTACTGCATCATCATCGGCCAGGCCTCCGGCCACGAGGAGCGGCGCGCCATGGCCGCCGCGCTCACCACCAACGTCACCCGCTTCTTCCGCGAGCCGCACCACTACGACCACTTCCGAACGCGCCAGCTGCCGGCGCTGGTCGACCGCGCGCGGCGGGGCGGGCGAGTGCGGCTGTGGTCGGCGGGCTGCTCCTCGGGCGAGGAAGCCTATTCGCTGGCGCTCACCGTGCTGGCGGCCTGTCCCGAGGCCGCTCGGCTCGACGTGAAGATCCTGGCGACCGACATCGACGAGACGATGCTCCAGCGCGCGCGGGACGGGCTCTATAGCGACCACGCGGTCTCGCCGATCGATCGGGCCCATCGCCGGCGCTGGTTTGGACGGGACCGCGACCGCCAGGGCGAGCGACAGTGGAGCGTCGGGCCCGAGCTGCGGGCGCTGGTCGCGTTCAAGACGCTGAACCTGAACGGCGCCTGGCCGATGCGCGGGCCGTTCCAGACCATCTTCTGCCGCAACGTGGCGATCTACTTCGAGGAGCACGTCCGCGCCGAGCTCTGGCGGCGCCTGGCGCCGATGCTCGCCGCCGACGGCCTGCTCTACCTCGGCCACTCCGAGCGCATCGCCACCGGCGACTTCGAGGCCGCCGGCATGACCGTCTACCGCCGCACGTCGGCGGACGCGGCCTGAGGCGCCGGTGCCCGCGGCCGCCGAGATGCAGGTGATGGTGGTCGACGACCAGCGCGCCGTGCGCAACCTCGTGCGGGCGAGCCTGAACGAGCTCGGCTGCACCAGGGTCACCGAATGCGCCGACGGTCGCGAGGCGCTCGTCAGTCTCAGGGCCAACCCCGTGCACCTGGTGATCTCCGACATGACCATGCCGGTGATGGACGGGATGGCGTTGCTCCGCGCCATGCGCGCCGAGCCCAACCTGCTCGGGGTGGGCTTCATCATGCTGACCAGCCGCGGCGAAGCGGAGCTGGTGAAGCAGGCGATCGCGGCCGGGGTCAACAACTACCTGGTCAAGCCGTTCACGATGGCGACGCTGCGCCGCAAGATCGAAGCTGTCTTCGGGCCGCTCACATGAACGCGCAGCACCGCCATGGCGCGCGCGAGCGCCGCATCCACATCGTCCAGGGCCAGTACCACGTGACGAACGACCCGGTTGTCGTCCTGACCACGACGCTCGGCAGTTGCCTTGCGGCCTGCGTGCGCGACCCGTTGGCCGGGGTCGGCGGGATGAACCACTTTCTCCTGCCCGAGGGCGAGGGCGCCGGCGGTCCGGACGCCTTCCGCTACGGGGCGTACGCCATGGAGCTCTTGCTGAATGGCCTCTTCGCCCAGGGCGCGCGGCGCGAGCGGTTGAGCGCCAAGCTGTTCGGCGGGGCGCGGCTTGCCGACCGCTTCTACGACATCGGCGGCCAGAACGTGGCGTTCGCCCGCCGTTTCCTCCGCCGCGAGGGCATCAGCCTCGACGGCGGCAGCGTGCGCGGGCCGCACGCGCGGCGCATCCAGTACTGGCCGGTGAGCGGGCGCGTGCGCCAGCTGCGGCTGATCCGTGGCGAGGACGCCATCTTCGCCGCCGAAACCGCCCCCCGGCCGCCCGCGCCGGACTGGGGCGCCGTGGAGCTGTTCGAATGAGTGACGCGATCGAGGCCGGTCTGGGCGACGTGCTGATCGAGGTCGAGCGAGAGCTCCGCCAGCTGGTGTGGAAGACCGACCGGCTGCAGGAGACGCTGGGCGACCTCGTCGCCCGGGCCGGCGAGCGGCTTGACCACGCCGCGATCGAGGAAGCCCAGGCGATCGACTACATCAGCCAACGGCTGACGCGGCTCGCGCGCACGGTCGGCCAAGCCGCCGCCGCGCTGGGGGCGGGCGACGCCCCCGCGCCGCCCGCGAAGGCTGAAGCCAAGGCCGGGGACTTCGAGGCGTTCTAGAAGTCGCCACGCCTCCCAATGGGAAGAGGGGGCCCCCGCCGGTGAAGCCGTGCGGGAGGGTGAGGGGTTACGGCACAGCAAGCGGATTTGCCTGAAAGCGCCGTAACCCCTCACCCTCCCCTTCGCTTCGCTCGGGGCCCCTCCCTCTCCCTTTGGGAGAGGTGCAGTTGGCGCCCCAAGCCGTGATTCGCTTTTCGGCGGCGACGGTTCTAAGACTGCGGAAAAGGCCAGCAATCCATTTCCAGGAGGAAGAGATTCATGCGTGAAGCCGTTGTCGTATCGTACGCGCGGACGGGCTTGGCCAAGTCCGGGCGCGGCGGGTTCAACATCACCCCGACCGTCACCATGGCCGCCCACGCGGTGAAACACGCCGTCGAGCGGGCGAAGGTCGAGAAGGAGGCGGTCGAAGACTCCTTCATGGGCAACGTCGCGCACGGCGCGGGCAACCTCGGCCGCAACGCCGCGCTGTTGGCCGGCCTGCCGATCACCACGTCCGGCGTGACGATCAACCGCTTCTGCTCATCGGGCCTGCAGTCGATCGCCATGGCGTCGCGCTACATCGTCGATGACGGCGCCAACTGCGTGGTCGCCGGCGGCGTGGAGTCGATCAGCTTCCCCGGCGGCGGCGGCGCGCGCGAGAACAACGATCCGCGCCTGGTCGAGATGTATCCCGACATCCACATGGCGATGATCGACACGGCCGACATCGTGGCCGAGCGCTACAAGATCAGCCGCGAGTACCAGGACGAGTTCTCGCTCGAATCCCAGCGCCGCATGGCCTCGGCCCAGCAGGCCGGCAAGTACAAGGACGAGATCGTCCCCTTGAAGACCAAGATGAAGAAGGTCGACCGGGAGACGAAGGCGGAGTCGATCGTCGACTATGTCGTCGACCGCGACGAGTGCAATCGTCCCGACACGACGCTCGAGGGCCTCTCCAAGCTCGAGCCGGTCAAGGGTCCCGGCAAGTTCATCACCGCCGGCAACGCCTCGCAGCTCTCCGACGGCGCCGCCGCCGTCGTGCTGATGGAAGCCAAGGAAGCCGAGCGCCGCGGGCTCGAGCCGCTCGGCGCGTTCAGGGGTTGGGCCGTCGCCGGCTGCAAGCCCGACGAGATGGGCATCGGCCCGGTGTTCGCCGTGCCGCGCCTGCTCGAGCGCCATGGGCTGAAGGTCGATGACATCGACCTTTGGGAGCTGAACGAGGCGTTCGCCTCGCAGTGCCTCTACTGCCGCGACACGCTCGGCATCGATCCCGAGAAGTACAACGTGAACGGCGGCTCGATCGCCATCGGCCATCCGTTCGGGATGACCGGCGCGCGGCTGACCGGCCACGTGCTTCAGGAGATGAAGCGCCGCGGCAAGGGCAAGTACGCCGTCGTCACCATGTGCATCGGTGGCGGCATGGGCGGCGCCGGCCTCTTCGAAGCCTACACCTGAGGCTGATCGTCCGGCCCAAGAGGCCGGGAAACGACAAGAGGGGCCCCTCCTTTGCGGAGGGGCCCTTTTTCGTTGTGCGTCAGGAGCCGTTGAGGGCGAAGGCGACCACTTGGTCGCCGCGCTTGGTCCCCGACTTGTTGTGGCCGCCCGAGGCGATGACGACGTACTGGCGGCCCTTCCAGACGTAGGTCATCGGCGTCGCCTGGCCGCCCGCCGGCAGCCGGCCGCGCCAGAGCTCCTTGCCGGTCGCGGCCTCGAAGGCCCGCAAATAGTTGTCCAGCGTCGCGCCGAGGAAGACCAGGCCCGAGGCCGTGGCCAACGGCCCGCCGAAGTTCGGGACGCCGGTTCCGTTCAGAAAGAGCTGGCTGCCGGGCACGAGGTCTTGGGTGGACCCGATCGGGACTTCCCAGAGGATGCGGCCGGTCCGCATGTCGATGGCGTGCAGCATGCCCCACGGCGGTGGATTGCAAGGCAGGCCGGCGCTCGAGAGGATCACCTGGCGGCGCATGCCGAACGGGGCGCCGCTTTGCGGCGAAATCTCGACGTTCGGCTCCGCCGCCTGCGCGGCCGCGACCTGCGCCGCGGGGATCAGCGTCACCAGATGCATGGCGCTGGAGGTGTTGACGTAGACGATCTGCCGCGAGGCGTCGAAGGCGAGCCCGCCCCAATTCGAACCGCCGCCGGTGAACGGGTAGAGGATGGTCCCCTTCAAGGAGGGCGGCGTGAACAGTCCCTCGTGGCGCGCGCCGGCGATCTTCCGCTCGCAGTCGGCCTTGCCCACCCAGCCGAACAGTCCGAAGGCGTCCTTGGGATCGATGGCGCTTGGCGCCAGCGGCCGCGGCGCGATCGGGAAGGGCTGGGTCGGCGAGAGAACCTCGCCCGGGGCGCCGTCCTGCGGAACCGGCCGCTCGACGACCGGGATGACCGGCCGCCCTGTGTCGCGGTTCAGGGTGAACAACAGCCCCTGCTTGGTCGGCTGCAGCACCGCGGGCTCGCTTCGCCCCTGCCAGGCGACGACGCCCAGCGTCGGCTGCGCCGGATTGTCGTAGTCCCACAGGTCGTGGTGGACCGTCTTGAACGCCCAGACCTTCTTGCCGGTCTCGATGTTCAGCGCCACGACCGAGTTGGCGTCGCCGTCGTCGCCCTTGCGCATCCCGCCCCAGAAGTCGGGGCTCGGACTGGTGGTGGGCAGGACGACCAGATCGCGCGCCTCGTCGATCGACATCGGCGCCCAGACGTTGGCCGCGCCGGCGACCACGCCGGCCGGCGCGCTCGCGAGCGGGTCCCAGCTCCACTTCGGCGCGCCTGTGCGGGCGTCATAGGCGCGCACGGCGCCGGAGGCCTCCTTGACCCGCTGGTTGTCGTCGATCGAGGAGCCGACGATGACGACGCCCCGCGCCACCACGGGCGGCGAGGTGATCTGCATCTCGCCGTCGCGGTAGAGATGCACGCCCGCCGCAACGTCGACCACGCCGTTCTCGCCGAAGTCGGGACACGCCTTGCCGGTCGCCGCGTCGAGCGCGAACAGCCGCCGGTCGTTCGCATTCATGAAGATGCGTTCGGCGCAGGGCGCTCCGGCCCGCGGCGCCGGGTCGCGCCAGTAGGCCACGCCGCGGCAGTTGTCGTCGTTGGGATAGCGGACCTGCACGTCGATCTTCGGATCGAACCGCCAGAGGGCCTTGCCCGTCCCCGGATCCAGCGCCGAGACCTCGTTGAACGGCGAGCAGACGTAGAGCCGCCCGCCGGCCATGATCGGGGTGTCCTCGAACGCCGAGTGTTTCAGCGCCGCACCTTTCGATGCGACGTCGCCGGTCGAGTAGGTCCAGGCGAGCGTGAGCGCGGCGACGTTCGCCGGCGTGATCTGGGCGGCGCTCGAATAGCGCTGCCCGCCCTGGTCGCCGCCATAGAAAGGCCAGTCGACGTCGGGCGCCGGCGCGACGTGCACGACCGGAGTCCGCGAACAGCCTGCGAGCGCCAGCGCCGCGGCAAGCGCCAACGCGACTTCGCCCATCGGTCTCATGTGCAGGGACCTCCCAGGCGGGGACCTTATCGGTCGGCGCGCAGGCCCGGCAACTCGGCGGAAAAGGAAAGCAGCCGAACGTCGGGCCAATCCACCTCGAAGGCCGATAGGCCGAGGTTTTCGCCGCCGAAGATGTCCTCGCCGCCGTGCAGAGGATGGCCCGTGGCCATGCGGTAGACGAAGTCGATCACCCCGCCGTGGGTCACCGCGAGCACGCGCGCGTCCCCAGCGCTCGAGGCGTCTTCGAGCCAGGCGGCGACCCGCGCCAGGTGCTGGCCGCGGCTCTCGCCCTCCGGAATGGCCGGCTCGGCCTCAAGCCGCCCGAAGTCCTCGAACGCCTGAGCGTGCCGCGCCTCGCATTCCGCCGCGGTCAGGCCGGCGAAAACGCCCAGCCGCCGCTCGGTGATACGGGGATCGAGGGTCCAGCGGGCGAGGCCGAGGTGTTCGGCGGTCTGAACCGCGCGCGGCAGCGGACTCACATAGATCCGGTCATAGGCGAGGTTCAGCCGCTGGGCGGCGCGCAACGCCACGACTGTTGCTTCGTGCAGCGGATCGTCTTCCGGGTTGAACCGGTGCGCCAGATTGGCGACCGAGGCGCCATGTCGCAGGCAATGCAGGAGCATCGGCCAGGGCTAGCGGGGCCGGCGCCTCTCCACAAGCGCAAGCGGGAGGTGCTAACCTCCGCGCCAAAGAGTTCGTGCAAAGGCAAGGGATGCACGCGGCCGAACGCGACGCCGAGATCACCCGGCTCTTGAACAGCCAGGGCTTCATCTCCTTCAAGCAGCTGTGCGATCGGCTCGAGGCTTCATCGGCCACGATCCGCCGCGATCTCGAGCGCCTCGACGCCGAGGGCCTGATCGAGCGGGTGCGGGGCGGGGCAAGGCTGCGCAATGGCGCAAAGCCGATCCCCAGCGATCGGCTGGTCGGAGCGCCGTTCGAGGAGAACAAGACCAAGCAGGCGCCGGAGAAGGCCGCGATCGGCCGGGCGGCGGCCAAGCTCTGCGAACGCGGCGAGGCGATCATCATCGACGGCGGGACCACCACCTTCCAGATGTGCGCCCACCTCGAGGGGCTGAACCTGCAGGTGCTGACCAATTCGCTGCACATCGTGGGCGAACTGCTTCCACAGCCCGGCGCCCGCGTCTCCGTGCCGGGCGGGGCGGTGTTCCGTGAACAGAACATCATCCTCAGCCCGTTCGAGGACGACGGCATCAACCGCTACCACGCCTCGAAGCTGTTCATGGGCGCCGCCGCGATCGGCCCGCGCGGGCTGATGCAGGCCGACGTGGTGCTGATCCAGGCCGAGCAGAAGCTGATGGACAAGGCCGACCAGCTCATCGTGCTGGTCGACTCCTCGAAGTTCCGCGGCTCGGCCGCCTTCGTGGTCTGCGGCCTGGGTGAGATCGACACGGTCATCACCGACGCCGGCATCCGCGAGGCCGACCTCGACCTCATGCGCGCGCACGACATCGATGTGATCGTCGCGCGCTAGCTCCTCCCCCGTTGGGGGAGGGGGACCACCCGCAGGGTGGTGGAGGGGGCATGCCGCTTGCGTGGCCGCCATCAAGCAAGACCTAGGTCGATCCTGCGGCGGGCGCGGCCGGCATCGCTCCCCCTCCACCACGCTACGCGCGGTCCCCCTCCCCCTACGGTGGAGGATTAGCTCAGAGTCACCCGTTGCTTGAGGCGGATATCGATCGCCGAGGCGCCGACGAGGATGTCGTAGTCGCAGGCATCGACGATCCAGCGGTGCTCGTCGTCGTCGTAGCGGGCGAAGGCGCGCGGCTCGAGGGTGAAGGCGACCTGCCGGCTCTCCCCCGGCGCGAGCTCGACCTTGGCGAACGCGCGCAGAGCCTTGGGCGGCGTCGGCCGATGCGGCGCGACCGGTCCGATGTAGAGCTGCACGACCTCGCTCGCCGCGCGCGCGCCGGCGTTGGTCAGCGTCAGTGAAACGGGCACCGGCTGCCCCGCGGTCCCGCGCGCCGGCGCGCTCAGCGCCGCATAGTCGAAGCTCGTGTAGGTCAGCCCGTGGCCGAACGCGAACAGCGGGGCGATGGCCTTCTGGTCGAAGTGGCGATAGCCGACGGCCAGCCCTTCGCCGTAGGTGACGGTATCGGCGCCGGGATAGAATCCGTAGGCCGAGCTGTCCTCGATCCGCTTGGGGAAGGTCACGGGCAGCCGGCCGGACGGTGAAACGACGCCGAGCAGGATGTCGCTCAGGGCTTCGGGCCCCTCCTCACCGGGCAGCCAGAACTGCAGCACGGCAGGGACCTTGTCGATCCACGGCATGGCCATGGCGGCGCCCGCGTTGACGACCACGATCGTGCGCGGATTGGCGGCCGCGATCTGCTCGATCAGCAGGTTCTGGTCGCCGGGCAGCTTGATGTCGCGGCGATCGTAGCCTTCCGACTCCGTCGTCGAGGCCGAGCCCACGACCAGCACGACGGCGTCGGCCGCGCGCGCCGCGGCGATCGCCTTTTCCGTCTCGCCGGGCGGCTGGCGCACGCCGAGCGACAGGGTCTCGAACGCTGCCTCGGGGCGCGCCGTCGCCCATTCGTATTCGAGGGTGAACCGGTAGGGTTGCCCGGCCTTCAGCTCCAAGCCGGCGGTTCGCCTGAGCGCCACCGCGCTGGTCGGGTGGTCGAAGTCTTCCTGGCCGGGATCGTCGAGGTCGATGATGGTCGTCTCGCCAACGATCACGCGACAGGCGCCGTCCCCGCGAACGGAGAACTCGTAGGCGCCGTCAATTTCGGGCCAGAAGAAGCCGCTCCAGCGCAGGGCGGCGAAGCGGTTGGCGATGTGCCGCGGCGCGCGCGAGGAGACCCAGCGGAACAGTCGCCGCTCATGGCTGGTGCGCATCGGCTCGCCGGAGAAGTCGGCGTGTTCGAAGTATTCCGCGGTCAGGCCCGGCGCCTCGCGGGTCTCGGTCGGCGAGAACATGCGCGGCTGCGCCTGCGGCGGCACCGGCTCGGCGTCGCAGCCTTGCTCGTAGACCACGCGCGCCTTGGGCAGGCGGGCGGCCAGGCTCTCAACCGGAGTCGGCCAGCGGTCGGTCGAGACCCGGCTCGAGCCGTCGCCCTGGAGGCGCACGAAGTTCGCGTTCGGACCGATGACGGCGATGGTCTTGATCGCGCCAGCATCGAGGGGCAGCAGGCCGCCCTGGTTCTTGAGCAGGACGATGCCCTCTTGCGCGGCCCGCCTGGCGATCGCGCGATGGCGGTCGCTGCGCAGCTCGCCCTCGCGCGGCGCCCCATCCAAGAGGCCCGTTCGCAGCATGAGCCGGATCAGCCGCCGGGCCGCATCGTCGATGCGCGCCGGCTCGACGCCGCCGGCCTTGACCGCGGCCTCGAGGCGCTCGCCGAAGTAGACGGCCGGTCCGGGCATCTCCAGGTCGAGGCCGCCGTTCGCCGAGGGTTCGGTCGAGTGCACCGCGCCCCAGTCGGAGACGGTGACGCCGTCATAGCCCCACTCGCCCTTCAGGATGTCCTGCAAGAGGTGGCCGTTGGCGCTGGCGTAGGTTCCGCGCAGCTTGTTGTACGAGGCCATCACGGTCCACGGATTGGTCGCCTTGACCACCGCCTCGAAGGCGGCGAGGTAGATCTCGCGCAGGGTCCGCTCGTCGACTTCGACGCTCACGTCCATGCGCCGCTCTTCCTGATTGTTGGCGGCGTAGTGCTTCAACGAGGCCCCGATCCCCTCGCCCTGCAGGCCGGCGACGAAGCCGATGCCCAGCTGGGCGGTGAGGTGAGGGTCCTCGGAATAGGTCTCGAAGTTCCGCCCCCAAAGCGGGGTGCGCACGATGTTGATCGTGGGCGCCAGCACGACCTGTTCGCCCAGCGCCTTGGCCTCGCGGGCGATCGCGGCGCCCACCTCGCGGGTCAGGTCGGGGTTGAAGCTCGCCGCCAGCGCCGCCGCCACCGGAAAGACCGTCGCCATCTGGCCGGTGTTCGAGCGCACGCCGGTCGGCCCGTCGCTCATTCCAAGCCGCGGCACGCCCAGCCGCTCGACGCCGAAGAGCTTGAACGCCTCGGCGCCGGCCATCAGGGCTACCTTCTCCTCCAGCGTCAGCCGCAAGAGCAGATCCTCGACCCTGGCTTCCAGCGGATGGGTTGGATCCTGGTAGACGGCCGGCTTCTCGGTCGCGACGTCGGACGCCATGGCGGCGGGCTCCCTTCCAGGTTTTTCGTTTCTGCTACGCCGCCTGGCGGATGGCGTCCATGAGGGCGAGGTTGGCGATCGCGTCCCGCCCGCCGGTGAGCGGGGTCGCGCCATGGCGCATCACCTGCACCAGGTGCTCGAGCTGGGCGGCGTAGGTGGTCGGGCCTTCGGTCGGCTCGCTGCGCGTCTCTTCGCCGATCGTCACCCTGAACGAGCAGCCCGCCTGCGGAGCGAGGTAGTTGCGGATCGACATCCGGCCGCGCGCGCCCTCGATCGTCAGCGTGGCGTCGAAGCGCTCGGCGGTCATCGAACAGCGCAGGCTGCCGGGGACGCCGCCCGGGGAAGAGCAGCTCGGCCGAGGTGGCGGCGTCGACGCCGGACTGCATCTCGATCTTCGCGGACGTGACTTCCGGCTCGCCGGCCAGTGTTCGCAGCGCGTGCGAGGGATAGCTGCCGAGGTCCCCGAGGGCGCCGCCGCCCTGGTCGGCGCGCCAGCGGATCTCGTCCGGATCGTAGGGGATGCGCGCATCGAACGTCGCGTCGGCGCGGACCAAGGCGGCCGAGCTCGCCGGAGGCGACGATCGCCTCGGCGCGCCGCATGACGTTGTGGAACCGGTAGTGGAACGCTTCCAGGAGCGGGCGGCCCGCCGCCTCGGCGGCGGCGACCATCGCGCGGCCCTCCTCGGCGTTCAGCGCGAACGCCTTCTCGCACAGCACCGCCTTGCCCGCCTGGACCGCCTTGATCGTCCACTCCGCGTGGCCGGCGATCGGGTTGCCGACGTAGACCACGTCGACGTCGTCGCGCGCGATGAGCGCATCGTAGCTCTCGGCCGCGGCCGGGATGCCATGGGTCTCGGCGTAGGCCCGCGCGCGCGCCGGGTCGCGGGCGGCGACGGCGGTGATGGCCACGTCGTCGCGCTCCTTGGCCGGGGCCATGACGGCGCCGACGGCGATCTTCGAGGCGGCCAGGAGGCCGATGCGCAGCGGGGTCATGCGGCGCCGCCCGGGAAGACGCCCATGTCGGCGGCGGCGCGGAGCCGGCGCGGGCTGAGGTAGGCCTCAGGCCACGGCTCGGGCTCCGGATAGCGGCCGGCGGGCAGCGGCCAGGCGATCGGGCGTGGCGCCGCCGTCTATCCGCGCGCCGATGGCGATGCCGTCGCGGTCGAGCGAGGGGTGATAGCCCTCCTTCGCGCGCGTGCAGCCGTCGGCGAAGTAGATGCAGGTGTAGACCCGGCGCATGTGGTCCGAGCGGTTCGGCTTGGCCAGGTGAACGGTCAGGCCGTGGTGGAACAGCACATCGCCTGGCCTCGCCGGCGCGAACACCGGACCCGTCTTCTGTTTGGCGACAAGCGCCGCCCCCGACCCGGGCTCGGAGAAGATGTTCACGTACTCCGCCTCGCCCTCATGCGAGCCCGGCACGTAGCCCATGCAGCCGGTCTCGTGGTCGACCTCGACCAGGGGGATCCAGGCGGTGAGGGTCTTGAGCTCGGCGATCGGCCAATAGGGATGGTCCTGGTGGGCGTCGGTCTCGCGCCCGCCCGCCTCCTTGTAGAGGGCCTGGTCGTGCCAGACGCGCATCGCGTCCGCCCCGATCAGCGCCGCGGCCGCGCCGACCACCTTCGGGTGGAAGGTCAGCGGGCGCACGTCGGGGAAGTCCTCCCAGAGGTACTGGCACTGGATGAACGACTGCTCGTAGGGCGTCTTCTCGGAAAGCGCGCGGGTGTCCTTGCGCTTGCGCCGCTCGACCGCCGCGTCGACCGCCTTGCGAAACGTGGCGACCTCGGAGGGGTCGAGCAGGCCCTTAAGGTGCACGAAACCGTCGCGCCGAAAGGCCTCGATCTTGGTCTTCGCAACGCCGGTCGCGAGCGCGCTGGGCATGCTGGTCTCCTTCCGCTTCTTCGTAAGCCGCCGCGCCGGGCGCCTCAACCGCGCCGTTCAGTTCGGCCTGGCGTGTCGAGCGAAGACCTCCTCCTGGCGGCGGCGGGCGACCTCCTGGAAGCCGGCCTGCGAGGGCCTCGCCCAATTGAAGATATAGGCGCGCCTCGGCCGGTCGGTGGTCCGGTTGCCCGGCGTGAAATGCGGCGTCCCGTAGTTGTGCACGGTCGCCCCGCCGACCTTCAGCGGACAGGCGACGGCCTTGGAGAGGTCGAGCGCGGTCTCCGGGTCCTTGATCGCCAGCAGCCGCTGCGAATAGTCCGGCTCGCCGGCGAAGACGTAGTGTTCATGCATCGGCTTGTCGTGCTCGCCGGGGATGAAGTGCATGCAGCCATTCTCTTCGTCGGCGTCGTCCAGCGGAATCCAGAACTGCAGCACCTCGCCGTATGGAATGGTCGCGCCGGCGCGGGCGAACGGCATCTTCGTGTAGGAGAAGTCCTGGTGCCAGGGCGTGGTCGCAAGCTGGCCCGGCTCCTTGTAGATCAGCATCTGGAACACCGGCACGGGCTCGTCGACGCCGAGCAGCCGGGCGGCGACCGCCTTGCCGTTCAGGTACGCCGCGTTCTCGGTGAAGATCGGGTGGTACCAGTTCGGGAACATGATCTGGCGCGTGATGCGGCCCAGCCGTTCGTCGGTCGGACCGCAGTCGATCCGCCGATCCAGGATCGCGTCATAGACGTCCGCCAGTTCGGCCAGCGCCTCCGGTTCGACCAGGCGGTCGATGGCCAGGAACCCATCGAGCTGAAAGCGCTCTATGTCCGCCGGTCCAATGGCAGGCGGACGATCGACTGCCCGGTCGGACGCACGACTCTCGACCTCGGTCATCTATTGTCCACCTCGCCGAGCCGCGGCTTGCGACGCTCAAACCCAGACGGGTCGCATGTCAATCTCCAGGCCTCGGAAGCCAGGAAATAGTCCAGCCATCAGAAAGCCGCCGAGAGCCGTACTCCGTACTGAGCTGGAGCCGCGGCTTCCCGCAGAGCGCGGAAGGTGGGGGCGACTGCTGGGCCCAAGACTGTAAAGCCAACTCCCTCGTAGAAGTAGTGGTCGTCCAGGACATTGGTGCCATAGAGCGAGACGGTGTACCGGCCCTTGGCCCAGGTCAGCTGCAGGTTCATCAGGTTGATGGGCGCAAAGTGGAAGACGTAACGGTCGAGCTGAGCGGCGGCCAACGGCTGATGGGGGTCGTTGCCCTGGAATGGGCTCGCCCATTGATCTGCGATGTGTGAGTAGTCGACGCGCGGGGTGAGCGTCGAGCCGTCGCCAAGGTTGAAGACATACTGCCCACCCACGTCGACGTTCCAACTCGGCGCGAAGGTGTCTCGGTTGCCGCCGATGAACTCGTTCGAGCCGAACGGACCGCCCGCGCACGACAGGCTGACAGGGACGCTCACGCAGCTCCCGGCCACCGATCCCAATCTGGTGTACAGATAGTCGATTGAGACGTCGAAGGACCAGGGCCCGAACACGGCCTGCGCCTGAGCCTCGACGCCATAGTGCACGCTGGTTCCAGGAACATTGCGGATGATCGACTGGCCGGGCTGGCTGGCGACGCCAAATCCGGCGCTCGCGAACGTGAGCTGGTGGTTGGTGTAGTCGGTGTAGAAAGCGTCCAATTGCCCGCGAACATGGCCGGAGAACAGGGTCGTCTTCCACCCGAACTCGTAGTCGGTCAGGTCTTCAGGCTGGAAAGGCACGACCGTCTTGACCCCGGCCCCGAACGGGAGAGGGGTGGTGTTGATGCCGCCAGGCTTGTGGCCGGTCGCAACCGAGACATAGAGCAGATTGTTCGGATCGACCTTCCAGTTCAGCGCGACGTTCCAGGTCACCTTGTCGTCGGTTTGCACCAGATGCGCAGGCTCGGGCCCCAGACCGAAGAAGGCGCCCGGCAACCCGAACAGCAGGAGCGAGGTGACGTCAGTGAGCTCGAACGTCGAGTGGGTGTAGCGCGCCCCGGCCTTAAGCTGGAGCTGATCGGTGATGTCGTAGGTGGCCGTGCCGAACACCGCCTCGGTCGTCTTCGGGGTGTGGTAATCGAGGAGGATGTCGAGGGGCACCTCATGGATATCGAAACCCGGAATTCCAAAAGGTATTCTCACGTCGTCGTATTGATAGTAGGCGCCGGCCACCCACTTCAGCGGGCCGGTGTTCGGTGAGATCAGGTTCAGTTCTTCCGACCAGATCCTTTCCCGGCCGATGACGGAGAAATTGTCGGCTTCGATGGCCGTCCCGTCGATGTCCTGGTTCGCCGCCGCACGCCCGATCTGGAAACCCGAGATGGACTTCAGCACGATCCCATCGGCGAAGGTGTAGCTGACATTCAAAACCGACCGATTCCAGTTGGCGACGCTCAGATTGTGGATGTTGTTCGTGAGATTGAACAGGTTGGCGGCGCTTGCGTAGGTTGGGTAGGGCGGAGCGGCCGGAATCGGCACTGGCGAGTTCGCTACGCCGCCGTTATCGACATAGGTGTAGTCGTTCTTGAACTCGACACGCAGGTTGCTCTGCGGCTCCCAGAGGAAGCTCCCGCGGAAGCTCGCGGTTTGCAGGCGGCCAGGATCGCCGGTGTGCGGGCCGGACACGCTGTAGAAACTGTCTTCCATCTCGGCGTTCGCGGCCAAACGCACGGCGAAGGTGTCGTTCACCGGCATGTTCAAGACGCCGCGCAGGCGGACGTCGTTGTACGCGCCGTATTGGGCTTCGAGATAGGCGCTGGGCCTGGACAGGCTCGGATCGTTCTCGGTGATGAAGATCGCGCCGCCGGAAGCGTTCTGGCCGGCGATCGTTCCTTGCGGGCCGCGAAGGATTTCAACGTTGGCGATGTCGAAGTAGGGCTCGCCCGTGAAAAAGCCCGGGAAGGTCGCCACGCCGTCGCGATAGACCACGATACCCGACGGCGTCTGTATGTTCTCCTCCGACTTGCCGACGCCGCGAATGTTGAAGTCTTCGCCAATGCCGTAGTTGGTGACGGTTAGCGACGGCGACATGAACTGAAGCTGGTCGATGTTGTAGACGCCCCGCTGGACGAGCTGGTTCCCCGAGAGCACCGTTGCGGCGATTGGCGCGGTCTGCAGGTTCACCGCCCGTCGTTCCGCCGTAACCGTGACCACCGGCGCGCCGCTGGTCTGCGCCTGGGCGTTCGCCGGCTGCGCGGCGCCGTTCGTTTGCGCCTGAGCCTGCGCGAATGAGAGGAGGCCGATCCCGAGGCCTAGCACTGAAGCCGAACCGCGCAGCCACGCCGTACGTCGAGTCATGTCTCGTTTCCCCCTGCTCCGGCGGTCGGCGTCTTTGAGCGCCGCAGACGTTCGCCCGCCTGCCGATTTGCCATCATTGAGTACACACTATCACTCAACCGTAAAGCTGAGGTGGTCGAACCTGAGCATGTCTGAGCGACTACGATGCAGTTTGGTGACACAACGCCGCGATCGGCCGACGGTCAGGCGCTGGGCGCGTAGCGGAACACCTCAGCCAGGGGGATGCTGACGGGCGAGAGGTCGGCCTCGGTCTGCATGATGTCGGCCATCATCGCCCACCAGCGGCGCATCATCGGCAGCGAGGGCAGGTCGTCCACGCGGTGATCCAACCGACGCGTCATCACCGCGAACAGGTGGTTGGTCGCCTCGTCGAGGAAGATCCGATAGTCGACGACGCCGGCCTCGCCCAGCGCTTGCACGAGCTCGGGCCAGATCGCGTCGTGGCGGCGCCGGTACTCCGCCGCCTGGCCCGGATTCAGGATCATGCGGAAGGCGACGGTCTCGGTCGGGCCGCCGGCCAGCGCGGTCATCCGGCCTTCAGCGCGGCGTAGGCGGCGCGCAGGATCGAGGCGTTGCGCGGGTCGCCGAACGGAGCGCCCTCGAGCTTGTTCATCACATAGGCGAACGTCATGCGCGCCTCGATGTCGACGACCACGAGCGAGCCGCCGGAGCCGCCCCAGAAGCAGACCTTTCGGCCGTCGAAGTTCATGCCGAACAACGAGAGCGCATAGCCCAGCCCCCAACTCACCGGCGCCAGGAAGCCGAGGTCCGGCCCGTCGGACTGCCGGTAGAAGACCCGCTCAGCGCCTTCGGGAGACATCAGCCGCTTGCCGTTCGATTCGCCCGCACAGGCCAGCAGCGTCGAGATCCGGGCGACGCCGCGCGCGTTTGCAAAACCGTTGCCGGCCGGGATCTCCGCCCTAAGCCAAGCGACTTCGCCCCATCGCTCGCGGGGGAGCGGCGGGTTGTTGTGGATGCGCATGGTGATGCTGCCGGGCGCGGTCTGCGCCGGCTCTTCGGGAACGTCAGGCGGGATCGACTCGCCGATCCGCGCATCGAACTGGGGCTGTACGCCGATGTGGAACTCGGCCTCGAGCGGCTCGGCGATCTGCTCGCGGAAGAAGGTTCCCACGGTCTGGCCGGTGATGCGGCGGATCACCTCGCCGACGAGGTAGCCCTGGGTGACGGCGTGATAGCCCGAGGCCGTTCCCGGCTCCCACCACGGCGCCTGAGCGGCCAGCAGGCTCGTGCACTTCTCCCAGTCGTAGAGGTCGTCCATCTGAAGGCGCGCGTCCCAACCGGGCAGCCCGGCGGTATGGCCCAGGCAATGGCGCACCAGCACGCCCGACTTGTCGGCCTGGGCGAACTCCGGCCAGTAGCGGGCGACCGGCGCGTCGACGTCCAGTTCGCCGCGGTCGGCGAGCAGGAGGGCCGAGAGCGCCGTTGCGGTCTTGGTCGTCGAGGCGACGGCGACGATGGTGTCTGCGGTCCAGGCATGCCTTGCCGCTGCGTCCTTCGCGCCGCCCCAGAGATCGACGACCGGTTCGCCGTCAAGCGTGATCACGACCGACGCGCCGACGTCGGCGCCGCGCGCGAAGTTGGCCTGGAACGCCTCGCGCACCGCATCGAAGCGCGCGTCGCAGCGGCCCTGGACCGGAAACGTTTCGATGACGGAGCCCATCGCGCGCGACTTCGATTTCGAGGCGTTCGGCGCCCCGCCGGGGTCTCTAACATCCCGATTTCCGTGCGTCGCGATGGTTCTTGCATGATTCTGCACGATCGTGATTGAAGGCGGCGTGCCGCCGCGTTACCCGCCGGGCAACGCACTCAGGAGTTGTTTCGCCCATGGACGGCCAGACCGACGCCCTCGGCGCCGCACGCCTGCCCAACCTGTGGGACGACGACCACGCCGCTTCGCTCTCGCCCGAGGCCAGGCTGCTCTACCGGTCCAATCTCCTGGGCTCGGACAAGCGGATCACCAACTTCGGCGGCGGCAACACCTCGTCCAAGATCGCCATGCCGGACCCGCTCACGGGCAAGCCGGCCGCGGTGCTGTGGGTGAAGGGCTCCGGCGGCGACCTCGGCTCGATGGGCCTCGAAGGTTTCGCCACCCTATCCCTCGATCGCCTGCAGGCGCTGCAGGGGCTCTATTGCGGGCCGGATCGCGAGGACGACATGGTCGGCCTCTACCCCCATTGCGTGTTCGGCCTGAACGGCCGCGCGCCCTCCATCGACACGCCGTTGCACGGGCTCGTCGACAAGGCCTGCATCGACCACGTGCACCCGGACGCGGTGATCGCCATCGCCGCGGCGGCGGACGGCGAGGCCATCGCCCGCGAGATCTGGGGTGAGACCATCGGCTGGCTGCCCTGGGTTCGGCCCGGCTTCGAGCTCGGCGTGCGGCTGCAGGCGTTCGCGCGCGAGCATCCCGGGGCCAAGGGGGTCATCCTTGCGGCGCACGGCCTCTTCACCTGGGGCGAGTCCGATCGGGCGGTCTACGAGACGACGCTCGAGGTGATCAACCAGGCGATCCAATGGCTGGACGCCCAGCGGACGGGCGCCTCGCCGTTCGGCCGCACGGTCGCGCCGGCCCTCCCATCCGCCCAGCGCCGCGCGATCGCATCGGCGCTGATGCCCCGCCTGCGCGGACTGGTGTCGGGCGAGACGCGCAAGGTCGGCCACTTCGATGACAGCCTGGGCGTGCTCGAGTTCGTCGGCGCGGAGACGCTGGAGTCCTTCGCGGCGCTCGGCGCCGCCTGTCCCGACCACTTCCTGCGCACCAAGATCTGGCCGCTCGTGCTGCCATTCGATCCGGCGACCGAGGCCCTCGACGCCCTGGTCGAGCGCGCCGGCCCGGCGATCGAGGCCTATCGCGCGCGCTACGGCGCCTACTACGCCCGCTGCCGGCGCCCGGACTCGCCGGCGATGCGCGACCCGAGCCCGGTCGTCTACCTCGTCCCCGGCGTCGGCATGATCACCTTCGCCGCCGACAAGGCTGCGGCCAGGATCGCGGGGGAGTTCTACCTTAACACCATCAATGTGATGCGCGAGGCGAGCCGGGTCTCGACCTATCGCGGCCTGCCCGAGCAGGCGGCGTTCGACATCGAGTACTGGACGCTCGAGGAGGCCAAGCTCCGCCGGCTGCCGCCGCCCAGGCCGCTGGCCGGCCGCATCGCCATGGTCACCGGCGGCGCCGGCGGGATCGGCGCGGCCACCGCGCGCCGGCTCCTGGCCGACGGCGCCTGCGTCGTCATCTGCGACATCGACCGCGATGCGCTCGCAGAGGCCGGGCGCGCGCTCGCCCAAGAGTTTGGCGTCGATTGCGTCCGAGCGGTCTGGGTCGACGTGACCAGCGAAGATGCGATCGCCGCCCTCTATGCCGAGACAGCGCTGGCGTTTGGCGGCCTGGACATCTGCGTCTCCAACGCCGGCATCGCATCGGCGGCCCCGATCGAGGACACGACGCTGGAGATCTGGCGGCGCAACATGGACATCCTGTCCACCGGCTACTTTCTGGTCAGCCGCGATGCGGTGCGGTTGTTCAAGGCGCAGGCGCTCGGCGGATCCATCGTGTTCGTCGGGTCGAAGAACGCGCTCGCCGCCTCGCCCGGCGCATCCGCCTACGGCGCGGCCAAGGCCTCCGAGCTCCACCTCGCCCGTCTGCTCGCCGTGGAATGCGCCCCGCTCGGCGTGCGGGTGAACGTGGTCAACCCGGACGCGGTCCTGCAGGGCTCGCGCATCTGGCAGGGGTCATGGCGGGCCGAACGCGCCCAGCAGCACAAGGCCGCGCCGGACGAGCTCGAAGCCGTCTATCGCGAGCGGAGCCTCCTGAAGCGCAGCGTGTTGCCGGAGGACGTCGCCGAGGCCGTGGTCTGGTTCGCCTCGGAGCGGTCGGCGAAGTCGACCGGCAACATCATCAACGTCGACGCCGGCAACGCCCAGGCCTTCACCCGCTAGACGGGCCGGGGGCGCCCTCCCCACACGCCGCGGAGAGGGCGGACCTTCGCTCAGCGCCAGCGGCCGTGGTCGCCGCGGTCGCCTCGGTCGCCACCGCGATCGCGGAAGTCGCCACGGTCGTGGAAGTCTCCCCGCCCGCGGAAGTCGTCGCGGCCGCGGAAGCGGAATTCGTCGCGATCGCGACCGTGGAAGCCGAAAACGAACGTTGGCGCATAGTAGCCATAGACGTTGGGGACGCAGCGCCCCCAATAGTCCTGATGCCATCCCGGGCCGCACCAATACCCTGCCTTGATCAGCGGCAATGGGGCTGCGTTGGCCGGCATGGCCAGACCAACCGAGGCGAGCCCCAGGGCGCCGACGGCGGCGAGCAGAGCAATTCTCTTCATCTCTTCCTCCTTCGCCAGCCTTGCGCAGATCAGGCCAGCCGGTCGCTGAACCGGCGGTGAACCCGGAGGTGGAGGTTCGTTCAGGGAGGCGCGAAACGCCGCCGGGCGATGACAGCGCTATCGGGAAGGCTGGCGCAGCTCGAACCCGCCACCGTCCGGGTCACACAGCACCCCCAGACGGACGGGTACGCCGGCCTCAGGCTCGCGGATCTCGACCAGCTTTGCGCCGTGGCGGACGGCCCGGGCGATCGCCGCGTCCAGGTCGTCGACCTCCAGGTTGAGTCCGGCGTACGGGACCGGTCTTTCGCTGACGCCGGCATAGATCGCGTGCAGCCCGACGATGGCGTCCCCGCAGGCGAACATCGACCATCCGGGCAATTCGGCGATCAGACCGAGGCCGAGCCCGTCGCGATGGAACGCGACCGCCCGCCCCATGTCCTGGACGTATCTCACCACCATCAGGTTGCGCGGCGCGCTCACGGGCTCAGACGATCCCCGCCTGGCCGACCGCGATCGGCTTGCGCTCCTGCGCCTTGCGCGCCCGCCACTCGCTGGCGCGATAGGCGGCGATGGGATCGATGGCGCCGCCGAGCTCGTAACGGACCATGGCCAGGAGGGGCGTCACGTCGGTGTCGTAGGCGCGGCGCAGCGTATTGAACCCCATGACGACGTCGTTGCCGCGCTGGTGCTCGGCCAATGCGTCGCGGTTGACGACCAGGGCGCGGGCGTGGGCGGCGGCGACGGCGGCGGCGCTGTTCAGAAGGCTCTCGATCGGGTCGGTCACGTTGTGCGACTGGTCGAGCATGTAGGCGGGATGGAAGGCCGCCGGATCGCGCCGCTCGGCCTCGACCAGCTCGTTGAACACCAAAAACAGCTGGTGCGGATTGATCGAGCCGGAATCCAAGTCGTCGTCGCCGTACTTCGAGTCGTTGAAGTGGAAGCCGCCCAGCTTCTTCGCCCGCGCCAGGCGGGCGACGATCTGCTCGATGTTCACGTTTGGCGCGTGGTGGCCGAGATCGACAAGGCACTGGGCCTTCTCGCCCAGCTGCTGGGCGCACATCAGGCTCGTGCCCCAGTCCGAGACGACGGTGGAATAGAACGCCGGCTCATAGAGCTTGTGCTCGATGAACATCCGCCAGTCGGCGGGCAGCGCCGCGTAGATGCGCGCCATGGAGTCGAGATAGCGGTCGAGCGCGCCAGTCAGGTCCGACTGGCCGGGGAAGTTCGAGCCGTCGGCGATCCAAACCGTGATCGCCTCTGCGCCCAGCGCCTTGCCGGTCTCGATGCACTCGACGTTGTGGCGCACGGCCTGGTCGCGGACGGCGGGATCGGTGTGGGTCAGCGAGCCGAATTTGTAGGACAGCGGCTGGCCCGGCTGGTCCTGGAAGGTGTTGGAATTGACGGCGTCGAACCCGACGCCCAGCGCCTCGGCCTTCTCCTTCAGCGCCTTGACGTCGTCGACCTTGTCCCAGGGAAAGTGAGTGGAGACGGTCGGCGTGTTCTTGCCCAGCGCCTGCACGACGGCGCAGTCCTCCAGCTTCTCGAAGATGTTCGTGGGCTCGCCGGGAATGGGGAACTTGGCGAAACGCGTGCCGCCGACGCCGACGCCCCAGCTCGGGATCGCGACGCCGAACGCCTTCAGGATGTCCTTAACGCGGTCGATTGAGACGCCGCGCCGGTCGAGCGCGCGGCCCAGGCTTTCGTATTCGTCCTCCAGCGCGCTCAGCCGGATCGCGTTCTCCCGCTCGAGCAGATCCGGCGGCATCACTGGTTCTTCCATCGCCCGCGCCTCGCCATCGCCTCATCGGCCGAAAACGCTATCGCCGGGGATGGTCGGAAACAATCAGTTTGCACTAAGTTCGATCACGCCCGGCGGAGGGAACAGAGAGAACGACTTGGTCGAGGCCGTCGCCGTCCTGGACGTGGGCAAGACCCACGCCAAGCTCAGTTTGATCGGCCGCGATGGAGCGATCCTGGCCGTCCGGTCGCGCGCCAATGCGACGCCGACCGCCGATGGCCGGCCGGTGCTGGACGCCGAGGGGATCGAAGCCTGGGCATTGGCGACGCTCGGCGAGCTGGGTCGCGAGGCCGATCTCGCCGCCATCGTGCCCGTCGGCCACGGGGCGGCGGCGGCGCTGGTCGAGGGCGATGGTCTCGCCGCGCCGGTCATGGATTACGAGGCGCAGCCGCCCCAGGAGCTCGCGCGGGCGTACGAAGCCGAGCGCGACGGGTTTGCCGTCACCGGCTCGCCGCGGCTGCAGCGCGGCCTCAATCTCGGCATGCAGCTCTACTGGCAGGAGCAGCTCTATCCCGACCTCTGGCCGCGCCGGGCGCGGGCGCTGCTCTGGCCGCAATATTGGGCCTGGCGCCTTTGCGGCGAAGTCGCCGCCGAAGTCAGCAGCCTCGGCTGTCACAGCGACCTCTGGCGGCCGCACGAGCACGCCTACTCGGCGCTGGCGAAGCGGCGCGGCTGGGCGGACCGCTTCGGGCCCATGACGCCGGCGGGGTCGAGGCTGGGGCCGGCGCGAGGCGATCTGGCCCGCGGCCGCGTGGACGTGCTCTGTGGCGTGCACGACAGCAACGCGTCCCTGCACGCCGTGCGCTCGTATCCCGAGGTCGCCGGGCGCCCGTTCACCCTCGTCTCGACGGGGACGTGGTTCGTCGCGTTCCGGACCGGCAAGGCCGGCTGGGCCGAGCCGGAACGGGGCGGGCTGACCAACGTCGACGTCGCGGGCGAGCCGGTGCAGTCGGCGCGCTTCATGGGCGGGCGCGAATACATGGCGGTCGTCGGCGAGGACCTCGGCGTCGAGCCCGGCCCGGCCGAGGTTCGGGCTCTCGTCGAGCGAGGCGTCAGCACCCAGCCGTCCTTCGACTATGGCGGCGGGCCCTACCCGAGGGGCCCGGGCGCGATCAGCGGTTCTCCGGCCACGCCGGCGGAGCGCGCCGCGCTGGGTTCGCTGCACCTGGCGATGATGACGCGCGCGGAGCTGGACGTCGTCGGCGCCGAAGGCCCGGTCGTGATCGAAGGGCGCTTCGCGCGCGATGCGGTGTTTCCCGCCGCGCTGGCGTCGCTTCGCGCGCCCGATCGGGTCTATGCCTGCCCGCAAGGCGGCGATGGCGTCGCCCTCGGCGCGGCGCGGCTAGTCTGGCCGGACTTGACGCCCGCCGTCGGACTGGCTCCGGTTGAGCCATTGCCGGTCGACATTGACGACTATGCCACGTCCTGGTGGGTGACCGCTCACCGCAACGAGTTGCCCATTCCCTGAGTTCGGAGCCGCAAGCCCATGCCCTACCCAACCGCATCGGAAGCGCAGATCGCCTTCTTCCGCGAGCACGGCTGGATCGTGGTCGAGAACGCCATTCCGCAGGCGGAGCTCGACGAGCTCGAGACGCGTTGCGAGAAGCTGCTCGAAGAAAAGGAGCGGTTCGCCAAGGACTGGGCCTGGGACAAGAACGAGAAGCTCGAAGAGCGGTCGTTCCGCATCGTCCAGTCCTCGCCCTCGTTCGTGTGGCGCGAGATCCGCGAGCAGGCGTACCGCAAGTGGCTGGTCGCCTTCGGCTCGGCCCTGCTCGGGAAGGAGGTGGAGTTCTGGTACGACCAGTTCCTCGCCAAGCCGCCGCAGAAGAGCGTCCCGACCTACTGGCACCAGGACGAGGCCTACTGGGGCCGGAACCTCGACGAGAAGGGGATCACCTGCTGGATCCCGCTGCTCGACGTCGACGCCACCAACGGCTGCATGCACTTCATCGACCATGGTCACCGGCTGGGCGTCCTCCCGCACCACGCGGTCGAGGGCGTGCAGAGCGACCTGATCACCTGCGACGTCGACGAGACCGACATGGTCGTCTGTCCGATCCATCGCGGCGACGTCACCTTCCATCACTCGAAGACGCCGCACATGACCACGGCCAACAACAGCCAGGGCTGGCGCAAGGCGATCTCCAATCACATGCAGACGCCCGACGCCGGCGGCGAGGGCGACCACTACGCCTGGAAGACAACCGTGCATCAGGGCCTTGACCGGCCGCGCCCCGCCAAGGCGACCACCTGACCTCTCGAAGGAAACGCGCATGACCGAGTTCAACGGCCTGGGGCTCAACCTGGGCAATCTCTCGCGCCTGTCGAAGGCCAAGACCCGTTCGATCAGTCCGGAGAACTTCACCGGCGAGAAGGGCAAGGGCGGCATGTCGACGGACGGGCCGGCGGCGAACGCGGCGCGCGGCCTGGGCCAGGGCTGGAAGGTTTCGCCCTATGTGATCATCCAGCCCGGCGACACCTTCACGCTCGCAGACATCGAAGGCGCCGGCGCGGTCCAGCAGATCTGGATGACGCTCGCGGCCGGCAAGTGGCGCCACACGATCCTGCGCGCCTACTGGGACGATCAGGACCAGCCGTCGATCGAATGCCCGGCCGGCGACTTCTTCGCCTGCGGCTGGGAGAGCTTCGCCCAGGTGACGTCCCTGCCGGTGTGCGTGAACCCGGGCCGCGCGTTCAACTGCTACTGGGAGATGCCGTTCCGCAAGCGCGCGCGGTTCACGATGCAGAACCTCTCGGACGAGGCGATCTACGTCTACTACCAGATCAACTACACGCTCACCGACGTGCCTGAGGACGTCGCCTACTTCCACGCCCAGTTCCGCCGTGTGAACCCGCTGCCCTACAAGGAGGTCTACACCATCGTCGATGGCCTGGCCGGCCGCGGCCACTACGTCGGGACCTACATGGCCTGGGGGGTGAACAACGCCGGATGGTGGGGCGAAGGCGAGATCAAGTTCTTCATGGACGGGGACAAGGCGTTCCCGACCATCTGCGGCACCGGCACCGAGGACTACTTCTGCGGCGCCTACAATTTCGACGTCGGCTCCATCGCCCGCGACCCGGCGATCAAGCCCAACTACGTCGAGTTCACCGGTCCCTACGCCGGCCTGCCGCAGGTGCTTCGCCCCGACGGTCTCTATCGCTCGCAGCAGCGCTTCGGCATGTACCGCTGGCACATCACCGACCCCGTGCGCTTCGAGGAGGACCTGCGCGTCACCATCCAGGCGCTCGGCTGGCGCACCCACCGCGACCGCCAGTACCTGCCGCTGCAGGACGACATCGCCTCGGTCGCATACTGGTACCAGACCCTGCCGACGGCGCCGTTCCCGGCGTTGCCCGACCGGGACGATCTCGAGGTGATCTGAGATGGCCGACGGCGAGGTCCGGATGCGGCTCATCCGCGCCGACGATGCGCCGGCGACGAACGCGCTGAACGAGCCCTTCGCGTTCGGACTGCAGGACGTAAAACAGCAAGTCGTCCCGGGCAGACGCGATGCGCACGGTCGGTTCGTCTTCGATTTCACTCTGAAGGTGAAGGCCGGCAAGGACCCGACGCGCCCAGCGTTCGGCGGGCCGTTCGCCAGCGGCCCGGCCGACGACCGCTTCGTCTATCTCGCCTGGCGCTCGGTCCCGCGCGGAGTCTGGATCAACCGGATCAAGGCCAGGCTCTCTTCGATCGACTGGGCGCTGGTGCGCGCTGCGCAAGAGTCGGACCGGCCGATCGTCGCGGACGTCACCGGCCGCCGCCCCCACAACTCGGCCCGCCTCGTCGACTGGCGCCTGGACGAGGCCTAGGCCGCCAGCTTGAACGCCGCACCCTCGTGGGCGAGCAGCCAGCGCTTGCGTTCGAGCCCGCCGCCGTAGCCGGTCAGCGAGCCGTCGGCGCCGATCACCCGGTGGCAGGGGACGACGAGGCCGATCGGGTTGGAGCCATTGGCGAGGCCGACGGCGCGGACGGCGGTCGGATGGCCGATGCGGGCGGCAAGGCCGCCGTAGCTCCACGTCGAGCCGGCGGGAATGGTGCGCAGGGCCGCCCAGACCGTCTTCTGGAACGGCGTGCCGGCGGTGGCGCAGGCGATCGCGTCGATGCGCTCGATCTCGCCGTCGAAATAGGCGGTGAGCGCTTCGCTGAGCGCCTTTGGCGCCCGATCGCTGGTCGGCGTCACCGGACCGTAGTGGCGCAGGAGCTGGCGTCGCATGCGCGGCTCGTGGTCGCTCCAGTCGAAGACACGCAGCGCGCCGCCCGCGTCCCACATGACGAGCGCCTCGCCGATCGGCGTCGGCAGGCGATCGAACGCCAGCCCCTCAGGCGGCTTGCCGATCGACATGGCTCTTCTCCTTGGCGGGCTTGGCGGCCGCCGCGTCGGCGGACCACAGGTGCTGGGCGGCATAGGCGCGCCAGGGACGCCAGCGCTCGGCGCGCGCCAACAGGGCCGCGGCGCTCGGCCGGGCCCCGTCTGCGTCGGCCATCGCTCGCATCAGGCCGATGTCGGCGGCGGGGAAGGCGTCCGGCTCGCGCAGCTGGCGCATGGCGATGTACTGCGCCGTCCACTCGCCGACGCCCGGCAACGCGCGCAGCCGTTCGATCGCGTCATTGAGTTCGCCGCGCGGGCTGAACAGGCCCGGGTCCTCGGCCGCAGCGCCGGCCAGCGCCTCCAGCGCCTTCGAACGCGCCCGCGGCATCGGAAGGTCGGCGAGGTCGACGCCCGCCAGGCGCGCGGCGCTCGGGAAGACGTGCGTCAGCTCCGGGAACCCGGGCAGGCCGGCGTTGAGCGTCTCTCCGTGCTCGCGAGCCAGCCGCCCGGCGAGTCCGATCGCCGCCGCCACGGTGATCTGCTGGCCGAGCACGGCGCGGACTGCGAGCTCGAAGCCGTCCCACGCGCCCGGCGCCCGCAGGCCAGGGCGCGCCGCGACCAGCGGCGCGAGCGCGGGGTCCTCAGCCAGATGGTCGCCGATCGTCACCGGATCCGCGGCCAGGTCGAACACACAGCGCACGCGGGCGATGATCACAGGCAGCGCGGCGAGTTTCGGGAAGGCGATCGCAACGCTGAGCCGGGCGTCGGGCGCCGGCTGGACCGAGAGCGCGCCCTTATCGTCGCCGATCGCGATCGTGCGGGCGTAGACGCCGTCACGCACCACCTCGACGCCGGGGATCGCGCGGGCGCTCAGGAAGGCAAGGATCGCCGGCCAGTCGTAAGGCGGGCGATAGGCGAGCTTCAGCGTGACCAGTCCGCCCGCCGGCTCGTCCGGTCCCCGCCCGCGGCGGAGCGCCCGCGGCGGCCGGTCGTAGAGCTGGCGGAATGTCTCGTTGAAGCGCCGCACGCTGCCGAAGCCGGAGGCGAGCGCGACCTGCGCCATCGGCAGGCGCGTCTCGTGGATCAGCTGTTTGGCCAAGAGGACACGCCGCGTCTGGGCGACGGCGACCGGCGATGCGCCAAGGTGTTGGCGAAAGAGGCGCCTCAGCTGCCGCTCGCCGACGCCAAGGCGGTTCGCCAGCGCATCGACGTCGCCCGCGTCCAGCGCGCCGGCTTCGATCAGCCGCAGCGCGCGCGAGACGGTGTTGGAGGCGCCGCGCCAGGCGCCAAGGTCGGGCGAGGTTTCCGGGCGGCAGCGCAGACAGGGGCGGAACCCGGCCTCCTGCGCCGCCGCGGCGCTGGGGTAGAAGCTGACGTTCTCCCGCTTGGGGGTCCGCGCCGGGCAGATCGGCCGGCAGTAGATGCCGGTCGTGCGGACGCCGATGAACAGCCTCCCGTCGAAGCGGGAGTCGCGCGTCTGGATGGCGCGATAGCAGGCGTCCGGTGCGAGATCCATGGGCGGAGGATGGGCGCATGTCGTCCCCAAGTCTCGCGGTTTTCGGACTCCAAGGGCCGGCGCGCAACGAATGTCGGTTCGGTTAGCGGACGGTCAACCAAGGTCGAGGACAATGGACCCATGACGCTGCTCGCCCCCTCCCTCGGCCGCCGGTCCATCGACCTCGGCGCCTCCAATCCAGCCAAGTACGCCGGCGCCGAGCGCCAACTCAAAGAGGTGCGTCGCACTGACGTTCGCGCCCGCGCGCTCATGTCCGGCAAGGTCATCGTCGGCGATTGCCAGATGAGCATCGACTGCGTGATCCGGAACCTGTCGTCTCGCGGCGCGCGCGTCACCGTCCCGCGCTCGATCGACCTGCCCGCCGATGTTGGCCTCTTGATCGTGCGCGAGGCGCTGTTCTGCGAGGCCAAGGTCGCCTGGCGCAACGGCGACCAGACCGGCCTCGCCTTCCGCGCGCGCCACGACCTCAGGAAGGACACCGACCCTTCGAGGCGCGGAATCCGCGCTCTCTGGTCGGCCATGATCTACTAGGCCAGGCGGCCTAGAACTTCCCGATCAGCGTCACCTCGAGCATCCGCCCGGCCTGGAAGGTGTAGATGCTGGTGTCGGGTGCACCGGCGTCGCTGACCTGGAACAGCTGGGTCGTGTTGCCCGCCGGGGTGAAAGAGGTGATCGCGCGGTTGTCCGCGAGATTGAAGCCCTGCAGCTTCACCGCGAAGCGCCCGAAGTTGTAACCGAGCGAAGCGTCGAGCGAATTGTAGCCCGGCAGGTGGAAGGTGACCTGCTTGCCGGCCACCGTGTTGTACTGCACGAACGCGCCGGACTGCTTGTAGGTCAGTGACGCCGACCACGGTCCGTGGCTGTAGACCGCGCCGGCGGCGTCGGTCCATTCGGGTGCGTTCGGCAGCTCCTGGGCCGGGTTGGCGGTGATGCCCTTGGCGGGACTGGCGGGGTTCCCGAGCTGCTTGGCTGTGTTGAGCGAGCCGTTGATGAACAACGTCAGCCCGACGTCGGAGAAGGTGTAGGCCGCCTCTCCCTCGACGCCCGAGTAGCGCCCTTTGCCCGCGTTGCAGAAGCCGGCTTCGGGCGGCGGACCCGGGATCGTGCAGGAGACCTGTAGGTTCGTGGCGTCGATCCGATAGACGTCGGCGTCGGCGGTGAAGTCGCCGCGAGCGTAAACCGTGCCGGCCTGATAGTTCGTCGTATACTGCGGCTTCAGGGACTGGGCGTTCGCGCCGGTCACATAAAGCGACGACAAAGCCGGAACGAGGAAGCTGGTCGCCACCTGCCCGTAGACCGACCAGTAGGGGAAGATCTTGTAGTTCGCGGTCAGGAAGTAGAGCGGACTGGTATAGGTGTCGGTCGCGAACAGAGCCTGATTCTTCGATCCTCCCCCGACGTTTTCGTGGGTCGCGGCGACATCGCGCTTGAAGTCGAGGTACTTGAACCCTGGCGAGATGCGCAGCTTGTCGGTCACGTACCAGTCGAAGTCGGCGAACACCTGCCACTGGGTCCAGTCCGAGTGCTCGAGCAGCTTGCAGTTGGTCGTGAACGGGAATTTCGGCGGGAAGAACTTGTTGTCCGGCGCATAGTGAAGCGTGAAGTCCTGGAAGCAGTTATGCCGCTCGGTGCTCGAGCCCTCGACGAGGCCGCCGACCCTCAGTTCGCCGAAGGCCCACTGCTGGTTCAGGCGCAGAATGTCGCCGTAGACGCGATAGTCGTTCAGCTTGTCGTAGCCGCCGATATCTTTCGGGTTTGACCCGGCCGCCTGCGGCGGCGAGGTGTTCGGTCCGCCTATGAAGCCGGTCATGTCGTTGGTCGACTTGGTCTTGTTCGAGTACCAATACGAGTAGGGCTGGTCCTCGACCGACATGGTGGGCGAGACCTGATACTTCACGTCGATGTACTCGAAGTCGGTCTGCTTCTTTTCCCAGTTCCACTGGTAATTGTGCTCGTCATTGGGGACGGCGGCCATCGAGAAGTCTTTGCCGTAGCGAACCACTTGCGGCCAGGTCTCGCCCGGACCCTGCCGAATCCTCGAAGTGGAAACGATCCCACTGGTGCTGCACGAAGGCGGTCACCAGCCAGCGGTCGCCGATCGGCAGGACGAACTTGGCCGACTGGTTGTAGGCGTCGCCGCCGCTCTGGGTCAGTTCGCCGTCGGACGCGACCTCGTCGAAGTTGATCCAGGCTTTGAGGCCGCCCAGCTGCGGGATCGCGCCGGTCTGGATCGTGGTCACGGCCTGGCGGGTGTTGAACAGGCCGAAGGTCAGTTTCTGCACCAGGCTGCGGGTGTCGGTGACGTCGTAGGTGAAGAAGTGCACCGCGCCGCCGAAGTTCTCCTGGCCAAGGTCGCCCGCGGCGCCAGGCCCGCGGTCGACGACCACGTAGCCGATCGTCGAGGCCGGGAAGTAGTCGGCCCCGTGGTGGGTCGGATCGTTGGTGTCGCCGAACGCGATGCCATCGAAGGTCAGATTGAACTGCCCGTCCTTGAACCCTCTCAGCGAAATCACGTTGTAGTCGCCGACGGTGTTGTTCGAGCTGGTCCCGGAGATCGACGGGGCGATCGTGGCGACCGTCGTCCATCCACCCGTCTCCGGCGTGACCTGCTCGATGTAGTGATGGCTGATGATCGACTCCGGCTGGGTCTCCTCCAGCGAGGACTTCACCGGCGCCGCCGCCGCGCCCGGGCTGTGCTCGGCGGTGACGACGACCGTGGTGGCTTCGGCGCCCTCGCCGCCCGCGGTCGGCTCAGCGGTGGATTGTGGCGCCGCCGCTGCGGCGCCCGCGGCGAGCAGCGCGATCGTTGCCATCGCCGCGCCGCTCAGCCACGCGATACGTCGTGTCGTCATCGTTCGATCCCCTTTCCCCGCGGGCCATCGCCCGCATGCGCTGAAGGCCGACCAGGAGCGCCGCTCCAGGCCGGTTGACGCGTCACAGCTGGATGGTCGGCCGCCTCTTACGCGAGGCGGTCTCGGACCCCCTTGGTGGGAATTGCGCGGTCATGCCCACCCTGACGAGTGAAGTTTTTCTGTCGATGCGGCGACAGTTTCGCGACCGTTGATCCGATGACGGACGAGGCGCGTTGCGAGAACCGCTGCTAGATCAGGCCCCTGGCCGCCAGCGACCGCATCAGATCGCGTACGCCGTACGTCCATGGCGGCGCCACGTCGGATGTGGTGACGCGATTGGAAAGGGCGCCGAGCCTGGGCGAACTGATCGTTACGCGGTCACCGCGCTTGTGGGTGAACCCCTCGCCGGGTGTGTCGCGGTCCTGGACGGGGGCGAACAGGGTCCCCAGAAACAGCATCAGCCCGTCGGGGTACTGGTGGTTCTGGTTCAGGGTCTGGGCGACCAGGTCGGTCGGATCGCGGCTGATCTCGGCCATCGAGCTTCGCCCCTCGAGGCGGAAGTTGTCCTCGCCCTCGACGACGAGCGCCAGCTCGGCCGCGCGCACGTCGTCGAGCCCGAAGCTCGAGTCGAACAGGCGGACGAACGGGCCGATCGCACAGGAGGCGTTGTTGTCCTTGGCCTTCGACAGCAACAGCGCGCTCCGCCCCTCGAAGTCGCGCAGATTGACGTCGTTGCCGAGGCTCGCGCCGACGATCGCGCCGCGCGAAGAGCAAGCGAGCACGACCTCGGGCTCGGGATTGTTCCAAACGGACTTCGGATGCAGGCCGATCTCGGCCCCGAACCCCACGGCCGACAGCGGCTGGGCCTTGGTGAACACCTCAGCGTCGGGGCCGATCCCGACCTCGAGGTACTGCGACCACAGCCCCTCGCGCTCGAGGAGCGTCTTCGCCTGGGCCGCTTCCGGCGAGCCGGGCTTCAGCCCGCGGATATCGCCCAGGAGGCCGCGGAGCTCCTCGCGCACCTTGGCCGCGGCCGCGGGATCGCCTTTGCGCTCGCTCCTCGATGACCCGTTCCACCAGGCTGGCGGCGAAGGTGACGCCCGCCGCCTTCAGCGCCTGCAGATCGCAAGGCGCCAGCAGGCGGAAGTTCGCCGGCCGAGGGGCGCCGGCGGCCTCGACAGCCGCCTCAAGGGAACAGAGGCGCTCGCCCTGGTGGCCGGCGACCCTCGCCGCCGGATCGGGCAGGTCGAACAGGTCGCTCAGCGTCGGCGCCAGCCGGGAGAGGTCGAACAGCCCGTCTTCGCGCACGGCGATCGTGCGCGGGCCGGCGATCGGCGCCTCTATCCACACCCGGCCGACCAGGACCCCGGCCAAACCGTCCGTCGGCAGAATATCGCCGGGACCACTCACGACCGATCGAGTCCGTAGAAGACGCTGGCGGTATGGCCGAAGATGGCGTCCCGCTCGGCGTCGGACCGTCCGGCCAACAACGCCTCTGCAGCCTCGCGCCAGGCGGCGTAGGAGCCGGCCAGGGTCGCCACAGGCCAGTCCGAACCCCACATCAGCCGATCGGCGCCGAAGGCCTCGACCAGCACCTCGACGTAGGGTCGCAGCACCTCGGCCGACCAGGCTGGACCGGCCTCGGTGACCAGGCCCGAGAGCTTGCAGACGAGCCGGGTCTCGTCGGCGGTTGCACGGATCTCGCGCGCCCAGTCGTCGAGCGCGCCGCCTGCGATGTCGGGCTTGGCGCCATGGTCGATGACGATGTCGAGGCCCGGGTAGCGCCGCGCGAACATGCGCAGGATCGGAAGGTGGCGCGGGAAGATCAGGGCGTCGAAGGTCAGGCCCTCGTCGGCCATGGCGTGCAGCGCCGGCGTGATCGCTTCGCCGAGCATCCAGCGATCATCGGGCAGGTCCTGGATCATCGGCCTGAGCCCCACCAGCTTCGGCCGCGCGGCCAGCGCCGCGATCCGGTGGGCCGCATCCGGCGCCTCGAAGTCGACCCAGCCAACGACGCCGGCGACCAAGGGCTCGTCCGCGGCGAGATCGAGCAGGAAGTCGGTCTCCGCCGAAGTGGGCGCCGCCTGCACCAGCACGGTGCGCTCGACGCCGGCGGCGGCCAGCAGCGGCCGCAGGTCGTCCAGGCCGAAGTCGCGGTGGATGGGTCCGAGTTCCGGCGTGAGCCAGGCATAGTCGCCGCGCGCAAGGCGCCAGAAGTGCTGGTGGGCGTCGATCTGCATGCGTCAGGCCCCCGGCCGCACCACGCCTTTCTTCAGGATCAGGTTGCCGTACAGGCGGGTCTCGCCGCTGGCCACGATCGCGAACGCTTCCCGCGCCCTCGCGTAGAAGGCGCGCCGTTCGATCGGCTCGATCGGGCCGCCATAGCCGTTCGCGGCCAGGGCGCGCGCGAACTCGGCCGTGATCGGCGGCGTTTCGTCCGGCGCGTCGACCACCGCCATGCGGAACGCCGCGGCGGGCACGAAGTCGTCCAGCGGCATGATGGCCGAGATGGCGCCGGCCAGGCGCACCGCGTCGACGCCGTCCGCGCGAACGAGCCGCTGGGCGTTCGATGCGGCGGGGAAGTTGGCGTCGGCGACCACGATCTCGTCGCCATGGCCCATGGCGCGCAAATGGGCCAGCAACTCGGGCCCAAGGACCGGATCGATCCCTTTCAACATGCGCTCGCCTTCAAGCCGCCATCGGCGCCGGCGCATCCAGGCTCATCAGCCCGGCGCGCTTCAAGTCGCGCCACAGCGTGTCCGGGATCGGGGCCTCGAGCAAGGCCAAGTTCTCCATCACCTCGGCCGGACTTTGCCCGCCCGGAATGACGCAGACGACGGACGGATGCCCGAGGGGGAACTGCAGCGCCGCCTGCGGCAGGCGCACGCCGTGGGTGGCGCAAACGGCCTCGATCAGGTCTGTGCGGGCGAGGATGTCGTGGGGCGCGGCGGCGTAGTTGTACATCGCCCCGGGCCGCGAGCCGGTGGCGAGGATGCCGCTGTTGAACGGACCCCCGATCACGACGCCGACGCCCTTGGCGACGCAGGCGGGCAGGAGGCTGATCAGCGCGTCCTGTTCAAGCAGGGTATAGCGCCCGGCGAGCAGGAAGACGTCGGGGTCGGCGAGCTGCATCAGGCGCACGCACGGCTCCCACTCGTTGACCCCCGCGCCGATCGCCGCGACGTCGCCGCGCGTGCGAAGCTCGTCCAGCGCCCGCCAGCCGCCCTGGTCCATAAGCTCGCGCGTGCGCGCCTCGGCCGCCTCCGGCGTGCCGTGGGTCATGACGTCGATGTCGTGCACGTAGAGGATGTCGACGCGGTCGAGGCCCAAGCGGCCGAGGCTCTCCTCGTAGGAGCGCATCACCCCGTCGTACGAGTAGTCGAACCGCACCTTGAACGGCGGCACGCCCTCATAGATGCCGCTCGCCTCCTCGCCCGGCGCGCAGGGCTCGAGCAGCCGTCCGACCTTGGTCGACAAGAGGAAGGCGTCGCGCGGCTTGTGCCTGAGCACCGCGCCGGTGCGCCGCTCGGCCAGCCCGTGACCGTAGAGCGGAGCGGTGTCGAAGTAGCGGCCGCCGCGATCCCAGGCGCTCTCGACCGTGGCCTCGGCCTCGGCGTCGCTCATCACGCGGCGCATGTTGCCGATCGGGGCCGTGCCGAAGCCCAGTGCGGTGAAGGACAGCGTGCGCCCGGCCCGGGTGGTCAGGTCACGTGTGGGCAGACTCATTTTCCGGGACGCTGGTGGACGCAGAGAGACAATTCGAGTCGGCCCTTCATTCCGCGGTGCGACACTACCGCGTCAGCTCCGATCAGTAACGATCATTGCGTTGAAATCGCGGCCCCCGCGGCCCAGACTGGCCGGGCCAGCAAGCAAAGAGGGTGTCGGAATGTCGGACGTCGCGACGCAAGCGGCGGGGCTCGCGATCCGCCTGAATCCGGCGGACAACGTGGTCGTCGCCGCCTCGCGCATCGCCAAGGGCGCGAGCGTCGCGGGCGAGGGCGTGCGCGCCGCCGAGCCGATTCCGTTCGGGCACAAGCTCGCGACCCGCTTCATCGGCAAGGGCGAGCCGGTGCTGAAGTACGGGCAGTCGATCGGCTCGGCGACCAAGGACATCCCGCCGGGCGCCCACGTGCACGTGCAGAACCTCGCCGTCTCCGACGTCAGGCTGGCGGCAAAGGCGCCGGGGCCCGCGCCGCGCGCGCAGGCGCCGCGGACCTTCATGGGTTATCGCCGCGCGGACGGCCGCACCGGCGTGCGCAACTACGTCGGCGTGCTGACCTCGGTGAATTGTTCGGCGACGGTCGCGCGCCTCATCGCCGAGGCGGCGGAGCGCACCGGCCTGCTGCGCGACTATCCGAACGTCGACGGGGTGGTCCCCATCACCCACACGTCCGGCTGCGGCATGGCGGGCGAGGGCGAGGGGTTCGATATGCTCCGCCGCACCCTCTGGGGCACGGCGGCCAACCCTAACTTCGGCGCCGTCATGCTGGTCGGCCTGGGCTGCGAGGTGGTGCAGACGGGCCGTTTCGCCAAGGACTACGGCCTTGCCGCCCGAGACGACTTCCAGGCCTTCACCATCCAGGATGTCGGCGGCACGCGCCGGGCGGTCGAGGAGGGTTTGGCGCGGCTGAAGGAGCTTCTGCCGCTCGCCAACCGCGCCGCGCGCGCCGAGACTCCGGCGAGCGAGATCGTGCTGGGCCTGCAGTGCGGCGGCTCCGACGGCTGGTCGGGCGTGACCTCCAACCCTGCGCTTGGCGACGCGGCTGACCGGCTCGTCGCCATGGGCGCGACGGTGATCCTCTCCGAGACGCCGGAGATCTACGGCGCCGAGCATCTGCTCTACGCCCGCTCGGTCTCCGACGCCGTCAGCGCCAAGCTCCGCGCCCGCCTCGACTGGTGGGAGCGCTACACCCGGCTGCACGGCGCGGAGATGAACAACAACCCCTCGCCGGGCAACAAGGCGGGGGGCCTCAGCACCATCCTCGAAAAGTCGCTCGGCGCCGTCGCCAAGAGTGGGACCTCGCCGCTGAGCGACGTCGTCGAATACGCCGAGCCGCTGAAGACCCGTGGACTGGTGTTCATGGATTCACCGGGCTTCGACCCCTGCTCGGCGACGGGGCAGGTGGCCTCGGGCGCGACCATGATCGCCTTCACCACCGGCCGCGGCTCGGCGTTCGGCTGCAAGCCATCGCCCTCGATCAAGCTCTCGTCCAACAGCGAAATCTATCGCCGCATGAGCGAGGACATCGACGTCGACTGCGGCGGCATCGCGACGGGCGACGCAACGGTTCGCGACAAGGGCGCCGAGGTGCTCGACTGCCTGCTCGACGTGGCGTCCGGCCGCCAGAGCAAGAGCGAGGCGCTGGGCTACGGCGGGGCCGAGTTCGTGCCCTGGCTGATCGGCGCGGTGATGTAGTCGTCAGACCCATGCCGCTCGACATCGTCCCCTTCATCGACGGCAAGCCGCGCGACCTTGCCCCCGCGCTCGAACAGCGCAACCCCGCCGATCCGGCCGAGGTGGTCGCGCGCCTGCCCGAGAGCGGACCCGGGCTCGTGGCGGAGGCCGCCGCGGCGGCCCGCGGGGCGCTTGGCGGGCTCGCGCCCATCGAGGCGCGCGCCGACGCGCTCGACCGCATCGGCGCCGCCCTTGCGGCCCGGTCGGGCGACCTCGCCGCCCTGATCACGCGCGAGACCGGCAAGACGATCAACGACGCCGCGGGCGAGGTGATGCGCGCATCGCGCCTGTTCCGTTTTTTCGCCGGCGAGGCCCTGCGCATCACCGGCGAGCGCTTCAACTCCGTGCGGCCCGGGGTGAGCGTCGAGGTGGCCTACGAGCCCGTCGGCGTCGTCGGCGCCATCACCCCCTGGAACTTCCCCATCGCCATCCCGGCCTGGAAGATCGCGCCGGCGATCGCGTTCGGGAATGCGGTGGTCTGGAAGCCCTCCGAGCACGCGACCGCGACGGCCGCCGCCCTCATGCGGATTGTCGCCGAGGCCGGGCTGCCGGCCGGCGCGGTGAACATGCTCCCCGGCGCCGGCCCGACCGGCGCGGCGCTGGTCGAGGACGCGGGCGTCGACGCCATCTCCTTCACCGGTTCCGAGGCGACCGGCCGCGGCGTCCGCATCGGCGCGGCCACCCGCGGCGCGCGGGTGCAGGCGGAGATGGGCGGCGTGAACGGGCTCGTCGTGCTCGCCGACGCCGACCTCGATCTTGCAACCGAGACCCTGGTCAACGGCGCCTTCTTCGCCGCCGGCCAGCGATGCACGGCGACCGCGCGCGTGATCGTCGAGGAGTCCGTCGCGGACGCCCTGATCGAGCGGGTGAAGGCGCGCGTTGCGCGGATGAAGGTCGGCGACCCCGCCGACAAGGCGACAGAGGTCGGGCCGCTGGTCTCGATGAAGCAGAAGACGAGCGTGCTCGCCGGCATCGAGGCGATGCGCCGCGCCGGGCGGTCAGCCGTGGTCGCAGGCCGCGCCGATGCGCCGGCCTGTTTCGTCGATCCGGTGCTGTTCGACCGCGTGGGGCCAGACGACCTCGTCGCGCGCGAGGAGGTGTTCGGGCCGGTCGCGGGCCTGATCCGCGTCGCCGGTTATGACGAGGCGCTTTCGGTCGCGAACGCGGTCCGCTTCGGGCTCTGCGCCGGCATCTGCACGACCTCGCTGAAGTATGCGGAACACTTCAAGCGGAACGCCCGCGTCGGGATGGTGATGGTCAACCTGCCCACGGCCGGGGTCGATTACCACGCGCCCTTCGGCGGGGTGAAAGCCTCGAGCTATGGCCCCCGCGAACAGGGCCGCGCGGCGCGCGAATTCTTCACGGTCACCAAGACCGCCTACCAGCGCCCGTAACAAGACCTCTCCCAGAGGGAGAGGGAGGGGCCCGGAGCGAAGCGACCGGGACGGTGAGGGGTTACGGCCTCTCGGATTAGCCTGCAGCGGCGTACGCCCTCATCCTCCCATTGCTGCGCAATGGGCCCCTCCTTCTCCCCCGGGAGAAGTTTGGAAGGGGCGGCCGACCTAGTCGGCCGGCTGCGCCGGCCGGCGTTCGGCGGCCATCTCGGCCAGGATCTCCTTCTGGCGCTCGGCGTTGTCGGGGCGGACCCAGGGGCGGACGATGTCCTCAAGGCCGCGCCAGGCGTAGGGGTCCTCGCCGGCGATCATGACGATGTCGCGCACGTCGGGCCGCGCGCGGGTGGCCCCGAGAGTCCAGGGCAGCATCGACTCGGCCGACATGTAGTGGGTGACCAACGCGCGCCTGAACCCGGCCCTCGCGCGGTTCGGAAGCGAGCGGTGCAGCACGTGGCCGTTGAAGAAGGCGACCCCGCCGGCCTTCAGCTCCACCGGCACGCCGCCCTCGCGGTCGTAGCCGTGGCCATAGGCCTCTTCGGCGCCGTCGAAGCGATCGTCGCCGTGCGGCCGGATCGGATAGAGCACGCCGGGCGCCTGCGAGCCCGGGTGCATCCACATGCAGCCGTTCTCGATCACCGCGTCGTCCAGCGCGATCCAGGCCCCGCACAGCGAGCGGTCACGGGTCGGAATGTAGTGCTCGTCCTGGTGCCAGGCCTGCCCGGGCTTGCCGGTGCGCTTGACGAAGACCATCGTCTGCATGGCCTTCACGTTCGGGCTGATCAGCGTCTCGAGGATCGGCACGATGCGAGGGTGAGCCATCGCCGCCCGCACCAAGGGCGAGATCTTGTGCGGCATGTGGATGGCGAGGATGTCGCCGACCAGCTCGTCATCGGACCGTCCGTCCCGCGGCTCGCCGCCGGCGATCTCTCCGCGCTCGCCCAGCGCGACCGCCACGATCTCCGCGCGCAAGGCCTCGACCTCGTCGGTGGTCAGCAGGCCCTCGATGGCGACGAAGCCGTCGCGGTCGTAGGCGGCTTTCACCGTCGCAAGATCGGCCACGTCTGCGGATTTGGCGCTTGCCCTGGTCTCATCGAGCATGGTTGCTCATCGTTGATCAAATTCGATCATCTGTCCAACGAGACGGCCTTCGAAGCGGCCGCGAGGGAGCGCGATGACCACACCGCTTAGGCCGCCGTTCGTCTGGACGCCAAAGCAGGAGATCGATCCTGGCGGCGGGCGGCGGGTCTACCTGGGGGCCGGGGGACGGCCGTTCGAGAAGAACCGCTGGTTCCTCTTTCGCAAGCGCGTCGAACTGCCGGCCAGGCCGGCAAGCGCGCCGCTCTCCATCACGGTCGACGGGCGTTACGTGCTCTTCGTGAATGGCAAGCAGATCGGTCGCGGACCGGTGCGCTGCACGCCGCTCTTCCAGCGCTATGACGACTACGACCTTGCGCCACATCTTCGCGCCGGCGCCAACGTCATCGCCGTGCTGGTCCACACCTATGGGACGGACACCGCCTTCTACGAGACGGTCAAGGGCATGTGGCAGCCCATGTTTGGCGACGGCGGCCTGTGGGTTCAAGGCGCGGCGGCGGGCGTGTCGCTGTCGACCGACGGCGGCTGGCGCTGCACCCAGTCGAGCGCCTGGACCCAGGACGTCCCCCAGTCGAACCACTCGCTCGGCTTCATCGAGGACCTGGACGCCGCTCGCCTGACCGAGGGCTGGACGGACGTCGATTTCGACGACACCGCCTGGGACGAGGCCCGCCCGCTGCTCTTCGGCGGCGGCGGAGCCGAAGCGCCCTACGGCGGGATGCAGACGCGCCCGTTCCCGACGCTGGTCCCGCGCGGCGTCCCGATGCTTCAGGAGCGGCTCGAGGCCGCCAAGCGCATCGTCTGGATCAAGGGCCTCTATCCGGACCCGGACCTGGTGTTCCATCGCCGCAGCTACGACGAGCCTCTTGTCGAGGCGCCGGCGAACGCGGTCGCCCGGGCCGAGGATCTGCTCAGGCTCGAGGGCGCGCGGGCCGTCGTGCGAACCGAGCCGGGACGCGACGTCGCCATCCTGCTCGACTTCGGCCGCATCATGACCGGCCGGCCGTTCATCGAGCTCGAGGCGCGCGGCGGCGAGATCGTCGAGATCGCCTGCGCCGAAAGCCTGCCCGGCGAGTGGGACGCCGGCGGCCCGCCGCCCGATGCGCGCATCACGCCCAAGCCATGGCTCGGCGAGGACGCCCACCTTTGCCGCTACCGCGCCAAGGCGGGCGTGCAGCGGTTCGAGCGGTTCGAGTGGTGCGCGATCCGCTGGGTGCAGCTCGTGGTGCGCAACGCGCCCGCCGGGCTGACCATCCGCGGCTTTGGGGCCAACCTCGTCAACTACCCGGTCGAGTCTACGAGGGCGCTTCAGCTGCTCCGACGACCTGCTGACCCGGCTCTGGGCCACCGGCGCCTACACGCTTCGCCAGTGCATGCACGACGCCTGGGAAGATTGCCCCAGCCGCGAGCAGCGCCAATGGCTGGGTGACGTCACGGTGGAGAACCTGGTCGGCCATGCCGCTTTCGGGCCGTGCGTCGCCCCGCTGACGGCCAAGTTCCTCGCCCAGGCGGCTGAAAGTCAGCGTCCGGACGGTCTGACCCAGATGTTCGCGCCCGGCGACCACCGGGTGAACGGGCTCCTGATCCCCGACTGGACCCTGCAGTGGATCCTCTGCGCCGGCGATCATCTGGATCTGACCGGCGACCTCGACACGATCGAAGCGATCTTCCCTTCGATCCTGAAGGCGCTGGCGTGGTTCGAGCGGCTGATCGATGCGAACGGCCTCGTCGCCGACCTGCCCTACTGGCACTTCATGGACTGGTCCGGCGTCGGCCGCGAAGGCGAGGCCGGCGCGCTCAACGCCCAGCTCGCCGGCGCGCTTCGGGTCGCCGCCCGACTTGCTCAGGCGCTGGGCTGGGCGCGCGAGGCGGAGCGGCTGAGCGCCCGCGCCCGCTCGATCGGCGAGGCGCTCGAAGTCCGCCACTGGGACGCCCGCCGCGGCGTCTATGTCGACATCGTCGATCCGGTCACCGGCGCCCAGGACCTGCGCATCTCCCAGCACGCCAACGCCGCGATCACGCTCTGGGGCGAGGCGGACGGCCAGCGCCTGGCGCGGGCGCTGGACCGGATCACGGACTCGGGCCGGCTGACCTTCACCGCCGGTCCGCCGATCGCCCCGAGGGGCGAGACGCTGGATCTGGAAGAGGGAGTGGTGCTGGCCAACACCTTCTACAGCCACTTCGTCTACGAGGCGCTGGGCGGCCAGGGCCGCCTCGCCGATGCGCTTCGGCTGATGCGCGAGCGCTTCGGGCCGATGTTGGACAAGGGCGCGACCACGCTTTGGGAAAGCTTCGCGCCGACCGCCAGCCTCTGCCACGGCTTCTCGGCCTCGCCGACCCACCAGCTGTCGCGCCGGATGCTGGGCGTGGCGCCGGCCAAACCCGGCTTCGCCGAGATCGTGGTCGCCCCGGACCTCGCCGGACTGGACCACGCCGAGGGCGTCGTGCCGACGCGGGTCGGCGACGTCGAGGTCAGGCTCGATCGCGACGGAGACGGCTTCGTCGCTCGGGTCACCGCACCGGAGGGTGTTGCGACCTCGCTTGTGTCCGCGCCTGGCCTGAAGGCCGCGTCGGCGGCCAAGACCCACGGCGGCAAGCTCGAGCGCCGCTTCGTCCACGCCGGTTGAAAGGGGGGTCGGCCTGGCCGTATCCTCCTGGGCTGACAGAGACAGAGACTTCCCCAAGGAGGCCGCCGATGGCCTACGTGCAGGACCAGATCGTCCACGACGCCAACTCCCACCTGATGGAGTTGCCGGACTGCCTGGATCCCTACTTCGACAAGACCTCGCTCGCGCGCTACCACGCGCTGCCGATCTTCAAGCACAAGCTCGGCCGGCCCGGGTGGGCCGAGGCCGCCCGCCGCCAACACCAGGATCCTGAGTTCCGCGCCGGCGCCGAGGAGAACATCCTCCTGCGCAAGAACCAGCAGGCGCTTGGCGCCTTCGTGCGCGAGGACCGGCCGAAGGCGATCGACTTCCTCGGCTTTGCGAGCCAGCTCGTCTTCACCACCTTCTGCCTCGGCAACTTCCAGCTCGAGTACGGCGAGCGACGTCGACCTGGCCTACGCCGCGGCCACCGCCCACAACCGGATGATGACCGACTTCTGCTCGGTCGACCGGCGCCTGCTCGCCACCGGCTATGTGCCGCTGATGGACTTCGAGCGCGCCGCCGCCGCGACCAAGGAGGCGATCGAGCTGGGCGCGAAGGCGATCCTGATCGCGTCGCGCTGCCCCAAGGGCCATTCGCCCAGCCACGTCGGCTTCGATCCGGTGTGGGCGCAGGCCGAGGAAGCGGGCCTTCCGATCCTCTTCCACGTCGGCGGCGAGGAGAAGCTGAACCCCGACTACTTCGAGAACGGATGCCAGAGGGTGAAGGACTTCCACGGCGGGGAGGAGAACTTCACCTCCGTCTCGTTCATGCCGATCCCCAACTCGGTGATGCAGACCCTGGCCTGCCTGATCATCGACGGCGTCATGGACCGGTTCCCCAAGCTGAAGTTCGGCGCGATCGAGCTCGGCGCCTCATGGGTCCCGAGCTGGATGCGGTTCATGGACTCCGCCCACGCCGCCTTCTTCAAGAACGAGGAGCGGCTGCACCGGCTCTCGGCCCCGCCCAGCGAGATCGTTCGCCGGCAGGTCCGGGTCACGCCCTATCCGCACGAGCAGACCGGCTGGATCATCGCCAATTCAGGCGAGGAGGTCTGCCTCTTCTCCTCCGACTTCCCGCACGTCGAAGGCGGCCGCAATCCGCTCAAACGCTTCAACGACGCGCTTGAGGGGACGCCGCAGCCGGCGATCGACCGCTTCTACCGCGAGAACTTCATCGACCTCATGGGCGAGGGGCTGGCGCCGGACTTGAGGCGGCCGAAACACTTGCAGGCTGCGTAGAAACACAATCAAAACCGTCATGGCCCGGCTTGTCCGGGCCACCCATGATCACCGTCGGACGTGAGTGTTCATGGGTCCCCCGCATTCCGCTTCGCTCCAGCGGGGGATGACGGTGATATGTAGTGAACCGTGCACCAGTCAGAGCCAATCCGACCTGACACCCTCGGCGCGTTCGACTTCGTCATCGTCGGCGCGGGCACGGCCGGGTGCGTGCTGGCCAATCGGCTGAGCGCCGATCCGCGGCGCCGGGTGTTGCTGCTCGAGGCCGGCGGGCATGACCGGCTGTTCTGGGTGAACGTGCCGATCGGCTACCTCTATACCCAGGGAAAGCCGCGCACGGACTGGTGCTTCTCAACGGTCGAAGAGCCGGGCCTCGGCGGGCGGGCGCTCAAGTATCCGCGCGGCAAACTGCTGGGCGGCTCGTCCTCGATCAACGGCATGATCTACATGCGCGGCCAGGCCGCGGACTACGACCATTGGCGCCAGCTCGGCCTGGCCGGCTGGGGCTGGAGCGATGTCCTGCCCTATTTTCTGAAGTCGGAGGATCATTTCGGCGGGGCGAGCGAGATGCACGGGGCCGGCGGGCCGCTGAAGGTCGCCCGCCAACGGCTCAGCTGGCCGATCCTCGAGGCGTTCCGCGACGCCGCGGCGGAGTGCGGAATCCCGTACACGGACGATTTCAATCGCGGCGACAACTTCGGCAGCGCCCTGTTCGAGGTGAACCAGCATCGCGGCTTCCGCTGGAACGCCGCCCGCGGGTTCCTTCGGCCGGTGATGCGCCGGCCGAACCTGAGGGTGGTCACCGGCGCGCAGGTCGAGCGGCTGGTGATCGAGGACGGCCGGGTGAGCGGCGTTCGCGTGCGCACCCGGGCCGGGCCGGCCATCGCCGAGGCCCGCGGCGAGGTGATCCTGGCCGCCGGCGCCATCGGCTCGCCGCAGGTCCTCCAGCTCAGCGGCGTCGGGCCGGGCGCTTTGCTGCAGCGGCTTCGGCATCCCAGTCGTCGAGGACGTGCCGGCGGTTGGAGGCAACCTGCAGGATCACCTGCAGATCCGCACGGTGTTCAAGGTCAATGGCGGGACGCTGAACAGTCGCGCCGGCTCGCTCCTCGGTCAGGCCCTGATCGCGGCGGAATATGGCCTGTTCCGCACCGGCCCGATGTCGATGGCGCCCAGCCAGCTCGGGATGTTCGCCTATTCGTCCGATCGCCAGGCGACGCCGAACCTCGAGTACCACGTCCAGCCGCTCAGCCTGGACGCCTTCGGCGAGCCTCTGCACCGCTTCGACGCCCTCACCGCCTCGGTCTGCAATATCCGCCCGCGCAGCCGCGGCGAGGTCGCCCTGACCAGCCCAGATCCGGCCGCCGCGCCGGCGATCCGGCCCAACTATCTCTCAGACCCGGCCGACCGGACGGTGGCGCTCGAAGCGGTGGCGCTGACCCGCCGCATCTGCGCCGCGCCGGCGTTCGCCGCCTACCAGCCGGAGGAATTCCGTCCCGGGGCGGCGATCATCGAGCCGGCCGAACTCCTGGCGGCGATCGGACGCATCTCGACCACCATCTTCCACCCGGTCGGCACCTGCCGGATGGGCGTCGACGAGGGCGCGGTCGTCGATGGGTCGCTTCGGGTGCGCGGCGTCGCTGGCCTGCGCGTCGCCGACGCCTCGGTCATGCCGGCGATCACCTCCGGCAACACCAACGCGCCGACCACGATGATCGCCGAAAAGGCCGCCGACATGGTCCTGGCCGACGCCCGCGACGCCTGAACGCCGTTCACTTGTGGCTTGCGGAACAAGGGCCGCTCGCGCATCCTTCAGGGGCTGACGAAGGAGCGCTCCCGATGGCCGACGGCAACATCACCAAGGACAAGATGTACGGCGCCGTGCCGCCGGACGACTTCGAGTCCATGCTCGAGCTCGACCGCTACAACGCCCGCTCGACCGCCTTCGACAAGATCATCTCGGCCACCCACGACCACTTCTGGGATCCGCTCGACAAGAAGTACATCGACTTCGACACGCCGTTCGACATGGAAAACGAGCCGATGATGCCGGAGGAGATGAGCCCCATCCTCCGCCTGCCCTACGTCGCAGAGACCTTGAAGGACCCGAAGGAAAAGGTCCGCTTCATCAACCTGATGCAGCTCTACAACTTCTCCTCGATCCTGCACGGCGAGCAGGGCGCGCTGAACCTCTCGGCCTCGCTCTGCCACGTGCTCTGGGACCAGGGCGCGCAGGAGTACGCCGCCAACCAGACCCGCGAGGAGGCGCGCCACGTCACCGCCTTCGCCAAGTACGTCAAAGCGCGCTGGGGCCGGCCGGTCGAGTGCGGCGCGGCGCTGAAGCGGCTCCTGGTCGAGATCATCGAGGCGCCGGAGGTCTACAAGAAGATCATCGGCATGCAGATGCTGGTCGAGGGGCTGGCCATGGGCGCCTTCTCGAACGGCTACAAGTTCAATCGCGACCCCCTGGCCAAGCGCCTCTTCCAGCTGGTGATGACCGACGAGGCCTTCCACCACAAGTTCGGGAAGATCTGGGCCGACCGCACGGTGCCGCAGCTGACCGAGGCGGAGCGCAACACCGTCGAGGACTGGGCCGCCCACTGCGCCCAGTCCCTGTTGTTCGACCGCGGCTCGCCGGCGCAGCAGCAGGTGATCTACGCCCAGTTCGACCTCGATCCGGAGCGGGTGATCGCCGACATCGTCAAGCGCCGGGAGCAGCGCGACCAGGAGGACCCGGGACGCCGCTTCCGCGGTGAGACCAATATCTTCCGAGTCCTGATCAAGACGCTGCTCAACTCCGGGCTCATCACCGAGCGGACCCGCGGCTTCTACGCCACCTACGTCGACATGGACGAGCTGCAGGCCGAGGGCGGGCGCATGCCAGGCGACGACATCGCCGAAGAGGGCATCCGCTACCTGCAGGAGATCAACTTCAAGGACCGCGCCAAGGTCGAGCTGGTCGCCGCCGAGTAGGCGAGGGTTCCCGTGAAGACGCGTGCGGCCGTCGCGTTCGCGGCCAAACAGCCGCTCGAGATCGTCGAGGTCGACCTCGAGGGCCCGCGCGCGGGCGAGGTGCTGGTCGAGATCAAGGCGACCGGGGTCTGCCACACCGACGACTACACGCTGTCCGGCCAGGATTCCGAGGGCCTGTTCCCCTCGATCCTCGGCCACGAGGGCGCCGGCGTGGTCGTCGAGGTCGGCGCGGGCGTGACGACCGTCGCGCCCGGCGATCACGTCATTCCGCTCTACACCCCCGAGTGCCGGCAGTGCCCGTCCTGCCTGTCGCGCAAGACCAACCTGTGCACGGCCATTCGCGCCACGCAGGGGCGGGGCGTCATGCCCGACGGGTCCTCGCGCTTTTCCTACAAGGGCGCGAGCGTCCACCACTACATGGGCTGCTCGACCTTCTCGAACTTCACCGTCCTGCCCGAGATCGCGGTCGCCAAGGTCCGCGCCGACGCGCCGTTCGACAAGATCTGCTACATCGGCTGCGGGGTCACGACCGGGGTCGGCGCGGTCATCAACACCGCCAAGGTGCCCCCGGCGCCAAGGCCATCGTCTTCGGGTTGGGCGGGATTGGCCTGAACGTCGTGCAGGGCCTGAGGCTCGCCGGCGCCGACATGATCGTCGGCGTCGACCTGAACCCCGAGCGCAAGGCGTGGGGCGAGCGGTTCGGCATGACCCACTTCGTCGATCCGACGGCGGTCAGCGGCGACCTCGTCGCGCACCTGGTCGAACTCACCGGCGGCGGCGCCGACTACACGTTCGATGCAACCGGCAACGTCACCGTCATGCGCCAGGCGCTCGAGGCCTGCCATCGCGGCTGGGGCGAAAGCATCATCATCGGGGTCGCGCCGGCTGGCGCGGAGATCGCGACGCGTCCCTTCCAGCTGGTCACGGGACGGGTCTGGCGCGGCACGGCCTTCGGCGGCGCGCGCGGCCGCACCGACGTGCCGAAGATCGTCGACTGGTACATGACCGGCAAGATCGAGATCGATCCGATGATCACCCACGTGCTGCCGCTCGAGCGCATCAACGCCGCGTTCGACCTGATGCATCGTGGCGAGAGCATCCGCTCGGTGGTGGTCTACTAGCCCAATCCCAGCCGTTCGAACTGGCCCTCGGGCGCGTCGACCGCTTCCAGCGCGGCGCGCAGCTTGTCGCGGTACTCCGACTCAAGGGGCTGTCCCGCCAGGTTCTGCTCCTCGCCGGGGTCCGCATCCAGGTCATAGAGGTGGTTGCCGGAGAACCGCCGGCCGGCCCAGTACGGCGCCGGATCGCTCTCGTCCCAACGCTGGTGCATGACCGGCACGCCGGAGCCCGGCATGCGGCCGAGCACCGCCCGCTGGTCCGGCAGCGGCATGGCCTGCTCGCGGCTCATGACGTGGGTCGGCATCGTCGACCAACGGTTGGAGTACATGTCGAGCGGGGCGTTCGGGCCTCGCGGCGCGCGAGCGTATTTCCGCTGTTCGTCGATCAGGTGAACCTCTCGGCCCCAGACCCCGGTCAACAGCCAATCGCGCACGCGATCGGCGGAGCCGTCGAGCAGCGGCAACAGCGACACGCCGTGAGTTCTCTGCCGCACGCCCTCGGTCACCCCGAACATGTCGGCAAGCGTGGCGAAGAGATCGACGCTCGTGGTCAGGGCATCGCACGTCGTGGCCGCGACACCTGGCGCGGCGATGAACAGCGGCATGTGGCCAAGGGGCTCGTAGATCGGAACCGGCGGTTTTCCCCAGATGTCCTTCTCCCCGAGGTAATGGCCATGATCCGTGCACAGGATGACCAGCGTGTCGTCCCAAAGGCCGTGCCGATCCAGGCTGTCGAGAACGCGGCCGAGCCATTGGTCGATCATGGTCAGCTTGCCGCCGTAGAGGGCGCGGATCTGCCGCGCCTGTCGCTCGCTCAACACCCCGCGCCGCACCCCGCCGTCAACGTAGGGGGGCCAGATCAGGTGGGGCTCCTTCCAGTCCGGGTCGTACATGCTCAGGTACGGCTCGGGCGTGTCGAACGGCTCGTGCGGGTCGAACTCGTCGACGAACAGGAAGAAGCGCTCGTGGCAGCCGGCGTTCTCGTCGAGCCAGCGGGCGGCCGCCTGCATGGTCCGCGGGCCGGGAAAGTCGGCCTCGCCGCGAAACCAGCCCCTCGAGTTGTCGTAGGCCATCGGGCGCTCGAAGAATTTGGGCGAGCCGACCCAGCTCGGATCGGGCCGCGTGCGCCAGGGGTCGCTCTCGTGCCCCCTGAGGTAGTCCCAGGCCTTGAAGTCGATGTGGTAGTTCTCGCCGCCCGCCTCGAAGAGGTGGGGGTGGTCGCTGATCAGCTGGGTGGCCACGCCGGCGTCGTGCAGCTGGCGGGTGATGGCGTCTTCCCAAAGTTCGATCGAGCCCCACGGCTTCCAGAGGAAGTCGAGGGCGCCACACAGGATGTCGTGGCGAGCCGGGATGCACGGCAGCGAGCCGGTGAAGTGGCGGGTGAACCGGACAGAGCGCGCGGCCAGCCGGTCGAGGTTGGGGGTGGCGAACTCCGCGCCGCCATACGCGCCCAGCATGTGGCGGTTCAGGCTGTCGAGCAGGATCACGACGGCGTTCTTCGGCGCGCTGGGCGGCGCCGGGGCGGGCGTGGCTTCGGTCACCCGGTCGTTTGAACGCGGATGCGGCCGGGGCGCAAGCCGGCGGCTCTTGCGCTAGGCGGCGTCCGAGCGCTCGGCGGTGCGCGCCAGCGTCTTGGCGAGGCGGACCATCGCCCGACGCACCTCGGTGTCTTGAATGCGCGCGAAGGAGTCGAGCAGATCGAAGGCGCCAGGCGTCGCAAGGTGTCTGAACATCGGCCCCTCCGGCGCTCCGCCATCCTCGCCGACGAGCGCGGCCACCGAGATGTCGAGCGCCTTTCCGACGCGGACCAAAGTCGAAGCCGAAACGCGGTTGTCGCCACGTTCGTACTTCTGCACTTGCTGAAAGGTCAGACCCAGAGCGTTGGCAAGCTTGGTCTGGCTCATGCCCAGGAACACCCGACGCGCGCGGACGCGGGCGCCCACCTCGACATCGATCGGATCAGGTCTTGCCGCCATGCCTTGTCGCCTCCCCTCCGCGTGCGATTGCCAGAGTGAAACACGACCCTATGCGGCCGCGCTCGTTTTCGCAACGGGGGGTGGGCGCCTGGGGTAGGAGGTCGCCTCAGGACTGCACGAGACGCAGCCCTCGCCGGACGTCGATGTAGTCTTCAGCGGCCCGCACCTGGACGAACGGCGCGACCAATGCGCGGGCGATGGTCTCGATCGCCTCGACGCCGGACGCGTCGATGCCGTCCTGGCTCAAGGTGTCGCCGACCAGCGCGACCGCAATGTCCAGATCGTGCGCGGCCAGCGCCGTGCCGACCGCCGTCGGCGAGAGCGAGAGCGCCGCAATCACCAACTCCACGTCGTGCTGGTCGCGCATCGCCCGGCCGAACACCCGGTTGGAGAAGGCCGACGCGCCTGTCCGATAGTAGACCGGTTCGCTCGGCAGCGGCTCCAGGCCGGCGATCGGCCGCGGCGAACGGCCGGCCTTGCGCGGATAGACATGACTGACCGACCACCCGGCGGAACGGGCGTACGCGAGCAGCCTGCGGCACTTGCCGACGCGGAGCGCCTCTTCGCCGGACGGCGCGGTCGCGCCTCGCACGAGGTCGAGACAAAGCAGGTGGCGCGCGCTCGTCGAATGGACGGATCGGATGTGAAACATGATTGACCTATGCGCAGGCGGCGTCGCACCGCACCGCAGAACGGTCCAGGACGCCGGGACGATCCCAGTCGCCCTCCGGCCTCAGGAGGACGAACGGATCGGTGTCGATGGTGATGGCGTCGGCTGGCGGCTCCAGCGCGAACTCCATCTCGACGTAGTCGTGGTCTGAGAAGATGAAGCCCGGCCGGTCCCCTCGGACCCAGCCGTGGAACGAGCGTCGCCAGAACGCGACAAGCCGGGGCTGGGCGTGCCCCATCAGCCGCCGATAGCCCTTGCGCGCGGTGAGCGTGAAGGCGGCGCGCGCCAACATCATCAGGCCGGGGCCGCCGCGATGTTCCTTGCGGATGGCCAGGCGCTCGAGCTTGGCGAAATCGGCGAACCAGCGCAGGCGAACCACGCCGATGGTTTCGCCCCTGAGCCGCAGCATGAGGTGCGTCGCGCCGGCCAGGTCGTTGCCGTCGAACTCCTCGTCGAAGGGGCAGGCCTGCTCGCCCATGTAGACCAGGGCGCGGACCGTGGCGACTTGCACCAGGTCGTTCAGCGTGCGGGCCACCTGGACGCGCAGGTCCTGCGCCGCCAGCGACGTCGGCCGGTCGGCGACGATCGGTTTGGCGAGCGCGTTCATGCCGCGGCCGACTGGCGTGCGGCGACCGGCTCGATCCAGGTCAGACCGCTTGTCGATCCTGGCACGGGCGCAAAGCCGAGGCTCTCGAACATGAGGCGCCTGCCCGCCGCCGTCACCGGCCGCCCGAAGAATGCGAGGTGTGGCACGGCGGTGCGGCTGGCCAGCAGATAGCCCTTGATGCACTTCTTGGCCGCTTCGTGGTTGCTGGCCGCCACGCCCCAGCCGTAGACCGCGGCCGGCTCGCCGCCGCGGCGCACCACGTGCCGGTCGGCCGGACAGATCGCGTCGAATTCGTCGCGCCAGACGGCCTCCCGCCCCTCGTCGCTGAGCATCACGAGCGCGAGGACGCCGGTCAGAAGACCCTCCTCGCGAACGACAAACACGCCCGCGCCGGTGCGGGCGTGCACGCGAGCAAGGGTCGCTGCGGTCGCGATCTTGCCCTCGATCAGGCGCGCCGCAAGGTCGTGCGCTTCTGCGATCTCCTCGGGCCAGGCGGGAATTGCGCCGCAGGTGACGAAGGCCTCGCGAAGCGCACGTATCGTGTGCAAAGTCTGGGCATTGGCGTTAATTGTCCGGTGCTCCACGGTCTCGCTCCAGCATTGCGTTGTGAGCGATGTTCGTAGAGCTTGTTTGTCGGCTGCGGGACCCGCGAAGATTGCAAGGGGGTCTTGCGGAACTGAGGGGTCGATTGGTGATGCCGCAGGTTGTCAGACGCAGGACGGATTGGTCGGACCTACGGCTGTTTTGGGCGGTCGCTGAGCTCGGCAGTTTTGGCGCCGCCGCCCGCTCGCTCAAACTTGGGCTGACGACGGTGACGCGGGCCGTCGACCGGCTGGAAAGCCAGCTTGGCGCCAAGCTCCTGATGCGCGGTCCGCAAGGCGTCACCCTGACCGAGGCGGGCCACGCCGCCTACGATCGGGCCTTGTCGATGGAGCGCGTCGCAGCCCAGCTCGAGCATGAGGTCGCCGACTGCGACAAAGCGCCGGAAGGGCGCGTGAAGCTGGTGGCGGCGGACGGCGTCGCCGGCATCTTTCTCACCCCACACGTGGCCGAGTTCGTTCGCGCCAATCCCAGGATCGATCTGGTTGTCGATTGCGAGCTCTGGCCGGATCGACCGCTCGCCGGCGACGTTGACATCGCGCTGACGTTCGAAGAGCCGCGCAATCCCGACGCGATCGCGATTCCGCTGGCGCACTTCCACTACGCGCTGTTCGCGTCGCAGGACTATCTCGATCTGTATGGCGTGCCGAAGTCGGCGTCGGAGATTCCGGCGCACCCCTACATCCATCACGTCGGGCAGAACGCCAACCGCGAGGGCTGGAAGATCCGCACGGCCGCGTTTCAGGACTTCGTCGGCAAGCGGCTGGAGACCAATTCCAGCGCGGTGTCGTTCGCCGCTGTGAAACACGGGGCGGGGATCGGCGGCATGCCGACGGCGATTCTGGCGCACGAACCGTCGCTCGTGATGCTCGACTCCCCGATCCAGGAGACCGTCCAGCTGTGGCTGGTCCATCACAGGGACGTCGCCCGCGCAGCCCGCATCAAGCGGGTCGTGAGCTGGCTGAAGGACGTTTTCGATCCCAGGACCAAGCCTTGGTTCCGGGCCGAGTTTATCCATCCCCGCGACTTCGCCGGCTACCTCGGCGAGGAGGCGGCGAAAGCGCTTCCGGCTGCGGCCGAGGAGCCGTCGGACCGGCGTCGCCGCAACGCGCCCGCGGTGTAGGGCTACCAGCGCCCCCGGTCTACACTTCCGGTTGATCCGGCGCGCGGCGGCCCAGCCCAGCTGATAACGCCGCAAAGCCAAGCTGGGTAACCACTATCGGGATACCACATCCGGTAGAAATTCGTACATTATCAGCGTTCACTCTGGCCCGCTCCGTTGACACCGTCGGGAGGGTCATAGAAGCGTCCGCCGTTGCGAACGCGCCAGGGCGCGGGCGCACGGATGCGACGTTTCCAACGTCAGCAACAGGGCAACAGCTGCGGTCCGAAAGCTCCCGAACGGGAGGCCGCAGGCAGGAGGGTATATCCAATGTTTCAGACTTCGCACCTGCGAAGCACGCTCGTGACGGGCGCGTCGGTCATCGCGCTTGGCGCCGTCGCGGCGCCGGCGCTGGCGCAGACCGCGGCGCCGCCCGCCGACCAGGGCGCAAACGCCAACGTGGTCGTCATCGCGCAGCACACCGCGACCAAACTGCAGAAAATCCCCGTCGCCGTTTCGGTGTTCACCGGCGCCTCGCGCGACCGCCTCGGCATCTCGACGGTGCAGGAGGTCACCAACTTCGCGCCGGGCTTCGTCTACGACCCGACGACGGTGCACGCCTACATCCGCGGCATCGGCCGCCAGTCGATCAACGTGACCGACGACCAGCGCGTGGCGACCTACGAGGACGAGTTCTACGTCTACTCGCCCTATGGCCTCGACAAGTCCTCGCTGTTCCTGAGCCAGGAGCAGATCGAGCGTGGGCCGCAGAACGTCGGCGGCCGCCAGGCGGCGGCCGGTTCGATCGACATGATCTCGGTCCGTCCGACCAACCACCCCTACGCCGAGGTCCGCGCGACGATCGGCAACTACAACCACTACGAGGTCGAGGGCGCCGCCTCGGACGAGATCGCGCCGGGGCTGGACGGCCGCATCGCCGGCTATTGGAACGACCAGGAGCAGGGGTACCTGAAGAACGTCGCCGGCGGTCCCAGCGAGTTCTACCACATCAAGGAATGGTACGTTGAAGGCCAGCTCGACTGGAAGGTGGACGACCACTCGGACCTGTGGGCCCGGTCCTTCTTCTCAGGCTGGAACAACCTCGGCGACGCCGGCGCGCGCAACGGCTTCTCCAACGGCCATTGGGACGAGGTCAACCTGACCGACAACAACGAGTGCGCCGATTGCGCCCTCTTCGTGAATCCGAACTACGCCTATTCAGGGATCGTCCCCGCGGCCGCGGCCGGGCGCAATCCCGCCGACCCGCCGGTGATCGCCGAGTCCCTCAAGGCGCCGGGCATCTTCGACAATCCCTCGATCACCAACTATCAGCACTTTGCCGCCGTTGGGCCGAGGACGTTGACGCTCAAGGGCTACAACGACTTCAACTACATCTACACCTACCACTTCCCGAACATGGACTTTAAGTACATCGGCGGGTGGCAGGCCTATAACTATGACCTGAACTATCCGTTCGTCGACACCGACGTCCTGAACTTCACCTTGCCGGGCAGCGCCTTCACGCCGCCGGCTGTGCTGGCCGCCCTGTCAGCCTTCCCCGGCTGCGCGGCCTGCAGCCTGACCGGCGGCTCCCTTCCGGCGGTCCAGCACCTGCCGGCAGGCTCGCTGCTGCAGATCTTCCCCAACCAGAACCTGCACTACACCGAAGACGACAACTGGTGGAGCCAGGAGCTCTCGCTGCAGTCGACCGACGCGAACCCGCTGCAATGGATCCTCGGCGGCTTTTACTACCAACAGCACTACGACAACCCGATCACCTTCACCGACCCACAGCAGACGCAGCTGCTGCATCCGTTCTATGCGCCGCCGCTCGCCGGTCGTCAGCCTGGCCTGCGGCGGCCTTTGCGGCTTTGCGGCGGGCATCCCGGCGCCGGCCAATCCGAGGGGGCTGGTCGACATCAACGACTACTCGATCACGGTGCAGACCTATTCGGGCTACGGCCAGCTCTCCTACAGGCTCAACGACCAGTGGAAGATCACCGGCAACCTCCGCTACACGCATGACCGTAAGTTCGGGCTCGAAGACACGCGCAACCTGTTCTTCACCAGCGCGCTGATCGACGGGTTCGGCCCCCTGTTCGGCGCGGCGACGCCGGCCCTGGACATCACCCCGACGCTGACCTGCCTCAGCGGCGTGCCGGGGCATTGCGCCGGGCCGGGTCTCGCGCCGGGAGTCAAGAGCGCGGGCGTGATCGGGCCGGACGGCGTCGCGCGGCGACGGCTCGACGGCAGCTCCGACGCGTGGACCGGCGGCGCCGGCGTCGAATGGACTCCGACCAACGACATCTTCGTCTACGCGCGCTACGGGCGCGGGTACGAGCCGATTTCGTTCAACGCAGGCTTCATCAGCAGCTCACCGCAGGTGCAGCCGGAATACCTGAACTCCTACGAGGTTGGGTATAAGCAGACCTTCGGCCACACCTTCTCGGTCGACCTGGCCGCCTTCTACTACGACTACATCGGCTTCCAGCAGCCGATCAGTGTGCTGAACAACGGCGTGCTGCAGGGCGAATTCATCAACGTGCCCAAGGCGGAATCGACCGGCGTCGAGTTCGAGGGCGTGTGGAACCCGATCCACGATCTTCTGATCACGGCCACCTACTCCTACGACTACACGGCCATCCGCACGGGTTGCTCCGGCACGTTCACGACGGTCGGAAACGTCTTTGTTCCTTCGGCCGGCTCGCTTTGCGTCGTCGACACCCAGGACCCCAACGCCATCGCGCCGGGCGCCCGCCCGTTCCCGGGCCAGAACCCGGGGACACGCGTCCAGAGCGTGAATGGCAGCCCGCTGGTCAACGCGCCGAGAAACAAGTTCGCGATCAGCGGCGCCTACACCTTCCACTTCGATCCGGGCGCGCTGACCTTGTCGGCGTCGTACGTCTGGCGCGACACGCAGGAAGGAACGATCTTCCAGCGGTTCTACAACACCGCGCCGTCGTGGTCCGACGTCGATCTGCGGGCGATCTGGGCTGGCGACCACGACAAGTACGAGATCGTCGCCTTCATCAAGAACGTCGGGAACACGATCCAATACGACACCGGTTCGGGCGGCGGCGGTCTGTTCGGCAACAACACCCACACGTTCAACGCCGCGACGGGGCTCAACTGGGTCAACGTCTACAACATCGCCCCGCCGCGCACGTTCGGCGTCGAGCTGCACTACAAGTTCTTCTAGGGGGAGCGATCGCGCTTGCGTAGGGGCGCCGCCTGAAAGGGCCGCGCCCCTCAAGCGAAGAGGCCGGCGTACTCTTTGCGCAAGGCGGCCTTCTCGACCTTGCCCATGGCGTTGCGCGGCAGGTCGCCCACGAAGATCACCCGCTTGGGCGTCTTGAAAGCGGCGAGCTTGGCGCGCGCGGCTTCGATCACCGCCGCCTCGTCGCCCGAGCCGGCGATCACCGCCGTCACCGCCTCGCCGAAGTCGGGATGCGGCAGGCCGATGACGGCGCTCTCGACCACGCCGGGAAGGTCGTCGAGCACCAGTTCGATCTCCTTCGGATAGACGTTCAGGCCGCCGGAGATGATGAGGTCGTTGGCGCGGCCGATGAGCCAGAGCCGGCCGTCGGGATCGAGCCGCCCGATATCGCCGGTGATGAACCAGCCATCGGCGGTGAAGGCGTCCCTGGTCTTCTCAAGATTGCGCCAATACCCGGCCGTGACGCTCGGTCCTTTGATCTCGACCACCCCGGTCGCGCCGCCGCCGGCGATGCGCACGCTGACGCCGGGCAGGGGGTAGCCCACGCTGCCCGCCAGCCGCTCGCCCCTCAGCGGGTTGGTGGTGATCATCTGCGCCTCGCTCATGCCGTAGCGCTCGAGGATGCGCTTGCCCGTCCGCGCCTCGAACGCGGCGAACGCGCTCTCGAGCAGGGGCGCCGAGCCACTGATGAACAGGCGCATGTGGGCGGCCGCCTCGGCCGTGAAGCGCGGGTCGGCGAGCAGGCGCGTGTAGAATGTGGGCACCCCCATCATGACCGTGGCGCGGGGCAGCGCGGCCAGGATGGCGTCCTCGTCGAACCGCTCGAGCCAGAGCATCGGCGCGCCGCTGAGGAGCGCGCAGTGCACGGCGACGAAGAGGCCGTGCACGTGGAAGATCGGCAGCGCATGCAGCAGGACGTCCTCGCCGCTGAATCCCCAGGCCTCGACCAGCGCCAGCGCGTTGGCGGCGAGGTTGGCGTGGCTCAGCATCGCGCCCTTGGCGCGGCCCGTGGTGCCTGAGGTGTAGACCAGCGCCGCCAGCGCGTCGGGCTCGGCTGGGTGGATCTGGCCGAGCGGCTCGATGCTCGCGGCCTCGCGGGCGAGGGCTTCTGCGTCCTGAACGAACAGCCGCGGCTCGGCGTCTTCCAGGAAATAGCCGACTTCCGCCTCGGTGTAGGCGGTGTTGAGCGGCAGGAAGACCGCGCCGGCCGCAAGGCTGGCGAGATAGAGCATCAGCGCCGCGGGACTCTTGCGCGTCTGCGCCGCCACCCGGTCTCCGGGCTGAACCCCCTTCGCCCGCAGCAGCGCGGCCATGCGCCCGACCCCATCCTCGAGCGCGCCGTAGGTGACCGCGTCCCGGCCGGGCATGACGAGGCAGGGCGCGGCCCGATCCTTCGGGAAGCGCGATCGCAGCAGGGCGTAGAGGTTGGCGCTCACAACCGCCCGCCGCGGGCGATGAGGACCGCGGCCAGGGCCGCGATCGCGGCCGCGACGGCGAGCCGCCAGAGCGGCGCGCGGGTCATCGGCTCTGCATCGGGGTGGGCCGCCTTTGCGCCGGTCAGCATCGGCCCGACCAGGTTGTCGCGCCGGACCAGCGCGTAGAAGGCGATGGCCACAAGGTGCAGCGCGATCAGCGCCAGGAGAGCGTTGAACACCCAGTGGTGCACGTGGGCGATCGTGCGGCCGTCATCGAAGCTGATCAGGTTCGCGAAGGGTCCCGGCTGGTCGCCATCGACGTCGACGGCGAAAAGGCCAAGGCCGAGATCGAGCGCCAGCAGGCCGAGCATCGCAGCCACGCTCCAGCCGCCCAGGGGGTTGTGGCCGATCATCGCCCGCCCCGTCTTGCCCCGCCCGAGCTCGCCGACGTAGGCGATGACGGCGCGCGGCCCGCGCAGGAAGTCGGAAAAGCGCGCGGTCGAGCTTCCGACCACGCCCCAGATCAGCCGGAAGACGACGAGCCCGACCAGCACCTCGCCCGCCGTCTCGTGCAGGGCGAGCTGATCGGTCTCGGCCGACCACCAGCAGAACGCGACCAGCCCCACGATCAGCCAGTGGACGAGCCGCGTCGGCCAGTCCCAGATCGCGACGCGCGTCTTGGCTGGCTGAGCCGTCGTCGAAATCGCGGCTACTCCTTCGCGCGGTACTTGCTGTGGCAGGCGAAGCACGCCTTGCCGAGGTTGGTGTACTCGGTGCGGATAGCGTCGATGTTGCCGCCCTCAGCCACCTCGTCGAAGTGGTGAGCTTCGGTGGCGAAGGCGCTGGCCACGGCGCTGAACCCGGCCGCGTCGCTCCAGATCTCGGGCTTGGCCGCCGTCTTCACGCCCGCCTCGGGCCCGCTGCCGGCCGGAAACCACGTAGGGATCTGCGGGGCCAGCGTGTCGATCTGCTTGGCGAAGCCCTGGATGACCACAGCGCTGGGCGCCGGCTTGCCGAGCTCGTCGTGGATGCCCTTCGAGGCGGCGCCGATCTGCTTGTAGTGCGCCTGCCGGGCCTGGATCACGCTTGCCGCGTTCTGTGCGATCGCCGTGCCCGCGGCCGCGACGACAAGGCCGGCGACCAGCCAGTTCGGGTTGAACTTCATGCTATTCCCTTGGTTCACGCTTCCGATGGTCGAGCCCCGCGATTATCACCAGGCGTCGATCCAACGAAGCTTCTTTTCCGTCCTCGGCGGGACCGGCGGCAGGCTCCGCAGCGCGCCCATGATCCAGGTTCGCGTCTCGGCCGGATCGATGACGTCGTCGATGCCAGGTCCGTTGGCGCGGTTCAGCGCCTTGCCCCCTTCGTAGGCTCTGGCGACCATCTCGTCGAAGCGCGCGCGCCGCTCGGCGGGATCGGCGATGGCGGCGAGCTCGTTGCGGTAGCCCAGCTTGACCGAACCCTCCAGGCCCATGCCGCCGAACTCCCCAGTTGGCCAGGAGACGGCGAACATCGAGGCCTGGTAGCTGCCGCCGGTCATGGCGATGGCGCCGAGGCCATAGCTCTTGCGCAGGATGACGCTGAGCAGCGGGACCGAGAGGTTCGCCCCGATGATGAACAGGCGCGAGCAGTGGCGCACCAGCGCCGTCTTTTCGATCTCCGGCCCCACCATCATGCCCGGCGTGTCGGACAGCGACAGCACCGGCAGGTCGAACGCCTCGCACAGCTGCAGGAACCGCGCGGCCTTGTCCGAGCCGTCCGAGTCGATCGCGCCGCCGAGGAATCGCGGGTTGTTGGCGATGAGGCCCAGCGGGCGTCCTTCGATGCGGATCAGCGCCGCGACCATGGTCTGGCCGAACTTCGGGCGGATCTCCAGCACCGAGCCTTCATCGGCCAGGATGTCGATCAGTGTACGGACGTCGTAGACGCGGAGTCGATTCTCCGGGATCACCGAGCGCAGCCGGCGCTGGTCCGGCGCGGTCCAGTCCTTGAGCGGGCCCTGGAAGTAGGACAGGTACTGCTTGGTCAGCCTGACCGCGTGGGCCTCGTCGTCGGCCAGGATGTCGATGACGCCGTTTGGCTCCTGCACGCTGACCGGGCCGATTTCCTCGGGGCGGAAGATGCCAAGGCCGCCGCCCTCGATCATCGCCGGGCCACCCATCCCGATGGTCGAGTCCTTGGTGGCTATGATGACGTCGCAGCAGCCCAGCACCGAGGCGTTGCCGGCGAAACAGCGGCCGGAGGTGACGCCCACCATCGGCGCCGTTCCCGACATGCGCCCCCAGAGCTCGAAGCCGCGGATGAAGCCGCCGCCCTCGGTGTCGCCGGGCCGGCCGCCGCCGCCTTCGCAGAAGAACACCGTCGGCATCCGCCAGCGGGCGGCGATCTCCATCAGCCGATCCATCTTCTGGTGGTTGTGGGCGCCCTGGGTGCCGGCCAGCACGGTGTAGTCGTAGGCCATGACGGCGACCCGCGCGGCCTCGTCGGCGAAGTGCTGGCCGTTCACCCGGCCCAGGCCCATCACCATGCCGTCGGCCGGGGTCTGGGCGATCAGCTCCTCGATCGTGTTGCGGCGCCGGCGCGCGGCGACGACCAGCGGGCCGTATTCGACGAAGGAGCCGGGGTCCAACAGGTCGTCGACGTTCTCCCGCGTCGTGCGCTGGCCGGTCTTGCGCCGCCGCTCGACCGCGGCCGGCCGCGCCTCGTCCAGCGCCAGGCGATGGCGATCGAGGACGGCGGCGAGGTCGGGACGAATGTGATCCGGGTCGATCGCGGCCCGCTCCGCGGCGCCGGTCTCGCCCAGGTCGGCCGCCTCGATGAAGACCAGGCCGTGACCCTCGAACACCGTGTCGCCCACGGCGACGCCGATCTCCCGCACGTGGCCGGAGACGGGCGCCTCGATCACGTGCTCCATCTTCATCGATTCCATGATCAGCACGGGCTCGCCGGCGCGGATCGCCTGGTCCGGCTCGACCATGAGCTGCACGATGGTGCCCTGCAGCGGTGCGACGAGCGGCGTCGCGCCCGGCGGCCCCTCCAGTTCGGCCGGCGGCTGCGCTTCGGCGATCGCCGTCGCCTGTGCGGCTTCACCGGCCTTGCCGTGCGCCAGCACCGCCAGCGGATCGACGGCGTCGATCTTGGCGCCGGCGGTCTTGCGGGCCGATGCAGCGCCGCTCTCCGCCGGAGCGTGGCTCGCCGCTTCGGCGAGCAGCGCCTCGATGTTGTGCTCGACGTAACCGGTGTCGACCGCGCCGGCCGCGAAGTCGGGCCGGGCGGCGAGGGCCTGCAGGAAGGGGATGTTGGTCGCAGCGCCGGCGACGTTGAACTCGCCCAGCGCGCGGCCGAGTTTGCGCGCCGCGGCGCGCATGTCCGGCGCATGCACGATCAAGCTTGGCCAACAGGGAGTCGTAGCGCAGGCTGGTGCGATAGCCGGCGTAGCCGAACCCGTCGACGCGGACGCCGGGACCCGACGGCGGCATGTAGGCGCTGAGCGTACCGCTGGCCGGCTTGATCCCGCCGTCCTTGGTCATGGTCTCCAGATTGACCCGCGCCTGGATCGCAACGCCGCGCGGCGTTGGAACCTGCGCCTGATCCAGGCGAAGGTCGTGCAGCGTACGGCCGGCGGCCACTTCGAGCTGCAGGCGCACCAGATCAAGGCCCGTCACCTCCTCGGTCACGGTGTGCTCGACCTGCAGCCTGGCGTTGGCCTCGATGAAGACGAACTCGGCATCCTCGTGGCGGGTCGCGTCGACCAGAAACTCGATGGTGCCGAGACCGCGGTAGCGGGCCGCGTGCGCCAGGCGCGTGGCGGCTTCCAGCAGCGCTTCGCGCACGTCTTCGGCGACGGTGAGCGCCGGGGCGACCTCGACCAGCTTCTGCCGCTGGCGCTGCAGGCTGCACTCGCGGTCCCACAGATGGATCACGTCGGTTCCATCGCCCAGGATCTGCGCCTCGACGTGCCGCGCCCGCGGCATCAGCCGCTCGACGTAGATGTCGCCTGAGCCGAACGCCTTCAGCGCCTCGGAGCTTGCGCGGTCGAAGGCGGCGTCCAGGTCTTCGAGCCGGCTCACCGCCCGCATGCCGCGCCCGCCGCCGCCGGCCACCGCCTTCAGCATCAGGGCCCCGTCGTCGCCGAGCTCGGCGAAGAAGGCCCTCGCCCCGTCCTTGGTCACCGGCCCGTGCGAGCCGGCCAGCACCGGGATGCCGCAGCGGATGGCCAAGCGCCGCGCGGCGGTCTTGTCGCCGAACAGCTCCAGCGCCTCGGGCGTCGGACCGACGAAGACGACGCCGGCCTCGGCGCACAGGGCCGCGAAGCCTGCGTTTTCGCTCAGGAAGCCGTAGCCCGGGTGCACCGCCTCGCACCCCCGCTCGCGCGCCGCCGCCACGATCTGGGCGGCGTCGAGGTAGGCCCCGGCGCCGGTCCCTTTCAGCGCAAAGGCTTCGTCAGCCGCTTTCACGTGCTGCGACTGGGCGTCGTCGTCGGCGAAGACCGCCACCGTCGCCACGCCCATCTCGGCGGCGGTGCGGGCGATGCGCACCGCGATCTCGCCCCGATTGGCGATAAGGATCTTCTTGAACATCAACTATGTCCTTTGGGTGCGGCAAATCTAACCGCAGAGAGCGCAGAGAAGCGCAGAGGCCGCTGCGGCCAATATCCTAGCGACCGAACGTGGCATCACGCCACGCTATGATGCGAGGGCCACGACCTCGCTCATCAGCGGGCCGATTTCGGCGTGGAGGACGAGGTCGGCGAGACCGTCCTGCTCGGTGGGCTCGCGGTTGATGATGGCCAGGCCGGCGCCGTTGCGCTTGGCCAGCAGCGGAAAGCCCGCCGCCGGATAGACCACGAGCGATGAGCCCAGCACCAGGAAGAGGTCGCAGGCCAGCGTCTCCTCTTCCGCGCGCGTCATCGGCCCCTCGGGCATCGGCTGGCCGAACGAGATGGTCGCGGTCTTCACGATGCCGGAGCAGGCGCGGCAGGCCGGGATCTCCCGCCGCTCGAGGAACGCCGCCTTCAGGTCGGCCAGCTCATGCCTCAGCCCGCATTCGAGACAGGTCGCGTAGCTCGCGTTGCCGTGCAGCTCGATCACCTGGTTGGCGGGGACGCCCGAGTCCTGATGCAGGTTGTCGACGTTCTGAGTGATGACCGCCGCCACCTTGCCCGAGGCGACGAGGTCCGCGACGGCCTTGTGGCCCGCGTTCGGGACGGCCCCTGTCCACCGCGCGGTTCCGGAGAAGGTGCGGGTCCAGGCCTCGATGCGCTTGGCCTCGTCGCCGACGAACTCCTGGAAGTAGATCGAACTCATCCGGCTCCACACCCCGCCGGGGCTGCGGAAGTCGGGGATGCCGAACTCGGTCGAGATTCCGGCGCCGGTGAAGACGACCACGCGCCGGGCGCGATCGATCATGGCGGCGAGGTCGCTGGCGACAGGGGTCATCGGCGGTGATCCTAGGACCGAACGGGCGGGACGGCAGCCCAAATCCCGCTTGACTTGCCGGCGCCCAGACCGCGCACTCGGGCGACTGCATGGGAGGAGACCATGCCGGCTGACGACGACTGGTGGAAGCGTGCTGTCTTCTACCAGATCTACCCCCGCAGCTTCTTCGACTCGAATGGCGATGGCATCGGCGACCTGAAGGGAATCGAGGCCAAGCTCGACTATGTCGCGGGGCTGGGCGTCGATGCCATTTGGCTCTCGCCGGTGTTCACCTCGCCGATGAAGGACTTCGGCTATGACGTCGCCGACTACCGCGGCATCGATCCGATCTTCGGGACGCTGGCCGACTTCGACGATCTGCTCGCCGGCGCCCACGAGCGCGGGCTGAAGCTGATCATCGACCAGGTCTGGTCGCATACCTCGGACCAGCATCCCTGGTTCCTCGAGAGCGCGCGCTCGAAGGACAATCCGAAGGCGGACTGGTACGTCTGGGCCGACGCCAAACCGGACGGCACGCCGCCCAACAACTGGATGGCCTATTTCGGCGGACAGTCATGGCGCTGGAACGCCCGGCGGCGGCAGTACTATCTGCACAACTTCCTCGCCGAGCAGCCCGACCTCAATTTCTGGACGCAGGCCGTGCAGGAGGCGATCCTGGGCGTGGCCGGCTTCTGGCTCGACCGCGGCGTCGACGGCTTTCGCCTCGACGTCATCAATCTGCTCTTCCACGACCGGACATTGGCCGACAACCCATCGGCCGGCCTGAGGCAAGCGCCCGTTCAGGCCACGGACTATCAGCGCCACCTCCACGATCGCTCGCGGCCGGAGACGCTGGCGTTCATCGGCCGGGTGCGGGCGTTGCTCAACTCCTACGGTGGGCGGATGACGCTGGGCGAGATCAGCGACGAAGCCTCGCTCGAGCGGCAGATCGAATACACCGCGACGCGCAAGCGGCTGCACACCGCCTACAGCTTCTACCTTTTGGACGCGCGCGCTCCGACGCCCGAACTCTTCGCGGGCGCGATGAACGCCTGGGCCGATGCGGCCGGCTGGCCGTCCTGGTCGCTCAGCAACCACGACGCCGTCCGCTTCCCGTCGAGGCTGGCGCATTCCGGCAATCCCGCGCAGACCAAGGGACTGCTCGCACTGCTCCTGTCGCTGCGCGGCTCGCCCTTCCTCTACCAGGGCGACGAGCTTGGGCTGCCGCACGCCCAGGTGCCGTTCGAGCGGCTGCAGGACCCCTTCGCCATCGCCCTCTACACCGGCGAGTCGGGGCGCGACGGGGCGCGAACGCCGATGCCGTGGACGACGGCGGGGCCGAGCGGAGGCTTCTCGGCGGTGCGCGAGACCTGGCTTCCCGTCGACCCGCGCCACTTGTCGCTCGCCGTCGCGGCGCAGGAGGGCGAGCCGAAGTCGATGCTGCACTTCACCCGGCGGATGGTTTCGGCTCGCAAAGCCTCGCCTGCGCTCCAGGACGGCGCGCTCCGCATTCTCAAGGCGAGCGAAGGCGTCTTGGTGTTCGAGCGGTCGGTCGGCGACGAGCGGATGCTCTGCGCCTTCGAACTCGGCGGGCAGTCTGCGCGCTTCGACGACGAGAGCCTCGGGGGTGGGCGCATCGCCGCCGGCGACGGCGGCGTCAGCCTCGCCGACCGCACCTTGGCGCTGCCGCCCTATGCGTTCGCCTGGGTCAAGCTCGCGGCTGGACAAAGGCCGGGTTCGGCCTGACGCTTCCGGGGCCGGGGCGGGAGGGGCGATGGTCATGGCGGGCGAACCGGAGTCCCTCGATCAGGACGAGCCGCACGAGGCGCGCGATCGCCGTCACGCCTACGACCGCCTGATCATGCTCTCCGACGGCGTCTTCGCCATCGCCATCACTCTGCTCGCGTTCGATGTCCGCGGGCCAGCCAGCTGGGCTGGCGACGTGGGTGGCCTGATCGCCGCCATGGGTCCGGTGCTGCAGGCGTTTGTGCTGAGCTTCCTGGTGATCAGTCTCTACTGGGTCCTGCATCGCCGCTATGTCGCCATGCTCGTACGCGTGGACTGGGTAGCGACCGTGCTCAATCTCGCGTTCCTCGGCCTCATCGCCCTTGTCCCGGCGGCGACCAAGCTGGCCGAGGCGAGCAGCGGGCGCCCGCCCGCGCTCGCACTCTATTCGGGCCTTGTCATCGCGATCGGCGTCAGCCTTTCGCTCCTTTGGGGGTACGCCACCTTCATGGGTCGGCTGGTCTACCCCGAGATCGGCGTCCCCGCGCGCTGGATCTTCTTCGTCGTCCCGCTCATCGCCCCTCCGGTTTCGCTGCTATTGACCATCCCGACGCACCTTCCGAACGGTATCGTCCCGATCGTGCTGCTGACCATGTTCATCTTCGGGGGCCTGGTCCTTCAGCGCCTGATCCGCAGCTCGCACCGCAGGCCTGAGAGAGCGGCGCCACGGTCGCCGGACGCCTGACGTCTTGATCTTGCCGCCGCCGGGCGCGAGGCTAGGCCAAGCAACGAAAACAGGTTTGGGCGGAGACGATGACCGTAGCGTTTGGTGATGTGTTCGACGCCACCGCGGCGGCCGCGAAGGCGGACGACGTGGCGGTCTACTGCGACGACGAGGTGGTCACCTGGGGCCAGTTCGATGCCCGTTCGAACGCGCTGGCGCGCTCGCTGCAGGCGGCGTGCCTTCCGACCGGAGCAAAGGTCGCGCAGTACATGCGCAACAGCCCCGAGTACCTCGTCATCTTCGCCGCCGCCTTCAAGGCGAGGCTTAGCCCCGTCAACGTCAACTTCCGTTATGGACCGGACGAGGTCGAGTACCTGATCGACAACGCCGACGCCGAGGCGGTCTTCTTCGACGCCGAGTTCGCCGATGTCGTCCGAGCCGTCCGCCACAAGCTGCCAAAGGTGAAGCTCTGGGCCGTCGCCGGCGGCGCAGCCGAGGGCTTCCAGCGCTACGAAGACCTGATCGAGGGCGACGGCGCGCCCCTCGGGATCGAGCGGTCCCCGGACGACATGTTCCTCATGTACACCGGCGGCACCACCGGCCTGCCCAAGGGGGTGATGTGGCCCAGCGGCACCTGGTGGCCGGTGCTGGCCGGCTTCCGCGCCCCGGCCTTCGGAGCCGAGGCGCCGGCGACGCTCGAGGCGCTCACGGCGCAGATCAAGGCCGACATCGGCCGCGAGCCGGTCTACGTCGCCGTGCCGCTGATGCACGGCACCGGCCTCTTCACCGCGGTCTCGGTGCTCTCCAAGGCCGCGCCCGTGGTCATCACCCGCAACCACTCCTTCGACCCGAAGGCGGCGCTGGACGTGGTGACGCGCCTGCGCTGCACCGGCTTTGTCATCGTCGGCGACGCCTTCGCCCGACCGATGCTGGACGCGCTCCGCGCCGAGCCGGAGCGCTACGACGTCACCTGCCTCAGGGCCGTGGTCTCCAGCGGCATGATGTGGAGCCCCGAGGTGAAGAGCGGCATGCTCGAGTTCATGCCAGACGCCGCCCTGGTCGACAGTTTCGGCGCCTCCGAAGGCGCGGGCCTTGGCCTCTCCGTCACGACCCGCGACCTGCCGCCCACCGAAGCGCGCTTCGACGGGCCCGACACGATCGTCGTGCGCGCCGACGACTACACCCAGCGGGTCGAGCCAGGCTCCGGCGAGGTCGGGCTGGTCGCGAAAACCGGCGACCTGCCGCTTGGCTACTACAAGGACCCGGAGAAGACCGCCCGCACCTGGGTGATGATCGAGGGCAAGCGCCGGCTGATCAGCGGCGACCACGCCACCGTCGAGGCCGATGGCACGATCAAGCTGATGGGCCGCGGCAGCCACTGCATCAACTCGGGCGGCGAGAAGATCTATCCCGAGGAAGTGGAGGAGGCGCTCAAGACCCACCCCGCGGTCCACGACGCGCTGGTGTTCGGCATGCCCGACCCGCGGTTCGGCCAGGTGGTGAGCGCTGTCGTCGGGCTGGTCGACGGAGAGCGCGCCACGGACGCCGACCTGATGGCCCACGTCCGCTCCAAGCTCGCGCCCTACAAGGCGCCGCGGAAGATCGCGTTCGTCTCTACCGCGCCGCGCGCCCCGAACGGCAAGGCCGACTACGCGACGGCCAAGCGGTTGTTCGAACATGCGATGAGCTAGTTTGAGCGATCTTTGGCCACGGAAAACACGGAAAACACGGACGTGCGAGGACTGCCCGACTGTGCGCGCTTGCAATTCTTGTCCGTGTTTTTCGTGTTTTCCGTGGTTCTCTTTTCCCGCGCTGACGCGCGAATGACCTAGCCGGAGGGTTCTGAGAGACCCTCATCCGTCAGCTTCGCTGACCCCGTCCGGGCGCCGCCCGCCGGCGCCGCGGCGTTGAGCTGGCGGCGACGATGGGATACCAAACCCTCGTGGCTCGTTAGACCGCCCTTCTGAAGCGTCGACCTGACGCAACACCCAAGCCCGCTTATGCGGCGCTGGGGCCGTGATGCTTGCGCCGACCCGCGTGAAACCGCGCCTGCGCAGCGCCCCCTCAGAAGATGTTGGGAATCATGGCTTTTTTCCGAAACGACGCCGTCAATCGGCTCAATCTGCACTTTGCGATCCACGCGATCGCGCTCAGCGGTGGCGGCGCCTTCTACGGCGCCTTCCTGTTGCGCGCCGGGACGCCGGCGCCCGCCGTGCTCGCGTCCCTGGCGTTGATCAACCTCGGCCGCTTTGCGCTTCGCCCGTTCGTTCTCTCGCCGGCGCGGCGCTGGGGCCTGAAGCCGCTTGTCATCGCAGGCACGTTGCTGTGCACGCTCCAATATCCGCTGCTCGCCGGGGTCCACGGCGTTGGCTGGCGGCTGCTCGCGCTCTGCTGCGTCTCCTCGGTCGGCGACACGGTCTACTGGGCGCCCTACCACGCCTACTACGCCGCGCTGGGCGACGCCGAGCATCGCGGCCACCAGGTCGGCCTGCGCCAGGCCCTCGCGACCGTCGCCGGCATCGTGGCGCCGCTGCTCACCGGTTGGGCGCTGGTGGCGTTCGGCCCGCTAGCGGCCTTCTATGCGACCGCGGCGGTCGTGGTCACCGCCGCCCTGCCGCTTTTCGGCGCGCCCAATGTTCTCATCGCCCCAGCGGCGCCGGGGGCCTTCCGAGCCGCCTTGCGCGGCGCGCGCCTGTTCGCCGCCGATGGCTGGTGCTACGGCGCGTTCGCCGTCTGGCAGCTCGCGCTTTTCCTGTCGCTTGGCCAGAGCTTCACCGGCTACGGCTTTGCGGTTGCGCTGGCCGCGCTGGTCGGCGCGGTCTGCGGCCTGCTCCTCGGGCGCTACATCGACCTCGGTCACGGTCCGCGCGCCGTGTGGATCGTGGGCGCGCTCCTGGTCGCCGCCGATCTCTTCCGCGTGGCGGGCTATGGCGCGCCAGGGTTGGCGGTGGTCGCCAACGCGGCGGCGGCCGTCGCGGGCGCGGCGAGCGGGCCGCCGTTGATGACCGCCATCTACAACCTGGCCAAGGACTCGCCCTGCGCGATGCAATTCCAGATCGCCGCCGATGGCGGATGGGACGCCGGCGCCGGCGGCGCCTGCCTGCTCGCCGCCCTCCTTCTCTGGCTCGGCGCGCCGATGCGGCTGGCGATCATGCTGTCGCTTCCGGGCTCGCTGGCGATGTTCCTGCAGCTGCGGCGCTACTACGCCGACGCCCGCGCCGGCGTCGGCGACGCGCGCTAGAGCACGCGTCCTTTCAGCGTCTTCAACCAGGGGACCAACAGGCCGGTCACCTCGGCGGGGCGCTCCTGTTGGGTCCAGTGGCCGCAGCCGTCGAGCACGTGCGCGCCCTCGAGGTGCGGGACGACCGTGCGCATGACGGCGATCGGGTCGCTCATGGCGCCGAAGCCATTGAACGCTCCGTCTCGATTGCCTGCGATGAAGAAGGCCGGCTGATCGAGACTGCGATCCTTGAACGCCTGCAGGTAGTGGAAGTCGCGCGTGTGGTTGCGATAGCGGCTGAGCGGGCCGAAGAAGCCCGACCCCTCGAACTCGCCGACGAAGTAGTCGAGGTCGGCGGCGCTCAGCCACGCCGGGAACGGGTCCGGATCGGGCATGCCGTCGAGGAGCGCCGAGCTGGCGTCCTTGGCGAAAGCCCGGCCAAGCGGGAGACGTCCACGTCGCCGGAGGCGATGTAGTAGAATTTGCGCAGGAAATCCCGCGGGTTGGGGTCGAACACGGCCTCCGCCCGTCCGGGCTCGCGGAAGTAGGACTGGTAGAAGAACAGGTTCTTGTCGTCGAACTGCCTGATCACGTCGTCGAAGGAGCGGGTGGGCACGCCGGTGTAGATGACGAGAGGGCCGACACGGCGGTAAAGCGGTCCGGGTGGATCAGGGCCGAGTTGTAACGATCGGGCCCCAATCGTGGCCGACAGACGGCGGGGCGGCCGGGGAAGGGCGAGCGGCAGGGAGAGCAGAAGTCGGGACCCGGAACCGGAGCCGCCGAGTCGAGCGCAGGGGAAGCCGCCGCGGCGACGGCGACTGGCGCCAGACCAGCGGAAAGCGCACACAGGCAGCGGCCGCCCCGACCGGACGGAGGCGCGCCGGCGACACCGAACAGGAGGGGAGGGAGGGGGGGGAGGAGGGGGAAGGGAACTGGAGGTAGTGGAAGTCGCGCGTGTGGTTGCGATAGCGGCTGAGCGGGCCGAAGAAGCCGGACGCCTCGAACTCGCCGACGAAGTAGTCGAGGTCGGCGGCGCTCAGCCACGCCGGGAACGGGTCCGGATCGGGCATGCCGTCGAGGAGCGCTGCGCTGGCGTCCTTGGCGAACGCTCCGGCCAAGCGGGAGACGTCCACGTCGCCGGAGGCGATGTAGTAGAATTTGCGCAGGAAATCCCGCGGGTTGGGGTCGAAGACGGCCTCCGCCCGTCCGGGCTCGCGGAAGTAGGACTGGTAGAAGAACAGGTTCTTGTCGTCGAACTGCTCCTTGATCACGTCGTCGAAGGAGCGGGTGGGCACGCCGGTGTAGATGACCGAGAGGGCCGACACGGCGGTAAAGCGGTCGGGGTGGATCAGGGCCGAGTTGTAGACGATCGGCGCCCCCCAATCGTGGCCGATCAGCACGGCGGGGCGGCCGGGCGACAATGCGTCCGCGACGCCGCGCACGTCGGCGACGATGTTCTCCATCGAGAAGTCGGCGACCTCGCTGAACTTCTGCGAGCCGCCATAGCCGCGCACGTCGATGGCGCAGGCGGTGAAGCCCGCCGCGGCGATCGGGCCGATCTGGTGACGCCAGGAATACCAGCTCTCGGGAAAGCCATGCACCATCAGGGCGAGCGGCCCCTCGCCCTCGAGCGCGACGCGGATGCGCGCCGTCCCTGCGTCGACCACCCTGAACTCAGGCATTGTTCGCTCCTGTTTTCGCGCCCGCTTCGCCGGGGCTATGCGGCCAGCTTGAGCTTGTCCCGCGCCCGGGCCTCGCGCTCGTGGGCCAGGATGGCGATGTCGGCTTCGGGGGGCAGGCCAAGCGCGCGCATCATCGTCTCGCGGTCAGGACCGGCCTTCGGCGGGTAGGCGGCGGCGTTGCGCGTCTTGCCGCGCGCCCAGTACCTGAGGATCTTGGCGAAGTTCTTCGGCTTGCGAAGCCAGGCGTTGGGATGCTCCAGCATGTGGAAGCCGCGCATGCTCTCGCGCAGCAGGTCGGTATCGAAACGCATCGCCGGGGCGACCCCGTCGGCGAAGAAGCTCAGCAGCGCCTTCTCGCGCAGGCTTGGCTTGTAGGCAGGCGTCAGCGCCTGTTCGGCCCGCGTGATGGCGTTGCGGTCCTGCGCGCGCATGGCGAGGTAGTAGGGTCGAAGCTCGCTCAGCACGCGCCGGTGATAGGCCAGCAGCCGCTCCGCCGGGTCGGCGCTCTCCTCCAGCACGTCGCGGACCATGTAGGCCTCGACCGCCGCCAGCGAACAGCCGCGGCCGTACAGCGGGTTGGTGCGGGCCAGGCAATCGCCGATGGCGAAGTATCCCAGCACGGCCGGCTTGCCGTCCCGCACGAGGTCGCGCCAGCGGCTCAGCAGGTCGCCCATGCCGAACACGCGGCTCGTCGGCTCGGCCTGCTCGGCGTTACACCAGACCTTCAGCCCCGGCAGGTTGTCGATCATCTTGTCCCACACCTCGGGGCGGACGATCGCCTTGCGCAGCTCGTACTCGATCTCGGGCGTGCACATGGTGACCGAGAAGCAGTTGTTGTCGCCTGGGAAGACGCCGAACTTCAGGTAGCCCAGGTCGCCTCCGGCCGGAGGATTGCCCTCCCGCGGCGGCTCGCTCCGGCCGGGCTTCAGCCGGTAGTGGCGGGTGAAGTAGAGGATGCCGGCCGTCTCGCTCTCCTCGCCGATCGGCGCGCCCTCGTCGATCAGTTGCTCGATGCCCGAGCTGTTCTTGCCGCCGGCGTCGATCACGACGGGCGCGCGCAGCTCTTCGGTCCCGCTCGGCCCCTCCACCCGCACGCCGACGACCTTCAGAACGCCAGAGGGGTCGCGCTCGGTCAGCAGCGCACGGACCATGGCGCTCGAGCGGATGGTCACGTTCGGCAGGCTCTCGACATAGCGCCGCATCACCAGCTCCAGCGTCGTGCGCCGGCTGGTGAGAAGCGTGAACTCGGCGTCCACGGGCTTTGCGACGTACGTCGCCTTCTGCGCTGGCCAGAGCATGCTCTCGAAGCCGAGCTCGCGCACCCCGATCTCCAGCAGCGCCTCTCGCAGGGCCGGGTGGTCCGCGCGGATGATCTTGCCGAGGCGAGCAAGGAACGCGTGGCTCTGCCGCAGGTGGCCGACGCCCCGCCGGTTCCAGTCGCGGAACGCCTCCTCGGCGTCCCCCGACGGAGGCTCGGGGTCCCGCTCGAGAATGGTCACCGCCCGCCCGGTCGGCGCGAGGCCCAGAGCCGCGCACAGTCCGGCTATGCCGGCGCCAATCACCAGAACCGCTTCGTCCATCGTCGCTCCGCGCGGGGGCCCCCGAGGGCCCTCCAGATCGTGCTAGTCGCAGGTATAGCTAGCCAGCCTTGGCCGCCTTGTCTTCAAACAAAACCAAGTCGTTCGGCCCGCGACGTGCGCGCGCGTTCAAAACCTGAAAAGGACGCGACGTAAACCTCAGGGCTCGTCAATCAACATGAAACTAACCTTCGTCGCCGACGTCCTCGCGCTCCCAATAGTCCGTCGGCGACAGCCGCCAGGCCGCCCGGAACGTCGCGTCCTCCCTGTTGACGATGGTATCGGATGCCTGCTCGTCCAAGCACCGATCCTCGTCGCGCTAGCTGTTCGTCGCCTCGTCGGACGGCTTTGGGAACCACAGGCGGTTCCCGTCGGGATCTTCGACGACCATGAGGTCGTATCCCCAAAATCCCGATGTCAGGTCCAGGCCGCGTTCCGCGGACTCCGCGACGAGTTGATCAAGATCGGCGCGATCGAGGGAGATGAACAGCAATCCGCGTCCCGCTTCGTCCGGCCACTGGTCGGAGAGGATCAACTCGCAGCCCGCGCGCGAGACCTGGACGACGCGCAGGCGGCCCTCCTCCTCGTAACGCCAGTCCTCGCTGAACCCGAGCTTCATCGAATAGAAGCCAAGCGCCGCGGGGGCGTCGCGAACGGCCAGAACCGCGCGTGTGTACCAATTGGCCATCGACTCCCCGGCCAGCCAGGCGATCAGGTGTAATACCTGCGGCTGAGGGCCGGCAAACGGAGCGTTGCGCTTCGATGCTCAGACGTGCGCTATGACCGGGCAAGCATGGGGGCGACCTTGAGCGAATTTGCCACGCTGTCCCACCGCCGGCGGCTGCGCTTCTGGGGCTGGGGGTACGAGGACGAGGACCTCAGCCCCGAGGAGGTCGCGCGCATCCGCGCCTCGGCCGCGCGCGCGATCGGGCATGCGCCCGACGAGATCCCGCCGCCGGTGGAATCCGACTTCGACCTGCCCGCGCCGCGCGCCGCCGCGCCGAACGGCCTTGCGCCGCTCGTGTCGGCGACGCCCTACGATCGCCTCACCCATGCGCTCGGCAAGTCGTTCGGCGACGTGGTGCGCATGCGCATGCGGCGGATCGACCATGCGCCCGACCTGGTGGCGTTCCCGAAGACCAGCGAGGACGTCGCCCGCCTGCTCGACTGGGCGTCGTCGGCGAACCTCGCGGTCGTCCCCTTCGGCGGCGGCTCGAGCGTCGCGGGCGGCATCGAGCCGGACGTGGGCGACTCCTACGCCGGCAGCCTGGTCATCGACGTCCAGCACATGAACCGCGTGGTCGAGATCGACCGCACAAGCCGCGCCGCGCGCATCCAGGCCGGCGCGCTCGGGCCCGAGATCGAGGAGCAGCTCCGCCCGCACGGGCTCACGCTGCGCCACTTCCCGCAGAGCTTCCAGATCTCGACGCTGGGCGGCTGGATCGCCACGCGCAGCGGCGGGCACTTCGCCTCGCTCTACACGCACATCGACGACTTCGTTGAATCGACGACGACGGTGACGCCGGCGGGCGTCCTGGAGACCCGCCGCCTGCCCGGCTCCGGCGCCGGCCCCTCGCCGGACCGGATGATCATCGGGTCCGAGGGCATTCTCGGCATCATCGTCGAAGCCTGGATGCGGCTGCAGGACCGGCCGACGCGCCAGGCCTCGGCCAGCGTCGGTTTCGCCTCGATGGGCCAGGCGAGCGCCGCGGTGCGCGAGCTCACGCAGGCCGGGCTCTACCCCAGCAACTGCCGCCTGCTCGACCCGGCCGAAGCGCTCGGCAACGGCGTGGGCGATGGGACCTCGGCCGTGCTGGTCCTGGGTTTCGAGTCCGCGGACCATGCGCTCGACGCCTGGATGGGCCGCGCGCTCGAGCTCGCCGCGGATCATGGCGGGACGTACGACAAGGAGGCGGTCGCCGCCTCGCTCGCGCCCGCCGCCGACGCCGCGGTGCGTCGCGAAGGCCCGGCTGGCCAGTGGCGGAACGCCTTCATCCGCATGCCGTACGGGCGCAACCTCTCGGTGGGCCTCGGCATGATCGGCGACACCTTCGAGACCTCGATCACCTGGGACCGCTTCGAGGGCTTCTATGAGACGGTGCGCGAGCGGGCGGCGAGGGCGATCAGCGAGATCTCTGGGCGCCCGGCCGGCGTTTCCTGCCGCTTCACCCACGTCTACCCGGACGGCCCGGCGCCCTACTTCTCCTACTCCACCGTGGGGACCGCCGAGGGCAAGCTCGAGGACTCGCTCGCCCGCTGGCGCGACATCAAGGCCGCGACCAACGAGATCTGCGTCTCGCTCGGCGGAACCGTCACCCATCACCATGCGGTTGGACGCGACCACAGGCCCGGCTACGAGAAGCAGATTCCGCCGCTCTTCCGCGCCGCGCTCACCGCCGCGAAGACCGCACTCGACCCGGCCGGCGTGATGAACCCCGGCGTCCTCATCGACCCCGCCGGCAGGGCGGTGGGTCAAAGGGGCGTGCTCGGCGGGGTCTGATCGGGCGTTCAAGCGGCCTGTGCGCTGGCGCTCGGGGCCGCTAATGTCCGCAAGGCTCGGGTCAAGAATGGGGTCGGGGAGATGCGGCGGATAGCGAAGGGCGGCGCCAAGCCAATCACGGCCGACGCGGCCGCCGGGTTGGTCAAGTCCGGCATGTGGCTGGACTACGGCCTTTCGGTGAACCAGCCGGACGCCTTCGACGCCGCGCTCGCGCGACGGGCCGGCGAGCTCGCCGAGGTGAACATCCGCAACTGCCTGACGGTCCGCCCGCGCGCGGTGTTCGAGGCGGACCCGCAAGGCGAGCACTTCCGCGTCTTCAACTGGCATTTCGGCGGCTACGACCGGCGCCAGCACGACGCGGGGCTCTGCCACTACATCCCGCTCAACCTTGGCGAGGTGCCCGACTACTACCGCCGCTTCATCGACCCGGTGGACATCGTGGCGGTCAAGGCGCGGCCGCTCGGCCCGGACGGCTACTTCAACCTCGGCCCCACCAACGTCTGGATCCGCGCGATCATCGAGCGCGCCAAGTGCGTGATCGTCGAGACCGCCAGCGGCTTTCCGTACGTCTACGGCGAGGACAACGCGATCCACGTCAGCGAGGTCGACTACGTGATCGAGGGCGACGCCGCGCCGCCCACCGAGCTGCCGAACGGGCCGGCCTCCGAGGTCGATCGAGCGGTCGCCCGGTACATCTGCGCCGAGATGGCCGACGGGGACTGCCTGCAGATCGGCATCGGCGGCATGCCCAACGCGGTCTGCTCGCTGCTGAGGGAAGCCGGCGTGAAGGACCTCGGCATCCACACCGAGATGCTGACGGACGGCCTGATCGAACTCTACCTGGCCGGGCTCGTCACCGGCGCCCGAAAGCAGCTCGACGTCGGCAAGGTGGCCTTCACCTTCTCGCTGGGCGGCAAGACCATGTACGAGGCCATCGACCGCAATCCGGACATGTGGTGCTGCCCGGTCGACTACACCAACATGCCGCACGTGATCATGCGCAACGACAACGTGGTCTCGATCAACTCCACCACGCAGGTCGACCTGCAGGGCCAGGCGGCCTCCGAGAGCGACGGCCACCGGCACATCAGCGGCACCGGCGGCCAGCTGCAGTTCGTGCGCGGGGCCTATGCGTCGAAGGGCGGCCGCAGCTTCATCTGCCTGCCCTCCACCTACGAGAAGGGCGGCGTGCGCAAGAGCCGCATCGTGCTCGACCTCACCGCCGGCAACATCGTCACGACGCCGCGCGTCGGACGTGATGTACGTCGTCACCGAGTACGGGATGGCCAACCTGAAGGGCCGCTCGGTGGCCGAACGGGCCCGCGCGCTGATCGGCCTCGCCCACCCCGACTTCCGCGAGGACCTCGAGCGCGCCGCGCACGAGCACCGCCTGATCCCGCGCGGGGTGGCGGTCTCCAAGTCTCGCGCGGCCGCCGAGTAACCCGCCCGAGCGAGGCGCCGACATGACCCCGCCCGCATTGGAGATTGGCCGGGTCAGCCTGCCGCGTCCGGCGAGCCGTTTTACCCTTCTGGTCGCGCCGGACGGCCGCTACCTGGCTGTCGGCGCAGACGGGACCCTGGGGCTGACCGATCAGGGCGACGACAGCATCGTCTGGGCCGCCGACGGGGCAGGCTGGCGGCACGTCTCGTCCGGTCTTGAACTGGCGGGCCGCGCACAGGCCGGCGGCGGCGTTCGTCTGGCGCTCGACGGCCGTGGGCTGGGCGCCGACGGCCAGCCGTCGAACCACGCGGCCCGTTTTGCGCCGGCGCGCGGCCCCGCCGAGCTGCCGTCGCAGTCGCTCGCCCACTTCAAAGCCCATGGGTGGGCGTGCCTCGTCGAGATCCTCGACCCCGAAGTCGTCGATGGCCTGCAATGGGTGGCGGGGACGGATCGCTGGGCCGAGCGCACGGCCGACGTGGGAACCTCGACCCTGGTGCAACACGCGGCCGTCGCCCGCGCCACGGTCGAGCCGGTGTCGCTGTGGCTGATGCGCCAGTACATGGCCACGCCCCACATCCGGCTAGGCCACACGCCGTCGCTCGCGGTGCTGCCTCCCGACGACGGCCAGCGCGATGTCCAGGGCTGGCATTCCGATTTCCCCTATCTGTGGGGCGGCACGGACCGGGTGCCCATCGGCCCGTCCAGCGATCTGGTGCTCGGCATCCAGCGCAACTACTGCGTCTCCGACTTCACGCTGGAGAACGGCGCCACGGTCTTCAAACTGGGCAGCCACGCGCTCAACCAAGGACCGCCCGGCGAGTGGGGCGTGAACCGCAGCTACGGCAGACGCGGCTACCGGGCCGAACATGGCCTGCCCTACGAGGGGCCGGAAGCGGCGGCGGTCGCACTGGCGTCCGGCGACGCGCAAGAGGCTGATCCTGCTGGCGACGTTTTGACTCCCGCACGTGGCAATCGCGCGGGCGTTCAACCGCACTCTGCACAGGCGGCGGCGCCATGCCGCAAGGCCGGTGACGCCGATGTTCATCATCCGCCTTCATGGAGATCGCATTAGTCCCGAGCTTGCTGCTCGATCTGCCTCGCCAGCGCGCCGTGATGGTCCGACGACTGGCGGACGCGCGGCTGAGCGCTCACCCGGTCAGGTGGAGCGGCCTTGATGGTGATCACGAAATCGTGCTCGCGGTCCGCTCGCCAACGCCGCTGCGTTCTCGCCATCGCGAACGGCCTGGCGCACATGCGCGAGCTGACGTATGCGGCGTGCGCGATTCGGCGTGAACCTCCGTACGGTCCTCAGCAGGATACCGACGTCCGCTCAGCTCACGCCGCGGCGATCTCGGGCGCGCGCAGGACCTCCTTGAGCTTGCGGCGCGTGAAGGCGTGGAGCTGGCGGGTGTGCTCGAGCCTCAGGTAGTCGCGGCCGCCGGCCGGGGTCAGCTTGTCGAATCCGTCGTCGAGCCCGAGCACCTCGCCCAGCCGCGGCGGATTGCGCGCGATCAGGGACACGTCGGGGCGCTTGGGATCGATCGAGCGCAGGAAGTTGCGGTTGAAGTGCGGATGCAAGGTCACGCGTTCGCCCGGCTCGGTGCGCGGGCCTTGCCAGTGCCAGACCCCTTGCGTGAAGAACACAGCCGAGCCCTTCGGCATCTCGATCGGAACGCCGTCCTTCAACCCCTCGCCAGGGCGCGGGGCGCGGCGGTGGCGGTGGCTCTTCGGCACGATCCAGGTCGGGCCCGACGCCACGGTCCAGTCCTCCAGCGACCAGACCGCGACGCCGGAGAGGGCATACTCCGGATAGGGCTCCGGGATGTCCGTGTAGTCGGTATGGATGTCGATCTGGCCGGGACCGGGGCCGCGCAGCAGCGCGCCCAGCGTCGCGACCTGCGCGCAGCGGCCGAGCGAAGCGTCGATCAGGGTCATCAGCTTCGGATTGAGGATGACCCGCTCGAACGGCCGGCCAAGGTAGAGCCAGGAGTTGAGCAACACCTGGTCCGGCGCCATGGCCTCGCGCGTCAGTTCGCGAAGCTCGTCCGCGAATTCGGTCGAGATCGCCCGCTCGATCACGACGAAGCCGTTCTCCTCCATCTCGCGGATCTTGCCGGTAAGGCCGAGACGACGCGCCCGATGCTCGAGGTCGGGGTTCTCCACGGTGCGGCGGGCCATATGGTCGTGGAAGCTGGCGAGCGTCCGCCCGGCTTTGTCCTGGTCAACGGCGCCCTTGATGCGAAAGGCGTCGGCGCCGAACAGGACCGCAGCCTCCCGCCACATCTCATCGGCTCCGCCCGGCGCGGCGACTCCCACGAACTGGGCGAGGTAGACCGCGGCCTGGTAGTCGCTCTCGATCGTGACGTCGGCGCCGTCGTCGAAGCCGCGAGCGATCGACGCGGTTTCGCCATCGAAGCGCAACGTCCAGCTGGCCGCGCCCGCGGGCAGCTTCAGATGCGGCGGCGCGTCGGTGAAGCGCTCGCTCACCGAGAAGGGCTGGCCTCCCAGCGACGCCTTCCGCGGCGCCGGCAGTTCACGCCAGAAGCGCTGCGCCTCCTCGAACCAGCGGTCGGAGAGGAACTCCACGTGGTGGGGCAGCGTGATCAGGTCCATGCCTGCCTGGGCGGCGCGATCAGCCATCTCTTTCCTCCTACCGACTTGGCCTTGTTCACCGGATCGAAGATCAAGGCGTTCTCGCCTAGCATAGTCCTGGCCGCGGTCGAAACGCCGGCCTCAAGGCAGGAGCCTGCCGTCTGAATCGCGCTTTTCCGGGCCGTTCACGCGCGCCCTGCCGTCGCCGAAGGGGCCGTCGCGATCGTGCAGCGCCTTGCGCAGGCCTTCCTCGCGCGCCTGGCGAAAGAAGCCCCTGGCGGCCGCGGCGGTGTGGCCGCGGGCATCGTTCTCGACGGCCAGCCGCTGGAGCGTGCGCGCGCCCATAAGCTCGAGCCCGAGGTTGATGATGCGCTTGTTGACCGTCAGCACATCCGGGTCGATCAGCGCGAGCCGATCGGCGAGCTGCTCGACCTCGGCCTCCAGATCGTCGTCCGGCACCGCCTTCATCACCAGCCCGAGCTGCTGAGCCTCGGCGCCGGTGATCGAGTTGCCGGTGAGCTGCAGGCGCTTCGCCCACTGCGGTCCGACGTTGTAGAGCCACATATTGTTCGGCAACGCGCCCATGGAGCGCCCGGCCGGAAAGCCGATCACGGCGCTCTCGGCCGCGATGACCATGTCGCAGAGCAGAGCGACGTCGGTGCCGCCAGCCAGGCAATAGCCGTGCACCTGCGCAATGCTCGGCTTGTGCGCGTCGAACAGCGCCATCCGCAGCCGTTGCGAGCGCTCCATCTGCCAGATGTCGTCGTCCATGCTGGCGCCGCCGCGGTAGCGGTTCGCTTCCCGGTCCTCGACCCTCGACGCCGGCGGTTGATTGCCGCCGCCGGCGAGGTCGTAGCCAGCTGAAAAGGCGCGGCCGGCGCCCCTGACGATGATGCAATGAACGTCGCTGTCGTTGTCGGCCTCCCAGACCGCCTCGCTGAGCTCGCTGAGCAGCGCGAGCGACAGCGCGTTCAGCCGCTCCGGCCGATTGAGCGTGATCCGCGCCCGCCCCCGCTCCTTCTCATAGATGATGCTCTCAAAGCCGCTCATGCCGGCGCCTCCGTTCTGACGACCTTCGCGTCCGGACCGTAGCGGAAGCGGACGGCGCGATGAAACCAGATCCAGGCTTCCTTGCGTGGCGCGGCGGCGCCCAGCCGGTATATGTGAGATCGCCTCGGGGACTGGCCCGCCGCGAGCAAGGGGACGATGCCGGATGAGCGAGCGAAGTCTGCGCGGGAGAGTGGCGGTCGTCGGGGTCGGCGAGACCGACTACTATCGGCACGGCGGGGCGCCGGAGCCGGAGTTCGTCCTCTGCCTGAAGGCGATCCTCGCCGCCTGCGCAGACGCCGGCGTCGATCCCACCGAGATCGACGGCTTCGCCTCCTACAGCAACGATCGGAACGACCCGCCCACCCTGGCGGTCGCGCTCGGGATCAAGGAGCTGCGGTTCTCGAACATGCAGTGGGGCGGCGGCGGGGGCGGCGGCGCCGGCGCCGTGGCGAACGCCGCGGCCGCTGTCGCGACCGGACTGGCGGACTGCGTGGTGGTCTACCGCGCCCTCGCGCAAGGCCAGTTCGGGCGTTTCGGCCAGGGGCCGCGCGCGGCGACGGTCTCCGGCGACCTTGCCCTCACGGTCCCATACGGACAGATGTCGCCGGCGCAGTGGTACGCCCCCAAGGTCACGCGCTTCATGTACGAGCACGACATCGGCCAGGAGGCGTTGCGGGCGATCGCCCTGGCCTCCTATCACCACGCCCAGTCCAACCCCCGCGCCGTCATGTACGGCCGGCCGCTGACGGAGGCGGCCTATGACGAGTCACGCTGGATCACCGAGCCGTTCCACCTCTACGACTGCTGCCAGGAGAACGACGGGGCGGCCGCGCTCATCCTTGTTTCCGCCGAGCGCGCAAAGGACCTGAAGCAGACGCCGGCCTACGTGCTGGGAGCGGCGATCGGCGCCGGCTACCGCGTGCACTCGACGCCGGCGGGCTTCGCGACCCCGGACCTCGCCAGCTCGCACTTCCAGACGCTCGCGCCGCGCCTCTATGCGATGGCGGGCGTCGGCCCGGCCGACGTCGACGTGGTGCAGTGCTATGAGAACTTCACCGGCGGCGTGCTGATGAGCCTCGTGGAGCACGGCTTCTTCGAGCCCGAAGAGGCGATGGACTTCCTGACGCTCGAGAACCTGATCGCGCCCTCGGGCAGGCTGCCGCTCAACACCAGCGGCGGCAACCTCGCCGAGTGCTACATGCACGGCCTGGAGCTGCAGATCGAGGCGGTTCGCCAACTCCGCGGTCAGTCGACGGCCCAGGCGCCGGACGTGAACGTCTCGCTGGCCGCGGCGGGGCCGATGGTCACCCCCGTCAGCACCGTCCTCTTCGGTTCGGAGGCCACGCTCTGATGACACAAAGCTACCTGCCGCCAGGCCTGCCGATCCCGGTCCCCGAGCGCAACGGCCTCTCCGCGCCCTATTGGGCAGGGCCTGCGCCAGGGGGTGCTCAAGGTGCAGCGCAATCCCCGCACCGGCGCTTGGCAGTGGCCGGCGCAGTGGATCGCCTACGATGACCAGGGGTTCGACCTCGAATGGGTCGAGGTGGCGCCGCGTGGCCGCATCTACAGCTGGACCCGCGTTTGGCACCCGGTGCACCCGGCCCTGAAGGACGCCTGTCCCTACATCGTGGTCGTGGTCGAGCTGCCGCAGGCGGGGAACGTGCGCATGCTCGGCAACCTGCTCGGCGATCCGCATCAGCCGGTGCGCATCGGCGCCGACGTCGAGGCCGTGTTCGAGCACCATCCCGACGCCGATCCGCCGTACTCGCTGGCGCAGTGGCGCGTCGCAGACGGCGGCTAAGCCCCCGCGTAGGCCTTCGGATCCAGGCCGAACAGCCGCGCGGCGTTGAGGCCGAGGATCTTGGCGCGGGAGTCCTCCGAGAGGCTCCCCATGGTCCGCTCGATGGTCTCGGCCGAGTGGGGCCAGGACCCCTCGTGGTGCGGATAGTCGTTGGCCCACAGGAAGTTGTCCGCGAGGTCGTAGGCCTCCGCCAGCTTCAGGCCGGCCGCGTCATCCTGGAAGGTGGCGAAGCAATTGCGCCGGAAGTAGGCCGACGGCGGCTCCGCAAGATGCGGCCTGACCCAGAAATGGTGCGCCTTGGCGGCGTGGTCGAGAGTCTCCAGCAGCCAAGGCACGAATCCGACGCCGCTCTCCACCAGCCCGGCATAGAGGCGCGGATGCCGCTCGAACACCCCGGCGGCGATCATCTGCACCAAGGGTTCGATCGTCGTCTCCATCGAGTGGCAGGCGTAGTTGATGATGGCGCCGCCGGCGCCCCCGACCGCGCGCGGATCGCGCCCGGTGGAGACGTGGAAGGTGACCACCAGGCCCGTCTCTTCCAGCAGGCTCCACATCGGCTCGAACGCGGGGTCGTTGTACTCGAGCTTGCCGAATTCCTTCGGGTCCATAGATCACGGAGTTGGAGAGGCACACGGCTCTGAAGCCGCTCTCAGCGGCCCAGGCGATTTCGGCCATGGCGCCGGCCAGATCGCCGGCGCGATGAGGGCGGCCGGCAGCATGCGCGGACACGCGCCCTGCATGTGCGGACCGCAGAACCCGTGCGCCCAACGATTCCACTGTCGGCACATGGCCATCGCGAACACCGGATCTGGCGTCGCCCAGGACAGCAGGCCTCGATTGGGGAACATCAGCTCGGCGTCGACCCCGTCCGCCCGGTGATCGGCGAGCCGTCCCTCGATGGTGCGGCCGCTGGCGTTGCGCAGCGCGTCCTCCTCGTCGAGCGGGCTGGTCGCCGCGCCGGCGCCGCCGCCCGACGTCAAGGAACCGGCGCCGCCGGGGTTTCCTGCCGCGCGCACGCGCTGGGGCCGGTTGCCTTCCGTCATCAGCCATTGCGAGCCGTCTGCTCGTGTCTCGAGCCTCGGAATCCGGTCGCGGTACTCCGGCTCGATCTCGCTGAGGTAGGTGGCCGGCTCGACCCCGTGGGTGTCGGCCGAGAACATGAAATACTTGTTCGGCGCGCCCGGCCGGGCCGAGCCTCGCCAGCCCGCGGCCCCCGGCGTCTCGCGCCGCCATAGGTTGTGCGGCGTGCGCTCGGGGCTGGTCTTCAGGACTTGCAGCGTTTCGCTCATGAGGATCGCCTTTCGCGCAGCGGCCGCCCGCTTCAAGGTTGCGCGCCCCTGCTGGCGCCGTCAACGAACGCCGCGGGCCACCGACCCCGTTGACTTACGACCCGGCGAGGGAGGCGGCGCTGGCGATATCCTCGATCAGGCGCGCATGCGTCGGGCGCCAGCCCAGGCGTTGCTGGGTAAGCTGGCTTGTGGCGGGCATATCGATGCCGGCGAACATGCCGAGCCAGCCGAAGTGGTTCACCGCGTCTTCGGCGCCAAGGCTGGCCGTCGGCAGCCCAAGTCGCCGGCCGATGGCGGCGGCGATCTCGCGCATCGGCACGCCTTCGTCGCCGACGGCATGGTAGGCGGCGCCAGGCTCGCCCTTCTCGAGCGCGAGGCGGTAGAGATTCGCCGCGTCGAGACGGTGTCCGGCGGGCCAGCGGTTGGCCCCGTCCCCGATGTAGGCGGCCACCCCCTTCTCCCGCGCGACGCTGACCAGCATCGGCAGGAATCCGCCTTCGCCGCTGTCGTAGGTGATCGGGGGCAGGCGGATGACGGCCGTCCGCAGACCGCGGCCCGCGGCCTCGCGCACCAGCGCCTCGGTCTCGCCGCGGCCCTGGCGCTGCGGCTGGTCGTCTTCGGTGGCGGTGCGGCCGGGCGCCAGCATCGCCACGCCGGAGGTGGCGATGAACGGCTTTCCGGAGCCGGCCAGCGCATCCAGCATCGCGGCGACCGTGTTCTTCTCGATCTCGATATTCTCGGCGAAGCGCGAGAAGTCGTGGATGAAGGCGCACTGGATCACCGCCTCGCACGCCCGCGCGCCGGAAATGAAGCTGTCGTGGTCCGCAAGGTCGCCCATGTGCGGGTCGACGCCGCGGCTCGCCAGGGTCCGCGCGCCTTCCTCGGTGCGGGCGACGCCCAACACCGTGTGTCCGGCGCCGATCAACTCGCGCGCCACCGCCGTTCCGATAAAGCCGGTCGCCCCGGTCAAGAACACTCTCATCTAGACGATCCTTCCTGTTGGCCGGCCGCGCTGTCCGGCAGCAAGACGAGTTTGCCGTGGGCGTGGCCGCCGATGCTGGCCTGGAGCGCCTCGCGCCAGTCGTCGAGCCGGAACGTGCGCGCGATCGGAACCGTGAACTGGCCTTCGGCGGCGAGCTTGGCGAACTCGGCGAGCACACCCTCGCGCCGTGTCATCGGTTCGCTGAAGCTGTGCCGCGCGCCGAGTTCCGCGGCCGAGGCGAAATCCGTCATCGTGAGCACCCGCCGCGGATCGCCGCCGGCGATCTTGACCAGGTCTGGCAGCACGCCGTTGGGCCGAAGCCGTATCCAAAATCAGGTCCGGCGCGCCGCCCGCGATCTCACGAACCCGCTCGACCATACCCTCCCCGTAGCTGGTGACGGAGGCGCCGAGCGCACGAAGTTGGCCGGCGAACGTGTCGCCCGCGGTCGCGATAACCCGTGCACCTCGCATCAGCGCCATCTGCACGGCGGCGAAACCCATCATGGTCCCGGCGGCGTGGATGAGGACCGTCTGGCCTGACGAAGGGCCAAGCGCGTCAAGGTGGAGCGACGCGGTCTCGACAGCCATCGGCAGCGCAGCCGCTTTGATAAGGTCAAGTCCGTCCGGAGCCTGGCCCCAGCGTTCCAGGACCGCGCAGTCCGAGGCGCCTGCGCTGGGGTAGCTCGAGAAGCTGGCCGAACCCAGCGCCCGATCGCCGACCCCGATGTTCGTTACGCCCTCGCCGACGGCGTCCACGATTCCGGCCACGTCGAGCCCGACGCCGCGCGGTAGGTCTCCCGGGAGGAAGCCGCGGCAGAGCTCCCAATCGGCCGGGTTCAGCCCGCACGCATGCACTCGCACCCGGATGTGGCCGGCGCGCGGTTCCGGGGCGTCGGCTTTCTCTAGCCGCAGCACGTCCGCCGGCTCTCCGTATTCGTGGAAGCGGAGCGTCCGCATAACTCGACCCCTGTTGCGTCAGTAACTGACATATAGGCGTAGAGACAGTCGCTGACAATACGTGTAGGTTGGGCTCATGCCGCGGAGTGGTGAAGATGCGCGCCGGCGCCTCCAGCAGGCGGCCCTCGAGCTGTTTCGCGAACGCGGCTACGAGGCGACGACGACGGCCGAAATCGCCGCCAAGGCCGGTGTCACAGAACGGACCTTCTTCCGGCACTTCCCGGACAAGCGGGAAGCCCTGTTCGACGGGGAAGAGGCTTTCCGCACTGCCCTGAGCGACGGTGTCATGGCGGCGCCCGAAGACATGAACCCGATGGGCGCGCTGCTCTTCGCCTTCCGCTCGGTCGAGGGGATGCTCGAGGACAATCGCGCGTTCGCCGAACCCCGGCAGTCCGTCATCGCCCAGACGCCCGCGTTGGAGGAGCGCATGCGCACGAAGACGGCGGGTCTGATCAGCGCGTTGTCTGCGGCGCTACGCCGTCGCGGCCTTGATGAGGGCGCCGCAACGCTGGCGGCCCAGGTCGGGATGGCCGCCTTCAGCCATGCCGCCCGCGCATGGTTCGCCGATCCGACGCCGGGACTGGACGCCCACCTGACCCGCGCGTTCGCCGCGCTGCATGACTTGTCCGCGACTTAGGGAGATCGTCATGCCGGTGAAACGCGACGGCCCAGAGCCCCCGGTTCAAGCGGAGACTCAAGAGGCGCGCCAAGCGGCTCGCGCAAGCTACTACCGGGGCGTGGCGCTTCGCTCGTGCGTGGTGGTCGTTGCGCTGGCCGCGGCTTGGTTCGCGCCCGTCGCATGGCCGCTCAAGCTGGAAATCTACCTGGCGATCATGTTGGTGGCCGTGGCGGCCGTGATCGTGTTTCGCGCTCGCAAGCGCGCACGTCGAACTTCGAACTAACCCTCTCTCAGGTTCGTGGTTTCAGAGACAGCCGCCTGGCCGCTTTCACGCTCACCATTTGCATCCGGCCAACCGTGCGCCCGGTTACGGCGCAAACCTCAAAGTCGCCGACGATTTCGCTCGCCCAGATCTCATCGTTGGTCTTGCCGGCCCAGAGCTGCCGGACGCTTGCCGGGAGGTCGCTGAAGCGTTCGTTTGGCTGCAGCACCCCAAGCACCCGGTGCGTGCCGACGACCCAGATCCGCGCCGTCGGAGCGCCATTGTTCAGGGTCAGCCGCCCATGAACGTCGCGACACGCCGCCGCCCTGGCCCCGTCGATCGCGGTCAGCAAGGAAACGATTGCGACGATGATGCCGACGGCCTTCATAGGTCGTGGGATGTGCGCTTTCCGGCGAGACCTCAAGGTCCGGAGAGGCCGAACGCCGTCGGAGGGTTCAGGCCGGGCCGCGGTCCCATCCTTCTTTCGCTCGCGACGACATGGACCCGTCGGCATCCATCATCTAGCGTGATCCGGGGGCAGGGGGCGCTTGCACACCGGGAGGTGCTCAATGACCGGAACAACGGACTCGCTCATTGCCGAAGGGACGACGGTCGACGGCGGTGTGAGTGGCGACTGCCAACTGCACGTCGACGGCGTCATCCACGGCGACGTCGCCGTGACACATCTGTCCGTGGGCCAGGTCGGCAAGATCGAGGGCGCGAGCAAAGCCGAGTTAGTGGAAGTTCGTGGGCGCGTCCTCGGCTCGATCGCCGCCAAAGAGGTGAAGCTGCTCGCCGGCTGCAATGTGGAAGGCGATATTTCGCACGAGCAGCTCATCATCGAGCCGGGCGCGATCTTTGAAGGCCGCAGCCTCAGGTACCAGCGGCCCGTCCCCGCCCTCGCGGCCTCGACGACGAGCGGGATCACCAAATCCGGCTAGGCGTTGCGGATCGCTTCTCCCCGCCCGAGCCGCAGCGCCTCCCCCCGCGGGGAAAGGCGGTAGCCCCGCCAGCCCAGCGAACGCCCCGCCGCATGATCGGCGCGAAGATGGATTGACCGCGGGGCGGGCGCCGGGCCTGATCTGACGCCTCGAAGAGGGGGCGGCATGGCGACCTGGCTCGCAGTCATCTTCGGCGCGCCGATCGTCCTGGCGCTGGCGGCGCTGGGCTTTCGCGCCTGGCGGCAGAGCCGTGTCGCGGCGGCGCTGGCGATCCGCACGCCAAACGGGATCGACGAGTCCGGCTTCGTGCGGATCGGCGGCATCGAGCAGTGGGTGTCGATCCGCGGCGAGGACCTGGCCAATCCGGTGATCGTCGTCGCTCATGGTGGGCCAGGCAGCGGCCTGTCGCCGTTCATCGCCGACACGACCCGCGCCTGGGAGCACCACTTCACCGTGGTCCATTGGGACCAGCGGGGCGCCGGCCTCACCTACAGCCGTGCGAAGAAAGACCAGGGCGAGGTCTCGCTGCAGCGCATCGCCGAGGACGGGCTGGAGGTCGCCGCACATGCGCTGAGGCGCACGGGTCAGGCGAAGGCGATCGTGCTCGGGGCGTCGTGGGGCTCGATGGTGGCGGTGGTGATGGCGCGGCGGCGGCCGGAGCTCTTCCACGCGCTGGTCGGCGCCGGCCAGGTGGTGGACTCGCGCCGCAACGAGGCGGTCGGTTACGAGGCGCTGCTGGCGCGGGTGCGGGCGGCGGGCGACGCTCGCAGCGAAGCGGAGCTAGTCAAGCTCGGGCCGCCACCCTGGACGATGCGGCAAACGATGACCGAGCGGCGCATCCTCATCGGGCGGTATCCGCCGGCGAGCGAGCGCGGCATGCAGAGCAGGGTGGTCCTCTCGCTGCTCAGCGCGCCCGGCCTCTCTTTGCAGCAGGTCATCGACTGGTTTCGCGCCGCAGATTTCAGCGCCACCGCTCTGGGAGGCGCGCTGTTCGGTTACAGCGATGGGCCGCCGTACGCGCCGCTCGCCGTGCCCTTCGTGGTCATTCAGGGTGCCGATGATATCCAGACTCTCGACCAGCCTGGCGGCGTCGTATGTCGAAGCCATCGCGGCGCCGGCCAAGCGCTTCGTCAGCCTCCCCGGCGGCGGCCACATGGCGCTGGTCGCGATGCCGGACGCCTTCCTTCAGGAGCTGCTGGCGCACGCCAGGCCGTTCGCTCTCGGGTAGCCTGCGAAGAACAGCGCGCTACTGCAACACGAAGTCGTCGGGGTTCGGCTTCAGCGTGGCGGTCCAGTAGTCGACCAGGGGGAAGGGCCAGTTCTGGCTGACGCGGCCCTTGGCGTTCTTGTACCAGCTGGTCACCTGCGGCGCGCCCCAGGCCATCCAGCGGTTGGCCTCGTCCACCTTGATGTTGAAGGCGTCGTGGACGTCCTTCTTCGGCTCGAGCGTCGCCGCCCCGGCCTCGGCCATCATCTGCAGGGCGCCGACGATGTAGCGCACGCTGCACTCGGAGAAGAAGATGATCGAGCCGTTGACCACGATGTTGGTGTTCGGTCCGTAGATCAGGAAGAGGTTGGGGAAGTTCGGCACGGTCATGCCGAGGTACGCGCGCGCGTCGCCGTCCCACTGGTCGTGCAGCTCGACCCCGCCCTTGCCGAAGACCTTGTAGGTCTTGAGGAAGTCGCTGGCGGTGAAGCCGGTGCCATAGATGATGACGTCGACCTCGTGCAGGACGCCGTCGGCTGTCACGAGGCCCTCCGGGCGAATCTCCGTGATCGCCTCGGTGACCAGCTCCACGTTCGGGCGCCTTAGCGCCGCGACCCAGACGCCGTTGTCGCGGACCGATCGCTTGCCGCCCAGCGGATACTTGCGGGATGATCTTGTCCAGCAGATCGGGGTCGCCTTCCGTCTGTGGACGGAGCACCTCGATGAGCATGGTCCGCATGCCGAGGTTGAAGTCGCTGACGGCGGTGTCCGGGCCCTTGTAGTTCGGGTCGGCCTTGACGCCCTCGTAGAGGCCGTCGGTGAGCATCCAGAACAGCCAGAACCGGTACCACTTCTCATAGAAGGGAACGTGCTCGAGCAGCCAGCGTTCGCCGGGCGTGACCGGGTGGTGATAGTCGGGCGTCGGCCCGAGCCAGGGCGGCGTGCGCTGGAAGACGGTCAGCTTGGCGACGTCCGGCGCGATCGCCGGCACGAACTGGAAGGCGCTGGCGCCGGTGCCGATACAGGCGACGCGCTTGCCCTTCAGGTCCACGTCGTGGCGCCAGCGGGCCGAGTGGAAAGCCACGCCCTTGAAGCTGTCGCGGCCGGGGATGTCCGGCAGGCGCGGCTGGTTCAGCTGGCCGACGGCGCTGATCACCGCATTGGCGCTCAGCGTCTCTTCGCCGCCGTCGGGGTTCTTGATCGTGACGCGCCAGAGCTTGGCGGCCTCGTCGAACCGCGCCTCGCTGACCTGGGTGTTGAAGCGGATGTGCGGCCGCAGGCCGTACTTGTCGGCGCAGCCCATGAAGTAGTCGCGCAGCACCGGCTGGGTCGAGAAGTGCATCGGCCATTCGTGGTTCGGCTCGAACGAATAGCCGTAGAGGTGGCTCGGGTTGTCGACGCGGCAGCCAGGGTAGGTGTTCTCGAGCCAGGTGCCGCCGACGTCGGCGTTCTTCTCGATGATCTCGAAGGCGACGCCCGCCTGCTGCAGGCGGATGGCGGCCAGGAGGCCCGACATGCCGGCGCCGACGATCACGACCTTCATCTTGGCGGCCGCGGACTTCAGCTTCGGCGCCTCCCAGTGCGGGCGCTTCTGGTCGACGCCGTCGACCGCCAGCTCTTCCATCAGCATGCCGGTGTAGTGCTCGGGCACCTGGCCGCCGACGATGAAGTCCATCATCCGCCGCACGGTCGCCGGCGCCGGCGGGGGCGGCAGCTTGCGCGCCGGCCAGGTAGGCCTTGATCGCCGCGCGGGCGCGATCGCGGATGCGCGCCTGCTTGGCCTCGTCGAAGCCGCCCAGGCGGCCGTCGGCGAAGATGTCGTAGACCGGCTTCATGTCGTCGGAGAGGATCGAGGCGTCGCCGGTCAGGTGCACCAGCGACATCATCAGCGTCGGCAGGTGCGCCTCGGCCAGCGCGGCCTCGATCGCGGCGTCCGTGCGGGGAAGGGGTTCGGTGAGCGTGGCCACTGGGCCGTCTCCTCAGCTGAAGGTCGCGGTCGCGATGGGTGATCGGCGATCATCTTTGAGCCACGGCCGATCGTTGGTCAAACGCCTCGCAGGCTTGCGCGGCCGCTCGTTTGGCGGGAAGGGTCTTGCCGCAAAACCAGACAGTGAGGAGGCCCTCGATGAGCGAGGCGAAAGTCAATCCGAACGGCGCGCTGAAGGGCCGCACGGCCATCGTCACCGGCGCCAGCCGCGGCATCGGCGAGGCGGTGGCGGCCCGGCTGGCCCAGGAGGGCGCCAGGGTCGTCGCCTCGGCGCGCACGGCCGAGGAGGGCGAGAGCCGCCTGCCTGGCACGCTTGCACGACACGGTCGAGCGCATCAGGCGCGCCGGCGGCGAGGCCACCTTCATCAAGGCCGACCTGGCCCAGGAAGCCGACCGCGTGCGGCTGGTGGAGGCGACGGTCGGAACCTACGGGCCGGTCGACATCCTCGTGAACAACGCCGCCATCACCTACTTCATGCCGGTCGCCGACTTCCCGGAGAAGCGCTTCAAGCTGATGATGGAGGTGCAGGTCTATGCGCCGTTCCATCTCTCCCAGCTCGTCCTGCCGTCGATGCGCGAGCGGCATCAGGGCTGGATCGTCAACATCTCGTCCGGCGCGGCCTTCCATCCCAAGCCGCCGTACCCGCCCGGCGCGCGCGGCGGCACCGTCTACGGCATGTGCAAGGCGGCGCTCGAGCGGTTCACCACCGGCCTCGCCTCCGAGGTCTACGCCGACGGGATCGCGGTGAACGTGGTCTCGCCGGGTCTGGTGGCGACGCCGGGGGTCGCGGTGCACGGCCTCATCACCGAGGCCACCAAGGATCGCGTGCAGCCGGTCGAGTACATCGCCGAGGCCGTCTTCCAGCTCGCCTCGGGCGATCCGAAGACGCTGACCGGCCGCATCGACCACGCCGCGCCGTTCCTCAAGGAGTTCAACATCCAGCCGGCCGAGCTGGTCTAGAGGGCGGCATGAAACTCCTCTCCTATCGGACGGGCGGCGAGGCCAGCTTCGGCCTCGCCACCGACGCCGGCGTCGTCGACCTGAAGTCCCGCCTGGGCGCGGCCTCGCTGAAGGCGCTGCTGCGCGCGGGCGGGCTCGAGCGCGCCCGCGCCTTCGCCGGCGCCGCGGCCGACCATCCCTGGAGCGCGGTCACGTTCGATCCGGTGATCCCGGACCCGGACAAGATCGTCTGCATCGGCATCAACTACGAGGACCACCGCGCCGAGACAGGCCGGCCGGTCAGCGGCTACCCGACGGTGTTCACCCGCTTCGCCGACACCCAGATCGGCGACGGGCAGCCGATCGTGCGGCCAAAGGTCTCCGAAGCCGTCGACTACGAGGGCGAGCTCGCCGTGGTGATCGGCTCCGACGCGCACAACGTCGCGGAGGACAAGGCGCTGGAGCACGTCGCCGGGTTCGCCTGCTACAACGACGTCTCGATCAGGGACTTCCAGCGGCACACCACCCAGTTCATCCCGGGCAAGAACTTCGCCGGCTCCGGCCCGTTCGGGCCCTATCTGGTGACGCCGGACGAGGTCGGTCCGCTCGGCCCGCAACGCATCCAGACGCGGCTGAACGGCCAGATCGTGCAGGACTCCAAGCTCGAGAACATGATCTTCGACGTGCCGAAGCTGATCGCCTACTGCTCGCTCTGGACGCACGCTTCGGCCCGGCGACGTCATCGTGACCGGCACCCCCGGCGGCGTCGGCGCCGCCCGCACCCCCCCGCTCTGGATGAAGGACGGCGACAAGTCAACGTCGAGATCGACCGCGTCGGCGTGCTGAAACCGGGTCGTGGCGGAGCGTACGTCCTCCCCGTAGGAGGAGGGACCGCCCGAAGGGCGGCGGAGGGGGGCGATGCCGGCCGCGCCCGTTCGAAGATTGATCTAGGTCTGCCTGCAGCTGGCTGCCCGAGCGGCGAGTCTCCCTCCACTATGCTTCGCATGGTCCCCTCCCCCAGCGGGGCGAGCGCCTCGTGCTTTAGGCCGCGAGCGCCTTTTCGTGCTTTTCGTGTTTCGTGGCCAAATTCTAGGCCGCGTCCGGCGCCGCGCAGCCTTCGGGTTTTAGCACCCGCTCCGTCGAAGCTGGGAATTTCGCCAGCAGGGCGGCGGGGCGGATGGGGCGGGGGGCAAATGCGCCGCCGCAGTTGGGGCAGCGGCCGGCGAGGACGCCTTCGCGCGCAGTCGCGGCAGAAGGTGCACTCGAACGAACAGATCATCGCCTCGGCGCTCTCCGGCGGCAGGTCGCGATCGCAGCACTCGCAGTTGGGACGCAGCGCCAGCATGGTCCTGATCTCCTCTATAGCCTCGTTCGCCTTGCCGACCACGCTCAGCGCAACCGCCGCGGCGCCGGCGAGCAGAATGACAGGAAGCGTGACCGCGATCACCTGTCCCGGGCTCGCGTGCGCGCCGCGCAGCGCGCTCGCCATCGACGGCCCGATGATCGAGCCCGATCCGCCCGGCGCCGACCGCCGCCCCGATGCCCAGCGCGCGGGCGGCCGGCGGGTAGTAGATGGGCGAGACGGCGTAGAGGGAGAACTGCGCGCCGATCGCGAAGAAACCGGCGAGGCCGGCGAACACGAGGATGGCGGGGAACGCATGCGCCACGGCGAGGCCGCCCATGGCGAGGATCAGGCCGACGTAGCTCCCAATCATCGGGCCGCGCAGGCCGAAGCGGTCGACAGCAAGGCCGATCACCAGCCCGCCGGCGGTGCTGGTGACGTTGAACGACAGCGCCGCGAGATCGCCGTCGACGCGCGAGAGCCCCTCGCCGACGACCAGCGTCGGCAGCCAGCCGGTCATCAGATAGAGCACCACCAGCGTGCCGGCGAAGGCGAGCCAGAGGCTGAGGGTGGTCCAAAGCCGTCCCTCGCCGAACAGCACGCCCGCGACGTCGCGGCGCTCGCCGGCGTGATCGGGCCGGGTTTCGGGCAGGCAGGCGAACGCGATCGGCGCGAGCACGAGCGGGGCGATCCCGCCGACCAGGTAGATCAGCCGCCAGTCGAAGCTTTTCGGCAGCGCGCCGGTCAGCACCGCCAGCGTGATCAGCGAGGCGACGCCGCCGCCAGCCGGCATGCCGACGAAGATGCCGCTGACGGTCGCGGCGCGTCGCTCGGGCCGGGTGACCTCGGCGGCGACCGCGATCATGTTCGGCATGGCGCCGCCGAAGCCGAGGCCGGTCAGCACGCGCAGGATCAGCAGCGCCTCGCCGCTCCGCACCATGGCGGTCAGAATCGAGAAGACGCCGAACCAGGCGACCGAGGCGACCAGCACCGGCTTTCGCCCGATGCGATCGGCGGCCCAGCCGCCGACCACCGAGCCCACGATCAGCCCGGCCATGGTCAGGCTCGAGGCATAGCCGATGAAGGCTTCCGGCATGTGCAGCGCCGGCGCCATCGAGGGCGCCGCGACGCCGACCGCCTGGATGTCGTAGCCCTCGAGCGCCGCGATGCCGAAGCAGACCGCGACGACGACCGCGACGCTTGGCGCGGCGCGCCTCTGGCCGACGGCGAGCGCCTCGCCCATGCCTTCCCCCGTCAGATCGAACCCGCGGGGGCGATGCATAGGGGCAAGCGCGCCGGCGCGCGAGGGGTCAGGCGCTGATGGCGGGTCCTTCGATCGCCGGCGCGGCGCGCACGCGCCAGCGCATCAGCAGCGCGGCCAGGCGGTCGCGCAGCGGGGTGTCGTCCAGGCCCATGTCCTCCAGCTCGGCCTCGGCCAGCGTCGCGGCCAGCTGCTCGAACTGGATCGAGATCGGCGACGACGACGGCCGGCGTCGGCCGACGGCCCCGCCCATGCCGCCAACGTCCGCAACTGGCCGCGGCGGACGAGCGCGACGGCCCGGCGCACGAAACTGTCCTCGTGGCCGAGTCGCCGGACGCTGCGCCGGAACCAGACATGCTGCCGGTGGCGGGCGATCACCGCATCGACGATGTCGGCGACCGGGCCGGGCTTGGCGACCAGCCGCTCGAACGCCCGCTGCTCCTCCGCCGCCCAATCGAGGTAGACGGCGATGAAGACGTCAACCTTGCCCTTGAAGCAGCGATAGAAGGTGTTGGGCGACACGCCGGAGCGGCGTGCGATCCGCGTCACGTCCGTGCCGTCGAAGCCATAGCGCAGGAACTCGTTCCGCGCCGTGGCCAGCAGGGTCTCGGACGTTTCGTCCCGCTTCACCGCGCCTCTCCGCCGGCCGCGACCGTCGTCGTCTCGCCGGCCCGGTACATCGAGGCGACGAGCGGGGCGTCGATGCGGCTCACGGCGCCGTCGAGCGTCTCGCGCATGCAGGCGCGGTAGTCGGCCGCCTTCTGCAGCTCCATGGGGCGCGGCTCGCCGCCGCAGACGACCGAAGCGGCGTTGTGCAGCCGGGCGAGCAGGATGCCGGCGTCTTGCCGCGCGTGAGAGGTCAAGACCTTGGCTGCTGACGGATGCTGACAGCACGCCTGTGACAGGGTCGGTCTGCGACGCGGCGTGGGCCACACCCACGGTCGCAATCGCGCCGCACAGTCCGAGCAAGATTCTGATACGCAAGTTAGAAATCCTTCATCTACGCGTCGTTTGGAGTCGATGGCTACGACGCAACGGCGCTGATAAGGTTGGGAAATCGGCCTGCGCCGAAAGGATGGGGATGCGACTTTTCGCCGATCAATCGCCGATGATGGAGGCCGAGGCGGTTCGCCGCCCGAGCGGCTCGATCCATCTCGCCCAGGAAGCGGACTTTCGCCTTGGACAACTTCTGGTGCGGCCGTCGCTGCGCGAGGTGATTGGCCAGGGACGTCGCGAGATCCTCGAGCCCCGCGTCATGCAGGTGCTGGTCACGCTGGCCGGCATGAAGGGATTTGTGGTCTCGCGCGACGAGCTGATCGACACCTGCTGGGGCGGGCGCGTGGTCGGCGAGGACGCCATCAACCGCACGATCGGGCGGTTGCGGCGCCTGGCCGAGACCTTTGCGGGCGCGTTCGAGATCGAGACCGTCGCGCGCGTCGGCTATCGGCTGAGCGAGATCGAGACGCCGCCCACGCCAGCGCCGGTGAAGCGCGGGCCTGACCGCGGCGTGCGCATCGCGGTCTACGCGGCGGTGGCCGGGCTGCTGGCCGCGCACGCGGTGGCGGCCGTCCTGGTCTGGCGTCAGATCGCGCCGGTGCACTGGTCGGTGGCCAGCTCCAGGCTCCTGGTCTCGAACGATTCGATCGAGCGCCACCCCGCCATCTCGCCGGACGGCAAGACCATCGCCTACGCCGGCGGGTCCGACGTGTTCACCCGCCAGATCTACCTGCGCAGCCTGGCCGGCGGCGATCCCGTGCGGCTGACCGACGAGCCGGGAGACCATACCGCCATCACCTGGTCGCCGGACGGCCGCTCGCTCGCCTACGCCGTCTTCACGCCTGGCCAGCCTTGCACGCTGATGGTCCGGCCCCTGCACGACGGCGCGGCGCGCACGCTCGGCCGCTGCCAGACCGACGCCCGAACCGAGGTGGCCTGGTCGCGCACCGGCGAGGCGCTCTACTTCGTCGACCGGCCGAACGCGCAGGCCAGCGAGCGCATCGTCCAGCTCGACCTGGCCAGCGGGCGGCGCAGCGACCTCACCCACCCGCCGGCTGGCAGTCTCGGCGACGCCAGCATCGGCCTTTCGCCGGACGGCCGGTGGATGAGCTTCAACCGGTCGCCGAACGACGTGGTCGAGACGGTCATGGTGCGCAACCTGAAGACCGGCGAGGAGCGCGCCCTCAACAGCCTCTGCGCCTGGATGGAGCCGGGCGGCTGGACGAGCAACTCCCGCGCGGTGCTGCTCGCCGGCCGCGTCAACGGCGACAACGTGCTCTGGGCTTATCCGCTGAGCGGCGGCGCGCCGGTCCACGTCATGTCCGGCCCGCTGGTGATGGGTCGCGTCGTGACGGGCCCCGGCGACATCGCTGCGGTCGAGGTCAACACCAAATCCTTCACGCTCGCTTCGCCGCCGACAGCCAAGGGCGGAGATCCGCGGTTCCTCGACAACGCCGACGTGATGGACAGCACGCCTGCGTTCGCGCGCGACGGCACGCTCGCCATCGCCGGCGAGCGGGCTGGCGAATCCGCGGTCTGGATCAAGCGGCCCGGCATGGATTTCCAGCGCCTGGTCAGCATCCATTCCAGCGAAGAGCCGGAGGGGCTGAGCTTTTCGCCCGACGGGACCGCCGTGGTCTTCGCCAGCGAGGTGTCGGGCGGCCCCGGCATCCGCATCATCGGACTGAACGGCCAGCAGCTGGGGAACCTGCGCTTCCCTGGCAGCGACGTGAGCGCGCCGATCTGGGCGGCGGACGGCCGCTCCGTCATCTTCGCCGGCCGCGACGCCGGCGGCTGGCGGCTGTGGCGGTTGGGAACGGCGCCGTTCGGCCAGCTGACGCCGGCATCCGGTTACGGCTGGTTGAATGTGCAGGCCAGCGGTGGCGCGCTCTACGGGGTGCGCGCCGGGGCCGCCGGCGTCTGGCGCATCGACGGCGAGCCAAAGCGCATCTCGGCGCTGCCGCTCTCGGCCTTCCCGACCCTTTGGCGGATCGACGGCGACGCGATCGAATACGTCGACAACGTCGCCGGCCGCACGCCCCGGATCATGCGACAGCCGATCGCAGGCGGGCCCGCCAAGCTGATCGCCGAGGTCCCGAGCTACGACGTCGACCACGGCTTCGCCGTCGATCCGCGCAGCGGCGACATCGTCTATCTGGCCAGCCGAACCGACCGTACCGACCTGCAAATTCTGCACCTGGCGCGCGGCTGACGGCGGAAAGCGGGGGGCGAGGTGAGCACCGAGCTCGGACTCATCGAAGGCTACTACGGCCGCCCCTGGACCTGGGACGAGCGCGAGAGCCAGGCCGATTTCCTCAGCCGCCACGGCTACGGCTTCTATCTCTACGCGCCCAAGGCCGACGCCTTCCTGCGCAAGCGCTGGCGCGAGCCGTGGCCGGGCGAGACGCAAGGCGCGCTCGAACGGTTCGCCGCGCGCTGCCGCGGCCTTGGCTTACGCTTCGGCGTGGGCCTCAGCCCCTTCGAGGTCTACCTCGACTTCAACGACGCGGCGAAGGATGCGCTCGCGCGCCGGCTGGCGGACTTTGACGCGCTCGGGGTCGAGGACCTTGGCATCTTCTTCGACGACATGCGCGGCGATGTGCCCGCGCTCGCCGCCACCCAGATCGAGATCCTGCACTGGATCGCCGAGCGCAGCGCGGCCACGCGCATCATCTTCTGCCCCACCTACTACAGCGACGACGTCCAGCTCGACCGCGGCTTCGGCGTGCGTCCGCCGGGCTATCTGGAGGCGCTAGGCGCCGGCCTCGACCCGGCGATCGAGATCTTCTGGACCGGCGAGGAGGTCTGCTCGCGCGAGTACAGCCCGGGCCACCTGGACCGCGTCGGCGAGGCGATCCGGCGCAAGCCCATCCTCTGGGACAACTACCCGGTGAACGATGGGCCGAGGATGAGCCCCTACCTCTACATCCGCGCCTTCACGGGCCGGCCGGCCGCGATCGGGCCATCGCTCGCGGCGCACGCGGTGAACCCGGCGCTGCAGCCCGTGCTCAGCCGCATCCCCCTCGCCAGCCTGGCCGAGAGCTACCGCCTCGGCGAGGCCTACCAGTACGGCGAAGCCTTCGCCCGCGCCGCCGCGCGAGGTGCTAGGCCCGGAGCTCGCCGTGCTCGTACAGCGCCACCTGCTCACCCTGCAGGAGGTCGGCCTCGACCGCCTCGAGCCTGACACCAAGACCCGCCTGCGCGAGCGCTATTCCGCCTTCGACCACCCCGGCGCCCACGAGATTCTGAAGTGGCTCGACGGCGGCTATGTGGTGACGCGCGAGATGGTGGAGGCCGAGGAGGGCGGCTAGCAGCGCGTTGCATCGGCCGCCGGGAGTACGGTCTCGCTGGCGGCGAGCGCCACTAGCCAGGCCGCCCTCAGAAGTACTGGGTTCGCAGCTCGCGCTTGAGGAGTTTGCCGGTGGCCGTGCGCGGCAGATCGGCCTCGATGAGCAGGATCGTGGTCGGGATCTTGAACCGCGCCAAGCGGTCGGAGAGGCTCTGGCGGATGTCGTCCTCGAGGCGGCCGATGTCCTCCGCGGCGACCTGGATCACGGCCGCCACCTCCTCGCCGTAGTCCTTGTTCGGCAGGCCGACCACGGCGGCGTCGCGCACGCGCGGATGTTCGAGCAGGGCGGCTTCGACCTCGGCGCAGTAGACGTTCTCGCCCCCGCGGATGATCACGTCCTTCATGCGGTCGACCACGTAGTAGAGGCCGGCCTCGTCGCGCAGCCCGAGATCGCCGCTGCGGAACCAGCCGCCGCCGAACGCCGCCTCGGTCGCTTCGGGGTTCTTCCAATAGCCCGGGATGACGTTCGGCCCTCGCAGCCAGATCTCGCCGACCTCGCCGGTCGACACGTCGCGGCCGTTCTCGTCGACGATGCGCGCATCGCAGGTGACGACCGCCCGCCCGACGCTGTCGGGATGCGCCAGGTAGTCGGCGCCGCCATTGGCGATCACGGCGCTGGTGGTCTCGGTCAGGCCGTAGCCGTTGCCCGGCGCGGCACGCGCCTGGAACTGCTCGCCGATGCGGCGGATCAGGTCCGGCGGCACCGGCGCGCCGCCGGAGGCGACGCCCATCAGCGAGTTCAGTTGCGCGCCCGCGCCGCGCGCCGTCTCGAGCAGCTGGCGCACCACGATCGGCACGCCGGCGACGCTGGTCAGGCCGTGCCTCTCGATGAGGCGCACTCCCTCCAGCGGCGTCCATTTGTACATCAGCGCCAGCTTCGTCCCGGTGGCCGCGCCGATGTAGAGCCCGCTCAGCCCGCCGATGTGGAAGAACGGGAAGGTCTGCAGCGCGCCAGGCTGCGGCGCGTTCGGATCCGGCGGCGCGGTCAGGCCGGCCGCCGCGCGCGCCACAGCCCCGCCGAGCAGGCTGTTCATCAGGTTGGTCACGTGGTTGCGATGGGTGGCCATCGCGCCCTTCGGATTGCCCGTGGTGCCGGACGTGTAGAGGATGGTCGCCAGATCGTTGGGCTCGATGTCGGCCTCGGGCAGCTCGGATCGCGGCTCGGCGATCGCCGCGGCGAAGTCTTCTCCGGCGGAACCGGCGCCCCCGCGGCGGGCGACCAGCAGCAGCTTGATATCGAGGTCCGCCAACAGCGGCTCCAGCCGCTCGAGCCGCTCGCCGTCGACCAGCACCGCCGCCGGCGCCGAGTCCTTCAGGGCAAAGACCATCTCGGGCCCTGTCCACCAGGCGTTGAGCGCGACGGCGATCGCCCCGATGGCGTGGCAGGCCCACCACGAGATGCTCCATTCGGGGTAGTTGCGCATGCCGATGGCAACGCGGTCGCCCTTGCCGACGCCGGCCGCCCGCAGACGCGCCGCCAGCGCCGCGACCTGTTCGAAGTGCTGGCCGTAGGTGGTGACCTCGTCCTCGTAGATCAGGAACGGGCGCTCGCCGAACCGCCGGGTCGAGATCAACACCTCGCGCAGCGAGGCAGGGGCGTTCTTGTAGACGCGCAGCGGATAGCCTTGCGATGCGTCCTCAACGAGCTCGAAGGGGCCGGTTGCGGTCAGGTCTCGAACGATCTCGTCACGGGTCGGCATGGTTTTTCCAATCACGTCTCGCGACGCCCTCGCACTCGTCTTGGCGATCAAGCCGGTTGCAGCTCGGGATAGAGCGGTGAGCTTGCCTTGAGGAACCGGAGGAGGTGACGCATGCGCGCCACCACGCGCCCGTCCGCATCGCTGGCCGTCGCGTCCCACCACAGGTACTCGGTCTTCGGGCTCTCGCCGACCCCCACGACCGTCCCCTCGACCCAATAGGCGTGATCCAGCAGCACGGGACCGTGCTCGTAGGCGATCTCGAAGGCGCCGAACATTCCGGACGCATCGCCAATGTGGGGAGAGATCCGCTCGTGGTGGTGCGTCTGCCCGTCTCCCACGAGGAGCCGGAACATCAGGGCGGCGGTCGAACCGACCGACGCGATCGGCCCGTCCCCAGGGGGAAGCCCCCTGATACCAGGCCAGCGGCTCATTGTTGGAGCCGCTGGCGATCGCCGCGTCCTGCTCGGATTTGCGCGCGGTCATCTGAACGCGGCCGAGGCGCTGGCCGGGCTTGACGCCGTTCAGCATCCGAAGGCTCCGGTCGTCGCAGGTGCGCAGGTCGCGCCTGGCCAGCTCCGAGCGGGCGTGGTCGCCGAGCGAGGCCGTGCCCTCACAGACGCGGAAGGCGGGATCGTCGGCGCGGCGCGCGTAGATGCGGGTCTGCCCGCCAGACGCCGGCGGCCGCTCGACCACCGCCTGCACGGGCTCGCCGGACACCACGATGTTGAGGAAGTAGAGCGACAGCGCGCCGGTCTCGAACCACGCTTGGCCATAGGTCTGGACGAGGAGCGGCGCGAACAGGTCGAGATGCAGGTTGCCGCCGACCGCCGAGCCGCGAAACCCGAGACGCCTGGCCTGTTCGGGGTCGTGGATGCTGGAGTCCGAGTGGTTCAGCGCGACCCTGGGCGGGCCGATCAGGAGATCGGCGGTCGTCTCGGTCAGGCTCATGCGACGCTCCTCTGGGCTGGCGCCTTCGGATGCAGCTGCAGGAAACCGGGCGCGCGCATGGTGTCGCCGGGCTTCAGCTTGGTCGCCATGTCCGGGAAGTTGGGCAGGGCCTTTGCGGTCTTGGGGTCATAGTGCGTCCGCTCGCCGAAGAAGCGCAGGGTGAGCGTCCGCCGCTGCTGGCCCGTCCGGGTCGGCGCCCCGCCATGCAGGGTGCGGAAGTGGAAGAAGATCACGTCGCCCCGCTCGACCGGCCAGGAGACGACGTCCCACTTGTCCCGCTCGGCCTCGATGTTCGGCAGGTGCGGATAGGGCAGGCTCTCGTCGTGCGGGATGGTCGGATCCCGCGGGTCGAACTTGGAGGTGTTGTAGACCGTGCCCAGATGAGAGCCGCGTACGAACTCGAGGCTGTCGGCCTTGGAGAGCGGGTCGAAGGTGATCCAGGCCGTCGCCGTGTCCTCGCCGTCCATCGGGATGTAGGAGCCGTCCTGGTGCCAGGGGGTGCGCCCGGTGTCCCCGCCTTCCTTCAGGAACACCTGCTCGTAGATGAACCACACCGGCTCCGTGCCCCACAGGCGCGAGCAGGCCTCCGGGATCGGCGAGGCCTCCAGCATGTCGCGGTAGCCGTCCAAAACGCGTCGGTTGAACGAGTTCGGCGTAGAACAACGGCGTCCCGTCGCGCTTCAACCGCGGCGCATTCATCTTCGTCGGATTGGCCAGGCTCCACTCCCAGGCCTTCAGGGCCTCATCCAGCTGCTCGGGGCTCAGCAGGCCGGGAATGTGAACGGCGCCGTCGCGCTTGTAAGCCTCGCGAGCGGCGTTCCAATCGATCGACATCAGGGCGCCTCCAATATTGGAACGCATTCTGAATTTCCGGAGCGCGCTGTCAAACACTCGCGGGTGGGTTCTTCGACGCCACGCTGGCGCTCACGGTTTGTGCGCTCACGCTTGCGCCGGCGCGACCGACGATTTCGGGCCGGTAGGCGGCGGCCTGGATGCCGTAGAGTTCCGCGTAGGGGCCGCGGCGGGCCATCAGCTCGTCATGCGATCCGGCTTCGGCGAGCCGCGAGCCGTCGAGAACGAGGATCAGGTCGGCCATGCGCACCGTCGAGAAGCGGTGCGAGACGAAGATGGTGATGCGGCCGCTTCGCGCCCATATCCGTGCGCGCCGCCGCGGCGTAGCGCTCGAACAGCGCATGCTCGGTCTCGGCGTCGAGGGCGGCGGTCGGTTCGTCGAGGACCTGCACCAGCGGCGCTTCGCGCATGAACCCGCGCGCCAGCGAGAGCTTCTGCCACTGCCCGAAGCTCGGCTCCGCGCCGCCGGGCCAGGTCTTGCCCAGTTGCGTATCGAGGCCGGCGGGAAGCCCCGCCACGACGTCGTCAGCCCCGGCGCGGGCGGCCGCAGCCATCACGGCCGGCTCATGCTCCATGCGCCCGACCTCGCCGAGGCCGATGGTCCGCCGGGCTTTGAACTCGAAGCGGAAGAAGTCCTGCAGCGCGCCGGTGATGCGCGTTCGCCACTCGGCCGCGACCATGCGCGCGAGCGGCGCGCCGTCGATCAGGATCGCACCCGACGCCGGCTCGTAGAGTTTGGCGAGCAGCTTCACGAGGGTGGTCTTGCCGGCGCCGTTCTCGCCGACGATCGCCACGACCGCACCCACCGGCAGCGTGAAGGAGACCTCGTCGAGCGCCAGCCGCGAAGCGCCAGGATAGGCGAAGGAGACGCGGTCGAAGCGTATGCCCTCGCGCAGCGCCGAGGGCGGCGAGAGTTCGCCCGCCGCAGCCTGCTTGGCGGCGTAGTCTTCGAGCCAGGCGAGCCTGCGCGAGCCGTCGGCCCAGAACCCGCGCAGGAAACCGATCTCGCCCACGGCCGCGCGCACGTATCCAGCGAGGCCCGCGCCCGCCGCCAGCACCAGGAGAACCTGCGCGGTGGTCGCGTGCGTCCCCCAGACGACGAACGCAACCGCGCCGATGTAGCCGGCGCCGAAGATCGCCCAGGACGAGCGCGTTCCACAGCGCCGTGCCCCAGCGCACGCGCGCCATCGGCTCATGCCAGCGCTCCCAGGCGGCCCGGCGCTCCAAGACAAGTCGCTCGCCGATGCCGAGCACTCGAATCTCTTTGCCGGGCGCGGCGGTGGTCGCCAGGTCGAACAGGTGGAGCGCGAGCCGCTGGTGCGGCGCGACACGCTCGTAGGTCTTGTTCTCGACGTCCGGCCGCCAGAAGGCCGCGACCGCGGAGGGCGCCGCGAAGGCCGCGAGCAGAAGCAGCGCCGGATGCACCCAGGCCAACAGGGAGAAGGTGAAGGCCAGGCGCAGCAGCCACGCGAGCGTGGTGAACAACGACATGTACATGTGGTCGAGCACGAACACCTGGTTGCGCAGCATCGACAGGCGGTCGAGGTATTCGGGCCGCTCCTGGTGGGCAATCGAGACGATGGTCGCCTGCAGGCGCGCCACGTGCGCTTCGAGCGCGATCGTCACCTTGTCGCGAAAGCGGCGCTGCACGCGCGTGCTGACGGTCCCCAGGAACCAGTTCGCGGCGGCGCTGAGCGCCATTCCCAGCGCCGCGGCCATCGCGAGCCGGGTCTGCTGCTGGATAACGGCCGCGCCGAGCAGAGCGAGCCAGACGGCCGTCAGCGCCGCGGGCAGGGCCGCCAGTTGCGACAGCACGAGCGAGAGCGCCATCAGCCCCCGCTCGGACCTGAAGCCCAGCCTGCACAGCCGCCACATCGAGGAAAGCGTCGGCGGCAGCGGCTCGATGGCGTCCGGCGCGGGATCGAGGTCAGGCGAGGGCTTCATAGGCCTGTCCCTCCTCGTCCGCTTCCTGGAAGCGCTGCGCCTGCAGATCGAACATCGTGCGGTAGCGGCCGCCGAGCGCCATCAGCTCATCGTGTGACCCGAGCTCCACAACGCGGCCGGACTCCACCACGCAGATGCGGTCGGCCTGGCGCACCGTCGAAAACCGGTGGGAGATCAGGATGGTCGTGCACTGGCGCGTGGCGGCCAGAACCCGGCCGAAGATCTCCGCCTCGCCGCGCACGTCGAGTTGCGCCGTCGGCTCGTCGAGCAGGACGAGGCCGGCGCCGACCTCTACGGCCGCCAGCGCGCGGGCGAGCGCCACCCGCTGCCACTGGCCGCCCGAGAGGTCCGTCCCGCCGGCGTAGGCCTTGGACAGTATGGTGTCGAGCGCGGCCAGGTCGCTCGCGCCGGCGGCCGCAAGGGCCTTGCGAAGAGCCGCATCGTCCGGCGGGGCTTCGACGCCGCGGCGTGGCGCGATGTTGTCCCTGAGCGGCGCCTCAAAGCGGATGAAGTCCTGGAAGACGGCCGTGACGCGCGAGCGCCACCCCTCCACGTCGAGCGCGCGCAGATCGACGCCGTCGATCTCGATCGCGCCGCCTTGCGGGTCGTACAGGCGGCACAGGAGCTTCGCGAGCGTCGTCTTGCCGGCCCCGTTCTGGCCGACGATCGCGAGCGACGCGCCCGCCGGGATCGTAAGATCGAAGTGGTCGAGCACCGGCGCGCCGCCGGGATAGGCGAAGCTGACGTCGCGAAAGCGGATCTCCCGCGCGGGCATGCCCTCGGCCTTGCCGGCGCCGGACGGCAGCTCGCCGGCCTTCGCGGCCGCGTCTTCGAGGCGCAGCACCGCGGCGACCGGCGCGGCGGCGCCGTCCAGCGCCCAGTTCAAACCGCCGAACGCGATCGCCGAGACCCCGACGGCGCTTTGCAGGAAGGTCACCGCCGGTCCGAGGCCGATCTGGTGCGATACGGCGGCCGACGCGATGGCCCAGAAAACGACCACGTTGGCGACGGTCACGATCAGGATGCTGAGCCCGAGCGGGCGCTGGCGCATGCGGGTGGCCGCGTACTGCAGCTCGTGCAGCTTCGTGCGGCGCGCGATGAAGCGCTCGAGCGTCCACCCCGCGAGGCCGAAGAGGCGCAACTCCTTCGCCGCCGGCGGATCGACGGCCAGGCGGTAGGCGTAGTGGGAGTCGCGCTGGGCGCCCTGCACCTCCGCCGTGTTGCGGTCGCGCCAGACGCCGCTCTCGCGCAAGAGATAGTGCGTGGAGGCCCAGGCGGCGGCCAGGAGCAGGCCCGCCCACCAGCGCCACGCCGAAACGACGGCGGCCGAGGCGAGACCCGCCACCATCGTGGTCAGGCCGCTGGCGATGAAGTCCATCGCCACGTTGAGCGGCGGGCCGGTGATGCCCAGATCGAATTCACGCGCGACCGTGAGATCTGTCGTCAGCGACGGGTCTTCCAGGTGGCCGATCCCGCGCGGCCTCGCCAGGGCTCGGGTGAGCCGGTCATAGAGCCAGGAGGCCGTCCGCGCGCCGAGATTTTGGCTGATCGCGGTGTGGATCGGGCTGAGAACCTGGAGCAGCAGAAAGACGCCGCCGACGAACGCCAGCGGCAGGGCGAGGGACGCGCCCGCGCGCACCGCGCCCACAAGGCCGCCCATGGCGATGGCGAACGCGGCCGGGAGCAAGCCCAGCAACAGCAGGCCGCTCCACCACGCGGCGGCCAGTCCAGGGCTCGCCTTCGTCAGAGCGACGAAGAACTGCCATTCCTTCAGCCTGGTGATCGAGAAGCGCGTTTCTAAGGACCCCCTGTCCGAAACCAGCCGATCGCACGCCCCAGTCTTACCTCGGTCTCGACCCTATCATGTCAGCATCGGACGCGGCGCCTCGGAAGCGGCCACGGGCTCCCGCCCGGGGGGCGGCCGATATGGGCGCGGCTCGGCCTGGCCGACCGTCAGCTGAGCATCGGCGCCATGCCCGGCTCGGCCTTGGCCATCGCCCGCCTGTAGGCGGCGCGCTGGCCGATGCGCGCGAGGTAGGCCTTCAGGTTGGGATAGGCGTCGATCGATAGGCCGCGAAACGCCCGGCTGGTGGTCAGGCAATACACCATCATGATGTCGGCGGTGGTGAGGTTGGCGCCGCCGAAGAACGGCGCCTGGCCGAGCCTCGCCTCGACCATCGCCCAACCACGTCGGCTGCGATCCTCCACGAAGACGGCGGCCGGATTGCCCTCGCCGCCGCCAGCCAGCACCAGCTGCATCATCAGCGTGGTCATGAAGGTCCCGTTGGACCAGTGGAACCAGAACAGGTGGTCGGCGAAATCGGGATCGTCGCGCCCGGGCGCCAGCCGGCCGCCGCCGTAGCGCGCGCAGATGTAGTCGCAGATCGCCCCGCTCTCTCCGAGCACGAGGTCGCCGTCCGTGATCACCGGCGCGATCCCCATGGGGTGGAGCGCCTTGTATTCATCAGGCGCGAGGCGGTTGTCCGCGCGCCGGTCATAGCGTTTGAGCTCGTAGTCGAGCTCCAGCTCCTCGCAGAGCCACACGATCCGTTCGGATTGGGAGATCCCCAGGTGATGAACCGTAAGCATGCGCGCGCCTGACCTCCTCGACACCTCTGCTCAGAAGCTAGGCCATCGCCGCGCCCGCGGATACCTCTGACCAGGCGAGACCGGTCGAAGCGTCAGCCGGCCGGCCGGTCCAGTCAGGACACCCGCGCGCGGATCTCGCCGCGGGCCTGGTAAAGCGCCCAGAATTGGCCCGCGATCGCCGCCGGGTCGATGGTCGGGCCGCCTCGGTCGGAGGGCGTGCCCTTGACCATGCCGGCGACCATGACCTCGCCGACGTAGACGCCGTCGCCTTTCAGACGCTCGCTCAGCAGGCCGACCAGCTTGTGCTTGGCTGCGTTGGCGAGTGCGATGCCGGTCGCGCCCGCGCTGATCGCGTAGGCGTCGATCTGCGGGTTCACTTCGCCGAACGCGCCGTTGGTGACCAGCACCGCGCCGTCGCCCGCGGCCTTCAGGTCGGGCAACGCTTCCTGAACGGCGGCGAGGAGGCCGACGATGGCGACGTTGAAGACGCCGACCACGGACGCCGGGTCCGTGGTCAGCAGGTCGCCGCCCTCGGCGCCGCCGAACGCGTTCCAGTGCACGACGGCGATGGGGCCGAGCGCGGCGCGCGCCTTCCCGATGGTCGCGCGGATGGCGGCCGGGTCGCTGGCGTCGGCCTGGAACGCGGCCGCGGCGACGCCCTTGGCCTTCAGCGCCGCGACGCCGGCCGCGAGCCGCTCGCCGCTCCGCGCCACCAGCGCCACGGCGAAGCCCTCGGCGGCGAACCGCTCGGCGACGGCGGTCGAGATGCCGGGTCCATACCCCACGACGACGATGGTCTTTGACATGTTCTGTTCAAACCTCCGCTTGATCGGCTACGCGTCGTCGTCGTCGATCCAGCCCATCGTGCGCTCGACGGCCTTCTTCCACTTGCGATAGCCCGCCTCGCGCGCCGTCTTGGACATGACCGGCTTCCACTCGGCGGACTTCTTCCAGTGCTTGCGCAGGCTCTCGACGTCCGGCCAATAGCCGACCGCCAATCCGGCCGCGTAGGCGGCGCCGAGGCAGGTGGTCTCGGCCACTTCCGGACGGACGACGGGGGCGTCGAGCACGTCAGCCTGGAACTGCATCAAGAGGTTGTTGGCGGTCATGCCGCCGTCGACCTTCAGCGTCTTCAGCCGCACGCCGAAGTCGGCGGCCATGGCGTCGACGACCTCGCGCGTCTGCCAGGCCGTCGCCTCCAGCGCCGCGCGGGCGATGTGGCCCTTGGTGACGTAGGCGGTCAGGCCGGCGATCACGCCGCGGGCGTCGCTGCGCCAATGCGGGGCGAAGAGGCCGGCGAACGCCGGGACGAAGTAGCATCCGCCGTTGTCGTCGACGCTCTTGGCCAGCGCCTCGATCTCGCCGGCGCTCGAGATCAGGTCGAGGTTGTCGCGCACCCATTGCACCAGCGCGCCGGTGACCGCGATCGAGCCCTCCAGCGCATAGACCGGGCGCGAGCCGCTGATCTGGTAGCCCAGCGTGGTCAGGAGCCCGTGCTTGGAGGGCACGGCCTTGGCGCCCGTGTTGACCAGAAGGAAGCTGCCGGTGCCGTAGGTGCACTTGCCCTCGCCGGGGGAAAAGCAGGTCTGGCCGAACAGCGCCGCCTGCTGGTCGCCGAGCGCCGACGCCACCGGCACGCCCTCGAGCACGCCGCGCGCCGTGCCGTACACCTCGGACGAGGGTCGGATCTCCGGCAGCATGGCGCGCGGCACGCCCATCGCCTCCAGGAGGTCCTCGTCCCAGTCGAGGGTGGTCAGGTCCATCAGCATGGTGCGGCTGGCGTTGGTGACGTCGGTCGCGTGGCGGCCGGTCAGCTTCCAGATCAGCCAGGCGTCGATGGTGCCGAACAGGACCTCGCCGCGCTCGGCCCTTGCGCGCAGGCCAGGCGTCTCGTCGAGCAGCCAGCGGATCTTCGGCCCCGAGAAGTAGGTGGCCAGCGGCAGCCCGCACTGGTCGCGGAAGCGGTCCTGGCCGAGCCGCCCGCCGAGGTCGCGCACCAGCCGGTCGGTGCGGGTGTCCTGCCAGACGATGGCGTTGGCGACCGGCTTGCCGCTCGCCTTGTCCCAGATCAGCGTCGTCTCGCGCTGGTTGGTGATCCCGACCGCGGCCAGGTCAGGCGGGCCGATGTCGATCTTGTTCAGCGCGCCCTGGACGACGGCTTCGACGTTGGCCCAGATCTCCAGCGCGTCGTGTTCCACCCACCCGGGGCGGGGGTAGATCTGCCGATGCTCCTTCTGCTCGATCGCGGCGATCTGGCCCTTGGCGTCGAAGACGATGCAGCGGGACGAGGTGGTGCCCTGATCGATGGCGGCGACGTAGCGGCTCATGGGTCGTATCAAGCTCGTCTCATGCTATGCGCGTGCGGCGACCGTCATAGCGAGGAGGGCGCGGATTTGCGAGGTTGGCTGGAGCGGGCCGCGGTGCTGGTCCTGGCCCTCGCCGCATTGGCGGCTTTACGGCCCGCGGCGCAGCCGGCCGATCCGGTCGTCGCCCTGCACGCCGGCCTGGTGCGCGCGTCCGCCGCGCCGGGCTGGCCCTCCGAGCCGGCGATCGAGGCGCTGGCGGCGAAGAGTTTCGACATGGGCGCGATCACGCTGGCCGTGCTCGGGACCGAGGGGAAGGGCGCGACGTCCGCCCAGAAGACCCGCCTCTCGCACGTGCTGCTCATCCGCCTGGCGCGCCAGATCGCGCTGGCCGGCCGCCAGAGCGCGAGCGACGGCTTCACCCTGGCCGGGACGCAGGCGCTGGGCGGCGACGACTGGCTGGTGACGACGCGCGAACTGCGCCCGGGCGCGGCCGGCGCGCAGCCGCAGACGCGCGATCTCTCCTGGCGCGTGCGCCGCGAAGGCGCCCGCTTTCGCATCGTCGACAGCCTGCGCGAGGGCCTGAGCACGGTCGGCGTCGAGCACGACGACTTCGCCGCGGCGCTCAAGGGCCGCGACATCGACGCCGTCATCGCCCAGATGGAGCGCCGCGCCGCCAGCCCGCAGCCGGGACTCTAAGCTTTGGTCCTCCTCGCTCCGCGCAAGCGGAGCTGTCGTCTTCGACCGCCAAGAACGCCAAGATCGCCAAGATCGGTCCCGAGCGTTCAGGGCGTCCTTGGCGCGCTTGGCGGTCCAATAGGTCGGCTGCCGCCGCCCCGACCTAGGCGTTCCTGCGATCGGTCATCGCCGCGTAGACCGCCCGCGCCGAGAGCTCGCGCATCATCGGGGCGCCGTCCGGGGTGGTGCCGCCCATGTTCTGGATCATGCCGATGACGATCATGTCGTTGATCGGGTCGATCCAGAACCAGGTGCCGAACGCGCCGCCCCAGTAGAAGCTCTGGACGCCCTGGGCGGTCCGGGCCGCGACCGGGTCCTCGATGATCCCGAAGTCCATGCCAAAGCCCATGCCCGTGGCCTTGGGCGAGTAGAGGGTGACGTTCACGCCGGGCTCGAGCACGCTCTTGTGCATCATCGCGACGGTCTCGTCCTTCAGGTAGCGCCGGCCGGCGAATTCACCGCCGTTCAGGATCATCTGGGCGAAGCGCCAGTAGTCGCCGATGGTCGACACCAGCCCGCCGCCGCCGGAGAGGAACGTCGGCGCCGATGTGTTGAAGGCGTTCTCGCGTCCGGCCGGTACGAGCTTGCCCTCGTCGTACCTGTGGATGCGCACCACCCGCGCGCTCTTGCCCGGGTCGACCCAAAAGCCGGTGTCGACCATGCCCAGCGGCGCGAACAGGCGCGCCTCCAGGAACGCGTCCAACCCCTGGCCCGAGAGTTTCTCGATCACATAGCCCTGGATGTCGACGCTGGGCCCATAGCGCCACTCGCTGCCCGGCTGGAAGTAGAGCGGCCGCTTGGCCAGGATCTCGATCATGCCCGCAAGGTCGCCGCCGCGCAGGTTGGCCTCGGCGTAGTCGGCCAGCCCGCCGAAACCGGCGGTATGGCTCATCAGCTGGCGCATGTTCATTGGCCGCGTCTGCGGGACGATCGACCCGTCGGCTGTCGCAACCTGCAGACCCTCGAACTCCGGGATGTGCTTGGCGACCGGATCGTCCAGCGTCCACCTGCCCTCTTCCCACAGCATCATCATGGCCGCGCCAATGATGGGCTTGGTCATCGAGGCGATGCGGAAGATCGAACTCGGTCGTCAGCGGCGTCGGCTCGGAGATGTCCTGCCGCCCATAGGCGTCGAGGTGGACGATCTCGCCGTGGCGCGCGACCAGCGTTGCGACGCCGGCCAGCTTCCGTTCGTCGACCAGGGCGTGCATCTCGGCGTCCAGCGCGGCCAAGCCGCTTTTCGTCAGGCCGGCCACAAGCGCTTCGCCTTCGGCCACGGCGGGTTGGTCGTCAGGGGTCATGCGGGCGTTCCTTTTCGTCCCTTGGCTGCAACCGTTCTGCCAGAGAACCCGCCGCCCGGCCAGATTGAGCTTCCCTAGCGGATGAGCGGCAGGAGGCTCGAATAGTCGTCGGTCCAGAGTCGCAGGTCCGGGCGCGCCGCGATCGGCTGGGCGCTCCTCAGCGCGGGATCGGCGAAGAACCCCGGACGGGAGGTGATCACGACCCAGTAGGCGGCGTAGGTCTCGCTGGCTTCGTCGGCGTCGTTGACGACCAGGCGCGCGTCCTTGCCGTCCGCTCGCGCTTGCGCGGCCACGAGCGGGGCAAGGTCGAGGTAGCGATTGGAGGTGTTGATGACGAGGACCCCGTCCGGGGTCAGGCGCCGCCAGTAGAGCGCGAACGCCTCGCGGGTCAGAAGGTGGGTCGGGATCGCATCGCCGGCGAAGGCGTCGATCACCAGGACGTCGAGCCGCGGTCCGCTCTCGCCGGCCAGCGAGAGCCGCGCATCCCCCAGCCTGATGCGCCACGCCGCCGGCGTATCGTGCAGGAAGGTGAAGTCACCGGTCGCAACGCGCGTCACCAGCGGGTTGATGTCATAGAAGGTGTACGCATCGCCCACCCGGCCGAACGCCGCCAGCGTGCCCGCGCCAAGACCGACCACGCCGACGCGAAGCGGGCCGCTTCGCTGAAGGGCGCGGAGGGCAAGGGCCACCCCGCTCGTCGGACCATAGTAGGCGATCGGCCAGCGGCGGCGGTCGGCGGGGAGCCGGTACTGCGCGCCGTGGATGATGTCGCCGTTGGTGAGCTCGCGGACGACGGCGCCCGTCGCATCGTCGGTCTCTTCCGAGACCAGCAGCGAGCCGTAGAAGTTGCGCGCCAGCGTGACCGCGCCGTGCGCGTCCTCGGCGTCGCGCCAGGCGACGAACCCAGCGCCGAGGGCCAGTCCTACGCCGGCGCTCGCGAGCAGCGCGCGCCGCCACAGGCCAGCGCGACGCTGCCGCTCGCGCGCGCCATTCGGCAGCGACGACGATGCCGCCGGCCAGCGTCAGCGCGATCGGCAGATCGTAGGGGCCGGGCAGCAGCGCGGGCGCGACGGCCGCGACCAGCACCGCTCCGCCCGCTCCGCCCAAGGCGATCGTGAGGTAGTAGCCGGTCAGGCGGCTGCCCGGCGGCCGCATCGACTCGAGCTCGCCGTTCAGCACCAGGCAGGCCAGGAAGAACCCCAGTGAATAGCCGCCGAGCACCAAGGGCAGGTTCTGCGCCGCCGGCGGAACCGCCGCGGCGTACATCAGCCCCCCCAGCGCCACCGCGAACGCCGGCAGCCAGACGGTGCGCCGATAGAGGCCGGGCCATCCGAACACGGCGATGAAGCTGACGAGGTAGAGGGCGAGCGGGATGATCCAGAACAGCGGAACCGGCGCGACGTCCTGGGTGATGTGGCTGGTCATCGCGAGCAGGAGCGCCGAAGCCGCCAGCGACAGCAGAAACCAAAGCGCGCGGTCCGCAAGCGCCGGCGCCGCATCGTGGGCTTCCGGCGCCGGCTCCGCAGCGGCGCGCCGGCGCGCCACCCAGGCGGCGGCGACGCCGACCGCCACGAAGAAGCCGTAGCCAAGGCTCCATCCGGCTGTCTGCAGCCGCACCCTGAAGACGGGTTCGACGAAGAGGGGGTAGGCGACGAGCGCGAGCAGCGAGCCGAAGTTGGAAACCGCATAGAGACGAACCGGCGATCGCCCCGCCTGCTCGCCGCGGCCCTCGGCCAGCCAATGCTGCAGCAGCGGTCCGGTGGAGGCGAGCAGCACGAACGGCGCGCCGATCGTGCGAACGAGAAGGCCGATGATGTCGAGCAGCGGCGCCGCGCCGGCCGCGGTCGCAGCCGGAAGCGTGAGCGGCAGGACGGCGAGGCTGACGAGCAGCAGGATGCTATGGACCGCGGCCTGCAGGCGCGCGCTCCTGATCCGCGCCAGAAGGTGGGCATAGAGGTAGCCGGCGACGAGCGCGCTCTGGAAGAACAGCAGACACGCGGTCCAAACGCCTGCCGAGCCGCCGAAGCGCGGCAGGATCAGCTTGCCGAGGATCGGCTCGACGGCGAACAGCAGGAAGGCCGCCAGGAAGATCAGAGCGGAGGCGGCGAGGACGTCGAGGTTGGCGCGGCGCGTCTTGGTCAGCGGAATCGAGCTCGATTCCGGAAGGTAAGCGCATCGATCGCGACCGTGCAAACGAGCGCCGTGCGCTGGTCGGCGTCGGGCTCGGCGCCTGGGGCAGTCAGACCTCGTTCGCGTTCGGCGCCAGCCACGTCTTCGACGACGGCCACGCCACGGTGAAGTTCGGCGCCAGCTTCGACTCGCACGGCGACGGCGGCATCAGCACCGGCGTCGGCTGGCAGTTCTAGAGACCAAGCGCTTGCGCCGGCCGAGCCGTGCGCCGCCTAGGCCGGCGGCTGGAACCTCGCATCGCCGGTGCGCCACATGATGAAGGCGACCTCGTCGGCCGTCTCACGGTCGCGCTGCTCGCGTGTCGAGCCGATGCCGTGGCCGGCGTCGGTCTCGACCCTGAGGATCACCGGGTTCTTCGACGCGGTCGCCGCCTGCAGCCGCGCGGTCATCTTGGTCGGCTCCCAGGACGAGACGCGCGGGTCGTTCAGTCCGGTGGTCAGCAGCACAGACGGATAGGCCGTCCCGTCGACGACATGGTGCATCGCGTCCATCTCAAGCAGAGCCTTGAAGTCCGCTTCGTTGGTCACGGTGCCGAACTCGGGGATGTTGGGCGGGCCGTTGGGTGAGAATTCGCTGCGCAAGGCGTTCGACACGCCGACCTGGTCGATGACGACGGCGGCCAGATCCGGACGCTCGGTCATGAAGCGCCCCACCGTGATGCCGCCGGCCGAGCCGCCGATGATCGCGAGCTTGGCCTTCGAGGTGTAGCCCTGGGCGATGAGGTGCTCCGCCGCGGCGATGTCGTCGCGCCAGGTGTTCGGCTTGGTCGCCTTCTTTCCGGCCAGGTGCCAGTCCTCGCCCAGTTCGCCGCCGCCGCGCACGTGGGCAGTCGCGAACACCCCGCCAAGGTCGAGGAAGGGGAACCAGCGGGCCAGGAACCCGGGGTCCTCCGTGATGCCGTAGGCGCCATAGGCGTCGAGCAGCAGCGTGGCCGAGCCGTCTCGCTTCAGCCCCTTCTTGTAAACGATGGAGAGCGGGACCTTCACCCCGTCGGCGGCGGTGCAGAAGGTCTCCTCCGAGGTGTAGGACGAGGCGTCGATGGGCGGCTTGGGCGAAAGGTTGGTCTCGGTCACCTTCCCGTCCGGTGCGATGTAGAAGACCGTCGGCGGCTGCACCCAGCCTTCGAGCGCAAACCAGCAGCCGTCGTGCAGCGTGTCGACGAAGACTCCCCCGATCGCGCCGGCGAAGGGCATGGGGATGGTGGTCAGCGTCCCGTCCCACGCCAGGCGGCGGATGCCGCCCAGACCGGCGTTCAGATCGGTGATGTAGAGGGCGTCCTTGGCCGCGCCGATGCCGCTGATGACCGAGCCGGACTTAGGCACGGCGAGCTTGGCGCTGGCGACGCCGGGCGACGCGGCCGTGGTCTTGAGCACCTTGTAGCGCGATGCGCCGTCGTGGCTGAGCAGGAAGATGTCGTCGCCGTGCACGGCGAGCCCGGTAACGCTGTCGGCGGGCGCGCAGATCCGCCGCCACGCCGGCTTGCCCGCGGCGGCGTCGGCGACGCTCGCGGCGTAGGCGGAGATCTCGTTCTGGACTCCGGAGATGAGAAGCCCGATGGCGACGTCGGACCCTGGCGTGGCCCCGACGACCGGGAAGTCGATATCCGCGACCTCGACGTCCGGGCTCGTCCCCTTGGCGAGCACCTTGATGTCGGCGGCCGGGTCGGTGTTCAGCGCATGGTACCAGGATGTGCTGAGCTTGAACTTGTCCAGGCTGTCCGGCGGCAGGCCGCCTTGCAGGCGGTTGTAGAAGAAGCCTCGGCCGTCGTCTGTCCAGCCTGGCGAGCCGTTCTGCGTGCGGTCGATCGTCTCCGCAAGGAGCGCGCCGGTCTCGGTGACCATGATGTGGGCGACGGACTCCTCTGACCCGCCCGGCGAAACGCCGAACACCACATGCTTGCCGTCATTTGAGGCGGCCCACCAGTCGAGCGAGGCATGGCTGCCGGCCGGCGCGAAGCGGTCGGGATCCAGCAGCAGCCGGTCGGCGCCGCCGACCCCGGTGCGCACATAGAGCTTGAAGGTCTCGGCCTGCGGCGGCCTCACCTCGGTGAACACGTAGTCGCCCGCCACCTGGGCGCCCGCCAGCGCCACCAGCACGCCGCTGTTGTGGCTGATGGCGTCATAGAGGGCGTCGCGGCCGGGGATGGCCCCCAAGACCTTGCGCGCATAGTCGTTCTCGGCCAGTGCGTAGGCCTTCCACTCCGGACCCTCCTGCTCCATCCACCGATACGGGTCGGTGACCGGAACGCCCCACAGCGTCTCGACGACGGGTTTCAAGGGGGCGACCGGCGGCCCCGCTGGCGCGGCCTCGGCGAGCGTGAACCCAGGCGCGGCCAAGGCGCCGGCCAGCGCTGCCGAACTGGCGAGCAGCGCGCGCCGATCGATCGATGGTGACACTTTGGACTCTCTCCTAACGGATGGCGGCGCCGGCGCGCATCGCGCGCCGGTTGTTCTTGCGCTTGCGTCGCGCCCACCGAGGGGAATGTCAATTGTGCCCGCGCGGTGCGCAGTCGCTTGTCCGTCCGGCGGTGCGCCGGCGCTACAGTCCAGCCTCGGCCCGGGCCCTCAGGCCCGGCGAGACGCCGAGCGAAGCGCCGGCCGGCGCTAATTCATCGAACGCGCGCAGCGCCGCGGCCGCGTAGTTCACCGCCGGACCACCGCCCATCTGGATGGCCACGGCCAGCGCCTCGGCCACCTCCTGTCGGCTTGCGCCAAGTCGGCCGCTCGCCCGCGCGTGGTATGCGATGCACGCCTCGCAACGCGTGCTGACGGCGATGGAAAGCGCGATCAGCTCCTTGGTCTTGCGGTCGAGCGCACCTTGGACGTGGGCGGCCCGGCTCAGGCTGCCGAACGCGTTCATGACGTCGGGGATCAGCGTCCTGAGTTCGACGGCCTCGGCGTCGGTGTCCTTGATGATCTCCAAGAACGGCTGCGGCATGATTCCACTCCTCACCTTGGGCCCTCATCTCCACCGATGCGGAGGGCGCGGCATTGAGGTCGATCAACATCGGTGCGTTACGGCGATCGCGCTGGGCGCGCTCGCGCCACGGGTGCTAGGCTAGGGGCGAACCCCAAACGACAAAGGCCGCCGGAGGCGCTTGATGAAGTACGTACGCATGGGATCGACAGGCACGCAGGTCTCCAGACTCTGCCTGGGCTGCATGAGCTTCGGCGGCATGGCCGACTGGATGCTGAACGAGGACCAGAGCGGGCCGATCGTGCAGAAAGCGGTCGAGGCGGGGATCAACTTCTTCGACACCGCGGACATCTACTCCCGCGGCGAGAGCGAGGAGATCCTCGGGCGGGCGCTGAAGGACCTGAAGGTCCGCCGCGACGAAAGCGTGATCGCGACCAAGGTGTTCAATCCGATGGGCCGCGGCCCCAACCGCGGCGGCCTTTCGCGCAAGCACATCCTGCAGTCGATCGACGCCAGCCTGACCCGGCTCGGCGTCGACTACGTCGACCTCTACCAGATCCACCGCTTCGACTATCAGACCCCGCTCGAGGAGACGATCGAGGCGCTGGACGACGTCGTGAAGTCGGGCAAGGCGCTCTACATCGGCGCGAGCTCGATGTTCGCCTATCAGTTCTCCAAGTACCTGCATCGCGCCGACGAGCTGGGCCGCACGCGGTTCTCGATGATGCAGAACCACTACAACCTGCTCTACCGCGAGGAGGAGCGGGAGATGAACCCGCTGTGCATCGCGGAGGGCGTCGGCCTGATCCCCTGGAGCCCGCTCGCCGGCGGCGTGCTGGCCGGCAGCCGCGAGGCGGGCACGACCCGCTCGCAGTCGGCGATGGGCCGCGACCGCTACAACCGCCCGGCCGACCAGGCCGTGCTCGCCGCGCTCAAGTCGGTCGCGGCCCGACGCGGCGAGGCTCCGGCGCAGGTGGCGATCGCCTGGCTGCTGTCCAAGCCTGCGGTCACCGCGCCGATCGTCGGCGCGACAAGGGCCGAGCAGCTCGACGAGCCGCTGAAGGCGATCGACAACCCCTTGAGCGACGCCGACGTCGCCGAGCTCGAAGGATCCTACGAGCCGCAGGCGGTGATCGGCGCGCTCGGACCGAACGACATTCCGATGCGCGAGATCCGCGCCGCCTCGCAGCCGCGCGTCGCGGCTTGAGCGAGCGGTCGTGGACGTCATCCTCCTGGGTACGGGCTCGCCCGTGCCCAGCCCCGATCGCGCTGGCCCCGCGACGCTGGTGCGCGCCGGCGCCGTCAACCTTCTGTTCGACTGCGGACGCGGGGTGATCATGCGGCTGGCCGGCGCCGCCGTGCCGCCGCCGGCGCTCACCGCCGTGCTCCTGACCCACATGCACTCCGACCACGTCACCGACCTGAACGACGTGATCACGACCCGGTGGGTGATGTCTCCGCTTCCCCTGCCGCTCCAGGTGTTCGGGCCGGTCGGCGCCAGGGCGCTGGTAGACGCGACGCTCGCGATGCTGAGCTTCGATGTGACGTACCGCATCGCCCATCACGCCGACCTCAACGAGCCTCCCAAGGTCGAGGTCACCGAGCTTGAGCCCGGCGATACGTTCGCGCTGGGCGACGTCATGGTCACGGCGCAGGCGACCGACCACGCGCCCGTCGCGCCGACGCTCGGCTATCGGATCGAGCATGCGGGCGTCGTCGCCGCCATCGCGGGCGACACCGTGCCCTGCCCGGGCCTCGATGCGCTCTGCGCCGACGCGGATATCTACGTGCAGACCGTGATCCGGGAGGATCTCGTGCGCATGGTCCCGAACCAGCGCTTCAAGGATATCCTCGACTATCATTCGACGCTCGCCCAGGCCGGCGAGACGGCCAACCGCAACCGCGTGAAGACCTTGATGCTCACCCACTATGTGCCGACGATGCCGAAGGGGCGGGAGGCCGAGTGGCGCGCGCTGGCCGCCGCCCGCTTCGACGGCGAAATCGTGCTGGGCGACGACCTGACCTCGGTCAGCGCGCCCGCGAAAGGATAGATAGAGAGCGATGGACGAGCTTTTCGATCTCACCGGCAAGGTCGCCCTCGTCACCGGCGGCTCGCGCGGGCTTGGCCTGCAGATGGTGCGCGCATTCGCGGCGCGCGGCTGCGACGTGATCATCGCCAGCCGCAAGCTCGACGCCTGCGAGGCCGCGGCCGAAGAGGTCAGGGCGCTGGGCCGCCGGGCCATGGCGGTCGCGGCCAACGCCTCCAGCTGGTCGGAGATGGATCGGCTGGCCGAGGCTGCTTACGCCGAGTTTGGCCGCGTCGACATCCTGGTCAACAACGCCGGCATGTCGCCGGCGATGCCCTCGCATGAGATGACCGAGGCGTGGTTCGACAAGATCGTCGGGCTGAACTTCAAAGGCCCGTTCCGGCTGGCGGCGCAGGTGGCAAAGCGCATGGCCGACGCAGACGGCGGGGTGATCATCAACGTCTCGTCGTCGGGCGCGCTGGTCCCCTTGCCAGGCGTGATCGCCTACTCGGGCGCGAAAGCGGCGCTGAACGCCATGACCGTGTCCCTGGCCCGCGAGTATGGCCCGAAGGTCAGGGTCAACTCGATCTCGGCCGGCCCCTTCCTGACCGACATCTCCAAGGCCTGGACCGAGGAGGCCAGGCAGCGGTCCAGCAACTCGCTCGGCCGCCCCGGCCGGCCGGAGGAGATCGTCACCACCGCCCTCTACCTGGCCAGTCCCGCCTCGAGCTTCACCACGGGCGCCATCGTCCGTTGCGACGGCGGGCAGAGCTAGAGTTCCTGGCCGCGTGGCCCCGGGGGGCTGATCTGAACTGCAAGCTGATCGGAGAACCGTGATGAAGTGGGGCGTGAATCTGCTAGTCGGCCTGGCCGCCGCGCTGCTCGTCGGCGCTAGCCTGGGCCCGGCGCCGGTGAACGAGTTGCCTGCCCAGTTCGTCCAACGGGTCTTCGCGATCTACCGCAGCGACAGCCCGTGGTGGCAGAACTGGTCGACCCCCGCCGAGAAAGCGGCCGACGCCGCCTACACCAAACGGGTCTACGCCACGTTCTACGACCCAGGCTTCGTCAAGGTGATGAACGACAACGACACGCTGGCCAGCGCCAAGGGCGCCGGGGAAGATCTCGACTACGACCCGGTCTGCCAGTGCCAGGACTTCGGGGGCGTCTATCGCTACATCTCGGGAGCGCAGAACGGCGCCTTCTTCGATGCCAAGGTCACGGACAACGCCGCCGAGCAGTCGCCATGGACGCTGGTGCTCGTAAGAACGGCGACCGGCTGGCGCATCTGGGACGTCGTCGACTCCACCGGCAGCCTGCGCACGCGGCTGGCGAAGCACAACGCGTGTCTGCGCGTCGCCAAGACGGAGAAGCAGGCGGCCGCCTGCGTCAGCTAGAGCGCCGATCACGAAGCGCGGATTCACCACGCCCTTCAACGGGCCACTAACCTCGCGGTCGCGAAGGTGCGGCCGGAAGGGGACGCGGCTTGTCGTCGGCGAAGCAGGAGCTCGAGGCGCTCTGGCGCGCGGTGTTCGGCGAACCCCCGTCGATCGAAGCCGACGCGTCGATGTTGAGCGAGATCCTTGTGCGCCACCTGCCGCCCGCGCCACCGTACATCGACGGTAAGGAGGCGCCCACGAGCCCCCGCTCCCGCCAGGATGACGACCCGGGCGAACCCGACCCGAAGAAGCCCTGACCACCGACCCCGGGGGTCCCACTCGACGGACCGGCCGCGCCCGCCTACTCCGTGCTTTCGGCGTTCTCTGAAGGACGAGGAAGACATGGGTCCGGCCAGCGAAACCACATGCGTCTGCGGCCTCGAGGTCGAGTGCCTCGACGCGCCGATGGGACTGGAAACCATGCGCCCCCGGCTGTCGTGGCGACTGGAGTTGCCGCGGCGCGGGGCCGGGCAGTCGGCCTATCGCGTCCGGGTCGGGACGAGCGAAGCCGCTGTCGCCGGCGGTGGCGCCGACCTCTGGGATTCAGGCCGGGTCGAGTTCCGACCGGTCGTTCGACGTTGCCTATGCCGGCCCGCCGCTCGCCTCCCGACAGCGGTGCTGGTGGACGGTCGAGGTGTGGGACGAAGCCGGCGAGCCGCTGGGCGCCCCGTCGCCAAGCCGGTGGGAGATGGGGCTGCTCCGGCCGGATGATTGGCGCGCAAAGTGGCTGGCCGTCGAGGGGGAGGAGGAGCGCGAGGACCGCCTCGCGCGGCTGAACTGGATCTGGGGCGATCCGGCCGACGCTGAGCCGCCACGACGGTTCCGCCACCGATTCGAGCTCCAAGAAGCCGCCGAAGAGGCGCTGCTCTATGTCGCGGGCCGCGACCGGTTGCTCAGCGCGCACATCGACGGCGACGCGATCACGCTGCCAGCTTGGGAGCGCAACGCGTTCGGCCGCGCTGGCGCGGCGGAGATTGGGCTCGGTCCCTTGTCCGCCGGGCCGCACACGCTCGCCGCCGAGGTTCGGCTGTCGCGCAACGCCACCCGTCTGCCGCCTGGCCGCGGCGGCTTCGCCGCGCTGCTCAAGCTGCGGCATGCAGGCGGCGGACTGACGCGCCTGACCACCGGCCCCCACTGGCGCACGAGCCTGGATCCAACCGAGGACTGGGCCCATCCGGGCTTCGACGATACGGACTGGGCCCAGGCGCGCCCCGCAGCGATCGACGGCGGCCAGCCCTGGCCGCCAACCGCCGCGCGGTTGCTCCGCCGCGACTTTGTGCTCGACCGGCCGATCGCGAACGCCCGCCTCTACATCACAGCGCTGGGCGCCTACGAGGCGTTCATCAACGGCGAGCGCGTGGGTGACGACCGGCTCGCGCCGGAGAGCACGGATTTCCGCAAACGCGTGCTCTATCGCGTGCACGACGTCACCCCGCTGTTGCGCCAGGGCCCAAACGCCCTTGCCGCCCACGTCGGGGACGGCTGGTACGCGAGCGTCATCGCCCCCGGCGGGCGCTACGCCTTCGGGCCGCCGCCGCGGCGGCTTCTGGCCCAGCTGGAGGTCGCTTTCGCGGACGGTTCGGCTACGACGGTGGCCACGGACGGGGCCTGGCGCATCGGCGCTTCGCCGGTGCTCGCGTCTGAGATCTATGACGGCGAGGTGCGCGATGGGCGGGTGGAGCGGCCGGGGTGGAATGCGCCAGGGTTCGACGCCTCGGCATGGCCTGCTGCGCGTCTGGTCGAAGCGCCGGCGGGCGTGCTGGCGGCCGAGACGGCGCCGCCGATCCGGGCGGTGCTGACCCTGAAGCCGAGGGCGATCAGCGAGCCCCGGCCCGGCGTCTACGTCTTCGACTTCGGGCAGAACTTCGCCGGCGTCTGCCGCCTGCACGTCAAAGGCCCCGCTGGCCACCGCGTCGAGCTCCGCTTCGCCGAGGTCCTGAAGGAGAGCGGAGAGGTCGATCAGGCCAACCTGCGCGCCGCCAAGGCCCGCGACATCTTCATCCTCAGCGGCGATTCCGCCGGCGAGACGTTCGAACCCAGCTTCACCTACCACGGCTTCCGCTATGTCGAGGTCGAGGGCTTTCCTGGCGCGCCTGGCCTGGACGCGCTCGAAGGCGTCGTGCTGCACTCGGACCTGCCGGTCGTCGGCGGGCTCAGTATCGAGAACCCCGTGATCCAGCGGCTTTGGCAGAACAGCCTCTGGAGCCAGCGCTCGAACTTCACCGGCATCCCGACCGACTGTCCGCAGCGCGACGAGCGCCTCGGCTGGACCGGCGACGCCTGCGTGTTCTGGGATGCGGCCGCCTTCAACATGGACGTCTACGCGTTCACGGCGCGCTTCACCGACGACATGCGCGACGCGCAGACCGCTGCCGGAGCTTTCTCCGACTACGCGCCGGCAGCGGCTCGGGCAGGCGATGAGCCGGCGCCAGGCTGGGCCGACGCCGGGGTCGTGCTGCCGTGGACCGCTTGGATGCGCTCGGGGAATACCTCGATCATCGAGCGGAACTGGGAGGCGATCGTTCGCTACCTCGACTACCTCGAGGCCGCCAACCCGGACCACCTGTGGCGAAACAAGCGCGGGCTGGACTTCGGCGACTGGCTGGCGCTGGACGCCAAACAGCCCGGCGATCCGACCACGCCCAAGGACCTGATCGGTTCGGCTTGGTGGGCGCGTTGCGCCGGTCTGGCGGCGGAGATGGCGCAAGCGATCGGCCGCTCGGGCGACGCCGAGCGGTTCGCGGCGATGCGCACCGCGATCGTCCAGGCGTTCCAGGCCGCTTACGTGCGCGCCGACGGCGGCGTCGGCAACGACAGCCAGACCGGCTACATCCTCGCGCTGCAGTTCGGCCTCGCCCCCGAGCCGCTGCGCGAGGCGGCGCTCGAGCGGCTGGTGGCCGATATCGACCGGCGCGGCGGGGTCCTCTCGACAGGCTTCCTCGGCACGCCGTTCAGCCTGGACGTGCTGGCCGACGCCGGCCGCTCGGACCTGGTCTACGATCTCTTGCTGCGCACCGAATTCCCATCCTGGGGCTACATGGTCGCCAAGGGGGCGACGACGATCTGGGAACGCTGGAACGGCGACACCGGCGACATCGCCATGAACTCCTTCAACCACTATGCCCTCGGGGGCGTCACGGGCTTCCTCTTCCGCCGGATCGCCGGCATCGCGCCCGAGGCGCCGGGCTTCAAAGAGATCGCCATTCGTCCGGTCCTCGACCCGAGGGTCAGGCGCGGCGGCGGCGCGTTCCGCTCGGTGCTTGGGACGATCTCGACAGACTGGATCCAGCACGACGACGGCGGCGTTCGCCTGGCGGCTCTCATCCCGCCGAACGCCCGCGCCCGCGTCCACCTCCCGGCGCGACCCGACCAATCGGTCCGAGACGATGGCGGCGAGCCCTTGGCCGAGTTGGCGCGCACGCCCGAGGCGGTCATCGTCGAGGTCGGATCCGGCCGTCACGCCTTCCAGGTTGGCTAGTCCGCAGAGGAGGCTCGCGGTGGTTTGCCCGCGAGCGCGAGCGACCGGAGGCAGGAATCACGCCTATCTCAGCGTGTATTTGTACTCAACAGTTCCCCGTAAAGGGGCGCGTCTCATCGGCGGTAATGTCAGGAACTGCAGTCTCCTCCACGACCGTGATCTTGCTCAAACATTGTTAAACCGTCGGGTGTACGCCTGTCTCCGGTCTCGAAATCTGAGACGATTAGCGGAGCCAACCATGCAGCGCGCCTTGGCATCCCAGGATGATGACCCGGCCGATCGGTCGATACTCAGCATGGACTTCAGCGACGCGGCCGCAGGCGCCGACGCCCCGTTCCAGCTTTCCGAGAAGGACAAGCGGAGCGCCCCGCGCCGTCGGGTGTTGCTCAGCGCGATCGTGGTGAACCGTGAATTCAACTCCATCTTTCCATGCCAGGTGCGCGACGTCTCCGAGACCGGCGCGCGACTTGCCATTCCCGACGCCTTTCTGGTGCCAGCGGGTTTCTGGCTGATCGCCGTCAGCTCTTGCCTGGCCTACGACGCCAAACTCGTCTGGCGTCGCTATCCGCACGCCGGCATCTCGCTCGGTGAACCGATCGATCTTGACGAGCCCAACACGCGTCTCGCCACCCGTTTGCGCCGGATCTGGGTCAGCGCCAGAAGCTGACGCCGGTCGCAGTTCGATCGCACAAGGGCGCGGCCGGTCCAAGATCGTTGATCTCGTGTCGCGTCTTGGCGGCCGATCGACGATAACGCCGCCGATGCAGGCCCTCGACCATGCCCCGGCCGCTTGACGCGGTGATCATCGGCGCGGGCCACAATGGCCTTGTCTGCGCCTTCTACCTGGCGCGGGCGGGGCTGGCGGTGCGCGTGCTCGAGCGCCGAGCCGTCGTCGGCGGCGCCGCGGTGACCGAGGAATTCCACCCCGGATTCCGCAATTCGACCGCCAGCTACACGGTCAGCCTGCTCAATGCGAAGGTCATCGCCGACATGCGGCTCTACGAGCGCGGCCTGCGCATCGTCGAGCGGCCTATCGCCAACATGCTGCCGCAGCCCGATGGCGGCTACCTGAAGGTCGGCGGCGGCCTTGCGCGGACCCAGGCCGAGTTCGCCCGGTTCTCCGCCCGCGATGCCGCCGCTCTGCCTGCCTACGAGGCCGCCCTCGATGGCGTGGCCGACGTGCTGCGCGACCTGGCGCTGAAGACGCCGCCGAACGCTGGCGGCGGGTTGCGCTCGCTGATGCGCGCGGCGGCGCAGGGGCGCTCGCTCGCCACCCTGCCGATGGAGCGCCAACGCGACGTGGTCGACCTCTTCGCCAAGAGCGCGCGCGCCTTCCTCGACGGTTGGTTCGAGAGCGAAGCCATCAAGGCGGCGTTCGGCTTCGATGCGGTGGTCGGCAACTACGCCAGCCCCGACACGCCGGGCTCGGCCTATGTGCTGCTGCACCACGTGTTCGGCGAGGTGAACGGCAAGAAGGGCGCATGGGGCCATGCGATCGGCGGCATGGGCGCGATCACCGAGGCCATGGCGGAGGCCTGCGTCGAAGCTGACGCCCAGATCACGCTGGAGGCGCCGGTCGCGCAAGTGATGGTCGAGCGCGGCGCGGCCGTCGGCGTCAAGCTGGAGTCGGGCGAGGAGATCGCCGCGGCCCGTGTCGTCGCCAACGTCGGCCCGCGCGTCCTCTACGAACAGCTGATCGACCCGGCCGATCTCGAGCCCGATTTCCGGCGACGGATGAAGGGCTATCGGACGGGTTCCGGCACGTTCCGCATGAACGTCGCGCTCTCCGAGCTGCCCGACTTCACCTGCCTGCCCGGCAAGGCGGCGGCGGAACATCACATGAGTGGGATCATTATCGCGCCGACCCTCGACTACATGGACCGGGCGTTCGCCGACGCGCGTCAGTTCGGCTGGTCGAAGGCGCCGATCGTCGAGATGCTGATCCCCTCGACGGTTGACGACAGCCTGGCGCCGCCCGGCGCCCACGTGGCCAGCCTGTTCTGCCAGCAGTTCGCGCCCATCCTCCCCGACGGCGCAAGCTGGGATGACTCCCGGGAGGCGGCGGCCGACCTCATCGTCGAGACGGTCGACGCCTGTGCGCCCAACTTCAAAGCCTCGATCCTTGGGCGGATGATCCTCACGCCGCTCGATCTCGAGCGCCGCTTCGGCCTGGCCGGCGGCGACATCTTCCACGGCGCGCTGTCGCTGGATCAGCTGTGGGCGGCGCGGCCGATCCTCGGCCATGGCGACTATCGCGGCCCTCTGAAGGGCCTCTACATGTGCGGATCAGGAACCCATCCCGGCGGCGGCGTCACCGGCGCCCCAGGCCACAACGCCGCCCGCGAGATTCTCGCTGACCGCAGCGCGCTGGGACGCCTGTTGGCTTAGGGCTCCGTCCGCTTGCCAGATGCGAGGCGATGGCGTCTCCTGCTGCGGTTGGGACACGACAGGAGGGGGTGGTGTCGGCAAACGGCTTTCGCATTGTCGCGTTGAACGGGCTCGCCATTCTCGCGGTCGGAATAATGGTCGGGTTCCCGGTCGTCCTCGCGGTCGGGCGCGAGTTCTACCACTACCCGCAGCCAATCAACCTGCCGGGCAGCTTCCAGGCCTGGCTGTCCGCGCACGTCGTGTGCCTCATGAACGGCCTCGTGGTCATCGCGGTCGCCCAGGTGACGCGGCTCAAACCCATGACCCCGCGCGCCGAGCGTCCCGTGATCCTGGCTTTGCTCGTCGCCGGCTGGGGGAACACAATCGGCTCGGTCGTCGCGATCCTGTTTGGGGTGATCGGCGTCGAGCTCGATTGGAATGTCGCCAACGACGTCATCGTTGTCATGTTCGGGTTTGCGGCCCTCGGCATCATCTATGCGGTGGGCGCCTCGATCGCCCACCTCTGGCGCCCCATCGAACCCTGACCCCGGCGGCTCCGGCGACAACGCCGCGGCGAGCTTGGACTTACCTGGCGCCGCCTATGCGCAGCAGATCGGGCTGCTCTAGCGGTTTCGCCCACCCCGAAACCGTGCGGCCGGCGTATTCGTGCGAGCGGATGCGCTCGCGGGCGACCAGCGCGTCGAAGCCGGGGCCGTCGGCGGTCCGCTCCAGCCGCCGGGCCTGGTCGTCGAGACGGCGGATCGCCGCCAACGCCTCCGCTTGGCCCAGCCTGGCCTTGTGCACGGCCGCCTTCAGGACACGGATGGTCTCGTCGTAGACGGTGATCGGGACCGGGAACGGATGCCCGTCCTTGCCGCCGTGAGCGAACGAGAACCGCGCGGGGTCGGAGAAACGGTAAGGCGCGCCGTGCACCACCTCGGCGACCAGCGCCAGAGACTGGACGGTGCGGGCGCCGACGCCGGGGACCAGCAACAGCTCGGCGAAGTCCTTCGGCCCCCGGTCGGCCGCGGCCGCCAATGCGCCGTGGAGGCGCCGGCCGATGACGTCGGTGGGCCTGACGTCGTGGTGGGCCGGCATGCCGAGGTGGGGCAGGGCGAGCTGCGCATCGCTCGGCGCCGGCGCGCGGCCCTCGATGCGGGCCAGCTCGGCCGTCACGCCATCCGGCCCGAGCGTCTCGAGCAGATCCAGCTGGCTCGTGCGCGAAGCCTCGGCCCGGTGGTCGGCCAGGTTGACGATGACGCCGCCTTGCGCCGGGCCGTCGATCGCCGCGTGCGGCTCGTCGACGAAGCTCGATAGCCCCTCCGACAGCCAGTGATAGCGCCTCGCCTGCCGCGCCTGGCCGTTCATGCCCTGCTGCACCACCGTCCACAGGCCGTCGTCGGTGACGAAGAAGGCGTGCAGGTAGAGCTGAAAGCCGTCCTGGACGGCGGCGGAGTCCACCTTCGCCACCAGCCGGCTCGCCCGGCCCAGCCCCTCGCCGTCGAGGCCTGTGCGGTCGGCGACGGCGAGCAGTTCGCCGGGCGTCTTGCGCGAATGCTTGCCACGCCCGCCGCACACGTGGACGCCGAGATCGCGTGAGAGGGGCGCAAGGCCGCGCTTCAGCGCGCCGATGACGCTGGTGGTGATGCCGGACGAGTGCCAGTCCATGCCCATGACGGCGCCGAAGGCCTGGAACCAGAAAGGGTGGGCCAGGCGCCGCATCAGCTCGTCGCGCCCATACTCGAGCACGACCGCCTCGCTGATCACCGCGCCGAGCCTGGCCATGCGCTCGGCAAGCCATGCCGGCACGCGCCCGCCGTGCAGGGGCAGGTCGGCGCTCCCCGATCTCTGGGCCATGGTCGCTCCGTTCTTGGTATGTTCTACATCAGCCGAGCGCGATGGGCCAGCTTCGGTTGACGGGGCGGGCCAGAATCATCTCGACTCGCGCGCGATGGCGCCACCCGACCAAGGCGAGAGCGAGCACGAGGCGTTCTGGCGCGGCGCGTTCGGCGACCAGTACACCGAGCGGAACGCCGACGAGCGCCTGGTCCGCGCCAATCTGGCCCTGTTCGCCCGCGTCCTGAGCCGGGCGCCGAGCGTCGATTCGATCGTCGAACTCGGCTGCAACAGGGGCGCGAACCTGAAGGCGCTGAACGCGCTCGACCCGACGTTCAGGCTCAGCGCCTACGAGATCAATGCGACCGCGGCGAAGATCGCCGGCGACCTCGGCATCGCCGCGGTGCATTGCGCCAGCATTCTTGAATTGGACCTCGCGAGCCTCGAACCCAGCGATCTCGCCTTCACCAAGGGGGTCTTGATCCACATCGGCCCGGAGGACTTGGATCGCGCCTACGCGGCCCTGCACGGCCTTGCGCGGCGCTACATCATGGTCTGCGAATACTACAACCCGACGCCCGTGATGGTCCCCTACCGGGGTGCGAACGAGCGCCTCTACAAGCGCGACTTCGCCGGAGAGCTGATGGAGCGCTTCGACCTGACCCTGGTCGACTACGGCTTCGTCTACCACCGCGACAACCACTTCCCCCAGGACGACCTCACCTGGTTCCTGCTGGAGAAGGGTTAGGCTGGCGTCACTCTGAAGGGTCGCGCCGTCCTCTGAGATTATCTTGCCGCCCGTGGGCGGCTGAAGAATTTGAGCGGTCTTTGGCCACGGAAAACACAGAAAACACGGATGTGCGAGGACTGCCTGACGGCGCACGGACTTCAACTCCTGTCCGTGTTTTTCGTGTTTTCCGTGGTTTTCTTTTCCCGCGCTGACGCGCGGACGACCTAGCCGGCAGGTTCTGAGCGACCCCTCATCCGACCCCTCCGGGGGCCACCTTCTCCCCAAGAGGGAGAAGGACACTTGTCTCGCGGCGTCGCGTTGTGCACGCCTCAGGCGTTCGCGCCCATCCACGCCACAGCCGTGTCGAGGAACTCGGCCAACACGTCGGCGTCCTTGCGGCCGCTCTTCGCCGGGACGTGGAACGAGTGGTCGGCATCGTCGATCAGCTTCAGTGTCGCGCGGGGGAGCCGCCCGACAACGCCCTCCAGCAAGGTTCGGTCGGCAAGCAAGTCCTTCGTCCCCTGCAGGAACAGCATGGGGACTCGCACGTCATCGAGGTGCCCGGCTCGCGCATCCGCGGGCTTGCCGGCCGGGTGCAGGGGAAAGGCGAAGAAGACGAGCCCGCGCACGCTCTCCAGCGGCCGAACGGCCTGCGCCTGAGAGGTCATCCGCCCGCCGAACGACTTGCCGCCGGCGAAGAGCGGCAGATCGCCGGCGCGACGCTTTGCTTCGCCGACTGCGGCCCTGACCGCGGCGTGGGCCACGGCCGGGGCGTCGACGCGCTTGCCGCCCTTCTCCATGTAGGGGAACTGGTAGCGCAGCACGGCGACGCCGCGCTCGCCGAAGCCGTCTGCGATCGCTCCCATCGCCCGGTGGGTCATGCCGGCGCCGGCGCCATGGGCGAGCACGAGCACGGCGCGGGCCTCCGCCGGCGCCTGCCAGAGGCCCGACACCGGCTCGGCGCCGTCGATCGGGATGCTGACGGGTTGGGCGTCCATGCCGCGAGCATAGCCGAGGCGCGCGCGGGATTCGACGTCAGCGCCGCGCGGCGGCATGCTGGCGGTCCATGGCCGCCAGCCTCGACAAGTACCGCGCCAAGCGCCGCTTCGCCGAAACGCCCGAGCCGGCGGGCGAGCTCACCGCTTCGGACGAGCCGATCTTCGTCATCCAGAAGCACCACGCCCGCCAGATGCACTACGACCTTCGCCTGGAGATGGGCGGGACGCTGAAGAGCTGGGCGGTGCCGCAGGGACCTTGCCTCGACCCCAAAGTCCGTCGCTTCGCCAAGCTCGTCGAAGACCATCCGATGGACTATGCGAGCTTCGAGGGGCGCATCCCGGCCGGCAACTATGGCGCCGGCACGGTGATCGTGTGGGACCACGGGACCTACGTCACGCTGAAGGACCCCGAGCGCGGTCTGGCGGACGGCGAGGTCAAGTTCCGCCTGCTCGGCGAGAAGCTGACCGGCGGTTGGACCCTGGTCAGGCTCAAGGACGACCCGACCAATTGGCTCCTGATCAAGGAACGCGATCCCGCGGCGCGCCCGCTCGACGAGTACGACGTGCTCGAGGAAGAGCCGAACAGCGTCGTCACCGGCCGTCCGGTCGACGAGGAGCCGCCGCCGCCGAGGCCCGTCGCGAAGAAGAAGGCGGCCGCCAAGATCGCTGGCGCGGTCGCGCGGCCGATGCCGGCGAAGTGGCGCCCGCAGCTCGCCGCATCGGCGGACATGGCCCCGCACGGCAAGGGCTGGGTGCACGAGATCAAGTACGACGGCTATCGCACGCTTGTGTTCTTCGATGCGGGCGAGGTGCGGCTCATCACCCGCAACGGACACGACTGGACGCTGCGCTACCGCGCGCTCGCCAAGGCGTTTCAGAAGCTGCCCTGCAAGAGCGCCATCATCGACGGCGAGGTCGTCGTGCAGGACCCGCGCGGCATCAGCTCGCTCGACTTGCTCGAGCAGGCCCTCTCCGCCGGCGACAGCCATGCGATGACCTACTTCGCCTTCGACCTCTGCTATCTCGACGGTTACGACCTCTCCGCGGCCAAGCTCGTCGACCGCAAGGCCGCGCTCGTCGGGCTCATCGATCCGCTCATCGATGCGACCGCGCCAATCCAGTTCAGCGAGCACATCGAGGGCGACGGCGACGCGCTGTTCGCGCAGGCGAGCCGCATGGGGCTGGAAGGCATCGTCTCGAAGAAGGCCGACGCCCGCTACCAGCAGTCGCGCTCCACCACCTGGGTCAAGGTCAAGCGCGTCGATGTCGCGACCTTCGTGGCGGTCGGCTTCCTGTCCAACATGCCCAAGGGCGCCTCGTCGCTCCTGATCGCGGAGGAGCGCGACGGCGCGCTGGTCTATGCCGGCCGCGTCGGCTCCGGCATCGGCGACGCCAAGGCGCGCGAACTCTACGCAAGCTTGGCCAGGGACGAACGCGCCGATCCGCCGATCGCCGTCCCGAAGACGCCTGGAGCCCATTGGATCGAGCCGCGTTGGAACGTCGAGGTCGGTTACCGGAGCCGGTCCACCCAGGGCGCGCCAAGGGCGCCGGTGTTCATGGGCCTGAGCGCGCGCAAAGCCGCCAAGCCGAAGAAGGCGGTGATGCCCAAGCTGGTCAGCGACCGCGACCTGGCCGCGATCCATCTCACCAATCCGGACCGCGAATTCTCCGGCACCGGCGTAACCAAACTCGACGTCGCGCTGCACTACGCCCGGGTCGGAGACTGGCTGTTGCCCGAGTTGTTGCGCCGGCCGGTGACCATCGTCCGCTGCCCGACCGGTCAGTTCAAGGACTGCTTCTATCAGCGGCATGCCTTCGCCGGCTTGCCCGAGGGCGTCGAGCCCATCGAGTTGGCCGACGAGGAGGAGCGGGCGGCTTTCATCGCCGTCACCGAGCCCAAAGGCTACCTCGCGCTCGCCCAGTTCGGCGCGATCGAATTTCACCTCTGGGGCTGCCATATCGACGATCCGGAGCACCCCGACCGCATCGTGCTCGACCTCGACCCGGACGAGAGCCTGCCCTGGCGGCGTGTCTGCGACGGCGCGGAGGTGCTGCGCGATCGGGTCGAGGCGATGGGCTTCGCCCCGTTCCTGCGCACCACGGGCGGCAAGGGGCTGCATCTGGTGCTGGCGCTGGCCGACGGGCACGATTGGCCGACGGTCAAGGGCTTCGCCGAGGCGATCGCGCGCGCCTCGGCCGCCGACCAGCCCAGCCTGTTTACGGCGAACTCGTCCAAGGCCGCGCGCAAGGGGCGAATCTACGTCGACTATCTGCGCAACGCCCGCGGCGCGAGCGCCGTCTGTTCCTACTCCCTGCGCGCGCGGGCGAACTTCCCGGTGGCCACGCCGATCGCGTGGGACGAGCTTCGCGGCCTGTCGGGCGGCGATGCTTTCAACCGTCTTAACCTTCCCAGGCGTATAGAGACGCTGGCCCGGAACCCGTGGGATGGGCTATTGTCGAGCGCCGTCAAGATAACGCCGAAGATGCGTCACAACGTCGGTATGAAGACTTAAGGGGTGTTGCAATGGCCGGTCGGGCCTACTGGAAGGGCTATCTCAAGCTGTCGCTGGTCTCGTGCCCGGTGAAGCTTTACCCGGCGACGTCTGCCACCGCCGGCAAGATCTCCTTCAACATGCTGCACAAGGACACGTTGAACCGCGTGCAGATGCGCTACCACGATCCGGAGCTGGGCGAGGTCGACCGCGCCGACCTGGTCAAGGGCTACCAGTTCGAGAAGGACCGCTACGTCGTGGTCACCAACGAGGAACTCGAAGAGGTCGAGATCGAGTCCTCGAAAACCATCGACATCCAGGGCTTCGTCGATGCGGGCGACGTCGATCCGATCTATCAGGACTCGACCTACTACCTCGCGCCAGACGGGCCGATCGCCGAGGAGACCTTCGCGGTGATCCTGGAGGCGATGAAGAAGGCCAAGAAGGTCGCAATCGCCCAGATCGTGCTCTCCAGTCGCGAGCGGCTGGTCGAGATCGAGCCGGTCACCGACGGCTTCAGGCTGGTCACCCTGCGCTCCGCCAAGGAGATCCGCGAGCCGGCGACCGCGCTCGACAAGCTGAACGTCAAGATCGACCCCGACATGCTGGCCATGGCCCAGCAGATCATCAGCTCGAAGAAGACCACGTTCGCGCCCGAGGAGTTCCACGACCACTATGAAGACGCGCTGATGACGCTGGTGAAGTCCAAGATCGCCGGCGGCGAGCCGGTGATCACCAAGGCGCCGGAGCGCGGCAACGTCGTGAACCTGATGGATGCGCTGAAGAAGTCCATCGAGCAGGAGCGCCGTCCGCCGGCGCCGAGCCTCGGAAAGGTGGCGGCGCAGCCCAAATCAGCCAAGACTGAGGCCGCCAAGGCCGCCCCGGCCAAGGCGCCGGCCAAGAAGAGGGCCTGAAACCCGCCCGGAGCCTCATGGACCTCGCTGATCGTGCGGTCGCGCTCTACGGACGCTTTTCTCCCGGCGTTCGCGACCGCATGCTGGCGGAGATCGTCCGCCGCGGCGGATCGGTCTCGCGCGACCTCACCCGGCGCAGCGATCGCCTTGTCATCGGCGCATCGGCAAGCGCGCTGATCGATTCCGGCGCGCTTGGCGTGCGTCTGCATGCGGCGTACGAACGCGGCCTGCCTGTCCGCGGCGAGCGGGCGTTCGCCGCCGAGCTCGCGGGCGAGGACATCGCGCGCGACGCAGCGCTGCCGCTGGCGACCGGTCTTGCCGGAACGGCGCTGACGCGGACGGACGTCGAGGTCCTGGCCGCGTTCGATCTCGTGGTGCTCGATGGCGCGCACTGCCGCTTCGGCGACGCCAGCGTCTTTCGCACCGCCTCCGAGTTGATCGGCGCCGGCCGTAGCCGCGCCGATGTGGTGCGCATCCTGGCCCGGGCCCGCGACCTCGCTCCGCGCGGGCGGCACAGGATCGTGCTGACTGGGGCAGGCGAGGCCGCGCTCGAGTGGGACGATGGACTGACCAGCCTCGAGGGCCAGGGCCTTTTGCCGCTCGACGAGGCCCAGGCCAGTGTCGACGACCTGTTCGAGGCCGCCGCCATCGCCGAGGCGGACGGTGAGCTCGATCGCGCTGCGCATCTCTACGACATGTGCGCGCGCGCCGACCGCGCGGACGCGATCGCGCCCTACAATCACGCCAACATCCGCCTGGCCCAGGGCGCTCACGATGAGGCGGTGCTCGGCTACCAACGGGCGCTGGCGCGCGATCCGGCCTTCGTCGAGGCGCGCTACAATCTGGCCCAGGCGCTCGAGGCGGCGGGCAAGATGGACGCGGCGGCGGACGAGCTCGAGCAGGTGTTGGCCGCCGACCCGACCTACGCCGACGCCGTGTTCAACCTCGCCCAACTGCGCATGAGCGCCGGCGAGATGGGCGAGGCGATGGCGCTCTACGAGCGCTACCTCGGCCTCGGCCCGCCCGAAGCCTGGGCGGCCACCGCCCGCAAGGCCATCCTCTACTGCCTGGCCAGGCTGTCGGCCTGATCCTGCCTCCTACGCCGCTGGTCGGCCGCGCTAGGCGCGGTTGCGGCGCACGGCGAGGTTGGCTACTCCGCCGGCTCCACCGGCTCGCTCCCCACGTGGGCGCTGTGCATGTCGTGCCACACTTCGCGGAACAGCGGGCTATCGCGCAGGAGTTCGCGCAGCGTGCCGCGCGCCGCCACTGCTCCATCATCGAGCACGATGATCTCACTCGCGTGGCGATAGGCCTCCAGCCTGTGCGAAACGGCGAGCACGGTTTGCTCACCAGAAGCGAACAGCCGCTCCCAGAAGGCGTGCTCCGTCCTGACGTCGAGGGCGCTCGAGGCGTCGTCGAACACCAGGAGCTGCGGCTTGCGTACGAACATGCGCGCGGCTGCGGAGCGCTGGACCTGCCCGCCGGAGAGGGTGACGCCGCGTGTGCCGACCATGGTGTCCAGGCCGGCGCCGATCTGCTCCAGGTCGTCCTCGAGCACCGCGAGATGGACGGCCTCGTCGACCGCCTCCTCGCCGACCTCGAGCCCCATCAGGATGTTGTCGCGCAAGCTCTCGGTGAAGAGGCGCGGCGTCTGGGCGGTGTAGGCCGCGCGGGGCGGGGTCATGAACGTCGCTGGGTCGTCGACGGCGACGCCGTTCCACCTGACCTCGCCGCCGTCGATCGGGACCAGCCCAAGCACGGCCTTTAGGAGGGTCGTCTTACCCGAGCCCACCCGCCCGGTCACGATCGTGACCTGGCCGCGGCGCAGCACGAAGTCGACGCCGCGCACACCCCGCGCCGAGCTTGGGTAGACGCTGGTCAGTCCGCGCACCTCAAGAGCCTGCAACGGCGGTTCCGGCGGAACGATGCGGGGGCTCGCCGGCTTTGGGGCCGTGATGGCCCTATCCGGAGCATCGCCCAACAGTGTGGTGATCCGCATCAGCGCCACGTCGGCCGTCCGCTTGCGGGCCAATAGACGCCCCATCCAGCGCGGCGCCGAGGTCACCTGCACGACGTAGCTTACGAACAGCGTGAAATCCCCGACGGTGAACCGGCCTTCGCGCATCACGCCAGCCGCGAGCAGCAGGACCAGCCCCTGCGCCAGGCTGGAGGTTCCCACCCCGAACGTGTCCAGGAAGGTGACGTAGATCTGGTAGCGAACCGATGTGTTGCGCCGAACGTTGTTCAGCGCCTGCAGCCGGCCGAGGACGCGCGGCTCGGCGGCCGCGACCCGGATCGCCTGCACCGCGGTGAACATCTCGCCCACGAACGATGTCACCCTCGCATCCGCCTCGCGGGCGACGCGGCTGTACTTGTGGATGCCGGCGGTGATGCGCTGGGTTACGACGACCACGAGCAGCATGGGCGCGACCACGGCGAGCGTCACCGTCTGGTCGATGCCCCACATGATGATGAGCGCCAGTATGGCGAACAGAGCCTGGCCGACGGTGTCGGACCAACCCTCCATGAACGAAAGCGTCTCATTGACGTCGTCGCGGAAGCGGCTGAGCGCCTCGCCTGCGGTGCCGCGCGGCGGCCGCGGCCCACGCGCGAACATCATCCAGCCCAGCATGTCGGTGCGCACCATCACCCGCGAGAGGATGGTGAAGCCTGTGTAGACCCAGTTGGCGAAATACCAGGCGAACAGTGGCGCGATCTGGACGGCGAACCAGAGCCCGATCAGGGTCCAGACGTTGGGGCCGGCCGGGTGGTGGCCGCTCAAGGTGTCGAACATACGCCGCTGGATCAGGCCGGCCGCCAGCGGCAGCGTGTAGAAGACGCCCCACAGTCCGAGCCCGAAAGCGAAACGCCGCGGCCGGGTGCGCGCAATGCGCAGCGTCTGGGCGAACGCAGTCTGCCGTGGCGGCGGCGGAGGCAGCGGCCGCGTCTCAGGGGTGTCCAAGAAGAAGGTCACGCCAATGCCTCCTCGACGCCCGCGCGCAGGAGGCGCGCGAAGGCTGAGTGCGGATCGGCTTCCAGGGCCGCCCGGTCGCCGGTCTCAAGCACGCGTCCATGGTCGAGGATTGCGATGCGGTCGGCGCGTCCAACGGTCGACAGCTTGTGAGCGATGATGATCGCCGTCCGCCGCTCGCCTGCACGGCCGCCGAGGAGCTTGTCGAGCGCGCGCTCGATCAAGAGATCGGAAGCGGGGTCGAGCCTGGACGATGCTTCGTCCAGCACGACCAGGCCGGGGTCCTTCAGAAAGACCCGGGCGAAGGCGAGCAGCTGCGCCTCGCCGGCCGAGAGGCCCGCTCCCGCAGCCAATACCGTTGCCAGCCCCTGCGGCTGGCGGGCCAGCCAAGGACCCAGCCCCAGGTCCTCCAGAACCTCGATGACGCGCTCGTCCGATATAGAGGCGTCGAACAGGGTGGCGTTATCGCGCACGGTGGCGTCGAACAGCTGGACTTCCTGTGTCACCAGGCCGATGCGCCCGCGCAGCTCGGCGAGGGTTGCTTCACGAATGTCTTCGCCGTCGAGCGCGATCCGGCCGGCCGCTGGGTCGTAGAGCCTGAAGAGCAGGCGCGTGAGCGTCGTCTTACCGCTGCCGGTGCGGCCCAGGAGGCCTAGTATCTCCCCGGGCTTCAGCTCGATCGAGACGTCGCGTAGCACCGGGGCGTCGGCCCGGTACGCGAAATCGACGCGCTCGAAGGCCAGCTTGGGGGCGATCGTCTTGGCGCTCTCCCACTCGAGGCCGGGTCCGTCGAGCAGGTCAGGCCCGATCGAAAGGAGGCCACGGATGCGGCTGAGGCTGGCGGAGGCGGTCTGGAACTGCTGCAGCTGGCCGCCGATGTTCATCACCGGCCCCTGCATCATCCCGGCCAGCTGCATGGCCATCAAGACGGTGCCGATCGAGATCGCGTGCCGAAGGTAGAGCCAGGCGCCGAGCGCCAGCGCGATAGCAAAGCCGAACTGGAAGAGGCCGACCGCCACCAGGAAGATCCAGGGTCCGCGGCGGCTTGCGTCAATGTTGGAGACCGCCAGCTCCTTGTTGAGCTCAGCGAAGCGCCGCATGACGTGCTGGCCGCCGCCGTTGGCGCGGACGTCCTCCAACCCCGCCAACCGCTCCTCGAGGAACGCGGAGAATGCGGAAAAGGCATCGCGGTTGCGCTCCCAAGCAGCGCGCGAGACGTTGCGCATGGCGTGCAGCTGGAACCCAGCGATGGCGGCGACCACGGCCATCTCGGCGCCGATGCGCCAGTCCACGCCGACGCACAGCACGATGACGATGCCGATCAACAGAAGCACGCCGCCGACTATCTGCAACACGAACTGCGAGAAGAAGTTGGCCAGCGCCGCGACGTCGCCGTCCACCCGTTCGATGATATCCCCTGGGGAGGTCGCCGTGTGGTAGCTCATGTCGAGGTAGAGGACGTGGGTGGCCAGATCCCGCCGCATGCGGTTGGTCGACGCCCAGGCGAGCTGGGCCGAGAAGTAGGTCGCCCCGATCTGCAAGAGTTGCTGGGTGATCGCGGCGGCGATGAAGAAGCCGGCCAGCGTCCACAGAGTCGCCAGCGACGCATGCCGCCCGCCGCTCACCGCCGTGTCGACGAAGCGGCGCATGATCGGCGGCGACACCAGTTGCATCGCGATGCCGGCCAGCATGAAGGCGGCCAACGCCGCCATCCGCGGCGATTCCGGCCGCAGGTAACGCACGAGAACGCCTCCGATGTTGGTCGCAGGCTTTGCGCGAATCATCGCGCCGTCAGAAATGTCAGTGCCCGGTGCGATGGATTTGCGGCCCCCGTCCGCAAATGTCTTTTTTGTCAGTCGATTATGCGGCGAGTGGACGCTGCGGTTCGCAGCTTCGTCCGAGGCGCCGGTCGGCAAGGATGAGATTAACAGGTCCAGGCGTGCTGGACACGGGTACGGTCGCCCCTGGGTCACACGGCCGTCCGGGTGTTGATTACGGGCAACGCCGTCCGGTCAGACGCCGTAGGGCCGGATCAGTCCGGAATCATCCGCGCCTGGCCGATATAGCCGCGGTTCCACGTCGGGCTGATCGTCACGTCGTTGATGCAGACGTGCGCCGGCAGCCGCGCCAGGAACAGCACGAGCTCGCCGCAGTCCTCGGCCTGCACCATGCGCGCCCGATCGGCGGCGCTGACCGGGATGGGGCGCTTGTCGAGGATCGGCGTCGACACCTCGCCCGGGCAGACGGCCGTGGCGCGCACGCCATGGATCCCCTCCTCGATATTGAGGCTCTCGGTGAAGGCGTTCATCGCGAACTTCGCCGCGCTGTACGCCGGCCCGGTGGTTGCGCTGACGTGGCGTCCGGCCCAGGACGAGATGTTGACGATGAGGCCGTCGCCTTGCTCGCGCATCTTCGGCAGCACGGCGTGACAACAGTAGAAGGCGCCGTCGAGGTCGATGCGGATCACCTGGTCCCAGTCGGCGCGCGAGAGGTGCTTCCAGTTGCGCCGCACGACGTTCAAGCCGGCGCTGTTGACCAGCACGTCGATGCGCCCCTCCGCGCCGGCGATGTCCGCGACCACGGCTTCGACCGCATCGGCGTCGGCGACATCGAGCACGGCGATGCGCGCCTTGCCGCCGTCGGCCGCGATGGCCGCCGCCACCGCCTTCAGCTGCGCTTCGCGCCGTCCGGAGAGCACGACGCCCATGCCCGCCGCGGCGAGCGCCCGCGCGGCCCCTTCGCCGATGCCGCTGCCCGCGCCGGTGATCCAGGCCGTCTTGCCCGACAGGTCCCTCATCGTCCGATCTCCCTAGGCAAGGCGGCCGGCCGTCACGCCAGCCCGTTCAACTGATTGAGGTTGCGGAACCGCGCCGGGTCGAGGTCGCGCCCGGCCAGCGCCGGGTGATCGACGTCGTAGCGGTGGGCGCGATAGATGCTCACCGTCGGCTCGCCGCGCGAGTTGTTGTTCACGAACGGGTTGATCCACTCCCACACCACCTCCCGGCGGCGGGTCACTTCGAACAGGCGCCCGCTGGTGCCCTCGCACACCAGGACGTTGCCGGACGCCAGCGGCGAGGCGCCTGAGATGTGGCCGCTGAAGAACTGCTGCGAGGGGGCGCCGCGATAGTTCCACACCACCTCGCCGTTCGCCGGATCGACTTCGATGACGCGCGAGCTGTCGTGCCCGTTGTCGAAGATCATCACATTGCCGTTCGCCAGCCAGGTCGGGTTGTGCTGGCCGTGCGCCTTGTCGAGCTTGAAGCGCAGCTTGCCGGTCTCGTGGTCGATGGCCGCCACCCGGTCGCAGTTGCGGGCCGAGAACACGATGTCGCCCGCCGCGTTCACGTCGATGCCGTTGATGTGCGTCCACTCCCAGCGCCGGTTCGTCGGGTGAATGGCGTCCTTCAGAGGATCGAACAGCTTCCAGGTGTTGATGCGCCGGACCTCCTTGAAGTCGGGCGTGATCTCGACGAGGTCGTCGCCGATCAGCCTGGGCATCTTCTCCCTTGGCATGCGGTAGCCGCCGCGGACCTTGCGATGCAGGTCCTCCGGCAGCTCCACCCACTCGGGCACCAGCGTGTTGCCGTTGGCGAAGCGGTGGAAGTCGTGGTGCTGGAAGCGGTTCTCGTACTCCCAGACCTTGTTCCCATCCCAGTCCACCTCGACCAGCGTGGTGTGGTAGCCGCCAAGGCGCGTCACGTGCACCTCGAACGGCGGGGGCGGCTTGGTTGGCTCATCGCGCGGCGGCGTCGCCAGGTTCACGTCCGAGCCGGTCATCAACAGGTTGCCGTTGTCGAGCAGCCGTCCGTACCCGGGCTTGATGTGCGTGAACGTCCACCGGTGCACCACCCGGCCCTGAAGATCGATCAGGTAGGTCGAGGCGTCGCCGTGCGGCGTCAGCAGCGTGTAGCCGCGGGTCGACAGACCCGGGCGGTGGAAAGTCAGTCCAGTGGGGCGATTGACGGACCAGCCCATGCAGCACTCCGTTGGCCTCGCTTTCGCGCGGCCCGATTGGGTCGATGATGACGTCGGCCACCCGCGTCGCCCGCTTCAGCGCGACGGCGTTCGGGGCGTGAGCTGCGATATGTCAGACCTACCCACCGATGGACAAGGCCGCAGCGGCGATGCTGGCGCGCTTTACCCGCGCGTCATCGTCTGCCAATGCGAAGGCGGGCCGCCCGCCGGTGGCGGGTGGCCTGTTCGGGAGGACATGACGCCAGCGGCCCTGCAAGAGATCCGCGTCGTCGAGATCGGAGCCAGCCTCGCAACCGCCTGGTGCGGACGGCAGTTCGCGCTCTGGGGCGCGGACGTCGTCGTGCTCGAGCCAAGCGCCGGCTCGCCGCTCCGCCGCCGCGCTCCGCATGCGCCGGGACCGGACGGCGCCGCGTCGCTGCTCTGGACCCATGTCGCGGCCGGCAAGCGGTCCTTTCGCCAGGATATCGCCTGCCCGACGCCGGCCGATCTCGAAAGACTGCTCGCGGGCGCGGATGTGCTTCTCGCCGACCGTGACGACCCCTGGCTCGCCGAGCTCGGCGTCGCGGCCGAGGCGTTGCAGGCGTCGACGCCGGGGCTGGTCGCGGTGGAGCTGTCGCCGTTCGGACAGAGCGGGCCGCTCAGCGGCTATCAGTCGTCCGAGCTCGTGGTCCAGGCGCTGGCCGGCTACCTCAGCCTGAACGGCCACCCCGATCATGCGCCGCTGAAGGCGCCCGGCCACATCCTGGCCTACGCCTGCGGGGTCAGCGCCTTCGTCGCCGCGCTGGCCGGGCTGGTCGGGCGCGCCAAGCGCGGCGGCGGCGCTTTCGTCGAGGCGTCCGAGTTGGACACGATCGCCAGCATCCTGCCGCTGCTCAGGGGCCAGTACACAGGCGAGCATCCGCGGCGCACCGGCGGCCCAGGCACCGGCGTCCGCCCGCAACCGTGCCAGGACGGCTTCGTCTCCTTCATGCCGCCGACCACCCGGCAACTGGGCGAGTTCGAGATCGCGCTGGGCGTTGCGCCCGACGCCTGGCCGGCTTGCGCCCGCGAGGCGCGTGCGCCGGGCCGGGCCGCGGAGCTGATGGAGTTCCTCGCCGGCTTCACCCGCGCGATGCCGGCGCAGGACGTGTTCCTGGCGCTGCTGAAAGCTGGAATTCCCGCCGGCATCGCCGCGCGGCCGGACGAGCTTCTTGCCGAGCCGCACCTTGCGGCGCGCGGCTTCTTCCACCCGATCGACGACCCGACGCTCGGGGCGCTCACGGCGCCCGGCGCGCCGGCGAAACTGTCGGCGACGCCCGCGCGCGGCTTCGCCCCGGCGCCCGGCCTGCCTGAGGCCGTCGGCCTGGACGCGATCGGCTGGGGCGCGCGCGGCGGCAGCGCGCCCTCGGCCGCATCGCCCGAACCGCCGCTGGCGGGGGTGCGGCTGCTGGACCTGACACAGGCCTGGATCGGCCCCTATGCGGCCATGCTGCTCGCCGACCTGGGCGCCGAGACGATCAAGATCGAGTTCCACCGCCGCCCGGACGTCTGGCGGCAATGGGGCTGGGCGCCGGTGCCGCTCACCACCGTCAACGCCGACGAGGTCAACGCCAGCCCCAACTACAACAGCGTCAATTGCAACAAGCGCTCGCTCTGCCTCGACCTGAAGAGCGAGCAGGGGCGCGACATCTTCCTGCGGCTCGCCGACGGCGCCGACCTGGTCATGGAGAACTACACCCCGCACGTGCTCGAGGGGTTCTCCCTGGGCTACGAGGTCCTGCGCGAGCGCAACCCGCGCTTGGTCGTCACCTCGTTCTGCGGCTACGGAAAGACCGGGCCGCTCGCCGAGTTCAAGGCCAACGGAACCACCATCGAGGCCGTGGCGGGGTGGGACTTCTTCCATCGCTACCCGGACGGCGACCCGATGGTGATGGGCTTCTACCAGGCCGACGCCATCACCGGCCTGCAGATGGCCGCAACGACGCTTGTCGCCCTGGTCCACCGCCTCCGCACCGGCGAAGGCCAGGCGATCGACGGCAGCATGTACGAGGCCGCGGCCGGCTACATCGGCGAGACGCTGCTGGACGCCCAGTTCGGCGCGCGCCAGACGCCGTTCGGCAACCGCGACGCCGACTTCGCTCCGAGCGGCGTCTTCCGCTGCGCCGGCAAGGACGCCTGGATCGCGCTGACCATCCGCGACGACGCCGAATGGAGCCGACTGGTCGCTCTAGCGCCCGCGCTGGACGAGGCGGCGTTTGTCGGGGCCGGCCGTCGCCTGGCCTGGCAAGGAGACCATCGAGCAGCGGCTCGCGGAATGGACGCGCACCCAGGACGCCGCCGCACTGGAGCGGCGGCTGCAGGAGGCTGGTATCCCGGCCGGTCGCGTTCGGACCCTGGCCGGAGGTGCTCGACTGCCCGCACCTCGACGCCCGCGCCTGGTTCCGGCGGCTGGCCCACGCCGACGTCGGCGAGCATCTCTACAACGGCCTGCCGTGGCGTTTCGCGGGCGTCGCCCCGCGCCGCCACCTGCCGTCGCCGCGTCTCGGCGAGCATGGGCGGGACATCCTGAAAGCCCGGCTCGGCCTCGCCGACGCCGAGGTCGACGCGCTGGAGGCCGCCGGCGTCACCGGCGCCGTGCTGGCGAAAGCAAAGAGGCCCGAACCCGCGGGGAGATGACATGACCTATCGCCATATCGAGGTGGAGCGGCGCGGCCGCATCGCCATCATCCGTCTGAACCGGCCGCGCTACCGCAACGCCCAAAGCCGGATCATGCTCGAGGAGATGACGGCCGCCTTCGCCGCGCTCGACATCGACAACGAGATCCGCGTCATCGTGCTCGCGGGCGCCGGCGAGCACTTCTCCGCCGGCCACGACCTCGGCACGCCGGAAGAAGCGGCCGACGCGGAGACCAAGCCGTTCGGCGACGGGGTGCTCGGGCGGGTGAACCGCTCGTGGCGGCTCTTCATCGAGGACTCCCTGCGCTGGCGCGACGTGAAGAAGCCGACCATCGCCCAGGTGCAGGGCTACTGCATCTTCGGCGGGTTCCTGATCGCCTCCTGCATGGACATCATCATCGCGTCCGACGACGCCATGTTCCTGCCCTCGCATCTGCAGCTGCACACCGCGCCGTGGGACCTCGGCATCCGCAACGCCAAGCGCATCCTGTTCGAGAACCGCTTCATCCACGCCGACGAGGCGCATGCCCTGGGTCTGGTCTCAGAGGTCGTCGCGCGGGCGGACCTCGAGGCGGCGGTGATGGCGCAGGCCGAGCGTTGGGCCGAGAACGACCTCCTCACGCTTCGCATGCTCAAGCAGTCGATCAACCTCGCCCAGGACATGATGGGCTATCGCACCGCCCTGCACGCGGCCCACTCCAACTACATGGTCAACGAACTCGCCATCGGCGAGCGCCGCGCCCAGGAAATGCGCGCCGCCCGCCGCATGGGCGGCGTGGCCGCCGCGCTGGCCAAAGAGGAAAAGCGCAAGGCGGCGGCGAAGGGGTGATCACCCGGCCAGCGCCCAATGACGGCGCTGGCCACGCGTGGCGGTGGAAGCAGTCGAACGGCAACTCGTCTCTGGCGTAGCGCACACGGGCGCCGAACATGACGGCCGCAAGGTCGAAGCTTTGCTTTGACAAGTCTACCCCTGCCCCGGGATCGCGCCCAAACTGACATCGGCAGTCCGAGGGCTCGCGCCCGAAGCCCGGGCAAGAACGTGGGAGTGGGAGGGGGTCTGCATGGGCATCAAGGCGATCGTGTTCGACGCCTACGGCACACTCTACGATGTCCAATCTGTCGACGCCGCGATCGATGCGGTGTTTCCGGGGTACGGCCCGTTCATCGCGCAGGTCTGGCGCCTGAAGCAGCTGGAATACACATGGCTCCGCTCAATGATGGGGCGCTACGAAGATTTCCGGCGTGTGAGCCTCGATGCGCTCGCCTTTACCCTTCAAGCGCTTGGCCTGCACGCGGACAGCGAATTGCTCGACGGCTTCGTCGAACGATACAACCGATTGGATCTTTACCCAGACGTCCGGCTGACGCTCGAAGCGCTGCCGGGCTACCAGTTGGCGATCCTATCGAATGGCAGCCCGGGCATGCTCCAGGCTCTCGTTGGCAACAGCGGGATGCAACAATTGATCCCCACGGTCATGAGCGTCGATGACAAGCGGGCTTTCAAACCAGACCCTCGGGCCTATGAGCTGGTCGAGGAACGCCTCGGCCTGCCGCGGGACGCCGTCCTGTTCATCTCGTCCAATGGCTTCGATGTCAGTGGCGCCAAAAGCTTTGGCTTCACCGTTGTCCAAATCGAACGCGTGTCATCGCGTGCCCTGCAAACTGAATTGACGAACGTCGCGTCGATCGGTCCGGCGGCCGTGTTCAAGACGCTTCGCACCCAGACGGAGCATATCGGTTTCCCGCCTGACTTTGTCATCGATGCGATAAGCGGCCTGACGACACTACTGGCCGAACTGGGCTAGCCTGCGGAGCGCGCCCGGCTAGCGGACGGAGAGTGCGCCGCGAGCCGCGCGCGGTGCGTGGCGGTGAGAGAGGGATTCGAACCCTCGATAGGGGTAAACCTATACACGCTTTCCAAGCGTGCGCCTTCAACCACTCGGCCACCTCACCCGCTTCACGCGAGCGCCGCCTACTATAGCGGCGCGGCTTTCCGCGCAAAAGGATGCCTGATCCGGCGTTGGGGGCTCACGTTTTCGCGGCCGTGGGACTATCTTGGCTGGCAAAGGCCAGACGCCCTTCGACAGGAGCCCCTCATGCTGTTTGGAAAGAAGTCGCTCGAGATCCCGACGGCCGAGACGGCCTTACCCGGTCGGCCCGACCCGATCCCGACCGAGCGCACCCACTTCGTGAACGGCCGGCCGCTGAAGGGCCCCTACCCGGAAGGGACCAAGCTCGCCGTGTTCGGCATGGGCTGCTTCTGGGGGGTCGAGCGGGTGTTCTGGCAGCTGCCGGGCGTGTGGGTGACCGCCGTGGGCTATGCGGGCGGAATCACGCCCAACCCGACCTACGAGGAGGTCTGCTCCGGCCGCACGGGCCACACCGAGGTGGTGCTGGTGGTCTACGACCCGAAGCTGACCAGCTACGAGGCGCTTCTGAAGGCGTTCTGGGAGGGGCACGATCCCACCCAGGGCATGCGCCAGGGCAACGATATGGGCACGCAGTACCGCTCGGCCATCTACACCTTCGACGACGAGCAGGCGAAGGCCGCCGCCGCCTCGCGCGACGCCTACCAGAAGGCGCTGGGCGAGCACAGGTTCGGGGAGATCACCACCGAGATCGCGCCGGCCGGCCCGTTCTACTTCGCCGAGGACTATCACCAGGAGTACCTGGCCAAGAACCCGCACGGCTACTGCGGCGTCGGCGGCGTCGGCGTGACCTGCCCCATCGGCATCGGCGTCACGGCGTCCTGAGCGATAGACCTCTGACCTACGACCTCTACTACTGGCCAGGCATCCAGGGGCGGGGGGAGTTTGTGCGCCTCGCGCTGGAGGCGGCAGGGGCGGACTACCGCGACGTGGCCCGCGCCAAGGGCGGAACCCGGGCGATGATGACGCTGATGGGCGAGAAGGGCCTCGTCCATCCGCCGTTCGCGCCGCCGTTCCTCATCGACGGCGAGGTGATGGTCGCCCAGGTCGCCAACATCCTTCTCTACCTCGGCCCGCGCCTTGGTCTCAGCCCCGCCGGCGAGGCCGAGCGCCTCTTCGCCCACCAGCTGCAGCTGACCGTGACCGACCTGGTCGCCGAGGCGCACGACGTCCATCACCCGGTCGGCGGCAACCTCTACTACGAAGAGCAGAAGCCGGAGGCGGCCAGGCGCGCCAAGTCGTTCCGCGAGGAGCGCATCGGCAAATACCTCGGCTATTTCGAGCGGGTGCTGGCCGCGAACCCGGCGCGGAGCGGCCACCTGATTGGCCAGGCGCTGACCTATGTCGACTTGAGCCTGTTCCAGGTGATCGAGGGCCTGAGCTACGCCTTTCCCCGCGCGATGGCGCGGCTGAGGTCGGGCTGGCCTGGCCTGATCGCCCTGCACGACCGCGTGGCGGGCCTCGAGCCGATCGCCGCCTATCTCGCGTCGGACCGCCGCATCCCGTTCAACGAGGACGGCATCTTCCGCCACTACCCCGAGCTGGACGCCTAGCCCTCGCGGGGGCTTTCCTCGACGGCATTCGTTAGGTCATGGTGGGCCAGGGAGGACGCCGCCCATGGCCAAGAGCATCGACTACGCGACATCCACGGCCGGCCAGCTGGCCAAGGCCGTCGCCGACGGCCAGGTCTCGGCGGCCGAGCTGACCGAGGCGGCGATCGGTGCGATCGAGGCCAAGGACGGGCCGATCAACGCCGTCGTCGTGCGCGACTTCGACCGCGCGCGGACCCAGGCCAAGGCCGTCGATGCGCGGGTCGCGCGCGGCGAGCGGGCGCCGCTGCTCGGCGTTCCGATGACGGTGAAAGACAGCCAGCACGTCGCCGGCCTGCCGACCACCTGGGGTCTCGAGCCGTTCAAGGGCTGGACGCCCACCTGGGACTCGACCGGCGTCGCGCGCCTGAAGGCCGCCGGCGCGGTCATCCTCGGCAAGACCAACGTCCCGCCGAACCTCGGCGACTGGCAGTCGGCGAACCCGATCTACGGCCGCACCAACAATCCCCACGACCTGACCCGCTCGCCGGGCGGCTCCTCCGGCGGCGGGGCGGCGGCGCTCGCCGCCGGCATGGTCGCGCTCGAGTTCGGCTCCGACATCGGCGGCTCGATCCGGGTGCCGGCGCACTTCTGCGGGGTCTTCGGTCACAAGCCCAGCTTCGACCTCATTCCGCTGACGGGACATGCGCCGCCCGGGATTCCTGGCCCGTCGAACGGGGTCCCGCTGGCCGTGATCGGACCGCTGGCGCGCAGCGCGAGCGACCTTCGGCTGGCGCTTGACGTGCTTGAGGGCCCGGACGGCGAAGAGGCGAAGGGCTACCGCGTCGACCTGCCGGCGCCGCGCCGCAAGAGCTTCGCCGGCCTTCGCGTGCTGGTGCTCGACGAGCACCCCATGGCCCGCGCCGACAGCGCGGTGAAGGGCGCGGTGAAGACGCTCGCCGACGTCATGGCCAACGGCGGCGCCAAGGTGGTCGAGGCCAAGGCCGGTCCGGCGCTGCCGGACCTCGCCCAGTCGCACGAGACCTATCAGGCGATGCTGGGGGCCATCACCAGCCGCGGCTCGCCCAATCCCTCGCCGCTGCCGGCCGTGGCCTGGCTCGACCTGCTGTCGCACCAGGACGCGGTCCGCCGGCATTGGGCGCGGGTGTTCGAGGACGTCGACGTGGTGATCGCGCCGGCCTTCGGCACGGCCGCCTTTCCGCACACCGACGAGCCCGACTGGTCCAAGCGCCGCCTGCTCATCGACAACGAGGAGACGGCCTACGGGGCCCAGATCGCCTGGGCGGGTCTCGCCAGCTTCACCAATCTGCCGTCGACCTGCGCGCCGGTGGCCAGGACGGCTTCCGGCCTGCCGCTCGGCGTGCAGATCATCGGACCCTACCTGGAAGACGCAACCACGATCGCCGTCGCTGGGATGGCGGAGGAGGCCCTCGCATGAGCGTCATGACCGACTACGCCAAGGCGACCGCGGGCGAGCTCGCCGACGCCCTCGCCGCGCGCGAGGTGTCCTCCGCCGAGCTGGTGGACGAAGCGATCAAGGCCATCGAGACCAAGGACGGGCCGATCAATGCCGTCGTCGTGCGCGACTTCGATCGCGCGCGCGAGGCCGCGAAGGCGGCGGACGCAGCGCTGGCGAAGGGCGAGCGCGGACCGCTGCTCGGCGTGCCGATGACGGTGAAGGAAAACTACCGCGTCCTCGGGTTGCCCTCGACCTGGGGCTACGCCCGATTCAAGGGCTGGATGCCGAACTTCGAAGGCCCGCCGCTGACGCGGCTGAAGGCCGCCGGCGCGGTCATCCTCGGCAAGACCAATGTGCCCCCAGGCCTCGCCGACTGGCAATCGTCCAACGCGATCTACGGCCGCACCAACAACCCGCACGACCTCTCCCGCTCGCCCGGGGGCTCGTCAGGCGGCAGCGCCGCCGCGCTCGCCGCCGGCATGGTCCCGCTGGAGATGGGCGGCGACATCGGCGGCTCGATCCGCGTACCGGCCCACTTCTGCGGCGTGTTCGGTCACAAGCCCACGGTCAAGCTGGTCCCGGCCTGGGGCGGCGCGCCGCCGCCGATCACCGAGCCCGGGCCGCCGTCGGACCTCTCGGTCGCGGGGCCCCTGGCGCGAACCGCCAGCGACCTTGCGCTCGCCATGTCGGTGATCGCCGGGCCCGATGGCGACGAGGCCAAGGCCTATCGCCTCGAGCTGCCCAAGCCCAGGCACGCGCGCCTCGGCGACTATCGCGTGCTCGTGCTGACCGAACATCCCAGCTGCGCCACCGATGACGAGGTGAAAGCCGTTGTCGAGAGCACGGCCGCGGTGTTCGCCAAGGCCGGCGCCAAGGTCTCGCACGCAAGCGACCTGACGCCCGATCTGGCCGCGGCGCATGGGTGCTACATGCCGATGCTGGACACCACGATGAGCCGCAACAGGCCGAACCCGCAGCCGGTCGACGCCCACGTATGGATGAACTTGCTGGCGGCCCAGCACACGCTGCGCCGCCGCTGGGCCGAGCTGTTCGAGGCGTTCGATATCGTCCTTGCGCCGCCGTTCGGCGCCGCGGCCTTCCCGCACATCGACGAGCCCGACTGGGCGAAACGCCGCTTGATCATCAACGGGCGGGAAACCCCCTACCAGGATCAGCTCGCTTGGCCGGGCACGGCGACGTTCCCGGGCCTGCCGGCCAGCGCGGCCCCGGTTGGGCGTAGCAAGGCGGGGCTGCCGATCGGCGTGCAGATCATCGGACCGATGCTCGAGGATCTGACCCCGATCGCCGTCGCTGGATTGCTCGAGCGGGAGATGATGTAGCGCGCGCGGCTTGACCCGTATTGCTATACGGCGTCAGCATTGGACGCGCGTTGGGAGACCGAGCCCGTGGGACGTCTTGCACTCTTCAGCTTCGCCGCCGCGCTCGCCGGCGCCGTGATCGCCCAGGCCGAGCCGCCCGCCACGGGTGCGGCCGCTTCCGGCGCGCCTGCGGCTTCGTCCGCGCCGACGCAAACCGCGGCCACGGCTCCATCCGACCCGGTCATCTGCGAGTGGCAGGAAGACATCGGCACGCTGCTTGGAGGCCACAAGGTCTGCATGACGAAGTCGCAGTGGCAACGGCAAGCCTACGACTCCCAGGACCAGTTGAACGACACCACCGGTCGCGCCCTCAGGATGGGCACGCCAGGGCACTGAGCGCCCGGCCCGGGCCGCCCCCGCCGCCGTCATTTGGGGGCGGTCCCGATTACGATTTCCCAATGTACGGATCGCTCGCCCGCCGTTTGCGTTTAGCAATGACCTGCGGCTTCAAGCGTCGCCGCTTCGGAGGAACCCCTATGAACAAAACCCAACTCGGGCTGCTCGGTGCGGCGGCTGCGCTCGTGGCGCTCCCCGCCGCCAGCCAGGCCGCTCCGGAACCGGCGGTCGCGCCGGCGACGTCGTTCGCCGAGCTTCTGCAGCCGATCCCGAACGCAGTGCAACGCCTGCAGACGTCGGACCGCGAGCTGGCCGGCGCCGCGCTGATCGAGGCGCAATACTACAACAATCACAGTCACAACCACAACAGCCATAGCCACAGCCGCGCCTGGTGGCGGAACTACTATCGGATGCTGCGCTACCGGAATCACCACAACAATCACCACCAACACAACCACAACAACTACAACAACAACCACAGCCACACCCACTACTAGGCGGGTGGCGCGTTGCGGGAGTTGGGCGCGGTCGGGCGAAGGCCCATCCGGGCGTGCTCCCGTTCCGCGCAGTCCGACCAGCGCCTGGTCGCCGTTGGATTGACGGCTGGGTTGCTAGGATTCCATGTTCGAAGGCGTCAACATCGCGCGCGGCGAGGCGAGCGCCGCCCGCGACTTGGAGCAGAACCGAAACCCATGAGCAGCACGAAATTCACCCTCCTGGCGGCCGCCTCGGCGCTCGCGATGCCGAGCATGGCCCCCGCCGCCCAAGCGGCCCCCGTCCAGGCCCGCAGCTACGCGCAACTGCTCGAGCCGATCCCGAACGCCGTCGAGCGGCTGAAAGCCTCTGACAACGAGTTGGCGGTGCGCGCCTACCTTACGCCCGCCCAGCACTACCGGCATCGCTACCGCCGTTGGTGGCACGGCCGCTGGGTGTTCTACTACGGCCCGTGGGTCGCCCCGCCGGTCTACTACGGCTACGGCTACCCGTACGGCTACGACCACCATCACCACCACCACCACCACCACCACCATCACCACAATCACTGGTGATAGGCCCTCCGCGGCGGGGGCGGATCGCTACGCCTTCGCCCTGTCGCGGGCCTTCGCGGCGCGCAGCATGTGGCGGTAGGTGCCGTCGAAGACGGTCTTCGTCGACGACACCCAGTGCGTGCCTTCCGACAGCGCATCGCGGCTGGCGTGGATGCGGCTCGCCTGCAGTTCGCGCTCGGCCGCCTCCTCTTCGCCCATGGGCTCGAGCAAGAGATCAGGCTCCTCGGGGATGACCAGCAGGTGCACGAACGGCTCGCCCTTGCGGAACACGTGCGTGACGCCCTTCGGCGGCGCCTTGAAGATCAGAAAGAACACCATCGGCCACCAGCTGGTGCGGATCAGCGCCGGAACCGCCAGCGGCACGTCGTCGACGCCGGGCGCGTAGTAGCGCGGGTGGGTCTCGAAGCGGACCGCGAAGCCCGGCGGGACCTTCAGATCCAGCACAAGCTGGTGCGAATAGTAGGCGTCGCCGAAGGTGCGGAACGGCGGCCACATCAGAGTGCTGTCGATGGGCGGCGGGCCCCAATCGGCCGAGAGCTTCACCTTGCCGCGGAAGGTGGTGATACGCAGCTCCTGCTCGAACGGGTAGCAGACTTCCATCCCGTAGCGCGCCGCTTCGGAGAAGGGCGTGCAGTGCCACATCTGCTCGAGGTTGCCGTCGGCGCGGGGCTGCGGATCGCCGGCCCATCCGGGCACGGGCATCTCGGTCATCCGCGGTTCCGTGTCGGGCCGGTGCAAGCGGTATTTGACGATCGGCATGCAGCGCGACCTCCGTTTTCCCGCACCATAACGCAGCCCCGCCGCAACCGCTCCGCCCGCGGCGAAGCCGCATTCGACCACGAAGAACACGAAGGACACAAAGGAACACAAAGGAAGAGCGAGCACGGCTCCGCTGCAACTCTTCCTTCTTCGTGCCCTTCGTGTCCTTCGTGCCCTTTGTGGTGAAAGGGGCCGCGCCGCTGGCGCGGCGCGGCGGGGTTTAGGCCGTGAACAGGTCCTCGAAGTTGCGCCGGTAGAAGCGGTCCTTCACGTCCTCGTCCAGGCCCTCGAACGAGGACTCGAAGCGTTCGATCGGGTTCTTCGTCCCTTCCGGGTGCGGGTAGTCGCTCGAGAACAGGAAGAGCTCGGGCCCGCCTTCGCGGATGATCAGGCCGGCGTTCTCGGTCGCGTAGGGCGTGAAGCGCACGGCGCGGCGGATGAACTCCGACGGCGGCATGGAGAGCGAGGCCACCACCGGGTCGGTCTTGCGCCATCCCTTCCAGGCCTGGTCCAGGCGGCGCAGCATGTCGGGGACCCATCCGGCGCCCAGCTCGATCACGCCGCCGCGCAAGCTCGGATGCCGCTCGAACACCCCGTCCAGCGCCAGCGCGGCAAGGAAGTTCTGCGGCGCGAACGACAGGGCGAAGTAGTCCTTGGCGCGCAGGTTCTCGCCGCCGCCCAGCCAGTCCTTCGGACGCGGATGCCCGTTCTTGTGATAGGCGGGCGGCAACGACGGCGAGCTCGCGCCCACGTGCAGCACGAAGGGAACGCCCGCGTCGGCGAGCCTCGCCCACACCGGGTCGAGATCGGGATGCCCGGGCGAGACCTCGCCCGCCGGCGCGGCCGGAATCCAGATCGCCTTCACGCCGGCCGCGATCGCCGCGTCGATCTCGGCGGCGGCGCGTTTGGCGTCGTCCAGGGGCACGACGCCGACGCCCATGAGCCGTTTGTCGCTGGCGCAGAAGTCGGCCATCGCCCGGTTCAGCGCCCGGGCGCCCCCGTACTTCACCTCCGGGTCGGGCGAGGGCAGGAACTGCGAGCCGGCGAAGGTGGTGAAGACCAGCTGGCGCGAAAAGCCCAGGTCGTCCAGGGCCTTGGTCCGCTCGCCCGGATCGATGGCGCCATAGGCCGCCCAGCCCTTCGGCCCGGCGACGACGCCCGTCGAGATCTCGGCCGTCGCGACCGCGTCCTTCTGCCGCTCGAGCGCGCGCAGGATCGCCTTTTCGGCGCCGGAGCCGCCGGCCTCCAGCCGCATCGACCCCAGCCGCTCGCGGATGGCCGGATCGGCGTGGCTGGAGAGCCAGTCCAGGCTCTCCATGATGTGGCTGTCGGCGTCGTTGATGACGCGCCCGGCGGCGTAGGACATGGCGGCGTTTCCCCTAGGTTATGCGCGAACCGTACCGGGGCGGCGAGCGGGGGGTCAAGACCGCCGATCGGCGCGGCGGACCGCCCGTTTCTTCATCACCGGCGCCTGCGGACCGCCTGGCGAATGGCCGACGAGCGTCACTGTGACGCTTTTGCAACGCTCCGGACTCTGATCGATCCGAGGGGCGTTGGATAATGGTGACACGGGTGTCATTTTTACCCCGCGCGTGTATGGAACGCCGCCATACGCCGTAAAAAATATAGAAAATAGAAAGGCGTGGGGAGGCTGAGTGCATCCATTGGCAAAATGGGGGACCAGATGCCGAAGTCACTACTTCTCGGAACCAGCGTATTCGCTCTGAGCGCGGCGATCGCCGCGCCGGCCCTGGCGGCGGCGCCCGCCGCCAGCACATCCTCGGCCCAGGTCATCGTGACCGGCACCCGCAGCACGGCGGGCGTGAAGGCGGTCAACAGCCCGGCTCCGGTCCAGGTCGTCGGCGGCAACGCCTTCAAGGTCGTCGGCCAGCCGGACATCATCCAGGTGCTGTCGCAGACGCTGCCGTCGTTCAACGCCGAAGGCTACGGCGCCGACACCGCGGCGCTGACCCTCTCGGCGGCGCTCCGCGGCCTCAATCCCGACGACACGCTGGTCCTGGTGGACGGCAAGCGCCGGCACCCGACCGCCAACCTCGCGGTTGACGGCGGCAGCCCCTACCAGGGCGCGGCCACCACCGACCTCACCTTCATCCCGGTCGGCGCGATCGACCACATCGAAGTGCTGCAGGACGGCGCCGCCGCCCAGTACGGCTCCGACGCCATCGCCGGCGTCGTCAACATCATCCTCAAGAACTCGCCGTCGGCCGGCGTCGCCACCGCAACGGCGGGCCAGTACTACGGCGGCGACGGCGACACCGGCGCCTGGTCGCTCAACAAGGGCTTCGCCCTTGGCGACAACGGCTTCATCAACCTGACGGCCGAGGAGCACTATCACGGCTTCAGCCAGCAGGGCGGCGCCGACCAGCGCCTCTTCAACACCGACGGCACGCCTGAAGGCCAGCGACAATCCCATCGACGCCGCCGGGGTCGTGCACGCCAAGGACTACCCGAACGTCAACCACATCTACGGCGACCCGCAAGTACAACGTCTACAACCTGTTCTATAACGCCGGTTACAACATCACGCCGGACGTCGAGCTCTACAGCTTCGGCAGCTACGGCCACCGCGACATCTCGGCGTTCGAGAACTACCGCAAGCCGACCAAGGTCGAAGGCGTCACGTCCGGCGGCATGCTGGTCGTTCCGCTGCCCTTCGGTTTCGACCCGCGCGAGCAGATCCGTGAGGACGACTACTCGTTCACGGGCGGCATCAAGGGCGCGGTCGAAGGCTGGAACTGGGATCTGTCGACCACCTACGGCGGCGACACCGACCACATCTCGACCGTCAATTCGGCGAACGCCCAGCTGTTCCCAGTGCTGCAGGCCGCCTCGGCCGACGCCGATCATCCCGCAGCGCGACTTCACCGATGGCGAGTACGCCGGGACGGAGTGGACGACCAACCTCGACTTCGACCGGCAGTTCAACGTCGGCATGGCCTCGCCGCTCGACGTCGCGTTCGGCGGCGAGTACCGCCAGAGCAGCTTCAAGATCGTCGCCGGCGAGCCGTCGTCCTACTTCGGCGCCGGCGCGCAGTCGTTCACCGGCTACGGCCCGACCGACGCCGGCAACCACACGCGCACCGACGAAGCGGTCTACATCGACCTCTCCGGCGATCCGTTCGCCAACCTGCACCTCGACGTCGCCGGCCGCTATGCGCACTACAGCGACTTCGGCGACACCACCGTCGGCAAGTTCACGGCGCGCTACGACTTCAATCCGATGATCGCCATCCGCGGCACCATCAGCGACGGCTTCCGCGCCCCGACGCTGGCCGAGGAGTTCTACTCCGGCACCAACGTCTCGCCGAGCTTCGCCCAGGTCCAGCTGCCGCCGAACTCGCCGGCCGCTAAGGTCGCCGGGTTCGGGCCGTTGAAGGCCGAGAAGTCGAACAACTTCAGCATCGGCTTCGTCGCCCACCCGATCGACCGGCTGCAGATCACGGCCGACGCCTACGAGATCCAGATCACCAACCGGATCGTCGGCAGCGGCTTCCTGCTCGGTTCCGAGCTGGTCGGCGGCGTCAACCAGATCGTCTCGCAGGCGGTGCTGAACGCCATCACCGCCCACGGCAACAAGCTGGACTCCGGCATCAGCTACGCCGGCATCCAGCTGTTCACCAACGGGGTGAACACCCGCACCGACGGCGTCGAGGTTACCGCCGCCTATTCGTCGGACTTCGGCGACATGGGCCACGTCGATTGGTCGGCCGGCTTCAACTACAACACCACCTCGATCACCAAGATCGCTCCGCTGCCGGCGGTCGACGTCAACGTGGCGTTCGGCCAGACCTCGCTGCTCACCAAGCAGGCGATCTCGGCGCTCACCACGATGACGCCGAAGGAAAAGGTGGTGCTGGGCGCCTACTGGACCCTCGACCGCTGGAGCGTGAACCTGCGCGAGACGGTCTACGGGCCGAGTCTCGGAGTGGATCAGCATCGACCAGACCGGCACGGGCACGGGGCGACCAACTTCACCGTCCCGACCAACGCGATCACCGACCTCGACATCGGCTTCAGGGTGACGCCGCAGCTTCGGCTGAACGCCGGCGCCAACAACCTGTTCAACGCCAAGCCGCCCGGCGTGCCGAACGTGCCGAACGGCGCCGGCGGCGTGCAGCCGGCCGACGGCAACAACGTCTACGGCGAACCGGCGCAGTTCTCGCCGTTCGGGATCAACGGCGGCTACTACTACGGCCGCGTGACCTTCACGTTCTAAGACAGCCGGGCGGACGGAGCGCACTCCGTCCGCCCGCGTGCTTATTTTCGGGCATGGCTGAACGAGCGTCGCTGCCCGCCGCTATCGACCGCGCCGCGGCCGCCCTGGCCGCCGACCCCGCCGGGGCCGGGCGCGAGGCCGAGGCGATCCTCAAGACGGCGCCCAACGATCCGAGGGCGCTGCTGATCCTGGCGTCGGCGCACCGGCGGCTCGGGCGCCTCGACGCCGCCCGCGCGATCCTCGCCCCGCTGGCCGCGGCCTATCCCAACGCCGCGCGCACCCAGTACGAGCTCGGCGCCGTGCTCGCCGGCCTCGGCGATGCGGCCGCGGGCGCGGGCGCGCTTCGCCGCGCGCTCGCGTTGAACCGCGAGCTGCCCGAGGCCTGGCGCGCGCTCGGCGAGGTCGCTGTTCCGCGAGGGCGACGTCGCCGGCGCCGATGCGGCCTACGCCGAGTTCGCCCGCACCTCGGTGACCGACCCGGAGCTGCGCCGCGCCGCCGACGCCCTGTTCGAGGGCCGCGCCGCCGGCGGCCGAGGCGCTGCTGCGCGCCCGCCTCGCCGCCCACCCGACCGACGTCGCCGCGATGCGGCTGATGGCCGAGGCCTACGAGCGCCAGGACCGCCACGGCGACGCCGAGACCCTGCTCGGCGCTCTGCCCTCGAGCTCGAGCCCGCCCACGCCGGCGCGCGCTTCCGCTACGCCGAGGCGCTGTTCCGCCAGCAGAAGGCCGCCGAGGCGATCGCCGCGCTCGAGCCGCTGGTCGCGGCCGAGCCGGACAACCCCGCCTACCGCAACCTGATGGCCGCCAGCTATGGCCTGCTCGGCGAGGAGGATCGCGCGGTGGCGATCTACGAGCGACTGCTGGCCGACGTCCCGCGCCAGCCCAAGATCTGGCTGAACTATGCCCAGGCGCTGCGCACCCTCGGCCGCCACGACGAGGCCGTCGCCGCCTACCGCCGCTCGATCGCGCTGGCGCCTGGCCTCGGCGCCGCCTACTGGGGCCTGGCCAATCTCAAGGTCGCCCAGCTGACGGCGGACGAGGAGGCGGGGAATCGAGCGCGCGCTCGCCGCCCCCGGCGCGCCGGCCGACGAGCGGGTCCAGCTGCACTACGCCCTCGGCAAGGCGCTCGAGGACCGCGGCGACTATGCCGCATCGTTCGCCCACTATGCCGCCGGCGCGAAGGTCCGCCGCGGCGAGAGCCCCTACGACGCGGGCGAGCTGACCGCGCTGGTCGAGCGGTCGAAGGCGCTGTTCACGGCCGACTTCTTCGCCGCGCGCGCCGGGCAGGGCTCGCCCGATCCGGCGCCGATCTTCATCGTCGGCCTGCCGCGCTCGGGCTCGACGCTGGTCGAGCAGATCCTGGCCAGCCACCCCGCCGTCGAGGGCACCATGGAGCTGCCCGACATCGGCCTCATCGCCTCGCGCCTGCGCGCCGAGCCGGCGGCTACCCCGAGGCGCTCGCCTCGCTCGGCGCGGACCGGCTGCGCGCGCTCGGCGAAGTCCTACATCGCGACCACCGCGCCGCATCGCGGCGCTGCTGCCGGCCGTTCTTCACCGACAAGATGCCGAACAATTTCCAGCACATCGGCCTGATCCAGCTCATCCTGCCGAACGCGAAGATCATCGACGTGCGCCGCCATCCCATGGGCGCCGGCTTCTCGGTGTTCAAGCAGCACTTCGCCCAGGGGCAGTCGTTCTCCTACGACCTCGCCGACATCGGCCGCTACTACCGCGACTACGTCGCGCTGATGCGCCACTTCGACCAGGTGCTGCCCGGGCGCGTCCATCGGGTGATCTACGAGGACCTGGTCGAGGACACCGAGGCGGAGGTCCGCCGCCTGCTCGACGCCTGCGGCCTTGCCGTTCGCGCCCGCGTGTCTCGCCTTCCACGAAAACGACCGCGCCGTCCGCACCGTCAGCTCCGAACAAGTCCGCCGCCCCATCTTCCGCGAAGGCCTCGACCGCTGGCGCGCCTACGAACAATGGCTCGGCCCGCTGAAAGACGGCGCTTGGGCCAGCGCTGGAGGATTGGCGGCGGTAGATTTGGCGGCCCGCTCAGTCAGCATGACGGAACCATCCAATTTGACCGCCAAGGTCGCCAAGGACGCCAAGCGTGCGCACTGACGAGCCATGCTCGCTCTCTTCGTCGTCATGGCCCGACTTGTTCGGGCCACCCATGATCACCGTGGACCGTGAGTGTTCATGGGTCCCCCGCATTCTGCTTCGCTCCAGCGGGGGATGACGGGGAAGGGAGAGCGCGCGGGCCCCTCATCGCCTTGGCGAACTTGGCGTTCTTGGCGGTCGAGAGCAGCTCCGCCGCCGCACGCCGCTCTCGCAGGCTTGCTAAGCCGCCGCCAGCCGCTTGCCCATTCTCAGCAACGGCACCGGCTCGCCGCCGCGGGGGTCTTCGAAGGCTTCGATCGCTTCGTACCCGCAGGCTTCGTACAGCGGCTTGCCGGACATGGTCGCCGCCAGCTCGACGCGGGCGAACCCCTCGGCCGCCGCCGCCGCCTCGCAGACCGCCAGGATCAGCCTCCCCACGCCGCGCCGCGCGAACGCCGGCGCGGTATACATCGCCCGCACCCGCGCGGCGTCCTTCGCCGGGTCCAGCAGCGCGGCGCTCCGCCCCGGCGAATGGTCGCCGCCATAGAGGGTGTTCCGCCGGCTCCAGCCGCCGCACCCGGCCAGCGCGCCGTCGATCTCGACCACGTAATAGGTGCCGTCCTCGATCAGCTGGGTGTCCAGCCCCATGATCGCCCGGCTGGCCGCGATCTGCGCCTCGGTCAGGAACCCCTTCTGCAGCTCCCCAATCGCCGCCTCCATCAACCCCGCCAACGCGGCGGCGTCCTCCGGCCGGGCCAGACGATGGGTGAGAGCTGATGACACGCGATCTCCTGTTGTCCGCGCCTCCCACACCTCTCCCAAAGGGAGAGGGAGGGGCCCCGAGCGAAGCGATGGGGAGGGTGAGGGGTTACAGCGTTTCAGGCAAACCCTTGCGACGCCGCAGCCTCCCGCACCTCTGCTCGCTAGTCCGCAACGCCGTAACCCCTCACCTTCCCACGGGCCTTCGGCCGTGGGCCCCTCCCTCTCCCTGTGGGAGAGGTCTATGACTACCGGCGCCGGCTTACCGCGGGGGGATCCTTGGCGAGCTTCCGAAACGACGCCCACCGCCCGCCCCCGCTTCACCGACCATCTCCTGCGCGTCTTCGGCCTCGGCTTTGGCCTCGCGGTCGTCATCGGCGGCGTCATCGGCTCCGGCATCATGCGCAACCCGGGCGTCGTCGCCGCCGGCTTCGGCAGCGCGCCGCTCGTCCTGCTCGCCTGGCTGGGCGGCGGCCTCTTCTGCGCCGTCGACGCCATGCCGGTGGTCGAGGTGGGCTCGGCCATCCCGCTCGCCGGCGGCCCCTATCCGCTGGCCAAGCGGGCGTTCGGCCCGCTCATCGGCTTCGTCGTCGGGTGGGCCGACTGGCTCCAGCTGGCCATCTCAACCGGCTTCATCGCCGTGGCGTTCGGCGAATACATCCACCGCCTGGGCCTGGTCCCACACATCGACGGCGGGTTGCTCGCCATGGGCCTCGTCGCAGCCTGCGGCGCGCTGAATTGGATCGGCGCCAAGGTCGGCGGCTGGTCCCAGGACCTCGGCAGCGCGGTCAAGGCGATCGGCCTCCTCATCCTGGTCCTGCTCATTTTCCTCGCGCCGCGCGGCGCGCCCATCGCGGCCGGACCGCCGCCGCCCGCCTTCACCTGGATCGCCGCCGTCGTCGCCCTCCGCGCCATCTACGGCGCCTACGGCGGTTGGCAGGGGGCGATCTACTTCTCCGAGGAGGTGAACGCGCCCGAGCGCAACATCGCCCGCGCCACCTTCGCGGGCCTGGCGCTGGTCACCACCATCTATGTGCTGGTCAACGCCGCGGTCCTCTGGGTGCTGCCGATCGGCGTGCTGGCCCACTCCACCCTGCCGGTGGGCGATGCGGCCAGGATCGTGCTCGGCGAGGCCAGCAGCCTCGTCGTCACCGGCCTCGCCATCGTCGCGGTCGCGACGCTCACCAACCTGCAGATCATGGAGCACGCGCGGAACACATACGCGCTCGCCCGCGGCGGCATGCTGCCGCCCCGCCTGACTCACGTTTCGCTCTCGGGCTCGCCCAGGGTGAGCCTGATGGTGGTGCTGGCCGCGATCCTGGTCATCATCGGCGCCGCCGACCTGGTGAAGGGCACCCTCTACGTGGTGCTGCTCAACCTCTACGCCCCGATGCCGATGATCATCTTCCTGGCGCTGGCCATCGCCTCCGTGCGGCTGCGCCGCGCCGAGCCGGACCTTCCCCGCCCCTGGCGCATGCCCCTCTTCCCGCTGCCCGGCCATCCTCTCGGCCGACGGTCAACATCATTCTCCTCGTCCTCTTCCTCGCCGGCGACTGGAAGACAGGGTTGTGCTCAGCGATGCTGCTGGCCGCCGCCTTCCCCCTCTACGCCTACGGCCACAACCGATGGCGGGGGAGGGAGGCGGTCGTCTAAGCGCGCTGCGCTTCCCTTCTCCGCTCATCCCCGCGAAGCGGGGACCCAGGTGTTTTTCTGCTGAAGCGAAGCCGCTGCGGCGCAGCCCAATCTGACCGCGAAGGACGCCAAGGACGCGAAGAGTGTCCGCTCCCGTCACGGACGTGCGCGTGCCCCTTGGCGACCTTCGCGTCCTTCGCGGTAAAATAGGGCCCTCGCAGGGAGGGCTCACCCATGCCCAGCAAGCCGCCGAAGACGAAGCCGACCGAGGTCGCTGTCGACGATTTCCTGGCCGGGGTCGAGCCAGCGACCCGCCGCGAGGACGCCCGCGCCCTCTGCACCATCATGCAACGCGTGGCCGGCGAGGCGCCGCGCATGTGGGGTCCTAGCATCATCGGCTTCGGTCAGCGCACCTACCAGACCGCCGACGGCAAGGCGCACCAAATGCTCGCCGCCGGCTTCTCCCCGCGCGCGCCCGCGCTCGTCCTCTACGTGAGCGCCGCCGCCGCGGACGATCCGCTCGCCGCCAGGCTCGGCAAGTTCACCCACGGCAAGTCCTGCATCTACGTCAAACGCCTCGCCGACATCGATCAGGGCGTGCTGGAGCAGATGGTTCGGCGGGCGATGGCGCGGTGAGCGGCTAAGCCAATTGCTGAGCGCTCCCTCCGGCGTGCTTTAATGCCCTTAGTCCGCGGCGTTCGATTTTGAAGTGTTCCTGGTCGGCAAGGGTCTCACCCTTGCTGCTGGCTTTGGACACCACCACCACCACCACCACCACCAACAGAGCCAAAGCCAAGTCAGGACCTTCAAATCGACGCCGCGGCGACCCGCGGCGGCGCGAACGCACGCCTAGACCTCCGAGCGACGGCCCGCCCATCAGAGATGGTCAAGCGCTAGGCGAAGTGGTGTGCTGCGTCCAAGGGAGATGGCTGACCACGCTAAGATCGGGAAGGACTGGGCGGACGATGAGCTCGACGCCATCGTCGCCGACTACTTCGCCATGCTTGCGCTCGAACGGGGGGCCAAGCGTTCGTGAAGTCGCACCGCGCGGCGGACTTGATGGCTCGGATCGGCCGCACGCACCGCTCGGTCGAGTTCAAGCACATGAACATCTCGGCCGTCCTCAGCCGGCTCGGCCTGCCGACGATCCGCGGCTACAAACCGAAGTTCAACGTCCAGGCAGCGATCCTGCCTGCGATCGAGCGCTATCTGGCCGCCGATCCGTCGATTTGGGAGATCGATGCCACCGCCCAGCCGGGGCTTCTGGAACCAGGCGCTCTGTTTGAGGAACCGCCGCCCGAGCTAGTCCTGACAAACAGGGAACGTCTGGACCCCATCGACCGCTTGGCTCGAAAGCTCGACCTCGCAGGACGCGACGCCCGCAACAGCGCGCTCGGCAGAGCCGGCGAGCAGCTAATCGTCGACTTCGAGCGCGCTCGGCTGACCGCGATTGACCGCCCCGACCTGGCCCGAAATGTCCGCTGGGTGTCGGTAGAGGACGGCGACGGCGCCGGCTACGACATCCACTCGTTCGACGCGGCGGGCCACGATCGCCTGATCGAGGTCAAGACGACGCGCGCCGGCCGGACCACCCCGTTCTTCCTGACCCGCAACGAGCGGTCCCTTGCCGACGAGCGGCCCGACGCCTTCAGGCTCTTTCGCGTCTACGAGTTTTCGGAGGCTAGCAAGCTTTTCAGGCTCCGGCCGCCGTTGGAGCACGCCGTATTGCTGGAGCCGGAGACCTACCGCGCGTCGTTCAGCTAATCGTCCCAAGCGATCGTTAACTAGTTCAACCTACACGTGATTTTGCTGGAGCCTCGATTTGTTCTATCTTTGTTCTCATGAGTAAATCGTCGATCGAGTGGACCGATGCGACGTGGAATCCGGTTGCCGGATGCACGGTGCTCACTGCCGGATGCACCAACTGCTACGCCATGAGGATGGCCGCTCGCCTGGACGCAATGGGCGCGGCCAAGTATCGAGGGCTAACGCGCAAGAGCGGGCGCCGCTACGTTTGAACCGGCGCCGTCACCCTCGACATCGATGCGTTGGACGCGCCACGCGCATGGCGAAAACCTCGGCTGATTTTCGTGAACTCGATGTCCGATCTCTTCCAGGACGCCGTGCCGTTCGACTTCATACGGCGGGTCTGGGCGACGATGGAGGCCACGCCGCGCCACACCTATCAGATCCTCACCAAGCGTCCCGAACGAATGGCGGACCTGTCTAGCGACCTCCCGCTGCTGCCGAATGTCTGGCTGGGCACGAGCGTGGAAAACGCCGATGTGCTCGGTCGAACTCGACTATCTCCGAGCGACAAACGCGGCTGTGCGCTTCGTCTCGTTCGAGCCGCTGATCGGCGCCGTGGCCAGCGCTGACCTCCGCGATATCGACTGGGCCATCGTTGGTGGCGAAGTCCGGTCCCCGGGCGAGACCCCTTAGGGCCGAGTGGGTTGACGAGATCCATGACCGTTGCGTCGACGCCGGCACAGCGTTCTTCTTCAAACAGTGGGGTGGACGGAACAAGAAGGCGACCGGCCGTCAGTTCCGCGGACGTGTGTGGGACGAGATGCCCGACCTAAGGATCTGACCGGCAATCCGCGTCGCCACAGCCGCAGCCTTCGCATCCGGATTCGACATAGCGAAGAACAGCGCGAACGCAGGTGCTCCGCGCTTGTTACTCAGGCGAAGGGGCCTGAGCACAACGGGAAACAGCCCCGAGAGGCGGTCAAAGAAGTAGTCCACCATCTCATCCACCCCTGCGTTCCTGCTTCCCCCACTGACTCCGAAATCAAACTCGCCCTGCGTGCTGTGTGGTCGGTACCAAACCTCTTCCCACTCTGCTGTCCCAACCACGCGGGTTATCGCTGCCCGCTTCTTTGCAGTGAGCTTGGCGCGGTCGTGCGGCGCTTGTCGGAACAGGCCCTCGACGGAAAGCAGGTACCAGAGGTCGATCGCCTCCGTTGAACGGATCGCTTCAAGTGTCGCCCATTCGACGTGCATGCCGTAGGGGTCGAGTAGGAGAACCGCCCGTCGCCCGCGCCATCCCGGCGCTCGGGCAATCTGCTGGACGATCTGATTTGCGTCCCCTTTCACGACGTCGATTGCTCTGTCGGGGTGGCGCACGGCGAGCTGTTCGAGCGCTTTGCAATAACGTGCTCGGATGTCGACGAAGACAAGTCTGTCAAACGCCGGTGTAACGCCAAGTGCGATGGCAGCGGACCCGCGACGGGCTTCAACTTGAGCTTCGACAGCTTCCGCAAACATGTCGGCCGGCTTCGCGTCGTGGGTGACCGTTCGCTCTCCCGTTCCGGCGAAGGCATCAATGTACGAAAGGGATGGAAACTTCTGCCGCAGCGCTATCGTGAACGCGGTGAGGTATCGCTCGACAATCGAGAGCTTCAGGTCAGATCGAAGTCGCTGCCGAAGCGGTGCTCGTGCCAGCGGTCGACGGGGCATTGCAAGTCCTGATGATCTCGTTTTGTTCTACACGAACATCGGTGAGATACAACCAGGAAGACTCGACCAGCCGACCCCTTAGTCCCCATCCATCTTCAACGCCGCGATGAACGCCTCCTGCGGGATCTCCACCTTCCCGAACTGGCGCATCCGCTTCTTCCCCTCCTTCTGCTTGTCCAGCAGCTTGCGCTTCCGCGTCGCGTCGCCGCCGTAGCATTTGGCGGTGACGTCTTTCCTCAGCGCACGGACGGTCTCGCGGGCGATGATCTTGCCGCCGATGGCGGCCTGGATCGGGATCTGGAAGAGGTGCGGCGGGATCAGCTCCTTCATCTTCTCGACCATGGCGCGGCCGCGGGTCTCGGCGCGGGTGCGGTGGACGAGCATGGAGAGGGCGTCGACCGGCTCGGCGTTGACCAGGACCTGCATCTTCACGAGGTCGCCCTCGCGGTAGTCCTCGAGCTGGTAGTCGAAGCTCGCGTACCCCTTCGAGACGCTCTTCAGCCGGTCGTAGAAGTCGAACACCACCTCGTTCAGCGGCAGGTCGTAGACGACCATGGCGCGGTTGGCGACGTAGCTCAGCTCGCGCTGTTCGCCGCGGCGGTCCTGGCAGAGCTTGAGCACCGCGCCCAGGTACTCGTCCGGGGTGAAGATGGTGGCCTTGATCCACGGCTCGGCGATCGAGGCGATGCGCACCGGGTCGGGCATGTCGGCCGGGTTGTGCAGCTCGAGCATCTCGCCGTTGGTCAGCGTGATCCGGTAGACCACAGAGGGCGCGGTCGCGATCAGGTCGAGGTCGAACTCGCGGGTCAGCCGCTCCTGGATGATCTCGAGGTGCAAGAGGCCGAGGAACCCGCAGCGGAAGCCGAAGCCGAGCGCGGCGCTCGTCTCCATCTCGTAGGTGAACGAGGCGTCGTTCAGACGCAGGCGCCCGACCGCCGCGCGCAGGTCCTCGAAGTCGGCCGCATCGACCGGGAAAAGGCCGCAGAACACCACCGGCTGCACTTCCTGGAAGCCGGGCAGGGCGGCGGCGGCCTGGCGGCGCTCGTCGGTGATGGTGTCGCCGATGGCGGCGTCCGCGACGTCCTTGATCTGGGCGGTGAGGAAGCCGATCTCGCCCGGCCCCAGCGTCTCGAGCTCGGTGCGCCTGGGCCGAAAGACGCCAAGGCGGTCGACCTTGTAGACCGCGCCGGTCTGCATCAGCCGCACGGACTGGCCGACGTTCAGCGCGCCCGTCGAACACCCGCACCAGGACGACCACGCCCAGGTAGGCGTCGTACCAGGCGTCGACCAAGAGGGCCTTGAGCGGGGCGTCGGCGTCGCCCTTCGGGGCGGGAAGCCGCTTGACGATGGCTTCCAGCACCTCATGCACGCCAAAGCCGGTCTTGGCCGAGCACTCGACCGCGCCCGACGCGTCGAGGCCGATGACCTCCTCGATCTGCTCGCGCACCCGGTCGGGCTCGGCGGCGGGAAGGTCGATCTTGTTCAGCACCGGCACGATCTCGTGGTCGTGCTCGATCGCCTGGTAGACGTTGGCCAGCGTCTGCGCCTCGACGCCCTGGCTGGCGTCGACCACCAGGATCGAGCCCTCGCAGGCCGACAGCGAGCGGGAGACCTCGTAGGCGAAGTCCACGTGGCCGGGGGTGTCCATCAGGTTGAGGACGTAGGCCTCGCCGTCGTCGGCGACATAGTCGAGGCGCACGGTCTGCGCCTTGATGGTGATGCCGCGCTCGCGCTCGATCTCCATGGAGTCGAGCACCTGCTCCTTCATCTCGCGCGCCGAGAGCCCGCCCGTTTCTTGAATCAGCCGGTCGGACAGCGTCGACTTGCCATGGTCGATGTGGGCGATGATGGCGAAGTTGCGGATTCGGCTAAGCGGCGTCATGGCGCGCGGGTCTAGCACAAGAGACAGAAGGGACGAGAGATTGTCGGCCGTTCAGTTGGCATGCCGGCGACGTCCATTTTGACCGCCAAGCACGCCAAGGACGCCAAGGAGGCTGTCGTTAGCCGATCCGCGGTCGTGCGTTCTCGAAACCCTTGGCGAACTTGGCGTCCTTGGCGGTCGAGAGCGGCTTCGCCGCAGGGCGCGAGTGCGGAACGAATCGGATCAAGCTGCGCTATACCCGGACAAATGCCGTAAGGCGGCCGCAAACGGGACGCATTGCCGCGTCAGCATCCGCGCAACGTTCAACGTAGGAGACGTCCGACATGGATCGGCGCAGTTTGGTGAGGACGGGCCTGGCGCTCGGCGCAACGCAGTTCGTGCCGGGGCTCGCCCGGGCGCAGGATAGCGGCGCCCAGCCGGCGATGCCGCCGCCCGAGCACGGGCCGGACTATCATCCGCAGCCGACCTACCGCGAGGACGAGATCGTCCACAGCGTCTCCGACTTCATGGGCGTGACGGCCGAGGCCGCCGGCTCGGTGGTCGAGCGCATCTTCCGCGACAACGGCCACCCCACCGGCTACATCGCCGGCACCGAGACGGCGGGCGCGATCGTCGCTGGCCTGCGCTATGGGCGCGGGCTTCTCTACATGAAGCAGTTCCCGCGTCAGACGGTGTACTGGCAGGGTCCGTCGATCGGCTTCGACTTCGGCGGCAACGCCGCCCGCGTCTTCACCCTCTGCTACAATCTGCAGTTCCCGGACATGATCTACCGCCGCTTCCCGGGGGTCGAAGGATCCGCCTACCTGGTCGGGGGGATCGGCGTGAACTACGCCCGCGCCGAGGACATCACGCTGGCCCCCATGCGCGCGGGCGTGGGCCTTCGGCTCGGCGCCAACGTCGGCTACCTCTCCTACAGCCGCTCCCGCCACATCGCCCCGTTCTGACCTCATCGGCGCGGTCCTCTTGGACCGCCAAGATCGCCAACGGCGCCAAGGGTGCGCGTTCAAGCGCCGCGCCCTCCCTCTACCGTCATGGCCCGACTTGTTCGGGCCACCCATGATCACCGTCGAATGTGAGTGTTCATGGGTCCCCCGCATTTCGCTTCGCTCCAGCGGGGGATGACGGAGAAGAGGAGGTGAGGCTTCTCAGAACCCTTGGCGAACTTGGCGTCCTTGGCGGTCCAAAGCGATCTGCCCGCTCGCGCGGCGTTCAGTCGTCGAACTCCAGCGTGTAGGTCAGGGTGGCGGTGGTGTTGGGGCCGAGGGGGAGGCGCCAGAGGGGGTCGCCGCCTTTGGTTCCGTGCGCCAGCGACTCCTCGGGGATCGCAAGGCCGGTCACCTCGCCGACCGGCTGGCGGATCTCGACCATCACCGGCCGGGGCTTCGCGTTGGCGGCCTCGATCGCGAAGCTGAGCCGCCGCCGGTGCGCCCCGGCGTGGGTGTCGGACACCACGCGCGCGTGCACGGTGACGTCATTGGCGGCGCCCAGCGCGATCTCGAACGGGGCGCCGACGGCCACGTCGTCGATGGTCTTCGAACCGATGAACAGCTCGCCGCCGGGCGATTGCGTCTGCCGAACCCAGACCGCGCCCTGCGGCAGGGGCTGGCCCAGCCCCTTCTCCGGCTTGTTCTCGAAGCGCAGCGTGGTGGTCGCCGCCGTCAGGCCCTCATCGCCGCCCGCGTCGCCGGCCTGGGCCGCGGAAAAGGCGTAGACCGTCTCGAAGCTCACCGCCGGCTGGTGCAGGAAGGCGATCTGCTTGGTTTGCTGCGCGGCGACCGTCGTGGGCTCGACCAGGGTGTAGAGCTTGTAGTCGCCGAGCTGGGTCTGGACCGCGCGCACCGCGACCTTCTGGGCGGTGACCATGACGCCCATCGGCGCGGCGACGGCGTCCATGACCTCCTCGACCCTCGGCGCCGGTGGCGGCGGCGGCGGGACGGGGTAGATCCAGCCGGAGTGGGTGGTCTGGTTCGGCCAGCAGGCCAGGTTCAGCGCCGGCGCGTTCGGCTGCGGCAGGTTGACCGCGATGCGCGACAGGTTGCCGGCGACGACCGCGGTCGGCGCGTCGGCGAAGCTCATCGTCGAGCGGTTGGCCAGCGTGATCCAGCCGATCAGGTCCAGGGTGCGGCCGTCGGCTGAGATCCGCGCCACATAGTCCGCCGACCAGTTCAGCCGTACGCTGAGATAGGAGAGGCGCAGCTTGTAGCGCCCGGCGGCGGGCGCATCGACGATGGCCGACAGCGTCGGCCGGTCGGCCAGCCCGCTCGGCATGTGGGCGAAGATCACCCCCTCGGCCCCGCCGCTGCAATGCAGCGCCTCGACGCCGTGCGCGGTCTGGAGCACCGTCCCATCCGGGCCTGAGCGGACCACCGCCGGCTCCTCGCTCACCCGGCCGGTCCTGGCGTCGATGTGGCGCAGGCTCACCGTCTCGCCGATCGAGTGGGCGAGCATGCTGGCGGGGTTCAAAAGGTCGTAGTCGAAGTTGCGCTCGACGGCCGCCAGCCCCTCGATCGCGGCGCTCTCCGGGATGACGCCGTCGGCGACGCCCTCGAAGCGGATGCGCGTGCGCCCGGCCGGCAGGTCGACCGTGCGCGTCTCGTTGATCAGGGCAAGGCCGCCGGTGTCGGCGCCGCTGCGCAGGGCGCCGGTGTCCACCGGCCCGGCGCGGTAGATGGTGACGGCCACGGCCTCGGCCGCCGGCGAGATCACGTCGGCCGCGCGCGCCGCCGGCGCGGCCGCGAGCGCGAGAAGCGCAAGGATGATGGCGGGGGCGCGCAGACGCGAGGCTACCAGCCGGTCTCGACCTCGGCGGTCACGGTGGTCTGGCCGTTCGCCGCCACGGGAACCGACCAGCCGAGGGTGTAGGCGTCGATCCGGCGGCTGGCGATGCTCTCCCTGATCACCTTGGTGTTCGTCCCATAGAGCCCGGCCTGGCGGATCTCGACCGTCACCGCGTTGGGCTGGGCGTTGCGCACCAGGTAGGTCATCACATAGCGGTCGCGCCTCGGGTTCACCTTGGTGTCGGAGACCAGCGTCGGCTGGACGGTTACGTCGAAGGCGTCGCCGATCTTCACCGCCAGCTCCGAGCCCTGCGGCGTGTGGCCGATGCTGTTCTCGCCGATGAACTTGGGCGCGCCGGCCGCGTCCCGCTCGTAGACGCGGATCGACCCGGCGGGCAGGCCGGCGCCCAGACCGCCCGCCGTCGAGTTGGCGAAGTCGACGACCACGTTGGCGCTGGCCGGATTGTCGGCGCTGGCGAAGCCGTCGAGGTTGAACTGGTAGACCTTGTGCGCGCTGACCCCGTTGGCGCTGAGGAACCCCACCTGCTTGGTCTGGTTCTCGGCGATCGTGGTCCGCTCGGGCAGGCTGTAGAGGTAGAAGTCACCCAGAGCCTGGCCGGGACCGGTGTTGGTCTCGGTTCCGGCCTGGCGGACGTTCTCGGCCGGGGTGTTGTCGCTGCCGCTGTCGGCCAGCTGCACGTCGCCGGCGACCAGCTGGGTCTTGGCGTCGTTGAAGCTCGTGCCCGAGGTGTTGGTCAGCGTGATCCAGCCCTGCAGGTCGAGCTTGGACGCCTTCTCGTCGAACAGCGCCACGTAGTCCGCTTTCCAGCCCAGCCCGGTGGTCAGGTAGCTCAGCGTGGCCGTCCGCGCGCCGCCGTGGTCGGAGTTGACGGTGACCGAGAGCGTCGGCTGGGCGCGCAGGTTGTCCGGCACCTTGGCGAAGATGACGCGGGTGGGCTCGCCGTCGTCGCGCAACACCTCGATGCGGTCGCCGATCTTCAAGACGACGCCCTCGTTGGCCGAAAGCACCGTCGCCGTCTCGGTGACCTGCTGGCCGTTGCCGGGGTTGGTGCGGACGATCTGCACCTCCTGGCCGACCGCCTTCTCCATCATCTTCTGCGGGGTGAGCAGGTCGTAGTCGAAGTTCTGCTCGACGATCGAGACGCCGTCGGCGGCCAGCGCCACGGTCTCGGGCCGGATGGCGGCCGAGACGTCCTTGAACTCCAGCCGCTGGCGGCCCTCGGCGATGTCCAGCGTCCGCGCGTCCTGCACCAGCGCCAGGTCGTTGTTGTAGATGGTCACCGACAGCCCTGGCGCGTCCTGCGCCCGCGCAACGGCGGCGCTGGCCATCAGCGCGGCGACCAGCAGCATCTTCCTCGGCATGACTCTCTTCCCACGTTTGTCGGTCGAGACCGTCCCACCGCCCCGCGACCAAGTCGAGTTCGGCGAACGGCCTCAACCCTCCCTACGCAGGCGAGGGGCGTTCGGGGTTAGACGTCGGTTCCGAGCGCCTGGCCCACCTGCATCCCGGGCCGCGCCAAAAGGCCCTGGCCGGGGACGTGGTTGATCTCGAGCCGGGTCCCGTCCGGGTCCTCGAACAGGATCGAGTAGTAGCCGGGCGCGAAGCGATCTTCCTGCGGCCCGTGCACCATCTTCGCTCCGATTTTGACCAGGAAGGCGTGCGCCTCCTCGACGTCCTCTCTGGAGCGAGCGCGGAAGCAGACGTGGTGCAGTCCGACGCTCCCCTGCTCGAAACGCTTGCCGCGATGCTCGGGCGTCGCCGCCTCGATCCCGAACCCGGTCCGCCCGCCGACGCAGTAGTAGACGCCGGGCCCGTCGGCGACGCAGGTCAGCCCCAGGAACGGCAACAGCTGCGAATAAAACCCCCGCGCCGCCGCAAAGTCCCCCGCGCAGATAAAAATATGAGCAACGCCATTGATCTCCATGTCTGGCTCCCTGTGCTTGCGAGCAAGCTCGGCTAAAGCACCATCCGGCGGTGTTTCGCTGCGATCTGACGCAGGTTGCCGATCAGCTCCAGGCTATCCGGTAAACCACGCCTGCTTGTTGCGGAACATGAACGGCGGTGACCGCCACAGCTCGCGGCAGGTCAGATAGAGCGTTTTGTCGCTTCCAGCGCGATGCCCGCCTCGATGCAGGAGTTCAGCGCGAAGTCTATCTTGGGCGGCAGGTTCTCGTGGGTCATGTTCGTGATGTCGATCACGCACAGGCTCGCGTCTCGGATCAGCTTGACGATATCGCCCTGCACCTCTTCGCCGGCGACCAGGCCGCCGACTTCCACCGGCAGACCCGTGATGCGCGCCAGCATCCCTTGAGCCGTCAGGAAATCGTCTTCGATCGACTCTTGCAGGGAGTGGCCGAGGAAGATGTGCTCGCCGCGCGCCGGCCTGCGCCAATCCTGGCTAAACTCGTCGATCTGATTTCCAAACTGATCGGCGACGGCGTCGGAGGTCTCCCGCTCGATGCTGTCGTCGAAGAGAAGCGGGCTACTGGACAGCGACCACTCCGGCCGCAGCACGACCTCGCGATGGGCGAAGATCAGGGTGGGGTACCCAGCCTCGCGAGCCATGTGATTTCACGGATGATGTACTTCGACGTCTCGCCGTTCCCACGATGGGGCATGATCGCAACGAGCCCGCCCGTGCCGGCCATGATGTCGGCGACCCGATCGACGTCATAGGTGGGCTGGTCGGTCCAATCGCACACCAGCCGCAACCCGCCCATGCGAAGAGCGTGGCAGATGCGCTCCGCCGCCGGCCGCTCGTTCGCTCGCCACCCCCTGCTCAGGTAAACCGACCTGCCCGTCGCGCTGTCCTGGCCGCCGAACAGGGAGTCCATGAGGAGCGCGGCCGCGCGTGCCGACAGGGCGCCGTTGGTGACTTCGATGTGCTTGAATGACTTCAGCAACCCGGGCGCGTCCACGTCCCCAAGGCGCATCGTAGCGATCCGAAAGTCACCGCTGTAGCGCGCGGCCTCCTCTTGGAGCGTGCTGCACTCCGTGTCGACCCAATAGGACTTAACGGCGTCTTCAGACAGAACGACGACGGCCGCCTGGCGACTGTCGACGGCCAGCGCGAGATTGCGCGAGACCGGACCCGAGCCAAGGTTCTCGTCGTACCAAACCTTGAGCCCGGCCTGCTTGGTCAGCCACTGGTAGAGACCATCGACAAAAGGCAGTTTGTCCTGGCTGGAGTGGCTGAGGAAGATGTTGTTGGCGCGCTGATTAAGGGGAGTGCCCATGATCGGCCCGGGACAATGAAGGTCGCTGGCGCCAAACCTATCAAGCGTGGCAGCGCTAAGCCAGGGATGCAGCTTGTCAGCCCCGG